>JAFEDT010000004.1 GCA_018241445.1 Pseudomonadota bacterium
ATAATGTCAACTCTTTAGTGACTACATCATGTCGCCCATGAAAGCCTCGAACATCCATCCAAACACAGAAAAAATAGGGATCTGCTGACTACGAAGAAAGAAAAACGGGGGGGAACTTCAGGCTAGCGCCGCGCGAGCCGTTCCTGCGGCTGGCCGGTCTTCGCCGCATGCAGCGCGGTCAGCTGCGGGTAATCGACAGCGGCCACGGCGCGGCTGATCGAGCGCGTCCGGCAATGATGGTCTTCGATCGCCTGCCACCGGTCCTGCCCGCGGCTCTCGCAGACCTGGCCGGCCGCGGCGACGATCCTCTGGTACAGACGCTGCACTCCCTGCGGGGTCGCCAGGTTCAGGTCGCCGTACTGCACTATCGTGGAGCGGGCCTGCCGGTCCGGTCCCTCACCGGCCGCGTAGCCGAGGGTGGCGCCGAGGCCAAGGCAGGCGCCGGTCAGACCGATCAGCAGGCGGCGGCTGTCGAAGTGCTTCGTGTATCGGGTCGCTTTCATGATCCTCTCCTCAAGTCGGGTTCAACTTCGGGCTTCCCGCACCGCCTCCCAAAAAAGGGGTGGGACGGGCGAGTGGCAACACGGTGAACTGACCGACGGGCCGACGCATGAAGGGCAGCCAAAGTTGCGGTGAAATCTGGCCAAAGGTTCACCGAAGGTGGTGTTTCCCCCGGCAGCCGCCGGCCTGACCACGGGCGAAGGTGCAGCGCCGCATGGCCGGGAGACAGCCGAATTCCCAGGTCTGATTTGCCCGGAGGCCGTCGTGATTTTACGGATGCACGCGGCTACGGCCGCGGGGCGGCCCGCCCGTCACTGTGTGCGGCGCTCCTGAAACCTGCGCGCCTTGGCGCGATTCCCGCAGACCTTCATGTTGCACCAGCGGCGTGTGTGATTCTTGCTGGTATCCAGAAACAGCCAGCGGCAGTTTTGTGCGCCGCAGGCCCGCACCCGCTGCAGCGTGTCCGTCAGCAACAACGGCGCTGCGGCGACGGCAATCACCCAGACCGGGAACTCGGCGGCCGCAGCGCTGCGGCCCCACTGCCAGTGCAGCGCCGCCTGACCCGGTGCGCCCGGCGAGGCTTGCGTCCAGTGCAGCTCACGGCGCCGGTTCGCCTCGTTGATGCGGCGCTCGAGAACCAGCAGATCGGCGCGGTTGGGAATGTCCCCTTCCAGGTGGCCGTACAGCACCCGCGCCAGCGCCTCGCGCAGCTCGCGCGCCGAGCGCAGCGCGCGCGCGGCGGCCGCTGGAGTCACCGACTTCGCCAGGCGGCCGGCAGCCTGCGGTTCGAGCAGCCGCGCTTGCCCGGCGAAGCGCAGCAGATCGCCGTAATCGCCCAGCAGCTCCCGCGGCCCGTCCGGGCCAAAGCGGTTGTCGAGCGAATTGACCAAATCCAGTGCGGGATGCCCGCCGCTCAGGTCAAACGGCCGCGGGGCGCTCTCATTCGGCAATGGTTCCATAACCACTTAATATCACTTTACAGGTTAACTTCAAAGTGCCCGTGGGTTATGATAACCCTCTATGACTTCTTTAGAGGTTACAAGAGAGGGCGCCAGCGGGACGCCGCGGCGCGTCGATCCGCGGGTACTGCTGGCATTCGCCGCCATCTACATCCTGTGGGGCGCGACTTTCCTGGCGATCCGGGTGGTCGTGCTGGAAGTGCCGCCGCTGTTCGCCAGCGGCCTGCGCTTTCTCGTCGCCGGCGCGCTGCTATACGTCTTCCTGCGGGTGCGCGGCGAGCCGAGCCCGACGGCGCTGCAGTGGCGCAGCATCGCGGCGCTTGCGCTGTTCATGTTCGTCATCACGTACGCGGCCATCTTCTGGGCCGAGCAGTACGTGCCCTCGGGCATCACGGCCGTGATCGAGGCAACGTTACCCCTCATCACCGTGACACTCGAGGTGCTGGTGTTTCGCCGGCAACCGCTGCGCTGGCGGATGGCGGCCGCGGTGGTTCTGGGCTTCAGCGGTGTCGCCGTGCTGCTGCTGCACGGTGAGGCGAACTCCCTCCCCCGTCTGCCGTGCCTGGTGATCCTGGCCGCCGGCGTCTCCTGGTCGTTGGGGGCGGTGCTGATCCGCTCCCTGCCGCTGCCGCGCTCCCCGGCACTCAGCGCCGGCGGACAGATGCTCCTGGGCGGTGGCCTGCTGCTGGTGCTGTCGATGGCCAGCGGCGAACTGCAATCCTTCCCGCACATCTCGCTGCGAGCCGCACTGGCACTGACATACCTGGTCGTGGCCGGCTCGCTGGTGGGCTTTACGGCGTACGTGTGGCTGCTCACGCGCATGCCGGCGACTCGGGTGTCGAGTCACGCCTACGTGAATCCGGTAGTCGCGGTGGCGCTGGGCTATTTCGCAGGTGGGGAGGTGCTCACGCTGCGAATCGTCCTGGCCGCGGCGCTGGTGGTCAGCGCGGTTTTCCTGATGCTCAGGACTCCGGGTTCGAGCCTTGCTGCCAGACAGCGAAGGCTGGCAAAGCCCCTGCGGCTCCCGGAGTGGATGGATCTGCGCAAAGCCGGGGATCTCCTGCAGCGCATTGCAGTGATGCGGCGGGGCGCACCTTCCCGGCCCCGGCTGCCGGTCCAGGCACCTAATGAGGCGCGGTGAGCAGGTTGCGGTGAAGTCAGGCGCGCCTGCAATGTGACGGGTGCCAACGGCAGCGCGGCGGTTTCCGGCGCGGCAGGCATCCCAAACGGCGACTCCTTAACCGCCAGCCGGGGGACAATGGCCGCGCGACCCATGCGATGACCTGCCCTGGCCGGCCCCGTTCTGCGAGAGTGACCGTATGCAACTGCCCTCCCCCTATGCCCTGTTCCTCGGTGACGCCGATCGCCTGTCAGCCAAGACCGCGACCGGCATCGCCTACTGGCGCCCGGAGCGCTGCGTCGCGCAGGTCACACTGCCCGGCTGCAGCGCCGACCTGGGTCTGCCCAGCCTGTCGCCCCGCGCGGCGCACGCCGCGGGCGCCCGCCTGCTGATCGTCGGCATCGCCAACGTCGGCGGCCTGATCGCCGCTCACTGGCTGCCATCGCTGCTGGAGGCGCTGGAAGCCGGACTGGATCTCGCCGCGGGTCTGCACCACCGCCTCGCCGACGTTCCGGCGCTGGCGCAGGCGGCCGCGCGGCTCGGGCGGCGCCTGTACGACGTGCGCCAGCCGCAGCCCGGGCAGACGCCGATGGCCACCGGCAGGAAACGCCAGGGAAGGCGGCTGCTCACCGTCGGTACCGACTGCGTGGTCGGCAAGATGTTCACCAGCCTCGCCCTGGAGCGCGAACTGCAGCGCCGTGGCCGGCCGGCGACCTTCCGCGCCACGGGCCAGACGGGAATCTTCATTGCAGGCAGCGGCGTCAGCGTCGATGCGGTGATCTCCGACTTTGTCGCCGGTGCGGCCGAGGCACTCTCGCCCGACAACGCTGCGGAGCACTGGGACCTGATCGAGGGCCAGGGTTCCCTGCATCACCCCGCCTATGCCGGCGTGACGCTCGGGCTGATCCACGGCTCACAGCCGGACGCGCTGGTGCTGTGCCATGTCGCGGGGCGCGAGCACATCGACGGCTATGAGGACTACCCCATCCCGGGGTTCCCCGAGGCCATTGCCGCCAACGAGCGCGCCGCGCGGCTCACCAACCCGCGCGCGCGGGTGATCGGCATCAGCGTCAACACCTCGAAACTGTCGGCGGCCGAGGGCGACCTCTATCTGCGGGCGCTGCAACAGCAGGCCGGCCTGCCCTGCTGCGACCCGGTGCGCAGCGGCGTGGCCCCGCTGGCCGATGCGCTGCTGGAACTGGAGTAGCCAGTGAACACCAGCGCGCGGACCGAACTGGCTGTCCGGGTGGAACAGTGGCCGCTGCGCGTGCCGTTCCGCATCACCGGGCAGGTGATGACCGACCTCGACGTGATTGTCGTGACAGTCAGCCGCGGCGGGTTTGCCGGACGGGGCGAGGCAGCCGGCGTCGACTATCGCGGCGAGAACATGTCCGTGCTGCAGCGGCAGATCGAGACGGTGCGCGCAGCCATCGAAGCGGGTGCCGGACGAGCGCAACTGCAGGGGCTGCTGCCCGCGGGCGGTGCCCGCAACGCACTCGACTGCGCCATGTGGGAACTCGCGGCACGCGAGAGCGGCCGCCCCGTGTGGCAGCTCGCGGAGCTGGATCCGCCCCGGCCGCTGCTGACGACCTTCACGCTGGGAGCGGAAGATCCGGCGACCATGGCGGCGGCGGCCACCACCGGCAGCTTCCGCGGCGCGCGCGCGCTGAAACTCAAGCTCACCGGCGTGGACCTGGACGCAGCGCGCGTGCGGGCGGTGCGCGCCGCGCGGCCGGACGTGTGGATGGGAGTCGACGCCAACCAGGGATTCACGGTGGCACACCTGCGCGAACTGCTGCCCGTGCTGCAGGAGGCGCGGGTGCAGCTCATCGAACAGCCCTTCCGCGTCGGCACCGAGCCCACCCTGGCGGAGCTGGGCATGCCGATCCCGGTTGCGGCGGACGAGAGCCTGCAGACGTTCGCGGACCTGCCGAACATGGCCGGCCGCTTCAACACGGTCAACATCAAACTCGACAAGTGCGGCGGCCTGACCGAGGGCCTGCAGATCGCGCGGCGGGCGCGCGAACTGGGCCTGGGCGTCATGGTGGGCAACATGGTGGGCACCTCCCTCGCCATGGCCCCGGCCTTCATCGTCGGCCAGCTGTGCCAGGTCGTGGACCTGGACGGACCGGTGCTGCTGAGGGGCGACCGCGAGCCCGGCGCGGTGTACGAGGACGGCTGCATCCGCTGCGACCAGCAGGTCTGGGGTTAAGGGCTATAGTGGCGCATCGGTGGCAGACGAGGTAACAGACCCATGGCGCAGGGCCCGGACCGGCACCCGCGGCGACGCAAGGGAGCAAAACACGTCGATCGGATCGACCTCAACATCCTTGCAGCCCTGTACGCCTCGGCGCGCCTCAGCAAGGTGCAGATGAGCGAGGCGGTCGGTATCTCCGCCGGCCGCTGCCACCAGCGCATGCAGCGCCTGGAGGCCGACGGCATCGTGCGCGGCTACCACGCCGACGTCGACCTGGGCCGGCTGACCGGCGCGGTGCAGTTCCTGACACAGATCACCCTGCGCAACGACGCCAGCGACCGGGTGCGCCAGTTCGAGCGCGCGGCGGCGCGCACGCCGGAGGTGCTGTGGTGCCTGAGCGTGCTGGGGCAGATCGACTATATCGCCGTGATCGCAGCCCCCGGCATCGAGCGCTACCAGGAGGTGATCGGCGAGCTGCGCCAGCTCAGCGGCGATGAATTCGAGTTCCTGACCTACGCCATCTCCGGCAGCGTCAAGGCAGCGGGCCAGGCGGACCTGCGCGCGCTGGTCACACGCCTCGGCAGTGCCGCGACGGCCGCCGCGACCAGGCACGGCACATGAACCGCAGCGCACAGCACACCCTGCGCGGGCGGGCAAAATCGGCGCTGGCCGCACTGCTGTGCGCCCTGCCGCTGGCGGGCGGGGTCACGCCCCTGGCGGCCGCGGTACGGGTCATCACCGGACCGACACCCATCCCTGGCGGCGGCGCACGCGCCGCCGGTGACCTGACCGTGGTGAACGACCGGCTGGCTTTCGCACTGGCGGTCGAGTCGCCGGTTCCCTACGGCGTGCCGCGCGGCGCACTGGTGGACCTGGCGCCGGTGTCCGCGGGTGTGATCCAGCGCGACCGCGTGGTGTTCGCAGACTTCATCCCCGACAACTGGTCTGCCTGGCCCAACACTTACCATCGCGTGGAGGTCCTCGAGCGCGGTCCGCAGCGGGTGCGCATCCGCAGCGTGCGCGACTTCGGCCAGGCGACCGTCAGCACCGAATACCTGCTGGAGGATGGCTCGGACCAGATCGGCATCACGACGGTACTGACCAACAACGGCGCCACGGCGCTGAAAGACCTGCTGTCGGGGCTGACGCTGTGGCCGGGCAGCGGCTACCGGCTCAACGTGCCCGGCTATGCCGCACTCACCGACGGCGCGGCGCCGGCACCGCTGGCGCGGCGCATGACGGCCTACGACAGCGACTGGTCGATCACCCTGCACGCGCCCTACTTCGATCACATCGGCTCCGGCTCGCGCGACCTGCTGCTGCGACATACGCTGGCCCCGCATGCCAGCCGCACATTCCAGGGCTGGCTGCAGGTTGGCACGCGCGGCGACCTGGCCCCGGTGGTCGCCGCGCAGATCGCGCACGAGCACCTGCCCGCGGGGACCGTGCATGGCACAGTCACCGATCGCGACGGACATCCACTGGCCCAGCCGGTGCTGGTGGTGGAGAAGAACGGCAGCACCTGGGCGTGGACGCTCGGGGATTCCAGCGGCTACCGGCTGACACTGCCGCAGGGCGACTACCAGCTTTATGCCACCGGCCGCGGCTACTCGCGCAGCGCCGCGCGCAGGGTCTCCGTGCATGCCGACTCACGAGAGCAACTGGACTTTGGCGCCCTGCAGAGCGCCGGCCGGATCGATTTCCAGGTCGTCGACGCGCAGAGCGCCCGACCACTGGATGCCCGCATCGCCATCGTGGGCGGGGACGTGCCGGCGGTCGGATTCCTGGGCGGCAGCGTGTTCTTCACCGACCTCGTACACCGCGGTCAGCTCGACACCGCGCTCGCCCCCGGGCACTACGAGTTCAGCGTCTCGCACGGCGGCGGATTTCTGGGTCCGGAGGCGCGGGTCAGTGCGACCGTGACCCCTGGCGGGACGCAAACACTGCGCGTGACACTGCACCTGCTGTTCGATCCCGCGGCACGGCACTGGTACTCGGCCGACCTGCACCATCACGCCGACCAGGCGGAGGCGGTCACGCCGCCCGCCGACCTGGCGCGCTCGCAGCTTGCTGCAGGCCTCGACGTGCTGACCGTGAGCGACCACGACTCGACCGTGAACCACGCGCCGCTGGCGCGCATCGCCGCGGCGCGGGGCGTGGCCTTCCTGCCCGGCATCGAGATCTCGCCCTCCTGGGGCCACTTCAACGCCTGGGCGATCCGCCAGGGGGAGCCGCTCACCATCGATCCCGGCACCGCGACGGCGGCGCAGATCATCGCCGAGGCGCGCCGCATGGGCGCCGCGGTGGTGCAGGTCAACCACCCGTTCATCCCCTTCGGTTACTTCACCAGCGTCGCGGCTGGCGTGGCGCCAGGGGGCTTCGTTCCCGGATTCGACCTGGTTGAAATCAACGCCACCGCCCCGGCGGATGACACGCGCGTGCTGCAATGGCTGTGGCGGGCATGGAACGAGGGCCATCCCTACTACCTCAGCGCGGGCACTGACACCCACGATGTCTGGAACGACTTGAGCGGCAGGGTGCGCGTCTATGCCCATGTCGGGCAGGCACCGGACGCGCAGTCATACGCCGCGGCGCTCAAGGCAGGCCATGCCTATGTCAGCTTCGGGCCGTTGATTTACCCGTCGGTGCCCTTCGGCGGCCGACTGCGGGTCGCGCGCGGCGCCCCGTTCGCACTGGACTTCGAGTTCCAGTCTGTACCGGGCCTTAAAGAAGTGCAGCTCGTGGGTAACGCCGGCGTGCTGCAGACACGCCAGTTCGCCGGGCAGCCGCAGCGCGCGCGGACGCATTTCAGCCTCAGCACCGGCTCGTCCTGCTGGTACGCGCTGGTGGTCAGCGACACCGCCGGACACAAGGCCTACACCAATCCCATCTGGGTGGATACCATCACGCCATGACACTCGATCTGCAGTTTGTGCGGCGCCAGTTCCCGGCGTTCGCGGAACCCTCACTCGCCGGCCAGGCCTTCCTGGAGAACGCCGGCGGCTCCTACCCCTGCGCCCCCGTCGTCTCGCGGCTGCACGAGTACTACCGACGGCTGAAGGTGCAGCCCTACTACCCGTTCGCGGCCTCGACCGAGGCCGGGGAATGGATGGACGCCTCGCGCGCACGCCTGGCGGAGTACCTGGGCGTGACACCCGCGGAGGTCCACATCGGGCCCTCCACCTCCCAGAACACCTACGTGCTGGCGCAGGCCTTCCTGGCGCTGCTGCAGCCGGGCGACGAAATCATCGTCACCAACCAGGACCACGAAGCCAACAGCGGCGCGTGGCGCCGGCTCGCCGCGCAGGGCATGGTGGTGAAGGAATGGGGCGTCGATCCGGTGAGCGGCCGGCTGGATCCGGGGCAGCTCGTTGCCCTGTTCAGCGAGCGCACGCGCCTGCTGGTATTTCCACACGCCTCCAACATTGTGGCCGACATCAACCCGGTGGCGCAGATCTGCGCACAGGCGCGCCGCCACGGTATCCTGACCGCGGTGGACGGCGTGGCCTGGGCGCCGCACGGCCTGCCGGATGTGGCCGCGCTCGGCGCCGACATCTACCTGTTCTCGCTCTACAAGACCTACGGCCCGCACCAGGGACTGATGGTGGTGCGCGCACCGCTGCTACAGCGGCTGAGCAACCAGGGGCACTATTTCAACGCCGCCGAGGGCGGCAAGCGTCTGGTGCCCGCCGGGCCTGACCACGCGCAGGTCGCCGCGGCGCGCGGCATCGCCGAGTACTTCGATCTGCTGGATGCGCACCATCACGGCGCGCCGCCTGCCGGCGCCGCTGGGGAGGCGGCCTTCACCTCGGCCCGCGCCGCTCGGGTGCGCGAACTGCTGCGCGGCGCGGAGATACCGCTACTCGGGCCGCTGCTCGATTTCCTCGCGGCGCGGCGTGACCTGCGGCTGCTCGGTCCCGCCGATCCCGCCCAGCGCGCCGCCACCGTGTCATTCGTACCGCGCACGGTCGAGCCCGCGGCGGTGGTCAAGGCGCTGGCACGGCGCGGCTTCATGTGCGGCTACGGCAACTTCTACGCGGTACGCCTGTTGCAGGCGATGGGAGTCGATCCGGACCGCGGCGCGGTGCGGCTGTCCATGACGCACTACAACAGCGGCGCCGAAGTGAAGGCGGTGCTGTCCGCGCTGGAGGAGATCCTGGCCGGCGGCGCTCCCGCCTGATACCCGGCCGCGCTTGTTGAGCAAGCGCTCAGCGGCAGGCACACTGCACGGGTGATGACAGCGCACCCGACGCCCGCCGCCGCGGCGCCCGCCGCGCGGGCGGCGGCCCCCTGGCTGCGCGTGCGCTGGAGGATCTTCCTGTTCCTGTTCGGCTTCGGCGCGATGGCCTACGTCCAGCAGCGCAGCCTGACGGTCGCCGCTTACCAGATGATGCCGCAGCTCGGCTTGAGCCAGATGCAGATCGGCTGGCTGCAGAGCGCCTTCCTGATCGGGTACGCCGCCATGCAGTTTCCCGGCGGTGTGCTGGGCCAGCGCCTCGGGGCGCGCGCCGCATTCGTCCTGATCAGCCTGGTGGCTTTCGCGGCCACGCTGGTCACGCCGCTTGCGCCGCTGTTGCTGGGCGGGACGATGTTGTTCGCGGTGCTGCTGGCGGCGCAGCTGCTGTGCGGCTGCGCGCAGGCCCCGATCTTCCCCCTGTCCGCGGGAGTGTTTGAAGAATGGTTCCCACCGCTGCAGTGGCCGCTGGTGCAGGGACTGCAGAGCATGGGACTGGGACTGGCCGCGGCCGCGACACCTCCCCTCGTTGCCTGGCTCATGATCCGCTTCGACTGGCAGCGCGCCCTGCTGTGGAGCACTTTGCCTGCCTTGCTGCTGATCGGCGGCTGGGCGCGCTACGGCCGCAACACTCCGGCCGAGCACCCGGCGATCAGCGCCGCCGAACTTGCGGAACTGCCGGCGCGCACCCGGCCCGCGGACACTGGCGCCATTTCGTGGCGGCGCATCTGGGCCCTGGTCCGCAACCGCGACGTGCTGACGCTGACCGTCTCCTACCTGTGCATGAACTACGCCTTCTACCTGCTCGCCAACTGGTGCTTCCTGTACCTGGTTCAGGAACGGCACTTCACCGTCCTGGAAGGCGGCTGGCTGGCGGGCGCGCCACCGCTGGCGGCGGCGCTCGGGGCTGGGGCTGGCGGACGCCTCGCCAGCGCGTGTACCGTCCGCTTCGGGATCACCCGCGGCCTGCGCCTGGTGCCGCTGGTGGCGCTGCCGCTGGCCGCAATGCTGCTGTTGGCGGCGGTCAACGCCTCCAACCCCTACTTTGCTGTCGCCGCACTCTCCCTGTGCTTCGGCTGCATCGAGACGACCGAGGGGCCGTACTGGGCGGCGGTCATGCACGTCGCAGGCGAGGAAAGCATGGCCGCCTGCGGGTTCCTGAACACCGGCGGTAATGTCGGTGGCCTGATCGCAACCCCCATCATCGCCTGGTTGTCCGGCCAGCATGCCTGGACACCCGTGTTCATTGTGGGTGCGGCCATGGCCTGCGCCGCCGGGCTGGCGTGGCTGTGGGTGGATCCCGTGCGGGCGGCGGCGCGCTGAAGGGAGAGTGCATGGTACGCAGACCGGAAACGCCACGCAGCAGACAGGCAACACCGCGTTTCCACCGCGCCAGCGCGCAGGTACGGCGCGAGGCGCTGGTGGAGGCCACCCTCGCGTGCCTGCGCCGCTACGGGCACGAGGGCATGTCGGTGCGGCGCATCAGCCGCCAGGCGGGCGTGTCCGCGGGCCTGATCAACCATCACTTCCCCAGTATCACCACGCTGGTCGCGGCCGCCTACCAGACACTGGCCGATTCGCTGCTGCGCTCCATGCGCCGCCATGCCCAGGATCCCGACCTGACACCCCGGCAGCGGCTGCACCGCTACTTCGAGGCCTCGTTCGCACCGGACCAGATCGACCCGGGCGTGTTCCACTGCTGGCTGGTGTTCTGGAGCCGCATCGCTCACGACGACGAGATGCGCGCGGTACATGAACGCACTTACGGCGACTATCGCGCGGTGCTGGAGCAGTTGCTGGGCGAACTACAGCCCGCGGCGAGCGCCCATTTCCGCCTGCGTGAGGCGGCCACGGCGCTCGGCGCACTGATGGACGGGTTGTGGCTGGAGGCGAGTGTCTTTCCCGGCCGCTTCAAGGCCGCCAGCGCGGTACGGCTATGCGACGACTGGGTCAGCGCCCTGTGTGACGGCGCCCTGCCGGGACTGCGCGCATCCGCGCAGCGGCTACAGCGCGAGCGCCCCTAGTTCCCGAGCAAGCCTGTGCATCCAGCCGGCGCGCGCGGCGCATGATATATATGGATCCAACATGAGCGCCCGCCCCACCGCCCACGCCGCCGATCCAGGTCAGCGCAACGCCCGTGCCGCGTCCCTGCTCAAACAGGAAGAGAGGGATTACGCCGCGCGGCGGCCGCGCTCACTCGCGGCCCACGGGCGGGACAACGCCTGGTTCGACGGCCTGCCGATGCACTGGATGACCGACTGGCCGATGCCCTTCCCCATGCTGATGGCACGCGCCGAGGGCTGTCGCCTCACGGACATCGACGGCAACGAGATGGTGGACCTGTGCCTGGGCGACACCGGCGCCATGTTCGGACACGCGCCGCCGCCCATCATGGAAGCCCTGCGCGAGTGCGTGACCCGCGGTTTCACCACCATGCTGCCTGCCTCAGACGCGCAGGAAGTCTCGCAACTGCTGATGCAGCGTTTCCGCCTGCCGCAATGGCAGGTCGCCACCACTGCCAGCGACGCCAACCGCTTCGCCCTGCGCGTTGCGCGCGCCGCGACCGGACGGCAGCGCATCGTGGTGTTCGACGGCTGCTATCACGGTGCGGTGGATGAGACACTGGTGGAACTGCGCGACGGTGTCACCGCCGGCAAGGCGAGCCTGCTCGGCAATGCCGCGGACCCCGCTGCGCTGTGCACCGCGGTCCCGTTCAATGACGAGGCGGCGCTGCAGCAGGTGCTGTCGTCGCGGGACATCGCCGCGGTCATCGCCGAACCCGTCATGACCAACTGCGGAATGATCCTGCCGCAGCCGGGATTCCTGCAGTTCCTGCGGGATGCCACCCGGCGCCACGGCACGCTGCTGCTGTGCGACGAAACCCACACCCTCTCCAGCGGCCTGGGCGGCTACGCCGCGACCCATGGCCTGGACCCGGACCTGCTGGTGGTGGGCAAGGCGGTTGGTGGCGGTGTGCCGGTGAGTGTCTGGGGCTTCACCGACGAGGTCGCGCAGCGCTTCGATGCCGCGCGACGCGCGCGCAAGGTCCAGGGACACTCCGGCATCGGCACCACGCTCTCCGGCAGCGTCCTGCAGCTTTCCTGCCTGCGAGCCTGCCTGCAGCACCTCATGACGCCACAGTGCTACGCCACCATGAATGCGCGCGCCGATGACATCGAGGCGGGCGTGCGCGCTGCGCTGCAGGCGCAGGGCCTGCCCTGGCATGTCAGCCGCGTTGGCGCGCGGCTGGAGGTGGTGTTCAGCACGCAACCGCCACGCAATGCCGCGCAGGCACGCGCCGCGGAGGACCCGCTGCTGGCCGCGGTGCTGCACCTGTCGTTGCTGAACCGCGGGTACCTGCTGACACCCTTTCATAACATGGTGCTCACCAGCCCGACACTGGGCGCCGACGACGTAGAAGGCTTCATCACGGCCTTCGCGCAGGTGCTGGCGCGCCTCACCGGGGACCCCGTACCGTGAACGGCGGCGCCGGCACCAGGCCCGCGCAGGCGGCGGACCCGGCCGAGGCCGAGTCGTTCCTGGCGGCGCATCCTGACATCGAGGCTTTCGACCTGGTGCTCATCGACGTCAACGGCATCGCGCGCGGCAAGATCATCCGCCGCCACGAACTGCTGCCACTGTATCGCGAGGGGCGGCACCTGCCCGGCTCGATCCTCGGCCTGGACGTGAGCGGCGAGGACGTCGAGGAGACCGGCCTGGTGTGGAGTGACGGCGATGCCGACCGCCGCGCCTGGCCGATCGCGGATTCGCTGGTGCCGCTGCCATGGACGTCACCGCCGCGCGGCCAGGTGCGCGTATCCCTGTTCGAGCTCGACGGTACGCCGATGCCGGCGGATCCACGCCACGCACTGGCGCGACAGCAGCAGGCGCTGCAGGCCGCGGGACTGCAGCCGGTCATGGCCTTCGAGCTGGAGTTCTATCTCCTGGATCCGCGCAGCGACGCGGAACCGCAGGCCGGCCCGCTGCCCCTGACCGGACTGCCACCGCAAACAATCGGCGTCTACGGTGTGGACGAGCTCGATCGCCTGGAGCCCTTTACCGCCGCGCTGTACAGCGCCGCGCAGGCGCAGGCGCTGCCGCTGGAGACCCTGATTTCGGAGTATGCGCCAGGCCAGTACGAACTGACCCTGCATCACCGTGACGATGCCCTGCGCGCCGCCGACGACCTGGTGATGCTGAAGCGGCTGCTGCGCGCGCTGGCACTGCGTCATGGTCTGCGCGCCTGCTTCATGGCCAAGCCCTTCGCACAGCGCGCCGGCTGCGGCATGCACTTGCACGCCAGCTTGCTGGATCGCAGCGGCGACAATGTCTTCGCCGATTATGGTGCGCAGCTGGCTCAGACGCTGCAACATGCGGTCGGCGGTCTGCTCGACACCATGACGGAGTCGATGCTGGTGTTCGCGCCGCACCTCAACTCCTGGCGCCGCTTCGCCAGCGGCAGCTACGCGCCCACCGCGCCGACCTGGGGGAGCAACAACCGCAGTGTCGCGGTGCGGGTGCCCGCCGGCGCCGCGGCAGGCCGGCACCTGGAGCACCGCATGGCAGGCGTGGATGCCAACCCCTACCTGGTCGCGGCCACGGTGCTGGCGGGCATGCACCGCGGAATGCAGGGGCAGTGCGATCCGGGACCACCGGCCACCGCCTATGTTGCCGCAGACAGTGCGACACTGCCGCCGGACTGGCGCAGCGCCATTGCGGCGGCCACCGGCTCAGCCTTTCTCGCCGACGCGCTGGGTTCAGGGCTGCACGCCGTACTGCTGGCAATCAAGCGCGCCGAGTACCGCCGCTTCGCAGCGACGGTGACGCCGCTGGAACTCGCGCTCTACGGAGACACCATTTAAATGAGTGCTGACACCCCGTCCGGATATACGGAGCCGCCGCGCGTACTGGGCCCCTGGGCCTTTGCGCTCCTCACCATCGGCGCCGTCATCGGCTCGGGCATCTTCCTGGTGCCAGGCGAGGTCGCGGCCGCGAGCGGCTACCGCCTGGCCGGAGCAAACGCCGTGTGGCTCGTCGGCTCGGTGCTGTCGCTGTGCGGCGCACTCGTCTATGCGCGGCTGGCCGCGCTGCGGCCGCAGGCCGGCGGCCTGTATGTCTACATCCGCGACGGCTTCGGTCCGGTTCCCGCCAGCGTCTTCGGCTGGATGACCATGATCGTCAACGCAGCGGGCAGCGTCGCCACCATCGCCGCCGCCTTCGCGGGGATCATCGCGCAGGTGGTCCCGCTGCCGGTGCCGGCGGGCTGGGTGGCGGCCCTGCTTGCCGCCCTGCTGGGCTGTATCAACCTGCTGCCGGCGCGCAGCAACGGCAACTTCCAGGGCTGGACCGCGGCGCTGAAACTCGCGGCGGTGCTGCTGTTCGCCCTGCTGCTGATCACGGCCTTCTTCGCCCGCAGCCACACGGTGGCGACAGCACCCCCCGGGGCGCAGCCGCAATGGATCGTCGCCCTGATCGCAGTGCTGTGGGCCTTCGACGGCTGGCAGTCGGTGCCAGCCATGTCCGGCGAGGCGCGCGACCCGCAACGCACCGTGGCCCTGGGACTGCTGGTGGGCGTGGCGGCGCTCGGCACCGCCTACGTGCTGCTGAGCCTGGGCACCGCGCTGTGGCTGGGTCCCGCGGAATTGTCGGGCAGCCCCAACGTGGTCAAGGACGCCCTGCAGCACGCCGGCTTCCCGGCGCTTGCAACACTGCTGATGATCGTGCTGCCGATCTCCCTCGTCGGCGCCGCGCATGCAACGCTGTTCTGCGGCTCGCGGGTGGTATACGCCATGGCCACCGACCGCATGTTGCCGGCGGTGTTCGCTGGCGTCAGTCCGCGCACCGGTGTGCCCACCGCGGCGGTACTGAGCTGCACAGGCATTGCGGTGGTGCTGTCGCTCCTGGGGAGCTTCCAGGACCTGGCGGCGTACGTCGTGGTCACGAGCTGGCTGTTCTACGGGCTGGCCGGTGCGGCCCTGTTCCGTATTCCGGGCGCCCTGGCCACCGGCAACCGCAGGCTGCTGGTCGCGGCGGCGCTGCTGTTCTGCCTCGGCTCCGCGGGCGTCACGCTCTCCGGCCTGATCAGCGGTCCGCCCGCTGGGCGTTACGGCCTGCTGATTGTCGCTGTGGCATGGATCGCCGTGCTGCCCTGGTACCGGCGGCGCGCACAAGGGGAACTGACATGAACCTGCGGGTGTTCGACTTCGACCGCGCCATCCTGCGCACCCCGGCTGCGACCGTGGTTGACGGGCTGCGCGCCGGCACGGGCCCATCGCCGGACGCAGCCGGCGTGCTGGCGGAGCACAGCGCCTACGCCGCGGCCCTGCGCGCCGCGGGTGTCACGACCGATATCCTGCCGCCGCTGCCGCAGTACCCGGACTCGATGTTCGTCGAGGACCCCGCGCTGACCTTCCCCGAGGGCGCAATCCTGCTGCGCCCCGGCGCGCCCTCGCGCCTGGGAGAAGCGCCGCTGCTGCGCGCAGCGTTGCAGCGGCACTTCGTCGGCATTGCCGAACTGACCCACGGCTTCGCCGACGGCGGCGATGTGCTGGTCACGCCGTCGGAAGTCCTGATCGGATTGTCCGCGCGCACTGACCGCGAGGGCGCGCAGGAACTGGCGCGACTGCTCGCGGCCATTGGCCGCCGCGCGCGCATCGTGTCCACGCCGGCGGGGGTGCTGCACCTGAAGACCGCCTGCGCCCTGCTGGATGAGCAAACCATTCTCACCACCCGCGCCTGCGCCGCGGCCGGACTGTTTGCCGGATTCGATCTGGTGGTGCTGGATCTTGCGGAAGAAGCCGCCGCCAACTCACTGCGTATCAACGACACCCTGCTGGTGCCCGATCGCTTCCCGGGAACGCTGGAGCTACTGGCAGCGCGTGGCTACCGGGTCGTGCCGCTGCCCACGACGCAGGTCGCGCGCATCGACGCCGGCCTGTCGTGCATGTCGCTGCGCTGGCACACGCCGGAGAATCCGCCCGCAGGCGCGGGCAATGTCGCCGGAGCCCGCCCTTGAGCCGCCGCAACGCCAACAACCCGTTCTATCCGCCCATCGAAGCGCGCCGCACCGGCATGCTGCCGGTCGGCGGTGGCCACCGCCTGTACTTCGAGGAGAGCGGCAATCCGCGCGGCAAGCCGGTGGTGTTCCTGCACGGCGGCCCCGGCGGGGCCACCGACCCGGGTATGCGCCGCTTCTTCAATCCGCGCCGCTACCGCATCGTGCTGTTCGACCAGCGCGGCTGCGGCCGCAGCCGACCGCGCGCCAGTCTCGAGGACAACACCACCTGGCACCTGGTCGATGACATCGAGACCCTGCGCCGGCACCTCGGGGTCGAGCGCTGGCAAGTGTTCGGCGGCTCGTGGGGCTCGACACTGGCGCTGGCGTACGCGCAGACCCATCCCCGGCGCGTCACGGAACTGGTGCTGCGCGGCATCTTCCTGCTGCGCCGCTCCGAGATCGAATGGTTCTACCAGGATCCCCTGGGTGCGGCCTCGATCTACCCGGACCTGTGGGAAAACTACGTGGCGCCGATTCCCCGTGCGCAGCGCGGCGACATGCTGGGTGCGTACTACCGGCGCCTGACCAGCCGCAACCGGGCGGTGATGGTGCGGGCCGCGCGCGCCTGGTCGATCTGGGAGGGCGCCACCAGCTATCTGCGCCAGAACCCGGACTACATCGCCAAATTCCGCCAGGGCGCCTATGCCGCGGCCTTCGCCCGCATCGAATGCCACTACTTCATCAACCGCGGGTTCTTCGAGCGCGACGACCAGCTGCTGGCCAACGTGCGCCGCATCCGCCACATCCCGGCGGTCATCGTGCAGGGCCGCTACGACGTGGTGTGTCCCATGCGCAGCGCCTGGGACCTGTCGCGCGCCTGGCCCGAAGCGCGGCTGCAGGTCATCCCGGATGCCGGCCACTCGGCATTCGAGGCCGGCACGGCGCGCGCGCTGATCAGGGCCACCGATTTCTTTGCGCGTCGCTAGCCGGATGCGCCGAAATTACAGCTTTGGCGGGCGCCGCGCGCCGCGTGCGCGCTCGAAAGCCCGGCCGATCTGCAGCAGCCGGCCGTCGTGCCAGCGCGGCGCCACGAAATGGATGCCCACCGGCAGCCCGGCCACGAATCCCGCCGGCACCGTGAGGCTCGGGTAACCCGCCACCGCCGCGGCCGAGCCCATCGTCGGCCAGCCGCCGCTGTTCTCGGCGTGGTCGCCCCACACGTTGTCGATCAGCTCGGCCGGGCCGTTGCCGGGGGCCACCAGCGCCGCGACGCGGTGGCGCTCGAACAGCGCCGCGAGACCTGAGCTGTCGGCCGTCTCGTTGATGCGCCGCAACTGCTGCTGGTAGCGTGACTCGCTGCGATCGCCTTTTGCCTGCGCCTGCTCGAACAGTTCCTGTCCGAACAGCGGCATCTCGGTGTCGGCGTGCGAGTTGTTGAATGCGATCAGGTCGGTCAGCGTCCGCGACTGCACCGTCCCCGCCAGGCGCGCCAGGTAGGAATTGATGTCCGCCTTGAAGTCATAGAGCAGGACCTCGAGCTCGTCGTCCGAGAGACTCGTCCAGCCGGC
This sequence comes from Pseudomonadota bacterium, assembly GCA_018241445.1. GTDB lineage: Bacteria > Pseudomonadota > Gammaproteobacteria > Steroidobacterales > Steroidobacteraceae > 13-2-20CM-66-19. The sequence goes on from JAFEDT010000004.1 coordinate 17,577, forward strand.
GGGCGGCTTGACGTCGACGAGCACGAAGCCTTCGCGCTCCAGCAGCCTGAACCAGTCCTGCGCCTGGCGCACCACCTGCGGGTGCGCTGATTCCGGCGGCGCCAACACCCCCAGCCGCAACCCCTTCGGCGCCAGATCGAGGGTTCCCACACCGTCCCAGCGCGCCGTCGGCTGGGCCATGACGCCGATCAGTGCGGCGGCGTCGGCCACGGTCCGCGTCACCGGCCCGGTCGTATCCTGGCGGCGGCTGATGGGCACCACGCCCTCGCCGCTCACCAGGCCGACGGTTGGCTTCAGGCCCACCACCCCGTTGATGGATGCCGGCGCCAGTATCGAGCCATCGGTCTCGGAGCCGAGCGCCGCCGCGCACAGGTTCGCGGCCGTTCCCGCGCACGATCCGGCGCTCGACCCGGAGGGGTCACGTAGCGGATCGTACGGGCACCGCGTTTGTCCACCCACACCGCTCCAGCCGCTGATTGAATGGGTGGAGCGGAAGTTGGCCCACTCGCTCAGGTTAGCCTTCCCCAGCACCACTGCGCCGGCGGCGCGCAGGCGCGCCGCGACCGGGGCGTCGGCAGTATGCCGCGAGGCGGCCAGCGCCAGCGACCCGGCGGTCGTCGGCAGGGGATCCAGCGTCTCGATGTTGTCTTTCAACAGCAGCGGAACGCCGTGCAGCGGACCGCGCAGCTTGCCGGCGCGCCGCTGCGCATCCAGAGCGCTTGCGGCGGCCTCGGCGTCGGGGTTCAGGGCCAGCACCGTCCGCAGCATCGGCCCGGCGCGGTCATAGCGCGCAATGCGCTCCAGGTAACGGTGCACCAGCGCCAGGGAACTGGTACGTCCCTGTACCTGGGCGCGTACCAGTTCAGCGATCGGCTGTTCCACCGGATCGAATTCGTCAGCGCCGGCCGCTGCCGCTGCTGTAATTCCCGCGGCGACACCGAGCGCACCGACGTGGCCGACGAACTGGCGACGATTCATGCTGCTCCCCCTCAATGGCCGGCCGCGCCATTATATCGGGTCAGCGCAGATCGAACTCCAGCATCAGTTTGACCACACGCGCGTCCGCTGCCGCCGTGAGGCCGAACCCGAGACCGAACTCAACGCTGCAGGCCGCGGCGCGATAGTCCACCACGCCGTAAAGCTGATGCGACTGTTGTGAACCGTGGCGTATGCGGCGCAGCGGACCGAAGTCGGCATATTCCTCGGTCGCCACCGTCCAGGATCGCGAGATGTTCCAGGCCACGCGCGTGGCGGGTGCGAAGTCGAGCTGATTGAATCCCTTCCAGGAGTTGTCGAGGATGGGATTCACGATCAGGTCGAGCGCGCCCAGGTGCCAGCCGACGATGGGGCGGATTTCCGAGGTGTAGCGGTTCGGGTCCCAGTGCGGGGCGTTGACGCTGAACTCGAAGTTGATGCCATAGAAAAAGCGCCGCCGCGCCGCCGACGGCACCACGAACAGGGCCCGCAGCTTGCCGCCGTCCACCCGCACCGCGCCAGCGTGCGTCACGGTATAAAGCGGCAGGTACAGGCCCGCCTCGAACCAGTCGCGCACACCGTACGCCCATTCCGTTACGCCGTTGAGTGATCGATCAGCGCTGACTCCACCGGAGAATTCCGGCTGCGTATGGCCGTGCGGCGTGAAATTGTCATGCCACGTCAGCGTGGCGTCGCCACGCGGCGCGATCTGCGCGTCGTAGACCTGTATCTCATCGGTCTGTGCGCGGACGGGCGCCGGCAGGAGCAGCGCGCCGGCAACGGCGGCAAGACAACCGGCGGCCCAGCGGTTGCGGGCCACTTCATGCATGCGGGGCATGCGCCATCGTACTTGAAGCCGGCGCCGGCACCGGCGCTGCAAATGACTCGCATTCGCAGCGTGCGTCGGTCAGTGGCGCGGTTGCGCCAGCAGCTGTACCCAGTACAAACCGTCGTGCGCGCCATGGCCGGCCATGTAGGCGATGCCCATGTCGACGAAGTGCGGGTCCATGATGTTGTCACAGTGCCCGGGACTCGCCAGCCAGCCACTGACGACCTCCTCGGCCGACTCCGGCCCGTAGGCGATGTTCTCCCCCACCAGTTGGTGCCGGTAGCCGCTGGCATCCACCCGCTGCGCCGGCGTAGTGCCGTCGCGCCCGCGATGTTCGAAGTAGCCATGTTGCGCCATGTCCGCGGCGTGGCCGGATGCCACCGCGGAGAGTGTCGGGGAAAGGCGCAACGGTGGCGCTGGATCGAAAGCGCGGCCGCCGCAGCTGCGCGCCTGCGCGCGCGCGGCATTCACAAGCTGCAGCGTCCGCGAAACCACCTGCACGCCGAGTTCGGGCAATGCCCGGGTCGTGCGGCCCGATCCGCCGGGCGCCCTTGCGGCGACCCCCGGCGGTGCGCGCCTGACGAGCGGCTCGCCCGCTGTCAGGATCAGCCAGCTGCTGTCACGGCGATGATAGCTTCCCGCGACAGCGAGTTCCGGCCGCAGCAGCGTCCGGCATTGCTGGCGCCGCAGGACCTCCAGCAACTCCCCTTCCGGCGCGCTGGTGCGCACGCCGGTCACCGCCGCCGTGACTCCGTGGCGCCGTGCAGCGGCCGGCAACGACAATCCCTCCGCCCAATCGCGGGCGAGCTCATCCAGAGCCGGGTCGTGACGCAGTGCGGGCGCCGCGCTCATCATGCCGCCGCAGCCTCCCGCCCGCAGTACCTGCGCCGCCGACAGGACATCGGCCCGGGCGCCGTGCATCAGCAGCGGCAGTGACAACAGCAACAGCGCGCGTCCGGCGTACAAGGTACGATCGATCATCCATGCTCTCCCGTGCCAGGCCGGTCGATTATCATCCACAGTAATGGCCACCGTTCGCGACAGCGGCATGCCGCCCCAACAGATGTGGGAAAGCTTCTTCGACGTCCCGCGGCTGCTGGATGCCCTGCAATGCCGTGACCTCGCCGCCGACATCGTCGAGTTCGGCTGCGGTTACGGCACCTTCACCCTGCCCGCAGCGCAGCGTACCCGCGGACAAGTCTACGCGCTCGACATCGACCCGCATCAGGTGGCCGCCACCGCGGCCCGCGCCCGCACGGCGGGCATTGCCAACGTGAACGCGCAGCAGCGCGACTTCGTTGACGAGGGATGCGGCCGGCCGGCCGGCTCCGCCGGCTTCGCGATGCTGTTCAACATCCTGCATATGGAAAATCCCGCCGCGCTGCTCGCCGAGGCATACCGTGTGCTGCAACCGGGCGCCGTGGCCGGAGTCATCCACTGGAAACACGGCGACACCCCGCGCGGACCGCCGCTGGAAATCCGCCCGACTCCGGCGCAAATTCAACGTTGGGCGTTGAGCGCCGGATTCACGCCAACGGTAGTAGATGAGTTGCCGGGGAACCCCTGGCACTTCGGGCTGGTGCTGCGGCGGCCCGGAGAAAGCATCGATGTCCCGCCCGGGGGTGTGTAACAACATACACACTTCCAGCGGACCTGGTCCTGCCCGGGCGACCGAGTGCCAGCCGGCGTTGGCCCACGGGGGCTTACAGCGCTGCGGTCGTACCCACTCCCTGCTCGCAGGCCGCCCGGTAGACATGGTCGGCCGCCACCAGGTCCTGCGCCACGATACCCAGGGACTTGTACAGGGTGATCTGGCCGGGGTCCGTCCTGCCCGGCGCTGCCGCGGCCAGCACTTCACCAATCTCTGCGACGATGTCCGACGCCGCCATGATGCCGGAGCGCATCGGAATCAGCAGGTCACCCGCCTCGCGCAGCGCCGAATCCCGCAGGTCCACGTACAGGGCACTGCGCCGGATGACCTCGTCGTCGGCTTCACGCGTCGTGGGTGTGTGCGCACCGACCAGGTTCACATGCGCTCCCGGCTCGAGCCACTCGCCACGCAATACCGGTTCGCTCGCCCCGGTCACCGTGGTCACGATGTCGCAGGCTGCCGCTTCGCGCGGGTCGGTGGTGGCCGACACGTCGCCGCCGCCGCCGCTGCGCAGCCGGGCCGCCAGCGCCTGAGCCTTCGCAGGCGAACGCGCCCAGATGAGTACCCGCCGCACGTCGCGCGCCAGCGCTATGGCCTCGACGTGAGCGGCCGCCTGCACGCCGGCACCGAAGACACCATGGCTGACAGCGTCGCCGCGGGCGAGGACCCGGGTCGCGAGCGCCGAGGCCGCCGCCGTCCTGATGGCGGTGAGCTGTGAACCCTCGATGAGCGCCAGCGGCGTGCCGCGATCAGCGTCGAACAGCACCACGAACCCCTGCAGCCAAGGCAGTCCGCGCGCAGGATTGCCGGGATGCAGGCCGATGACTTTCGCTCCGTAGACGGGTGGCTTGCGCGAGGACCCCGGCATGAGTCCCAGCACGGCGTCGCCGCCGATGAGGGGCGTGAATAACCGGGGCGCGATGGCGAATTGACCGGCGGACACCGCCCGCATGGCGTCCGCCATCAGCTCGATGCACACCCCCACCGGCAACAGGCGCCGTACGTCGGCGCCACTGACTACACGCAGGGTACTCACGCTCGCCCCCCCGAAGGTCCGGTTCCCTGCGTGCTCATGCCGCGGCGGATCTACTGCGGTTTGCTGACGCGCCGCGCGAACAGCAGCACCGCAAAGCCGGCGGCGATGACCAGCGGCAGGATGTCCATCAGCAGCTGCGAGGTGCCGTGACCGGCGGCCCGCAGCGTCCCGCCGAGCTTGGGACCGACGATCGAGCCCAGGCGTCCCATGGCGACCGCGGCACCCAGCGCTACGCCGCGGATCGCGGCGGGATAGCCCTGCGGGGCGAGCGCGTAGAGAATGCCCTGATTTGCAAGCACCGCGCCGCCCAGCACAAACACGATCGGCAGTATGGCGAGCGGGTCGGCCGGCGCGCGGCTCAACAGCCACACGACCAGCGGCAACGCCGCGCAGCTGAGCAGGATGGTCGGCGCCCTGGCGCGACCCTCCAGCAGGCGACCCACGAGCAGGGCCATGATTGCGCCGCCGACATTGAAGCCCACCTGGGCCGCGGCGGCCTGTGTGTGCGTCAGCCCCCCCGCCGCGAGCAGCGTCGGCAACCAGCTCAGCAGCAGGTACAGCGTCAGCAGTGCGAGGAAGGAACTCGCCCACAACAGTAGTGTGTTTGTGCCCCTGCCATCGGCGAAGATCGCCTGAAAACTGCCGGCACGGAGGGCCGCTGCCGAACCGGACCCGGGCCTGCCCTGCGGCAACACCCCCGGTTCCCGCCGCGGCGCGAAGAAGCGTGATTCCCGCAACGCCCAGGGCAGAAACGCCGCCAGCAGCAGTGGTGCGGCGCCACCCACGAAGAAGATCACCCGCCAGTGGCTGCCGGCGCTGAGCATGCTGATCAGACTGGCGATCGCGCCTCCGAAGGGCATACCGCTGTAGGTGAGCGCGACGTTGGCACGGCGTGCGCCCGGACTGCTGGATTCGTCGACCAGCGCCAGCAGGTTCGGCATCGCGCCGCCGAACCCGGTACCTGTCAGGAAGCGCGCCCACACCAGCGACGTCATGCTGTTGGAGGTCGCGGTCAGCAGGGAGAACAAGCCGAAGAGCACCACGGAGACGATCAGCGTCCGCTTGCGCCCGAAGGAATCCGACAGACGGCCGCCGGCCAGGGCGCCGATGAACAGCCCCAGCGTGCTGGCGCTGAAGAAATTGCCGAGCTGTGGCGCCGTCGGCAGGAACTGCGCCGCGATACCCGGCGCCGCTACCCCGGCGGCCTGCAGATCGAAGCCCTCGCAGCACGCGATGAGGACGCAGGCGGCGATGGTGACACCGGCCTGGTGGGTCTGGTGTGGGGCGGCCATGAACAAGGCAGGTTTGCATATCCATCCGCCGGATCGCAAGCTCGCCTCACTTGTCGGACCCCATCGCCCGCCGCGGCCGCGCAAGGTGGCAATCGCGGGTGGCGGTCCGGCGCAGACGGCAAGTGGCCGGCGCAAGCCGCCCCGCTGCGATATGATTTCCGCGATGCGCACCACCCTTTCAGAACTGCTGGCCACCAAGGCCGTACTGCTGGCCGACGGCGCCACGGGCACCAACTATTTCAAGGCCGGGCTGGCTTCCGGGGACCCGCCGGAATTCTGGACGGTGGATCGTCCTGACGAGGTCACCGGCCTGCACCAGCGCTTCGTGGATGCCGGTGCCGACATCGTCCTGACCAATACCTTCGGCTGCAATCCGCACCGGTTGAAGCTGCACAACGCTCAGGATCGGACCTACGAACTTGCACGGCGTGCGGCAGAGCTGGCGCGCGCAGTTGCCGACCGGGCGCCGCGCCCCATCGTGGTGGGCGGCTCCGTCGGCCCCACGGGTGAGCTGTTCGAGCCGATGGGCCAGCTGACGCACGAGGCGGCACTGGCGTCCTTCACGCGGCAGATCGAAGGCCTGCGCGACGGCGGTGCGGACGTAGCATGGATCGAGACCATGTCCGCCCCCGAAGAGGCCAACGCGGCCGCCCTGGCGGCCACCGCGGTGGGCCTGCCCTACGTCATCACCTACTCGTTCGACACCGCGGGCCGCACCATGATGGGCCTGCTGCCCGGCGCCTCGGCGGCGGCGATCGCCCCGCTGGCCGTCCCACCGGTCGCGATCGGCGCCAACTGCGGCGTCGGCGCTTCCGACATCCTGGTCAGCCTGGTGCAGATGCGCGGCGCCCCTTTTCCGCTCATCACCAAGGGCAACTGCGGTGTCCCGCACTTCGAGGGAACCGAGGTGGTGTACTCCGGAACACCCGCGCTGATGGCCGACTACGTGCGCCTGGCGATCGACAGCGGCGCACGCATCGTGGGCGGCTGCTGCGGCACCACTCCCGAACACCTCGCAGCCATGCGCGCCGCGATCGACGCGCACGTGCGCGGCGAACCGCCGACGCTGGATACCATCGTCCAGACGATCGGTCCGCTGGTCAATCAACTGCCGAAGCACAACCCGGAACGCCCCGCACGCAGGTCACGCCGCTAGCTGCGCTCGCCCAGGCACCTCTGGTAGCGCCCCTCCACCCGGTGGGCGTACCAGCTTGTGGTCAGCCGACGGCTGATCTTCGGTCCGTGCAGCGCGATGGTCGGCACCACCGCGCGCGGCAGCGGGCGCCGCGCTTCGCGCTCCGCCATGGCGAAAACGCGCTGGTAGAGGCGGGTCTGCTGCAGATCACGGCTCTGCCCCGACTCGAGGGCGCTGTGGATCTCGCGCTGATCCAGGCCGAGACGATCCGCGATTCCAAGCAAGGCCAACTCGGTCTCACTCAGCCCGCCCGTGTGCAGCAACAGGGTACCGTCCCTGACCAGGGGAACACCCGTGGCGGTGCTGACCGCGTTCTGGAAGGCGGCGTTGCGGCTGGCGAACTGTCCGGCGTTGAAGTCCGCGAAACGGTACAGGTAACTGTCATACGGCGGCTGGTATGCGAACAGGTGCGCGATTCCGAAATAGAGGCTGCCCCGCCGTGTGAAGACTTCGTCCGCCACACTTTCCCTGACCGGGTAGGGGTACTGCCGGTGGGCGGCGTAGCGCTCCGCAAAGCTGACACTGACCTGCATCGGCCCGCGGGTGCGAATGGGGTTCCAGTCGGAAAACAGGCGTTTACCAAGCGGCACCGCACCGATGAAGTCCTCGTAGACGTCGCTCAGGTCCTTTTCCGTCCGGGCGGCGTCGATCCGCTCGCCGTAGGTGCGCCCCGTGGAGGACTCCAGGTCCAGCGCACCGTGCACCAGCAGCAGTGGCAGGCCCGCACGCCCCGCGCGCGTGTCGATCTCGCGGCGCGCCATCGCCCCAAGCCCCGGGATGACGGGATCGACGCGGAAGTTGGACTCCTGCTGGATGACCGAGATCACGGCGCAGACATTGCGGCGGGTAGGCTCGAGGCCCTGCAGCGTGAAACCCGTATAGATGTCGCCGGCCCACCCCGCACGGTCTGAGATATTGCGCGGCAGCAGCGCCTCGATCCCGTCACGGGTCTGCGCGGGCTCCGGGGCTTCGCCGCGCGTAGCCGGGCCCTCACTCGCACAGCCGCCCAGCAGCACGCCCATCCCCAGCACCCACAGCTGTACGAGCCGGGCCGTACTTCCCGCGACCGTCTTTTTCGCCAGACCTCCCTCCATGGGCCGATAGTGTAGCGGTGACCGCAAGCGGGCTCTTCAACGCAAAAGCGGCAGACTACCGGGCCGCCACCGCGAGTGTGTACCACGGCGGCAAGACAGCCAGCAGCGTGAAGCTGCCGATCGTCCCATGATGTGATCGACTGGGCTGATGCGGCTACTCGTGCGCTAAATCTGTTATCGGCAGCGCCCGGAATCCATTGGCAAACGGAAAGCCGTTGCTGGTCCGGGAAAGTACAGCGCCCGCCTGCACGCGCGACCTGCCGAGCGCATTTCGCACAAACTCCAGGTTCACCGTATCGCCCATGTCAGGCACCTCCGTCCACTTTGCCTCGTAGAGTTGCAGGCGCCCGCCCACGTCCACCACGAAGTCAACTTCGCGACTGCGGTCGCGCCAGAAGAACAGGCTTCCAATACGGCCCGCGCGGCGCTCCCGGTCCCGCAGCTGGGCAAACACAAAGGTCTCCCAGAGCGCGCCTGTTGCCGGAGACTGCCGCAGTGCGGCCTCGGTGCGCACGTTCAGCAACGCGCACAGCAGTCCGGTGTCGTTGAAGTACAGCTTCGGGCTCTTGACGATGGACTTGGTCCTGTTGGAAAACCACGGCTCCAGCAGGACGATCTGGCCTGACGCCTGCAGTATGGACAGCCAGTGCCCGGCGGTCGATGGCGCGATACCGACGTCACGCGCCAGATCCGCCTTGTTGAGGAGATTGGCGGAACGCAGCGCGCACGCTCGCACAAAACGCTCAAAGTCGCGCAGATTGCCGACGTTGGTCAGCTGCCGCACGTCCCGCTCGAGGTAAGTCGCCAGGTAGGAGTTGTAGTACGTCACCAGGTCGATATCCGGGTTGGCGTACAGCTCCGGGAAGCCCCCGCGCACGATGGCTGCTTCAATCGTGGTGGCAGGCAGCACGGCGCGAATCTCGGCCAGGGACAATGTCTCCAGTTCGACGATATCGGCCCTGCCTGCCAGGGACTCCGAGGCTGCCTTCATCAGGGTGAACTTCTGCGAGCCGGTCAGAAGATACCTGCCGTTGCGCCCGCGCTCGGCGTCGACCTCGGACTTCAGGTGCCGAAAAAGCCCTGGGGCATACTGCACCTCATCGATAATCACCGGAGGCGGATGACGTTGCAGGAAGGCTCGCGGCTCCTTCTCTGCCTGCTCGGCTTCGGTAGGAAGGTCAAGCGATATAAACGAGTGCTTCGGAAACAGGCGCCGGAACGTCGATGTCTTGCCGGTTTGCCTGGCTCCAGTCAGCACGACGACCGGCCGCGTCTTCGCGGATCGCTGCAGCCGGGGCTCCACTGAGCGCGGAATCCACATATGCATAATATACGATCAAATCGAATAATTTGCACCAGATCGGCAGACTCGAAGAACGTAGCCCTGACGTGCCGGGGACTTCATGGGAAGATAAGCCGGTTATCCGATCCAGGATGGCCCTGATAATGACCTCTCAGACCTCCCTTCCCCCGCAGGCCCGCGTCGTCATCGTCGGCGGCGGAATCATCGGAACTTCCGTGGCCTACCACCTGGCCTCCATGGGCTGGAAGGACATCGTGCTGCTGGAGAGGGACCGACTGACCTCCGGCACCACCTGGCACGCCGCCGGGCTCATGGTGACCTTCGGCTCGACCTCGGAAACGTCGACAGAGATGCGCAAATACTCGCGTGACCTGTACCGCCGCCTGGAGACGGAAACCGGCCAATCCACCGGGCTGGCGCAGATCGGATTCATCGAAGTCGCCGCGGACAAGGGACGGCTGGAGGAATACCGGCGCGTGGCCGCCTTCAATCGCTACTGCGGAGTCGACGTACACGAGATCTCCCCCCGCGAGGTGCAGGAGCTGTTTCCGCTCGCCAACATCGATGGCATCGAGGCCGGCTTCTACGTCAAGGAAGACGGGCGCGTGAACCCGGTGGACGTCACCATGGCGCTCGCCAAGGGGGCGCGCATGAGGGGCGTGAAGATCCTCGAGTCCACCCCCGCAACCGGCGTGCTGCACAGTCGTGGGCGGGTGACCGGGGTGCGCACGGCGCACGGTGACATCAAGACGGAAGTCGTGGTGAACTGCGCCGGAATGTGGGCGCGGCAGTTCGGCGCCCTGGCGGGCGTCACGCTCGCCAACCAGGCCGCCGAGCACTACTACCTGCTGACAGAGCCGATCAAGGATCTGCCACCGAACATGCCGGTGCTGGAGGATCCGGGTGCGTACGGGTATTACCGCGAAGAGGCCGGTGGCCTGCTGGTGGGCCTGTTCGAACCCGTGTGCGCGCCGTGGAAGATCGAGGGCATCCCGGAGGATGCCTCATTCCTCGAGCTGCCCCCGGACTGGGAGCGGATGACGCCGTTCCTGGAGCGCACCATGTCGCGCGTCCCGATCACCGCCCAGGTGGGCATGAAGAAGCTGTTCTGCGGGCCTGAAAGCTTCACCCCGGACCTGCGGCCGCAGGTTGGCGAGGCGCCGGAACTCAAAGGCTATTTCGTCGCAGCGGGCCTGAACTCCATCGGCATTCTCACCGGGGGTGGCCTGGGCCGGGTGCTGGCGCACTGGATCGTTACCGGGCATCCGGATGTCGATGTGACGGGCTTCAACGTCGACCGGCTGCACGCCTGGCAGGCCAATCCCGAGTACCGACGCCAGCGCACAGTGGAGTCGCTGGGGCTCGTCTACCAGTGCCATTACCCCAATCTGTCCCTGTCTACGGCGCGCAACGTGCGCAAGTCACCCTTCCATGATCGACTGGCGGCCGCGGGCGCTTACTTCAAGGAGGTCAGCGGCTGGGAAAGCCCCGACTGGTATGGCGAGCCGGGCACGCAACCGGACCCCGGGCCCCTCACCTGGGGCAGGCCGAGCTGGTTCGCGCGCTGGGAACATGAGCACCGCGCTGCACGCGAGGGTGTGATCCTGATGGACATGTCGTTCATGGGAAAATTCCTGGTGCAGGGCCGGGATGCGGGCCGCTGCCTGGAGCGCATCAGCGGCAATCGCATCGATGGCCCGCCGCAAACCATCACCTACACCCAATGGCTTCATCAGCGCGGCACGCTGGAAGCCGACCTGACTGTCACCAAGCTGGCGGACGGGAAGTTCCTGGTGGTGGTCACTGACACGATGGTCGGGCACGCGGAAACCTGGATGCGGCGCAACATGCCGGAGGACGCGCACGCTTTCGTGACCGACGTGACTTCCGCCTACGGCCAGCTCAACGTCCAGGGACCGAAGTCGCGCGCGCTGCTGCAGCGGCTGACGACTGTTGACCTGTCAAACGAAGCGTTTCCATTCCGCACCGCACGGGAGATCGACATTGGATTCGCACGCGTGCTGTGCATCCGCATCACTTACCTGGGCGAGCTGGGATACGAGCTCTACATCCCCAGCGAGCAGGCCACGCATGTCTATGACCGGCTGGTGGAGGCCGGCCGCGAACTGGGAGTAGTGCACGCGGGACTCAAGGCGCTCGGCAGCCTGCGCATGGAAAAGGGGTACCGCGATTACGGTCATGATATCGACAACACGGATGTGCCGGATGAGGTCGGCCTGGGCTTCGCACTGGACCTGGACAAACCCGGCGGATTCATCGGCAAGGATGCTGTCCTGGCGCACAGGGCCAGGGGTCCCCTGACGCGCCGGCTGGTGCAGATTCTGGTGAAGGATCCGCAGCCCCTCATGTATCACGCCGAGGTTGTGCTGCGTGATGACGTTGCGGTTGGCTACGTGCGCGCCGCCTCATATGGACACTCCCTGGGAGGTGCGGTCGGTCTCGCCATGATCGAGCCAAAAGTGACGGTCGACGCAGCCTATCTCAGCAGCGGCAGATGGGAGGTGGAGATCGCCGGCAACCGCTACCCTGCGCTCGCTTCAGCGCGCCCGCTGTACGATCCAGCGATGGAACGCATCCGGGCCTGACCGGAGCTGCCTTATCCCTTGCGTACGGTGAGCATCGAGATCGATCCGCCATCGACGCCCTCTACCGGGAAGCTGACCGGCTCGTCTCTTGCACCGGCCGCCAGCACGCGGGTCGTCTCACTACGGCTCGCGATCGCTCAACCTTTCGTAACCCAGGTTCTGGCTGGATCCGCCTTCACTGGGTCCATAAACCGCAAGCAGCCGCGCGTACCCGGTCGCCCAGTAGCGACCGACTGCCCCGCTCGGGACCCGAACGACATCACCGGCCCGTGCCTCGACCGTCACCCCGCCGGATTCCACGAAGAGCTCACCTTCAATTACGAAGTTGTACTCACTGTGCGGATGCTGATCGGTCCACGACTCGGCGGTCAGCTCCCACTCAAACAGCGCGGGCTCGGACCAGCCACCCTGCGCCGGCGGCAGGATCGTCCGGCACTTCGGCCCCGTGCGCTCGCTGAAAGGCGCTCGCGGAAATTTTTCAGGTGTGTTCGCCGCGTCGGTCATTGCACTGCACCAAAAAGCGTCGATTCCGTAGCGCGGATTATATGACTGAAGCGCAGCAAAGGCCGACTTCTCCAATGCGCGGCTGAGTGCACCGTTCACTGAGGCCCTTCCGTGCGCCCCCACCGTGCGACCTCCCCTTGCAGGCTGCCAGTTCATGTGCTAAATACTGAACCATATGGTTCAGTCTTATCCACCCCGCATCGATACCTCGTTCGCTGCGCTTGCGGACGCCACCCGACGCGGCGTCCTGGAGCAGCTCGGGCGCGCAGACGCTTCAATCACGAACCTTGCCGGGAAGTTTCACATGACCCTCACGGGCATGAAGAAGCATGTCGGCGTGCTGGAGCAGGCGGGACTGGTCGTCACGCAGAAGATCGGGCGCGTGCGGACCTGCAGGCTCGGACCGCGCCGCCTTGCGGAAGAGGCGGCATGGATCGAGAGATACCGCCAATTGTGGGACGCACGCTTCGACGCGCTCGATGAGGTTGTAGAGGAATTAAAACGCAGGGAGAGAGCCGGTGGACGCAAGAAAAGAGAGTGAGCTTGCCCCCATGAAGAACCGCACGACGGTGGAGCGGAAGTCTGAGCGTGAGATCGTCGTCACGCGAACTTTCAACGGCCCGGCGCGCCTCGTGTTCGAGGCGTGGACCAAGCCCGAGCTGTTCAGGCAGTGGTGGGTGCCAAAGTCGATGGGAATGTCCCTGCTTTCCTGCGAAATGGAGGTTCGCGTCGGCGGCAGGTACCGCCTGGAGTTCGGCCAGGGGGCTGCAAAGTCCATGGCGTTCTTCGGTAGGTACATCGAAGTGATACCGCACTCGCGCCTCGTCTGGACTAATGACGAAAGTGACGACGGTGCCGTCACCACAGTGACATTCGAGGAAAAAGGTGGCAAGACGCTACTGGTGATGCACGAACTCTATCCCTCGAAGCAAGCTCTCGACGCTGCCGGCACCGGGGCGGCGGATGCGATGGTCGAGACATTCGCGCAACTGGACGAGCTTCTTGTCACCCTGGACGCGATTCACGGGGTATAACCGGGGCCGCGCAACACCTTGCCAGGCAGCGCCCCGGTCATGCGCCCGCGCTCGATCACCGGCACACCGTTGACCAGGACGTACTGCATGCCCTCGGACAGTTGGTTGGGCTTCTGGAACGTCGCGGTATCGCGGATGGACTCCGGGTCGAATATCACCACGTCGGCCCACATCCCGGCTTTCAGCACCCCGCGGTCGGTGAGCCGCATGCGTTGCGCCGGCAGCGCCGTGAACTTGCGGATTGCTTCCGGCAGGGTGAGTTTCTTCTCCTCCCTGACGTACTTGCGCAGGATGCGCGGAAAGGTGCCGTAGGCGCGCGGATGCGGATGCTCCTGGCCGAGGATGCCTTCGGGCGAGGTGCCGGAGGAATCGTTGTCGACCGAGGTCCAGGGCTGCTGCAACGCCAGGGCAACATCGGGCTCCGACATGCCGAACACCGCGACCCCGGTGAGTCCGCCGTCCTGGATCAGCAGATCAAACAGCGCATCGATCGGATCCTTTTTCCAGATCTGCGCCACCTGCGCCAGTGTCTTGCCCTGGAATCTGAGCAGGGCGGGCTCGTGCACGACACCGATCAGGATCGCTTCCGGGCCCGGGATCTCGTCCCATTCGTTGTCCCATTGACTCGAGGGGCTGTGCATTTCGGCCCGGATGCGCTCGCGCATCCGCGGATCCTTGAGGCGCGCGATCAGCTTGTCGTTGCCGCCGTCGTGCGCCCACGGCGGGATGAAGGCGGACAGATCATTGAACCAGGCCGTATACGCGTAGGTGTCCGCGCTCACGTCACTGCCGGCGGCGCGCGCCGCAGCGATCTTTGCCACGATTTGCGGCATGCGTCCCCAGTTACGCTTGCCGGCCGCCTTCAGGTGCCAGATCTCCACCGGGATGCCGGCCTCGCGGCCGATGCGCAGTGCCTCATCGAGCGCCGCCAGGATGCCGTCACCCTCGTTGCGCATGTGGGTGGCGTAGATCCCGCCGAACCCGGCCGCTTCCCGGGCCAGCGCGATCAGCTCCGGCGTGCCGGCGTAGGGCGCCGGGGCGTACTCCAGCGCGCTGGACAGTCCGACCGCACCATCGCGCATGCCCTGGGCCACCAGGGCCTGCATGCGCTGCAGTTCCTGCGGGCTCGGCTGACGATTCGCATCCCCCAGCACCATCCGGCGCACGCTGGTCGCGCCGATGTAGCTGGCCAGGTTTATGCCCATGCCCCGGGATTCGAGCTGCGCGAAATACTGCCGCAGCGTGCGCCACTGCGGCTGCAGGTGGTAGTGCTCGTAGACCTTGCGGTCCGTGCGCAGCATGGCATCGTCCAGGGGTGCCACCGAATTGCCCTCGCCCGTGATCTCGGTGGTGATGCCCTGGAAGATCTTGGACGGCAGCCGCGGCTCCACCAGGATGCTCAGCTCCGACTGCCCCAGCATGTCGATGAAACCCGGCGCCACCACACTGCCGTGGGCGTCGATGGTGTTCGCGGGCAGGCGTGCGCGCAGGTTGCCGATCGCGGCGATCCGGCCGCCGCGGATGCCGATGTCGCCCGAATACCAGGGCGAGCCGGTGCCGTCGATGATCCGGCCATTGATGATCACCAGCTCGAAGGGCGCGCTGGTGGCGTCTGCGCGCGCCACCGCCGGCGGTGAAAGAACCGCAAGGCCCGCCAGCAAGCAGCCGCCCGCGCTCAGCCATCGTCCGCGAACCCAGTTCCACGCTGTCATCACACTCCCCTTTTTGTCTTGTCGCGCGCCATCCGCGGCCGGCGCGGTCGCGCGGCCGCAGCGGCTGTGCCACCGGCCGGACCGTGGCTCAGCGTCACCGTGCCGGGTATGTGACGTTTACCCCAGTGCACGAACGCGAGCAACACCTCACCCAGGTCACGGCCGCTGGGCGTGAGCGTGTAAGCATAGCGCGTCGGCCGCTGCTGATAGGGGGTGCTGGCGATGATTCCCGCGCGCTCGAGGCGCCGCAGGCGCTCGGCCAGGATGTTGGTGGGAATCCGCTCCGGTGAATCCGCCAGCTCCCCGTAGGTGCGCTTGCCATGCAGCAGGTCGCGCACGACCAGCAGTGACCACTTGTCCCCCAGCAGATCGAGCGAGTTGGCGACCGCGCAGGCAGAGCGCGCAAAGGGTTTGCTGGCATGCATCCCGGCCTCCTCGTCTCAAGCAACTTGCACGGTGCAAGTCAGTGTGCTACGGTCGCCATCGACTTGCAAAATGCAAGTGACTGGAGAGCACCATGACGACCATGACCCTGTCCCGCCCGCTGCAGTCCCCACCCTCCGGATCCGCCGCATTCCACCCGGGCGCAGCCCTGGTCCTGGGCGCCTGGTTGGTACTGGTCGTCTCACTCGGGGCCGCCGGCGTGTTCGTCGGCCGTCCGGGCTTGCCGCCCGTAGCGCTCGGGATCGCGGTGCTTGCGCCGCTGCTGCTGTTTTTTGCCGGGGTGCGGCTCTCGGCTCCGTTTCGCGACTTCGTGCTCTCGCTCGATCCGCGCCTGCTCGTGGCCATCCAGGCCTGGCGCTGGGCAGGTCTGGGCTTCCTGACCCTGTACGCCTACCGGCTGCTTCCAGCGCTGTTCGCCCTGCCGGCGGGCCTGGGCGACATGGCCATCGGGTTCAGTGCTCCCTGGATCCTCCTCGCACTGGAACGCCGGCCCGACTTCGCCGCCGGCGCCGCGTTTGCACGCTGGAACGTCCTGGGCGTGATCGACCTGGTCGTGGCCCTCAGCCTGGGCACGGTCGGCGCCACGCTCGCCAGCGGCGCTCCGGGGGAGATCAGCACCGCGCCGATGGCGACGCTGCCACTGCTGGTGATACCGGCGTTCCTGGTGCCGCTGTTCCTGATGCTGCACGCGACGCTGCTGATGCAGCGGCGTCAGCTGCGGCGCGACCGGGGCTGAGGAGGGTCCAAGGCAAGATTGCGCGCTGTGCCGAGGATCGCCGCCATCTGCAGCGCGGTCGAGGAACCCACAGTGCTGGTCCAACAAGGCTCGGCCGGGTTCATTGGACGGGGGAAGTGTTGGTGTAAAGGGAGGAACACTTGTATCGTCACTGCCCCAAGCAGGCCATGGTGGCGTGCGGAACCCTGTGAAGGACAACAGCGCTTCGAGTCTGCCGGCGCGCTCCGCGCCCGGGCCCTTCCGCTACCGGGCCTTTACGGTCCTGTGGATCGCCACCGTGGTCTCGAACATCGGCGGCTGGATGTACAGCGCCGCTTCCGCCTGGCTCATGACGACCCTCAATCCCAGCCCGGTCGCCGTTTCGCTGGTGCAGGTGGCGACCAACCTGCCGACGTTCCTGTTCGCACTGCTCGCGGGCGCGCTTGCCGACATCGCCGACAAGCGCCGCCTGCTGATCGTTACCGAGGCCTTCATCACGCTGACCTCGACGGCATTTGCGGTGCTCGTCTGGCTCAAGTTGATTACGCCGGGATACCTGCTGCTGTTCACCTTTCTCATCGAGACCGGCGCTGCCCTGACCGCGCCCGCGTGGCAGTCCATCGTGCCCCTGCTGGTTCCCAGGCCTGCCCTGCCGCAGGCAATAGCCACCAACAGTGTGGGCGTCAACATCAGCCGCGCGATCGGCCCCGCCCTGGGCGGCATCATGTCTGCATCGCTGGGGGTTGCCGCGCCCTTCTGGGCGAACGCCGGCAGCAACCTCGGCTCGATTGCAGGATTGATCTGGTGGCGTGCGCCGCCCTCACGTCCCAGCCACCTGCCGGCCGAGCGCCTGTTGAGTGCCGTAAAGACCGGTCTGCGTTACGCGGGCAATAGTCGTCACCTGCGCGCGACATTGTTGCGGGCAACCGGGTTCTTTTTCTTTGCCAGTGCCTACTGGGCGCTGCTGCCACTGGTGGCGCGCGACCGGATCGGCGGCGGTCCCACGCTTTACGGCAGCCTGCTGGGCGTCATCGGAGCGGGCGCCATCGCCGGCGCTTTTGCACTGCCGCGACTGAAGCAAAAGCTGGGCGCAAACGGCCTGGTGGCGGCGGGTACCGTATGCACGGCCGTCGCCCTGATGCTGTTCGGTGTCGCGCGCACCACGGCTCCTGCGATTGTGGCCAGCGCCCTCGCCGGCGCCTCCTGGATCGCCGTGCTGTCGACCCTGAACGTATCGGCGCAGTTTGCGCTGCCTGAGTGGGTGCGTGGCCGCGGGTTAGCGGTGTACATGACCGCGTTCTTTGGCGCAACGACGCTCGGCAGTGTCATCTGGGGGGAAATCGCCAACCTGGCCGGGCTGCCCGTGGCCCACTTTGCCGCCGCCGCCGGCGCGCTGGTCGCAATTCCGCTGACCTGGAGGTGGAGGGTACAGACCGCCGCCGGAATTGATCTCACGCCATCGATGTCCTGGCCTGCACCGATCGTGACCGGGCAGGTGCAGGACGACCAGGGTCCGGTCATGGTAACGATCGAGTATCGCGTCAGGGGCGGGAATCGGGAAAAGTTCCTTGTCGCAATCGACAAGCTCAGCCATGAGCGGCGCAGGGATGGTGCCTACGCCTGGGGAATCTTCGAGGACACTGCCGAGCGCACCCGTTTCATCGAGACGTTCTTCGTCGATTCGTGGCTGGAGCACTTGCGTCAGCACCAACGGGTGACGAACGCGGACCGTGTGTTGCAAGACCACATCCATCGCCTGCTCGACGGCGAACCCAAGGTGACGCACGCGATTGCCGCCGAACGCTCGCCCGAATGAGCGGCGAGATAACTGCGGCACTGCGGATGCGCAAGAGACCAAAAGGTCTTAGGATGGACCTGCACTCCGACTGTGGCGGATTGCTATGCAGGATTGCAGGATGACTGGACAGGAGTTCTCCATGCCCCAGAACCTCACACTCAACGTCAACGGCACAGGTCACGCCATCGCTGTCGAGCCCAACAGCATGTTGCTGTACGCGCTGCGCAACAATCTTGGGCTGCACGGCCCGAAGTTCGGCTGCGGGCTGGCCGAATGCGGCGCCTGCACCGTGTTGATGGACGGCAAGGCCATCCGCTCCTGCGTCATGCCGGTTTCCGCCGTGGGTCGCAGCGAAATCACCACGCTGGAGGGGCTGGGGACCCTCGACAAGCCGCATCCGCTGCAGAGGGCCTTCATCGAGGAGCAGGCGGCGCAGTGTGGCTACTGCATCAACGGCATGATCATGACGGCGAAGGCGCTGCTCGACCACACGCCTCATCCCAGCCGGGAAGAGATCAAGAGGACGCTGGAGGGCAATCTCTGCCGCTGCGGCACCCACATGCGGATCGTGCGTGCGATTGAGCGCGCCGCAGAGCAAGGGGGGTGACGCCATGAGCAGGTACGAGACGTACACGGGCGCCGCGGGGTTGTTGAGCCGGCGCGAATTCCTGCAGGCCTCAGGCGGGCTGATCATCGCCTTCAGGCTGTTCGACCCGGCGAAGGGAGCGGCGGCCACTGTCGCCGCCACGCAATCGGTGAGCCCACCCCCGGCGGGCCGGCTCTATGCCTGGCTCGCCGTGCATCCTGACAACACGGCGACGCTGTTCACAGGCAAGGTGGAAACCGGCACCGGCGTACTGACCGCCCTGGCGCAGATTGCCGCCGAGGAGCTGGACTTTCCGGTGGACCGGCTGGCAGTGGTGATGGGCACCACCTCGCAGACTGTGGACCAGGGTCCGAGCTATGGCAGCATGACGGTTCGCTACGCCGGCCCGCAGGTCCGCAACGCCGCAGCGGCGGGACGACAGGTGATGCTCGATCTCGGCGCCAGGCATTTCAAGTTGCCTGCCAGCGGGCTCGAGGCCAAAGACGGCACCATCGCGGTAACTGGCGCTCCCGGGCGCAACATCACCTATGGCCAGCTGGTGGACGGCAAGCGCCTGGACTTCGAGATCGGCGCGAGCGGTGAACAGTTTGCGATGAAGGTGGCGCCGCAGGCACGCCCCAAGGACCCGTCCACCTACAAGGTGGTCGGCAAGTCAGTGCCGCGCAAGGATATCCCCGGAAAAGTAACCGGCCAGTTCACCTACGTCCAGGATGTCCGGGTGGATGGCATGCTGCATGGGCGCGTGGTGCGCCCCTACGGCGTGGGCGCGAAGCTGCTCAGTGTCGATGAGACCGGCCTGAAGGATATTCCCGGCTTCGTGCAGATCGTGCGGCGCGCGAATTTCCTGGGCGTGGTCGCGCAGACTGAATGGGCCGCAATCCAGGCGGCCCAGAAGCTCGGCTCTACGCTCAGTTCCCCCGGCCCGGATGGCGGCCAGGCCAAGTGGTCACGCTGGGAAGGCCTGCCGCTCATGGATCAGATCTGGGACACGGTGCGCAGCAGCGCTGGGCGTGATACCCCGGTGGCCAGCCACGGATCTGTGGACACGGCGCTGAGATCTCTCGCCGGCGGCCGCACGCTGAAGGCCACCTACAAGACACCGTTCCAGATGCACGGCTCGATCGGGCCCTCCTGCGCCATTGCCGAGGTGAAGGGCGACCGCGCCACCTTCTGGTCTGGCACACAGATGCCGCATGAGACGCGGCGCGATATGGCGAAGATGCTGGGCATTCCGCTTGCGAACATCGAGCTGCGCTGGATCGAGGCATCCGGCGGTTATGGCCGCAACGGCCTCGATCATGTCGTCGCCGATGCGGCGGTGATGTCGCAGGCGGTTGGCCGGCCGGTACGGGTGCAATGGATGCGCTGGGATGAGCATGGGTGGGAGCCGAAAGGGCCGCCCATCGTGCAGGACCTGACCGGCGCGCTGGACAAACATGGCCGGGTCGTCGCCTGGCGCCATCACATGTGGGTGCCGACCATCAGCGACACCCACCTGATTGCAGCGGCGTTGATCGGCAAGCCCGACATCAGCGGAGAGACCGGCACGGGGGCGGACCCCGCGCTCACCTACGCCTACACGTTCGACAACGCGGACGTGGTGGTTCACGGCAAAGGGCGAGTGGCGCTGCTGACCGCGTGGCTGCGGTCCCCGGCGCAGTTCGAGACGACCTTCGCCATGGAGTCCTTCATCGACGAGCTGGCGGCAGCTGCCGGGCAGGATCCCCTGGCTTTCCGCCTCGCTTACCTGAAGGACCCGCGCGCCATTGCCGTGCTGAAGGCCGCCGCGCAGGAATACGGGTGGGTCAGCCGGCCGGCCCGCGGAAAGAAGCCCTCTCCCAACGGCAAACCCGTGCAGGGTCGCGGCATCGCCTGGGTAAACCGTGACGATTCGCGCGTAGCGACCATCGCCGATGTGACGGTCGATCCGGGCAGCGGACGCATCAAGGTGGGGCGCGTGGTCGTGGCGCATGATTGCGGACTGGTGGTGAACCCCGACGGGCTGCGCAATCAGGTCGAAGGCAACATCATCCAGTCCCTCAGCCGCACGCTGCACGAGGAGGTGGCGTTCGACCGCTCCCAGGTCAGCAGCCGGGACTGGCAGGGCTACCCGATCCTGCGCTTCTCGGAAATTCCGGACCGGATCGACGTGGTGCTGGTAAACAACCGGCCGGAGTATCCGCCCAACGGTGCCGGCGAGCCCTCCACCAACCCGACCGCGGCGGTCATCAGCAGCGCCGTGTTCGATGCGATCGGCGTGCGCCTGCGGCAGACACCGTTCCGCCCCGACCGGGTGAAGGCGGCGCTGGGCTGAGGGCGCGGGCGCCAAGGACCGGAAGATCAGGCAACCCGCCGATACGGTGGGTTCGCTGGGCACCTGGCGGTTTGTGGATCGACTTGGATCGGCTCAACGTGAGAGTTCGGGCAGGTTCTCCCCGGTGCGCACGGTCAGGCTTTGGGCGGCCGTCCCGACTGGTCCACTGCTATCGCTCAGGACAGACAGCGTTTCACCGAGGCCCGTCGGACCGAAGCTGACGCGCGTATCGAAGCCGACCCAGCCCGGCCCGGGCTGGCGGATGAAATGCACGGTGAGGTCCACGTTGGCGTAAAACGCGCGGTCTGGTTGCTCACGCACCGCCAACCCGTTGGCGGTATCGACCAGCTTCAGGAAGCCCGCAACCGGCGGATCGGCCTCGCCCGCCACCAGTGGGTAAGGCGTGCGAAGCCAACTGCGTGCGTGGCCGGGCCGCGCGTCACTGTCACGGCGCGCCTCCAGCGAAGCGATGAATCCGCCCTGCCAGACTGACGACGGCGCGAACGGGCGCATGGCCTCCGGGGGCGGCAACCGCGACCACTCGATGCCCTGCACGCCGGTCGTGTCGGTGGCCGCAAGGCGCCAGACGCGGGCGCAGATACTCGTCCGGTCTCCATGCTTCATGCTGGCCTCGATCAGCTCGATTGATCGCCCCGGGCGCACCATCCGCACGTCGATGGTGAACTCACCTGAGAGAATGAGGCCGAGGACGTCAAACGACGCGCGCGACACCAGCTTGCCACCCGGCAGGCGCCGTTCCACCTCTGCCAGCACCAGTCCGGAAGCGGGTGCCAGATGTTGTTCCCCGGCTCGCCAGGCGCCCTGGGAGTGCAGTGTGGAGATGAATCGATTCTCGCCGAGGCGCACGTAGAACGCGTCCGGGCAGCCCTCGCCCGTGTGGCCAAGATGGCGGTTCGCTACAGCAGGCATGCCGCGACTGTAATGCCGCACCGGCGCCGACTGTCAAGCCGAACGGCGAGCGCCACAACATCGGAACAGCGGTGTGCGAACGTCTCACCGACACCTCCTTCAATCTCGATTCAGAGTCGATCCGCGGATCTCGGGTCCCGGTATGCAGGCGCTCAGCTTCTTCTATCAGACCGACGAGTCGAAGGAGGGCGTGAAGGCGTTCCTCGAGAAGCGCCCGCCGAAATTTCGTTGAGCGGTGAGGCTGCGGCGCGAGCAAGCTTCGAAAGAACTGGTGGAAAGGGAGGGTATGTCAGGATCCGCAGTGGCAGTGGCATCGAATCGTTCAACGGCAAGCCGCGCGATGAGTGCCCAAACGCCAGCCAGTTCATGGCGATCGGACACGTAAAGGCACGAATTCCAGGGCCCCGATCCTTAATGCAATAGAAGCAGGGACCGGGTTCTTTGGAACTTATTAAAAATCAATATGTTACGAATATAATGCGGAATCCCTGACTAGCGGGTGAACTCGCCGGTAGCGACGCACCACCGCGAAGGCGGATGTCTAAGCGACAAGCCAACCGAGATGGTATACTCCTGTGTAGTAACTTATATATACGTGGTGATAGCTGTGCCATTGAACATCCGGAGCGAGGAGACAGAGGATCTCGCCAACGCACTGGCCAAGTTGACCGGAGAGACCAAGACCGAAGCTGTCACGCAAGCACTTCGGGAACGGCTCCAGCGGGTCCGCCGCACTCGGGCAAAAAGGCAGCTCGCGGACGAGCTGGATGAAATTGCCCTGCACTGCTCCGCGCTGGCGGTACGCGATCCGCGCACCGCAGATGAGATCATGGGGTACGACAAGCACGGACTTCCGTGCTGATGGTACTGGACACCTCGGCCATCCTGGCGATCCTGCAGGATGAGCCCGAACGGCGGAAATTCAACGAGGCCATCGAAGCGGCCGAGACGCGCTCGTTGTCCACAGCATCATTCATCGAATGTTCGATGATCCTCGAGTCCCGCTATGGCGCGGATGGCGTTCGAGACCTCGATCTTTTCATCGCCAAGGCACAAGTCTCCCTGGTAGCTGTGGATGAAGAACAGGCGAATCTCGCGCGGCGTGCCTTTCGCAAGTACGGCAAGGGCCGCCACCCGGCCGGTCTAAACTTCGGCGACTGCTTCTCGTACGCCCTGGCACAGGCGCTAAGCGAACCTCTCCTATTCAAAGGAAACGACTTTTCGCAGACAGATGTCGAACCTCATCCAGCCACCATAGGTGGCTATCCTTGACGGGGAAGCCTACGGCACGGCTTCGGCAGTCCAGCCAGCGGGAGTGCACGCCTGGCGTTACCGACTTCTACCGTGCTCGAGGACACGATCCGGACTGGTGTGTCTCGGGAATGTTACCGCCGGTCACGTAAATCGATTCGACAGGGATTGCAAACTCGTACGACGGCGCCTGGATATGCGCAGAAGGGGCCAGACGATACACGACGCCCGCTCGCCACCGGCGCCAAGCTCCGGTCGTCGCCCAATCGTCAGGCACTGCGAAACGCAGACTTGCAAATCCACGGATGGTCGATTCACTAAAAATCTCGTCTTCGGCCCAAATGATGGATGTCTTCTTGACTACACCGGCAGGTGTGACATCGAATCCAACTAAGACGCGGCCTTGAATGTTGCAACGCCTTGCCACCGGTGGGTACCAGTCGACCATTCCCGGGGGAAATATGACTGCCGGCATCTTGGGCTGCGCCCATGCGGGCTCAACTTCCTTCGCTTCGTCGGCCGACAGCGGGTTCGCCACGAACGCCGAGATCGAAAGTAATGCGATCACGAAACGGTAGCGCATTGGGTGGACCTCAAACGAGGCATCAGCAGCAGCTACTGCGATGCTACCTGGGCCGGCAGGCAAATAATTGAAATTGGTGGAAAGGGAGGGACTCGAACCCTCGACCCCGGCATTATGAGGGCCATTTTGCCGGCACTACCCGTCAGTCACCCCGGTTTTCGTGGGTCCAAGTGGGTCGCGGTGGGCAGGCGGCGACGTCGGCGGGACACAAAAAGGGCACACCGCCTTTAAGGCTGACCGGCCCTGCCGCGCGGGCCGTGAACTGGTGCCATCGGAAGCAGTGCGCCCCTGCCCCGCCCATATCGCACCGTAGGGGCTTACGCGCGGTGGCTCACCTGGTGAGCCTGCCGGAACTGCCGCATGACCCTTGGGGTGAGGCCGGCGCGGTAGCAGTACATGCGCAGGCCGTAGACGCCCACGCCGTATGCCCCAGCCAGGTCTGCCAGTCGCTCCCCTGCCCGCACGCGCGCGATCACCTCGGCGGCCTGCTGGTCTGTCAGGCGCCTGCCGCTCACTGTTGCGGCCTCACTTCGTCCTGCAGCGCCTTCAGGGCTGTGGCGTTGCGCCAGTCCTCGTCGGCAACGGCTGCGCAAGCGTCTGTAACCGTCGCCAGGCCGTCAGGCTGGGCGCCTGCATCAGTTCCGGGCTCACCTGCACTTTCGGGCACGGCACCACCACGGGCAATGGCCTGGGCACGGTTGAGCAGCCGGCGAGCAAGGTCACGGCTATCAGCAAGGGTAGCGTTTTCACGGTGGAGTCCTTCAATCACGGTGGCGTTGTGCGCGATGACCGCGGCCATGTCGCGCTGGTGCTGCTGGATGGCGTCCGTGGCGCGGGCCTGCGCCGCGGCGCGTTCGTCGGCGAGCTGCTGGCGGGCCTGCGCGGTCTGAGCCTGCGCGTGTGTGAGCCGTGCGGCCTCGAGCCGGTGCATGCCCCACGCGCCCACCGCCGCACAGGCGACGTACGGCAGCAGGCGCAGGAGCAGCGGCAGGAAGTCGGTCACGGCTTCCACTCCCCTCGCGTCAGGAACCCGTGGTAAGCGCCGGGCGTACGTTGGCTGAAGTCGATGGAAGGTGTGACAGTGATCGTGCCGTCCTCATGCTCGATCACAGTATGGATCGATGGATCGAGGCGGCCGCCGTGACCGTCAGGCGCCCGAACTTCCCAGTGGGTCCATGGATGGTCGGGTTTGAGCGGGCGCCCTTGCGCTGCCATGTCAGCAAGCACCTTATCGACGTTGACTCTGCCGTAGTCACCGGGCTCAAAGCTGGATGGCAGCCAGCCGGTGTCCAGCGGCATCACGCGACGACCGATCACCGCGTCCGCTCCCACATCCTGCGCAGCCAATCGAACGGCGCCAGCAGCACGTTCAGCAGGAAGACGAGCAGATGACCCATCACGGCCTCCGCGGCCGCAGGTACCAGCAGTCGTTGTTCGGGTCATTGCACAGCACGAACACGTCCCACGCCGGATCGTAGGCGAAGTGCCCGAAGGTGCCGTTCTGCCCACCGAATATCACCGTGTTCTGCGGGTAGTCGGTGCCCTGCGTCGCGCCGTAGGTCTCGCTCGTACACGTCCACGTCGCAGGATCGAGGTACCAAATCGCATTCCCGGCGTTGGGGTAGATCGCCACCCGCTTGCCCACCGGGTCCCATGCGAGGCCCATGTACTGCGGGTTTGCGTTCGTGCCGCCATTCACGTTCGCGCAGCCGGTCGTCGTGGGCGTCTGTAGCGCCAAGGAGCTGCCGCTGCTGATGTCCACGTAGAGGATGCCCTCCTTCTGGCTGGTCGAGGACGCGGGCCCGATGATGATGAAGTACTTGTGCAGCGGATCGACCACGGCGGTCGAGTGGTAGCCGTAGTACTGGCTGGCCTTTTTGGTGAGCGTGCCGGCCACCGGATCGTAGTAGCGCAGTTGGTACTGGTCATGGACCCACACCCCGCCCGTGTTCGGGTCGTAGGCCGCGACCGTGCCAACCTGCGGGTTGTCGTACACGCCGGGGATCGCCGTCCACTTCGGATCGCACCCCGGCGCGCAACTGGCCGGGACCGACGAGGCGGCAAGCGACCACACCCACGACGTGCTGTTGCCGTAAGGGTTGGTGACGCCGGCAATCGCAACCATGCTGTCCTGTCCCGGCACGTACACCAGCGCGTTGTAGGTGTGTACCGCGCCGGGGGTCGTCTGCTGCGTCGGGGTACAGCCGGCAGCGTAGGTGCAATGCGGGTCTCCTACGATGGTGAGCGAAGTCCCTGCGGCGTTGTACTGGCACACCGCGCCATCGGGCGTCGTGATCGCGGTCCCGGCAGCCGAGCCGGCAGACCCCGGCACCGGGCAGGTGAAGGGATTGGCCGGGTGCGTCAGGTGCGCCATGAATGGGGACGTTCCACCGGACAGTTCCAGCGAATACACGTCATTGCCCCAGTAGGCTTGGTGGCCGCCGCCAAACAGCAGCAGGCGGTGCCGCGCGGTGTCATAGGCCCCGCTGTTGCTGTCCTCCAGCATGCTCTGGCACTTGGAGGCGAAGCCGCCGCCCAAGCCCGGGAACTTGTTGCCGCTCACGTAACTGGCCGATGCGCCCAGGTTCGCCGGGAAGTTGTCGGGGTCGGAGAAGGTGGGATTCTTCTCAGGCCCACCGCCACACACGGCGGTCGAGGGGATGCGGTGCCAGCCGGCGACGGTGCTCAGGCCGTTCGATGGCGGAGGCGGCGGCGGTGGCGTAGGAATGACCGTCACGCTCGCCGTCACCGTGAAGTTCGTGACCGGGTTGGGCACGGTTGGCGTCGGCACCGTGGTCGTTGGAGTTACGGTGGCAGTCGTGCTCGCAGACCCCACGACAGACACAGACGCGGTGGACTGTGCGCCCACTTTTCCAGCTGCATTCACCGGGGCAATAGCGAAGTACCACGTCCCGAAGGCGAGATTGGCGGCCGAATAGCTGTTCGCGGGAGCCGTGATCTTGATCGGCGTCGCGGTGGCAAGTCCCGCCGCGCTCGTCGCCTCATAGAGATTGTAGCTCACCAGGTCCGTCAGCGGCGTACCGTCCGTGTTCTGTGTCGGCGGCGACCACGCCAGCTGCGCCACTCCACTCGTCGCCGTCCCGGCAGAACAGGTGATCGTGTACATCGTGGGGGTACTGATCGGTGGCAGCACCTTCGTGCCAAACAGGCCAACAGCGCCCCACGAGGCGGTGCAGGAGGTGGCCCCGGTGCTGGACCAGTTGGCCGTAGGCGTGAGCGGAGCCGCGCCCGTGGTGGGCGTGACGGTGAGCGTCACGGTGGGCGTTGCGGCGGCGGCAATGCTGGACAGCGCCAGCAGCAGTGCGAGGCGGATCATTGCTGCGTACCCCTGGAGATATAGCCGAGGATCGAGCCCGCGACCCCGACCGCGAACAGCGCGACGCCGTACTGCTTTGCCGAGAGGATGCCTTGCAGCAAGCCGAACTGCGTCTGCGCAGCCCCGAGTGCCATCGCGGCGATGCTGAAGAACTGGTGCCAATTGCGTTTAATCCAGGCGATCATGCTGATGCTCCTGTGCCCCCGGCCTGGTTGTAGGCCGCGAGCAGTGTGGTCATGGCGTTGGTGTGTTGGCCGTACTTCGCAGCTGGCAGTGAAGCCCAGCGCGACGAGCAGGCGATGAGTGAAGTCTGGATGTCGCCGACCTCGATCATCCGCAGCGCGCGACACTCCCCGATCATCTCAATGGCGATCGCGTCCTGAGACTCGGGGCCGAAGTCAGGCAGACCGAGCTTCGCCATGTAGACGTCGGCGTAGCGCTGCAGGACTTGGTAGCGCCCTGCCGCGGTCGACACCAGCGTCGGCGTCACCTGCACGCGCACGCCCGGGTGCACGGCATAGCTGTGGAATACCTGCACGTCGCCTGGCACGGAGCCGACCAGGACGTCATATCCATCGTCGGATTCGGCCAGGATCTCCCGGCCGAGCTCGCTGATGGCGATGGTGTCGAGGAAGGCGTTCAGGTTCGCGGACAGGCCGCTGGTGCGCGCCACGGCTACAGCTTCGCGGCGAGCTTCTGCTCGAGGGCGCTCACCTTCTGGTGCACGGCGTCGAGCTTCTCGCGGATGTCGGCGGTGATCTTGCTGCCGTAGAGCACGCCGGCGACGAGGCCGATGACGAGCGTGGCGGTGGCGATGAGAGTTGTGGTCATTGGTCAGTTCCTCGTATTGGTGTAAATCGCATCGACGCGCGCGCGCACTTCCTTGATGTCACCACGCAGTTGATCCATGTGGCGCAGATTCTCGTCGTGCATCCGCTGGCGGTCGGCCCGCATCATGGCGAGCTCCTCGCTCAGCTCCTTGCGCGTCACGGAAACGAAAAGCTTGCGCACCGCCCACCAGACGGCGGCCGCTACCCCCATCGCGGCGGTAACGAATGCGGAAGGCCAGTCCTGCGGGCCGCTCATCCCCAGATCACCGCGCGGAACTGGTTGGACGACGGCGCTGTCGAGAAAACCAGCGTCACGTGATTGGCGTCGGTGTGCTGAATCGCCGGCTGCGTTCCCTCATCGAAGGGCGTGCCGACCCGGTAGACCTTCACCTGGACGTCGGAGGTCCCCAGACCGTGATTGAGCACAAAGCTGGTCGTCGTGCCGTCGCCGATGGTCTGCGCGAACTTGCCGATCCCGCAGAACGTCTTGAGCGCGTTCGGCGTGGTCGCGACAGTACTGCCGCCCTGCACGGCCGGAATCTGCTCCGTGCCGGCGAGCGCCGCACCTGCCGGGAGCGCTGAAATTTTGGTGGCCATGGCTGATTGCTACTCCGTATAGAGGTCGCTCGATGATTCGGTATCGAGGTTCGCGCTCGCCTCGGTAAGAATGCCGGTCGACGCGTTGGTGAAGGTGAAGATGGCGATCTGCTTCTGCCAGCTCGTGACGCCGCCGCGGATGGACTGCAGCTCCAGGCGCAGCGTGTAATTGGCGCCGACGTTCACAACCTGGGATGTCCCGCTCGGCGTATAGGTCGTCAGCAGCGTGTTGGTGCCGTTGTCGTAGACCTTGAGGACGTAGCTCGTTCCCGTCTCCGGGGTCACGGTCGCGGCCGTCTGATCGATCAGCTGGTCGGCCTGCGTCAGGCGGTTGCGCTCGCGCCAGGCGACGGTGAACGCGCCAGTCACGGTGCTGACCAGGTCGAAGCGGGTCCCGTTGATGGTCATATAGGCCGGCGGATACGGCATATTCGCGCGTCCGATCATGGCGATCGGGATCACGGGTGCCGAGGCCTCCGGCAGCACGCCCCAGCCGGTCACGGTGGCCGGCGCCACGTCGACCGTCTCCCCGGAGAAGTACTGGATCTGGTCCGAGCCTCCGTAAGGACCGTCCAGGAAGAAGATCCGCGAGCCCGCGGCATGCGCGGCCGGCACCGTGTCGACGCACCCGCGGGCGATCGTCGCCGTCATCGCAACCGGGTCGATGGCATCCACGCGCACGACCTCGATCTGGGTGTCGACGATGATCGCCTGGGTGGCCGTGGATACCAGCGAGAGATCGATCCCGCTGTTGAGCGTGATCGCGGTATCGAACGGGCCGATGGAAGCGGCGATCTGCGCAGTGGGGGTGAAATGGCCGACGCCGTGCTTCACGGGCGTGGCCGGGGAGACGTAGCTCCAGAACTGCCAGTTGAGCTGCAGCCCGTTGGGCCGGGCGACCGCGACGTAGACGTAGGCGGCCGCGGCCGGCAGCGGTAGCGCGCTCGCCAGGTTGTGGTCGATATCGCGGTAGCTCGCCTCGAGGCCCAGATAGAGCGTCGGCACCGCCGGCGACGAGCTCGGCGGCGTCCAGCCCGTGACGGGCGCGGCGACATAGCTTGCCGTCGGCAGGCTGAATACGTCCTGGATCGCCGCGAGCTGGATCTCGCCCTTTGCCACCGTGCCGAAGTCGAGCGTGGCGACGCGCATCACCATCTGCGAGATGCCGTAGGCGGGGAAGTTGAGGACGAAAAGCGAACCGGGTATGAAGTTCCACGCCGTGCGATCGACCTTCATCTGCACATGCTTGAGGGCCGTGGAGAGCTTCGCGAGCTCCCGTTGCGCAACCCGCAGCGCCAGGTCGGCCGTGGCGATGCCGGGATAGTCCGTCTTCTGCGTCACCACGACGCCCTGCGCCTGCACGGCACCCAGGGCCTGCACGGCCACCGCCTGCTTGCCGCCGTAGGTGATGCCCCCGACGCGCGGGTCGTTGTAGGTGATGACCACCTCATTCGTCGCGCCGTTGATGGTGGCGGCGTCGAACTGCTGCATCTCGAGCACGTTGTCCGGGCCGATCACGGGCAGCGATGGAATGCTATACCCGCCGCGCAGCAGCATCAGCTGGAACAGCCCGGTGGTGCGACTGCTGACCAGTACCCCGTCGATATAATCCATGATCGACTGGATGAACGCCTCGATCGTGTCCATCCGGCTCCACAGCAGGCACAGACCGAAGCCCTCGGAGTAAAGCTGGTCAGCGGCCGCCTGGAAGTTGACCGTGTCGATCTGCGCGGCCGGATATCCCAGGCCCCAGTCGGAATTCGTGAGCGCCTCGTAAACGATGTGAGCCGGGTTCATGCCCACGACGCCGGAGCTGAGCGTGATGGCGGCCTTCGCTGAGTACCAGGCGCTGCCGCCCTGCCAGCCGGCGGTCGCGCGCCGCACGCGGAAGCTCCAGGGCTTCGGATATGGATTGTTGGAAGAGATCTGGCCGCCCTGCCATACCAGGGTCGTCACGCCGCGGTAGGCCGGCTGGATCGCGCCCTGCTTGGAGGTGAGATAGGCGTTCGCGACCTGCGTCGACTCGCCCATCATGAGCGCCGCGGTGCCCTTGACGCCGCCCTCGCGCTTGTCCCCGCCGAACAGGTTCGGATTGTTGACCGAGATGAAGCCGCTGGAGGCCTGGTTTCCACTCCAGGCCGTTCGCTGCCCGCAGCGGATCTCCAGCAAGGAATCCACCGGTCCGTGGCAAAGGCCGAAATGCAGCCCCAGCCAGTACTGGTAGCCGGTTACCTGGCCGCCGCCGCCCA
Source organism: Pseudomonadota bacterium (assembly GCA_018241445.1). Classification (GTDB taxonomy): domain Bacteria; phylum Pseudomonadota; class Gammaproteobacteria; order Steroidobacterales; family Steroidobacteraceae; genus 13-2-20CM-66-19. The sequence continues at coordinate 48,463 of JAFEDT010000004.1, forward strand.
CCGCTTCCTCGCTTGTTCGCAAACCATCAGGGCGAAGTGATCGCCGATCGCCTCTGCCCGCTCAACGGGCGCGCCGTCGCGCAGAAAGGCCTCCAGGTCGACGCCGTGGTGTGCAAGCCATGCCCGCATGCCGCGCGTGCACAGCCCGGCAGCGCGCACGTCCCTTACCGTCACGATGATGCCGGAGGTCTCAGTCACTTCTTGCCACCCTGGGTGATCGGGAAGGTGTTCAGGTCTCCAAACCAGAGCACGTTCGAGTCGTCGATCCAAACCTCGCCGAACGCGACGGCCACCGGCTTGCCGATCTCGATCTGCGGGACGTTTACGTCAGCCAGCGTTGCCGGCGCCGCTTTCGGCGGCCGCGGGCGCAAGGCATAGCTCGTCGCGACCGAGACGATGAGCAGGATGAGGTAGACCCATGGCATGGCGTTGCTCTTGTCAGTAGATGGTCGCGCCGGTCATCGGATTGATGCTCGGGATGTAAGGGTCCCCGCCGTGGTTCGGCAGGTTCGAATAAGCCTGGCAGTTGGTGGTCGAGCGATCACAGCCCGGATAGGCGATAACGGTGGATCCTGCGATTGCACCTTTGAGCACGTCATCGAGCGCGAGTGCACCGGTGGCCAACGTCCACTGATTGATGGTGCGCCGCTCGATATAGGTGCCGTTATCGAAGGTCACGAACCCGCCGGTGAAGGAAAGGCCGGCGCCGGGCGCCACTGTCCAAGGGGCCGCGGTGATCACGTTGCCGGCGACCGTCGAGAGCGTGGCGCTCACCGCATAGGGGGCAGGATTCACTCCGCACTGCACGCCGTAGAGAACGTGCGGGCACTGGATCTGCCAGCGCCGCCGCAGACCGACCGTCTGCACGCTCGTCAGTACCGGCTCGCACAGCAGCACCACGGCGCTGCTCTTCCAGCGCGCGGCCATGACGCGTCCGATCCAGTCGACGACGCCCTGCAGGTCGGGGTCGGACTGATGCATGGCGGTGATCGTGAGCCCGACCGGGATCGCCGGGGGCTGCGCGGTATACAGCTGCGCCACGCCCAGGTCGCGCCCGGCGGTGACCTCGATCGTCTGCTGCTTCAGTTCCGCGCCAACCTTGAGCGGTGAGCGGCTGATCGGCGCCGAAGCGTACGCGTTTGACAGGTAGGTGATCGCCCGGTCGGCCGTCGTATATCGGAAGTGCGCGATCCCGACCGAGAAGTCGAAGAGCAGGATCGGCTCGCCCTGGTCATAGCTGGTTTCGAGCGCCTGGAACGTCATACGGCGTGATTCACCGCGGTGAAGGGTGTCACCGCAGTCGCAAGGCCGGCCGCCGCGGTGGCCGCCGTCTCATGGACGATCTCCGTGAGGTCGGAGGAAAGCCGGCACAGCGCCATGAAGCTGATGCGGCGGACATTGGCCGCAGGGATCACCACTCCGATGGAGCTGTCGATGCTCAGGGATTCCTGCGTGCTGCTGAGCGCGATGCCGCCCGTGATGCGCCGGTAGTACACGGTTCCGCTGAGCAGCTCGATGCGGATGTCCTGGCGGTTCTGGGCGCCGGCGGCATAGGTGGAATAGCCGATGTTCTCCGTGAGGATTGTGGTGGCGCCCGCGGTGATGTCCTGTAGGAGCGTCAGGTCCAGGTGGTACGTCGGCACCCACAGCTCGCCCTGTCTACCCTTGAGCGAGTACAGCAGCGACCTGAAGGCGGCGCGCGCGGCCGTGCCCTGCAGGAACCAGGAGTGCTGGTAGTGCGGAAAGCCGAGCTGCGCCTGGTCGTCGATCTCTATCGCGCCGGTCGTGTTATCGATGATTGCTGCCTGGCGGCTGAAGCCGGACTCCTGCCCGGTCGCATCATCAGGGCTGTCCTCGAGCACGGGCAGACCCCGGTACGTCGGCAGACCGGAGGCAGCAGGCCAGTCGCAGGGCTCGGTGATCGTGAAGGTGGGCGAGATCGAGGCGATGACGCCGTTCTCGCGCGTCACTGCCGGGTATTGCAGCAGCTTCGCCTGGCGCACAGGGTAGAGCCGAGCGTTGGTGCCCCACATGTTCTGCGTTGGAGCGGAGAGCGTGAGCCCCGTCGGCGAAATCGACTGCACCTGCACCATCTCGAAGGTCTCAGCATCCGCGATGAGGATTGCGAGGCCGCCGGCCGCGAAATCTATGTTCGCAGTCGTGCAGGGGATGCTGGTGGCACCGGCCGCGACGCCGGCGCCAAGCAGCTGGCCGTCCGGCCAGATCGGCAGTGCCCAGGTCTGGGCCGACCAGGCGAAGAGCGCCGTTTCCAGGATCCGCCGCTCGACCTGCTGCGCCAGGGCGTCGAAGCGGAAGGTCCGCCGGGGCGCGATCCGCGTGGCGCGCCGCATCTCCTTGCCGCTCCAGGCACGCAGGATATCGGTCTGCCAGGCGAGACCCTCTAGCACCGGTCCGTCCCAGTTCGGGATCACCGACCAAGCCGCCAGGCGCACGCCGGTGATCGGCAGCAGCACCGTCTCGCCGTCGGCGAAGGTGAAGAGATAGGACGCATTGATGACCGGCGGACCGTCGGTCAGGATCGTGACCGAGTAGTTGATCGCCTGGTTGGGGGCATAGGTGGTCGGCGTGGCAGGTCCCGTAATGGAGATTCCGGGATCTCCGCTCGCGCTGATGGTATTCAGTGTCTCGGACACGCTGACGTGCGCGTTCCACACCTGCACCGTGCGCGAGAGGTTGCTCGCGAGCGCGCCCAGCGCCAGCGCCACCGGCGAGACGTGGATGCGATTGTAGAAGTCGTCATAGAAGCCGGTCGCGAGTTTGCCGGTCATCGCATACGAGGGTATCGCCGGCACGATGAACGAAAGCGGGCCAGCGATCGTCGCCGGGCGCAGAATGCCGGCCACCGGATAGGACCATTGCGCCGCGCGGCTGTCATAGACGCCGGCGTTGATCCCGGAACTCGTCGGGTAGATCTGCGCGGAGGTGAGGACGCCGGTGGCCACGGATCAGGCGTTCTTTCTGAAGGCCAGGCCGTAGGGATAGCTGGACGCATTCGCGCCGCTGGTATTGACCATCGAGGAATTCGCGACTAGCGGATAGAGTTTCCAGACGTCCGTGCCGATCGTGATCTCGTCCTTGGCGTTGTTGTTGGTCATGTTGACCATGCGGACGTCCGGCACTTCCCCGATCATCGAATAGATGCCGCCGGCGGCGCGCTCGGCGAAGATCGGGATGGAAAAGAGCACGGCCACACCATCGAAGCTGTTGGGCGAGCGCGTCAGGCCACTGCGATTCCATGGCGGCCTTTGAGTGGATTGGGTAGTGAAGCCGAGCATGTCCACGCGGTTCGGGCTCACGAAATAGTTTCCGCCTCCCATGCCGAACCAGCGAAAAGTGGTATCGACCGTCGCGCAAACGGCGCCAGAGCCCACTGAATAATAGTTGGGACCGGTGTCAAACGGCCGCACATTGTGAGAACCGTCGGGATAACTGGAAGAGGTATCCCCGCTTCCCGTGTTGGTATAGCTGTTCCAGGCCGATACCGAAACATATATCCCGGGGCTCGCGCCGCCGAAGGAACTCAGCAGTCCGCCATGCATATGCGCAAAAACGTTGGATGCCACCTCCAGGCAGACGTGCAGATAGGTGGCGGAAGAGGATGAAAAGAAATGGTAGGCGGAATATGGGCCGACCAGCGGCGTGATTTGAAAGCCGAGGCTGGTCTGTGCCTGCGTGCTCGGCGTCGCAGCTCCCGAGAAGCCCGTCGCGCCGTACATCGTGATTCGATCGTTGGTCGACGGCACGACATAGTTGAGAAAGCACGCACCCTTGTGGACCGCGAGCCACCAGCCGCCGCTATAGGCCGCATTGTTGTCGACCGTCCAGCCGTAGCCGGTACACCAGGTCGCGAGCGCCTGCAGGACCGCGGTGGCGTTGGAGGGAGTGCTGCCGGTGGCATAGGCCATTCAAACCTCCAGAATCGCGGCGAAGTTGTTGTAGCCGGTGCGGAACACGTCCTGCACCGCGATATAGGTCTGCGCGGAAACCGTGATGGTGCTGCCGCTGGAAAGCGATTGACCAGGTGCGAAGAACACGCCGTCGAGGAAGCCCAGCACATTAGGCGCCGGCGTCGACATTTCCAGCGTCGCCCGGAACAGCGGATAGCTTCCATCAAGGTTGGCCAGGATGGACGATGGCTGGTAGTTTCCCAGACCGAACGCCCACGGCCAGACGTTCACGACTGTGGTGGTCGTATCGTAGGTCGCATCGTGGTTCTGAAACTGCTGCCAGCTCCCATCCAGCCAATACACCCAGGCGGCATTCGGATCGAAGAAGGCGTGATGCCCGATCCCCGCGTTCGAGTAGACGGTGGTCGGATTGCTGGACGTCCCCGCGACCATGAGGGGATAGGGATATTGCGATGGCTGGCCGACGGGAAGGAACTTGCCCAGGTACGCGGACTCCCACACCGACCCGATCTGCGCGATGACGATGACTCGCTGCGCGTTCGCGACGAAGGTGTACGGGATCGAGCTGTTCCACAGCGACAGAAATGCGTCCGGGCTCGTGCCGGGCTGCGCATAGAACGTGGCGCTGGCGTTGTATCCCGTCGCCCCGCGCATGCGCCAGTTGTAGGTGGCGAGCGCGACGTTGTGGTACGCCTGCAGGTTGACATAGATCGCCTCGGTGCCGGAGAGTCCCGGCGCCTTGAGGTAGTAGTCCGCATCGATGGTCGAGATGGATCCGCCCTGCGGCTCGGTATAGGTTCCACCGCCGGCATCCGAGGCCAGCTGCGTCCAGCCGCCGCCTGTCGCGGCAGTGTTTGTCGCCGGCGGCGCGCCAGCCGTGCCCGCCGCGCCGGTGTCGGTGAAGGTCGTGACGTTCCCGGGCGCGAAATAAACGCTCTCGGCACCGGCCGCCGTGCCGCGGTAGACGCGATAACCGGTGGCTCCAGTGACCGCGGCCCACGAAAGGGTCACCGTCGATGTCGCGCCAGTCGTCGCGATTGAGCGCTCATTGGAGGCCACCGTCTCACCGCTTGCGTTGAGGGCGGTGATGACGAAGTAATAGGTGGCGGCCGCGAGCGTGCCGCCCGTAGCGGCGGTCGTTGGTGCGTTCTGCGCCGGCGCTGACAACGGGCCAGCGGTGAGAAATGCGACCAGCTTCGTCAGCAGGTCGGTATAGCCGGTCGCGGTGCCGCTGGAGACGCTCATCCGATGGCTCCTCGCACCTTGGTCGGGTTTCTCGAAAGAATGTTTATGACGGCCTGCTCGCCGGCGGCCGTCGCCAGGTGATCACCCAAGAGGCTGGGATCAAGCACGTTGATGACGCGAATGCTCGTGCCCGCGGCGCCGCTGACATTTACCAGGCCTCCGGCGGCGAACTTCGGGATCGATGGCGCCCCGTGCACGCCGCGCAGCGTGCCGCCGTTGATCGCCTCGAGCATCGGCAGGACGCCCGGCTGCGCCACTGCGCGCGCGTTCACGACGAACTCCTTGTCGGACAGCCATGCCGGAATCGAGTCCGACGTGGAGCTGCCAGGGCCGCGGATCAGGCCGCCTGCGGCGTGGCCGGCCGCACTCCCTGCGTCCACCTGGCCGCCGCTCGAGAAGCCGCCTGCGATCGCCTGGATTGCCTTCATGATGAGCAGCTTGATGATGACCTGCTCGATTGCCTCCACCGTCGACAGCGCGAACTCACGAAAGGCCTCCTTGGCCTTCATCGTGCGATTGACCACGCTATCGAGCGCATGCGTCAGGTTGTTGGCGAAGGCATCCTCGGCGGTCTGCTTGACCTTCGCCATCTCCTGGCCCCACTGGTCCGTGGCTACCCGGATCTGGTCGACCTGTGTCCTATAGGCGGCCGCTTTCTGGATGTCGTCGGCGTTGCCCGTGGCCTGCGCGATGCGCTGCAGCGCGTCCGCGCGCGCCTCGAGCGCCGGCAGCATCGCGACCTCCGCGTTGCGGATCTGCACCGCGCCCTGCACTGCGAACAACTGCCCGGTCTGCACCGCCTGGTTGATCTCTACGATCTTCGCGTGAAGAGCCGACATCTCGCCGTTCGCGCTGCGCAACTGGTCATCGAAATTGATCTTGGCGTTACCTTGGGCAGTAGCCGTCGCCATCGCGGAGTCGATCTCCCCCGCCGGCGCCCCGCTCTTCTGCAGATTGTCCCGGAGCGCCTCGAGCTCCAGCTGCAGTCGCAACCGGGCGGCCTCGGTGCGCTTGCCTTCCAGATTGAGCAACTGCTCCTGGGCGCGGATCGAGTCGGTGTAGAGCTTCTCCTGCTCCTTCGCCTGCTCGCGGGTGTTGCGCGCCAGCTCGCTCTGGCGTCTGGCCTCGAGGTCGGCGATCTCCCCGTCGATCTGCAGGAGCCTCCTGCGCCGGTTGATCTGTCCGACGTCGTCATTCGCGTCCACGCGCAGCGCCGCTTCCGCCGCGCGCTTGCGCCGCAGAATTGAGATCTCCTCATCATTCTGGGCGTTGATCGCCGCGGCGCGCCGGGTGAAGTACTCCTGCAGGGAGATGGAGCGCGCCTCGTACTGCGCCCGGTCGTTTTCGGCCAGCAGCGCTGCATGGGCGCTGTAGAGCTTGCGCTCGTTATCCAGCTGCGCGTTCAGCAGTGCCAGCAGCGCGCGGGCCTTGGCGTCCGGATTGCCCGTATCGCCGGTCTGCCCGGCCGCGCCGCCGCTGGCGGCAGCTGCGGGAGTCTCCGGGCCGCGGCGCAGACGGTCCCACATTCCGTCGACGTCCTCGGCCGCCGCCTGGTCGATGGCCTTGATTTGCGAGGCCATGCTGCGCAGATCCTCCATGGCCGCATGGCCGCGCAACCGCACACCGTCCCAGGCCGCCTTCGCCAGGCCAGTCAGCGCCACCTGGGCGGCCGCCACCATGGCAGTGACCTCCTTTGCGGCGCTGACGAACAGTGTGACGACGAAGCGCGTGAAGTCGGCGATGTATTCGCCCAGCTTCTTGAAGCCGGACACCCCGGGACCGGTAGTGGCGCGCAGCAGCTCATCCGCGGCCGACTGCAGGCCTGGCACCAGTCCTATCAGCAGCTGCGTGGCCACGCCCTTGACCGTATCCCCGAGCTGGCGCATGCCCTCCTGCGCGCCCTTGAGCGATTTGATGCTCGCATCGTCCAGGTAGATGCCCAGGTCCTTCAGGTGCTGGATGAACGGTGCGAGGCCCTCCTGGCCTACCTTGACCAGCGCCTGGTCGAGCTCGATGCCGGTCTTGCCGAAGAGAGCCACCTCATCGCGCGCCCGGCGGGCCGGGTCGTGGATCTGCGCCAGCGCCCGGGCGACGGCGGTGAGCTTCTGATCCGCCGGCAACGCGGCCAGGTCTCGCACCCGAATCCCCAGGTCAGACAGCGCAGCCCCAGATTGCTTGCTGCCGATCTCCGCCTTCCCCACCTGGACGGTGAACTTCTCGATCGCCTTGTTCGCGGACTCCTGGCTGATGCCAGTCTCGCGCGCCGCGCGCTGGAAGGCCTGCAGGGCGCCGGTCGACAGTCCGGTCTGGCGCGACAGCCGCTCCAAGGTCTCAACGCCCTCGAGCGTCGACTTGAAGAACTCGTGGAACTTGTCGACCGCAAGCCCGACGGCGAAGATGCCGGCCATCTTGCGGCCCACATCGCTGAACTGCTTGCTCAGCTCCCCGAAGGCACCGGACGTCTGCTGCGCGGACTTCTTGCCCTCGCTCGAGATCTTCTGGAACGCGGCGACGACCTCCGACAGCCCTTCGGCCGAGAGGCGGATGCGAACGTCGGGGGTGCTATTGCCAGGCATGGGCTATGAATGCCCCTTCAAAATGGCGGGCACCTTCGGCGGGTCGATCTTCTTGGCCGAGTGGGGGGCAATCGAGGCCCACACCCTCACGTCATGCAGGTACTGCTCGCGCGCGCTGTCGCGCCGCATATGCTGGTACGCCAGGAGCGCATCGCGCAGCGGCCAGCGCACCACCTGACGCATGCGGTCGACGTCGTAGCCGGCGAGCTCGCGCACCATCACGGTCCACTCGCCGAAGTCGATGAGTCCTGTGGGCGGCGGCTTCCGGGCTGCTGATGCGGCACGGCTTCGAGGTCCGGCGCGCTCGAACGCGTCGGCGAAGTCGTGATAGACAGCAGCCCGCCGTGAAAAAAACCGGTGATGAGGCCCACGATCTGGCGGGACACCTCCTGCTTGTCTGCAGGATCGGAGAGCTGCCGCACGAAAGCGGCCGTCTCGCGCATCAGCGCCGGCGACCAGGTCAGCGGATCCACGGCCGCTGGCACCAGCAGACACCCCAGCATGTCGAAGGCGGAACCCGAGGCCAGCACCGAGCGATAGATCCGCTGCGCCAGCTGCTCGGGCTGCTCACCTTCATGCAGCACGATGTCCGAAAGCCCTGCGCCCTGCATGATCGAGTAGAGCGTGAAGTCCCACTCGATCGTGCTCTGGTCGACCGGCTGGAACTCGCGTCCCCCCAGCTTGACCATGTTGGCTTACCGGATCTGCGTGATGCGGCCGATGGGCTCCGTCGGATGGTTGACCAGGTCGGCGATGACCATGCCCTCCAGCTCCCAGTTCCCGAAGTCGTCCGAGATGAAGCCCTGCTGGCCGGTCGGGGTGAACTGCACGTGCCACCATTCGGCGTCGAAAACCGGGCCTGTGGCCGAATCGCCGTTGAAGCGCAGGTAGCAGTCGACCGTTCCGATGGTGCCCAGGTTCACCGCGTTGTAGGTATAGGCGCCATAGACGAAGTCCGCGGTCAGCTGTGACCCAGGGGTGACGGTGACGGACGTCGGCAGGATGTAGACCAGGCCGCGCGCGAGATCCACGGTGTAATCCGTGCCCGCCACCAGCGTGCTGGCGCCCTGCTTGACGTCGGTGAGCGTCGTGACGTTGCGGAACCCGAGGAAATAGTAGCGCCCGAGCGCGACGCCGCCCACGGGGGTGATCGCGGCGGCGGAGACGGTGGCGCCAGGGGCCGTGATCTGCTCGACAACGCCGTTGAGCGCGCGCGCCAGGTTGTCGAGCGTGAACTCATCGCCCGTGAGCTTGATCGTATAGGCCTGATGGATGACCGCGCGGGCGTAGAGGTTCGAGGCATGGTCGATGCTCTCGTACTTCTCTTTGACTTCCGCCTTGTCAGAGACTTCCAGCGCCGTGACGTTGCCGACGTGCTGCAAGCCGGTATGGTTGCCGCTGGAGTCGAATCGATCGATGAGCACCGCGCCGCGGCCGACCATCAAGTTGCCGGCGCTGGGAGCCTGGCTGTAGGGACCTGTGAGAGGCATTGGAGTCTCCTTGAATCGGTGGAATGGTTACTGCTGGCGCGTGGGATCCGTCATCAGCGTCACATAGCTGATGCGGTAATCGGTCTGCACCAGCGTGTAGGGGTAGTCTTCTGTCACCCGCTGCCACTCGGTGAGCACCTCGTGACACTGGATGGCAAGGCCGCCGATCTGGCTGCCGCCGAGCACCTGGCCGATCCAGGCCAGAATGGGATCTGCCGCGGTGCGCGCAGGCTGCCCGATCACCCGCACCTCCAGACGCACTGTGAAGGTTCGATCGAGGAACGGACTCCAGCGGCTGTCCTTCTGCGGCTGATCCTCTTCGCGCAGTTCGAACAGCACGATTGAAGGCAGCTCAGCCGCCTGGAACGGCTCGGTGCGGCCGTCGAGCGTCTGCGGCACGCCGGAAGGAGTCGCGGCATTCAGCGCGGCGAGAATCCCATCCATGATGCGGTTGCGGACCGTGGGACTCATGAGGGGCGCTCGCACAGCAGATGGGTAAGCGCCCCATCGCCGTAGGGGAGCCGGTCGCGGATCACGAAATTCTCGCCGTCGACCGTGCAGGGAAAGGCGTTGGGCAGGTTTGGCGGCAGCGCAGACGTCTGCACCCATACGACGATCGCAGTCGCCGAGACGCCGGCGACGGTTAGCGGGTTGAGCACGTCGCGCCCCGCCTCGTCGCGCATTCCAGACAGCGTCGTCTGCCCGATCACGACCGGCACGCCGAAGGCGGCGATCATTCCCGGGATATCGCTGTCCTGAAATATGCTCGTCACCGCTCGCTCCGGATACCGGGGCGACGCCTGGAAGGCACGCCGCCCCGGAATCTCCTACTCGCCGTCCTTCGCCTTGCCCTTGGCCGCAGGCGCCGTGACGACCTCGATCGCGCCGAGCGGGAGCAGCTCGTCGACCTGCTCCTGGCTAAGCATCACGAGCTCGCCAGCCTTGATCTCCTTGGCAAGACCACTGATGGCGTTGCGGGCGCGGAACTGAAGCTGCTTGTCAGCCATGGCAGCCCCTTACGCGACGCAGTTCTGGAACATGAAGGCGATCGTCGGCGCTGCGATGATCTCCTTCACGGACTCACCGACGCGCACCCGCGTGCCACCGCGCAGGCCGATGTCGCTGTCCTGCTCGATGACGCCGGCCAGGCGCTGGCCGAACTCGGCGGTGAAGCCGAAGGTGGCCGCACCCTGCGGGCTGTAGAGCACCGGGGCCTGGTAGTACAGGACCGCCGACTTGCCCCACACGCGCGTCAGGCTCGGCGCCTGACCCTTCTTCGCCGTGTTGACCCAGCCCTCACCGACGATGATCTCCTCGAGCTCGAAGAGGTTCGCGATGAACTTCTCCGGCACGATGCCGGTGTCACCGGTGGTGCCGTTGTAGGCCTTCACGATGGTCGGGTGCGAGGCGATCGCCGTGAACACGGCCCGGCCCATGACCATGCGGTTCGGGCGGATGATGAGGCCGTCGCGCGCCGCGGTGATGTCCTGGATCGGGGTCGCGGTCGTGTTGACCGGATTCCACTGGGTGGCGCCCGCGGCATAGGTCCGCACGTTCGCACCCGGGTAGTTGGCGCTGTTCATCACCTGGTTGGCCACCCGGACCTCGCGGTCCAGCATGACCAGGTCGGTGAGCAGCTCGGTGCTGCGCGCTTCCGGGTCGATCGGATAGACGCCCTGGGTCTGCTGCGCGGCACGCGCGGCCAGGATGTCGAAGTACGGGATCGCATCCTCCAGGCCGTAGTCCTGCGTGGACGCCGGGAACTCGGTCGCGGTCCAGTCGATCTCGTTCACGTCGCCCTTGCGGCCGACGCGGGTATCCGGGACCGTGAAGCCGTCCTGCAGGGTGTACTGGCTGTATTTGAAGTTGGGCGAGTCCACCGGGATGCGCGGCAGCACATCGTCGGCGATCATCCGGTTGTTGCGGTAGGCCAGCGTGATCGCGGTGAGCCGCGGCTGGATGACAAAGGGTGCGTTCTGAGCCATGTCGGCGAACTCCTATCAGTACACGGCGGGCGCGATGAGCGCCTCGAAGACATCGCCCGCGACCGCGGACTGCCGGGCGAAGCCGACCGTGCGGTTGTTGGCTGTGACGGTCGTGATCGCGTGCCCGTTGGCATCGCTGGTGAGCGCATCGCCGGCAGCGATCGCGCCCCCGGCCGTGACGTAGGCGATGCCGTTATGCACGACATCCACGCGATCGCCGCTGGCGGCGTTCACTTCCGTGGTCACCCCGATGATCGGGTCAGTGGCGGCAGCGGCCGCGAGAGCCTGGAAGTCCGTCGTGGTGAGCTTCACGATGGTGTACGGCGCAATGGCCGCGCCAGCGTCGTAGGTCTTGATGAGTCCCGGGTTAGCCATGACGGCGGCCCTCCTGCTTCAGCTGCTGTTCGACGTGCGCAACGGCCTCGGCCGCCGACACCTTATGGCCCTTGGCGGCCTCCTCGTCCTGGTATGCGCGGGCGCGGCGCGCGACGGCGCCAGCCTGTGCCAGGCTGATGACCGCGGCCTTCTTCTTGCTCGCCTTTTTGGCGGGCTGGCTGGCCGGTCCATCGGGCGAAGCGCTCGCGTCCGGATCGTCGTCCTCGTTGTCGTCCTCTTCGTCCTCGTCGTCCTCGTCCCCCGGGGGCGGCGCGGCCGCGTGCGGCACGGCGGCACTGCCGGCGTCCTTGCGCAGCGCTTCCAGCCGATCGCCACGCTTGCTGCGCTCTGCGACGAGCACCTGCAGGGCGGCTTCACCGCCAGTGGTCTTGCCGTCGAACTTCAGCGCGCCGATCAGCGCCTCGTGCCCTGGCAGCGCAGCAGCCTCCACCGCCTGGATGCGCTCGCGCTCGGCGCGTGCCCCTTCAGCGATGAGGGCGGCGGCGATGTCGGGATGCTTCGTCTTCATCTCCGCGATATCCATCGTCGTCTCCTTGGTGGTCACCGGATCAAACTGCCCGGCGTTCATGCGAGTGATCAGCTGCGACAGCGTCGCGATGCCATCGGCGAGGCCGGCGTCGACCGCCTGCTGGCCCATGAACACGCGGCCGTCGGCCATGTTTTCGAGCACGGAATCGACGCTGGCGTCGCGGTTGCGCGCGACGGCATCGACGAAAATGCTGTAGGTGTAGTCGACCTGGTCCTGGATGGCCTGGCGGCCCTCGGGCGTCAGCGGCGCGTACTCGCTCGCGATGCGCTTGTACTTTCCCGCAGTGATCTCGGTCGTCTTGACCCCGCTTTGCGCCTCGGCGCCGCTCACGTCCTGGTGGGTGGCGACCACGCCGATGCTGCCGACCTGGGCGGTAGTGCTTGTGGCGTAGACCGCCTGGGCCGCACTGCCGATCCAGTATGCGGCGCTGCCCATCATGCCGTCGGCGAGCGCCACGATGGGCTTGCTGGACCGAAGCGCGAAGATGAGGTCGGACAGCTCCTGCGAGCCGTCGACGGTGCCACCGGGGCTGTCGACCGCGAGGATCACGCCGCGCGCCAGCGGGTCGGCGACCGCCTGGCTGATGGCGTCGGCCAGCAGCTGCATGCTGGTGCCCCCGCTGATGGCGGTGAACAGATTCATGCGCTTGGCCAGGACGCCGACCATGGGGACCACTGCAACCCCTTCGATCAGGTCATAGGGGTCGGGCTCCTTGCCGCCGGAGGACTTGCCGATCGCCGCCTCGAGCGCCGCGGCGTCCAGCTTCTCCCCGCGCGCGTGCCGGTCGTAGATCTCGCGCACCGTGGCGAACATCTTCGGGGTGATCGCCCATGGGGCGGCCATGACGTCGTGAAGGTTCATGCCTCCTCCAGCTCGGGTGAGTCGTCGTCGGAAGGCGCGTCGTCCTGATCCGGCTCGTCCGCCGGCGCGGCACTTCCAGATGCGGGCGCGGCCGGGCCGCCGGCGGGCGCAGGCGTTGGCATGTTCGCGGGCGTCAGCGGCGCATAGATCGCCTGCAGGCCGAGCGCCTTCATCTTGGTTTCCTCGCGGGCCCGACGCTCGGCGACGCTGTTCCAGTTCGCGCCGGTGAGCGCGATGCAGGCGTCTGTGTGCGTGGTGAGCTGCAGCTCCAGCAGCCCTTTCTGGGCGTCGACCTCCTTCTGCGGGTCGATCTGCCCGGGCGCATCCCCGATCCACTCCGAGCCGCAATAGGCCGCGCGGATGACCGGGTCATCGAAGAAGCCCGGGGCGTCGACGCGGCCGCGGGCCACGGCCTCCTCGAGCCACGCCTCATAGATCGGCTGGCAGAACATGGATGCGAGCCAGGCGCGCCGGCCGCGGTAGAACCGCCAGGCCTCGAGCAGCGCCGCGCGGGCGGCCGAATAGCTGGCCGTGAAGTGCTTGATCAGCACTTCGAACGGCAGCTCCAAGGCGACGCCGATCTGGCGCAGCACCGCGATGACGAACGGATCGAAGGCGTGGTTCGGCCGCTTCGGGTCCGCGAACTTCACGTCCTCCCCCGGCGAGAGGTCGAGGATCGCGCCAGGCGCCATCTGCAGCGGATCGCCGGCCTTGGCGGCCGATGGCGTCGTGCCGTCCCCCATGTCCAGGCCCTGGCCGTTCTCGCTGGTGACGAACACGGTGAACATGCTGGAGATCACTGCGGCGGTGACCTCGGCGTTCGTGTAGTCGGAGAGCTGCTTCAGCGTCTCGATCACCGGCGCCAGGTACGGCACGCCACGGCTCTGGCCGGGCCGGCGCTTGTCGTACAGGTGCACGATGTTGCGGCGGCCGGTGCGCGCGCCGAACGCCGGCACCACGTCCCAGATCATCGACGGCAGCATCAGGCCGCCGGGGTGATGGCGCAGGATGTGGTACGCGACCGGCGCGCCGTTGGAATCCATCTGCACGCCCTGGGCGAGCGTCTCGGAGTTGATCGCGTAGTTCTTGTTGATGACCCTGTCGGCCTCGATCAGAGAGACCTTGATTTCGTAGGGGCTCTCCGGCCGGCGCACCATGGGGAGCGCCGCGAGTACGTCTCCAGACTCCAGCGCGCTGCGGAACGCGAGCGCCTGCAGGGCATAGAAGTCATTGGTGCGTGACGCGTCGCACGCGCCGGCGCTGCTCGCCCACAGGCGAAATTCCCGCTCCGTCAGGTCCTGCCAGTCCTGCGCCTCGTCCATCTCCAGGCCCAGAGTGTCAGCGTCGATGACGCTGCGCAGCACCAGGCCGGTGCCCACGGCGGTGGTGGTCACTGTATTGAGGGCGCCCAGGCCCAGCGGGTTGTTGCGCGCGAGATCCCGCGAGCGGTTACGCAGCCAGCGCAGATCGTAGATGGTGTCGCTGTCGCCGCTGCCGCCGTAGGGCATCCACATGTTCGTGGCGCGCCGATCGAACCGGGCGCCCCACCACTGACCTGCGATCGCGAGCTGCGTGCGTGCACGCATCCGATCCAGCGCGCGCCGCGGGGCGAAAAACTGGACGATCTTGTCGGCGAGGTTCGGTGCGGGGAGCGCGGGCAGAGCGGCGGTGCGTGCGCGAGTCCTCATAGGGGGAATGGACTGCTACCGCCGCTCTGCCCCTCACCGTTCGGTGCACCGTAGCGCGCGCGGATGCCACCAGAACCGGAGAGCCGCTGGCACAGGCGGTCGTAGTACTGGATCTTCTGTGTGATCTCCTGGGCATTCGCCCGGGTGAGGGACCGACCCGCAATGGAGTAGGACTGCCCCTGTGCGACGGCCAGATCGGCCGTGAGCCATGCAGAAAGACCAGCTTGTGCTTGTGCCAGCGTGATTGCCAAACGGGCGTTTCCCAACGTGCCGTTGCGCGCGGAAGCTACGGCAGATTCAAGCCCGTGTCACGCTCCGCGTTGGTAAGTTTCACCCGACAGCGATGCCCTGGCTGCGCACGCGGCGGCCGCGCGGCGCCGGTCCGGTCGGCGCGCCGGCGGCGAGCTGATCGCGCAGCCGGGCGAGATCCCGGTAGGTCGCCGGCGCCAGAAAGTGCTGCAGGGCGAACAGCAGCGCCAGGCAGTAGACCTCGAGATCGAGCGCCTCATTGCGGCCGGTGCGGTGGTATTCGACCTTCACCGCGCCGGTGCGCACGTTCTTGTGGGTGACCTTCTTCTCGGCCGTCATCTGGTCCAGGTATTGCTCCGGAATCCAGTCCGGCAGATGCATGAACCCGGGGCCCGCCTGGGCGATCTGCAGGCGCGAGAGGATGCGATCCTTCGCCGCGGTGGTGCCGGCCAGGAACAGCCGGATGCTCGAGCGCTTGGCGGTGGATTCCATGGAGAGGCCCGGGCGGGACAGATACTCCCTGCCCTTCAGGGCGAACACGCGTTCCGCCTGGCGCGGTTGGACGTAATCGTAGACCGCATCCGCCTGGTCCCCGGAGTCGACGCCGAACACGGCGACTCGCATCCCGCGCTCCGTGCCCTCGACCGGAAATATCCGACGGCGCCATTCGTCCAGCCGCAACCACACGGACTGATCCGAGGATGGGTCACCCCAGAAAATCTCGTAGTCGATCAGCCAGCTCTCCTCGCCGGCGCCGAACGCGACCACCTTCGCCTCGACGCGATCGCCCTGGACGTCGGCGGCGCCGATCAGCACCGCCGCCGAAGCCGGCACCGTGCCGCGGGTATGCGCCTCGAGGCGTCGACCCAGGGCGCCGGCGTTGAGCGTGAGGCCGATCTCCTCCCACGTCTCCGCGAGTTTGGTATTGGTGAAGGCCTTCAGCTTCTCCGGCGCCTCCTTCGCCTTCAGGAAATCGGACGCCATCTGCGCCCAGCTCATGAATGGCGAATAGAGGGCATTCAAGTGATAGCCGGTGGTCTCGCCGTCGCCAGGGGCCGTCGCCTGCCAGCGGCCTGCCGCCAGCATAGCCGTCTTGTACCGGTGTTCTATCAGCACGCCGCAGGCTTCGCACAGATAGGCGGCGCTGCGCGTGAGATGCTTGCCCGCCGCATCGCGCTGCCAGATCAAACGGTGCCGCCCGTCCTCATCGCGCCACCGCAGGGGTTGCTGGTGCTGGCAGTGCGGACACGGCACAAAGTAATGCCGCCGGTCTGATCTGTTGAACTCGCGCTCGATCGCGCTTGCACCCTTGATGGTCGGCGTGCTGGTGATCAGCAGCTTCTTGCGGGACTGGAACGTCTGCAGGCGCTGCTCGAGCAGGTCGAGCGGATCGCCTTCCCCGTCGACGTCAATCGGCCAGCGGTCTATCTCGTCGCCGTATCCATAACGCACCGGCAGCGATGCGAGACCGCTGGCGCTGTTGGCGCCCGCCAGCAGCAACATGCCGCCGGCAAACTCCTTCACGAACATGTTATTTGCAGCGTCACGGCTTGCCGGGGACGCCACGCGCTCGCGCAGCGCCGGTGTGCTCTGGATCATCGGGTTGATGCGCTGCAGAACGTTCTTCTTGAGGTCATTGAGCGTGGGCATCACGAACAGCGTGGGCCCTGGCGCGTGAT
Organism: Pseudomonadota bacterium; assembly: GCA_018241445.1. Taxonomy (GTDB): domain Bacteria; phylum Pseudomonadota; class Gammaproteobacteria; order Steroidobacterales; family Steroidobacteraceae; genus 13-2-20CM-66-19. Next base: position 65,090 of record JAFEDT010000004.1, read on the forward strand.
CGATGATGTACCCGAGCCAGTTGAGGCCCGTCTCGGTCTTGCCCACCTGGCTGGAGAACATCAGCACGATGCGCTGCGCGGGATCGCGCGCCGACAGCTTCTCCATCGGCTCGCGCAGGTACGGCGTGCGATCCGTGCGCCATGGCCCCGCCTCGGCGGCCGCCTTGCCCGACAGGATGCGATGTTGATCCGCCCACTGCCAGACATTCAGCAGCGGCGGTGGCTTCCAGGCCTGAGCCCAGACGTCCGCGACGACCCGGGTGGCGCTGTTGCTGCGGCTCACGCCGGGAACCTGATGCTGGCGACCTCATCACATGCCCGCCGCATCTCATCCGTCAGCAGGTCGTGGACCTCGCGCTCATCGGTGCGACCGACCAGCACCGGCGCCAGGCGATCCGCGAGCCCCAGCAACATGTCGCGCGCGCCGCCCACGGCTGCGAGCACCGACCGGCGCACCGCCGAGATCTCCACCAGCTCAGCGCTCTTTTGCTGCAGTTCCAGCTCGCGCAGGTCGGCCAGCGCACGTTCCTTCCTCGCGATGCTGTCAGACAGCGTGGCAGACCGGCGCGCCTGTCCCCGGCCGCGGCCGCCCACCGGCTGGCGGACGTTCTCCTGCCAGGCAGCGTCCGCCGCCTTCGGGTCGAACTTCCCGTCCTCACCGACCGGTATCCGACCCGAGTCACGGTGCTTGCGCACAGCCTTCGGCGTCACGCCCCGCCGGCGGGCATACGCCTTGAGGCTGAGTCCGGACTGCTTCGGCTTCTTGGAGCGGGCGCGCGTCATAGGGGATACCGGGAAGCGAGGGGACTGCCTTCAGCTTCCGCCCGCTAACCGGGCCAAGCGCTCGCCGTCACCCGCTTGCGCCACCGTCGTGCCGGGACCCGCATTTCTATTCTTGCGCGCGAGGGCGCGATAGTCGATGCCGTTCCACCAGCCACCCTTGCGAGCGTTGTCCTTTCTCCAAAGGGGGCGCAGATTGCTCAGCGCGTAACACTCGCGGAACTGTGGTTCCTCGGGCGAAGTGAAGTAGAACGAGCAGACCGGCCTTATGTGATCGATGTGCCAATCGCGCGAGTTGCTCCATGCCATGCCCGGCAGAAAATTGGCCTCAAGATGTTGGCGCAACTGATCAGCGCTATACCCCAATCGTCGCGCCCACAATTTCGAGGAATACCCGCTACGCGCCGACAGCCTGCGCATCGCGGTCCTCATGCGTCCATAAATCACATAGCGCGAATCGGTTCGGTATTTCCGCCTGTGCTTCTCTGCGATCTTGGCTCGTCGCTTGGCGACAGCCTCCGGATGCCGTACGGCTATGCGCCGCAATATTCGAATCAGCTTCAATCGCGCGCGGCGCAGCTTGCTCGCTTCAATCTCTTCTGCGGTAGATCGGACGGATAGCTGACGCCCTTGACGCTTCGCCTGCTGGCGTGTGTTGTGGCGACGGTACGCGGCATAACTTCCGAAGCGCTCGGCTGCGATCCGTCGTTTGCGCGCGAGCATCATTGCTGCGGTTTCCTTACCGCCGCGTCCTCTATGCTTTTCGCACCGATTGCGCTGCTGATTGAATCTCGTTACGCCAGCCTCGACGCCGCAAAAGATGCAAGCACTCATAGACGGTAGAACCGGCGCACGAACGCGCGTTGGAACACGTCATTGAATGCACCTTCTGAGGTCTCCACGAACGACAGCGCCTTGCGCAGCCGCACATGCTGCTGGAACGAATAGAGCATGCGGATATCGTCGCGCTTGGGTCCTGTGCGCTGGAATACGCCGCCCATCGGATGGCGGGCAGTGTGAGTGAGGATGAAGGTGCGCTGCTGGCCCTGCCATACGTAGTACTGGCCAGAGAGCTTACGCTTGCGGTTCTTGCCTGCGCGCCGCGAGGCGAGCTCAGCATGGCCTGCCTGCGTGATGGGACCACGGCGGAAGTTGAGCGCCTGGAATGTGAGGTCCGGCCGCACCGAGTCCGCGAAGCTCGGCCGCGCTGCCTGGCCGGTAATGGGCACTGCCACGTTGTGCCCTTTGAATGCGCCGCGTGCTCCGCCTTCCTCGAACAGCGAGAGCAGCAAGCGCGGCTTGCGACTGTCGACGCCGATCTCGGCGTAGGGCCGATTAGCGCGCACGTTGGCAAAGGCGAAGATCTTGATGCTGCGATCCATGAAGGCGGCGTTACGGATTTTGAACGCGTCGCGCAAATGCAGCCGCACTCGCCGCTGGGCTTCCAATGCAGCGTCATTCAGTGCCTGCGCGGTCGAGAACGCCAGATTGCGCTCGTAGTTGCGCATCTTGGAATTCAGCGTCGACAGATCGAAGCTGACGTTGATCTTCATCATCTCAACGGCGTCCCAAAGTGCTCACGGACGTCCATTTCGGTAATGCTGCCACCGGCGATGCGCAGAATCTCGGTCAGTCGATTTTCGTGCGGTCGATGCCGCCGCGCCAGCCAGTTGTAAACCGAATGCGGTGTCACGCCCAGGCGCGTATCTGCGCGGAATAGATCGCGCACGAGACGCTTCACTCCGTATTGCCGCACCCAGCGCTCGAAGTTGGATTCTTCCATCAGTACGGTTTCGCGCGCACTGGCAGTGTTCCGCGCAAACCGAGCACTTTCAGCGGATTGGTCGTCGGGCATCGCACCGTGATTCCGTAATCGCACAGATCGACACCGGATTGAACCGGCAAAAGCACTTTCTTGAGGCTGCTATCGATCTGCGGCGCACCATTGAGGATATTCATGGGCGACGGATCTGTGCCGGCGTCGACGATCAAGCTGTCGACGGTCGGCGTGCCGCTGAGATTCTCGGTCGACAGCAGATCAGGCGTGAAATCGAAAGTGAGCACGAGCAGCTCGTCTGGCAATTTCGTATCTAGTCTGAATTGGCCAAGCATGGATGTCACCGTTAGTCGACGCCCTATCAGGCGGGAAACTGTGAAGGGACGCAGGCTGATGCGTTTTACGATGTAACGCGGACCGCCGGCGAGCGGCGCGGCCGCTCCGCCGTTGAGCGCACCGCCAGCAAATGCCTTTGTTGCCGAGACGCCCGCGAGCTGTATCGATACGGCCATGCCGCCTTGATTGGCGGCCGATGAGATACTGGCGCCCGTCAGCGCCGCAATGTTCGTCAGGGCGCCGGTTGCCGAGGCGGCGGCTGACGATATTCCGCTGAGCGCCAGCCCTGAGCTGATTCCGAGCGTGCCCGTGATATTCGAGACTGCGCCCGAGATCCCGGTCAGTTGGACTTGGTTGCCCAACGGCGCTTGCATGGCGGCCGCGGCGGCGCTCTTTCCCGCGAGCGCGATCGCATTGGCCAGCGTTCCCGTGGCGGACGCCGCGGCGCCGGATATGCCGCTGAGCGCAAATGCGCTATTGATCGTCAGCGATCCCGAAAGACCGGCAACTGCTGCGGCGATGCCGTTCAGCTGCACGGCGTTGCCAAGCGGCGCCTGGAGACTTGCCGTCGCACCGCTCTGCCCGGCAAGAGCCAACGAGACGCTGAGTGTCCCAGTGGCAGACGCTCGCGCGCCGCCGATTCCCGACAGAGCTGCGGCCGACCCACTGGCAAGCGATGCCGTCCAGGAAGCTACTGCGCCCATGCTGCCGAGCAAGGCGAGCTGATTGCTCACAGCCGCGACGAGCGAGGCTGACGCGCCGCAGATTCCAGACAGCGCATTGCTGATCGAAATGCCACCGAGCGCGTCGCCGCGGGCACTGCTGATACCGGACAGAGCAATGCCGATCCCGGCTGTGCCCGCTGCACTGGCGCGGGCGGACATCGTGCCAGACAGTGCTGTGGCGACTGCAAGAACGGCCGTTGATGCGGCTCGCGCGGCCGATTGCCCGCTCAGCGCATTTGCCACGGATGCCGTGGCAGTTGCCACAGCTTTTGCCGCCGACGGACCGGCGAGAGCTGCATTGCTTCCGCCGCCGGCCTCATCGAATATCGCAAGCGAAATAGATATTTTGCCGGCCGTGGCAGTATTGAACGTCGCGGTCTGGGAGCCCGCCGTCGTCACGCGGCTATGCGATGACAAACCGTAATTTGTCGCGCCGGTGTAATTCCATCCAGCGATATCCTGCGTGCCGGTGCCCGCGGATAACGCGGCAGTGTTCGGGGTCTGTACGGCCACCGCCGACCACAGGGCCGGCTGGTTAGAATTGGTGGCGCTCGCACTTGCGCTGGTGCCGCTCGCCGCGTTGACGTTGTTGTGACCGTCTATCGGTGTTGCGGTGACACCGCCTATTTCCCGGATCCAGAGCGCCACGAACGTCTCACTCGCGTTGAACGTGAGCGTGACGGTCGTCGCACCGGCGGCATGATTGGCGGAGTAAGCATGCGCCTGCCCCCATGAATTGGCGCTATCCCACGTTGGACTATCGAGGGCGGTATAACTTCCGCCGTTGTTATCTGAGAACGTATAGGCAGGGCTAACGGCATTGGCCTGGCCGCCCACCACATGCAGCGCACTTCCTGCGGTGAGGTTCGAAGAGAAGGCCAGCGCAACAGAAGAGACGCTGGACCCGCCGCCGGAGGTCTGCCGTTCTTGCAGGACCGCGCTCACGGCACGCCCCGCAGAGAGAATCCGAAGTCACACGGCTGATGGACATCGAGCATGAATCGCATCGAGTCGGTATTCGCCGTAGTCCGCACCACTTCGTGCTCAGTGCCCGGATGGTCGGTACCCATTGCGATGTACCGCCAGTCCGTTGCCACTTCCTCGCCGGCGCGGGTTTTCCATGGCCCGCCGCCGAAAGTCAGCCGCGCATCCTCATGCCAGGTGCGCCCACCGTCGTGGCTGCGCTCGCAGCGCATCGTCAGCACTTCGCCGGATGCCGGCCACAGCGCGCCCTTGCTGAACTCCAGAAGGTAGCCGCGGTACTGCGCCCTCCACGGCGGGGCGACAAACGGGCCGTGCTCTCCGACCGAGAGCACGGCCGCCGGGCGGCTGTAGACCAGGACTGGCGTCATGGATCTGGCCTCGCCGGTCGATCAATTATCCTGCTTGATCGTGAGCACCCCGCCGGCGAAGGACGGCGTGTTGCCGCTCGCCCCGATGATCTGCGGGACGCTCAGCACACCGAAGTCAGTCAGGTTGCCGCCAGTGAGCTGATCGTAAATGCCGTATGCCCCGACAGTGCCCCAGGCAGCCGTGGAGGTCGGGTAGGTAACTGCGTTGGAATTGCTCGTGGCGGCCGTGGTGCCTGTGCTGGCAGTGCTACCGCCCTGTGTCGCGGCGAAGTCAGTCAGCGCAGGATACGCACCCGCCTCGATTTTCACGCGCGCATAGGCGCCACCGGAGACTTCGGCCAGGCCGGACGGGAAACCAGTTCCGGTCTTGAGCACCGGCGACAGCTCGGTGAATACGGCACTGCCGTCCGTGATCGCCTCGCCGTCGACACCCAGATATGTGCCTGGCTGGGCGGCAGCAGACGTACCGGCCGTGGTGCAGCGATACAGGTGCTGGTTGGTGTCGCCGTTCGCACCGCCAGTCGGGGTTAGGCTGATGCAGTCACCGAAAGCGTAGGCGGTCGAGTTCGCGCGCAGCCCCTTGTTGATCGTGAACAGCGCCACATAGTGCGCTAGCTCGCAGGGAATGCCAGACACCGCAGTCCATGTGACGCCACCGTCGACGAGTGTGCTGCCGGGATTCGGCACGGCCAGCGTGTTCGTGCTGCCGGAAGTTCCGGCGGTCGTGCAGCGCAGAAACTTGCCGCCAGCGCCGGTCATGTTCGCGTGCGGCACGACGACGTCGCCGACGCTGTAGGCGGTAGTCGCCGCCCAGATTCCCTTGTTGACCACGGCGCTGCTGCCAGCCGCACCAGCAGAAGTCAGCGCGCCGCCGCGCCAGCGGCCGTCGATCAGCTTGTTGGTCGTGTAGTTGGAAAGATTCATTTCGCAGACTCCTGTAGTGATTTGATAGATGCCAATTTCACGTGTTCACCGCAATGCGCTCGCAAGTCCGATCGCCACTCCGATCACAAGCATTACGCCCAGGTAGCAGGCGGCGACGATCGCCGCAGCAGCCGCCAGATCGTCGTCCGGCCTTCTCACGAAACGTCCTCCTCCCGCACGTACCAGCGCCCGTTCTGCTTCCACCAGCCATGCACCAGGATGCGGATTCCGCCGCGGCGCACGGCCGCGACGTTCGGATGGTCGGCGATCTTCTTCAGGCGTGAGCTCAAGCCGCTGCGGCTGGTAGTCTGCACGGCCACGACCTCGCGCTCGCCCACGCAGAGTATGTCGACGAAGCCGTACAGGTCCTGGCGGATTTTGACGTGCGGGTTCCAGTGCTCCACCACCTGGCACAGATAGCCGCGCTTGCGCATCTCGGCGAGCGAGCGCTGTGTCGGGGAGCTCATAGGCCCAGATCCCGCTGCGCATTCGCCGGGTGCGTCGACCATGCCCGATGGTGCTCAGGGCAAAGATCCTTCTGCGCGACCGGCGACCAGGTGTGCTCGTCGCACAGTCCCCGATCGCAAGTATGGCTCAGCGATTTTCTGGCGAAACGGATTCGCTGGAGCCGCCAGTCACACTCGCGCGTCGCCGGCGTGCCGCATATCACGCAGACCTTGATGCGCCGCGGGCCGCAGACGATCGCCGTCTGTCCACTTGGCAGCTTGATCTGCGTGCAGGCCATCAGTGCGCCGCAGGCTGCTGCCGACCGTTGCGCTTACCGCGCCGTGGCTTGTCGGCGCCGGCGTCCGGCTGTTCGCCCTCGCCGAACTTGTTCACCGGCGCATCCAGGCCGAGCTCCTGCTGCTTGCCGCGCTTGGCAGCTATGCGCGACTCGCCGATGGTGATGCGCACCTCGCGGTTCTGGTGTTCCTGCAGCAGCAGGTTGTTCTTGCCGATACCAGGGACCACCTGCAGCTGAAAGCTCAGCTCCGTCATGCCACCGACGACCGGCTTGAGCTCCATGCGCGAGATCCGGCAGGCCGGGCGGGCGCCTTCCTCGCCGTCGCCCTCCTCGGCCTCAAACTCGATCGACCGGTCGCCGCTGAAGCTGATCGTGCAGACGTCTGCATCGAGCTTGTCGGTGAGCCGGAACTCACCGCGCTCCCACCAGGACATCGGCTCGAGCGTCTTGTCCTTGCGCGTGTTGAACCAGGCGCGATCGCAGTGCGGATCGCCGATTAAGGCGTTGAGTTGCTCGGCGTTGAGCATCACGCCGGTGATTGGAATGTTGAATTCCGGGACGTCCTCGTCGCCGTGCTTCTCAAGGTTGTTGGAAATCTTGCCGATGCGGCAGTGAGCGTTATCGAGGCTGAGCATGTGTTCCCCTTGGCGTTGGTTTCAGAGTTTCTCGCCGTACAGCCGCTCGAAGGCCTGGGCGAACGTGAATGCGGCTCTGGACTTCGAATCGCGGCCGCAGATCGCGCATTCGAGTCCGTGCAGGGCGATCGCCGCGCGCATGCGTTGCTTGCGCGTGGCGTAGTGCGTGGTTCCGGCGAAAGCGTGCTTCACGCGGTTGCAGAAATTGCTGATGCGGTCCAGCAGCCATAGCTCGCCCGCGAGGGTGTCTGTCTCGGTCATGCGGTTATCGCCTTGGCGGCAATCGCGGGCGGCGGATCGGAGCCAAACCTCTCGCGGTAGGTCGAGGCGAAATCTGGGTCTTTGCGCGGCGCAGCGGCGGCCCCCGGGCCAGCCGCAAGCGGAGCCGCGCTCCGCACGGGTTCGGGTCCGGGACCGGGTACGGTGGGAACGGTCCCGGTCCCGGTCCCGGGACCGGTCCCGGTGGTAACTCCTTTGTCACGCTTTCCCGTGTGACGCGTAACGCCGTTGCTGTTACGCGGATTCTCCCGCATTTTCGCTCGATGCCTGGCCTGGCGTTCCCGATTCTTGGCGCGCCGATTATCCTTATCCATCAAGACGTTCTTGGCGGCGAAGTCCGGAAGCTCTAGCGTTCCGTCCGGATGGACAACGAGCCAATCTGCAGAGACTGATAACAGCACTGTCACGCTGAGCCCTGTGACAGCGACAAGCATGCGTAACGGGGCATGGAGCCGGTTGTCACGCTTGATGTGCGTGTCGGCGTGACGCCAAAGTCGGAAAAGTGCCCCCATGGCAGCGTTACGCGCGATGGGGCTCGGCTGGTCGTCCTGGGTGCGCGCCAGGCCGTGCGCTTCCCCGATGGCGTCCGCCAGGGCGAGGACGCGCGGATCGTCCTCGAGATCCTTGTCCATGCGGATGTAGCCGCCCATCAGCCCCCTCCGCTTTCGGCCTGGGCCGTCAGATACTCGACTACCGCCGGCATATTCCTGGTCAGGCGCAGCCGCAGATCCTGGGATAGCGCGCCGTGGGTGCGCAGTACGCGCACGATGCGCGAGCTCGGGTCGAACAGCAGGATGGCGCCTGTCTTGTTCACCTGGAGGACGAGGTCTGCGGCGATGGCGAGCTGTACGACGGTCGTCCCGGTCATGGGATCGCCCCGGCCGCCGGCTGTGCGTTGCAGACGTGCGGCGCGGCCCCAGGGAGGGAGAGCCGCGCGGGCGGGGCGAATTCTTGCCGCAGAGATACGTGTCGTCTATCGTGGCGGCATGGTGTTCGAGTTCCTGATCGCCTTCCTGGCCGGCGCGCTGGTTTGCGCCCTGTGCCTGATGCCAATTGTGGTGAGGCAGCGCCGCAAGATCGCGCGCCTGAACTGGCAACCACCAGAGGGCAAGTCAGTGAATGACCTTCTGTACGGCAGGCTGCTGAAGCGGCCACCTGGGAAGTAGCAGTAAGCGTCACGCCGGCTTCCTCCGGCTGACTCCACCATCTTCCGTCTCGTCTCCAAACAACTCCGGCTGCATTCCGTTGCCAGCCATGCGGCGGTGGGCCACCTTGAACGCATGAGCCTTACGCTTTGCCCACTCCTGAAGCACTTCGCGCGCCACCGCAGCCTTGTCCTTGCCGAAGGCGACGGCTTCAGCCTCGAGCCACAGGTCAATCGATTCAGTGACCCCCAGCCGGAAGTCCTTAAGCGGCAGACTCATCGGGCGAATCCGCATGAGACATAACTGCGACCGCTTGGGTTGCACGTCCCCGCTTGCACCGCCCTGGCGTGCATCACCGGGTTATGCCGTTTTGCGTGGCTTGGAGGATTTGACGCCGCAGCGCTGCTGGTGAAGTTCATGCAGCTTCAATGCAGCATCGCCACGCGGACAGGCGCTGCGTCCAGTAGCGAGATCGCCAATGGTCGAAGGCGCAACGTCCGTCAGTGTTGCGATTTCCGCGTAGGAAAGACCGGCGACCTGCAGATCGCGGATTCGAAGTGACCAGGGCGTTTCAAGCATGGCCCTGATGCTACGGCGCGCCGTAGTTCAATGTCAACGGTCCGCCGATACGGAATCCCGTTGTAATATGCACGTGAGCGACTTCGGCGATAGGGTGAGGTCAAAACGGGAGGCTCTCGGCCTATCACAATCCGAACTCGCTGCCATGGCCGGCTTCAAGAGTGCCGGTAGCATAGGAGACATCGAGCAGGGCAAGCAGAGCGCGACGCGAAACATTGACCGCCTCGCCAATGCGCTGAGGACGACGACCCAATACCTCAGAACCGGCAAGGGATCGGCCGAGGCGCCACACCAACCAATAGATTTCAATGATCGGGAACTCGCGCTGATCGACAAGTTCCGCCGTATGTCTGAACGCGAGAAATCGCGACTTGAGGGTTATGTGGATGGGGCGCGCCCCACTCGCCGCGGCGCTAGATCTCGCCCCCCGTCCAGAGGCCAGCCGTCCGCCCCACATCGGCAGGAGAAAGCTGGCTGACGGAATCCGACGTGCTTAGATTATTGTGCGAGCCAGAGTAATTCGCCAAGAGAGGGAGACAACAACAATGAGTTATGTCGAGAACAATCTGCTGCCAGGAGAGCGAGTTGCGTTCAGGACGCGTCTTCATCGGATCATCTTCCTGGCACCAGGAATTTTTTCGCTGATCTTCTTCCTGCTGTCCGCCTTCGTCCATCCGTTTGCAGTGGTGCTTCTGTTGCCACTTGCGTGGCTCCTCGTTCGATTCATCGAATACTTTACGTCCGAGTTTGCCGTTACCGACAAACGCGTGATCATCAAAGTTGGTGCGGTCAGTACGCGCACCCTGGAGCTGCAGCTGGCGAAAGTTGAGACCATCGCCGTCAACCAGGGACTCATCGGGAAAATGGCTGGCTACGGCGATATCACCGTAACAGGCACGGGCGGCTCCAAGGAGCGGTTCAAGAGAGTCAGCGCGCCCTTGGAATTGCGCCGCGCTGTGCAAGCCGGGACCGGCTAGAACCCTGTGACTCTGATGTAGCGCCCGCCAGGGACGTTCGTTAATCCTGTCACGGAACTACGGCCCCCCGTTGACATTGAACTACGGCTCGCCGTATGCTGCCTCCCATGCCATCGGGAGGCCCCATGCAAACAGCCACGGTCGACGGCCGCTCCTACGCCGTCACGACGCTCGACACCCCTGATTTGACCCGCGCCGATCTGCTGCGCCGCGGCTGGGACGGAAACTTCTACCAGCTGACCGGCAAGCGCGGTGCGGTGCACCTGGCCATGCGCAACAGCGCCACCGGTCGGTTCCTGAAGGCGACGGCGGTGCGGCTATGAGCGGCGCCGCCCCAACGGTAGACCTGAGCACCCCGCTGACCGCCGCGCGAGACGTACGCGCGCTGCTGATCGAGCGCGAGGAGCTGCTGGTCGCGCTGAAGGCGATAGCGGAGCTTGGCGGCAAAACCTTGTTCGGTGGTGAAGGCCATGAGCCTGGGTTCGCGCATCAGCTCGGCGCAAATTTGGCGTTTTGCCAAGCCGCCGAGATCGCCAACGTGGCCATCGCCAAGGCTGAAGGCAGCGCCACTCCTGCCGTCCGGCGCCATGGATTCGAATGCGACTGCTATGACTGCGTGGAGACGCGCAGAGGGTGGCGCGCATGACCGACCGCGATCTCGACCGCGCGCTGCATCTGTACGAGCAGTTCGTCCAGCTCCTGCTGCGCGCCAACCGCGCACCGGCCGGATCGATGGAGCGGTGGGAGGCGACGCTGCGCTATCGCGAGCTGCGCGCCGAGCTCGACGTCCTGCTCGCCGAGTGGCGGCGCGGACCGGTGCCGGTTCCCATGCAGGTGGCACTGTGACCCCCGCCGTCGCCTTCCTCGGCGGTTGCATAGTGGGGGCACTTGCCATGCTGCCGGCGCTTGTCCGCCAGCGCCGCCGCATCGAGCGACTCGAGCGCATGCCCGATACCAGTCCAGCGGATCGGTTGTACGGGCGGCTGCTGCGCAAGGAGCTGCCATGAAATCGCGCCTACCCTCCCCTGGCGCTGTCGGCGCGCCCGCTGATCCGCAGCATGCGGTCGCCGCGGCCGAGCACGTCGCGCGTTCGCCGGCGACCGAGTTCACCCCCGCATATCTACACCTGGCGCGCCGCGGCGCAGCGCTGGAGGAGCCCGTCCATGCATGACGATATCCCCGCGTTCGTCCTGGTCATAGCCGGGCTCGGCCTGCTGTTCACGGCGCTGGGCCTGATCGAGCACCTGGCGCACCTAGTGCACCGCGCCGCCCAGCGGCGTCGACTACACATCGAGCGCGCGCCATCGAAGGATTGTGCGCGGCCGAGCGTGGAGGCCGTTCCTTGAAGAAGGCGGCCGGGAAAGATGGCCCGCGCGCGCGGATCCTCGACGTCACGCCGGAACAATACCTGGCGGATCCTTGCGATCGACCGAGTCTGTCCAGCGGTGTTGCCACGACGATGGTGGCGGAATCCCCGGCGCACGCATACGCGAAGCACCCGCGCCTCGGCGGCCGCGGCGGAGACAGCGGCGGCACAAAGGCGATGACGGCGGGCGGCCTGATCCATAAGCTGATGCTCGGCACCGGCAAGGACGTGGAGCTGATCGACGCGAAGGACTTCCGCACGAAGGCCGCGCAGGAGGCCCGCGATGCGGCCCGCGCCGCCGGGAAGATGCCGATCCTCCAGCACGACTTCGCCGAGAAGGCCGCGACGGCCGCAAAGCTCGTCGACCGCTGCCGCGAGTACGGTTACGAGTTCACCGCCCGGTCGGAACTCGCCATCGAATGGACTGATCGCGCCCAGGACGGCGAAGTCCTGTGCCGCAGCATGCTCGATCACGTTTTCCTCGATCGCGGGATCATCTATGACATCAAATCGACCGAGGCCGCGAACCCATCGAAGATCGAACGGCGCTTTCTGGATTACGGCTACGACGTGCAGTACGCCGCATACACGCGCGCGCTGGCTGCGCTGAGACCTGAGCTCGCCGGGCGCATCCGCATGATCTTCCTGTTCGTCGAACTGGAAGAACCCTACAGCGTCGTGCCGATCGAGCCGGATGGGAGCTTCCGCGAGATCGGCGCATTGCGCTGGAACCGCGCGCTGACTCTATGGGAGCAGTGCCTGGCGCAGAAGCACTGGCCCAGCTACTACTCCGGCGGCGAGCCGCTGCTGCTGCACGCGCCGAACTATGTTGTGGAACGCGAGATCGGGACGCTGACGGAATGAACGCCGCGGCGAAGCAGATCAAGTTCGCGCCGGCGGTGCGCGAGAACATCAGCCTGCTGGTTGGCCTCGCCGGCGGCACGGGATCAGGCAAGACCTATACCGGTATGTGCCTCGCTGCGGGCATGGCCGGCGCAAAGCGCTTTGCGGTCATCGATACCGAAGCACGCCGGGCGTTGCACTACGCCGATCAGTTCCAGTTCGACTTCATCGACCTGCATCCGCCGTTCCGGCCCGATACCTACGCCCAGGCGATCGTCGCGGCCGACAAGGCCGGATACCCCGTGATCATGGTCGACTCCATGTCGCACGAGTGGGCGGGCGAAGGCGGGATCCTGGAGTGGCACGAGGAAGAGCTCACACGGATGGCCGGCGAGGATTGGAAGCGGCGCGAGGCCTGCAAGATGGCCGCGTGGATCAGACCGAAGATGGGTCACAAGAAGATGGTGGCACGCCTGCTGCAGCTGCGAGCGCACCTGGTCCTGTGCTTCCGCGCCGAAGAGAAGGTCGACATGGTGCGCGACCCTGGAGACGGCAAGATGAAGATCGTGCCGAAGGCCTCGCGCGCGGGCCTCGACGGCTGGCTTCCAATCTGCGAGAAAACGCTGCCGTTCGAACTGACGACCAGCTTCCTGTTACTGGCGGACGCGCCAGGCATCCCGAAGCCAATCAAGCTGGAGGCGCAGCACCGCCCGTTCTTCGCGCTCGACAAGCCGGTCACGCCAGACAGCGGCGCTCGTCTGGCGGCCTGGGCAGCCGGCGGCACCGGCGGGCCAATCGACACCATCGAACGGCTCCTCTCTGACTATGCTCAGTGCGCTAGCGCAGCACAGCTGCAGGCGCTGGAGGCGCGCCGCGCCGCACTCTGGAAGGGCGCGAAGGCGCCGACGAAGCAGCGCCTGAAAGCAGCCTCCGACGCCGCTGGCCAGCGCATCAAGGCGCGGCCAGTCATTACCGCCGGCCCGGTCAACTGGGCGCAGCGGTTGCAGCGGGCCCGCACCGTCGACGAGCTGAATGACGAGTGGGAGAGCTGCTGCACCGCCTTTGACGGCGACCCGCCGAATGACTGCGATGCCGTCTACCAGGCGCGCCGCGAACAACTCACGGAGTCATAACGATGCATGCTTCAGAACTTCGCGCCGTTCCCCTGGCGGCGCTGACCTTCTCCACGACGCCGGCGCAGATCGAGCGCCGTGCGCACTTCGACAAGGGTGAGCTGGCGGAGCTGGCCGACAGCATCAAGATCGCCGGCGTACTGCAGCCGATCTTGGCGCGGCCGCGATTCAAGGAGGACCACGGCGAGCTGAACCAGTGGGAGGTCGTCGCCGGCGAGCGCCGCGTGATCGCCGCGCGCAAGGCGGGGCTTGAGGAGATCCCGGCCACCGTGCGCGAGCTCTCCGACGGCCAGGTCGCCGAGCTGCAGCTGATCGAGAACCTGCAGCGCGCCGGCCTGCACGAGCTCGCCGAGGCGGAAGGCTACGAGCAGCTGCTCAAGCATGGGCATTCGGTGGAGGAGATCGCCGGCAAGGTGGGCAAGTCCAAGGCCTACGTCTACGCGCGCATGAAGCTGCTGGCCCTGGGCCCCGCAGCGCGCGAGGCGTTCTACCGCGGGGAGCTGTCGGCGTCGACCGCGCTGCTGCTGGCGCGCATCCCGGACGCCGGCGCGCAGCGCAAGGCCTGCGGGGAGATCACGCATCAGCGCTGGGGCGATGGCGGCCCCATGTCGTACCGCGAGGCGCTCCGGCATATTCGTGAGGACTACATGCTGGACCTGAAGGAGGCTTCCTTCCCCACCGGAGACGCGGACCTGGTGCCCGCCGCCGGCGCGTGCGGGGCCTGCCCGAAGCGTACTGGCAACCAGCGCGAGCTGTTCCAGGACGTCAAAAGTGGAGACGTCTGCACGGACGCGCCCTGCTTCAAGCGTAAGAGCGACGCATGGTCGGCGCGACAGCTTGAGAAGGCGCGCGCCACCGGCCAGGAGGTCATCACCGGCGAGAAGGCGAAGAAGATCGCGCCGCACGGTCCGGACTGTGGTCTGAACGGCGATTACCTGAAACTTGACGAGCGCGTCTACCGCGATCCCAAGCAGCGCACCGTCCGCCAGATCATCGGCAAGGATGCGCAGCCGGCGCTGCTGCAGGACGTGAAGACGGGCGAGCTCGTGCCGATCGTGAAGGAGGCGGTCGTCACCGAGGCGCTGCGCAAGCAGGGCGTGCGCGCCACGCGCGAACCTTCCAACCCCGAGCAGTCAAAGCGCGACAAGAAGGCGAAGGCCGAGAAGGCCTTCCGCGCCAAGCTGTTCGAGCTCGTCCGCGCCAAGCTGCCCACGCGGGTCGATGTCCAGATCCTGCGCACCATCGCCGTCGGTTACGTCGGGGAGATCCAGCAGGAGAACCTGAAGCGGCTCTGCAGCATCTACGGGCTCGAACCGATCAAGAAGAAGTACACCCAGGAATATCGGCCGGCGCTCGAGGAGTGGATCGCTGGCATGACTAAGGTCGAGCAGCTCGCCGAGTTCCTGCAGCTCTGCTACTACGCGTCGGACCTGAGCGTCTACACCTGGGGTGACGGTACGCCGGACCGGCTGCTGGCCGCCGCGAAGTCACTGCGGATCGACGTCGAGAAGGTGCGCAAGGAAGTCACCGCGGCCGCGAAGCCCAAGAAGCCGGCGAAGAAGAAGTGAGCCCGCTCGCCGACCAGGTGCTGCGGGTGCTCGGCCGCGGCGCGATCACGCACGGGGAGCTCCTGGCGGAGCTCAGCGCCGATGCGGACAGCCTGGACGAGGCGCTGGACGAGCTCGAGGACCGCGTCGAGTTCATGGGCGGGAAGATTTACCTGCGTAGATCAATTCCAGCAATTCCAGAAATTGCACGAATTCCCCAAGGGGGCGGTCTCAGTTCTGAAGGGTCGCCGTCGCAGACGCCGGCGCCCACTGAGGAAACCGGCGAGGACCGGCCTGCCGCCCCAATCCTCTTTCACATCGCGCGTCGACCGACGCCAACAGAACAACCGACCCAGGAGATGCGGATGGCGACCAGAACGTGCAAGAAGTGCGGCAAGACGAAGGACGTCAGCCTCATGGGCAAGACCGGCCGCGCCGCGCGGATCTGTCTGGCGTGTCGAGATTCGAAGCCGGAGAAAAAGACGGTCGCCGCAGCGGCCAAATCAAATGGGGGGGGGCAGCCGCAGGCCAGGTACGGCGAGCTGCTCACCGAGCTGCGCACGAAACGCGCCGCGCTCGATCAGGCCATCGCTGCAATAGAGGCGCTGGGGTAGCTGCGTGAACGGCCTCGCCGAAGAGCACGTCCTCTGCTGCGCGGTGTTCATGCGCGATGGAACCGCGAGGGCGAGAGTTCTGCATCGTGGCTCGAAGTCTGAATGCGAGCGCGAGCAGGCTCTGGTATCTGGCATGGTCGTCAACCTGGATGAATCTGTGAGATCGGCTGAGGTATTCATCTGGCCGGCATCGAAGTGGGCGGCGTTTGAGCTGCGAGCAAGGGAGCGCGCGGCATGACCTTCGACTCCGACACCACCGAAGCGCACGAGCGGCGCATCACACGCTGCAAGTCCTGCCGCGCGCGCATCGTCTGGCTAACGACCGAGGCCGGCAAGAAGATTCCCGTCGACGCCGATACCGTCGAGGCGGACGACGAAATCTACGAGCACGGCCGGCACGTCAGCCACTTCGGCACATGCCCGCAAGCCAGCAGCTGGAGAAAGCCCCGATGACCTCCACGACCGGCGCCGAGCGGGTCTTTCCCGACCTCCGCGCTGCCTGTCAGTGCGCTGATGGCACATGCCTGCCATGTCGCGCGGCCGCCGAGCTTGAGCGGCAGGCGAGACGGATCACAGAGCTGGAAAGAAGTGGCACGCCTGTCTCACCAGTATCGCAATGAGATTGAGCGACTAGAACGCGTGCAACGCGAGTTTCACAACATCGATGACGTAGTGGAGCTCCGCAGGCTGCGCGCCGAGTTGGAGATTCAGAAGCAGGCGCAAAACGCCATCACGAACGCACTGTGCGTCGAACGCGACGCCCAGCGCGCCGTGGCCGCCGCTGCCAGGGTGCTATCCGATAGCGCGTTGGCGATCAGTCAGCCGATGGATCCAGGCACCGCCATGGTGAGCGAGCCGGCGCTGGCCGCCCTCGAGGCGGCGCTCGATGCTGCCGGGTATGGAATGACGGATGAGGAGTTCCGTGAGCGCGCCGGCTGAACCGCTCAGCCAGGCCCTGCGAGAGCTGCGCTGCTTCTATTGCGAGCGTCTCATGGTCGATCGCAGCGAGTACGAGCGCGATCACTTCCCGGCGCCGCGAGGAGCAGGAGGTATGGCAATCGTCCTGGCGTGTATACGTTGTCATGACGAGAAGGACAGACTCGGCGATCAGGAACTGGGAGAAGAGGCGGCGCGTTGCATTCGAGAGAGTCCACCGCATGTCGTCCACCTTCAGCGCGATTTCCTCGATTCCGCCGAGGACGGCGTTCCGGGTATCGCGGCGCGCACTCTCAAGAGGATATGGCCGGCGCTTCCAAGGGTGCTGCGTATATGCGATGCCAGGATTCTCGCCGATCTATATCGAACGGCTGCGCAGGAAATCGATGTCATCCCCCGCTGAAACCCTCGGCCTCGAGGACGCGGCGCGCATGCTGCAGCTCAGCGAGGATTGTTTGCTGCGCAAGGCTCGTGCGGGTAAGGTGCCCGGGGCCAAGATCGGGCGCCGGTGGGTCTTTGTACGCGCCGACCTGGTCGAGCTCATCCGACAACAAGCACGCGAGCGCGCATGCCACTCTATCGCCGCCCTAAGAGCCCGTACTGGTGGGTCCGACTCTCGGTCGGTGGAATCAAGACTCGATGCTCGACTGGCACAGCTGACAAAGCACTTGCAGCCGAGTTCGAGGCGCGCCTTCACAACAGTCGATGGCGGGAGCACCGCCTCGGTGAGCGGCCGCGTTACACCTGGAAGCAAGCTGTCGAGCGCTGGAGCGCCGAGGCTGCGGGTCGTGACAGGGCGCGAGACGCCGAGCGGCTGAGCTGGTTCTCCGCCGAGCCGCAGTCGATGGACGCGGTGGCTCTGGCCGACATCACCCCCTCGATGATTGCGAAGCTGCGCGCGGTGCGCACGCTGGAGAGCTCGCCGTCGACCGCGAATCGGTACATGGCCCTGCTGCGCATGGTGCTGCGCAGAGCGTTGATGCAATGGGACTGGATCGAGAAGGCGCCGGCGGTGCCGATGGTGAAGCTGGAGAAGCGCGAGCCGCGATTCCTGACGCGCACCCAGGCGCAGCGGCTGCTCAAGGAGCTCGCCGCGTTCAAGAATCTGAGGGATGTCGCGGAGTTTGCCCTGGAGACAGGGCTGCGGATGCGCAATGCGACCGGCCTCACCTGGGACCAGGTGGATCTGAAGCGGGGCCTGCTAGTGGTGCCGGCATCGAGGGCGAAGGCCGGGGAGACGATTGCGGTCCCGCTGTCGCGGCGGGCCGCGGCGGTTCTACGTGCCCAGCGCGGGCGCCACGCCGAGCGCGTGTTCACCTTCCGCCGCGGGCCTGAAGGGCGATGGCTGCCGTTCCAGGATGCGAACGGGCACGAGTTCAAGAAGGCGGCCGCGCGCGCCGGCGTGCCCTGGCTTCGATTCCATGACCTGCGCCATACCTGGGCGAGCTGGCACCGGCAGGCGGGCACCCCACTGGACGTGCTCCAGGAGCTCGGGGGGTGGAAGTCCTACGACATGGTGAAGCGGTACGGGCACCTCTCGGTCGACCATCTACGGCAGTTCGCGGAGCATAGGAGGGGACGATGAGCGGTCCGGAACATCATGCCGACTATCGGGGCGAGCCGATGATCGATGCATGGATTTGCTGGTGCTCTTGCGGCTGGCGCTCTAACGTCTATTTCGCCGATTTTGAGCCGAGGGGCGCAGCGATCGCTGAGTGCAAAAGACGCATCGCCGAGCACAAAACGGGCACAGCGGGAGAAATGGTGGCGCGTAAGTCTTTGTAATATTGGTGGAAAGGGAGGGACTCGAACCCTCGACCCCGGCATTATGAGTGCCGTGCTCTAACCAGCTGAGCTACCTTTCCACGCGGGGGGTGGCATTGTCGGGGCCACCCCGGGGGGTGTCAAACCGGGTCATCCCGCGCCGCTGGCCGGGCCCTCGGGTCCGGCCTGCGCGGCTCCAGCCCGCGGTCCTCGAAACTACACGTTGAAGCGGAAATGCATCACGTCGCCCTCGCGGACGACGTATTCCTTGCCCTCCAGGCGCAGCTTGCCCGCATCCTTTGCGCCCGCCTCGCCCTTGCCGGCGATGTAGTCCTGGAATGCGATCACTTCCGCGCGGATGAAGCCGCGCTCGAAGTCGGTGTGGATGACGCCAGCGGCCTGGGGGGCGGTCGAGCCGGCGCGCACCGTCCAGGCGCGCACTTCCTTCGGCCCGGCGGTGAAATAGGTCTGCAGTCCCAGCAACTGGTAGGCGCCGCGGATGACGCGGTTCAGACCCGGTTCCGTAAGGCCGAGTTCCTTCAGAAACTCCTGCGCCGAAGCCTCATCGAGCTGGGCAATCTCCGCTTCGATGGCGGCGCACACCGCCACCACTACCGCGCCTTCCCCCGCTGCGCGCTGCTGCAGAGCCGTGAGCAGCGGGTTGCCGCTGAAACCGTTCTCGGCCACGTTGGCCACATACATGACGGGTTTGGCGGTCAACAGCGAAAGCTCACGCAGGTCGCGCCTCTCCTCCTCCGTCAGGGTCATGCCGCGCACCGGGCGGGCGCCGTCCAGGTGCGCCTTGACCCGCTCCAGCAGGCCGCGGCGTCGCAGCGCATCCTTGTCGCCGCTCTTGGCGGCCTTGACGGCGCGCTCCAGTCCCTTGTCCACCGTGGCCAGGTCCGCCAGCGCCAGTTCGGTATCGATGATCTCCACGTCGGCGATCGGATCGACCCGGCCTGCGACATGGATGATGTCGCCGCTTTCGAAACAACGCACCACGTGGGCGATCGCATCGACCTCGCGGATGTGCGCCAGGAACTGGTTGCCCAGTCCTTCGCCCTGGGAGGCGCCGGCGACCAGGCCGGCAATGTCGACGAACTCTACCGTGGTCGGCAGGATCTTCTCGGGTTTCACTATCGCGGCCAGCTGCTGCAGGCGCGGATCGGGCACCGGCACGACGCCGACGTTGGGATCGATGGTGCAGAAGGGATAGTTCTCGGCCGCGATCTGCGCACGTGTCAGCGCGTTGAACAGGGTGGACTTGCCGACGTTCGGCAGCCCGACGATGCCACAGCGTATCGGCACGACTACCCGCCCCGGCCCACGGCCGGCTCCCCATTGCGGCTGTGCAGACGGTTCATGGCAATCTGCGCACCCTCGTTCATCAGCACCGGAACGCTGTCCACCGCGGCATCGATGGCATCGGCGATCAGCGCCGCGTCCTGCGCCGCCGGCCGGCCCAGCACGTAGTCCAGCACCTGCGCACGATCCCCGGGATGACCGATGCCGATGCGCAGCCGCCAGAAGCCATCGCCCATCTGCGCGATGACGTCGCGCATGCCGTTGTGGCCCGCCGCACCGCCGCCCTGTTTCATCCGCACGGTGCCGGCGGGAAAATCCAGCTCGTCGTAGGCCACCAGCAGGCCGCTCACCGGCACCTTGTAGAATGAGGCGATGCTACGCACCGGACCGCCGCTGCGGTTCATGTAGCTCATCGGCTTCACCAGCCACACCTCACTCGCACCGAGCGCGGCGCGCGCCACCTCGGCGTGATGCCGCGGCTCGCTGCGGAACACGGCCCCGTGATGCCGCGCCAGCTCCTCCACGAACTGGAAGCCCGCGTTGTGACGCGTGCGTGCGTACTCCGTGCCCGGATTGCCGAGCCCGGCGACGAGCTTGATGGGTTCACCAGCCATAGGTGTACGGACTTGAGGCCCGCCGCCGCCGCAGTTCGCGGTGACAGCGGGCTCCATATACCCGAAGGGTAGCGGTTACTTCTTGCCGCCTTCCTTCCTGGCGCCGGCAGCGTCCTTCTTCTCCTCGCCCTTCTTGGCCTCGGCAGCAGGCGCGGCCCCGGCGGCTGGTGCGGCACCGGCTGCGCCGGCGGCAGCGGCAGCACCCTCGGCGGGCGCTGCGGCGGCGGCAGTCTCGACCGTCGGTTCCGGCTCCTCGGCACGCGGCGCGTGGATGGAAACCACAGCCGCATTGCGATGCGCCAGCTCCGGGATCACCACGCCCGCAGGCAGCGGCACGTCGGCGAGGAACTTGGTGTCGTTGAGGTTCATCTCCGACATGTCCAGCAGCAGGAACTCCGGCAGGTCCTTCGGCAGGCAGGTGACCTCGACGTCGGTGAGCCGATGTGACACCACACCACCCTGGGTCTTCACACCCGGGGACACGCTCGCGCCCTTGAAGTGGATCGGCAGGCGGATGCGGATACGCTCGTTCTCCTGCACCCGCAACAGGTCGACGTGCACCACCAGGTTCTTGGCCGGGTGCATCTGCACGTCCTTGACGATGGCGGGCTGGGTGCGCTCGCCGATCTTCAGCTGCACGATGGAGGAATAGAACCGCTCATCGCCGATCATGGTCAGCAGGTTCTGCTGGTCCAGGACCAGCGCCTGCGCCTCCTGGCTGGCGCCGTAGAGGATGGCGGGAACCTTGCCCGAGTGACGCAGGCGGCGGCTCGCACCTTTGCCATGCGTCGCGCGGGGGTCCGCGCCGAACGTGAATGCAATACGCATTTTTGCTTCTCTTCAGTTGATGACTACAACACGGCGTGCGCCCCGCGACCGAAGGCGCGCGCCACCTTCAAAAAAATCCTAGTCGACGTACAGCGAGCTGACCGACTCCTCGTCGCGGATGCGACGGATGGTCTCGGCCAGCAGCGCCGCTACCGACAGCTGCCGTATGCGGCCCGCGGCCCGCGCCGCCGCCGTCAACGGAATGGTGTCGGTGACCACCAGTTCATCCAGCGCGGATTTGGCGATCTTCTCCACCGCGCTGCCCGACAGCACCGGGTGGGTGATGTAGGCAACCACTTTCTTCGCGCCCTGGTCCTTCAGGGCCTGTGCCGCCTGGCACAGTGTGCCCGCGGTGTCGACCATGTCGTCCACCAGCAGGCAGGTGCGCCCCTCGACCTCGCCGATGATGTTCATCACCTTCGACTCGTTGGGCCGCGGGCGGCGTTTGTCGATGATCGCCAGTTCCGTATCGTCCAGGCGCTTGGCAAAGGCCCGGGCCCGCGCCACGCCGCCGACATCCGGCGACACCACGATCACGTCCTCGTAGCCCTGCTTCCACGCATCGCCCAGCAACACCGGCGAGGCATACACATTGTCCACCGGGATGTCGAAAAATCCCTGGATCTGGTCGGCGTGCAGATCCACCGTCAGCAGCCGGTTCACGCCGGCGCTGGACACCATGTTGGCCACCAGCTTCGCCGTGATCGCAGCGCGCGTGGCGCGCGGCCGGCGATCCTGGCGCGAGTAGCCGAAGTACGGCACCACCGCGGTGATGCGCGCCGCCGAGGCGCGGCGGCAGGCATCCACCATCACCAGCAGCTCCATCAGGCTGTCGTTCGCCGGTGGACAGGTCGGCTGCAGGATGAAGACGTCGCGGCCGCGCACGTTCTCCATCAGCTCGATGTTGACCTCGCCGTCGCTGAAGCGGCCGACGTAGGCACGTCCCAGCGGTGTCTGCAGGGCGCGCGCAATGTCCTGCGCCAGCGCCGGGTTGGCATTGCCGGCAAACAGCGCCAGTGTGTCGTTGCTGCTCAAAGGACCCGAGCCCGGCTTAAAAGGGGGCGGATAATACACGATACCCGGCCCCAGCGGCCTTAACGCCGGATACCAGCCTGGCCACCGGCACGGCAGGCCGCTAACGGATACTGTATATCAGTACAGTTTCACCTTGAATTCAGGCTCATCCTAAGGTCCCGGGCCGGCGGCGGGCCTGAACAGGGGAGTCATGATCCGCACGCCGGCCCCGGTATCCGCGGCATGCCCCAGGTATTCCGTGATGCCGAAGGCTGCCTCAGTCGTCCTCAGCAGCGAGTAGTGATTGTAGGGGGTCCTGTCGATGAGACCCCGCGGACCGTGATTCGTGATCACGACGGTCGCGACCCAGCCCCCGCCGGGATTATCCGGATCCCCCGGGGTCGAGCCACAGCAGCCATCCGGGTGCCCCGGCGCGCGGCGGCCGCCCTCATCGAAGGTGATGACGATGGCGCTGTTTTCGGCACGACGCCACATCGGCGACCCCGTGATCTTCGCGACGATCTCGCCCACGACCCTGTCGGCCCGGGCCACCAGGCCCGCGTCACTGGCGCAGCCTTCAGGCACGTTGTCACCATGCAGGCCGTGCATGTCGTTGCATTCGTTCGGCACGATGTGCGCGTAATTGGGCAATTGCCCGGAAGCGATATCGCGCTCCAGGACGTCGAACCCGACCAGCTTGCCGGCCAGGGCGGGATCCTTCTGTACAGCAGCGAAGGACACGAAGCCGTTGTGCTTCGACACATACAGCTTGACCGGCTTGCCGGGCAGCGGCTGCTCTGGCAGCGGCCACGCGTACACCAGCGCGCCGGGCTGCGGCAGGTCCTCGAAGTAGCCCTTCCAGGTCAGGCCCTTTGCCGCGAGCTGATCCGCCAGGCTCCGCGCGCCAATCGTGTGGTCGGGGTACCCGCGCTGCGTTGACAGCAGGCATCCGGGGATGCGAACACCCGGCTTGCAGTAGAACGCATCGTCATCCTGGATACCGAAGGTATCGCCGCCCAGCATGGCGATGTAGTTCGGCTCGCTGGGGTGGCGTTCGCCATAAAAATTGGCGGCATAGCCGTAACGGCGCGCGAGCCTGTTGATGTTCGGCGCCAGGGCGTTGCCGATGACCTGGTCCGCGGTGCGGTTCTCTTCGATGATTACGAAGATGTGCTGGTAGCGCGGCAGCGGCAGCGGCTGCGCAACGACCGCCACCGGCAACAGTGTCGCCGCAATCAGCAAAGCTCCTGCATGCATGGGCGCGAACTGTACACTAAAATTTCAGGTTCACACCGATCTGGGCCGTGATCCCGTAGAACTCGCGCTGAATGACGCGGTTCTCTCCCGGGCCTTCCGTGAACTTCAGTGGCGTGTTGGTCAAATTCTTCAGGTTGAGGTAGATGCCAAGCACATCACTTGCCTTGTACTGGGCGCCGAAGTCGACCGAAAGTCGCTGCTGCGTCCACACGTCCAGCGCCGCCGTGTTGCCCAGGCCGAAGATGTTGCGACTCGTGTAGTACGCACCCAGCGTCAGATCCAGGCCGTACAGGTCGTAGAGCAGCTCGGCGTTGAACGAGTTGCGCGAGGTTGAGGGCAGCATCGAGGTGCGCGCGGAGCCAGTGACGCCCGAGGCATCCACCACCGGCAGCCGGTACCAGGAATCCACCCAGGTCCAGTTGAACGATGCGCCCAGCCCGCCAAAGGCTCCGGGCAGGATGTCGCGGAAGTGCTGTACGTAATTGGTCTCAAAGCCGTACACGTGCGCGGCCGGGATGTTCTGGAAGCTCACGACGTGCACGATCCCCAGGTTGCCGCCGGACTGCTGCGCACCGCCGCCCTGCTGGAACACGTCCTGGGCGATGTAGTCGCGGATGTACTTGCCGAAGAAGCCCGCGGAGACGATACCCGCGTGCGGCAGGTAGCGCTCGATGGCCAGGTCCAGTCCGGTCGCCGTCGTGGGCTTCAGGTTCGGGTTGCCGGTGGTGATGTTGCCGTTGTTGTCGACGGTAGTGGCTGCCGTGACCTGCTGGAAGCCCGGGCGCGCGATGGTTGACGAGACCGCCAGCCGCGCGATCAGGTCAGGATTGAACTCATAGCGCGCCTGCGCGGTGGGAAACACGTTGCTGTAAGTCCGATCCCTGGAAACCGCACAGACGTGAGTGGTGGGGTTGTTGATTGGATCGGGAACCGGGCACGCCGCGGCTACCGCCGACCCTGAAGTATCGGCCTCGGCGCCCGCGTAGGTCGCGCGGGTGTTCTCCACGCGGATTCCGGCGATCGCGCCCAGCGGCCCGTAACCAAACTGATACTGTCCGTAGGCCGCGTAAACGTCCTCGCGGTCATGTACGTTGGTCAGCGCGTCACCGACCGGGTCCCCACCGACGTTGCCGGCGGCCACCGCGGCCGCGTACACACCGCGCAACACAGCCCCGGCGATGGTGGGCCCGTTCAGGTAATGTCCCTGGTAGTACAGGACGTTGCCGCCGACACTCGCCGCGGTCAGCGCCAGCGCGGGGAGCTGGGTCGCAGCACTGGAGACCTGGTCGGCGCTCTTGCGGCGGATGCGGACGTTGACGCCGAATTTGAACTCCTCGTCGGCACGCGCAGTCAGGTGTGTCGGGATTGCAAGGTTGGCCCCGACACCCCACTCGTGGTCATCGGAATGCTGTACCTGCGTACGGATGCCGGCGAGCGTATAGCCGGCAGGGTTACCAGGATCCACGGTGACCGTACCGTTGGCGGCCGTGCCCGGCAGCGCGCTGACCACAGGCCAGTTCGGCAGCGTCGTGTTGTCGTAGTAGGCATTGAGCAGCGACGGGTTGTGGAAGTCGGAGTTCAGGTCGTAGGGCTTGTAGTAGGTGCCCTTGGTGTAGCCGACGTGAAAATCCAGGGCGTCGCTGCCCAGCAGCGTCTGACTGCCGATTTCCGCTACTTTCGAGTCCAGGAATTCCTTCTCGTCGCGCAGCGTCTTGTCGAGAACGGCCGTGTCGAGCAGACCGTTGGGATTCATGGCGGCCACAACCGGGTTGCCGGTAAAGCTCCACACCAGGCGGTTGCGCAGCACCGTCTCGGAATACCCGGCGTCGTAGTAGCGGACAAAGAACCGGGTGACATCACTGGGAGCGTAGCCCAGGTCGATGCCATAGCCGTGGCGCTTGCGATGATAGCGGTAGTAGCGCTGCTCGAATCCCGAGAACGCCTTGTCGGGCACCCCTGCGGCCTGGTTGTCGATGAAGCCGGCTTCGGCATCGTCGATGCCGCGGCGGTCATCGTAGACGGAAGCCGTGACCAGCACGCTGAAAGGCTGGTAGCCGCCGCTGCCGCCAAAGCGCGTGCCCGCAGTGCCGGCGAGGTCGGTGATCCACGAGTGACGCAGCAATTCCTGACCAGTGCCCAACCGCAGGTCGACGAAAGGCCTGCCGTCAGCCGGCGCGGTCTTGGGGGTGATGTCGATGGTGCCCCCCAGGGCCTCGGCATCCTGTTCCGGAAGATTGGACTTGGTGATCTTGATGGCGCCGACGAACCCGATCGGGATGGAATCGAAGGCGACCGCGCGCCCGGCGCCGGATGGCGAGCTGTTGTTGGTGGGCGGCAGCCGCAGGCCGCCGAAAGTCGTGCTGTTGAGGTCGGCGTCCAGGCCGCGGATGTTGATGTAGCGTCCCTCGCCGGTGTCGGTCTCCAGGGAGATCCCCGGCAGGCGGCGGACGGCCTCGCCGGTATTCACGTCCGGGAGTCGCTGCATCTCTTCGGCGGTGGTGAGATTGATGAGGTTGGGCGCTTCTTTCTGCGCGGCGCGCGCGAGTTCCGGTGTGGTGCGCTGGCCCAGCACCACAACCTGCTGCAGGGCGTCCGACATCCCGCTGTCCCCGCCACCGGCATCGGCCGTGACCCCGCCGTTCGCGGTGTTCCCGCGATCCGCGGTGTCCCCAGCGCCAGCGAGTGCCGGCATGGAGGGCGTGACGAGGCAGGCTGCGACGGCAGCCCACGCGAGAAGGCTGACGCAATGAGAGCGAAACTGCATGGTGTGCACCGCTTGTCTGGCGACATGAACAGCGGAGCACCATCGCAGGGACTCATTGCACCTGCGTTGCGGAGGCTTTAAGGAATCATTACGAGCGGGGAAGCGAGATCGCCCGGATTCGGCAGCCGCATCAACCGCCGGCGCGCCACGGCAGCCGCAACGCGCCGGCAACTTCCACCCGTCTACCCCTATTTCAGAATCAGCTGGCGCACCATCTGGCTGCCGATTTCCCGGCGCATCTTGCCCCGATCGGCGGAGGCCGAGGCTGCCTTGGGCAGTGAGCCGAAGACTTCCTTCACCACCGGATCGGTGCGCGACTGCAGGTCGTCGAACGCCGCCATATTCTTGTAGGTCACGGTCAGGATGAGGTCTGCGTCCTGCGGATCGCGCGGCATGGCCGAATAGACGGCGTAGTCGGTGATCAGCCCCTGCTTCTTGAACTCGTCCATCAGATGCTTGTAGGTGTTGTCGAGGTAGCGCAGGTATTCCTCGAACATTCCCGGCTCGGTGCGGACAAAAGACACGACCACTACATGCCCCTGGGTGTAGGCGTGCTCTTCCTGTGCGCGACTGGCCGGGGCCGAGGTGGTCAGGATTGCTGCTGCCAGCAGCAGAAGGATCTTCTTCATTCGTTTACTCCTTCGTGAGTTTGCAAGCCAACAGGATCGAGTGCGCACTATACGCCGTGCGCCCCCGGCGCCGCCCGCCAACGCCGCCACCTGCGGCGCCACCGTACGTGCCGCGGCCATCGCCGGGCCGCCTCGCAGATCGCATCTTGACCCAGGTACGAGCATACTGGGCCGCCCGCGGGGCACCTGTTGCCCTGCCGAAGGAAGCCCCCATGACAACCCAGAAAACCAGCGCGCGTGTCGTCGTTTCAAAAGACGGGCCCTACCTGGTGTCCGGCGGCATCCCGCTCGCGACCCAGACGATCGTCGCCGACGCCGCGGGAGGCTCGGAGAGCTGGTCGGAGGGTCCGGCGCTCAAGGTGCAGCAGAAATACGCGCTGTGCCGCTGCGGCCAGTCCGCCAGCAAGCCGTTCTGCGACGGCACGCACACGAAGGTCGGTTTCGACGGCACCGAAACTGCCAGCCGCGAGCCCTACGCAAAGCAGGCCGAGGTGCTCGACGGCCCCACGATGATGCTGGCCGATGCGCAGGCGCTGTGCGCATTTGCACGCTTCTGCGACCCCCACGGCCAGGTCTGGAACCAGGTTGCGCGTACCGATGATCCGGCTGTGCGCAGGACTTTCCTGCGGCAGGTCGAGAACTGTCCCTCCGGACGACTGGTCGCCATCGACAAGTCAACGGGCGCCGCTGTGGAGTCCAGGCTGCCGGTATCGATCGGCCTGATTGAAGATCCGGTGCAGGAGTGCAGCGGACCTCTTTGGGTGCGGGGCGAGGTGACCGTGGTTGCCGCGGACGGATTCCGCTATGAGCAACGCAACCGCGTCACGCTGTGCCGCTGCGGCCAGTCGGCAAACAAGCCGTTCTGCGACGGCACTCACGCACAGGTCAAGTTCCGCGCCTGACGCGCGCAGGTTGACGGGCTGCCAACGAACAGGTCAGCGCGGCCGTTGTGCCCTAAGTCGGCTGCGCGCATCGGGCATCGAATGTCACAGTCCAGTCCGGCTGCGCGGGATGACTTCGCATCCCGCCTGCTTCGGGGTGTCATCGACCATTTGCGGCGGAAAGCCCTTGCCCAGCACCCTGACCCCGCAGGCCTCTTCGAGCCGCCGGATGATGTTGGGCGAAAGCTCTCGGGATCCGTAGCGTCGTTGGCCGTCCCTGAAGATCTGCAGCACGAGCGGTGACAGCTCGAGCGGTACGCGGTGCTGCTGCGCGATGGCATCGAACAACCCCACGTCCTTGATGACCAGGTCCATGGTGAAGTTGATGTCGCGGCTGCCGTTCAGTATCACCTGCGATTCGGTCTCGTGCACGAAGGAGTTTCCCGAGGAGATCCTGATGGCCTCATAAACGGTGTTCATGTCCAGGCCGGCGACTTGCATGGTGGTCAACGCCTCGGTGAGCGCGATCAGGTGTGCGGTGCACAGAAAATTGGTCATGACCTTCAGGACCGAAGCGGAACCTAGCGGTCCGGTGTGCAGAATCTGGCATCCCAGGATACAGAGCAATGGCAGCGCGCGTTCGAACGCACTGCGTTCGCCACCGGCAAGGATGGAGATGTTGCCGCTTGCGGCGCGGTGACAGCCGCCCGAGACCGGGCAGTCCAGCGCACTTGCACCGCGTGCCTCGACCAGCTGCGCCAGGCGCCCGATCTCCGCGGCATCCGTGGTGCTCATCTCGAGCCACAGCTGGCCCGGACCCATGCCGGCCACGACCCCATCGGGAGCCTCGAGGACCGCCGCGCTGGCGGCGGGCGATGGCAGGCAGGTGATGACGACATCCACCCGCTCAGCCAGCTCACGCCCAGTGGCGGCGCGCTGGGCGCCGCGATCCACGAAGCTCGCCACCTTTTCTTCGTCCAGGTCCCGCACGGTGACCTCCACGCCGTTGCGCAGCAGGTTGCCGACCAGTGCCGAACCGAGGTTACCGAGTCCAATGAAGCCGACCCGCCGGGTCGTCATGCCGAAACCTCGCGTCTGCAAAAAATTGGCTGGGGTGGCAGGATTCGAACCTGCGAATGGCGGGATCAAAACCCGCTGCCTTACCACTTGGCGACACCCCAGCCGCGCCCGCGCCGCAAGCTGTGCGGGCGCGCGCATCTTACCCTCGCAGGGTGCCTGCGCGCGCCTCCAGCAGTTCGTGCAGTGGCGAGCGTGCGATTGCCTGCGTCACGAGGGCGCGCCACCGCCCCGGTACTTGCGCCGCGACCTGCCGTGCCTGCTGCGCAGTCTCGAATTGCGCGAAGACACACGAACCGGTGCCGGTGAGCCTGGGCGGGGCAAAGCGTCCCAGCCAGTCGAGGGCCTCCGCGACCTGGGCATAGCGCGCCCGCACCACCGGCTCGCAATCGTTGCGGCCTCCTGACCGGAAGAAATCGCGGATCGTGAGCCTGGCAGAATCTCTTTTCAATTCAGGACTCTGGAAGATCTCCCGGGTGCCGATCGAGACGCCGGGGTGGATCACCAGGAACCAGCGCTGCGGCGTCGGGACGGGCTGAAGGCGCTCGCCGATACCGTCGCCCCACGCCGTAAAACCCCTGATGAAGACAGGTACATCCGCGCCCAGCGACACCCCCAATCGAGCCAGCTCGTCCACCGTCAGCCGTGTATCCCACAGGCGGTTCAGGACCAGTAGCACCGTTGCGGCATCGGAGCTGCCTCCACCCAGTCCGCCCCCCAGGGGAATCCGCTTGCTGACGCCCACCTGGGCACCCAGTGAGACTCCGGTTTCCCGCTGCAGGGCACGGGCCGCGCGCACCACCAGGTCCTCCTCCGCCGCGACGCCCTCGGGACCCTCGAGCCGCTCGATCGCCCCGTTGGCGCGAACTGCAACACGGATTGTGTCGGCGAGGTCGACGAGCTGGAACAGTGTCTGCAGCTCGTGATAACCGTCGGCTCGCCGCCCGGTGACATGCAGGAACAGGTTGAGTTTCGCCGGCGCCGGCCACAGCAATTCGCCCGGCGCATTCACGGCTGCCAGTCGTCCACCAGCAGCTTCACGCGCACATTGTCGCGGCGCAGGGTCAGTCGCGAAGGCAGTACGGACGCGGCGCCAGCCGCAGCGGCGACGCCGGGAGCCGCCATGTACGCCGTGTATTCGATCCGCCAGCCTGTTTGCTGCAGAACCTTCAGGCGGGGTTGCACATCCATGGTCTCTTCGGCCGCTTGCGCCGGATCGGGTACCCCGAGCACCCAGAAACGCAGGCTGGCCAGCGGCGGATCGAAGCCCAGCCTCGCTTTCAGCGCGGCGTGCGCGGCGTCGCTGCTGTACTGCTCGCCATGTGCCGTAACGATCTGCAGATCGTCGCCTTGCGCACTGATATATACCCCGCCGGCCCCCAGCGGTCCCTCCAGCGAGAGCTGCGTGCGCCCGCCCTCCTGCTGCCAGCGCAGCGAGGCGTTGAAACCCTCCTCGCCCGCGGCGACGGCAACACGGCCCTTGAGTCTGAAGTGCGCCAGCGCCTGCAGCTGCGCGCGCCGCTGCGGCCAGGCCTCGGGCGATACGGTCGTGGGCACCACGGGCGCCGTGGCGCAACCGCCGAGCACCATCGCCACCCCCAGGCTCGCCAGGACACCAGCCAGTCCCCGACCCTGGGCGGGTCGCGCTCCGGCGGGCATCACGGTGGGGCGCGCGTGGCTACGGTTGGGCATTCGGCAGGAAGCGGTCGACCGTCGCTTTCAACTCGCGCGAGTCGGGCGCGCGCGCCAGCGCCGTGTTCCACACGCGGCGCGCCGCGTTCTGCTGGCCGCTGATCCACAGGGCCTCGCCCCAATGCGCGGCGATTTCCGCGTTGTGGTCCAGGGAGTAGGCGCGCCGCAGGCTGTCCAGCGCGCCCGCCGGATCGCCGGCGCGCACGTGCACCCAGCCGAGACTGTCGAGGGCGGCGGGACTGTCGGGCATGACATTCAGCGCCCGCCGAATCAGGTCCTCGGCGTGACCGAGCTGCAGGTGGTGATTGGCGAGCGTGTACCCGAGCGCATTCAACAGTGTCGGGTCGTCGGGTCGCTGCGCCAGCAGCTGCTCCAGCGCCGCGATCGACTCGTTGACGCGCCCCGCCCGTTCCAGGATGACGGCGCGGTCGTATTCAATTGCCGGATGCCGCGGATGCCGCTGCAACGCCGCATCCAGCAGAGCCAGTCCCTGCATGGCCTCACCGTTGTCGGCCAACAGGCGTGCCCTGGCAAGAGTGACGTCGAGTTCGTCCTCGGGATGATCGGCCGCGAAGTCAGCCAACAGCGCCTGCGCCTCCTCGTGCGCCCCGCGCTTCAGCAGCAGCGCCGCCGCGTGCGTGCGTGCCGATAGGGCGACGGAAGAGTCATAGAGGCGCCGATACTGGGCCAGCGCACCGTCACGATCGCCTCCACGGGCCGTCGCCTCCGCGAGCAGCAGCAGGGTCTCGTCATCGGGGCCGTCGCGGGTCAGCACGTCGTTGAGCCGGCGCCGCGCCTCCGGAAAATCCCCGCTGTCCAGGGCAAGTGCGGCCAGGCGCCGGTCGATCTCCGCCGCCGGCCCGCCCTGGGACCGCAGGCGCAGCAGTTGCTCGCGCGCCTGGGCACCCCGGTCGAGTGCCGCCAGCACCTCCGCCCGCAGGAAAGTGCCGGGCACAGCATGCGCCGCCTGCGCCTGGCGGGCGGTCGCTTCCGCCTCCGATCCCTGTCCCCGCAACACCTGGGCGCGTGCCAGCACGCGCAGCGCCGCGGGCTCGTTCTCATCCTGCTGCAGTGCCGCGCGCGCGTAGCGCTCCGCACGCTCCCCGTCGTAGGCGGCCAGCGCCACCTCTCCCAGCACCACCTGCGCCCCGGGGGCGTTGCTGACGGGCGGCACCACCGAGCCGTCCATGGCGGCGAGCACCGCGGGCGCATCCGATTCCGCCAGCAGCAGTGCGGTCAGCTGCGCCATATTGCGCGTCGCGCGCGCCGCGGACGACGGCGTGGGCGAGGACTGGGCGCCACCGCCGCTGGCCAGCCAGTAGGCGCGCAGCGCCGTACGGGCGTCCTCGATCCGGTAGAGCTTCAGGGCGACGGCGGCGTACATGACGTTGGCGTCGCGATCAGAGGGCTCGAGCTGGCGCCAGCGGCTCACCGCCATCCAGGCCGCGGGCACATGCTCGCAACCCATCGCCACCTCGGTTGCACGGCGCGCCACCTGCGTATCCGCCGCGGCCGCCGCCCGGGCGTAATCCTGCGCCGCCTGGCGGCAGTCCCCGCCCTTGAGCAGTTCCTCGGCCCGGGCGGCCAGGGCCGTGCTGTCCACCGGCGGTTCCGGCCGCGGGGGCGGCGCACCGTGGCAACCGGCCATGGCAAGAAAGGCCGCGCCGAGGGCGGCCGGGAGCCCGTTTCGCAAGCAAACCCCGTGAAGTGGCTGTTTCACAGGCCCACTATAGAGCCTCTGCACCCGCGCCGTTAAGGACCGGGTTGTCACAATCCGCAGGGTCGTCCATGAATCGAGGATCCGACGTAGAATCGCGACCCGCCGCACATCATGAAGGACTCCATCCGCCAACGCCTGCAGAAACTCTCCGACCGCTTCGAGGAAGTCGGCCGTGTGCTGGCCGGTGACGAGGTGGCCGGCGGCTCGCAACAGTTCCGGGAGCTGTCCGTGGAGTACGCGCGGCTGCAGCCGGTGGCGGAACGATTCCGCCAGTACCACGGCCTGGAGACCGACCTCAGCGCCGCCCATGTCCTGCAGCAGGACCCCGATCCGGGCATGCGGGAGCTGGGGGCGCAGGAAGTGCGCGAGCTGCAGGAGCGCCTGGCAGCCGAGGACGACGAGCTGCGCAAGCTGCTGCTGCCCAAGGATCCGCGCGACGAGCGCAACATCTTCCTGGAGGTGCGCGCCGGCACCGGCGGCGACGAGGCGGCGATCTTCGCCGGCGACCTGCACCGCATGTATGCGCGTTTCGCAGAGAGTCGTGGCTTTACCGTCGAGGTGCTCAGCGAGAACCCGGGCGAGCACGGCGGCTACCGCGAGATCATCAGCCGCATCGCCGGGCGCGGCGCCTTCTCGCTGTTCAAGTTCGAGTCCGGCACGCACCGCGTGCAGCGCGTGCCGGCGACAGAGGCGCAGGGCCGCATCCATACTTCGGCCTGCACCATCGCCATCCTGCCGGAACTGGATGAGGTCGAGCAGGTGGACATCAACCCCGCCGACCTGCGCATCGACACCTTCCGCTCCTCGGGCGCTGGCGGCCAGCACGTCAACAAGACCGACTCGGCGGTGCGCATCACCCACCTGCCCAGCGGCATCGTGGTGGAATGCCAGGACGAGCGTTCGCAGCACAAGAACCGTGCGCGCGCCATGTCGCTGCTGAAGGCGCGGCTGCTGGCGGCCGAACAGGAGAAACAACAGAGCGCCCAGGCACAGTCGCGCCGCCTGCAGGTCGGCAGCGGCGACCGCTCCGAGCGCATCCGCACCTACAACTTTCCCCAGGGCCGCGTCACCGATCACCGCATCGACCTGACCCTGTACCGGCTGCAGCAGATCATGGACGGCGCGCTGGCCGAGCTGATCGAGCCGCTGCAGCAGGAGTACCAGGCGGAGTTGCTGGCGCAGGAGTCATGAGCGGCGGGGCTGAGTTCATCGTCGACAGCGCCACCGGCATAGACGTCGCGCTGCCGGTGGCCGGTCCCGGCGCACGCTCCTATGCTTTCATCATCGACTGGCACATCCGCCTGGTACTGGCGCTCGCCTGGTATGCCGGCGCCGCCCTGCTCTACAGCGGCCGCCTGACTTTGGCGGCGCCGCTCGCCAGCGACACCCGCTGGTTCACCACCGTGCTGGCGCCGGCACTGGCCATTTACTTCCTCTATCACCCGGTCGTTGAACTGGCGCTGCGCGGCAGCACCCCCGGCAAACGCATGGCGGGAGTGCGTATCGTCAACCGCCACGGCGCCGCGCCGGGGGCAGGCGCGGTCCTGATCCGCAACGTGTTCCGCCTGATCGACAGCCTGCCGCTGTGCTACGGCGTCGGCCTGGTGAGCGTCGCGATGACAGCGGAGCACCTGCGCATCGGCGACCTGGCGGCCGGCACGCTGCTGGTGTACGAACGCCCTGCGCCGGCACCTGCGGGCGCCGCCGCGCTCGGCACAGCCCGGGACCCGGCCGCGGCGGAAGTTGCCGCGGAGCTGCTGCAGCGCTGGCCGCAGCTGTTGCCCGAGGCGCGGATCCGCCTCGCGCGCGCCCTGCTGGCAGCGCAGGCGGATGGCGCCGGGACGCACGGCGCCGACGATCGCTACTGGCAGGCGCGCCTGCGGGAGCTGCTGCGCAGCGGCGGCGTGTCATGAGCCACCCGGGCGAGCGCGGCCGGGCACTTGCCGTCAGCCTGCTGCAGCACTCCGCACAGTGGCAGGCAGCGCAGGCGCGTGCGCAACGGCTGGCGGCGGGTCGCACCGCTGACGCCGCGGATGCCACCCAGCTGGCGCAGGACTATCGCACCCTGGCCTATGACCTGGCGCGCGCGCGCGCCTTGTTGCCCGACAGCCGCACACGCGAATACCTGGAGCGCACCTACGCGCAGGCTCACGCCACTCTCTACCGCGGCGCATGGCATCCGCTGGACAGCCTGCTGCGGCTGCTGCGCGAGCAGTTGCCGCGGGCCGTGCGCTGGCTGCTGCCCTACCTGGCGTGGAGCACGACAATCTTCGTGCTGAGCGCGCTGGCCGGCTACGCGCTGGTGCGGCACTACCCTGAGCTGATCGCGCTGTTCGCCTCGCCGGAGCTGATCGCCAGCGTCGAGCACGGCCGGCTGTGGACCGAGGGCCTGCTGAATGTCGTGCCCTCCGCGGTGCTGTCGGTGCAGATCCTGACCAACAACATCGTGGTCAGCCTGTTCGCGTATTGCGCCGGCTTCCTGTTCGGCCTGGGCACGCTGTACATCCTGGGTCTCAACGGCCTGATGCTGGGGGCGGTCTTCGCCTTCACGGCACAGCACGCCCTGGCGCGGCCGCTGCTGGAGTTCATCGTCGCGCATGGCTGCGTGGAGCTGTCGGTCATGTGCCTGTCGGGAGCTGCGGGCGCTGCGGTGGGCGAGGCACTGATCCGTCCGGGGTCGCAGGGTCGCATGGAATCCTTCCGCCGCGCGGCGGCGCGCTCCGGCACGGTCCTGTTCGCCTGCACGCTGCTGCTCATCGGCGCCGGCCTGATCGAGGGTTACGTCTCGCCCGATCCGCGCTTCAGCTTCACGGCGCGCATCGCCATTGGCGCCGGCTACTGGCTGGTGATGGTGCTGTTGCTGAGCGGCAGGCTGTGGCCGCGACAGCGACAAGCCGCGCGGCGCATCATCGAGTGAGCCGCAGCTATATCCGCCGCAGCCGCCGCAGGGCCTCGTAGCGCTCGAACACCGCCTGTTCCAGCCGGGCGGCAGGCGCCACCACTACCGGCGCGCCCAGCCGCTCGAGCATGGCGCGCCGCGACGTGGCGCGCGCCACCTGCTCCGCGGCGGCGAGCGAGATCCATGGATCGCGCCAGTCGCGCGCGTGCCGCCGCACCAGCGCCTCGACCTCACCACTGCCGGCACCGGCCACCATGACCAGGTGCGGCGGTGCCAGCAGCCGCACGGCACGCGCCAGCTGCTCACCGGCGGCGGCATCGTCCAGATCGGTCAACAGGACGACTAGCGTGCGATGCCGCAACACCTGGCGCAGGCGCACCGCCGCGGCGGTGACGTCCGACTCGCCCTGCTGCGGCGCCAGGGACTCCAGCGCGCCGCGCAGCGCGGCCACCGCCGCCACCCCGCGTGCGGGCGGACAGCAGACGAGCACCTGGGCGGCGTATACCAGCAGACCGATGCGGTCGTCCTGCCCGGTAACCACCTGCGCAAAGCGCGCCGCCAGGTTGCAGTAGACGCCCAGGCGGTCCAGCGGTCCGCACGGGACACGGCTCAGCCGTCCAGCGTCGATGACCACCATGATGTCCAGGTGCTGGTCCTCGCTGTAGTCGCGCGAGATCAGAGCGCCGCGGCGCGCGGTGGCCTTCCAGTCGATGCGCACCAGCGGATCGCCCCGCTGGTAGGCGCGCAGTTGCCGCAGTTCCGCGCCCGCGCCCGAGCGGCGGCGTGCCCGCGCGCCGCCTGCGGTGCCGTGCACCTTCATGCCGCGCGCCAGCGTCTCGGGTGTGACGCGTAGCTCCTGCTGCGGCTGCAGGGTCCGCGCCCACCATGCCAGCGCCAGCGGACCCAGCAGCCGCGCCGCCACCTGCGGCCAGGCGTAGCGGCCCAGGTGCACCGGCAGCAGCGTCACGGCGTCGCGCACCGTGGCGCCCGCGACTACCCGCACCTGGCGCACGTGCCGCATCGGCTGCACGCCGTGTGGCGTCTGCGGCGCGTACTGCAGCAGCAGCGGCCGGCGCGTGCCGTTGGTGAACTCGAAGCTCGCCGCCTGCGGCACACCCAGCACCGCGCGCACAGCGGTGCGCACTGCGACATGCACCGTGGCGCGCCGCGCCCACAGCGCCTCCATCGCCAGGCCCGCCAGCAGCAGTGCGGCGGGCAAGCGCCACAGCGGCGTGAGCTGCGTCGCGTCAGACCAGATGGCGACCACGGCCAGCACCGCCGTCAGCACGATCAACACGTAAGCACGGCGCGCCAGGTGCATCAGCGCGGCACCGGTGTCTCACCGAGCAGGGCGCGCACCACGTCCAGGTCGCGCAGGTTCTCCAGCACCGCCTCGGGCGTCAGGACCAGGCGGTGCGCCATCACCCAGGGGGCGCACTCCTTGACGTCATCGGGCGTGACGAAATCCGCGCCGCGCGCCCCGGCCGCCACGCGCGCCGCCTTCAGCAGCGACAGCGCGCCGCGGGTCGAGAGGCCCAGCGACAGGTGCGGATGCGAGCGCGAGGCGCGCGCCAGGTCGAGCACATAGCCGCTGAGTGCCTCCGCCACGTGCACCCGGTCCATCTGCTCGCGCGCCGCCGCCAGCAGTCCCGGCGCCAGCGGCTGCACCTGCGCTACCGCCGCCCCGGCGGCGGGAGTCACGCTGCCGTAACGCCGCAGCACTTCCTCCTCCACCTCGCGCGCCGGGTAGTCCATGTCCAGGCGCAACATGAAACGGTCGAGCTGCGACTCCGGCAGCGGGTAGGTGCCCTCGAACTCGCGCGGATTCTGGGTCGCGATCAGCAGGAAGTCCGCTGACAATGCCCACACGCTGCGCTCGACGCTTACCTGGCGTTCCTCCATCGCCTCCAGCAGTGCTGACTGCGTCTTGGGGCCGGCGCGGTTGATCTCGTCGACCAGCACCACGTCGGCAAACACCGGCCCGGGACGGAACACGAACTCGCGGCGCGACTCATCGAACACGTGCACACCGGTGATGTCGCTGGGCATCAGGTCGGCCGTCCCCTGGATGCGCTTGAACTCCCCGCCCAGCGCGTGCGCCAGCGCCTTGGCCAGCAGTGTCTTGCCCAGTCCCGGTACGCCCTGCACCAGCAGGTGGCCGCGCGCCACCAGCGCCGTCACCAGCAGCGGCACCGCGGTGGCGACCCCGCTGACCACGCGTCCCAGTTCACGCGTGAGCTGCCCCTGAAGCTCCTCGATTGCCGTGGTCATGAGTGCAGCTGCCTTTCGATCCTGAGAAGAAGATTATGCAGGTCCGCCAGCGGTACTCGCGCCCCGGCCCCGGCGCGCTGGTACCAGTCGCGCAACTGCGCGAGGTCCGCGCGCCGCAGCCGCGGGTGGTTTTCGAGCACGTCCCACGCCTGTTGGGCCTGGGCAGGTCCGGGCGGGGTCTGGGGCTGCACGGCGCGAAAGAAGTGCGCGAACATCAGGCGCGCCGCGGCCGCGGGCTGCAGCACCCGGGCCAGGAACAGGCCGGTGGCGCGCACCAGTTGCCCCTCGCGCGGCACCGGGTTGCGTACCGCGGGCAGCCGCAGGCGGGTACTGCCCAGCACCCACGCCAGCCATACCGCAGCGATGACCGCGAGCGTCGCGTACAGGCGCGGATCGCGATAGAACCGCGCGGCATCGTAGGCCAGCCCCAGTCCCTGGTGCTGGTCGTCGAACAGCACCGCACCGTCGGCCGCCACGCTGGTACTGACAATGTTGGCCAGCAGGCGCGCATTGTCCGCCTCGGCCAGCAGCCGGTTGCTGAACGGTGAGGCCAGCGCGCTCACGATGGTCGTACCCGCGCCAACATCACGCACCCACAAGGCGTCGCGCCGCGGCTCGCGCTGGTGCGCCAGCGACAGCATGAAGCCGTCCCGCGGCGCCGACACACGCCACTGCCGCGGCGGGTAATCCGAGAGCCCCTGCACCGCGGCCACCCCGGCCAGGAAGGCGTGCGGACGGTTGGGCACCACGGTGGCGCGCTGGGGCTCCCCCAGGCGGCGGGCAGCCTGCACCAGGCGCTGCAGGTTGTCGGCGCCCCCCGTATCCCCGCGGGCAGCCGTGCGGGCAGGTGCCGTCGGGGCCTGCGGCGACACTTCCAGTTTCGTGAGCAACTGCAGGTCGCCCGCTACGGTGGCATCGGCGCGCGCCCAGCCGGGCCGGTCGGCGAGCGCGGCCAGGACCAGCAGGGTGTTGCCGCCGCGAATCCAGTCCTCCAGCGCCTTCGCTTCGCCGCTGTGCAGGGCGACAGCCGCCGGAACGGATACCACCAGAAGGTTTCCCCGCCGGGGCAGATCGCCGCGCCGCGCCAGGGAATCAAAACGCTTACGCAGGGCGAGCACCCGCACACCCGAGCTGCGCAACCAGGCCGCAGCGCCCGCAAGTCCGCCTTCACGGATATCGACGCTCGTGGGCAGCGACTCGGGCAGCGTTGGCGCGCTGACACGCAGGAACAGCGTGGCGAACAGCAACAGCGCGCCCACTCCACACAGCAGCGCCACCCCGCGTTCACCCATGATCCACCGTGGCGGGGCTGTACAGTGAGGCCAGCAGCTCGCGGCCCTGCCCGATCGCTTCCGCGATGCGCTGTGCCGGCACGGGCCGGTCCGAGAAGCGCAGCTGTTCGCTCACCTGCGCCAGGCGCTCCAGCCGTTCGCGGTCCGCAGCTTGCGCCAGCCGCGCCCGCCGCACCAGCTGGCGAGCCGTGAAGGCTCGCGCGGGAGGCAGGCGCTCCTGTTCCACCAGCCGCTGCGCAACCTGCTCCAGCAGCAGGGCCGGACGCTGCTCCGGCAAAGCGGTATCAGGATCCGGCGCGTCACGGGGTGCGGCGCCCTCAGCCGTGTGCGCGGCGCGCCGCGGCCTGCGGCGGCGCAGTACGCCGGCCACGCGCAGTTCATTCACGAGCACGCTCACCGCGAGGATTATCAGCGACGCCACCACGCCCCACACTGTCAGGTGCAGTGCGCGCTGCGAGATCGAGGCCCCGCTGAACCAGCGCTGCCACCAGGGCAGCGCCGGCTGTTCACCGTCCGTGGCCAGCCCGCGCAGCCATCGCCACAGGCGCTCCCACCAGCCCTGCGGTCTTGCGTGTGAATGCAGGGCTGCGAGCGCGGCACGCACCCGCTCCACCGGCGGCGCCTCCCGCAGCGGGGTCCGCGCACCCTCACGCACCAGCAGCGAGTCCAGCTGCTTCAGGCCGGCGGCGCTCAGATTGCCGTCAGATTCATTCCAGTCGGACGGCAGCCAGGGGGCAAAGGGGGCGTCGATGAGTGTCGGCGCCAGGCCTGGACAGCGGGCGTTGATGCGGGCGTAGTCGGTATCGACCGCGGGATCCAGTTGTCGCAAGCAGGCATCCACCGCCTGGCGCGCGCTGCGCAGCGAGGCCGCGGCCGGATCGGGGCCCGTCCTTGCCGGCGCGGGCGGCGCGAAGCCGCAGCCCATCGCGGCAGCCAGCAGCAGCAGCGACGCCGGCCGCCGGCGGGCCTGGCGGTGGACCATAGCCTAAGCCGGCGTCGCGATGCGCCGGGCGAGGTCGGCGCCTTCCTTGCGCACCGTCAGGTCGCCGTAGATCGCGAGACCCAGCGCCGTGTAGAACGGCAGGATGACAGCCCCGACGAACAGCGATACGACCGAGCTGACCGCGACCGCCACGGCGACATCGCCGCGCGCCAGCACGACCGCGACAATGCCGGCAACACCGCCCGTCACCAGGTACATCACGAGGATGATGACGAGGGCGACGCTGTAGACCAGGCTCAGGCGCCAATAGCTGCCGGAGGTGAGATCCATGCTGCGCCGCAGGGAGGCGAAAATGCCGGTTCCTGCCACCACCATTTCGGTCAGCGTGCATGACAGCGCGATGGCGAGCCAGGCCAGCAGCACCAGCGCCGCGATGACCAGCCCGAGGGTGACGCCGCGCCCGGCGTTTGCCCTCACGATCGCCACGGCAACCATGCCGAACGCCACGCTGAACAGCAATCCCAGTCCGATGGCCCGCAAGGCGGGTGTCAGGCTCGCCCGCAGTTCACCGCCCGGCACGCCGCCGGTCGCGATGCGGTATTGCCGCAGGAGCAGCGCGCAGATGAACAGGACGCTCGCGAAAGTGCAGCCCAGGTACAGCAGCCAGAAGACCGGGTCGCGCAACTTCTCCATGGCCTCCGCCATGCCGTAGCGGTGCGGGCCGGGCAGGCGGTACAGGCTCACAAGCGTGCTGGCGAGCGCGGCCAGTCCTGCGAACAGCAGGCTCTTCACCCAGCTGGCGCGGTAGATGCGGAATCCCAGGTCCAGCAGCTCACTGACAGACTGCGGGCGGTCCGGCGGGTAAAGTGCGCTGTTCATGCACTCTATATTAGCTCCATTCACCGGCGCCAACGCCCTCGCCGCCGGCGCCGCGGCCCTGCACGCCGCGGCCGCACAGCACGCCGCCACGGCGCCACACGTCGCCGCCGCACCGTCGGCCGGGGCTGTGATGCTGGACGCCGAGGTCCTGTTGTCGCATGTGCTGCGCGTGCCGCGCGCGCGCCTGAAGTCCCACCCCGAAATGCCGGTGTCCACGCAGGCGCGCGAGCAGTACCTGGCCCTGATCGCCCGCCGCGCGGCAGGGGTGCCGCTGGCCTACCTGACGGGCGTGCGCGAGTTCTGGTCGCTGACACTGCAGGTGAGCGAGGCGGTGCTGGTGCCGCGGCCGGAGACCGAACTGCTGGTGGAGCGCGCGCTCACCCTCGGCCCGCAAGGCCCCGCGTGGGTCGCGGACCTCGGCACCGGTTCGGGCGCCATCGCACTGGCGCTGGCGCGCGAACGCCCCCAGTGGAAGCTGATCGCCACTGACATCTCCCCGGCCGCGCTACAGGTCGCCCGCGACAATGCCGCGCGGCTCAACATCGGCAACGTCGAGTTCCGCGCCGGGGACTGGTTCGGGGTCCTGGGCGTGCGCGAGCTTCAGCTCCTGGTCAGCAATCCACCCTACGTCGCCGCTGACGATCCGGCGCTTGGCGCTCTTGCGCATGAGCCGATCCTGGCCCTGACCGCAGGCCCGGATGGCATGGACAGCCTGCGCGCCCTGGCGCGCGGCGCGCGGGAACACCTGGCGCCGCAGGGCTGGCTGCTGCTGGAGCATGGCGCCGGCCAGGGTGCCGCCGTGCGCGCCGAGCTTGTCCGCGCCGGCCTGCGTTCGGTACGCTCACGCCGCGACCTGGCCGGCCACGAACGCATGACGGAAGGACAAAGATGATCAGGTTCGAGACATCACACGGGGATTTCACGGTGGAATTGTTCGAGAAGGAGGCGCCGGTCACGGTGGAGAACTTCCTGCGCTACCTCGACGACGGTCACTTCGACGGCACCGTCTTTCACCGCATCGTGCCCGGCTTCGTGATCCAGGGCGGAGGCCTGACCGCGGACTTCTCCAGCAAGAAGACCCGCGCGCCGATCGCCAACGAGGCGAAGAACGGGCTGAAGAACCACCGCGGCAGCCTGTCGATGGCGCGCACCAGCGACATCAACAGCGCGACCTCGCAGTTCTTCGTCAACCTCAAGGACAACGCCTTCCTCGACCACAGTTCGCGCGACTACGGCTACGCGGTGTTCGGCCGGGTGGTCAACGGCATGGACGTCATCGACCGCATCGCCGCCGTGAAAACCGGCACCCGCCGCGGCTACCAGGACGCGCCCATGGAGGACGTCGTGGTGGTATCGGCGCGGCGCGTCCAGCCGCAATAAGGGGCACGCTTAAGGCTGTGCGGCGCGGCAGGCGCGCGCGGGACGACCAGCCGGCCGCACGCAGCGTGCAGCGCCGGCGCGGTTTCACCCGCAGGCTGCTGCGCTGGTGCGCGGCCGTGCTCGCCGTCGCAGGTGTCCTGAGTTTCGTGTGCGTCGGCTTGCTGCGCTGGCTGCACCCGCTGACCAGCGCCTTCATGGTGGAGGCGGCCGTGCAGGCCTGGATGCGGCAGGATCACGCCTATTACACCGACTACCGCTGGGTCAGCCTGGAGCAGATCTCCCCGCATGCCGCCATCGCGGTGATCGCCTCCGAGGACCAGCAGTTTCCCTTCCATGCGGGCTTTGACTTCGATTCCATCCGCGCGGCGGTGCGCGCCAGCGAGCGCGGCCGGCACCTGCGCGGCGCCAGCACCATCTCCCAGCAGGTGGCCAAGAACCTGTTCCTGTGGAACGGGCACAGCTTCGTGCGCAAGGGGCTGGAAGCCTGGTTCACGGTGTTGATCGAGGCGCTGTGGCCCAAGGAGCGGATCCTGGAGATGTACCTGAACATCGCGCAGTTCGGCGACGGCACCTACGGCGTGCAGGCCGCCGCCCAACGCTTCTGGCACCGGAACGCGCGCAGCCTCAGCTCGTCGCAGTCCGCGCTGCTGGCGGCGGTGCTGCCCAACCCGCTGCGCATGCGCGCCGACCGGCCGTCGCACTACGTGCTCGCCAGGCGCGACTGGATCCTGTCGCAGATGCGCAGCCTCGGCGGGTCCGCCTACCTGTCGACGCTGGAGAAGGAGCGCCGCGGCGAGCAGCGCTGAAGCACGAGCGCGCGCGGTATGGCGGCACGGCCCGTGCCTGTCAGCGCGGGGGCCGCCTCACGCCTCGTAACCCAGGTTCGGCGCCAGCCAGCGCTGCGCCTCCTCGAGCGTCATGCCCTTGCGGCGCGCGTAGTCCTCGACCTGGTCGCGATCGATCTTGCCGACCGCGAAATAACGCGACTGTGGATGGCCGATGTACCAGCCGCTGACTGCCGCGGTGGGATACATGGCGTAGGATTCCGTCAGGGCGATCCCGGCGCGCCGTTCCACGTCCAGCAGCCGCCACAGCTTGGCCTTCTCGGTATGGTCCGGGCAGGCCGGATAGCCGGGCGCGGGACGGATGCCGCCATATTCCTCGCGCACCAGCTGCTCGTTGGTGAGCGTCTCGGTGGGCGCGTAGCCCCACAGCTCGCGCCGCACCCGCTCGTGGAAATGCTCGGCCGCCGCTTCGGCCAGCCGGTCAGCCAGCGCCTTCAGCATGATCCCGGAGTAATCGTCGTGGCCGGCCGCGAACCGTTGCAGGTGTGTCTCGATTCCCAGCCCCGACGT
Organism: Pseudomonadota bacterium; assembly: GCA_018241445.1. Classification (GTDB taxonomy): domain Bacteria; phylum Pseudomonadota; class Gammaproteobacteria; order Steroidobacterales; family Steroidobacteraceae; genus 13-2-20CM-66-19. Next base: position 108,347 of record JAFEDT010000004.1, read on the forward strand.
AACGGCGAAAGCCCCGAACCAGTCGGCCACGCCGGACTCGCGCGGCGCCACGTAGTCGGCCAGGCACTCGTGTGGCTGCCCGTCGGCCTTACCCTTCTGCTGGCGCAGGAAGTTCAGTGTCGCCAGCGGCCGCGAGCGCGTCTCGTCATCGTACAGCTCCACGTCGTCGCCCACGGCGTTGGCGGGGAACAGGCCGAGCACGGCGTTGACCCGCAGCCACCGCTCACCGATCAGTGTCTTCAGCATGCTGCGCGCGTCGGCATACAGGTTGCTGGCCGCTTCCCCGACCACGGCATCGCTGAGGATGTCAGGGAACTTGCCGTGGAACTCCCAGGCGTTGAAGAACGGCATCCAGTCGATGTAGCCCAACAGTTCCTGCAGCGGGTAGTCGCTGAACTCCTGTATGCCCGGCAGGCGCGGGCTGGCGGGCCTTACGGCGGCCCAGTCGATGGCGCGCCGGTTGGCGCGCGCTGCCGCCAGCGAGGCCTCGGGCAGCTTTACCTTCTTCCCGGCGTGCTGCTCGCGGCGGCGCTGGTGCTCCTCTTCCACCTTTGCCAGGAACGCAGCGCGCGGCCCTGGCTGGGTCAGGGTCTGGCACACCCCCACGGCGCGCGAGGCATCCTTGACATACACCACCGGCGAGCGGTACTGCGGCGCGATCTTCACCGAGGTGTGCGCCGGTGAAGTGGTGGCGCCGCCGATCAGCAGCGGCAGCTGGAAGTCCAGGCGCTGCATCTCGCGCGCCACGCTCACCATCTCATCGAGTGAGGGCGTGATCAGTCCCGACAGCCCGATGAAGTCCGCCTGCTCGCGGCGCGCCGTCTCCAGGATCTTCTCCCCCGGCACCATCACGCCCAGATCGATGACCTCGAAGTTGTTGCACTGGAGCACCACGCCGACGATGTTCTTGCCGATGTCGTGCACGTCGCCCTTGACCGTCGCCATGACGATGCGGCCGTTGGCGCGCTGCGCGCCCGGCTCCTTGCCCTGCTCGATGTAGGGCACCAGGTGGGCGACCGCGCGCTTCATGACCCGCGCGCTCTTGACCACCTGCGGCAGGAACATCTTGCCGGCGCCGAACAGGTCGCCGACCACGTTCATGCCGTCCATCAGCGGCCCCTCGATCACCTGCAGCGGCCGCTCGAAGGCCTGGCGCGCCGCCTCGGTGTCCTCGATGATGTAGTCGTCGATGCCCTTGATCAGCGCGTGCTCCAGGCGCTTGGCGACCGGCAGCTTGCGCCACTCCAGGTCCTCCTGGCGCCGCACCCCGCCCTCGCCCTTGTAGCGCGCCGCCAGCTGCAGCAGCCGCTCGGTGGCATCGGGACGGCGGTTGAGGACCACGTCCTCGCAGGCCTCGCGCAGCCGCCCCGGAATCTGCTCGTACACACCGAGCTGGCCGGCGTTGACGATTCCCATGTCCATACCGGCGGCGATGGCGTGGTACAGGAACACGGTGTGCATCGCCTCGCGCACCGGATCGTTGCCGCGAAACGAGAACGAGACATTGCTGACGCCGCCGGATACCAGCGCGTGCGGCAGGCGCTGCTTGATCTGGCGCGTGGCCTCTATGAAGGCCACGCCGTAGCCGTTGTGCTCCTCCATGCCGGTGGCGATGGCGAAGATGTTGGGATCGAAGATGATGTCCTCGGCGGCAAATCCCGCCTGCTGCGTCAGGATGCGCCAGGCGCGCTCGCAGATGGCGACCCGCCGCTCGACGGTATCGGCCTGGCCCTGCTCGTCGAAGGCCATGACCACCGCCGCCGCGCCGTAGCGGCGCAGCAGGCGCGCGTGCTTGAGGAACACCTCCTCGCCTTCCTTCAAGCTGATGGAATTGACGATGGCCTTGCCCTGCACGCACTTCAGGCCCGCCTCGATCACCGACCACTTCGAGGAATCGATCATCACCGGCACCCGCGCGATGTCGGGTTCGGCCGCCACCAGGTTCAGGAAACGCACCATGGCGGCCTGCGAATCCAGCATGCCCTCGTCCATGTTGACGTCGATGACCTGCGCGCCGCTGACCACCTGCTGGCGCGCGATCTCCAGCGCCGCCGGGTAGTCGTTGGCCTCGATCAGCTTGCGGAACTTCGCCGAGCCGGTGACGTTGGTACGCTCGCCGACGTTGACGAACAGGCTGGAGTCGTCGATGTCCAGTGGCTCAAGTCCCGCCAGGCGCAGCTTCACCGGTTGCGCCAGCACCGCCCGTGGCGCCGCGCCCGCCACCGCCGCGCGCAGGCGCGCGATGTGCGCCGGGGTGGTGCCGCAGCAGCCGCCGACGATGTTGACCAGCCCGGCGTGCGCGTACTCGCCCAGGATGCCCGCAGTATCGTCCGGCGCCTCGTCGTATTCGCCGAAGGCGTTGGGCAGCCCGGCGTTGGGATAGGCGCACACGTAGGTGTCCGCCACCGCCGCCAGCTCGGCGACGTACGGGCGCAGCTGCCGGCCACCCAGTGCGCAGTTGAGGCCCACGAACAGCGGCCGCGCGTGGCGGATGGAGTTCCAGAAGGCCTGGGCCGTCTGCCCGGAGAGGATGCGCCCGGAGGCGTCGGTGATGGTGCCGGACACGCCCAGCGGCAGCTCGATCCCGGTTTCCTCGAACAGCGTCAGCACCGCGTAGATTGCCGCCTTGGCGTTGAGTGTGTCGATGACGGTTTCGATCAGCAGCAGGTCGGCGCCGCCCAGATACAGGCCGCGCGCCGCCGTCAGGTACACCTCCACCAGTTCATCGAAGGTGACGCTGCGGAACCCCGGGTCGTTGACGTCCGGCGACAGCGAGGTCATGCGGCTGGTGGGGCCAAGAGCGCCGGCGACAAAGCGCGGCGCTCCTGAGCGCTGCGCGTATTCGTCGGCCACCGTGCGCGCCAGGCGCGCGGCACGGTAGTTCATCTCCGCCACCAGGGCGGTGGTGGCGTAGTCCGCCTGCGACACCGCGTTGGAGTTGAAGGTGTTGGTTTCAATGATGTCGGCGCCGGCTTGCAGGTACTGGCGGTGGATGTCGGCGATCAGCTGGGGCCGCGTCAGAGTCAGGATGTCGTTGTTGCCGGCGAGTTCGCCGCCGTGCGCGCGCAGCCGCTCGCCGCGGAAGCCCTGCTCGCCGAGCCGCTGCTGCTGCACCATGGTGCCCATGGCGCCGTCCAGCAGCACGATCCGCTCGCCCGGCAGCTTCTTCAGGCGCTCGATGCGCGTGCGCCGCGCGCGTTCATCCGGCGGTTCCACGGCAAATGGCGCCGCGCTCGCCGCGGCGGCCCCGGCCCCGCCGCCCGCACTGGCTGCCCGGCCGGAGCGTGGCGCACCGGCGTGTTCGTGGCCGCAGCCGCTCATGCGTCGGCCGCCGCGGCTGCCCTGGGCGCAGCGCGAACTGCTGTCGCCGCCGAGGGCCGCAGGCCCAGGGCGTGACAGATCGCATAGGTCAGTTCGGCGCGGTTGAGCGTATAGAAGTGGAATTCATCGACGCCGTGGCGCGTCAACTCCTGCACCTGCTCGATGGCGACGCTGGCGGCGATCAGGCGGCGCGTGTCCGCGTCCTCCTCCAGCCCGTCGAAACGCTGGTGCAGCCAGCGTGGAATGCTGGCGCCGCAGGCGGCGGCGAAGCGCTGCACCTGCGGGAAGCGCGTGATCGGCAGGATGCCTGGTACGACCGGCGCGGCGATGCCGGCGGCGGCGCAGCGGTCACGGAAGCGCAGGTACACCTGCGGGTCGAAAAAGAACTGGGTGATCGCGCGGCGGGCGCCGGCGTCGATCTTGCGCTTGAGGTTGTCGAGATCGACAGCCGCCGAGGGCGCCTGCGGGTGTCCTTCGGGATAGGCCGCCACCGAAATGTCGAACGGCGCCAGTCCCGCCAGTGCCGTCACGAGGTCCGAGGCATGGGCGAAACCGCCGGCGTGCGGCGCAAAGTCTCCCTGGCCTTGTGGCGGGTCGCCGCGCAATGCCACCAGGTGCCGGATGCCGGCGCGCCAGTAGCCGCGTGCGATATCCAGGATTTCCTCGCGCGGGGCGCCGATGCAGGTGAGGTGTGGTGCACCGGTCAGCGAAGTTTCCCTCTGGATGCGCGATACGACGCCGTGCGTGCGCGCCCGCGTGGAGCCGTCGGCGCCGTAGGTCACGGAAACAAACTGCGGCGCCAGCGGCGCCAGCCGCTCCACCGAGCGCCACAGCGTCTGCTCCATCGCCGCATCGGCGGGGGGAAAGAACTCAAAGGAGACCCTGATCTGTCGGGTGGCGTTCATGCCATCTTCTCTTCAGGACGCCTCTGCGGTGCGCGTGGCGGGCGCGGATGCCGCCACGGCGAAGGCCGCCAGAACGTGCTGTCCGTCGGCCTCGATCGGGCTGAGCTTCATGCAGGTGAATCGAGCCTCGCCCAGCAGGCGCCGCAGTCGTGCCAGCGGATGCTCGACCACGCGCGCGCGTGGCGCCTCCAGCGCGTCGTAGCGACTGAAGACCGCGATGCTTCCTGACGGGCCGAGCAGGCGGCGCGCCGCACCCAGCAGCCGCTCCAGGCGAGCCGCGTCGGCCTGCGGCAGATCAAGCACAACAAGATCCACAGGCCCCGCGGGCCCCAGGGCTGCCGGATCGAGAGCCGTCGCCGCAGCCCCCTCCAGTACCCTGCAACGCAAACCGGCCGTGCGCGCCTGCGCGCGGGCCGCCTGCGCCGCGCGCCGCGAGTGTGCGACTGCGATACAGGCGTCCGTGGCCCCCGCCGCTGCCGTGAGCAGTTCCGGGTGGGCTACGCCTGCCAGCACGGTACCGGACGTGGCACCGCGCGGCATCATCTCCGCAAGGAATCCCGCGAGGGCACGGCCAAGCCGCGAAGGACCCGCCGCGCCGGCGCCCTGCTGTACCCGCGCAAGCTCCGCCGCCTGTCGGTCCGTCAACAGCACCGGATCCTGCCGATCCAGCTGCGCCAGCAACCCGCGCACGAAGGCTGTGGGGGCGGGGCCGGGGGCAACGTGATAGTGCACCCACTGACCCTGACGGACCCGCTCGATAAGGCCGGCCTCGCCAAGGATCTTCAGGTGACGGCTGACCCGCGGCTCACTCTGCCCCACCGCTTGGGCGAGGTCGGAGACCGAAAGCTCGCCCGCCATGCACAGTGCCAGCAATCGCAGCCGACTGGCCTCGCCCGCGGCGCGCAACCACTTCAGCAGGGCCTGGGGGTCGATTCCTGGCATTTTTGAATATTGCACATATCTTTAATTATTTAGCAAGGATATTTCACCCAGCGCCCACCCAACCTCTGTCCCGAGATCCTTTGCTAATTGCCCCAGGAACCCGCGGCCCCCGAGGCATGCGGGAACTTCGGGGTCTCGCGGCCTGGAGCGCCCAGCCGGGGTGCTGCTACGGCGCTTTGTACCCGGGTGTGAACAAGTAGGAACAAGTAGGAAGGAGTATGAGCAAGTAGGATTTCCTACTACCGGCCGCCATTGGAGCTACCGAAGGATGTAACGCATGCGCCGGGGGCCGCCTCCCCGGGGGCGTGCGCCTGCACCACCCTCTAGTGAATGACGCCGGGCGACCCGCCCTCCGGCCCGGCGAACAGCGCCTCCACATCCCCCGCATCAAAACGGTATGGGCGTTGGCAGAACTCGCAGGTGACAGTCACCGCACCCTGCTCGCGCAGAACGTCCCGCACCTCGTCACTACCGAGGGCCCGCAGCAGGCCAGCCACGCGACCCTGGCTGCATCGGCATTCGAAATTCACGGCCGTCCCCCGAAACAAGCGCAGATCCCGGCCTGGAAACACCTGAGTTACCACCTGTTCTGCCGAACATCGCAGCAGATCGGCACCCGTTACCGCCCCGATATTGCGCTCGGCCTGCTCCCAGGCTTCTCCGGTCTGGGTAGCGACCTCTGAACCGCCCCGGTGGCCGCCCTCCTCCGGGACTCTCTGGATCAGTAGCCCGCCAGCCACCCCGTCGTCGGCAGCCAGGAGCACGCGGGTCGGCAACTGTTCGGAAGTGGCGAAGTAGGCCTCGAGCGATTCCCCCAGGGAGGCGCCAGTCAGCGGCACGACACCCTGGTAACGCATGCTGCGCTCCTCCGCCTCCACGGTGACGGCGATTCGTCCCTCGGTACCGACAAGGCGCCGGAACAAGGCCCCGCGGCGCGCGGTATCGGGATCACCGAGGCCGTGGTCATAGCGCGCCACGGCCCGCAGTCTGAAGTCGTGGGTGCATTGCGCGACCAGCAGACCCACGCTGCCGTTACCCTGGAGCTGGAATGTCAGGGTGCCGCGGAATTTCAGGGTTGCCGCCAGGAGCACCGCGGCTGCGACCGCTTCTCCCAGCAGCTCGCTCACCACGCCGGGGTAATGGGCGTGCGCACGCACTTCCTCCCACGAACGTGTCAGGCGCACCCAGTGGCCACGCACCGGCTGCTTCTCCACCATGAAACGGCGCACGCAGTCCGCGCCTGCGACCGGGCGGCTCAAGGCCCGCGCCCCTCAGCCGCCGCCGAGTTTGCGGCGCAGCAACTCGTTGAGCTGCGCCGGGTTGGCTTTGCCGCCGGTCGCCTTCATGACCTGTCCGACAAAGAATCCGAACAGCTTGTCCTTGCCGGCGCGGTAGTCCGCGAGCTGCGCGGGGCTTTTGGCCATCACTTCGTCGATCACCCGTTCGATGGCCGATGTGTCGGTGATCTGCTTCAGCCCGCGCGCGCTGATGATCTCGTCGGCGGACGCGCCGTCAGCCCACATTGCCTCGAACACTTCCTTGGCGATCTTGCCGGAGATGGTCTGGTCGGTGATGCGGGTCAGCAGGCCCGCCAGCCGCGCCGCAGGCAGGCGGCCGCTGTCGACCGCGAGATTGTCGCGGTTCAGTGCCGCCGACAGCTCGCCCATGACCCAGTTGGCCGCCAGCTTCGGATCCTGCGGCGCCAGCCGCACCGTTTCCTCGTAGTAGTCAGCCAGTTCGCGGCTGGCCGTCAGGACCCCGGCGTCGTAGGCCGACAGCCCGTATTGCCCGGCGAGGCGGGCGCTGCGGGCATCGGGCAGCTCCGGCAGTTCGGCGCGCACCGACTCGATGAAAGCCGTGTCCAGCTCCACCGGCAGCAGATCCGGGTCCGGGAAGTAACGGTAGTCGTTGGCCTCCTCCTTGCTGCGCATCGAGCGCGTCTCGCCCTTGTCCGGGTCGTACAGGCGCGTCTCCTGCACCACCTTGCCGCCGGACTCCAGCAGCTCGATCTGGCGCTGCACCTCGTAGTTGATCGCGCGTTCGACGAAACGGAAGGAGTTGAGATTCTTGATCTCCGCGCGGGTGCCGAACTTCGTCTCGCCAACACGCCGCACTGACACGTTGGCGTCGCAGCGGAACGACCCCTCCTGCATGTTGCCATCGCAGATCTCCAGGTAGCGCACCAGCGTGTGCATCTTCTTCATGTAGGCGACGGCCTCCCTGGCGGAGCGCATCTCCGGCTCGGAGACGATCTCCACCAGCGGCGTGCCGGCGCGGTTCAGGTCGATGCCGGTGACGCCCGGCAGGCCTTCGTGCAGTGACTTGCCGGCGTCCTCCTCCAGGTGGGCCCGGGTGACGCCGATGCGCTTGTACGTGCCGTCCTCCAGCACGATCGTAAGCTGGCCCTGCGCGACGATCGGCAGCTCGTACTGGCTGATCTGGTAGCCCTTGGGCAGGTCGGGATAGAAGTAGTTCTTGCGCGCAAACACCGAGCGCGCCGCGATCTTCGCGTCCAGCGCGAGGCCGAGCTTCACCGCCATGCGCACCGCCGCAGCGTTCAGCACCGGCAGGACGCCTGGATAGCCCAGGTCGACGAGGTTGGCCTGCGCGTTGGGCGCTGCCCCGTATGTGGTCGCAGAGCCTGAGAAAATCTTGGACTGCGTGGCGAGCTGTGCGTGGATCTCCAGCCCGATCACTGTTTCCCAGGCCGTCTCCCGCCCCGCGCCACTCATGCCCAGCCCTCCGGCACCCGCCGGTGCCAGTCGGTCACCTGCTGCAGGGCGTGCGCCACCGACAGCACCCGCGCTTCCGCGAAATGCGGGCCGACGATCTGCAGGCCCACCGGCAGGCCGCGCACCAAGCCGCACGGCACCGAGATGGCCGGCAGGCCGGCGAGGTTGGCGCCGATGGTGTAGATGTCGTTCAGGTACATGGTGATGGGATCGGCTGTCTTGGCGCCGAGCGCGAAGGCCGGCGTCGGCGTGGTCGGCCCGATCAGCACGTCGACTTGCTGGAAGGCGCGCACGAAGTCCGCGTTGATCAGCGCGCGCACGCGTTGCGCCTTCAGATAGTAGGCGTCGTAGTAGCCCGCTGAGAGCACGTAGGTGCCGGTCATGATCCGGCGCTTGACCTCTGCCCCGAAACCCTCGCCGCGCGAGCGGCAGTACAGGTCCATGAGATCGCGCGGCTTATCGCAGCGATGGCCGAAACGCACCCCGTCGAAGCGGGCCAGGTTCGAGGAGCACTCCGCCGGCGCCACCACGTAGTACACCGGTACCGACAGTGGCAGGTTGGGCAGACTGACCTCGGTCAGCTTCGCCCCGAGACCCTCGTAGACGCGCAGCGCGTCGCGCACCCGCTGCTCGTTGTCGGCGTCCAGGCCCTTGTCGAAGAACTCCTTCAGCAGGCCGACCTTGAGGCCGGTAAGCGGCTGGCGCAGCTGCGCCTGGTAGTCGGGGACCGGCGTGTCGACGCTGGTGGAGTCACGCGGATCGAAGCCCGCCATCTCGCCCAGCATCAGCGCGGCATCCGCGGCGCTTACCGTCAGAACACCACCCTGGTCCAGGCTGGAGGCGAAGGCGACCATGCCGTAGCGCGACACCCGCCCGTAGGTGGGCTTCAGTCCCGTGATGCCACACAGGGCGGCCGGCTGGCGGATCGAACCGCCGGTGTCGGTCGCGGTTGCGCCCGGCACCAGCCGAGCCGCCACTGCCGCGGCCGAACCGCCGGAGGAGCCGCCGGGTACCAGCTTCGGGTCCCAGGGATTGCGCACCGGGCCGTAGTAGCTGGTCTCGTTGGAGGAACCCATCGCGAACTCGTCCATGTTCGTCTTGCCGACCATGACCGCCCCGGCTGCCTGCAGCTTCTGCACCACCGTGGCGTCATAGGGAGAGACGAAATTTTCCAGCATGCGCGAGCCGCAGGTGGTCCGCACACCCTGGGTACAGAAGATGTCCTTGTGGGCGATCGGTATGCCGGCAAGCGCGCCGCCACGACCGGCCGCCAGCGCCGCATCGGCGGCACGCGCCTGGGCGAGCGCCTGCTCACGCGTCACTGAAATGAAAGCGTTCAGCTCCCCCTGAGCCCGCTCGATGCGCGCCAGGTGGGCTTCAGTCACCTCGACACTGGAGAAGCGGCGGGCCTTCAGCCCCGCCGCCAGTTCGACGAGGCCCATGCCGTGCAGTTCGCTCATGGGCTACTCGATGACCTTGGGGACCAGGTACAGGCCGGCGGCCACGGTCGGGGCGTTGGCCTGGTACTGCTCATGGTGGTCGGTCTCGGTCACCTGGTCGGCTCGCAGGCGCTGGGCAAGGCCAGCCAGCGGATGCGCCATCGGCGCGACGCTGGCGGTGTCGACGCGCGCCAGCTGGCCGACGAAGTCGAGAATCCGCGACAGGCTCTCCTGGTAGACAGGAGCCTCGCCGGGGGTAAGGTCGAGCCGCGCCAGGTAGGCGATGCCCGCGATCTGCTCGCGTGTGAGGGCCATGGGAAGTTCTGTGGGTCTTGGGCGTCGGAGACATGAGAAAACCAGCACAAAATCATACATGTTGCCTTGCTGAATGTCCCCTCGGTTGCTAGATTACGCGCCACTTCGTCGGCCCCCCTTCCCTGGATTCCGGTTCTCATGCTCAAACGCCTGCGCGGATATTTCTCCAGCGATCTGTCGATCGACCTGGGAACAGCCAACACCCTCATCTACGTGCGGGACAAGGGCATTGTGCTCAACGAGCCCTCGGTAGTCGCGGTACAGGACGAGCCGACCCGCGGCGGCAAGGTGATCGTCGCGGTGGGCTCGGAGGCCAAGAGCATGCTCGGGCGCACGCCGGGACACATCACCGCGGTGCGCCCCATGAAGGACGGCGTGATCGCCGACTTCACCTACACCGAGAAGATGCTGCAGTTCTTCATCAACAAGGTGCACGGCAACCGCACTCTCAAGCCCTCACCCAGGGTGCTGGTGTGCGTGCCCTTCGGTTCCACCCAGGTGGAGCGGCGCGCCATCCGCGAATCCGCCGAAGGCGCCGGCGCGCGCACGGTGGCTATCGTCAGCGAGCCGATGGCCGCGGCGGTCGGCGCGGGGCTGCCGGTGCAGGAGGCGCGCGGCTCGATGGTGCTGGACATCGGCGGCGGCACCTCCGAGGTCGCGGTGCTGTCGCTGAATGGCGTCGTCTACGCCAACTCGGCGCGCATCGGCGGTGACCGCTTCGACGAGGCGATCATGAACTACGTGCGCCGCAATTACGGCATCCTGATCGGCGAGGCCACCTCCGAGCGCATCAAGATCGAGATCGGCTCCGCCTACCCGGGCCAGCAGGTGCGCGAACTGTCGGTCAAGGGCCGCAACCTCTCCGAGGGCGTGCCGCGCAGCTTTACCCTCAACAGCAACGAGATCCTGGAAGCGCTGCAGGAGCCGCTGCAGAGCATCGTGAGCGCCGTGAAGCAGGCGCTGGAGCAGACCCCGCCGGAGCTCGGCGCCGACGTGGCCGAGCGTGGCATCGTGCTCACCGGCGGTGGCGCACTGCTGCGGGACATCGACAAGCTGCTCACCGAAGAGACCGGCCTGCCGGTCGTGGTGGCCGACGATCCACTGACCTGCGTGGCGCGCGGCGGCGGACGCATCCTGGAACTCATGGACGAACTGGGGCCGGGACACTTCGGCCTCGAGTAGCTCCAGCCAGCGCGAGCCGGCACTTTAGTGGCAGCGTACGGATCCGGAGCCGACAGACCCCTCTACGGACGAGGCGGCTCGCCGGGCTTTCGCTTCACGGTCTACGCCGTGCTCAGCGTGGTCACGATGTACCTCGACCAGCGCCAGCACTACCTCACGCCGCTGCGCTATGCGCTGCAGGCCGGCGCCTACCCCATCCAGCTCGCCGTCAATTCCCCGTCAGCGGCGTGGCGCTGGCTGCAGGACAGTCTGCAGAGCCGCGACGCCCTGCGCCGCGAGAACGCGCAGCTGCGCGCCGCGGCGCGCGAGCTTGAGCTGCGCTCCATGCGCTACGAGGCGCTGGCGCAGGAAAACGGCAGTCTGCGGGGCCTGAAACAGGCGCTGCCCCCGGTCGCCGAGCGCTGGCTGGCCGCCGAGATCGTGAATATCCAGCTCAGCAGCCTGCGCCAGCGATTGCTGATCAACCGCGGCGCAGGCAACGGCGTTTTCAAGGGCCAGGCCGTGCTCGATGAGAAGGGAGTGATCGGCCAGACCACGCACATCGGTCCCTGGAGTGCAGACGTCATCCTGATCACCGATCCGGAACACGCGCTGCCGGTGCGCATCGCGCGCACCGGCCTGCGCACCATCGCCGTCGGCGCTGGCGACGCAACCTCGCTGGCCCTGCCGTATCTGCCGGGCAATGCTGACATCAAGGCCGGCGACCTGCTGGTGACCTCGGGCCTGGGCGGGGTGTTCCCCGAAGGCTACCCGGTCGCGCGCGTAACCGAAGTCAGGCGCGACGCGGTTCAACCGCTGGCGCAGGTACGCGCGGCCCCGCTGGCGCACCTGGCGACCGACCGCGAGGTGATGCTGGTCTGGTTCAATGCCGGGCATCCGGCCGCCCCGGCGCCGGCGGCGGTCAGGGGAAGTGCCGCCACGGACGCCACGAGCGACCTGCCGGCCGGCAGTCCGGCCATCCAGCCACAGCGGGTCGTGCATCCACCCATGCCGGCCCCGGCCCCGGCCCCAGCGGCGGCCGCGCCGGCCCCGGGACCCAAGCCATGAACGTGGACTCCCGCGCGCGCATGCTGCTGTCGATACTGGTCACGCTGGTACTGACCGTGCTGCCCCTGCCACCGGTCGCTGACGTGGTGCGCCCGGCCTTCCTGGTGCTGGCCGTCCTCTACTGGTCGATCAATGCACCGCGCACGGGCGGGATCGGCCTGGGCTTCTTTGCAGGCTTGCTGCTGGACGTGTTCCAGGGTCCGCTGCTGGGCGAGCACGCGCTGGCGCTGGCGCTGGTGGCCTATATCGCCGTGCGCGAGCATCAGCGCATCCGTTCCAAGCCGCTGTTCCAGCAGGCGCTGATCGTGCTGCCGGCACTGCTGCTGTACGAGTGCGTGTTGTTCGCGATCGACGGGTGGACCGGCCACCCGGTGACCAGCCCGCTGCGCTGGGTGCACGTGCTGACGGGTGCGCTGATCTGGCCGCTGGTATCGGTGGTCATGGCCTACGGCTCCCGCCGCCGCGGCTGAAGCAGCACCGGAGTACCGGGCACGATGCCATCCGTACGCATAAAGGACCACTGGCGCGAACAGCACCTGTTCGATCGCCGTGCGCTGGTCGGCGCGGTGCTGATCGTGCTGGCCACAGCCGGGCTCATCGCGCGACTGTTCGTGCTGCAGGTGGTCCGCCACGACTACTACGCGGACCTGTCGCAGGGCAATCGCGTGCGCAACGAGCCGATTCCCGCGGCGCGCGGCCTGATCCTGGATCGTTACGGCGAAATCATCGCCGGCAACCAGCCGGCCTACCAGCTGGAAATGGTGCCGGAGGAGGTCCCGGACATCGACGCCACACTCGCGGCGCTGGTGCGGCTGGGGCTGATCCGCGCGGAGGACGTGAGCGAGCTCACGCGCACCATCGATTCCAGCCGCAGCTACGACAGTGTACCGATCCGCCTGCGCATGTCGGACGAGGACGTGGCGCGGTTCGCGGTGCGGCGCTTCGAATTCCCCGGCCTGGACATCCGCACGCGCCAGACGCGCTGGTACCCCAATGGCGACCTGGCGGTGCACGCACTGGGCTACGTGGGAGCGATAAGCGAAGCTGACCTGAAGCGCATCGACCGCGCCGCCTATGCCGGCACATCCCTGATCGGCAAGCTCGGCATCGAAAGCGCGTACGAGCAGCAGTTGCACGGCGTCAATGGCAACCGCGAGGTGCTGGTCAACGCCCAGGGCCGCTCGGTGGAACGCCAGGGGGCCTTCGTGCCGCAGATGCACACCAAGGCGCCGGTCGCAGGCGAGGACCTGCTGCTGTCGATCGACCTGAAGGTGCAGCGCGCCGCCGAGAGCGCGCTCGCGGGCCGCCGGGGGGCGGTAGTCGCGCTCGACCCCGCGAACGGCGACGTCATCGCACTGGCGAGCCATCCGGGTTTCGATCCCACCCTGTTCGCGCGCGGCATCACGGGCGCTGAATACCGCGAGCTGCAGAACGACATCGACCGCCCGCTGTTGAACCGCGCCCTGCGCGGCGCGTATCCCTCAGGCTCGACCATCAAGCCGGTACTCGGGCTCGCCGGGCTCACTGACGGGGTCATCACGGCGGACACCCGCGTGTACTGCAACGGGGTGTTCACCCTGCCGGGCAGCCGCCACGTGTGGCGCTCGGACAAGGGTGAGCCGCGCGGCATGCTCGACATGCCGGAGGCGATCGCGCGTTCCTCCGATGTGTACTTCTACAAGCTCGCCTCGACGCTCGGCATCGAACGCATTGCGGCCTTCCTTGCGCCCTTCGGCTACGGCCAGCTCACCGGAATCGACATTGGCGGCGAGAAACCGGGACTGCTGCCGTCGCCGGAGTGGAAGCGCAAGGCTTTCAAGCGGCCGGAAGATCGGGTCTGGTTCCCGGGTGAGACCGTCAACATCGGCATCGGCCAGGGCTACCTCCTGGTGACACCGCTGCAACTGGCGCACATCGCGGGCATCCTCGGCGAACGCGGCCGCCGCTTCCGGCCGCGGCTGGTCACGGGCACGCGCGATGCAGCCGGGCGCGTGCAGTGGCTCGCGCCGATCGAGGACGCCCCGGTCAAGGGCGTGTCCGCGGCCGACTGGACGGTGGTGATCGACGCGATGGTCGGCACGACGCACTGCGCGCGCTATTGCGGCACCGCCGCCGCGATGTTCAAGGACGCGCCCTACCAGGCCGCCGGCAAGACCGGCACGGCCCAGGTGTACACCGTCGCGCAGAATGAGAAATACAACGCCAACAAGCTGCCGGAGCGACTGCGCGATCACGCCTGGTTCATCGCCTTCGCGCCCGCGGACGCCCCACGCATCGCGGTGGCGGTGTTGGTGGAAAATGCCGGCTGGGGGGCCTCCAACGCGGCGCCGGTGGCGCGCAAGGTGCTTGACGCCTACCTGCTCGGCCCTGACGGCAAACTGAAGCCACCGGCGGCAGGATCCGGGTCCGCGCCCGCGACCGGCCCCGCGCCAGTGCCCGCCCCCCAGCAACCCGGCCCCGCGCCGGCGAGCAGCAGCACATGATCTACGAAGAAGTCACCAGCGGTTCGCGCACCCGCCGCACCCTCACTGGCGCCACGCGCGTGCTGCTGGCGCTGAAGATCGACGGGCCGCTGGTGGTGGGCCTGGCACTGATCTCGGCCTTCGGCCTCATCGTGCTGTACAGCGCCTCCGGCCAGAGCCTGCCGACAGTGTGGCGCACGGTCGCGCGACTGGTGCTGGGCGTGGCGGCAATGCTGCTGCTGGCCCAGGTCAATCCCAACTTCCTGCGCCGACTGACGCCCTGGCTGTACGTCATCGGCTGCGTGCTGCTGTTGATCGTTGATGCCATCGGTCACATCGGCATGGGGGCGCAGCGCTGGCTCGACCTGGGGCTTTTCCGATTCCAGCCTTCGGAACTGATGAAGCTGGCCGTGCCGATGATGTGCGCCTGGTACCTGCACGAGCGGCCGCTGCCGCCGGGCATCCCGGCGCTGTTGCTGCTGGCGTTGATGATCATTGTGCCCGCCGCGATGGTGGCGGCGCAGCCTGATCTGGGCACCGCGGCGCTGATCGCCATCGCCGGTGTGCTGGTGGTGGTGCTCGCTGGCCTGCCGCTGCGCATCATGGCGGCGCTGGCGGTGCTGGCGGCGCTGGGCGCGTGGTTCGGCTGGAACTTCATGCACGACTACCAGCGCAAACGCGTCCTGACCTTCCTCAACCCGCAGACCGATCCGCTCGGCGCCGGCTATCACATCATCCAGTCGCAGATCGCCATCGGCTCCGGTGGCGTGTTCGGCAAGGGCTGGATGAACGGCAGCCAGGCGCAGCTGGAGTTCCTGCCGGAGCGCTCGACCGACTTCATCTTCGCCGTGATCGGCGAGGAATTCGGCCTGCTCGGCCTGCTGCTGCTGCTGGCGCTGTATGGCTTCGTAGTCGGCCGCGCCCTCTACCTCGCCACCCAGACCCAGGACACCTTCGCGCGACTGCTTGCCGGCAGCCTGGCGCTCACCTTCTTCGTGTACGTGTTCATCAACGCCGGCATGGTCACCGGACTGCTGCCGGTGGTCGGGGTGCCGCTGCCGCTGGTCAGCTACGGCGGCAGCTCGGTCGTGACGCTGCTGGCGGGTTTCGGTATTCTGATGGCGCTGTATTCGCGGCGTAAACTCATCGGGTCCTAAGGAATTGAAGCATCGTGCCGTTCTGTCGCTGGCCCTGCTCCCCGTATTGGCTGCCGCCGCGCAGCCGGGGGATCCCGCTGCCGCCGATCGGCCCGCGACACCTGCCGCGACGGTAGGCTCAGCCACGACGCCCGCCGCGGCAGCAGGAACACCTGCGGCGGCAAGCCTGCCCGCACCGGCAGTCTCACCCGCGACACCTGCAGCGGCCTCGGGCTCACCGCCACCAGATGCGGCCGAGGCACCGGCCGGCAGCGGGAACTTCACGCTGCAACGAGCCGATGTCGCCGCCTTCATCCGCGAGGTCAGCGCGCGCAACGGACTGGAAGAGCACGAGGTCCGCGCCCTGCTGCGCCAGGCACAGCCGCAGCCGAAGATCATCGAGATCATGGAGCGGCCGGTGGAACGCATCGCCCCGTGGTGGGAGTACCGCGCGCGCTTCCTGACGCCCGAGCGCATCAGCGACGGCGCGCAATTCTGGACCGAGCATCGGGAATCGGTGGAACGTGCCGCCGCGAAGTACCAGGTGCCGCCGGAGTACCTGGTCGCGATCCTGGGCGTGGAGACTTTCTACGGGCGCCTGACCGGCCGCTACCGGGTGCTCGATGCGCTGGCGACCCTGGGCTTCGACTACCCGCCGCGCGGCAAATACTTCCGCGGCGAACTGGAGCAGTTCCTGCTGCTGTGCCGCGACAACCACCTCGACCCGCTGACCACGCTCGGCTCCTATGCCGGCGCCATGGGCGCGCCGCAATTCATGCCCTCCACCTACCGCCACTATGCCGTGGATGCCGACAACAGCCATCGCAGTGATCTGTGGGGCAACTGGGACGACATCCTCGCCAGCATCGCCAACTACCTGCACGAGTACGGCTGGCAGCCCGGCACCCCGGTGCTGGCCGAGGCGCGCCTGGACCCCGACGCCAACTTCCAGATCGATCCGCGCAACGTCGAGCTCAACGAAACCATCGCCAGCCTTGCGCACCACGGCGTGCGCGCCGTGACTGACCTGCCGCCGGACACAAAGGCGGTGCTGATCTGGGCGGAGCAGCGCGAGGGTCCGGGCTATCGCGTCGGCTTTCATAACTTCCGCGTCATCACGCGCTACAACACCTCGCCGCGCTACGCCATGGCGGTGCACGACCTGGCGCAGGCCATCGCGCAGCGCATGCAGGCCACGCCAGCGACGGTAAAGGCGCAGTGAGTCCACTGCTGCGTGGCTGCGCGCGCACCGCGCCGGCCGCCGCACTGCTGCTGTTGTGCGGTTGCTCGATGCTGGCCCGGCGCCCGCCGCCATCCGGGCCGCCGGTGCCCGCCGCGACGGGCGCACCGCAGCCGGCGCCGCCCGCCGCGCCGCCGGGCGGCGTGCCGCCGCCGCCACCCAACATCGATTCAATACCGGACGCGGTGCCGCGCTACGAGCCGCGCAGCGCGCGTGGCAACCCGCCCTTCTACACGGTGCTGGGCCGCCGCTACGTGGTGCTCGGCAGTGCCGAGGGCTACGTGGAGCGCGGCGTCGCCTCCTGGTACGGCCCCACTTTCCATGGCGGCAACACCTCCAATGGCGACCTGTACGACATGTACGCGATGACCGCTGCGCACAAGACACTGCCGCTGCCGTGTTACGCGCGCGTCACCAATCTTGCCAATGGCCGCACTGTGGTGGTGCGCATCAACGACCGCGGCCCGTTCGTCGCCAACCGGCTGATCGATCTGTCTTACACGGCGGCAGCCAGGCTCGACATGCTCAGGAACGGCACGGCGCTGGTCGAAGTACGCACGCTGACGCCCGGAGAGCCCGACAACCTGACCCGCAGCAGCGCCACGCCGCCAGCCGCGCTGTACCTGCAGGCCGGCGCCTTCGCCGACCCGGGCAACGCACAGCGCCTGCAGGCACGACTGACGGCGGCGGGCGTCAAGGGCGCCTTCGTACTGTCGCCGATCACCGGCACTTCGCGCCTGTATCGCGTACGCGTGGGCCCGATCGCGAGCGTCGCCGTCTACGACCAGCTCGCCGCGCAGCTCGGTTCACTGGGCATCGAGGCGCGGCTCGCCAACGACTGAAGGCGTAAGCCGTGCCCCAGGCGTCGCGGCGTGCGGAGCGAGCGCGTGAGCACGCACCCGCGTGGCTGGATCAGTTAGAATTTGTTTCTCCCGCCGCCCTTTTCAAGGAAGCCGCATGGTGCACCGTCCGCCCCTGTTCGCCCGTTCCGCCCTGCTTGCCACGCTTGCCCTCGCAAGCCTCGCTGCCCGGGCTGCCGCCCCGATTCCTGCGCCGCCGCCGGTCAGCGCGCGCGCCTACATCCTGCAGGACTACCAGAGCGGCCGCATCCTCGCCCAGGATCACGCCGACATGCGCGTGGAGCCTGCAAGCCTGACCAAGCTGATGGCGGCCTACGTGGTCTTCACTGCCCTGTCCGAGGGGCGCCTGAAGCTGACAGACGAAGTCACCATCAGCGAGCACGCCTGGCGCGCCGAAGGCTCGCGCACCTTCGTGCAGGTCGGCACCCGCGTACCGGTCGACATCCTGCTCAAGGGCATGATCGTGCAGTCGGGGAACGACGCCACCATCGCGCTTGCCGAGCGCGTCGGCGGCACCGAGGCCGGTTTCGCGCAGATCATGAACGAGTATGCGAAGCGACTGGGGCTGACGGGCAGCCACTTCGAGGACAGCAACGGTCTGCCCTCGCCCAATCACTACACGACCGCGCGCGACATCGCCACCCTGTCCACGGCGCTGATCCGCCAGTTCCCGCAGTACTATTCGCTGTTCAGCCTGCGCGAATTCATCTGGAACAACATCCACCAGGGCAACCGCAACGGCCTGCTGGGACGCGATCCCGGCGTGGACGGACTGAAGACCGGCCATACCGACGCCGCCGGCTACTGCCTGGCCACCTCGGCGCTGCGCAACGGCATGCGGCTGGTGTCGGTGGTGATGGGCGCTCCGAGCATCAAGGCGCGCGAGGGCGCCAGCTCCGCGCTGCTGAACTACGGCTATACGTTCTACGAGACGGTGCGCGTGAAGTCCGCGCAGGACACGGTGCTCAAGCCGCGTGTCTACAAGTCGGCCACGGAGTTCGCCGCGCTGGGCGTGCCGCATGATGTGTGGGTGACGGTCGGGCGCGGCCAGGCCGCGGCGCTGAAGACCGCCGCGCACCTGACCCGCGAACCGCTGGTGGCGCCGCTCGCGGCCGGCCAGCCGGTCGGGGAGTTCACCGTCAGCGACGCGGGTGACGAGGTGGCGGCACGCGCACCGCTGGTGCCGCTGGCGGCGGTTGCGACCGGCGGCCTGTGGACACGCGCCGTCGACAGCATCGCGCTGTGGTTCCATTGATCATGGCGCATCCCTGCGCCTGCCCACTCGGCTGACGATCTCAATGGCTGATCCGCTGCCGCTGTGTTACCTCAACGGGCGCTACCAGCCGCTCGCCGAAGCGCGCGTCTCGCCGCTCGACCGCGCCTTCCTGTACGCCGACGCCGTCTACGAGGTCATGCCGGTGTACGGCGGGCGGCCGTTTCGCTTCGAGGCGCACCGGCAACGCCTCACACGCAGTCTCGCCGCGATCGAGATGGACGATCCACACAGCGAGACTGAGTGGCGCGACATCCTGGGTACCCTCATCGGGCGCAATGGCGGCGGCGACCAGTACGTCTACTGGCAGGTGACACGCGGTGCGCAGTCCGGCCGCAACCACGCGCCCCTGCCTCAGATCGCGCGCACCGTGTTCGCCTTCTGCGCGCCACTGCCGGCAGTGTCCGCCGACGTACTGGCGCGCGGAGTGGCCTGCGTGACCGCGCAGGACACCCGCTGGGCGCGCTGCGACATCAAGTCGACCGCGCTGCTCGCCAACGTGCTGCTGCGCCAGCAGGCCAGCCAGGCCGGCGCCGCGGAAACCATCCTGCTGCGGGACGGGGAACTGACTGAAGCTTCTGCTTCCGCCGTGCACGTGGTGCTGGGCGGACAGATCATCACCCCGCCGCCGTCCCACCAGCTGCTGCCGGGCACGACGCGCGGAGTGGTGGAGGAACTTGCTGCGCGCCTCGGACTTGCGCACCGCAGCGCCCCGGTCAGTGAAGCGCAGCTGCGCGCCGCTGACGAGATATGGCTCTCTGCGGCCACGCGTGAGGTGCAGGCCGTCGCCTCGCTCGACGGCCGCGCCGTCGGCGCCGGGGTGCCCGGTCCCCTGTGGCGCCGCATGTACGATGGCCTGCAGAACTACAAGCGTGAACTCGCCGGCACCCCCTGGTAGAGCCCAGCCGTGAGCACTGCACCCGAGTGCCTGACCTTCCCGACCGACTACCCGGTGAAGGTGGTAGGCCCCCCGGATGACGCCTTCCGGGCACGGGTGCATGCCATCGTGCTGCGCCATGCCCCAGAGCTGCTGCCGGAGCAGGTCAGCGAACGCGCCAGCTCCGGCGGCCGGTTCATATCCATCTCTTATCTGCTGCGCGCCCGGAGCCGCGCGCAGGTCGAGGCGCTGGTGACGGAGTTGCAGGCCTGTGAAGGGGTGATGATGCTGATTTGACCCGCCCGTCACCGATTTGTCACCAGGCCGCGACCGGTACGAAACTGACGCTCCTGCGCAGCCACCGGTAGCATGTCCGGATGTCCATCACACTCGACCAGGTCACCAAGCACTACGGCGGCGCGCCGGTCGTCAACGACGTCTCCCTGGATATCGGCGATGGCGAGTTCTTCGTGCTGCTGGGCCCCTCCGGCAGCGGCAAGAGCACGCTGCTGCGCGCCATCGCCGGCCTGACGGGCATCGACCACGGCCGTATCAGCCTGCACGGGCGCGACGTCACGCACGTCAGCGCGCGCAAGCGCGGCGTCGGACTTGTGTTCCAGAACTACGCCCTGTTTCGCCACATGACGGTCGCGGAAAACATCGAGTTCGCGTTGCGGGTGCGGCGCATGCGCGCGCGGCGGCGGCGCGAGCGGCGGGCGGAACTGCTGCGGCTGGTGGCACTCGAGGGCATGGACGAGCGCATGCCGGGGCAGCTCTCCGGCGGCCAGCAGCAGCGCGTGGCGGTAGCGCGGGCGCTGGCGCACAAACCCGAGGTACTGCTGCTCGATGAGCCCTTCGGCGCGCTGGACGCCAAGATCCGCGAGGAGCTGCGGCGCACCATCCGCCAGGTGCAACGCGAGCTGGGAATCACCACCGTGCTGGTGACTCACGACCAGGAAGAAGCTTTCGCCATGGCCGATCGCATCGGCATCATGAACCTGGGAAGGCTGCTGGAAGTCGGCGCTCCCCACGACCTGTATACCCGGCCGCAGACGCGCTTTGTCGCAACCTTCCTCGGCGCCGCCAACCTGCTGCTGGCACGGCGCACCGCTGACGGCATCCAGGCCGGGGCCGCCACGCTGCCGACGGCGGAGCGCGCCGCGGGAGAACGCGAGCACGAGGTCGTGGCCGTGGTGCGGCCCGAGGAAATCGAACTGGCGCCGCAGCGCGCACAGCTGACCAGCGGCTATCTGACGCAGGGCATGGTGGACGAAGTCACTTTTACCGGTTCGCTGGAGCGGCTGCGGGTGCTGCCGCAGTCCGACAGCGGTGGCACCCTGCTGGCGGACGCTGACGGCGAGGCGCGTGCCATGCTGCACGTTACGCGCAGCCAGTACGAGCAGCTCGGATTCGCGGTGCAGCCTGGGCAGACGGTTGCCATCGGGGTGCGCCGCCTGCACGTCCTGCCCACACCCCTGTCGAGCTTCACCGCCTGCGCGGCCGATGAAGCCGGGGCGGAAGCGCTCGGCCGCCAGCCCTTCCTGGCGGAACTGGCGGCGCGGATGAAGACGCGCATCGCGCTGCGGGTGGAACCGCTGTGGGATAGCGGCGCGCCCGCCCGCGGCGCCGACCATGGCTTCGTCGGCATCACGGTACTGGCGGCGCAGCCGGACGGCGCGCGCCACGCCCGCTGGCTGCTGGATCGTGGCGCCACGGACGTACTGCTGCTGCCGCACGAGGCGCGCGCGCCGCAGCGGGTCCTGATTCACTGGACCCAGCCGTCAGCGCGTGCCGCCACCCTGGCGGCGGCTGCGAGCCTGTTGCGACATGTGGCGGCGGAGGCGGTGTACCTGGGAATCCAGCCGCGGCGGGACGATGGCGCGCAACCGCAGGGCATGCGCGCCCTGCTGGATGCGCGCGCCGAGGCGCAGGCTGCGCACGGCCTCGACATGCGCACCGAGCTGCGCGTCGGCGACGCCGCCCAGGAGCTGTTGCGTCGCCTCGCCGAGGCGCCCGGGCAGATGCTGATCCTGGGCATCGGTGCTGCCGCCGACTGCGACGGCAGCCTGCAACCGCTCCTCACCGGCGCACGCTGGCCGGTACTGCTGGTGCGGCGTTGATGGCGGCCAGCACGCGCACCTTCCGCGAACCCAGCGTGCTGCCCGGGTTCGGACTGACCTTCGGCTTCACCACGTTCTTCCTCAGCGTCATGGTGCTGCTGCCCCTGGCCGCGCTGGTACTGGTGGCGGCGTCGATGCACTGGCTGGATTTCTGGCACGTGGTGGCCAGCCCGCGGGCACTGGGCTCCTACCGCCTGTCCTTCGGCGCCTCGCTGCTGGCCGCCAGCGTCAACGCGGTGTTCGGCTTCATCATCGCCTGGACCCTGACGCGTTACGACTTCCCCGGGCGCAAGATGGTCGATGCGCTGATCGATATGCCCTTTGCCCTGCCCACCGCGGTCTCCGGCATCGCGCTGACCACCGTGTTCGCGCGCAACGGCTGGATCGGCCGCTACCTGGAGCCCCTCGGCGTGCACGTGACCTACACCTGGATCGGCGTCACACTGGCCCTGACCCTGATCAGCATGCCCTTCACCGTGCGCGCCGTGCAGCCGGCGCTCGCCGAGGTGCAGCGCGACCTGGAGGATGCCGCCGAAACCCTCGGCGCCGGACGCTTCACCGTGTTCCGCCGCATCATCCTGCCCACGGTGCTGCCGGCGCTGTTGACGGGCTTCACCCTGTCGTTCGCGCGCGCGGTCGGCGAGTACGGCTCGGTGATCTTCATCGCCGGCAACCTGCCGCTGAAAACCGAAATCACGCCCCTGCTGATCGTGATCCACCTGGAGGAGTTCGACTATCGCGGCGCGGCTGCCCTGGGCGTGGTGATGCTCGCCATCTCATTCGTCATGCTGCTGGCCATCAACCTGCTGCAGGCGTGGGGCCGCGGCCGGCTGCTGCGGCGCAGGTCCTGATCATGGCGGCACTGCCCAGGCTGTTCGGTGCCGACGCTCCGCGCCCGGGCAAGCACACCTGGCGCCACTCACTGACGCGCTGGCTGTTCATCGGCATCTCGCTCACCTTCCTGGTGGCGGTACTGATCGCGCCGCTGCTGACGGTGTTCGCGATGGCGCTGGCGCACGGCATCGGCGTCTGGCTGCACGCCTTCTCCGATCCCGACACACTGGCGGCCATCCGCCTGACGCTGCTCACCGCCGCGGTGGTGGTGCCGCTCAACACCATCTTCGGCCTGGCGGCGGCGTGGTGCATCGCCAAGTTCGAATTCCGCGCCAAGAGCATGCTCATCACGCTGATCGACCTGCCGCTGGCCGTCTCACCGGTGGTCGCGGGCCTGGTATTCGTGCTGCTGTTCGGCCTCAACGGCTGGTTCGGGGCCTGGCTGCAGGAACATTCGATCTCTGTCATCTTCGCCCTGCCCGGCATCCTGCTGGCGACGATGTTCGTCACCTTCCCCTACGTGGCGCGCGAGCTGATACCGCTGATGCAGCAACTGGGTAACGACGAGGAGGAAGCCGCCATCACGCTGGGGGCCGGCGGCTGGCTGACCTTCTTCCGTGTCACCTTGCCGAAGATCCGCTGGGGCCTGGTGTACGGCGTCATCCTCTGCAACGCGCGCGCCATGGGCGAGTTCGGTGCGGTCTCGGTGGTCTCCGGCCACATCCGCGGCCTGACCAACACCATGCCGCTGCAGATCGAGATCCTCTACAACGAATACAACTTCGTGGGCGCCTTCACGGTCGCCTCGCTCCTGACGGCACTGGCGGCATTGACGCTGCTGGTCAAGAGCGGCATCGACCGCGCCGGCTACCGCAGGCGCTGACCGTGCTGACACGTCTGCGACAGTCATGGATCTCGCTGTGGCCGGACCCGGCGCGTACCAGCCTGGGCTGGTGGCTGGTGGCGATCCAGCTGCTGCTGGTGCTGCTGGTGGGCGGCGGCATCACCTGGTATGCACGTGGCCTGCTGCACAGCCTGGCCGACGAACAGGGCAAGGCACGGGTGCAGCTCGCCGCGACGCTGGCGCGCGAGGACCTGCGCCGCCTTGGCGAGGACGCGCACACCCTGGCACGCTCGCTGGCCGAGCGCGCCACCCTGCAACGCCTGCTGGCGCAGGGCCAGCGCGATGCCCTGCCGCCGCTGTTGCGCCGCGCCTGCGAAGCCGGTGGTGCCGATGCCTGTGCCATCCTCTCCGACCATACCGTGCTCGCCGTATCCGGGCCGGCGCTCGACTGGCAGCAGATCGCCACGGCCGGCGCCGAACAGGGCGCAACCTTCATGGCGCTGCCCGCCACGGAGCAGGTGCCGGTGCTCGGGGCGCGCGCCGCACTGCCGCAACCCGGCGACTACGTGTACGTGGTGCGGCGCATGGATCCGCACCTGGCGCACACCCTGGGCGAGCGCGCCGGCGTCACGATCCGGCTGATCGACTACCGCAGCTACACCGCCGGCGGCGTCAATCCCTTCACCCCGCTGTACGCCGCGGCGCTGGCCGACGGACGGCTGGCGGTGCAGCGCATCGATTCGCAGGAGGTGTACGCCGCGGGTGTGCCGGTGTCGGCAGCCAACGGCGAGGCCATCGCACTGGTCGAGGCCCTGCTGCCCACCAGCGTGGTTGACAACTCCACCCGGCACCTGATCCGCAAGATGCTGGTCACCGCGCTGATCCTGGCGGCGCTGGCGGTGCTCGCCGCAGTGGTACTCGCCGAGTGGGTGGCGGGCCCGGTGCGGGCGCTGACCGCCGCCGCAACCCGCATCGCCGGCGGCGACTTCTCGGTCTCCATTCCCCCGGGGGGCGCCGCCGAGGTCGGTGTGCTGGCGCGCACCATGGAGGACATGCGACGCAGTCTCATCGGGCTGACCGGCACGCTGCGCCGGCGCGAGGCCGAAGCCCAGGCCGTGCTGTCCGGCATCGTCGAGGGCGTCTACGCGGTCGACCGCAACCGCATCATCCGCTACCTCAATCCGCAGGCCGAAAGGCTGCTGGGCGTGAAGGGCGGCGAGGCCATCGGCCGCTTCTGCGGTGACGTGCTGCGCCCCTGCGCCCAGGACGGCCGGCGGCCCTGCGAGGCGCACTGCCCGATCGTGCGTGCACGCAGTGACGAGCGCGCCGTGCAGGCCGTCGAGCGCCTGCAGGCCAGCGGCGGCGAACCGCGCACCACGGTGATTACCAGCGCGCCGGCGGTCGACGGCCTGCAGGTGCAGGTGATGCGTGACGAGACCGAACTGGAGGCCGTGCGGCACGCGCGCGACTCGGTACTGGCAAACATTTCCCACGAGTTCCGCACACCGCTCGCGGCCCAGCTCGCCTCGATCGAACTGCTCAGCGACGGGCTCGACACGCTGCCGCCGCCGCGCCGGCGGGAGCTGGTCACCTCCCTGCAGCGCGGCACGCTGCGCCTGACGCAGCTGATCGACAACCTGCTGGAGAGCGTGCGCATCGAGTCCGGGCAACTCGCGGTGCGCCGCCAGAGCGTGGCGCTGGCGGAGGTGGTGGAGGACGCACAGGCGCTGGTGGAACCGCTGCTGGCGCAGCGCCGCCAGCGCCTGCAGGTGGACCTGCCCGCGCAGCTGCCACTGCTGATGGCGGACCGCACACGGCTGACGCAGGTGTTCGTCAACCTGCTGGCCAATGCCAACAAGTTCGCCCCCGAGGACAGCGTGGTGCACATCGGCGCGCAGGCGGACGGCGGGCAAATGACCGCGTGGGTGGAGGACGCGGGACCGGGACCCGAACCGGGCAGCGGCCAGCTGTTTGCGCGCTTCCGCCGCGGCGAGGCCGAACCCGCCCCCGCCGGCCTGGGTCTGGGCCTGTGGCTGGTGAAGTCGATTGCCGAGCGCCACGGCGGCAGTGTCAGCTTCCAGCGCACCGCGCAGCAGCGCACGCGCTTCACCATTACCCTGCCGATCGAGGCGTCCACATGAAGATCCTGATCGCCGACGACGACGCCGACCTGCGCGAGCTGGTGGCATTCACCCTGACGCAGGCGGGCTACCTGGTCATCCGCTGCGGCGACGGACCGACGGCCCTGCAGCGCTTCGAGGCGGAACTGCCCAACCTGGTGATCCTGGACATCAACATGCCGGGCATGAGCGGCTTCGCGGTCTGCGAGGGCATCCGCCGCCGCTCGCGCGTGCCGGTGATGATGCTCACCGTGCGCGGCGAGGAGGAGGACCTGGTGCGCGCGCTCGGCCTGGGTGCCGACGACTATCTGAACAAACCCTTCAGTCCGCGCACCCTGCTGGCGCGCATCAAGGCGCTGCTGCGCCGTGCCGGAACGGAGAACACCGCGCCGCTGGCGGCCGGCCGCGTCGCCCTCGACCTGGAGGAGCACACGGTGACGCTCGCAGGCGGCGCGCCGGTGCGGCTGACGCCGCTGGAGCTGCGGCTGCTGCAGATGCTGCTCGCCAACGCCGGCCGCGCCGTCAATTCCGAACGGCTGCTGGTGCAGGTGTGGGGGCACCGCAGCGGCGGCGACCGCCAGCTGCTCAAGCAGCTCGTGCACCGGCTGCGGCAGAAAATCGAAGCGGATCCGTCGGCGCCGGCGCTGCTGCGCACCGCAGCCGCGGGCTACAAGCTGATGGTAGACTGACCGACAGCCGGCCGGGGCCCCGCGGGACCCTCAGCGCCGCGTTGCCGTTATCTGGTCGAAGATCGCCCCGTCGGCGAAGTGCGTGGCCTGCGCCTGCTGCCAGCCGCCGAAGTCGGCGATGGTGACAAGCTTCAACGGCGGGAAGGTGGCCGCGTGGCGCGCCATCACTGTTGGGCGGCGCGGCCGGTAGAAATTGCGGGCGATGATCTCCTGACCCTCGTCGCTGTACAGGTAATTCAGGTACGCCCTGGCGACCGCGCGCGTGCCCCGCTGCAGCACCACCTTGTCGACCACCGCCACCGGTGGCTCGGCCAGGATGCTCACGCTCGGCACCACGATCTGCAGGTTGTCGCTGCCGAGCTCGCGGATGGCCAGCAGCGCCTCGTTCTCCCAGGCGATCAGCACGTCGCCCAGCCCGCGCTGCACGAAGGTGATGGTGGAACCGCGCGCGCCGGTGTCCAGTACCGGCACGTTGTGGTACAGCCGTGTGACGAACTCGCGCGCGCTCGCCTCGCTGCCGCCGGGCTGCGCGCGCGCCCACGCCCAGGCCGCCAGGTAGTTCCAGCGCGCACCGCCGGAGGTCTTGGGGTTGGGGGTGATGACCTGGATTCCCGGCCTCACCAGGTCGCCGAAGTCGTGGATCCCCTTGGGATTGCCCTTGCGCACCAGCAGCACGATGGTCGAGGTGTAGGGAGAGCTGTTGTCCGGCAGCAGGGTCTGCCAGTTCAGCGGCAGCAGCTTGCCGCGCGTGGCGATGGCGTCGATGTCGGCGGCGAGTCCCAGCGTGACGACGTCGGCGGCCAGCCCGTCGATGACCGCGCGCGCCTGCTTGCCGGAGCCGCCATGGGACTGGTCGATGCGCACCGACTGGCCCGTCCGCGCCTTCCAATACCGCGCGAAAGCGGCGTTGTAGTCCGCGTACAGTTCGCGCGTGGGATCGTAGGAGACATTGAGCAGTGTCACCCGTCCGGAGCCGCCCGCGGTGGGCTGGCAGGAAGCCAATAGCGACAGGCCGAGCAGGCCCGCAGCCAGCAAGGCTACAGGACGCGACAACCTGCCTGGAGTCATGCGCGATGTCGTGCGCGATGTCATGCGCCATCGTAACCGGCCCGAGCCGCGACAGTCAGTCACACTGCGGCCACACGTTGGTCACAAGACGGTTACGAAAGCAGCGGGGTCGGCTGGCCCCGCGCACTACACTCTCGCCAGCGCCTTTTGGCAGCAGTAGGAATCTTTCCTACTTGGTCGTACCCCTGCGCTGCCAGGCCCAGGCCACCCCCGCGGGTCGCCTCGACGTGATCGCTCACACGAGATGCCGCAGCAGGTGCGGCAGCAGTCCCTGCGCGCAGGCCGCGACGCTGCGCGGGCCACCGAGGTCCTCGAAGCGCGTCATCTGCAACCCGGCGTAACCGCAGGGATTGATGCGCGCGAAGGGCGCCAGGTCCATGCAGACATTGACGGCCAGGCCGTGGTAGCTGCCGCCGCGGCGCACCCGCACCCCCACGCTGGCGAGTTTTTTCTGCGCGACGTAGACCCCCGGGGCGCCGCGCCGGCACTGCGCGTCGATGCCGTAATCCGCCGCAAGGTCGATCACGCTGCGCTCCAGCGCCGTCACATAGTCGCGGATACCCAGGCCGGCGCGCTTCAGGTCGATCAACGGGTAGACCACCAGCTGGCCGGGTCCGTGATAGGTGACCTGCCCGCCGCGATCGATCTGCACCACGGAAATGTCGCCGGGGTCGAGCAGATGCTCGCGGCTGGCGTTCATGCCGAGGGTGAAGACCGGGGGATGTTCCAGCAGCCAGATTTCATCGGCGGTGGCGGCGTCGCGGCTGTCCGTGAAGGCCTGCATCGCCCGCCAGGTGGGTTCGTACTCCACCAGCCCCAGCTGCCGCACCCGCGGCGGCACTGACATCAGGACGCCAGCGTGCTGTTGGTGAGGCCGGCGTTGTTGCGGTTCAGGGCCTGCTCGGCGCGATAACTGGAGCGCACCAGCGGGCCGGAAACGCACTCCAGGAATCCCAGCCCCAGCGCATGCGCGCGGTAAGCATCGAACTGCGGCGGCGTGACGTAGCGCTGCACCGGCAGGTGGTTGGCGGTCGGCCGCAGGTACTGCCCCAGCGTCACGATGTCCACGCCCGCGGCCCGCAGGTCCGCCAGTGTTTCGTGCATCTCCGCGTCGCTCTCTCCCAGCCCCAGCATCAGGCTGCTCTTGGTCAGCACCTGCGGGCGGTGCCGCTTGGCCGCCGCCAACACCGTCAGTGTCTGCTGATAGCCAGCGCGCGGATCGCGCACCGGGTGGGTCAGGCGCCTGACGGTCTCGATGTTCTGCGCGAACACCTCGATACCGGAGTCGACGACCGTCACGACATCCGCGATGACGCCCTGGAAGTCCGGTGTCAGCACCTCCACGGCGGTGCCCGGGTTGCGTTGCCGGATGGCGCGCACGCAGGCGGCGTAGTGGGCGGCGCCGCCGTCGGGGAGATCGTCGCGGTTGACGGAGGTCAGCACCACGTAACGCAGCCGCATCAGCTCCACCGTGCGCGCGGCGTTGTCAGGCTCCTGGGGATCCAGCCAGCCGTGCGGATTGCCGGTGTCCACCGAGCAGAAGCGGCAGGCGCGCGTGCACACGGCGCCCATCAGCATGATGGTGGCGGTGCCGGCGTTCCAGCACTCGCCGATGTTGGGGCACTTCGCCTCCTCGCAGACGGTCGCGAGGCGGTGTTCCTTCACCAGGGCGCGCACGTCCTGGTACCCGGCGCCGGCTGGCGCGCGGGCGCGCAGCCACGAGGGCTTAGGTGAGGGCGCGGCGGCGCCAGCAGCCTCCCGGCCGCGCGCGCGGATCCCGTCCCGCACCGCGGTGAAGCCCTGGGCAGTGACATATTTCTCCCCGCTGCGCACCGGGACGCGCTCGGTCACGACGGGGATGTCCTTCAGGTCCGGCATACGTTCATTCTACCGCAGGGCCGGTGCGCGACTCCTGCGCCAGCGACCTGTCCAGGGCCTCCAGGCGCCCCAGGGTCCCCACATCGCACCACCGTCCATGATGAATCTGTCCGTCCAGGCCGCCGGTGCCAATGGCGCGCTCCAGCAACGGCAACAGCGCAAACCTGCCGGGGCTGCAGCCGTCGAACAGTTCCGGGCGGTACACACCGATTCCCGAGTAGGTGTAAGTGACACGTCCCGGGGCCTGCGCGCGCAGGGTGACGCGAGTACCCTCCAGCCCGAAGTCCCCGGCCGGGTGCTGGGGCGGATTGGGCACCAGCACCAGGCGCGAGCGCGGTGCCGGCGCACGCAGCAGCGCCGCGAAATCCAGGTCGCTCCATACATCGCCGTTGACGACCAGGAACGGACCCGGCCCGAGCCGCGGCAGCGCGTTGAAAATGCCGCCGCCCACATCCAGGGCACTCGCCCCCTCGTCGCTGTATTGGATCGCTACGCCAAACTGCCCGCCATCGCCCAATGCGGCACGCAGCTGCGATCCCAGCCAGGACAGGTTGATCACGACCTCACGGACTGCGGCGCGCGCCAGGGCGCGCAGGTGCCAGACGATCAGCGGCGTGCCGGCCACGCTCACCAGCGGCTTCGGGATCGAATCGGTCAGCGGCCGCAACCGCTCGCCGCGGCCGGCGGCGAGGATCATGGCCTTCATGCGGCCCCACCTGCCGGCAGCACGGAAGCGGCGGGCTCAGCGAGCGACCGTGCATTGGCCGGCGCGAGGCGCGGCACCACCTGTTGTTCCAGAAATTCGCCGAGGCCGTGCAGCTCGCGGTAGCGGGCGCAGGTGTCGCGCACGTAGTCGAGCGTCAGCGGCAGGTCGTTCAGGTAGCCGGGCTTGCCGTCGCGGTACCACAGGCGGCAGAAGATCCCCAGCACCTTGAGGTGACGCTGCACGCCGATCAGGTCGAAGCCGCGCACGAAGTCGGCCTCGTCCGCCCCCGCCTGCCCACCAAGGGCCAGCAGGCGCGCGCGGAACTGCCGCACCCAGTTGAGCACCCGTTCGCGCGCCCAGCCGATATAGCAATCCTTCAGCAGCGACACCAGGTCGTAACCGGCCGGTCCGCGCAGCGCATCCTGGAAGTCGATCACGCCAGGACTGCGATCCGGTACCACCATCAGGTTGCGCGAGTGGTAGTCGCGGTGCACGAACACCGGCGGCTGCGCCAGGGCCTCCTTCACCAGGAAGGCACGCGTCGCGTCCAGCATGGCGACATCGGCCGCAGTCGCTGTCAGTTGCAGGTGCCGGCCCAGGAACCACTCCGGCATCAGCCCCATCTCGCGCTGCAGTTCCCTCTCGCCGTACGGCGCCAGCTGCGCGCAGGCCGCCGCGCCATGCACCTGGATGTGCGCCAGGGCCTCCAGCGCCGCGCCGTACAGCGCCTGCGGGTCCATCCCGCTGCGCAGCAGCGGCAGGTACTGCGTGCTGCCCAGGTCCTCCAGCAGCAGCAGGCCGCGGTCGATATCGGCCTCGAACACGTGCGGCACATGCGTGCCCAGGGCTTCCAGCAGGCCGCTGACCTTCAGGTAGGGTCGCACGTCCTCGTGCGGCGGCGGCGCGTCCATGACGACATAGCTGCGCGGCTGGCACAGGACGCGGAAATAACGGCGGAAGCTGGCGTCGCTGGAGGCTGGCTCGATGCGCTGTACCGGCAGGCGCAGCTCGCGGGTGACCCAGTTCTCGAGCAGCGCCAGGCGCGCATCGGGCAACGACATGCAGGATGAAAGGAGAATTTGGGGTGAGCGGGATGACGGGTGCTCATTATAATGCGCTCCCTCATGCAGCGCCCGCGCCCCTCGTGGATCCTCCTGATCGCCCTATGTGGCCTGGTGCGCGCTGCCTGGGCCGGCGAGGCGCCCTGCGGCACGGACATCGCCCCCGCGCCGGCCGCGGGCGCGCCGCCCGCGGCAGCGCCGGACCCGGCAACCGCGGCGGCGACGGCCAGCCCCCCGGCGGACGATCACATCCACGTGACCAGCGACTCCGCCAGCCTGGGCGTCGACGGCAACGCCACTCTCAAGGGTAACGTCGACGTGCGCCAGGGCACGCGCCATATCCGCGGCAGCGAAATCCAGTACAACGCCAACACCCGCTCGCTGAAGAGCCCCGGTCACATCGACTACGACGACCCGCTGCTGCAAGCCACCGGCGAGGGCGGCAGCTACTCACCCAGCGCCGGCGCGCAATTCCAGGGCGCGCAATTCCAGCTGCACCAGCGCGCCGCGCGCGGCGCAGCGCAGCAGATGCGCTTGTCCCCGACAGGTGTGGTCAGCCTGTCGGGGGTGAGCTTCACGACCTGCCCGGCCCGGGATCCCGCCTGGCAGATCCGCGCGCGCGACATCACCCTGGACACGCGCAACCGTGTGGGCACCGGGCGCGCGGCGCGGGTGGATTTCATGGGTGTGCCGATCATCTACCTGCCGTGGCTGTCGTTTCCACTGGGCACGGAGCGCAAGAGCGGCTTCCTGTTCCCCTCCATCGGCAACACCTCCAGCGGCGGCGCACAGCTGTCCGTGCCGTGGTACTGGAACATCGCCCCCAACGCCGACGCCACCTTCGAACCGATGTTCTTCAGCCGCCGCGGCGCCGACCTGGGTGGCGAGGCGCGCTTCCTCACCGACACGCAGCACGGCTCGATCGACTGGAACTACCTGCCTCATGACAGCGTATTCCATGACAGCCGCAGCCGCGTCCGGCTGCTCGACCTCGCCGAACTGCCCGGCGGGCTGCGCCTGGACATGCACCTGGAGAACGTCAGCGACCCGCACTACTTCGAGGACTTCTCGCAGGGCAGCGAGAGCGCCAGCACCGCCTTCGTCGACCGCCGTGCCACCCTGTCCTACCGCGACGATCACTGGCGCATCGATGCCACCGCGCAGCAGTACCAGACCATCGACTACACGCTCCCCGGGGCCTACCGGCCGTATGCGCGCCTGCCACGCCTGGTGGTTGCCAGCGACTTCGCCGCCGGCGAGCGGCTGGTGCTGCGTTACGGGTTCGATTCCGAGGTGGTCAACTTCCGCCACGGCGGCAACATGACCACCGGGTTGACCGCGGTCGACGGCTCGCCCGTCGTGACCTCGCTGGCGACCGGCTGGCGCGCGGACTTCATGCCGCGTGCGATGCTTGACCTGACCGGCCCCGGCTACTTCCTGCGCCCCGCCCTGGCATGGCGCGCCACGCAGTACCAGCTCGATGAGCTGCTGCCCGGCGCGCAGCGCCACGCACTGTCGCGCACGCTGCCGATCACCAGTGTGGACGCCGGCCTGCAGTTCGAGCGCGAGAATGGCTCGCACGACCAGCGCCGCATCACGCTGGAGCCGCGCATCCTGTACCTCGACGTGCCTTTCCGAAGCCAGGACCAGCTGCCGGTGTTCGACACCGCGGTTCCGGACCTGAACCCGGTGCAGCTGTTCCGCACCAACCGTTTTGTCGGCGCCGACCGCGTCAGCGACGCCAACCAGGTCAGCGCCGGCATCACCTCGCGGCTGCTGGATGCGCACGACGGCCGGCAGTTCCTCGCCGCCACTATCGGCCAGACCTGGTACTTCCGGACCCCGCGGGTGACGCTGCCCGGGGAGCCGGCCCCCACCGGCAACCGCTCCGATTTCGTGGCCCAGATTGCCATGACGGCATACCAGGACTGGAGCGCGGACCTGGACCTGCAATGGGATCCGCAGGAGCGGCGTAGCCAGCGCACGCAGGTCAACGTGCAGTACAGGCCGGCCCCCGATTCGGTCCTGAACCTGGCCTACCGCTACGAGCGCTTCGCTCCCGCCCCCAGCCTGCTGCCCCTGGCCGGGCAGGGGACCGTGGCTGCCCCGGCCGGCCCTGTCCCCGTGCCACTGGCGCAGCCGGGTGCCCTTCAGGGCTTTGACCAGCTTGAATTCTCGGGGGCCTGGCCCTTCCGGCAGCGCTGGAACCTGTTCGCCCGCTACGTCTACTCGCTGCGCGACGGCACCCCTCTGGAGCGTTTCGCCGGCTTCGAGTACCGTGCGTGCTGCTGGCGGATACGCTTGGGTGCCCGCCGCTACGTCAACAGCCGCCAGCCGGGCGCCAGCCAGGAGACAGGCGTGTGGCTGCAATTGGAACTTGCGGGCCTGGCGGGTGTCGGATCGGCATCCGACGCCTCCCTGACCGAGGCCATCCGCGGCTATGCGCCGCGTGATCCGGTCAATATCAGACCGCAGGGCCCCCTGAAGAGTACCTGGTAAGTGAAGCTGAACCCTATGCGCTGGAACCTGAATACGGCTCTCTCTCATGTCGCCGTGGCCGCCCTGGCCCTGGGAGCCGCCGGGCCGCTGTCGGCCCAGACTCGCGAGCTGGCCACCCGCGGCGAGCTGCTGGACCGCGTGGTCGCAATCGTCAACGACGGCGTGGTCCTCAATAGCGACCTCGACTCGCAGATCGACCTGGTGACCGAGCGGCTGCGGCAGCAGAAGCTGGAGCTGCCACCGCAGAACGTGCTGCGCCAGCAGGTGCTGGAGCGCCTGGTCCTGCAGGAAGTGCAGATGCAGCGCGCCAAGCGCGCCGGCATCACGGTCACGGACGAGAACCTGAACCAGGCCATGCAGGAAGTGGCCAAGCGCAACAACATCAGCCTGTCGCAGCTGCCCGAGGCGCTGGCCCAGCAGGGCATCGACTACGCCGCCTACCGGGACGATATCCGCAAGGAGATCACCCTGAGCATGCTGCGCCAGCGCGACGTGCTGCAGCGGATCACCGTGACTCCCAAGGAGATCGATCACTTCCTGGAGAAGCAGTCCCACCAGCCCTCGGGCGCCAGTGAATACAACGTGTCGCACATCCTGATCGCCGTCGGCCAGGAGGCCTCGCAGGCGCAGATCGAGGCCGCCGCACAGCGTGCGAAAGAGGTCTACGACAAGGCGCGCGGCGGCGAGGACTTCGCGAAGCTGGCGGTGGCCTACTCCAACAGCCAGACGGCGCTGGAGGGTGGCGCGCTGGGCTGGCGCAAGGGCAGCGAGCTGCCGACCTTCCTCACCGACGTGGTGGCACGCCTGAAGCCCGGCGAAGTCAGCGAACCGCTGCGCACTCCGACCGGCTTCCACATCGTCAGGCTGAACGAAGTGCGTGGCGCCACCGCCCAGGCAGTGGAGAACCAGGTGCACGTGCGGCACATCCTGATGAAGACCAACGAGCTCAACGACGACGCCACGGTGCGCGGCAAGCTGCTGGCCCTGCGCGAGCGCATCGAAAAGGGCGAGGACTTCGCCGGCCTGGCGCAGACCAACTCCGAGGATCCTGGCTCCGCCGCCGAGGGCGGCGACCTGGGCTGGACCGGGCCGGGCACCTTCGTGCCCGAGTTCGAGCAGAATATCGCCAACCTCAAGGACGGCGAGCTCTCGCAGCCCTTCCACACCCAGTACGGCTGGCACCTGGCGCAAATGCTCGGCCACCGCCGCTTCGACAACAGCGACGAGATCAAGCGCCGCCAGGCCGCGGAGGCCATCCGCGCCAGCAAGGCGGACGAGGAAACCGAGCTGTGGCTGCGGCGCATGCGGGACGAAGCCTACGTCGAATTCAAGTCCTGACCGCCCGCGCATCGCACTGACCTCGGGCGAGCCGGCCGGCATCGGGCCGGAGCTGTGCCTGATGCTCGCGCGGGAGTCCCTGCCGTGCGAGGTGGTGGTGGTGGGCGACGCCACCGTGCTGGCCGAGCGTGCGCGGCAGTTGCGCCTGCCGCTGCCCGCGCGCCACGTCGACATCCCCACTGCGACAGCCGTGGTGCCGGGCCGCCCTGACCCCGCCAACTCCCGCTACGTATTGCAGCTGCTGGACCGTGCCATCGACGGCACGCTCGCGCGGGAGTTCGACGCCATCGTCACCGCCCCGGTGCACAAGGCCGTCATCAACGACGCCGGCATCCCGTTCAGCGGCCACACGGAGTACCTCGCGGCGCGCTGCGGTGGCGCGCGCCCCGTGATGCTGTTCGCCGCCGAGGCGCTGCGCGTGGCGCTCGCAACCACGCACCTGCCGTTGCGGGCAGTCAGCGATGCCCTCAGCGTCGATTCGCTGTGCGAAACCGTCACCACCCTGGCGCAGGGCCTGGCACGCTGGTTCCGCCTGCCCGCCGCGCGTATTGCGCTGTGCGGACTGAATCCCCATGCCGGCGAAGGCGGCCATCTGGGTGACGAGGAACAGCGCATCATCACGCCTGCGATCGAGCGCCTGCGCGCAGCGGGCGTCGATGCCCGCGGGCCGTTCCCGGCCGACACCGTGTTCCTGCCACGGGTACTGGCGGATTTCGATGCGGTGCTCGCCATGTATCACGACCAGGCGCTGCCGGTGGTCAAGCACATGGGCTTCGAGCGCACCGTCAACGTCACGCTCGGCCTGCCGCTGCTGCGCACCTCGCCCGATCACGGCACCGCGCTCGACCTGGCCGGCAGTGGCCGCGCCGACCCGGCCAGTCTGCGCGCCGCGGTGCTGCTGGCCGCCCAGCTGGTCACGCAACGGCCGTGAGGCGCACGCCGGCCGGCGCGCCGCCCGGGCCGCCCCGCAAGCGCTTCGGCCAGCATTTCCTGCACGACCCTCAGGTCTGCGCGCGAATCGTCGCCGCCCTTGCCCCGCAGCCCGGCGATCACCTGGTGGAGATCGGACCGGGGCGCGGCGCGCTCACGCACCTGCTGCTCGGGCGCCCGGACTGCACCGTGGATGCCATCGAGATCGACCGCGATCTCGCCGCGCACCTGCGCGCAGCGTTCGCCGCATACCCGGCGGCGCATCTGCACGGCGCGGACGCGCTACGCTTCGACTTTGCCGCGCTGGCGCGCGAGCGCGGCGGGCCGCTGCGGCTCATCGGCAACCTGCCCTACAACATCTCCACGCCGCTGCTGTTCCACCTGCTGTCACAGCGCGGCGCGTTGACCGACCTGCACGTGATGTTGCAACGGGAGGTGGTGGACCGCCTCGCCGCCGCTCCCGGCAGCGCCGACTACGGCCGCCTGACCGTCATGCTGGCGCCGTGGTTTACGGTTGAGCGGCTGTTCGATGTGGGCCCGGGCGCGTTCCAGCCGCCGCCGAAGGTCTGGTCGGCCGTGGCACGGCTCGCTCCCCGGCGGCAGCCGCTGTTCACCCCTGCACCGCGGTTCGCCGAGCTGGTGGCGCGCGCCTTTAGCCAGCGCCGCAAGACGCTGCGCAGGGCGCTGGCAGGCCTGGCGGACGCCACGGCACTGCACGACAGCGGCATCGACCCCACCGCCCGCCCCGGCACCGTCAGCCCGCAGCAATACAACACGCTGGCACAGACACTCGACCGCGCGGGCCGGTAGGGCTACGCTTTAGTCTGCGGACTTCCCCACAGGTCCGCGGGAGTGACCATGTCGTACAAGCGCATTCTGCTGGTCGTGGACCTGTCGGAGGACAGCGTCGCCATCGGGCGCAAGGCCCAGGCCCTGGCAGCCAGCCTCGGCGCCGAGGTGGAGTTGCTGCACGTGGTGGAATTCATGCCCGTGGAGCCGATGGGCGAGGCGCTCATGCCCTCGGTGCCGCTGGAGGAGGAACTGCTGGGCCGCGCCCGCACACGCCTCGCCGCCCTGGCAGAGCAGCTCGGGCTGCGCGGCTGCGCCTGCCGCGTGGAGTCCGGCAACGTCAAGAGCGAGATCGTACGCGTGGCGCGCGAGCGACACTCCGACCTGATCATCCTGGGCAGCCGCGAGCGCCACGGCCTGTCCATCCTGGTCAACCTCACCGAAGACACCGTGCTGCACGCCGCGCCCTGCGACGTGCTCGCCATGCGCGCCGCTCGATGAGCGGCGGCGAGCACAGGATCCGCGTCGACGTCGAGACCAGCTATCTCGACGAACAGTCCGACCCGCGCGAGGCGCGCTACGTCTTTTCCTACACCATCACCATCCGCAACGAGGGCCAGGTGCCGGCGCGGCTGCTCACGCGGCACTGGGTCATCACCGACGCCAACGGCAAGGTGGAGGAAGTGCGCGGCGACGGCGTGGTGGGCGAGCAGCCTTATCTGAAGCCCGGGCAGGGCTTCCGCTACTCCAGCGGCGCGGTGCTGGAGACCCCGGTGGGCTCGATGCAGGGCAGCTACCAGATGCTCGCCGACGACGGCGCGCACTTCGACGCTCCGATCCGTCCCTTCCGGCTGGCGATGCCGGGAATCCTGCAGTGACGCGTTATGCGATCGGTGACCTGCAGGGTTGCGATCGTGAACTGCGCGAACTGCTGGCAAGGCTGAAGTTCTCCGCCGACCGCGACCAGCTGTGGTTCGTCGGTGACCTGGTCAATCGTGGCCCGGGTTCGCTGGCGGCACTGCGCTTGGTGCACGCACTCGGCGGCAACGCCGTGTGCGTGCTCGGCAACCACGACCTGCACCTGCTGGCGGTGGCGTACGGCGCGCACAAGCGGCGCAAGTCCGACACGCTCGACGAAGTGCTCGCGGCCCCCGACCGCGAACCGCTGCTGCAATGGCTGTTGTCCTTGCCCCTGCTGCACCGCCAGGGCCGCGACCTGATGGTGCATGCCGGCCTGATCCCCCAGTGGAGTGCGGACTTCGCGGCGCGGCTCGCCACCGAAGTCAGCGCCGCCCTGCAGCACGATCCGCCCGCCGTGCTCGGATCGATGTATGGCAACGAACCGGACCGCTGGGATGCCGCGCTTGCGGGCATGCAGCGGTTGCGCTTCGCCATCAATGTCTTCACCCGCATGCGGGTGTGCACCGTCGACGGCCGGCTCGACCTGACAATCAAGGGGGCGCCCGCGGCCGCGCCCTCACCGCTGCGTCCGTGGTTCGAACATCCGCAGCGTGCGAGCCGCGACCAGCGCGTGATCTTCGGTCACTGGTCGGCGCTGGGGCTGGTGCGGCGGGCGGGTATCCTGGGCCTGGACAGCGGCTGTGTGTGGGGCGGCAGCCTGACGGCGGCCAACCTGGACGCCGCGGACGAGGCGCCGGTGATCGCTGTTGCCTGCAAGGCTTATCGCAACGTGGATGGCGAGTAGCGCTACGGCGCCGGAGCCCAGCGGATATCCAGTGCCGGCGTCTGCGCGGTGTAGACCCCGGGTGGCAGCTCCAGATCCACCGGCGCGCCGGCGCCCGCGCTAATCGGCAGCGTCAGGCGCTGCGCGCCCTGCACTTCCAGCACGCCGATCGTACCGGGCCGCACCCGTACCGCGAGGCGCACTGGCCAGCCGAACTGCTTCCCCGGGGTAACGCGGATACTGCCGGTGCCGGAAGCGCCCGACAGGTCCAGCAGCAGCGTGTTGCGCTTCCAGTATTGCACGATGCCCGCGGCACTGCCGCCGCTCACTGTCAGCTCCTGCACCGGCGCGGGCGGCGCCGGTGGCGGCCTGCGCCACGGCCAACGGGCCGTGCAGGCGCCGAGCCCCAGCAGCGCACACATCATGGCCGCGCCGCCGACCAGCCGCCAGCGCCGCGCTGCGGGTTCCAGACGCATTGCACCCTCCTCATTCCACCCGCGCGGTACGATACGCTAAAAGCCCCAGGACCGGACATGCCAGCTACCCAAGCCTTCAATCTGCAGCGCTGGATCGACAGCCACCGCGCCGAACTGCGCCCGCCCGTGGGCAACAAGCGGGTGTTCGCAGACGGCGACTTCATCATCATGGTGGTCGGCGGGCCCAACAGCCGCAAGGACTTCCACGTCGACCCGGGACAGGAGTTCTTCTATCAGCTCGAGGGGGACATCGTGGTGCGCACCATGCAGGACGGGGTGGCCGTGGACCTGCCGGTCCGCCAGGGCGAGGTGCTGCTGCTGCCCGGCAAGATGCCGCACCAGCCGCGCCGCCCAGCCGAAACCCTGGGGCTGGTGATCGAGCGGCACCGCCAGCCCCACGAGCGCGATGGCTTCCAGTGGTACTGCGAGAACTGCGGCCGGCTTCTGTACGAGGAATTCATTCCGCTCACCGACATCGAGCTGCAGCTGCCGGGGCTGTTCGCACGCTTCTTCGGCAGCCTCACGCACCGCCGTTGCCGGCACTGCGGCGCGGTCATGGAGCCGCCGCGTTGAGATCGCTGGAAGAGGCGCGCGCGCTGGACGCCGCCGACCCACTGGCTCCATGGCGCGCGCACTTCGCGCTGCCGCGCACCGCCGGGGGCTCTCCGCTGAACTACCTGTGCGGGCACTCGCTGGGACTGATGCCGCTCGCGGCGCGCACGCTGGTGGACGAGGAGCTCACGCGCTGGGCCGACCAGGCGGTGGCGGGCCACGAGCACGGCCCGCGCCCGTGGATCCCCTACCACGAGAACCTGGCCGCGCCGCTCGCCGCGCTGACGGGCGCGCAGGCCGATGAGGTCGTGGCCATGAACTCCCTCACGGTCAACCTGCACCTGATGCTGGCGAGTTTCTACCGGCCCACCGCGCAGCGGCGCGCCATCCTGATCGAGGCCGGCGCCTTTTCCTCCGACCGGCACGCCGTCGCCTCGCAGATCGCCTGGCGCGGCCTCGACCCGCGGCAGGAACTGATCGAACTGGCGCCCGCGCCCGGCGCCGATCTCATCGACGAGGCGCAGATCGAAGCGCTGCTGCAGCGCGAGGGTGAGCGCATCGCGCTGGTGTTGTGGCCGGCAGTGCAGTTTCGCACCGGCCAGGCCTTCGACGTGGCGCGCATCGTGCGCGCGGCGCAGGCGGCGGGCTGCGCCGCCGGACTGGACCTGGCGCATTCCATCGGCAACCTGCCGATGCAACTGCACGACATCGGCGCCGACTTCGCGGTGTGGTGCAGCTACAAGTATCTCAACGCCGGCCCTGGGGCGATCGGCGGCTGTTTCATCCACCGTCGCCACAGCCAGGCGCAGTCGCCGCTGCATCATGCCGGCAGCCTGCCGGGGGCGCGCCTGGCAGGATGGTGGGGGCACGAGGAATCGACGCGCTTTCTCATGGAGCCGCAGTTCCGCGCGGCGCGCGGTGCCGCCGCCTGGCAGATCAGCAACCCGCCGATCCTCTCGGCGGCGCCGCTGATCGCCTCGCTGCAGGAGTTCAGCGGCGCGGGCATGGGGCGCCTGCGGGCAAAGTCGCAGGCCCTGACCGCGCACCTGGAAGAGCTGTTGCAACCGCTCGCCGCCCAGGTGCGCAGCATTACCCCCGCGCAAGGGGCCCCGTCCGAGGCGGCACGCCGCGGTTGCCAGTTGTCCCTGCGACTCACAGCCGGTTCACAGCGGGGCCGCCAGGTGTTCGAGGCACTCCTCGCCAGCGGGGTGGTCTGTGACTGGCGCGCCCCCGACATCATCCGGGTCGCGCCGGTGCCGCTCTACAACCGCTTCGAGGACGTGTGGCAGTTCGTCCAGGTCCTCACGCGGGTGCTGCGCTCAACGCCGTGAGTCCCGCCCCGGCTCCACCGGTCACGAGGGCCGCCGGCGCGCCACCGACCGCCGTCGACATCGTCGGCGCCGGACTTGCCGGCGCACTGCTGGCGCTGCTGCTGGCGCGGCAGGGCTGCCGCGTCACCCTGTATGAGCGCCGCGCCGATCCGCGCCAGACGGTGCCCGAGCGCGGCCGGTCGATCAACCTGGTGCTGGCGGCACGCGGCATATGTGCCCTGGAGCGTGCCGGCATTCTCGGCGAGACGCGGCCGCTGCTGACCGCCCTGCGCGGCCGCATGATCCACGAGGGCACGGGCACGCCGGTGCTCCTGCCCTACGGCCAGCGCGAGCACGAAGTCATCTGGTCGGTCGGGCGCGCCGACCTCAACCGGCTGCTGATCGAGGCCGCCTGCCGCCACGCCGGCGTGCAGGTGCACTTCAACCAGCTGTGCCTGGGCGTAGATGCGCGCGGCGGCACGCTGCGGCTGCGCGATGCGCGCGGCGGGGCGACGCGGGAAGTGGCGGCGGAAACCATCATCGCCTGCGACGGCGCGGGTTCTGCCGTGCGCGCCAGCCTTGCGGACGCGGGCCTGCTCAGAGTGCGCGAGGAACGACTCGACCACGACTACAAGGAGCTGACGATCCCGGCGCGTGCAGGCGCTCATGCCATGGATCCCGGCGCCCTGCATATCTGGCCGCGCGGCGGGTTCATGCTCATCGCGCTACCCAACACCGACGGCACCTTCACCGCCACCCTGTTCCTGCCGCGCGCAGGCGCGGTCAGCTTCGCATCCCTGGACAGCGCCTCGGCCGTACGTGACTTCTTCGCGCAGCAGTTCCCCGACGCCCTGGCACTGATGCCGCAACTCGACGCCGAGTTCCAGGCCCATCCCCAGGGCATGATGGGAACCGTGCACTGCGCACCCTGGCACGCAGGCGCACGGGTGCTGCTGCTGGGTGATGCGGCGCACGCGATCGTGCCCTTCCACGGCCAGGGCATGAATGCGGCCTTCGAGGACTGCGCCGAACTGGACCGGCTGCTGCAGCAAGAAGGCGTGCCATGCACCCAGGCGGGCTGGAAACAGCTGTTCGCACGCTTCCAGGAAGAGCGGCTGCCCGACGCACAGGCCATCGCGCAGATGGCACTGGAGAACTACCTGGAGATGCGCGCGGAAGTGCGCGACGCGCGCTTCGTGCGGCTGAAGGAACTGGCCATGCGCCTGGAACGGCGCTTCCCGCAGCGCTTCATCCCCCGTTACTCCATGGTGATGTTCCACCCGGAGATCCGCTATTCGCAGGCGCTGCAGCGCGGCGCGGTGCAGGCACGGATCCTGGAGGAACTGGATGCAGCGGGAGCCGCTGATGCCCCGGGCGAACCGCGCGACCCGACGGGTCGGCGCGACCCGCAGAACCGGGGCGGCCCCGAGGGTGACGACCTGGCCCAGCATCTGGTGATGCAGCGGCTGCCACCGCTGCCCGTTACCTCGGGGTGAGTGTCACCGGCACTTCTGTCACGGAATCGACCGGGATGTTGTTGGCCTTGGCGGCGTCGCGGACCGCCGCCTCGCTCGGCGCTTCGTAGACGCAGAAGGTCCGGGTCTTCTCGGCATTGGCATAGGACATCACCCAGCGCACGTGATGCTCGGCGTTGGTGGCGTTGATCTTCTTCTTGGCCTGCGTGTTCAGGCCCTCGAGCGCGCCCGCCGGGAATGTGCGTTCGATCATGTAGCGGTGCATCGGGACCTTGCCCGTACCCCCGGCCGGGGCGTCGGCGGCAAACGCCTGGGCGGCGAACACCAGGGGAACGAGAACGGCGAATGTTGTGTATCTCATGTGAATCTCCCTGTCAGACGGGTGGCTATTCGGCGGTGGCCGGGTCGATGACCGTGGTAACGCGCGAGATGCGGTTGGCCGGGAACCCCCCCAGCTCTGCATGCCGGCGCACCAGGCTTTCG
The DNA here is from genome assembly GCA_018241445.1 of Pseudomonadota bacterium. GTDB lineage: Bacteria > Pseudomonadota > Gammaproteobacteria > Steroidobacterales > Steroidobacteraceae > 13-2-20CM-66-19. Next base: position 150,934 of record JAFEDT010000004.1, read on the forward strand.
TCCTCGGCGTGATAGACGCAGTACAAGCGGTCGGCGGTGACATAACTGTGAATCCACTGCACGCTGGGACCTAAGCTGCTCAGCACGCCACAGGACTTGCGTGAGACTGCTTTCAGCTCCGCCGGAGTCAGGTTCCCGGCGCCCGGAATATCCCGCTCGATAACGAACTTGGGCATGTGCTTCGCTCCTGTGGTGCGGCCAGTGCGGCCGGCCTGGTGGGGCACAGGATGACCCGCCGTCCCGTTCCGGTCTTGAAACCGGTGTGAAATGCTGCTGAAAATTGCCACTCCCATGCAAAGCATCCGCATTGGCAAGTTCGAACTTCTGCCCTCCGAGCGGGTGCTGCGGCTGGACGGCCGGCCGCTGGACCTGGGTGCCCGGGCATTCGACCTCCTGACGGTGCTCGCGGAACAACCGGGCCGGCTGGTCAGCAAAGCCACCCTGATCCAGCGGGTCTGGCAGCGCGTGATCGTCGAGGAAAACAACCTGGCGGCGCAGATCGCCAGCCTGCGCCGGGTGCTGGGTCCGGGCGCCATCCGCACCGTGGCGGGCTTCGGTTACCGCCTGGAACTGCCGGTCTCCCGGCTGGACGCCGGGGCGCAGATGGCTGCCGCGCCGGCACCGGCGGGGGCCAACCCGGAGCTGGTCCCGGTCCCCATGCCGGTGACCCTGCCCAAGCGCGCCTGGCCCAGCCGGCTCGCCACGCTGGTGGGTCGCGACGAAGATCTCGCCGCCATCGAGGGCATACTGGGCCAATCCAACCTCGTGACCATCGTGGGGCCGGCGGGCGTCGGCAAAACCCGGCTGGCGCGGGAGATCCTTGCGCAACACAGCGAGGAACCCGCGGCAGCAGCCTGGGTTTCGCTGCGCGCACTCACCGGCATCGAGCAGGTGGCCTCGGCGGTGGCGCTGGCGCTGGACCTGTCGCTGCCCGAAGGGGTGCCGGGCTTCGCCGCCCTGGGCGCCGCGCTGGAACGACTCCCAGCGCTGCTGGTGCTCGACAATGCCGAGCACCTGGCTGACACGCTCGCAGAACCCCTGGCGCAACTGCTGCTGCATACCCGCAGCGTGCGGATACTGGTCACCAGCCAGGCTCCGCTGCACGTGCCGGGCGAACAGGTCTACCGGCTGGGCGGACTGGCGGTCCCCGACGCCGCTGGCACGCACACCGACGGCGAGACCTGGCCGGCCATGCTGCTGTTCGAGCAGCGCGCGGCCGCAGCCGACCGGGGCTTCGCGCCGAGCGCCTCGAATCGCCGCCAGGTGGCGCAGATCTGCCGGCGGCTGGACGGCAATCCGCTCGCCATCGAGCTGGCCGCGGCACGCGTGCCGGCGCTGGGACTGGCGGCACTGATCGAGCGTCTCGATGACCGCTTCCGCCTGCTGGGGCAGTTGCACCCCGGCACCGACGGGCAACACGGCACCCTGCGCGCCGCCTTCGACTGGAGCTACCGCCTGCTCAGCCCCGCGGAGTCGAGCGCCTTCGACAGCCTCGGTGCATTTCCGCGCAGCTTCGCACTGCAGACCGCGGCGCAGTGCATCGCCACCGCCGACATCGACACCACCGAGGCCATCGACCTGGTGGGGCGGCTGGTGGACCGCTCACTGGTCACGGTGCTGCCAGTGGAGCCGCCACGCTACGTGCTGCCGGAGACTGCCCGGCAATATGCGCGTGAGCAGCTTGCGGCACGCGGCGCCCTGGAGGGGGCCGAGGAACGTATGGCGCGCACGGTGCTGCAGCTGCTGGACACCGCTTTCGAAGAATACGCATCGCTCGACGAGGTGATCTGGCTGCACCGCTACGCACCGGAAATCGACAACGTCCGCGGCGCCATCGACTGGGCAGCGGCGCACGATGCGCCGCTGGCCATTGCACTGTATGGCTCCGCGTGGCCGCTGTTTGTCGAGAGCGACCTGTACACCGAAGGGCGGGCGCGCTTCGAGCAGACCGTGGTGCTCCTGACCGACACCCTGCCGCAGGCGCGGCTGGCGCGTTTCTGGCAGGCCGTGGCCACCTATCATTCCGCACGGCAGTGCGACCGCGCGCGCTACGCGGCCGAGCTGGCCGCGCGCATGCACGGCGCGGGCGCAGATGCCCGTGCGCAGTATCACGACCTGATGCTGCTGGCTTTCAATGGCCACGGCGATGGCGGCGCAGCACGAACAGCCCTCAGCGCCGCGCAGACCCTCGCCGATCCGACCTGGCCGCCGCGGCTGCTGGCGCATGGCGCCCTGTGCGAGGGCGCCGCACTCATGGACGCTGGCGAATGGGATGGCGCGCGCGCCGCCTGCCAGCGCGCACTCAAGCTGGCGCTCAACATCAGTGAGCGCCAGGCCCTGGCGGCGACCGTCAGTATCGTGGAGCTGGACGTCGTCAGCGGCGCCCTGCAATCGGCGCTGCAACTCGCCCGGCCGCTGGCGCTGAGCCTGCAACACTCCGGGCGCCGCGAGACACGCTTCGAACTGCTGGTCCTGACCTTCAGCGCCCTGCTGCTGGTTGGCGAAGTGTCAGCGGCACGTGCGACCGGAGCGGAGCTGTACGCGCTGGCGCTGCGGCTGGACACCAGCAGGCTCTACATCGCGCTGGAGGCCATGGCGTACCTGGCGTGCCTGGACGCGCGCCGGGACGTCGCCGCGCGCGTGCTGGCCTGCGCCGAGCGTGCGCGTGAACAGCACGGTGTCGCGCGCCGCCGCCCCTCGCAGCAACGCATGCGCGAGGCGGCGTGGGAACGGCTGGGCGAGGCGCGCGGGCGGGTCGAGGCGGCGCGTGACGAGGCACTGGACGAGGCCGCAGCCTGCGCGCTGGCGCTGGGGCTTGATTGAGCGGACACGCAGTACCCATTACGGCGCGCTGTTTTTGAACCGTTCCCTGCCCTGCGGGGCACTCACGCTTGAATCACCTGGAGTCGGTTCAGCATGGGCGCGCGCACCTTACCCGCACAGCCGTGGCCCGAGGCTTCGCCGCTGCGACGGCTGCCGCTGGTCACGCTGTACCTGACCGAGCGCTGCAATTCCCGCTGCGTGACCTGCGATTACTGGCGGCATGGCCGGGCCGACGTGGATTTGGCGTCGGTCGCTCGCATGCTGCCTCACCTGGCGCAGCTCAAGACCCAGGTTGCGTTGATCTCGGGCGGCGAGCCACTGCTGAACCCCCAGTGGTCGCAGATCGCCGCGCTGCTGCACGCGCACGGCCTGCGCTTGTGGCTCCTCACGTCGGGGCTGTCCCTGGCGAAGCACGCCCGGCAGGCGGCCGGGCTGTTCGACGCCATCACGGTTTCGCTGGACGGAACGGATCGCGAGACCTATGTGGCGATCCGCGGACTCGACGCTTTCGACAAGGTCTGCGAGGGCATCCGCGCGGCTGCGAGCGCCGGCGCCGCAGTCAGCGTGCGCGTCACCGTGCAGCGCGCCAACTACCGGCAACTCTCCGGATTCGTGGCCCTGGCGCGCGAACTGGGCGCCCGGCAGGTGTCGTTCATCGCCGTCGATGTCGCCAACCCGCACGCTTTTTCGCGGCGGGACGACTTCACGGCCGACCTCGCGCTTGCACCCGCGGATCTACCGATTCTCGCCGGAATCGTCGATGGCATGGAGCGCGACCTGGGGGAGGAGTTCCGCTCCCGGATGATCGCGGAAAGCCCGCGCCGGCTGAGGCGCCTGCATCAATACTTTGCGGCCGTATGCGGGCTCGGCCCCTATCCGCCGGTGCGCTGCAACGTGTTCGACTATTCCGCCGTGATTGGCGCGACCGGGCGCGTCAGCCCGTGCTTTTTCATCCCGGGGCCGTCGCAGGCTCCCGCAGACGATTCGCTGCCACAGGCCTTGAACAGCGATGCGATGATCGACCTGCGTGAGCAGATCCGCTCTGGCGGGCGGCCGGAATGTCTGCGCTGCGTTTGCTCGCTGTGGCGCGACCCCGGAGAGCGCGACGCCGGGGACTTTCTGATTCGCAGGTCAATCAGTGCCTGACTTGACGCACTATCACGCCGCGCTATCGCCGGCTGACGCGCTGCGGCCACTGCGCTGCGCGCGCCTCACGCGCCTGCTGGGCAAGGCCATGACGGCTGCTTACCGGCTTGCCGGCCGGCACCGCTACGACGACTTCCGCCTCGAGCGCGTCCACGGTACCGCGCTGCTGGTCATCCCGAGTGTCTTCAATCCGAGGCTGCCGCGCACCGGTGCGTTCCTGGCCAGCGTGGTGGACTCGAAGCTGATTCCGGCGGACGCTGAGGTGCTGGACATGGGATCCGGCTCGGGAGTGTGTGCCTTGATCGCGGCACGGCATGCGCGCCGCGTGGTGGCCGTCGACATCAACGCCGCGGCAGTGCGCTGCACCACGATCAACGCCATGGCAAACGATCTGGCGGACCGGATTGAGGTGCGCCAGGGTGATCTGTTTGAGCCGGTCGCCGGCGAGCGCTTCGATCTGATCCTGTTCAACCCGCCCTTTCTGCGCGGAGTACCGCGCGATGACCGTGACCGGGCCTGGCGCTCGCCGGATCTGGCGCGGCGGTTTGCCGCCGGGCTGACCGACCACCTGACGGCGCGCGGCTGCGCTCTCGTGGTGCTGTCGACCTTCGGCAGCGCGCAGGTGTTTCTCGATGCGTTCCGCGCGCAAGGACTCGGCGTGGCGGTGCTGTGTGAGCGTCGTTTTGCGACCGAGCGGCTGGCGATCTTCAGGCTTGAACCACGGTGACGTCCATGACGGATACCCCACCCGCCGCCGTGCGCCATGCCCCTCGTGCAAAGGTAGTCCTGTACAACCCGCGCGCCGTTTTCTTCACCATGCCGCTGGCCCTGCTCGCGATCGGGTCGGAGCTCGATCCTGACCTTTACGAGGTGGTCATCATCGACGGCCGCCTGGAGAGCGACCCGGAGGGCGCGGTGCGTGCGCAACTGCCCGGGGCGCTGTGCTTCGGCGTCACCGTGCTCACCGGCGCGCCGATTTCAGACGCACTGCGCATGTCGCGACTTGCCAAAAGGGTGCGCCCGGAGCTGCCGGTCGTGTGGGGCGGCTGGCACCCGTCGATGTTTGCGCGCGAGTGTCTGCTGGAGCCCTGCGTGGACGTGACGGTACGCGGACAGGGCGAGGAGACCTTCACCGAGATCGTGCAACGCCTGGCCGCGGGCCGTACCCTGGAGGGTTGCCTCGGCTGCACGGTGCGTCTCGCTGACGGCAGCATCCTCGAAAATCCGCCCCGTCCGCTCGCCCCCGTGGAGAAGTTCCGCGCGCACGACTACGGCCTGATTCCCGTGGAACGCTATTTCGAGCTCAAGGGCAAGCGGCAGCTCGACTACATCTCCTCCCAGGGATGCAATTTCCGCTGCGCTTTCTGTTCCGATCCGTTCGTCTATGGTCGCAAGTGGGTCGGGCTCGAGCCGACCCGCATGGCGCTGCGACTCAAGGAGCTGTGGGAGCGTTATCGCTTCGACGACGTCAATTTCCAGGACGAGACCTTCTTCACACGCGCGGCGCGCATTCAGGCGTTCGCGCAGCGTGTCGTGGACTCGGGCCTGAGAATCACCTGGGCCGCCACCATGCGGGCCGACCAGGGCGTGCGTTTGCCCGAGGAAGTCTGGGCGCTGTGCAAGCAGTCCGGGTTGCGCCGCCTGCTGGTCGGCGTGGAGTCCGGATCCGACGACATGCTTAAACGCATCCGCAAGGACATCAGGATCGAACAGGTGTTCCAGACCGTTGCGAAGATGCTGCATCACCGCATTGCGGGTCACTTCCCGTTCATTGTCGGCTTTCCGGACGAGAATGACGCGAGTATCCGGGCAACCCTCGATTGCGCCAGACGCCTGCGCGCGCTCAGCCCGGACTTCCTGACCCCTATCTACTACTTCAAGCCGTACCCCGGCAGCGAACTGGTGCGGGAAGCCGTCGCCCGTGGCTTCCACCTGCCGGAAACGCTCGAGGCCTGGTCGGAGTTCGACTACGTAGCGGGGCTGCCGGGTCCATGGGTATCGGCCCGCCAGTTCACGCTGGTCGAACGCTTCAAGTTCTTCCAGGAACTCGGGTGGAAGCGGGCCCCGAGGGCTGCTCGGATGCTGCAGCGGCTGGCACGCTATCGCTGCGCCAGGGACCAGTATCGATGGCCGGTAGAAATGCTGCTGAGGCGCTGGCTGGTTCCCGCGGAGCAGCTCTCATGAGCGAGCCCCGTCAGGTCCTGCTCATTAACCCGACGATCACCTCGAAGCGCCACGCGCGCTTTCCTCTGGCAGTCCTGAGCTTGTCCGCCGCGCTGACGGGCCGCTACCGGCCCATCATCCTGGACGGCAACATCGACCGTAACTTCGTCGCTACGGCCGTCAACAGGGTCGGCAGCGGCGGGATCGCCGCCGTCGGTGTCACCGTCATGGGCGGGCCGCAGCTGGTGTCGGCGATCGCGGTCTCGCGGGCGATCCGGGCGCAGGCTCCCGAGGTGCCCATCGTCTGGGGGGGCGCCTTTCCGACCGTCTGTCCCGAGGCGACCGTGAACTCGCCGTACGTCGATTATGCCGTGAGGAGCCAGGGCGAGGAGACATTCCTCGAACTTCTGGACGCCATCACCGCCGGCGGGTCCGACGCGCCAACAGGCGTCCGGGGACTGTCCTGGCGGAGCGGCGACTGCGCCGTCCATAACCCCGAGCGCCAGTTCTCCGCTGTCGCGCTCGATCGCACCCTGCCCTACCAGACGCTTGAGAATCCGCAGCAGTACCTGACCCACACCTACCTCGGCAGCCGCACGGCCGGCTACCAGGCCGCCCTCGGCTGCCGCTTCCGCTGCACGTTCTGCGGAGTCGCGACCATGTATCGCGGCAGGATGGCGCTGCCTACTGCGGCGCGGCTGGAGCAGGACCTGGGATTCCTGCAGCGGCAGCTCGGCGTGAACGGCATCCAGTTCTACGACCACAACTTCTTCGACCGCGAGGTCGACATGGCGCCGTTGCTGGAGGTGCTGGCGAAGTTCCAGCTGCCGTGGTGGTGCTTTGCGCGCTCGGACGCCCTGGCGAACCTGTCAGAGGCTTCCTGGAAGCTGGTCCGCAAGAGCCGCCTGCGCATGACCTACATCGGCGCCGAGTCGCCCAGCGACTGGCTGCTGCACGACATCCGCAAGGGCACCCGGGCCGACCAGACCTTCGCCGCCATCGAGCAGTGCCGCCGCTACGGCGTCGTTCCGGAACTGTCATTCATGCTGGCGCCACCCCAGGATCCGGAAGGCGAGACGGAGCGCACCTTCGAGTTCATCCGTCTCATCAAGCGCTTCCACCCGCCCACCGAAGTCATGATCTACATCTACACGCCGCTGCCGACGCGCCGTGACAACACCAATGCCGCCGCAGCGCGGATGGCGGACACGCTGCGCGACGGCAGCGGGGCCCCGGTAGCATTTCCACGCACGGCGGACGAATGGGCACAGCCCTCCTGGGTCCGCTACTGGTGCCACAAGGACGCGCCCTGGCTGTCGGAACGGCTGCGGAGGCGCATCGTCGACTTCACCACCGTGCTGGGGTGCCGCTTCCCCACCATCATGGATGTGCGGGCACCGCGCTGGGGCAAGGCCGCGCTGCGTGGGCTGGCCGCGTGGCGCTACCGCTACGGACGGTACGGAAATCCCTGGGAGCTGCGCGCCTCGAGCAGGCTCATCCGGCAATGGGATCCGCGCGTGCTCAGCCTATGAACGGTGGGGTGGCCGGGACCCTGCACGTTGCGCAGATCGGCTTCTTCAACGATCCGGCCGGGCGCGCGCCCGCTGAACTGCTGCAAGCGTGGCCCAGCCTGGTCGACGTTGCGGAAGCCGCCGCCGGCTGCGGCGTGCGCGTGTCGGTCGTCCAGGCGTGCTCGCGCAGCGAGCAGCTGGAACGAAACGCCGTCCACTACAACTTCCTGCCGTTCGGTCCGAAGCCGCACAGCTTCGCCCTGGCTCCGCTCGCCGCGTTGTTGCGCAGGCTCGCGCCCGATCTGTTGCACGTGCACGGACTCGAGTTCCACCGCCAGGTGAGCGCGCTGACGGCCCTGCTGCCGGGCGTGCCGGTCGTCCTGCAGGATCACGCGAGCCGCCCGCCGCGCCCGTGGCGACGCGCGGGCTGGCGGCGTGGGCTTGCGGCGGTGTCCGCGGTGAGCTTCACAGCGGCGGACCAGGCCGCGCCCTTCGCCCGGGCAGGACTGCTGGGCACGCGCACCCGGGTATACGAGGTGCCGGAATCCACCAGTCGATTTGTTACCGGAAATCGCGCGGCGGCGCGGCTCGCCACCGGCGTGCACGGTGATCCGGCGGTGCTGTGGATCGGCCACCTGGATGCCAACAAGGATCCGCTCACCGTTCTCACCGGCGTCAGCGCCGCGGCGCAAGCTCTGCCCGGATTGCGGCTATGGTGCTGCTATGGCAGCGCACCGCTGCTGCCGGCAGTCGAAGCGCGCATCGCCGGTGATCCCGGACTGCGCGATCGGGTACGGCTGCTGGGAAGAGTCCCGCATGCCAGGGTCGAACTGCTGATGCGCGCCGCCGACATCTTTGTGCTCGGCAGCCATCGGGAGGGCAGCGGCTATTCCCTGATCGAAGCGCTCGCCTGCGGGCTGCCGCCGGTAGTGACCGACATACCCTCCTTTCGGGCACTGACCGGTGCGGGAGCAGTGGGCCGCCTGTGGCCTTGCGGGGACGCGCGTGCGCTCGGTACCGCCCTGCAGTCGGTCGCAACGAGCGCGGGTGATTCCCAACGCCTGGCGGTAGGCGCGCATTTCGAGCGCGAGCTGTCCTTCGCGGCGCTCGGGGCAAAACTGGCGGCCATGTACGGGGACATCGCGACACGGGCCATCAGCCCCATGGCGCCGGGCGGGGAAACGGCGGCGCGCGCCAGGACCCCGCTGCGTCGCGGCGCTCACAGTCCCGCCGAGCCATGAGCCTCGCCACCCAGATCTGGAAGATTTTCACCCCAGCGCAGCGGCGCAGCCTGCTGGTCATGCAACTGATGTCGCTGCTGGTGGGGGTCTGCACGGCCACGGGCATCGCCTCGATCGCTCCGTTCTTCGCGGTGCTCGGTGACCCAACGCTGATCCAGCGCAACCCCTGGCTGCACGGGCTGTACGCCGCCGGCGGCTTCTCCGATCGGCGCAGCTTCATCCTGGCACTTGGCGCAGGCTTCGTCGCGATCGTACTGTTGGCCAACCTGCTCAGTGTGCTCGGGGCGCTGGCTGCCAGCCGCCTGGCGCAGCGGATTGGCAGGGACCTGCAGACGGCGTTGTTCGGGGAATACCTGACGCGGCCGTACGCGTTCCATGCCGCAACACACAGCAGCAGGCTCCTCAACAACGTCGTGTACGAGACCGATCGTCTTACCCACGGAATTCTGGAGAACGTGTTCGTCCTGGTCACTAACCTGGTGACCACGGTGCTCATCATCACCTCGATCATGATCCTGAAGACTGCCGTGGCTCTCCTCATGCTTGCGGCCCTCGCCGGCGGCTACCTTCTTATTTACCTCGCGGTGCGCAAAAGACTGCTGGACATGGGCGATACCCACTCGCGCCTGACGGGCGAGCAGACGCAGATCGTCACCGAGAGCTTCGGCGCCATCCGCGAGATCATCCTGTTGCAGGCGCAGGAATACTTCCGCGGCCGGTTCGCGCGAAACAGCGGCGAAATCCTGCGCACCACCGCGCACACGCAGCTCATCGGACAGATTCCCAGGCATTTCATGGAGTGCGTTGCGGCAGCAGGCCTGGTCAGCGTCGCCCTGCTGCTGGGTTTCCGCCAGGGTGGCCTCGGCCTGTGGCTGGGCCCCCTGACCTTCCTGGCGTTTGCCGCCTACCGACTGTTGCCGGCGCTGCAGCAGGTGTTCGCGGCCGTGGTGCGCATTCGTGCTGACCGTGCAGTCCTGCACCGCATCGGGCCAGACCTGCTGCGCGCCCACAACGCGCGGCGAATGAGTGCTGAGGTTGCGTCGGCGTCGGACACCGCCTGGCGCGAGCGGCCGCGTTGCGAGATACAGTTGAAAGATGTGTCCTACCGTCATGCCGCCGATCGCAGCTGGGCTCTGCGTGAGGTGTCGCTGCGCATTGCGGCGCGCAGCACAGTCGGGATCGTCGGCGCGAACGGCTCCGGCAAGAGTACGCTGGCGGATGTGATCGCGGGGCTGCTGACGCCGGCGACTGGCTCGGTGGAGATCGACGGCTGCGTGCTGCAGGAGTCCAATCGCACCGCCTGGCAGGCGCGTATCGGCTACGTACCGCAGAGTGTTTTTCTGCTGGACGCCAGCGTCGCGCAGAACATCGCCCTGGGCGCCGGCGACCACGCGATCGATCGCGCACGCCTGCGGGAGGCGGCGCGGCTGGCGCAGCTCGAGGATCTGGTCAGGTCGCTGCCGCAGGGGTTCATGCAGGGCGTCGGTGAGCGTGGGGTGGCCTTGAGTGGCGGCCAGCGCCAGCGCATCGGCATCGCGCGCGCGCTATACCGTGACGTCTCGCTGCTGCTGCTGGATGAGGCGACCACCGCCCTGGACGGACTCACGGAGGAGGAGCTCATCGCGACCCTGGAACGCCTGCGCGGCCGCTGCACGATTGTGCTGATTGCCCACCGGATCAATACATTGCGCGTCTGCGATGTCATCTACGAGCTTGATCGCGGCACGATCAGCGGCAGCGGCTCCTACCAGGCCCTGCGCGATGGTTCGCACCTGTTCCGTCAGTCGCGGGCCGATGGCCAGGTAGGGCGGGAATGGGCGACAACAGGCGCTTAGCACTCGCGGCTCCGCCGCCAGACCCGTTTGGCGAGCGGCACCGGCCCGCCTGGTGCGAGCGGCTACAGCTACTCGGGGGTCGGTTCGACTTTGAAGGGGACAGCCCGGCCCTGTTGCGCCTGGTGCGGGCAGCATATGCGGGACTGCCAGCGCACAGGCTCGGTGGGGCAGTACCGCATTATCGCGTCAGACTGCTTACGGGCGCCGCATCGCGCAGTCGCGCGAGCCAGCGTGACGAGCCGTGGCCGGTGCAGCCACTGGCGGGAGCTGGAATCCTCTGTGGCACGACGGGCTCCGCCACCTTCGTGGCGTTGACTCCAGGGCAGCGCGCGGCGCTGATCGTGGTGGCGCGCAACATGCTGCGTCATGCCTATCACGTGCGCTACGAGCTGCTCGAGTTCGCCGTGTACGTGCTGGCGGCCCGGGGGCAGGGACTGCTACCGCTGCACGCCGCCTGCCTGGGACGCAATGGCGCGGGAGTGCTGCTGGTCGGCGCAAGCGGCTCGGGGAAGTCCACGCTGGTGCTGCAAGGCCTGCTGGGCGGCCTGGATTTCCTGGCCGAGGACAGTGTGCTGGTGAGTCCACAGGACCTGCTCGCCACGGGCATACCGACGTTCCTGCATCTGTGCCGCGACTCGCTGGGGTTCGTTACCACGGCGCAGCGTCGCGCCCTGCTGCGCGCCGCGACCGTAATCCGCAGACGTAGCGGTGTGGAGAAGCTCGAGATCGATGTGAGGTGCCTGAAGGGACGAACCGCGGCCACCCCACTGCCTATCCGCGCAGTGGTATTCCTGTCCCGCAGAAGCGCTCGTGGGGCCCGCCTGCTGCAGCCCCTGCCGGCGTCTGTCATGTTGCACCGCCTCGCCGCAAGTCAGCGATATGCCGCCATGCAGCCCGGCTGGGGCACCTTCTGCCGGCAACTCTCGCGGCTGCCGGCCTATGAGCTGCGACGCGGATCGCATCCACAGGAAGCGGTCGAAACCCTGCGTAACCTGCTGTCGGACAACCGCGAGCTGGGGCGCTGAGCCGCACGTGTTCCATACACTGGGACTCGGCAAGGAGAGATATCCGGCACTGACGGGCATACGCGCCGTAGGCGCGAGCGCGGTGTTCTTCGACCACGTACCGCTGGTGCCGCAGTCTCACGTGGTCATCAACGTCATGGCGAGCCCTTGAACCTGCGTATCCGCCGGCAGTTCCGGTCGCAGGGCCGCACGGTGGGGATGGCCGCCACCCTCTTCCGCACATAAAGATCTATCCGTCGGAGCGCCGATATCTGCGGTAAAGCCCCCTCACGCGCGGCGACAGGTGCGGACCAAGAACCGCCTTCACCCCGCCCAGCCACCAGTCTCGATAGCTCCAGCAATGCGGCAGACTCGTCCACAGGGCCCGCAACGCCGCGCCCCGTGCCCCCAGATGTGCGTGGGCCGAGGCAAGCTGGAGCGCGTTGCGCATGCGTTCCTCACGCAGCAGCGAGCGTCGTTCTGAGCCGACCAGCTGCTGGCGCCGCCGCAGCGAGCGGTCTCGGCCGGCGTACGCGCCCTGCCACTCGCGAGTGTGATTCTGGTCGTGGTACCGCACGTATACGAGCGGCTCGTCGACGATTGCAACCTCGCTGTAGAGGGCCAGCCGCAGCCACAGGTCGTAGTCCTCCGCGGAAAGCATCTCCTCGTCGAACCCGCCCGCCTGCGCCAGCAGTTGGCGCGTTGCGACAACGCTCGGCGTTCTGATCGAGGCGCGCGTCGTCACTACCTGGTCGAAAATCTCGCCGTCGTAAGGCACCCAGAGCCGCCGCCTCTCCTCCGCCAGGGGAATGCCGTCTGCGTCGACGCGCACGAATGCCGTGTAGCTCCAGCGGCAATTCGCCCGGGCCCGCAGTGTCTCGATCTGTCGCTGCAGCTTCGTGGCCGCCCACAGATCATCGGAATCCAGGAAGGCGACGTACTCGCCGGCCGCCATCGACAAAGCCGCATTGCGGACCTTTGAGGGACTGCCGGTGTGCGCCAGCCACAGTATCCTGACACGCGGATCAGGAGTGAGGGACTGAAGGTATTGCCGGGTTTCGCAGTCCGACCCATCGTCGGCGATGATCAGCTCCCAGCCGGTAAACGTCTGGGCATATACGGATTCTATGGCCCGCCGCAGATATCTCAGTCGATTGAAGCTCGGGAGCACCACCGACACGATCGCAGCGCCGCCAGGCGCGCTGGCGGCCATCACGGTCCGGCCGGGCACAGCACCAGACACACCCAGGTCACTTTCTTTTGCGCGTGCACCACGCGGACTTCATCGACGGTCGCATAGGCCCGCTTGAGCCGCCAAAGTATCGTGGCGCTACCACGTGCCGCCGTGCACAGGGACACCAACAGCAAGCCGCCGGGTTTCAGCCGTCTTGCATACCTCTCCACGGTGCGCAACGGATCGCGCAGGCAACACAGCACTTCATTGAAGACAATGACGTCGAAATTCTCCGCCGGTGAATACTCCTCGCAGTCCGCTATCAGGAAGGTGCTGCGCTCGCTCTGCTGTTTGCTGGCCACGGCGATGGCACTGCCGGACACATCGATGCCGACGTAACTCGAATAGCACGAGTTCGGCAGCCTGCCCAGCAGCAGCCCTTGTCCGCACCCCGTGTCCAGCACCGCCGCTCCCGGCTTCAGGTGACATATGTAACCCGCCAGCACGCTGAAGCGCGCCAGCTCGGGAAGTTGCGCCAGGAAGTCCCACCGTCCTGCGGCGTATTGCGTCTCCCAGGCGCGTCCGGATTGCAGCAGGCCGTCAGACCGGCGGCCCCGGTCTACCAGCAACTGCAGCCAGCGTGCCACGTGGTCCGCAACCGAATGCCGTCCAACGCTTGCGCCACTCATCTGATTCGCTCCATGTCCGTCGCCAGAGCCGGTACTATTCTATGCGGCATGTCGGCATTGCCCATTTTCTGCTATCACAACGTGCTCACGGCACCCGCGGACGCGGCCTTTAGGCTGCTGTACGTGAGCCCGGAGTTGTTCGAACGGCAGCTGTGGACTTTGCGCCGTCTCGGCCTGCGAGGCGTCTGCACCGGCGAGGGCATCGCCCGGCTGCGCGACGGCACCTCGCGCGGCTGCGTCGTCCTCACATTCGACGACGGCTACGCCGATACGATCGCCACGGTGGCGCCGCTTTTGCAGCGCTACGGTTTTGGCGCAACCTGCTACGTCGTCAGCGACGCCGTCGGCACCTATAACCACTGGGACGCGCAACATCTGCGCGAGCGCAAGCCGCTGATGACCCGCGAGCAGCTCGGCCAGTGGCTGGCGGCCGGCATGGAGGTGGGTTCGCACTCGCGTTCGCATCCGCGCCTGCGTGACCTGTCGCCACATGCCGCCCGGCACGAAATCGCCGGGAGTCGGGCGGCGCTGCACGATATGCTGGGTGTCCCGATCGAGCATTTCGCCTACCCCTTCGGTTCCTTCGATGTCGAAATCATCGAGCAGGTGCGACACGCTGGCTACCGCTCCGCGGTGACGGTCGCCCCGGGCGTGGCGCGGGCGTCGGACGATCCGCTGCGCCTGCCGCGGATGCTGGTGAACGGCGAGCGCGGGCTGTGGAGGTTCCTGTTGCAGCTTGCCGCCCCCCGCGCCCGGCTGCGCCGGCGAACTCCCTGACAGGCTCGACCGTGCACCCCCGGCCTGCACCTGGACGGTACCAAGTATGGCCGCTGCCCTTCATCCCTTTCTCGGGCACCGGCGGCGAGGCCCTGAATCGCCATGGCGCCGTCGTCGGCGGCATCGCCAACTCCGATGGCTCGGTATCGATCGCGCAATGGCATCAGGGTTTGCTCACCGATCTGGGCGCTCCGCCTGGCTTTCCGGACCACGGCTACGACAGGCCGCGTGTTTTCGGCATGAATGACCGCGGCGCCATCGTCGGCACAATACACACCGGCGCCGGCGATCTGCCGTCGCGCTCGTTCATCCACGACCACGATGGTTACACGGTCCTGCCGCTCAGGCGCCCCACCGATCTTGGCGGCGCGGCCATTGGCATCAACAGCCGCGGAGAAGTGGTCGGATATGCTCATACCGCGCGCCGCAAGCTGGTTGCATGGTTGTGGTCCAACGGTGTTTATTCCAGTCTGCCCGTATCTGGAACCAGCACTGTCGCGCTGGCCATCAACTCCCACGGTACCGTGGTCGGCAACCGTACCCTGGGCCGCTTCCGACGTCTGCTCAGCGGTGAGCTGCGGGCTACCTGCCAACGCGGCTATATCGTGGGTCGCGGCACCACGCAGTACCTGGATGGTTTTGTAAACGCAATCAATGACCGGGGCGAGACCGCCGGCGGTTCGAGCCGTGATGGCATAACGATGGCGACCGTCTTCAGGGGTGGCCTTGGCACCGTGATCCTGGGCCTGCCCAGTTTCGCGGTGGGAATAAATTCGTCCGCAGACGTGGTGGGGTGCTACCAGCGCGCACAGGACAACCGACGGCGTCTGTTCATCTGGAGTCCGGGCTTGGGAGCTTCCGATCTGACACCCGACGGCTACGTTTCCGCGCAGGCAGCCGCCCTGAACGACCGCGGCGACATTCTGGGCTTCGGTGCGACTACAGGTGGGCAAGAACAGTACTTTCTGCTCACGCCCGCTGCCGAGGGCGCACTGAGTCCGAAGGCACTTGCTGCTACGCCGCCCGCCCGCGCCCGGTAGCGGACCCTTCTCCCGCATGGATTCTGCGCATCTCAAGTTCCTGCGCCTCGCCCCGCCACGGCCAGCGTGAAGGTCTGCAGAAAGTGAAAATCCGCCCGCCGCAGGGCGTAGCGGCGATCCCCGGGATCGCATAGAGACCCCAGCTCCTCGTAGTCGTCGTCGCAGAGGTAAGGTCGCAGCTTCTCGCCCCCGCCCCACGTACCGCGGAATATGGCATCGAGCAGATAGGCTTCATCGGCGGCCCGCAGCGGAGTAAGGCGCTCGATCGTGAAGGTGCGCACGGCCACATCGCGCAGCCGCGCCGCGCGCAGCAGGCCTGCGAGGCCGCGCACCGCGGTGAGTTCGCGCTCCTGCAATCCGTAGCGGTCGCGGTAATAGTGGCGCACTGCCTCGTTCACCACGCGCTCCAGCCGCGCATCCCAGGCGAAATACATGTCGGGCAGCAGCGAGCTCTGACCGAGCGCAAGCCGCCCGCCCGGCCGCAGCAGCGCTGCCAGCCGCTGAACTCCAGCGCACGGATCGCGCAGGTGGTTGACGGTATTGACGCTCCAGACCAGGTCGAAGCTGGCGGGCGCCAGCGGCATATGCAGCAGATCGGCCTGCAACACCGGGCACCCGCGGGGCGCGGCGGCGCGTGCGGCGGCCACGTGCGCCGTGGCGAGATCGATGCCGACGGCCAACCCGTGCGCGCCAACTGCGGCCGCGAACCACTCGAGCGCCGCGCCGCTGCCGCATCCGGCATCCAGAACGCGCGCGCCTGGCGTCAGTTCGAGACCGGCGACGGCGCGGCGCAACTCGGGCTCGGCAAACGAGTGAAACAACTGCAGCTTGCGGACATAGTCTCGCGCGGGCGTGTCTCCCAGCAAGCCCGGAGGCTGTGTCTGGCTGATGGAACCCGCTGTCATCGAGCACGCATCACGATGAGAAAGTGATCGCCCAGGCCGCGCAGCAGCGGCCAGCCGGCGACGCGACGGTCAATCCGCCACAGGAGCCGGTACCACTGGGGGTGACGGGTACGGATCGACGCCAGGTACGGCGGCGGAACGAAAATGCACATTCCGCGCATGTGTTCCAACGTGAACCAATCCGCGAACGGTCGATAGAACTCACGCGGACCGTAATACCGGGTCCACACCGTGCGCTGATTGAGACTCACCGGCACGGGGCCGCGTGCATAGCGCACCTTGACACGCGCCCAGCGCCGCTGCCGCAGGTAGTAGATCACCTCCCACGGACAGATGCGGCCAATGACCGTGAACACCAGCAGGCCGCCGGGCTTGAGCAGCCGCGCGCATTCGCGCGCCAGTCCATTCAGGTCGGGCAGGCAGTTCAAGGCGCCGAGATTGGAATAGGCGCCGTCGTACACCCCAGTCTCGCCGAGCCGCTGCAGCTCGTGCGCCCCGATGTTGACGGCTCGCACGCGCTCGCCGAGCCCCTGGTCGCGCGCACGGTCGAAGGTCCTGCGTACCATGGCAGCCGACCAGTCGGCCGCCGTGACCAGGTGGCCCAGCCGGGCCAGCCGCACAGCATCGAGCCCGGTGCCGCAGCCGAGGTCGAGCAGATGGCTGCCCGGGGCAAAGCTTGCGTCCAGCCAGCGCCAGGCCTCGGCGCGCATGTCCTGGATCGCGGCATTGTTGCCCCGCTCGCCATCGTAGTCCGCGGCGACGCTGTCGAAGGCGCTGCGGGTCTGATGCAGGTGCAACAGCGTCGCGGGTACTTCGGCCGGTTCAGTGGTGCTGTTCACGTAGATCCGATGCGGTAACGGGCGCTTTAATGGGCAGCCCACATATCGTATGTTCGCGCTTCAGCTGCAGGCAGTTGAGGAAAGCGCCCGCACGATGCGAATCGCTCTGGTGGTACCGGGAGGCGTCGATCGCACGGGAGAATACCGGGTGATTCCCGCGCTGCTGGCCTTGTTGCAGCGGCTGTCGCGAACCCACGAGGTCGAGGTCTTCACCCTGGCCCAGGAGCCTGCGCCGGGGACGTGGCGGCTTGCCGGCGCGCAGATCCACAACATCGGCGCCCGAGACACGCGGCGGCGCGCGGTCGGCGCCATCCTCGCCAGGCACCGCCGCTTGCGTTTCGATCTCATTCAGGCAATCTGGTCTGGGGCCTGTGGCCTCGTTGCAGTTACCGCCGGCACGGTTCTGCGCATTCCCGTCACGGTGCACGTTGCCGGCGGTGAGCTCGCGGCCCTGCCGGAAATCAACTACGGCGGCCGCCTGAGCTGGCGCGGCCGGGCGCGCGAATGGACCACATTGCACCTGGCGTCTGCGGTCACGGCGGCCAGCGCTCCCACCATCAAGACCCTCGAGGCACTCGGTGTGCGGGCGCAACGGGTACCGCTCGGCGTGGATCTGGGCGCCTGGCCACCGCGCGAGCCGGTGCCGCGCGATCCCGCGCGGCCGGCGCGCCTGCTGCACGTGGCAAGCCTGAACCGGGTCAAGGACCAGGCAACCTTGCTGCGGGCGCTCACCACGTTGCCGCGGGCGGGCGCGGAATGGCTGCTTGACATCGTCGGCGAGGACACGCTCTCGGGGGAAATACAGGCGCTGGCGCAGCAGCTCGGGATGTCCGACAGGGTTTCGTTCCACGGATTCCTGACGCAGCGGCAACTGCGCCCGCTGGTCGAATCCGCGCACCTGCTCGTCATGTCGTCGCGGCATGAGACCGGCCCGCTGGTGGCGCTCGAAGCTGCGGTTGTGGGTGTGCCGACGGCGGGCACGGCGGTGGGTCACATCGCCGAGTGGGCGCCACAGGCCGCCCTGGCGGTGCCGGTCGCAGACCCCGTAGCGCTGGGCAGCGCGATCGCCGTGTTGCTTCAGGACGAACCCCTGCGCATGCGCATTGCGCACCAAGCCCGACAGCGTGCGGTCGTCGAGGACGCGGATCATACCGCCAACTCGCTTGAGGCGATCTACAACCGGCTGGCTCGCGGCCGAAGGCGCGGGAGCTAAGGCTTCAGCGCGCACCGCGGAGCGCCGCACGCACCGGCTGCAGGGTCGGAGTGCGCGCCTGGCGCGCCGTGATCCAACGCAGGGTACGCCGTGTCTGGCTCAGCTCAGCCCACGCTCCACCGGAAACGCGCGGCTGCACGGCCGCATCCACCTTGCGCTCGGCGCGGATGCGGCTATTGGGCACCAGGCGTCTGGCGGCATAGCGCAGCAGCTCGTGCGGGGAGCGCGCCCACTCGATGCCGGGGAATGCCGTCACCCATAGATGCGATATGGATGTCCGGGCGAGCGTCCTGGACCGGTAGGATCGCCTGAGCATCCAGTGACAGCCGGATGCCGCACGCACCAGTACATGCTCTGGAACACAGGAACCACAATAGCGTTGCACCAGTGTCAGTGGCGGGTAGGCCCACCACAGGCCGACGTCCGCAGTCCCGGAGCCGTGCTGCAACACCTCCTCCCAATCCTCCTCGCTCATGCGTGCGGACAGGCGGGCGATGTCGTGCAGGTGCAGCAGACGGATTTGCCGCATCACCGCCACGCCCGCGGCGTGCAAAACCAGATGAATGAACAGCGCGGCTTTCGATGGGTAGGGGTTCAATCCCGGTTGCGGGGCCTGTGGCCAGACCGCCGCTGAGACATCCACCGCGCGCAGCGGCAGAATCTCCCGGATCCGTGGGTGCAACTCGATTTTGATTGCGTTGGCCGCGTGCTCGCCCAGTGCCGCGGACTCCGCCTCACAGTCACGGAGGAACACCCGGTGTTTCCAGGTGCGATGGGTCTCGCGAAAGCCCAGCCGTGACAGGGCACCGGCAGCGTGCTCGTACTGCGCTTCCTCCACCAGCAGATCCAGGTCCGACATCGGCCGCTGACCCGCCGCGTAAATCCCCTGCGTGTGCAGAGCCGCTCCCTTGAGCGGAACCAGCGCGATGCCTTCGCGGCGCCCACAGTCGTCGATCTCCTGCATCAGCCCCTGAATGCGCTGGAAGCGCGCTGCAGTGTGCGCCCTCTGCCCGATCAGAAAGCGTCGCCACTGCGCCGGGCCCTCCCAGCGCAGGCCATCGGCAAGTAGCGGCGACACGCCGTGGATTGCTGCCACCGCGCACGCCAGCGTCCAGTCTGTCCGCGACCACTGCGGAGCTATCGTGGTTGGATTTCCCAGCTCGTGCGCGAGTGTCTCGGTGATCTCCCGTAAAGCCACGTACAGTTTCCTGAGAGATCGTCGGCTGGGCCGATCTGCCATCCAGCCGGCCGCATCGTCCGCGCCCGAGTAGCCCAGGGCGGTGATGCTCCCGCCAGGGCTCATGCGCGGGCCTCGACCGCCGGGCGCTGCCCGCTCCGGTGCTGGACTTCCCGCGAAAGCAGCGCCCGCCAGCGGCGCTCGAGCCGCCGCGCGCCGCGCCGGTACTCGACGGCACGCTCGGGTGCGTTCGCCTGCTCCAGTGAGATGCGATCATGCAGCAGGTCGCGCACGGCGCGGTAGAACCCGGAGGAATAGGTCCCCTGGAACATCATCTCCAGATCGTCGCTCTCGTGCCAGTGCGTGCGCGCGCCCAACTGCGCCTTCACCTGCTCGTAGAAGCGGGTGCCCGGCAGGGGGTAAGACACGCTGACTCCGACATCATCCGGCAGCGTCGCTTCCAGCAGCTCACGCGTGGCAAGAATGTCCGCCAACTGTTCATCGAGGTATCCGAGCTGAATGAAGAATCCGACCCGGACACCCTGTGCCTTCAGGCGCGCGCGCGCTGCGGCGATTTCCGCCACCGTGGTGCCCTTGTTCATGGCGTCGAGCACGCGCTGGCTGCCACTTTCCGCGCCGATCCACGCCTCACGGCAGCCGGCCTCGCGCAGGGCGACCGCCATCCGCTCGCTGACCAGGTCGGCGCGCGTCTGGATCGTGAACGGGATCGCGCCGGCCTGTGCCTGCAGTGCCGCCGTGAACGCACTGATCCAGTCGACCCGGAACCCGAAGATGTCGTCCGCGAACCAGACATGATCGGCCCTGAGGGCGTGCTTGAGATGAGCCATCTCGGCGGCAACACTGGCCGGCTCGCGCTGCAGGTACTGGTTCCCCCAGATCGGCTTGGCACACCAGGCGCAGCGAAAGGAGCAGCCACGAGAGGCCGCCATGTTGACGCTGAAGTAGCCGTGAGCGCGCAGCCAAACCGCGCGATAGCGATCAACATCCACCAGATCCCACGCCGGTGGCTCCCCGTATTGCGCCGCAGGCACAGGGCGCGCGCCGCCCGAACTCGTGAGCCTGCCTTCGATCAGGTACGTGGTGCCGCCCAGGCCATCCGCCAGTGCGCCGGCGCGCGCGTGCGGGGCCAAGTCCAGTCGCAGCAGCAGGCCCTCCAGGGCGGGCAGCCCCTCCCCGAGCAGCGCAACGTCCGCACCCGCACGCAGGTAGGGCTCGGGAGTATCGCTGACATCCGATCCCGCGACGATGACGCGGGCGCCGCCGCGATGCGCCAGCGCGATCATCTCGCACGCAGCGGCGCGCATTGTCCCGAGACACATCTTGCTCAGGAAATTGAAGTTGTCCTCGTACAGCACCACCACCTGCGGCTGCACGCGCCGCAGCGCCTGCGCAAACTCCCCGACATCTTGCGCCAGCATCGCATCGAACAGCGTCACGGCATGACCGGCACGGCGCAGCAGCGAGACCACCTGCAGCGTGGCGAGCGGTGGATAGGGTTTAGCGCGCTCGCGCTGCTTGCGGTCCAGACGCAGGAAGTATGAGTGTCCGACCAGAATCGAGAGCATTGACTCGCCTGCCGTGCCTCAGATAGCCAGCCACAGGAATAGAAACAGGGCGTTGTTGTCGTGCGCCGAGTGCCCGAAGCCGTCGTAATTGCTGTCACCCCCGTTGAAGCGTGTGTAAGCGGTGTACTGCAACCCGACCCGCACGTTGAGCCATGGCCGCGCGTAGGAATCGGCCTTGCCAAAAGGCACCCATTCAAGCTGCGTCGTATAGCCACGGCTGTCGGGCCTGCCGTTGGCGCTGCCGAGCCAGGGTGACGCCGGGAACAGCGCGGCGTTGCTATTGCCGCCGACATCGAAGAACGCCAGCGTGACGGAGCAGGTCTGCCGCCACACGTACTGGCCGCTGATGTTCAGCGTATTGAGGTGATTCGCCACGACCGTGGAGCCGCCGATTGCGGTAGCACCGAACAGGCGCGCGCGTTCCCTGACGTAACTGAGATAGGCGTTGAAGGCGTGCGGCCCGCCGTCTGAAAACTGGTAAGTCGCGTCATAACCCAGGTCGCTGTAGTTGTCGGTGCCGGAACCGCGCTCCTGCGGCGTCTGCGCGTGCGGGTAGAATCCGAGGAGTCCGGCCGAGACATAGTGCGAACCGCTCCACTTCTGCAGTGCGGCACGCCAGTACGGCGCGGTGCCGTCCAGGGCGTGCTCCGCGGCCGGGTTGCGCACGCCCACATCCTCCTGCAGCCGGTTAGCGAGCTGGCGGTAGCCTCCGGCCTCCAGGTACAGGCTGTTGCCGATCAGGGCATATGCCGTGCTGCCCAGCGCCTGGCCGGCGAAGAATCCATTGAGCTGGGGCGCCCCAGCCGGGCCGTTCACGAGACGGGGAGACGGAAACGGGAACTGCCACGCGGAGGTGGAGTTCCAGGGATCCTGCACGGTGGGGAAGTTGTTCAGCGTGACGCCGAAGAGCGCATTGGTCCGGCCCAGCGTGAAGTCGCGGGCGCAGCGCGCATCGACCACCCCCCACTGCGTATGGCGCGCGATCCCATCGTAGCTGACCTGCGCGAACGCGCCCGAGTGCTCGGTGATCCGGCCCGCCAGGTAAACATCGATATCGTCGAGCGCCAGGTTGTTATTGTCGGAGTAGTGCGGCGGCTGCGGCTGAGCGCTGGCGTTATGCGTGAAAGAGCTGATCAGGTCGGCGGACAGCGGAATGGTGCTGTTGCCGCCCAGCGCATAGGCGTGCAACTTGAAGTTGCGCCCGTAGGCCGTGAGCGCCGGGCCGAAGGCAAGTGTGTGGCACACCGCGCACTGCACGCCCATCGCGCGCGCGAAGGCCGGCACCGACCAGGCTGGCATCGCCGGCGGGAGGGTCAGCAGCGCCATCAACGCGCCAAGGCCGCGCCGCAGCGCGCGTTTGTGGTCCGCAGGCATCTTGCCGTCCAACTCCCGCCGGCTGAATACGCGAGTAAGTGCCTGGCCGGCAGCTGCCGGTTCAATCCGGGGAGTCTGAGGCTGGGGCGCTGCCGCGGCGGTGAGCCGGTCCGGCGATGCCCTGGCTCAGGAGTTCTTCAGCAGTTCGGCGACCACCACAAAGGCACGCGCCCGCGCCACATCCTCGGCCGTCTGCTGGTCGTGGTTGCGCAGCCGTGGACTGGCGCCGGCACGCAGCAGCTGCCTGACCACCGCAGCATCGCCGTTGCGGCTGGCGATGATGAGCGCCGTATCTCCGAAGGTATTCTGGGCGTCTTTGTCCACGTGGCGGGCAAGAAGCGCTTCGACGAGCCTGGGGTCGCCCGCATTGGCCGCCAGCATGAGCGCCGTATCTCCCTCGGCCGTGCGCGCGTCTGCGCGAGCCTTCCCGACAAGTATCTCCGCCACGGCGGCTGCACCCGCCGCGCACGCGGCAGCGAACGGCGTAACGCCAGCCGCATCCGCATGGTCAGCGCTCGCGCCGCGCTGCAACAACAGCCGCGCGGCATCGATTTGGCCCGCCCGCGCCGCGTACCAAAGTGCGGTGCGACCGGCCTTGTCACCCCCCTCCACTGCGGCCCCGGCTTCCAGCAGCCTGGCAAGAAGGTCGGTATCGCCATTGCGAGCAACAACCAGAAGTGCGCTCACGCCGCGCGCATCACGGGCTTCCACACGAGCATGCGCCGCGAGCAGCGCCTTCACGATGCCGGCATGGCCGGCCTTGGCGGCCGCAACGATCGGCGGCTGCGGATCATCGACACTGCCGTCCGCCGAAGCCCCGTGAGCCAACAGACTGACAACCATCTCGGTCCGTCCGGCATTTACCGCGTGCAGCAACGCCGAGCCTCCCTGGCGTTCCGTCTGCGTCGCGCGGGCACCGGCGGCGAACAGCGCATCGACGGCCGGAACACCGCCCGTGAGCACCGCCACGGTGAGAATCGGCAGTCCGCCGGCGGTGCCGCCATTGGGATCGGCGCCCCTGGCCAACAAGGCCCGCAGCAAATCCGGCGTACCACGGCTGGCGCCAACCGCCAGATCGGGCCAGCCGGCGTACAGATCGCGCGGCGCCCGCTGCACTACGGTTGGCATGCTGTATGTCTGCACCGCGCTGTGCGGTGCAGCAGTCGCCCCCTTGTCCTTCAGCCGTGCCGCCACGTCCGCGGCCCCACGGTCGACGGCAAAGTCGAGTGCCGACCAGTCCTGACTGTTGCGTGGCGCAACCGTGGCTCCGGCAGCGAGCAGGCGGTCGACAACGTCCAGCCGGCCGCTATGCGCGGCCTGCATCAGCGCCGTGTTGCCGACGTGATCCGCGGCTGTCACATTGGCGTGCGCCGCGAGCAGTGCCTGCACCGCGGCGAGCTCGCCGGTGCGTGCCGCAAGCATGAGTGGCGTCGTGCCATTCTCGTCGGCTGCATCGACCGGGGCGCCGCGCCGAATGAGCAGCGAAACTGCCGGCGCGGCGCCCGCCTGCGCCGCGCGCGCCAGCGCACCGCGGCCGAAATCGTCGCGCTCGGCGACCAGGGGTTGCTCGGCAAGGATCTCCAGGCGGGTCATATCGGCGTCAGAGGCCGCAAGCCAAAGCGCCTCACGTCGTACCGCGGGGTCGCGCAGCTGGGCAGCGGGTAACAAGCTCGAAGGCAGATCAGGGCGGGCAGGTCCGCCGGCCGCGCTCGCCGCAGGCGCAGTGAAGCCCAGCTCACGCGCCCGCCCCAGCCAGCGGGTCGAGCAAGCCGTGTCGGGTGGCGCCAGATCGGCGCACAGACGCGCCAGACTGAAGGCAGCGCGCGCATTGCCGTGAGCCGCGGACTGCTCCAACCAGGGTCGCGCCGCGGCTGCATCCGGCGGGCCGGTGATGCCGTTCAGGTAGAACGCGCCCAACAGATACTGGGCTGCATCGTTGCCTTGAGCTGCCAGTCCGTGCAAGGCTACGGCCGCCGAGGCGAAGTCCTTGGTGCGGATCGAAGCCTTCACCGCCTCCAGCGGATCGGCTGGCCGTGAGACTGCGCCAGCCGCATTAGTGCCCAGCAACACGGCCAGCAACAGGACGGCCTGCCTACTCCACGCCATATTTGGTCTCGACATGAATCCCCACGCGGCGCAGGAAGTCGGACGGCAGCACACCGCCGGCACTGACGATCACAGCGTCGTTATGAAGATCGACCGTGGCACCGCCGTGCTCGATCGACACCGCGCCGGCCCCGATACGCTTCACGTTCGAGCTCATCAGGACCTTGAGTCGTCCGCCGCTGCTGGCGCTTTGGATACGGTCACGGTTGCGCCCCTTGGCGCGATCGAACTGCGCCCCGCGGTACGACAACACCACGCCCGCACAACCGGGCTCCTCGGCGATGCTGGCGGCGGCCTCAAGGGCGCTGTCGCCGCCGCCGACCACCAGCACCTCCTTGCCCACGTACTGCTCCGGGTCGATCAGCCGATAGACGACCTTCGGCATGTCCTCACCGGGAACGCCGAGCTTGCGCGGTGAGCCGCGGCGGCCGATGGCCAGGAGCACGCTGCGCGTCGTGTAGGTGCCGGCGTTGGTCTTGACCGTAAAACCATCACCGGCCGGGCTGATGTCCTCGACGCGTTCGCGATAGTTGATCGTGACACCGCTGCTGCGCTCGGCTTTCTGCCAGAAACTCAGCAGATCTTCCTTGCTGGTCTGACGGAAGTTGACAGTCCCCAGCAGCGGTACCGTAGCGGGCGCGGTCATCACCAGCTTACCGCGCGGATACTGGAATACCGCACCACCAAGCGATTCCTGCTCGAGGGTCACGTAGCGCAGGCCCCTGGACTTGGCGGTCAGCGTCGCGGCGAAGCCGGCGGGTCCGGCACCGACGATCACGACGTCGAGCCGGCCATCCGTCATGCGGCGCCTGGCGATCGACTCGATCGCCTGCCGCCCCTGCTCCAGGGCGTTGCGGATCAGTCCCATGCCGCCCAGTTCCCCGGCGATGAAGATGCCGGGTACTGACGATTCAAATTCGGGACTGATGAGCGGAATGTCGACACCGCGGCGCTCACTGCCGAACACCAGTGTGATTGCGTTGACGGGGCAGGCTGCCTTGCAGGCGCCGTGACCGATGCAGTCCCCGGGGCTGGTGAGCACCGCACGCCCGCCGATCAGGCCCAGCACCGGATGGTGCGCCTGCTCCGGGCAGGCCTTCAGGCACGAACCGCAACCGATGCAGCGTGTTGGGTCGATGACAGGGTGAAGCGAGGCGGGCTCGGCAGCGCCGCTGTGCTCCTGCGCCCTGGCGCTGCGCCGCTCGAGACGGCGCCGCCGGCTCACACCCCAAAGAACCAGCAGCGCACACGGCAAGCCATAGACAACATAGGCCAGCGTATCCATGGATATCGTTCCGACGGTCGGTCCTTCCAAAGGCAGGCGCGATCCGGGGACATTAGCGCCTTGCGCGCAGCGCTGTAAGAGGTGCGCTCGAATCACCGTCCGTCCCTGTGACGACTCTGTGAAGTGATGCACATGGGAACACGGCACATCTGACTGCCTGGTGTCTGCACCTGCCGACAGCGCAGTTGGTGTTGTGTCGGCCGGCGCAGACATGTGCATCGCTGTTGCAAGTGGCTGTATGCTCGCATGAGCAATAGTAAACTTTGTCCGGTGTGCGGGGGGCGTGTCATCGGATTCGCGTGGCTCACTGCTGGAGTTCTGATCGGTGTCCTGCTTACCCGCTTCGCAGCACGGTGGGTGGGTGATGCCCGTTCGTTCGCACGTCATCAATCCGGCCGGCTGCTCGCGGGCGCACTGGTCGCAGCCTGTGCCCTGGCGGCGGTGGGGCTGTATTTTGCGCTCGCGGCACGTCACACCTCCGATCCCAGCGCACGTTCCCCGGGTTCGCACATGAACGCCACGGCTGCGGGCGCGAGCGCTCAGGAGCCGGCACAATCGATGCAGTCAGCAATCGCCGGCCTCGAGTCGCGCCTGGCGCTGCGGGGCGGGTCGGATGCGGACTGGGACCTGCTCGCCCGCGCCTACGATTTCCTGGGTCGCGCCGACGATGCCAATCGCGCACGCACCCACGTTGCGAACGCCGCGCCGGCCGGCGGCCCGATCAACCAGATGAGTGCGGCGGCGCTGGTGGCCGCGGCCGACGCCGCGGGGCGCGCCGCCGGCGCACAGGTGGATGCGTCCCCGTCCACTGCCGCGATCCCGGCGCCGGCCGCCTCGCTGGCGGATCTCGAACGGCGCGCGCGCGCCCAACCAGGCGACGTGCCGGCATGGTTGGCGCTCGCGGATGCCTACCGCAGCGCGCACGATCATCGCGCCGCGCGCGCGGCGCTCGAAAAAGTGCTGATGCTTCACGGCATGACGGCCCAGTCATGGGCTGACTACGCCGACGTGCTCGCCTCGCTCGCCGGGGGTTCGCTCGCGAGTAGCGGCGTGCGCGCGGCAATTGACCAGGCACTGGCGCTCGATGCCCGCAACGCCAAGGCGCTATGGTTGCGCGCCAGCCTGGCGCACGAGGAGCACCGCTATAGTGACGCGCTCAGCAGCTGGCACGCGCTGCGCACCGTGTTGCCTGGCGACTCTCCCGACACCCGGATCATCGATGACAACATCGCCGAAGATACACAGTTGGGTGGCGAGGCCGCAGTCGGCCCGATGACGGGCGGCGCTGCGCCACAAGCGCCGCTCTCCGCCTCCGCAGTCAATACCGGACTGTCGGGCACAGTTGCGCTCGACGCCCGGTTGTCCGGTCGCGTGGCCCCTGGCACCACACTCTTCATCTTCGCCAGGGCTGCCGGCTTGCCCGGTCCGCCGCTGGCGGTACTGCGCACAACGACGGGCGCGTGGCCGTTGAGTTTCAGACTTGATGACTCGATGGCCATGATCCCCTCCCGCCGCCTGTCGCAGTTCGACAAGGTGGTGGTGGAAGCGCGTATCTCCCGCAACGGCCAGGCCAGTGCCAGCGCCGGCGATCTCGAGGGCGCCAGCGCGGTGGTGACGCCAGGTTCCGGCCGGAAGCTGGCGCTCATCATCAACCGTGAGATTGGGTGAGGCCGTATGTCCCGCGGTCCCATGCAAGCACGCCCTGCGAAGCCCTCCGAGCGGGAGGAACTGAAGATCCGCATCCTGCGCAGCAGCGAACCCGGTGACCGGGAGACAATTGCGCCGCAGACCGCGCCCCCGGTGCGTGCGACAGTGCCGGTTGCCGCCGAAGCGCGACCGCACCCCAGCCAGGCGTCTGCGGCCGCCGAATCACCGCGCCGGCGATTGCTGACCTTCGACCGGGTGTTCTGGACGGTCTGTGCCGTTGCGCTTTATGTCGGCTTCACCCAGCCCACCCGACTCTACATCACACCCAGACGCGGGCTCGGCTACGCGCTGGGCATCATCGGCGGCAGCCTGATGCTGCTGTTGCTGGTCTACTCGTTGCGCAAGCGCTGGAGCTGGCTCGGTTTCCTGGGATCAACACCGTGGTGGTTCCAGTTCCACATGGTCCTGGGCGTTCTCGGGCCTCTGTGCATTCTCTATCACGCGAACTTCTCCACGGGTGCCACCAACAGCAATATGGCGCTGTTCAGCATGCTCGCGGTCGCGGGCAGCGGCTTCGTGGGCCGCTACTTCTACGCGCATGTGCACTCCGGACTGTACGGCCGCAAGCTGGAACTCGGCGAACTGCGCGCCGGTGCCGAACGACTGCGCACCCTGTCTTCGGGCGCGGCGGCCTTCGTGCCGGAGCTGATCGCGCGCATCGAGAGGGCCGAACAGCAGGTGCTGGAAGCGGGGCCGCACCTGCCGCTGCTGGTCGGCGTCAGGCCCGTGGTGGCGGCTATTCACAGCGGCTGGGCCCGCTGGCGCCTGCGCAGTTATCTGCGGCAAGCGCTGCGCCGCGGCGCGCGCCACTCGCCGGCGGTTGCAGCCGAAAGAAGGCGGCTGCGGCTCGCGGCGCTCGGCTACATCGACCGGCGGCTGCTGGCCACCAAACGGGTGGCGCAGTTCGCAGGCTACGAACGCCTGTTCTCACTGTGGCACGCACTGCACATCCAGCTGATCTTCATGTTGGTGGCGGCGGCGCTCGTGCACGTGATTGCCGTGAACGTCTACTGAACATTGCAGCGTGCATGCCGATGCGGGGGGCAGGATGGCGAACGATGCTGATACTTGGGTCGCTGTTGGCACTGACGCCGGTGCAGCGCGCTGACGCCATCAATCCGGAAACCCTGCTCATGCCAGGCAAACTCTCGCGTGCCCACGCCAAGTACGAGGAGCAGTGCTCGGTGTGCCACGACCGCAGCGACGCTGGCCGCCAGACGCAGCTGTGTTTGGACTGCCACAAGGACATCGCCGCCGACGTGCGTGCGCGGCGTGGCTACCACGGCCGCCTGCCGGGTATCGATACCGCCCGCTGCCACGCCTGCCACAGCGAGCATCACGGCCGCGAATCGGACATCGTGAAGCTGGTGCCGGCACGGTTCAATCACGACCACACCGACTACCCGCTCAAGGACGCGCATCGCGAGGTCGTGTGCAGCGGCTGTCACGCCGCCGGCAAGCGCCATCGCGAAGCCCCGACAGAGTGCGTGTCCTGCCACAAGAAGGTGGAGCCGCACGAGGGTCGTCTCGGGCGCGGCTGCGGCTCCTGCCACGACGAGAATGCCTGGCGCCACGTGAAGTACGATCACGACAAGACCGCATTCCCGCTGCACAACAAGCATGCCGAAGTGGCTTGCGTCTCCTGTCACTTCGGCAACCGCTACAAGGGTGTACCCACCGATTGCGTCTCCTGCCATAAACCGGACGACGTGCACCATGGCGATCGCGGCGCGCAGTGCGGCAACTGCCACACCACCATTGCGTGGAAGACCTCGAAGTTCGACCACGGCAAGGAGACCGGCTTCGCCCTCACCGGTGTGCACGGCAGGATCGCCTGCAACGATTGCCACCGCAGCGGCAACATGAAGGACAGGATCCCGAAAGACTGCTTCGGCTGTCACCGCGGGCAGGACTCGCATGCCGGGCGCCTCGGCAGGGACTGCGGCAAGTGTCACGACAATGAGGAGTGGAAACCGGCGACCTTTGATCATGACAAGGAAACCCACTGGCCGCTCGCAGGGCGCCACGCCAAGGTGGCCTGTGACACCTGCCATACCGGCAATCTCGCCACGCAGAAGCTGCCGACAGACTGCCAAAGCTGCCACCGGCCCAATGATGTGCACGCCGGCCGGCTCGGCAGCAGGTGCGAGCAATGCCACACACCGGCCGGCTGGCGCGACAGCGTCACCTTCGATCACGACCTCACCAGGTTTCCACTGGTGGGCCTGCACGTGGTGGTGCCGTGCGAACAGTGCCACCTGACGCGCCAGTACCGCGACGTCGGGCACCAGTGCCTGGACTGCCACGGCAAGGAGGACGTGCACAAGGGCAAGTTGGGCAAGGACTGCGCGCGCTGCCACTCACCGAATGGCTGGAAACTGTGGCAGTTCGACCACGGGCGGGAGACCGGCTTCCCGCTCACCGGCGCGCACCCCAAGCTTGCCTGCGAAGCCTGCCACGTCCGGCCGCCGGATGAGATCAAGCTCAAACAGGACTGCCTCTCGTGCCACGAGAAGGACGACTTACACCTGGGACAGTACGGTCGTCAGTGTGATCGCTGCCACACGACGCAGACGTGGCGCGGTGCTCGGGTGCAATAGGCAGGCTCAACGGAACTGACCCATGCACAGGCTGCCCCACATCGCACGCGACCGACAGGCGCGCTCCGGGCGGGTCGTATTGAGCGCGTGGGTCCTGGTACTGCTGTGGCTCGCGCCGCTGTCGCCGGCGTTCGCGCTGGACCAGAGCCGCGCGCATTTCGACCATGCGACCACCGGCTTCGAGCTGCTCGGCCAGCACCGCAATGTGCCGTGTGAAGCCTGTCACGCGAACGCCATCTTCAAGGGCACGCCGAAGGACTGCGCCGCCTGTCACGGGGTCGGCACCGCCGTGCGCGCGACCGCCAAACCGGCCAGTCACATCCTCTCGACCAACCAGTGCCAGGCCTGCCATACCCCGTGGGCGTGGAATCCAGCGGTCGATTTCGATCATACCCAGGCGCGCGGCAGCTGTTCGACCTGCCACAACGGCGTGCAGGCGCAGGGCAAGGGCCCGACGCATATCCAGACCGACCTCGAGTGCGATGCCTGCCATACGACACTCAGCTGGGCTGGCGCAACATTCACTCATGTCGGAGTCACCCACGGCTGCGCCGCCTGTCACGACAACGTGCACGCCAGGGGCACGACAGCGACACACGTACCGATCGGCACCCCGGTGACCGCCTGCGAGAGCTGCCATTCGCCCACCAATTACACCACCTGGAATCCCGGCGTCATCAATCACGCGGCGGTGACAGCGCTCGCCTGCGCGAGCTGCCACGAGACGGCGAACTTCCAGGGGATGCACCCGAGCACCAACACCACGGCGGGGGACTCGCGTCCCAACCTGGCGCTCGACAGGATTCATCCGGCCACCGGCGACTGCAGCCAGTGCCACAACACCAGCTCGTTCCTCGACCCGACGGTACAGCGACCGTCGAACCACATTCCGACCGCGGCGCTGTGCTCGCAGTGCCACACGACGGCCGGCAACTGGGCGCTGTACGACGTCATTGGAGTTCACCGGGGAGTGACGGGCTGCTCGGTCTGCCACGGGCCGGGCACCGGACCTTTCGCCGGACCGCCGCCCGGCAACACGCTCACGATCGTCGGCTGGCCGGGCGCGGGCCATATTCCGGTTGGCAGCACCGACTGCAACGGTTCGGGCTGCCACTCTAGCGCTAACGTCAATCCGGGCGGCTTCAGGATCGGCACGGCGAGTATCTCGGTGCCGACGCTGACGGTTGCCGGCCACGCGACGGTGGCCGCCGGCGGCGTCGCCGGCTGTCAGACCTGTCATCAGACGGCGCCCTACCTGGGCATGGTGGCGAGCACCAATGCCGCCGCGGGGGACTCCCGTCCGTCGACCACGCTCGACGCCCGGCATCCGGCCGCCGGCGACTGCAACAGCTGCCACACGACCACGCCCACCTTCGCCGGCAACGTGACGGCGGGCAAGCCGGCCAACCACATCCCGACCGGTGCGCCCTGCGCGCAGTGCCACACCACAGCCAACGACTATGCCCAGTATTCTTCGCCCGGCACGCACCGGGGTGTGACCGGCTGCGCCGGCTGTCACGGCGCCAGCGTCGCCGGCTCGTTCACCCTTACGAATCCGGTGTTCTCGATCATCACGGTGCCGGGCAATCACATCGCCTTCGGCAGCGCCGACTGCAACGGCTCGGGCTGCCACTCAACCGCCAACGTCACCCCGGGCGGCGGCGGCTTCAGGATCGGTACGGCGAACATCTCGGCCCCTACGCTCACGGTTGCGGGCCACAGCACCATCGCCGCGGCGGGGGTGAGCGGCTGCGTGAACTGTCACGAGACGGCGACCTATCTAGGCATGGTGGCCAGCACGCCCACGACGGCGGGAGATTCCCGTCCGCCTGCGGCGCTCGACGCTAAGCACCCCACCGCGGGGGACTGCGGCAACTGTCACGTCACCAGCCCGACCTTCGCGAACAACCTGCTGCCCAGCGCGGGCAAGCCGTCGAACCACATTCCCACCACCGCGCCGTGCGCGCAGTGCCACACGACCTCCGGCAACTTCGCCGTGTACTCGGTGGCTGGCGTGCACCAGGGAGTAACGCGCTGCCTCGCCTGCCACGGCCCGGGCACCGGGCCCTTCGCCGGAGCGCCACCCGGGAACACCCTGACGATCGTCGGCTGGCCAGGCAGTAGCCACTTCCCGATCGGCAGCGCGGACTGCAACGGCTCGGGGTGCCATGGCACCGCGAATGTCAATCCGGGCGGATTCAGGCTCGGCGCCGCCAGCCTCAATAATCCGGTTCTGAATGTCAGCGGCCACAGCACGGTCGCTGCGGCCGGCGTCGCCGGCTGCCAGACCTGCCACGAGAGCGCCCCGTACCTCGGGATGATCGCCAGCACCGCGAGCGCCTGGGCAGACTCGCGCCCGCAGGCGTTCGACCCGAAGCATCCGTCGAGCGGCGACTGCAGCGGCTGCCATACCACGACGCCGACTTTCGCCACCAACCAGTCGGGTGGCAGCGCCAAGCCCGCCAACCACATCCCGACCAGCGCGCCCTGCGCGCAATGTCACACCACGCCCGGTAACTATGCGGCCTACGTCATGGGCGCCACCGGCCATGCCGGCATCTCCAGCAACTGCGCCCAGTGCCACGCCTACGGCTTGAGCTTCTACAACATGGCGCCGCCGACCCTGAAGGAGCCGGCTTCCGGGGCGACCGGACACATCCCGGCGGTGCCGCCCAACGGCACCACCGTAATCGCCTGCGAACTGTGCCATTCGCCCTCGGTGTTCACGACCTTCACCGGCACGATCATGCGGCACAGCTACGTGCGGTCCATGACGTGCATGAGCTGTCACGAATTCAACATGGCCTGGCAGACCAACGCCGGTACGCAGCTATGGACGCGCCCGGACCCGGGCCACCATAGCGGGCAGGACTGCGGTGGCTCGGGCTGTCATAGCCCGCGCGACAAGCGCGCACTGCGGCCAGCCGCGCGCGCCGGAATGACGCAGGGCGACCGGCAGCCGCGCGGCCCCGACAGGGGGGTGGAGGCTCCCGCGACCGCGGGGCCGTTCAACCACGCGACCGTGGCGGGGACGCCCTGCGTGAGCTGCCACGCTGCCGCAAACGGCAGCGGCAAGCCCGCCAGCCACATCTCCAGCACTGGCAACTGCCGCGCCTGCCACACGACACTCGCCTGGCTGCCGGTGAGGTCCGTCGATCACAGCCAGGTGAGCGGCAGTTGCGTGAGCTGCCATAACGGCTCGGCGGCGGCCGGCAAGCCGTCGCGGCACATCCAGACCACCGCCAGCTGCGAGCGCTGCCACACGACCAACGGCTGGCTGCCGGCGCGCTTTGACCACGCGGCCGTCGCGCCACGCCACTGCAACACCTGCCACAATGGGGTGCAGGCGGTCGGGATGGGGCGTAGTCACATCCCGACCACCCAGCAGTGCGACACCTGCCACGGCACGCTCGCCTGGAAGCCGGCGCTCATTGATCACTCGAGCTTCATGACGGCCTGTGCCCGCTGCCACAATAATGCCGGCGCCGTGGGGCTCACGCCCAACCACCTGGCGACGCACCTGGACTGCTCGAGCTGCCACAACTTCCCGGACTGGAGCGTGATCCACTTCCATCACCGGGCCAGCGCCTATCCGGGCGAGCACCGCAAGGCCTTGACCTGCGTGAGCTGTCACACCGGCAACACCGAACAGGTGCCCTACCAGGCGGCGGCTTACGCGGGCGCGTGCGGCGGTTGTCACGCCAGGGATTTCGTGGCCGCGAAGCATCCGAAGTTCAAAGGGCAGGACTACTCCGTAGGCGAGCTTGCCAACTGCACGGGCGCCTGCCACGTCTACAGCAATGCGGCGCTGACCACCGTCCTGAAGAGTCAGCCAGGACCACGCCATCGGGTTGGGAATGCGGGTTTCTGACGCTCGGCGCGGCTTGCACCGGCTGCTGCTGCTCGCCGCCGGCCTGCTGGCGGCGGTATCCGCACCCGCCCAGATCATCGGCCGCGCACCGCTGCGCCTCGTCAACGGCATCGACGTCGCCGAGCTCGACGACATGGTATTGCTCACCATGGTATTCAACTGCTCGATGCGCTTCCTGAGCAACCTGCCGGCCAGTGAGGGCAAGGAAGTACGCATCCAGCTCGGCCCACTGGCAGACTGCGGCCTGAGTCCGCTTGCCCTGGTCGCGACCGAGACGCCGCCACTGCTGGGTGGAGCAGGCATCGTGAGCGGCGCGCGCCTGGAAGGGATCGCCCCCGGACAGGTTACGCTCACCCTCGCGTTCGCCCGACCCGAGCAGTTCGTCATCGTGCCGGGCGCGGATCCGCGCGCCCTGCGGCTGCGGATCATCAATCACGCGCGCCGCAAGACCCGCGTGCTGGTGGGGCAGCCCGACGAGCTCGAGAGCTTCGCGATCAACCTCGACTCCGAGCCCAGGGCCTTCGATCCTGCGAGCGTCGAACTGGCGCGGCAGCGGCTCAGGGCGCCGATTTACGTGTCGGAGCTCACCGTCAACGGTGAGAAGTGGTATCGCCTGCGCGCCGGGCCCATTGAGGATCGCAAGCAGGCCGAGCGGCTGCTGGAGCGCGCGCTGTCCGACTACCCGCGCGCCTGGCTGGCAATCGCCGATGACGCCGAGACCACGCGCGGCGCGGCGCCGGGCACCCAGCACGAGGTACTGCCGCCGGTCGCGAAGATCGGCAGCGATCCGCCGCTGCCCGCCGAAGAGCTGAAGCAGCTGCTGGTGCAGGCGCGCGCTGAACTGCAAAAGCACGACTACCCGGCGGCAATCACCACGCTCACCCGACTGCAACGTCAGCCGGAATTCCCGGATCGATCAAGCGCGCAGGAGCTGCTGGGCCTCGCCCGCGAGCGCTCCGGTGAGCTCGCGCACGCCAAGGCGGAGTACGAGGAGTACCTGCGTCGCTACCCGCAAGGCGAGGCCGCCGAGCGCGTGGCGCTGCGCCTGCGCACACTGCGCGCCGCGGAAGCCAGGGCCCGTACGGGCCGCGAAGCCCCTGGGACGAAGCGCGGCTGGGAGGTCAGCGGCGACTGGTCCCAGCTGTTCCGCTACGACGGCTCGCGGATCAGCAACGGCGCACCGCCGCCCAACACCGCCGCCAACGTGCCGCTCGCCGCGCAGACCCAGTCCGAGAACGCCATCTTCAACGACCTCGGCCTGCTCGCACGCCGGCGTGGGGTCAGTTACGACTTCATCGCCCGCCTGAGCGCAGGCTACGACAGGAGCTTCCAGTCCAGCGCCACAGCGCTCGGCAACCCGACGCGCGTCAGTGTTGCCTCGCTGGAAGTGCTCGACCGCCCGCTTGGGCTGCTGGCGCGCGTCGGCCGGCAGGTGAGCGTGGAGGACGGCATCCTCGGCACGTTCGACGGACTGTTCCTGTCGTGGAACTTCAAATCCGCCTGGTCGCTCAACGCGGCGGCAGGCTACCCTGTGGAGCAGCTGATCCTTGCGCCGCAGACCCGCGAGCGCTTCGAGACACTGGCACTGCACTATGCAGCTCCCGGCAGGCACTGGGACGGGAGCATCTTCGCCGCCACCGAGCAGTTCCAGGGCTTCAAGGACCGCCGCGCGGTGGGCCTGGAGGGACGCTGGCTCGTGTCCACGGCCTCGCTGGTCGGCGTGGTCGACTACGACACCTTCTACCACTCCCTCAACACCGCCAGCTTCATTGGCACCGTGATGCTGCCGGCGCGCTGGAGCCTGAGTTTCGATGCCGAGCGGCGCAACTCGCCCGTGCTCACCACGCGCAACGCGCTCATCGGTCAGCCGGTCACTGATCTGACCGGCCTGCAGCAGGCGTTCACGATCGATCAGATCTATCAGCTGGCGCACGACCGCACCCCGGTCACCCAGAATTTCAGTTTCACGGCCAACAAGCCGCTCGGTCAGCGTTTTCAGTTCACCGCCATCGTGACCGCCACACAGACCGGCGCAACCCCCGCCTCCGGCGGTGTTGCCGCGGTGCCGGCGACCGGCAATCTGCTCACGTACCAGGTCCAGCTCTTCGGCAACAGCCTGTGGCAGGCGGATGACTTCAACGTTCTCACCCTCACGCATGGCAATACCGAGGTCGGTCGCATCGATTCGGCCGCCCTCACCAGCCGCTTTCCGCTCGGCGGGGCCTGGCGGCTCGGGCCGCGGTTCACCTACGACCGGCTCACCGAGCTCGCCGGCGGCAGCACCCAGACCACCTACATTCCGTCGGCGCTACTCGATTGGCAGCGCGGACGCTGGCTGCTCCAGCTCGACACCGGCGCCCAACTCGGCAGCCGCGCGGCCTTCCTGCAACTGGCTAACGGCACTTTCGTGCAGACCCAGAACACGACACGCTACTATGTCAGCCTGTCGTATCGCTTCACGTTCCAGTAGTGAGTCCAGTTCACATCAAGCCTGCCGGCCACTGGCCGCTTGCGCTGTTGCTCACCTGCACGCCGTTGGTCTGCGGCGCGGGTAAGCCACCACCGCAGGAGTACCTCGACCCCGAGACCGCGGCGACCGTAACCATCGTCGGCGAGCCGCTGGTGTTTGCGCGCTCGCGCATCGATCTGGCGGCGAACTCCCGAGACTACGTCACGGCCGCCGCCGCGGCCGTCGATCGCAGCGGCAGGATCAGCTACGTCCTGGTGGTTTACTTCTGGTCGACGGTCGATCCGCGCATCCACACCGACCCGCTGCCGGACCTCGAGCCCCTCGTCCTGCAGGTGGATGACCGGCGCATCGAGTTCAGCAGTCGTGAGCGCTCGCCCCACGACGCGGGAATCGGCGTGCCTGTGCACCCACCCCCGGGTCGCGCCGTGACACCCGTGGTCTACCACACCGATCTGGGTACATTGCGCTCACTCGCCGAATGCCGTCGGCTCACACTGGTCGCGGAGACTCCCGTGACGACGATCACTTACGAGTTGTGGGAAGACCAGCGCGCTGCGCTGCGCGCCTTTGTGCGGCAGATGAGTGGCGGACCCTGACACCCCGGGGATGCGGGTCAGCGCGGCGTGCGGCTGCCCGGAATATCCGCTGGCAGCGGGATGAACTCCTGGTTGTCCAGGTCTGGCAGCTTCATGCGCCCGGCCCGCCAGTCCGCCTTGGCCTGCCCGATGCGTTCGCGCGAGGACGAGACGAAATTCCACTCGATGAAGCGCGGCCCCAGCGGCTCGCCGCCCAGCAGCATCACCGTCGCCGGTTCCACCGCGCTGAACGGCACCGGCTGTCCCGGCTCGAACACCAGCATGTCGCCGGAGCCGAAGCGCTGCCCCGCCACTTCTACTGTTCCGGCCGCGATGAACGCGGCCCGCTCCGGGTACTGCGCGGGCAGCTCGGCGCGCGCGCCCTGCGCCAGACGCCAGTGCACGTAGAACATCGGCGAATGCGTTTGCACCGCCGCCTTCGCGTGGAACGCCTCGCCGGCCACCAGCCGCGCCCACAGGCCCTCGCCCTCGTAGGTCGGCAGGTCCGCCGCGCCGTGGTGCGCAAAGGTCGGCGCCATCTCTTCCAGCTCCCGCGGCAGCGCCACCCAGGCCTGGATACCGTGTATGTGATCGCCCTGGGCACGCGCCCGCTCGAAGCGCTCGGAATGGGTGATGCCGCTGCCGGCGGTCATCCAGTTGACCTCGCCGGGCCGCACCGCCAACTCCGAACCGACGCTGTCGCGGTGCATGATCTCCCCGTCGAACAGGTAGGTCACGGTGGCAAGACCGATATGCGGATGCGGCCGGACGTCGACCGAGCGCGGGATGCCGGCCGGAAAGTCCGCGGGCCCCATGTGATCGAAGAAAACGAAGGGACCGACCATGCGCTGCCGCGCGGCGGGCAGCATCCGGCCCACCTCGAAGCCGCCCAGGTCGCGGCGCTGCGCGTGCAGGACCCGGGCGATGCTCACGACTGCTGCCGCAGTGGATGTGCCGGCGTGCGCATTGGCAGAGTGGCGCTCGCACCGCGCCGCTGCAGCGTCACGAACGTCATGGGCCAGGCGTGGCGCTCGTCCGCCGGGTGCGCGTGGCAATCCACGTCATCCCAGTGACTGGAATCGAAGTCAGGGAAGTAGGTATCGCCGGGCACGTCGGCGTGCACGTGCGTCAGGTACATGCGCTGCGCGTAGGGCAGCACCTGGCGGAACAGCTCTGTGCCGCCGATCACCACCAGCTCCGCGGCGTCGGAGGCGGCGCGCAACGCCTCTTCCATGCAATGCACCACGATGACACCGGGCGCCGACCAGCGCGCATCGCGGGTCAGCACCAGGTTGCGCCGCCCCGGCAGCGCGCGCCCGATGGACTCGTAGGTGCGCCGCCCCATCAGGATGGGCTTGCCCAGGGTCACGGTCTTGAAGCGCTGCAGGTCGCCGGGCAGGTGCCACGGCAGGGTGTTGTTGCGGCCGATGACGCCGTTCTGCGCCATGGCGACGATCAGGGAGATCTGCGGCTGGCCGCTCATTCACGGCATTATGGACTAGATCTCCACCGAAGTGTTCAGGGTGATCACGTCGCGGAACGGCATGCGGAAGAATTCCGCCGCCTGGGTGCTGTACTTCTGCATGACCGCGAACACCCGCCGCTGCAGGCCGCGCAGCCCGGGCAACGGACGCGCACGCACCACGTGACGGCCGACGAAGAACGAACTGTCCTCGGCAAAGACCCGCAGGCCGCGCGCGCGGCAGGCCTTGAGCGCCTCGGACACGTCCGGTGTCTCCATGAACCCGAAGGTCGCGGTGATGTAGTGCACGCCCGGCTGCGGCTCCTCGACCCGCAGCCGCCGCACCGGGTCCTGGCGTGGCGTGTCGGCAATCTCCACGTTCAGGATGATCACGCGCTGGTGGACGATGCAGTTGTGCTCGATGTTGCGGATCAGCGCCGTGGGCACCAGGTGAGGGTTGCTGGCGAGGAACACCCCCGTGCCCGGCACGCGGTGCACGCCGGCCACGATGCGGCCCAGCTCGCTGCGCGGTACCGCCAGGCGCGACAGTGCAGCCCGCAGCTCCAGGCGTCCACTGCGCCAGGTCATGAAAACCAT
Organism: Pseudomonadota bacterium; assembly: GCA_018241445.1. Lineage (GTDB taxonomy): Bacteria > Pseudomonadota > Gammaproteobacteria > Steroidobacterales > Steroidobacteraceae > 13-2-20CM-66-19. The sequence continues at coordinate 190,104 of JAFEDT010000004.1, forward strand.
GCACAGCAGCGCGCCGAGCGTCAGCGGGATCCAGCCGCCGTTGGGAACCTTGGTCAGATTGCCGGCGACGAAGGCGCAGTCGATGACCAGCAGGAACCCGAACACCGCCGCCACCCGCCAGCGCGACCAGTTCCACTGAGTTGACGCCACGAAGGCGCCCAGGACCGTCGTGACCACCATGGTGCCAACCACGGCAGCCCCGTAGGCGCCGCCCAGGGCGTCGGAGGAACCGAAGCCGACAACGAACAGCACCACCGCCGGGTAGACCAGCCAGTTTACGATCGGCACGTAGATCTGCCCCTGCTCGCTGGCGGAGGTCTGCAGCACCCGCATACGCGGCAGCAGGTCGAGCTGCACCGCCTGGCGCGCCATTGAATAGGCCCCGGAGATCACCGCCTGGGACGCGATGACCGAGGCCGCGGTCGCCAGGATCACCATCCACGGCAACAACGAGGTGGGCACCAGGTGATACAGCGGATGGTCGAGCGGCCTGCCCACCTCCAGCAGCAGCGCGCCCTGGCCGAAGTAGTTGAGCACCAGCGCCGGGCCCACCAGCACACACCACGCGATGCGCACCGGCCGCGCGCCAAAGTGGCCCATGTCGGCGTACAAGGCCTCCCCGCCCGTCATGGTCAGGAACACACCGCCGATGATCGCCAGCGCCACCTCGGGCCGTGAGAACAGCAACGACAGGCCGTAACCGGGATTCAGCGCGACCAGCACCTGAGGATGGCGCAGGATCGGCACCACGCCGATCACTGCAATCACCACGAACCACAGCACCATCACCGGCCCAAAGAGCGATGCCACCCTTGCGGTGCCGCGATGCTGGTAGGCGAACAGCAGCGTCAGCACCGCGAGCGTCACCGGGATGATCCAGTGGTGGAGCGCCGGGTTGAGCACCTCCAGGCCCTCCACCGCGCCGAGCACCGAGATCGCCGGCGTGATCAATGCGTCGCAGAAGAAGAACGCCGTGCCGGCCAGCGCCAGACCCACCGCGACCTTTGCCCACGCGCTGCCGGCGATGAGGCGCCGCTGTGCGAGGGCGAACAGCGCCAGGATTCCGCCCTCCCCTTCGTTGTCGGCCCGCATGATCACCGTCAGGTACTTGAAGGTGACCGAGATTGCGAGGCTCCAGAAGATCAGCGACAGCACCCCGAGCACCGCGGCAGCGTCGAAGCGGCCGGCGACCGCCAGGGTCTGCTGCAAGGCGTACAGCGGACTGGTGCCGATGTCGCCATAGACAATGCCGATGGCACCAACAATTGCCGAGGTACTCAGCCTGCTGCGGCTGTTCATCGGCGGGTCCGGTCAGCCCCGCGCCCTGCGGCGTTTGCGCTGCGGCTCCTGCGGCCACAGCATCGTGCCACGACAGCCGGCCCCGCCGCACCGGCAGGCGAACACCACATCAACATCCGGCGGATCGTCCGGCTCGCGCTGGATCTGGTAGTCGTAGGTCAGCTCCTCGCCCGGCTCGATGGTGCGGATGGCCTCGATGAACACGCGCCGCCGCTCGATCGTCGACTCGCAGTTGGGCTCGCAGGAGTGATTGAAGTAACGCGCATCGTTGCCGTCGACGCCGGCATCGATCACCGTGCGCGAGTCGACGATGAACAGGAAGGTATGCGCGTCGTCGGTCGCCTTGCTCTCGTAGCGCCGATCGGCCTCCTGGTGCGAGACCCGCTCGCCCAGGTACTCGATCAGGCGGGTGCCTTTGCGGATGCGGCGCGCGGCGAACACGCCCTTGCCGTGCACGGGCGACCTGCGCACCTCGATCAGCGGCCCCATGTGGGCCGCGGTGGCGGCGCGGCGGACGGCGGCAGCGGGGTTGCGGCGGCTCATACGGCCACCGGGGCGCGGATCGCCTCATGATGCTGGTAGTTCACGAACTCGAAGTCCTCGTAACGGTAGTCGAAAATGCTCGCAGGGCGGCGCCGCAGCGCCAGGCGCGGCGGCGGCAGCGGGCTGCGCGCGAGCTGCTCGTCCGCCTGCCGCAGGTGGTTGAGATACAGGTGGCAGTCGCCGCCGGTCCAGATGAAATCCCCCGCCTGCAGGTCGCACTGCTGGGCGAACATGTGCGTCAGCAGCGCGTAACTGGCGATGTTGAATGGCACGCCCAGGAACACATCCGCGCTGCGCTGGTAGAGCTGGCAGGACAGCCGCCCGCCCGCCACGTGGAACTGGAACAGCGCGTGGCAGGGCTGCAGATGCATCTGCGGCAGCAGCGCCACGTTCCAGGCGCTCACCACCATGCGGCGCGAGTCGGGGTTGGTTTTGAGCGTCCGCACCACCTCGGCGATCTGGTCGATGGTGCCGCCGTCGGGGGCCGGCCAGGCGCGCCACTGTACGCCGTAGACCGGGCCGAGATCTCCCGTGGCATCCGCCCACTCGTCCCAGATGCTGACCCCGTTCTCCTGCAGCCAGCGCACACTGCGCTCGCCGCGCAGGAACCACAGCAGCTCGTAGACCACTGAACGCAGGTGGATCTTCTTGGTCGTGACCAGCGGAAAGCCGCGCGACAGGTCGAAGCGCATCTGGTGGCCGAACACCGACAGTGTGCCGGTGCCGGTGCGGTCACCCTTGCGCACGCCCTCCTCGCGCACGCGACGCAGCAGCTCGAGGTAAGCCTTCATGCGGTGGCGGCACGATAATTGCCTGAAGGGACGCGGCGGCGGTAGGCCCAGGCGAGCAGCGCTACCCCGGCCAGGATCATGGGCGCCGACAGCACCTGCCCCTCCGTCAGCCAGCCGCCCGCGAGGTAGCCGATGTGTTCATCCGGCACCCGCACGAACTCCACCAGGAAGCGCGCGCTGCCATAGATCACCAGGAACAGTCCCGAAGGCGCAAGCCGCGGGCGCGGACGCGAGGTGAACCACCACAGCACCGCGAACAGCAGCAGCCCCTCGAGCGCCGCCTCGTAGAGCTGTGAGGCATGACGCACCTCACCATTGACCTTGAAGCCCCACGGCACCGTGGTCACCTTGCCCCACAGTTCGCCGTTGATGAAATTGCCCAGGCGCCCGAAAAACAGGCCCAGCGCCGGCAACGGTGCGGTGAAGTCGTAGACGTCGGCGACGCTGCGGCGGCGGCTGCGCGCGAACAGGGTCATGGCCACCACCACGCCCAACAGACCGCCGTGGAAGGCCATGCCGCCCTCCCAGATCTTGAGTGGATACCAGGGGTCGTGTGCCCAGAACGTCAGCCCATAGAAAAGAACATAGCCGATGCGCCCGCCCAGGATCACGCCCAGCATGGTGTAGAAGATCAGGTCATCGACGTCGTTGGGCTTCCAGGTGGAACTGGGTTGCGCGGCGCGGCGGCGTGCCAGCCACCAGGCCGCCGCGAAGCCCATCAGGTACATGATCCCGTACCAGTGGACCTTGATGGGGCCGAGTTCGAAGGCGATGGGATTGAAGCCGGGATAGGTAAGCATGGCTGCCGGCAAGTTTAGCTGACCGGACGGGTCACGCGGCAGAAGTAGGCCTTGAGGTAGCGGGTCTCGGGAATGGCCGGGTGCACCGGATGGTCCGGGGACTGCCCGCCAGCCTCCAGGATCTGGGTGAAACAGCCGGCATGGCGTGACGCCGACTGGATCGCGGCGACCAGGTCCTCCGGCGCCAGGTGGAAGGAGCAGGAGCACGATACCAGCAGGCCCCCGTCGGCAATCAGGGCAAGCGCGAGCTGGTTCAACTTGCGGTACGCCGCCTGCCCCTGCGGAATGTCCTTGCGGCGCTTGATGAAGGCCGGAGGATCGAGGATCACGGTGTCGAAGCGCGCGCCACGCGCAGCCAGGTCGCGCAGGGCGTCGAAGGCATCCGCGCGCAGCGGCTCGATCTGTACGCCGTTGCGACGCGCATTGTCGGCGGCAAAATCCAGCGCCGTCTGCGAGGAGTCCACGCAGCAGGCCTGCCCCGCGCCACTGTGCAGCGCAGTCACCGCCCAGGCACCCACGTAGCTGCACACGTCCAGCACGCGGGCACCCTCGCGCAGGTAGCGCGCCAGGCGCACCCGGTTGGCCGCCTGGTCGTAGAACCAACCGGTCTTCTGTCCGCCACCCAGCGGAGCATTGAACTGCAGCGCCCCCTCGCGCACTTCCACCCGCTCGGGTGCTTCACCGAAGGCGGCCCGCGTCTCGTGCGGCAGCTGCTCCAGGTCGCGCGCCCCGGAATCGTTCTTCCAGAAGAGCACCCGCGGCGCCGCCACCTCGCGTACCGCCGCCTCGATGTCCGGCCGCAGCGCCTCCATGCCGGCGGTGGCAATCTGGCCCACGACCACGTCGCCGTAGCGGTCCAGCACCAGCCCCGGCAGCAGGTCAGACTCGCCGAACACCCAGCGGCAGTGCGCGGCGTTGCCCAGCGCCTCGCGCGCCGAGAGCGCCGCACCCATCCGCCGTTGCAGCAGCTCCCGGTTCACGGGCTGCTCCTGTGCACACGACACGAGGCGCGCGCAGATCAGCGCGTGCGGATTGACCGTGGCGTAGCCCAGGAAGGCATCACGCGAGGAGCGCACCGCCGCGATGGCCCCGGGGGCGAAGGCAGAGAGCGGCGTCTGCCCGGTGTCGACTTCATTGCTGAAAATCCACAGGTGGCCCGCGGCCAACCGCCGCTCCTCGCCGCGTTTCAGGCGCAGGACGGGGACGCGCGCGGAGGAGCCTTCGGCAGTGGTATGGGTTTCGCTGGCGGCAGTCAGGCTGTTGATCCGTTCACGGTGTCCCCCAGTCCTGCTCCCTGAGCCAGACATCGAATTCGCCCTGAGCCGCCGGCTGGCCCGTATACCCCCTCGCGTGCCGGGCCGTGGCGTCGCGCACGAGTTGGCGGCGGGTCTCCGCGTGCAGCGCATCGCGCATGAACGCGGACCGGGTGGTTTTCCTGGCCCGGGTGAGCTGATCCACGGCCTTCAACAGGCGTGCGTCGATGGTCATCTGGATGGATTTCATGGTGGCGCACCATGTGGATGACATGCCTCATTATGATCCACATTCCCCGTGGATGCCCGCCCCGTCGAAGGTTTCATCGCCAGCGCCCAACCTTGTCCTTGGGTTACCCGCTCTGGGAGCGCCCGAGCACCCCGTCGCCGCACTCCAGTCGCCTTCGCCTCACACAACGAGCTCTGAATTTCGCCGCCGACTCCGCTGCGCCACTCTTGGCGCAGCACTGTTCGCCGCACGCTATCATTAGGCTTCTCGGCGTGTAAGGAGCAGCAGGTGCCGCTACAGCGACCTCTTCGATCACATCTCAACGCACCCGGAATCTATCAGATACGGTGCACCGTTGATGGCAAAGTGTATGTTGGCAGCGCGGTTAACATCCATGAGCGATGGCAGTCCCACAAGCGGGAGTTGCGAAAGGGAACACACGCAAACCCGCATCTTCAGTCCGCTTGGAATAAATACCGAGAATGGGCGTTCGATCTGATCGTGCTCCAATACGTAGACGCTGCGGCGCTGCTCAAATCGGAACAACGATGGATCGAGCTGACGCAATGCACAGATCCTCGTATCGGCTACAACCTCAAGCGGGAACCCACATCGCCGGGGCTCGGCGTGGGTCGGCTATGGCTTGGCTTCCATACTCCTACGGGTGAGGCGATTACTATCAACAACCTTTCGGCATTCTGCCGCCTCCATGAACTGGACTACCGATCCATGCACAGACTTGCCCGTGGCGAGAGCAAGCTCAAGTCATATCGAGGGTGGACCCATCGCAACAGCGTGCGTATGCGCGACTATATAAAGACGCACAGTGGGTTTATCAGTCCAAAGGGAGAAAAGCTTGCGCCGATCACAAACCTCGCCGAGTTCTGCAGGGTTAACCATCTCGACGATACGCACATGGTTGCACTGGCGCGGGGACGCATCGTTTCTTATCGCGGCTGGACTCACGTGAACAGTAAGCAGAGATCGGCCGTTGAAGTGCAGCGAGGGTTCATTGCGCCCGGGGGAGCGGTAGTGAGAATTACCAACCTCCGGGCATTCTGCCGAGTGTGCGGCCTGTCGGTCGTTCGCATGCACGCGCTGAAAAGGGGCAAGCGGCGTATCCACAAAGGATGGACGTGGAAATCTACTGCGGATGAAGCGTTCGATGGGTCGTGCTAAGCAACCAAATCACCTGGTTTCCGAAGCAAGTCCATACCTGCGCAAGCATGCGTGCGACCCCGTGGGCTGGTACCCGTGGGGCCGCGAAGCGCTGGAAAAGGCACGTCGGGAAGACCGCCCGATTCATCTCAGCGTGGGCTACAGCGCTTGCCACTGGTGTAATGTTTTGCACGAGGAAAGCTTCGAAGACGAAGCCACCGCGCGCATCCTCAATGACCACTTCGTCAACATCAAGGTCGACCGCGAAGAGCGGCCCGACATCGATCGCATCTACCAGCTCGCCCAGCAGCTGCTGACCGGTCATGGCGGCGGCTGGCCGCTCACGTTGTTCCTGACTCCCGACGACCAGCGGCCCTTCTTCGGCGGCACCTATTTCCCACCGCAGGCGCGGCACGGACTGCCGGCCTTCCGCGACGTGCTGCTGCGGGTCGCGCAGTACTACAAGGAGCACCAGGTCGAGCTGCGCCGGCAGAATGCAGCGCTGATGGACGCTTTCGCGCAGATCAGCACCCGCAACGAGGCAAGCGGCGGGGAGCTCGACGGTGCTCCGCTGCGCGAGGCACGGGCGCGCATCGAGCAGGTATTCGATACACAGCATGGCGGCACCGCCGGGGCACCGAAGTTCCCGCAGCCGCAGACCCTGGAACGCCTGCTGCGCTGCTGGCACGCCACGGCCGCCGACACGGACCCGGACCTCAAGGCGCTGTACATGGCCACCCTGACCCTGCGGCGCATGGCCGACGGCGGCATCCACGATCAGTTGGGTGGCGGCTTCTGTCGCTACAGCGTGGATGAATCCTGGTCCATCCCCCACTTCGAGAAAATGCTGTACGACAACGCCGCGCTGCTGCCGGTCTACGCGCAGGCCGCGCTGGCCACGGGCGACGTGGTATACGCCGCGGTCACCCGTGACATCGTCGCCTGGCTCGAACGCGAGATGCGTTCGCCGCAAGGTGGTTTCTGCTCCAGCCTCGACGCCGACTCGGAGGGTCACGAGGGCTGGTTCTATGTCTGGACGCGCGAGCAGATCGAAGCAGCTCTGACCGCAGACGAGCTGCAGGTCTTTGCACCACGCTTCGGCCTGGACGGTCCGGCGAACTTCGATGGCCGGTGGCACCTGCGCGTGGCGAAGTCCGTGGAGGAGATCGCGCGGGAGTCCGCCCCCGACTGTGACGCCGTCGCCATCGAAGCTCTGCTCGAATCCGCACGAGGCAAGCTGCTGGCGCTGCGCGCGCACCGCGTGCGACCTGCGCGCGACGACAAGGTACTGACCGCGTGGAACGCCATGGCGATCCGGGGACTGGCCATCGCCTCGCGCGCGCTGGCGCAGCCGTCCCTGGGCGAAGCTGCGACCCGCGTGCTGGACTTCATCCGTGGCACCCTGTGGCGCGATGGCCGCCTGCTTGCGACATCACTTGGCGGGCAGGCACACCTGAATGCCTACCTGGATGACTACGTGCTGCTGGCGCAGGCGGTGCTCGAGCTGCAGCAGGTCCGTTTCCGTGCGGATGAACTGCAGTTCGCCTGCGAGCTGATGGAGGTGGTGCTGGCGCACTTCAGCGATCCGGCGGCGGGCGGCTTCTTCTTCACCTCGGACGACCACGAGACGCTGATCGTGCGCTCGAAGTCCTTCATGGATGATGCCACGCCCTCGGGCAACGGCGTCGCCGCGCAGGTGTTGCTGCGCCTGGGCCACCTGCTGGGCGAGACGCGTTACCTGGAAACCGCCGAACGCACACTGCGCGCCGCCTGGAGCGACATCAGGAAGTATCCGCACGGGCACATCGGCCTGCTGGATGCGCTGGAGGATCTGCTCAACCCGCCAGAGATCGTGATCCTGCGGGGTGAAGCGGCCGCCATCGAGACCTGGCGGGCCGACCTCGCACGGCTGTACGCGCCACGGCGGCTTGTCCTGGCGATACCGGCAGAGGCTGTCGGTGTGACGCTCCCCGCGCAGAAGTGTGTAACGGCATACACACTTGGTGCGCAAGCGGGAGAAACCCCCGGGCGGGCAGGCGGCTCGACGGAACAGGCGCCGATCGCACTCGCGCTGGCTCAAAAGCCGCCCCGCGGACCTGCCGTCGCCTATGTGTGCCGGGGAACCACCTGCTCACCCCCACATACCACTTTCAACCGGCTGCTCGATGAACTGCGTGGCTCTCCGCAAGGACGGTAGCTCCGCTGCCGTCTACTGCCAGTATAATTACCCTGTCATCCCGGATGTGGAACCCGGCCCAGACAGTGCTCCTCGACCGTAACAATGAGCGCCTCTTTCGAACCCACGCGGAAGCCGAGGATGGCGGTTACATGCAGGGCAGCCCCGCGGAGCGGCTCGCGGAGGTGTGGGAGCTGACCCGCGAGGTGTGGTCCTTCGCGACGAGGACAGATGCTGAACAAAGACTACAGAGAGATGTTGAAGTGCTTGTCCGACGAGGGGGTTAGATACCTCGTAGTAGGCGCGTACGCCCTTGCCGTGCACGGCTTTCCGCGAGCCACCAAGGACATCGACTTCTTTGTCTGGGCGAGCCCCGAAAACGCAGCCCGGCTCATTCGCGCCCTTGAACGCTTTGGCGCGCCCCTCAGAAACATTTCCGCCGCGGATTTCGCCGCCGAAGGAACCGTTTACCAGATCGGCGGGGGCCCGCGGCGCATCGACATCATTACCCGCATTGACGGCGTCCGATTCGAGGACGCCTACCCCCGAAGGTTGATGGTGGCCATGGAGGGCCTGGACGTCCCGGTGCTTTCCCGGGACGATCTCATCGCCAACAAGCGTGCCTCGGGCCGTGCCCAGGATCTCGCGGACCTGGAACGCCTGGCTTCGCGGAGCGGCTGAAGACCCCCGGGGCAACTCCGCAGTACCGGTTCGCCGGGCACCGCGGCGGAGGCCGACCCGGCTACTGCGTCCCCGCCCCCTCCCCCTGCGCCACCACCGGCAGTTCCACGAAGCTCGCCCGCCCCGGCGCGTGGTAGATGCGCTCGGTGGCCTTCTGGTAGTCGGCCGGCTTCGCGAAGAAGATGTTCGGTACGAACTTCTGCGGATTGCGGTCGTATAGCGGGAACCACGAAGACTGGATCTGCACCATGATCCGGTGGCCCAGCAGGAAGACGTGGTTGGTAGTCGGCAACGCGAAGCGGTACTGCAGCGGCGCGTTCGGCTTCACCGCTTTTGCGACGGCAAGATCCTCGCGGTAGCGGCCGCGGAAGATATCCATGGACACGGCGAGTTGATATCCGCCCAGTTCCGCCTGCCCCGCCACTTCGTCCGGGTACACGTCGATCAGCTTGACCACCCAGTCGACATCGCTGCCGCTGGTGGCGGCGATCAGGTTGGCGACGGGCTCGCCGCTGATCGCCAGCGGCGCCTCCACGGGCGCCGTTGTGTAAGTCAGCACGTCGGTGCGGCCCGAGAACTCGCGCTGGTCGTCCACCAGCCACCGCTCCCATGACAGCGGCGCCACGTACCCGACGGGCTGGATGGGCCGCGCGCGGAACGGGACCGGTCGCGCCGGATCGGAAACGTACTCGTCGAACGTCGCGCCAGCGGCGGGTGGTGCGAATCCGAGTCCGCCCGCGGCCTGCAGGTACAGGGGCCTGGCAGCCGGCGTGCACGCGCCCGCGCAGGCGGAGGGCCAGGACGGCAGCCGCTCCCAGGTGTTGGTTCCAGTCTGGAATGCCACTACCGGCGCCGGCAGCGGCGCCGCGGCGGCGTCCTCTTTCAGATAGTGCGCCAGGAACGGCGCGAAGATCTGGCGGCGGAAGTACAGACCGGTATCGCTGCCGAAGCGGATCGGCCCCAGTGCATCGGCATCCACGATCTGCTGGCCGTGATACCACGGTCCCAGGACCAGGAACAGCTTGCCCTGATTGGCGGGCGCCACAGACAAAGCCTTGTAGACGGCAATGGCGCCGTAGATGTCCTCCTGGTCCCACAGCCCGGCGACCAGCATGGTCGGCACCGCCAGGGGACTGCGCGCCAGGATGCGGTCCATCGCCTGCTCCTGCCAGAACGCATCGTAGGCCGGGTGCGCGATGATCTTGTTCCAGAAGCCGATCTGCTCCATGCCGTGGCGCCGCGCCAGCTCGCCGGCAGAACCGTCATGCATGTAGAGGTCGTAGTCGTCGAAGTAGCCGGACTGCCACTGCGCATCGTTCGCACGGGTCGCCGTCTGCTCGTAGATATAGGGCAGGTTCTGCTGCCGGAAGGCGCCGTAGTGGAACCAGTCGTCGCCATGCCAGCCGTCCACCATCGGGTTCATGGGCACGGCGACCTTGAGGGCCGGATGCGGATTCACCAGCGGAGTCAGCGCGAGGAAGCCGTCGTAGGAAATCCCGAGTACGCCGACCCTGCCGTTGGACTCCGGCACGTTCTTCACCAGCCAGTCGATGGTGTCGTAGGTGTCGGTGGACTCATCCACTGGCGTGGGATTGAGCACGCCGCGCATGGGGCGATTCATGACGTAATCGCCCTCGCTGCCGTACTTGCCGCGGATGTCCTGCACCACACGGATATAACCACCTTCGATGATCGTCTCCGTCGCGTTGTCATAGCCCCACAGCCGGGAGGCCAGGTGCAGGCTCTGGCGGTGGCTGGTCAGCTCCCGGGCGTTGTAGGGAGTGCGTGTCAGCAGGATTCCGGCCCGCCGCGCACCGTGCGGCACCAGGATGATGGTGTGCAGTTTCACGCCATCGCGCATCGCAATCATGACGTCGCGACTGTCGTAGTCCGCACCCGCGGACGACGGCACGAAGTTCTGCGGGGTTTCGCTCGGCAGCCCCGGATACTGCGGCTGCGCCACTGTCGCGGGCCCAGCCGCAGCCGGCGCGGTTGCGGCGGCCGGCGCGGTTGCGGCAGCCAGCGCGGTTGCGGCAGCCGGCGCCGACGCCGCGGACGGTGCGCCCTGCGCGTACGCGGCACCCGCTGCCAGCGCGAGAGCACCCGCCATCGCCACCCACCTCGGGACATTCTGCAACTTCATACCTCTCCCCTGTGTAATCACTCCCCGAACTGCGCCCGCGCCTGCGCAATCCGGTACGCATGCCCGGCGCGCCACGCACGCCAGTCGCGCAGGCCCACCAGCAGGTACAGCAGCCGGAACAGCCGCAGGCGCCACAGCACCCGCGGGCTGTCGAACACATCGCCGGCCAGCATCGATACCACACCCTGTTCCAGCCGCAGCACATTGCGCGGATGACCGAACAGGTCGCGGATGACCGGCCCATTGAAGCGATATATAAAGAAAGAGAAACGCCGCATGGCCGTGCGCTGGCGCTTCTCCAGCCGCCGCAGCAACGCCAGCTCACGCCGCGGCTGCCGCAGCGCGGTGTCCGCAAGCGCGGCGGCCTGCTCGGCGCTGTCCATGGCCAGGAACACGCCGGTGGAGAACACCGGGTCCAGGAAGGCGAATGCGTCCCCCACCAGCACCCAACCCGGTCCGCCCATGGCGCTGCTGTCGTAGGAATAGTTGCCGGTGACGTGCACGGTATCGTCAATCAACCGTGCATCTTCCAGCCGGCGCCACATGGCCGTGTTCTGGCGCAAGGTGTCCAGGAAGAACTGCGTGCCGCGACTGCTGCGCTGCCGGAAGTAATCCGGCCAGCACACCGCCCCGACACTCATGACTCCCTGCGGCAGCGGGATCATCCACATCCAGCCGTGATCGAAGCGGTACATGCTGACGTTGCCGGCATCCACGCCGTCGCGGACGGCCGCGCCGCGGAAGTGGCCGAACATGGCGGCGCTCTGGTGGTCCGGGTTCCTGCGCCGCAGCTTGCGGCGCACGCCGAGGAAGGTATCGCGGCCGCTGGCGTCGACCAGGTAGCGCGCGCGCAGGGTATAGCTGCCGCCGGCATCCGTGCGCACCGCGATGCGCGCATCGCGCGCAGCGCGCTGCTCTATACCCACGGCCTCATGCCCCTCGCGTGCATCGGCACCCGCCTCGCGCGCATGCGCGAACAGCATGGCGTCGAAATCGGCCCGCCACACCTGGAAGGAGTGCGGCGGGCTCGAGCCCAGGGCGCGGGCAAAATCGAAGGTGTTGTAACCGCGTTCGTTGTTTGCCTCGAAATCCGCCCCGCGCTTGTGCACCCCGAGTGCACGCACCTTCTCCAGCACCCCCAGCCGCTCGAAGATCGGCAGGTTCATCGGCAGCAGCGATTCGCCGATATGGAAGCGCGGATGACGCACCTTCTCCAGCAGCACCACGCGATTACCGCGGCGCGCCAGCAGGATCGCCGCCGTGGTGCCGGCCGGACCGCCGCCAATGACCGCGACGTCGCAGTCCTGCCCCGCGTCGGAGCCTGGGCTCACCGCCAGCGCGGGGGCGTCAGATGGGCTCGTCAATTGACTTCGCCAGGCCGCTGAACAGCTTCGGACCCGAGTCCGTCATGTGCCAGCAGTCCTCCAGGCGCACGCCAAACTCGCCGGGAATGTAGATGCCGGGCTCGTCGGAGAAGCACATGCCGGCCCGCAGCACTGTGCGCGAGTTGCGCACCAGGTAGGGCGCCTCGTGAACGTCCAGGCCGATACCGTGGCCGGTGCGGTGCGACAGCCCCGGCAGCGCATAGTTGCGACCCCAGCCGCGGCCTTCGTAGAACTCACGCACCGCCGCATCGACCCGGCCCGTGGGCACCCCGATCCTGGCCGTTTGCAGCGCGAGCTCCTGGCCGCGTTTGACGGTATCCCATACCTCGCGCTGGCGCGCGGTCGGCGTACCGAACACCCAGGTGCGGGTGATGTCGGACTGGTAGCCGTGCACCGCGCAGCCGCAGTCCATCAGAATAACGGAGCCCTCGCGCACCGACTGCGGCAGCTTCGAGCCGTGTGGGAACGCGCTGGCCTCGTTAAGCAACACCAGCGAGAACTGCGGCTCCCCGCCCAGGGTCACGGTGGCGCGGTCCATCAGGTCCGCCATCTGCCTGGCGGTCATCCCGGCACGCACCTGCGCGCGGACGTAGCGCATCGCCGCCATCGTCACGTCGTTGGCGACCTGCATCAGCGCCAGCTCCGCGGGCGACTTGAACATGCGGCAGCCCTGCACCAGCGCATCCCCGGGCACCAGTGCGCGCGCGCCGCGCAGTGCGCGGTTTAGCGCATCGATGACGTAGAAGCGGGTGTAGGCGTCGACCGCGACCGGCCCCGCAGGCAGTTCGCGCCCGCGCAGGGCGGCAGCGATCAAAGCGAACGGATCCTCATCCTCCTGCCAGGGGCGCATCTCGGCCGGGATCTGCAGCATTTCCTGGATGGAAGGCCTCTCGAAGAACGGCGTCACGACAACCGCGGGGCCGGTCACCGGAATGATCGCGGCCGTCACCCTTTCGCTCAGGTGCCAGCTCACACCGGTGAAGTAATCCAGGGTAGATCCGGATTCGACCAGCAGCGCCGCGACCCCGTGTTCGCGCATCAGCGCCTGCAGGTGCGCGATGCGCGCCAGACGCTCCTCGCGGGTGATGGGCTGCGCAGTGCCTGTCAGGGACGCCAGCCCTGCCGGGCCCTGGGGCGCCGCAGACGAGGCGGTCCCGGCAGGCGCTGCGACACCACGCCCGGTTGCCGCCACCGCCGCACCCAGCGCCAGGCCGCCGAGCATGCCACGCCGCGTGACGGCGCCAGAAAAAATGCGGGACATCAGGCCCCCGAAGATAAGCCAACAGGCCCTACGATAGCAGTTCCACGTTACCGCCGATCGCAGCGGTGTTGATGGTCAGGGTGCGCTCGGTCGCGAAGCGCAGCAGGTAGTGCGGCCCGCCTGCCTTCGGTCCCGTTCCCGACAGGCCCTGGCCGCCGAAGGGCTGCACACCGACCACGGCGCCGATCATGTTGCGGTTGACGTAGGTGTTACCCACCGGCAGCGACCGGAAGGCATGTTGCGCCATGCTTTCCAGGCGGCTGTGCACACCGAGCGTGAGCCCGTAGCCGGTGCCGCGGATGGCGGCGAGCACCTGCGGCAGCTCGCCGCTCCTGTAGCGCGCCACATGCAGGATGGGACCGAATTCCTCCGTGCGCAGCTGATCCAGCCGGCGCAGCTCGAACAGGTGCGGCGGGAAGAAATGTCCCGCCTCCAGCGTGGAGTCGACCTGGCAGGCGTGCAGCAGGCGCGACTCGCGGCCCATTCGCTCGGCGTGGGCCGCGAGCTTGCGCTGCGCAGCTTCCGAGATGACCGGCCCGACGTCGGTGGAGGCCTTCGCGGGATCGCCGATCTGCAGCGTGCGCATGGCGCCGATGAGCATCGCGATTACCCGCTCGGCAATCTCCTCCTGCAGGAACAGAACCCGCAGCGCGGAACAGCGCTGCCCGGCGCTGGTGAAGGCGGAGGTCACGGCATCGTCCACGACCTGCTCCGGCAGCGCGGTGGAGTCGACGATCATGGCGTTCACGCCACCTGTCTCGGCGATGAGCGGCACGATGGCGCCGTCGCGCGCCGCCAGCGTGCGGTTGATGGTGGTGGCGGTCGCGGTGGAGCCGGTGAAGGCGACGCCGGCCAGCGCCGGGTGCTTCAGTGCCACCTCGCCGAAGGGCGGGCCGTCAGCTGGTGTCAGTTGCAGCACATCCCCGGGGATGCCCGCCTCGTGCAGCAGACGGGTCATGCGATGCGCGATCAGCGGCGTCGCCGGTGCCGGCTTGGCGATGACGGCGTTGCCGGCGGCCAGCGCGGCGGTGATCTGCCCGGTGAAAATCGCCAGCGGAAAGTTCCAGGGGCTGATGCACACGAACACACCCCGGCCCTGCAGCGACAGGGTGTTGCGCTCGCCCACCGGCCCGGGCAGCAACAGTGGCTCGCCGAACAACTCGCGCCCCCGCGCCGCGTAATAGCGGCAGAAGTCCACCGCCTCACGCAGTTCCGCCACCGCATCCGGAAGTGTCTTGCCCGCCTCGCGCACCAGCAGGCTGAGGAATTCACCACGGCGCTCCTCCAGCAGGCCGGCGGCACGCTCCAGGCAGGCGGCGCGCTGCGCGGCCGGCGTGGCATCCCACCCGGGCTGGGCGGCGCCGGCGGCGTCCATCGCCGCGCGGATCTCGTCCGCCGTGGCATCGCGCGTGTAGCCCACCACCTCGCGCGTGTCGGCGGGGGAGACCACGGGCACATCCACGTCACGCGCCGCGCGGCCACCGAGCACCGGACCGCCGCTGATCTTCTCGGCCGCGCGGGTCTGCAGTTCATGTGCGAGCTGCGCCAGGACAGCCGGATCGCCGAAGTCCTCGCCGGCGGAGTTGGCGCGCTCGGCGCCGAACAGCGCGCCGGGCTCGCGCACGCGCGTCGCGGCGCCGGTGTCGGACTGCAGGGTGGTCACGGGATCGCGCACCACCTGCTCCACCGGGATCTGCGGGTTCAGGAACTGGTGCACGAAGGAGCTGTTGGCGCCGTTCTCCAGCAGGCGGCGCACCAGGTAGGGCAGCAGATCCTCGTGGGTACCGACTGGCGCATAGACCCGCACCGGCGGCAGGTCGCGCACCTCGGCGCGCACCGCCTCGTACAGCGCCTCGCCCATCCCGTGCAGGCGCTGGAACTCCCAGCGGCCCCCGGGTGGTGCCAGCTCGAGTACCGCGGCCACGGTGTAGGCGTTGTGGGTGGCAAACTGCGGGTAGATGACGGCGCGCGCGGCGAACAGGTGTTGCACGCACTCCAGGTAACTTGCGTCCGTGGCCGCCTTGGAGGTGTAGACCGGGAAGCTCGCAAGTCCCCGCTCCTGCGCGCGCTTGATCTCGCTGTCCCAGTAGGCGCCCTTCACCAGGCGCACGCCCATGCGCCGGCCGCAGGCGCGCGCCAGTGCCGCGATCCACGCCAGCACCAGCGGCGCACGCCGCCCGTAGGCCTGCACCGCGAGTCCAAGACCCTCCCAGCTGCGCGTGGTCTCATCGCGCGCCAGCGCCTCGACGATATCCAGCGACAAGTCCAGGCGGTCGGCTTCTTCGGCGTCGATGGTCAGGCCGATGCCGGCACGCGCGGCACGCCGCGTCAGCTCCAGCATGCGCGGCACCAGGTGCTCCTGCACCCGCTCGCTCTGCAGCAGCGAGTAGCGTGGTTCCAGCGCCGACAGCTTCACGGAGATCCCCGAGCGTGCGTAGGTGTCGCCCGGTGGCTGGCGGCCGAGCGTATCGATCGCCTGGGCATAGGCGTCGAAGTAGCGCTGCGCGTCGGCCTCGGTGCGCGCGCCTTCGCCGAGCACGTCGAACGAACACAGCGCCAGTTCGGGCACATCGCGGCCGCGCGCCAGCGCCGCGTCTATGGTCTCGCCCACGATGAAGGCATGTCCCAGCAGCTGCATCGACTGGCGCAGCGCGCCGCGCACCACCGGCGCCACCAGCGGACCGGTGAGCCGGGCCGCGGAGAATTCCCCGGACAGCTCCTCGGTGACACTCGGCAGCAGCCGCCCCGCTGCACCCAGCAGCGTGAAGCCAGTGCGCAGCAGCAGGTCGGTGTCTCCCGGGACGCCGGCGCTGCGGATGCTCGCCAGGCGCTCGGCGATCAGCTGGTCCGCGCGTCGCGGGTCGGGCGTGCGCAGCAGAGCCTCCGCCAGGCTCATCAGCGCCTTGCCCTGGGCGCTGTCGAGCGGAAACTGTTCCAGCATCCGGTCGACCAGCGGCCGGGAACGCGTATCGGCGCGCGCCACCTCGACCCAGCGCGCGGCGCGCTGTGCGGCGCGCTCCAGTGCCGGCTGCACCGCGGAGAGATCGGCGACCGCCTCGTCCGAGGCCTCAGCTTCCGGCCGCAGCGTGGCGGCCCGCAGCTCCGCGCGCAGTGCCGCCAGTTGCGCGGCAGCGGGGAAACCCCGGGACTGGGATTGGCGCGTCTGATCGGCGGACCGGGGGCTGCTCATGAAGTCTCTCGCTTGAGCTAGTTAATATTTCTTATTCTAATGACTGTAGTAGAGAATATTATTTCGTTTTGATCTCATATATAGTTGAATCGACTATGTCTACAGCACATCGCACCCCGGCAGCGGCAAGAGTTGCGCCCGAGCGAGGCCTGGATCGCATCGACCGGCGCCTGCTTGCCCTGCTGCAGCGCGATGGCCGTACCCCGGTGTCGCAGCTCGCGCGGGAGGTGCATCTGTCGGTGACGCCAACACTGGAGCGGGTCCGGCGCCTGGAAGCGCGCGGCTACATCGAGGGCTACTTCGCGCGCCTGAGCCCGGCGCGGCTGGGACTCGGGCTGCTCGCCTACGTGGAGGTCTCGCTCGACCGCACCACGCCGGATGCCTTCGAGCTTTTCAAACAGGTGATGCTGGCGCACGACGAAGTGATGGAGTGCCACATGGTGGCAGGCGGCTTCGACTACTTGCTGAAGGTGCGCGTGACCGACATGGAGAGCTATCGCCGCTTCCTGGGCGATCGCATTGCCGCGGTGCGCGGCGTGCAGCAGACCCACACCTACTTCGTCATGGAAGAGGTGAAATCAACTCACCGGCTGATCGTGCCGGAGTAGTCAGCGCACGCGGCGGGCCCGCGGTCGCTCCCACGGCGCAATACCTCCCCTGACTATCCTGAAGAGCGGGTGTGGTTGCGGGTACGAATGTGCGCGCCACCGGGCGTACAGGCCGGGGTTGCGGGCACGCAGTTTGCGCAGCAAATGCCGCCATTCATAACCAAGCTGTCCTTGCGTCGCGCCAAGCACGAGGCCGGTGCGCGCCGGGCCGATCCTGCGTCGATCGAAGGAATAGCCGCGTTCCTGCGCCTCGGCCGCCACCGCTTTGAGATAAGTATTGATGGCCGCGAGCGGCCGGTCATGGGCGCGAAACCGTTCGAGTTGCGGATGATAACGATAGCCGCGTGTTGCGCCCCTGAGTACCGCTCGCGCCAACAGACCTTCGCGCCACAGGGCGACCAGACCCTGTGCGTCGAGATACCGGGGGTGCAACGTCCACAGGCGCACCGTGACTCCTCTACCGCTTGGCCAACACTTGCGCCAGCGCGCGGGCAAAGTACTCCAGGTTGTCACGCCGCAGCCCGGCGACGTTCATGCGGCTGTCGTCGGTCATGTAGATGTGCCGCTCGCGCAGCGCCCGCACCTGCTCGCGCGTGATCCCCAGGTACGAGAACATTCCGCGCTGGCGCACGATGAAGGCGAAATCGCGCTGCGGAATGTGCGCCTGCAGCGCCTGCAGCAGCGCCGCGCGCAGGCCGAGGATCCGGTTGCGCATACCATCCACTTCCGACACCCACAATCCGCGCAGCGCCGGATCGCCGAGGATCCCGTGCACGATGGCCGCTCCATGATCCGGCGGCATCGACCACATGGTGCGCGCCAGCCGCACCAGGTGGGTCAGCAGCGCATCGGCTGACTTGCCGCTGTGCCCCAGCACCAGCAGCGCGCCGGTGCGTTCGCGGTACAGGCCGAAGTTCTTGGAGCACGACACCGCGCACAGCACTTCGGGCAGCTCGGCGCAGAACAGGCGCACCCCGAAGGCATCCGCATCCAGCCCCTCGCCCAGCCCCTGGTAGGCCATGTCGATGAACGGCAGCAGCTGCCGCCGCTGCACCAGCGCCAGCAGTTCGCGCCACTGCGCTTGCGACAGGTCGGCGCCGGTGGGGTTGTGGCATGAGCCGTGCAGTAGCACCGCCGCGCGCGGCGGCAGCTGTTCCAGTGCGGTCAGCATCGCCTCGAACTGCACGCTGCCGCGGGCGGCATCCAGGTAAGGATAGGGTTGTAACGTCAGCCCGCTGCCCGACAGCAGCGGCGTGTGATTGGACCAGGTGGGCGTGCTGACGTGCACCACCGTTTTCGGGTCGGCATAGCGGATCAGCTCTGCCCCCAGGCGCAGCGCGCCGCAGCCGCCCACCGCCTGCACCGTGCGCACCCGGCCGTCACGCAGCGCGGCATGTCCCTCGCCCAGCACCAGCCGTTCCATCGTCTGGTTGAAGCCCGCATTGCCCGCGGGGGCCACGTAAGTCTTGCTCGTCTGCGCGCCGAGCAGTGCGCTCTCGGAGCGCCGCACCGCCTGCAGTACCGGCGTGTCGCCGTTGTCGTCGCGATAGACGCCGACACCCAGGTCCACCTTGTGGGGATCGGTGTCGGCGCGGTACAGCGCCATCAGGCCGAGGATGG
The DNA here is from genome assembly GCA_018241445.1 of Pseudomonadota bacterium. Lineage (GTDB taxonomy): Bacteria > Pseudomonadota > Gammaproteobacteria > Steroidobacterales > Steroidobacteraceae > 13-2-20CM-66-19. The sequence goes on from JAFEDT010000004.1 coordinate 209,241, forward strand.
AGTCAGCGATGACCGGTTGGATGTTTTCGAACATGATCGGCTATTCCGCAGGGGGATCAGTGGGCTGCCAGTGCGCGCTTGCGCGCCGCTTCGAACTCATCGCCGGGATTCCAGGTGGGCATGGCGTCCGCCTGGGCAATGAGCCACGCCGACAGCAGGTCCAGGCGCGCATCCTCGATCATGCCGTCGAAGTTCCAGCTGGCGTCCAGCTTGTCGGAGGGCTGGTGATACTGCTTCTCCTCCCAGCGCGTGATCTGCTCCCTGCCCCAGCCAGCGGGCCGGCCGATGAAGTCGGTGCCGCTGTCGAAGAACAGCGACGGCACGCCAATTTTCGCGAAGGAGAACTGGTCGGAACGGTAGAAGTAGCCGCGGTCGGGGAACTGGTCGCCCTTGAGCACCCGCCCCTGCATGGCGGCCACGCGGGCGGCCACGGCATCCAGCGACGACTTGCCCATGCTGATGAGGGTGGCATCGCGCGTGCGGCCGAAGATGTTGCCACCGTCGATGTTGACGTCGGCGGCAATGCGTCCCGCCGGGAAGCTCGGGTGCTGCGCGTAGTAGTGTGAACCCAGCAGGCCGCGCTCCTCCCCCGCCACGAACAGCGCCAGGATCGAGCGCCGCGGCCGCTGCGGCAGGTGCGCCAGCGCGGCCGCCGCCGCCAGCACCTGGGCGCAGCCGGAAGCGTTGTCGACCGCGCCGTGATAGATGCGATCGCCGCTGGCATCCGGCTCGCCGATGCCGAAGTGATCGTGGTGTGCCGACAGCACCACGACTTGCTGCGCCAGCTTCGGATCGGAACCCTCCAGCACGCCGCCGACATTGGCGGTGCGCACCCGTGACAGCGTGTTGGTAAAGGCGATCGAGGTGCGCACGCCAAGCGGCACCGGGTGGAAGTCGCGTGAGCGCGCCTGTTCGCGCAGCTTGTCCAGGTCGAAACCGCCGGCGCGGACCAGCCGCCGCACCGCGTCCTCCGTGGCCCAGGCCTTGACGCGGATGCGCGGCTCACTGCCGGCGGGCAGCTCGAATTGCTCGCCACCCCAGGAGCTCTGCACCACCTGCCACGGATAGCCGGCCGAGGGGGTGGTATGGATGATGATGGCGCCCGCGGCACCGGCGCGCGCGGCGCTCTCGTACTTGTAGTCCCAGCGCCCGTAGTACAGGCGGCGCTTGCCGGCGAACAGCTTCGGATCCCAGTCAGGATCGTTGTTCATCATCACCAGGATCTTGCCGGTGAGCTTCATGCCCTTGAAATCGTCCCACTGGTACTCGGGAGCCTGGATGCCGTAGCCCACGAACACCAGCTCGGCGTCCTGCACCGAGACTTTGTCGCTCTGCACGCCCGTGCTGGCGATATAGTCCTCGCGCCAGGCGAGCGTGGCGTCGCCGTCCTTGCCCTTGAACTCCCAGTGCGCGGGCAGCTTCGACTTCAGCCCGACGATGTCGAATGGCTGCTGCCACGCCCCGGCGAAGGCCGGCCGCAAGCCCATGCCCTCGAGCCGGGTCTGCAGGTACAGCCGGGTCAGCTCATCCCCACGGGTGGCGGGACCGCGTCCCTCCAGCAGATCGGAGGACAGGAAGCGGATCGGGGCCTCAAGGCTCGCGCGCGTGATGTAGGTGCGGGCCGCCTGCTGCACGGCCGCCGGAATCGGCGGCCCGTTGCCCGCGGCAGCTGCCCTGGCTGCCGATGCGGTACCCGGCTGTGCCGCCACCGCGGTCGCCGCGGCCGCTAGGGCCGAGACCAGAAGCTTCACCCTCATCCCACCCGAACGGCGTGCCGGAAAGCTGGAAAACATGCGTGGCTCCTGCCTGCGCTGCGAGGGGCGCAACGGTAGCACGCGCCGTCGCCACGAGCGATTGCACCAGCGCGGGGAGGAGCATGAGGCCAGGCGCCCCACGCCTGTGCATGGGGGGCGGTCCGCGCGCAGCATGGCGCGCTGCCGCAGGGCGCAAGGGGTCCTGGCACGAATGCTGCTTACTGCATTCAGGAACCCGGGCCCGCTGTGGGCCCGTGATCGAAGCGGGGGAGTTGGCGATGGCGCGATCAGTATTTCGTATCACGCATCCCGCGGCGGCGGCACTCATTGCCGCCGCGGGTGCGGCCCTGGCTGGCGCGCCGCAGGCGGCGCACGCCGACGACCAGGCTACCTCCGCTGCGGCGCCGGCCGCACCAGCGGCGCCGGTAATCCCGGCGACGCCGGTCCTGCTGCCGGCGCTGACTGGGCCTCTGACCGCCAACTCAAAGCCCCTGTTCTACGATGCCGGCCCGCTCGGGAAGATCTACGTGACCGGCGTCGTCAGCGGCCTGTCACAGTGGCAGAACAACGTCGCTCCCGGGGACCGCGCCCACCAGGCAGACGTGAGCAACGCCCAGGTCTTTCTCAACAAGACCGACGGCGTGGTGCAGTTCTTCATCCAGGCCGGGACCTACTCGCTGCCGGACCTCGGGTCGCCGTACATTCGTTCTGGCAGCGCGACCAACGCGTTCTACGAGCCCCTCTCGCAGGCATTCATCCGCATCGTGCCTTCCGACAGTGTGTCGATCCTGGCGGGCAAACTCCCGACCCTCATCGGCGCCGAATACACCTTCTCGTTCGAGAACATGAACATCGGGCGCGGACTGCTGTGGAACCAGGAAAATGCGGTGAATCGCGGCGTGCAGGTGAACTACACCCTCGGGCCCGTCGCGCTGTCCGCCTCCTGGAACGATGGCATGTACTCCAACCAGTTCAGCTGGGCCTGGCTCTCGGCGGGCTGGACTATCGACAAGACCAATTCCCTCTCGGTCATCGCCGGCGGCAATACCCGGCACACCAGCACCTCGAGCCTGGCGACACCGCTGTACCAGAACAATGAACAAATCTACAACGTGATCTACACGCACACGTCCGGTGCGTGGACCGTCGAGCCGTATTTCCAATATACACACGTACCGAGGGTCGCCGCGATCGGCGCGCTGCATGAAGCCGCGACCTATGGCGCTGCCCTGTTCGTGAGTTACAACTTCGACGCGAGTGCGGTTGCCAGGATCGCGGGTTTCAGTCTGCCGGTCCGTGTGGAGTACATCGGCAGCACTGGCAGCGTCGCCGACGGCGCGCCCAATCTGATGTACGGTCCGGGCAGCAAGGCGTGGTCGTTTACCATCACGCCGACCTGGCAGCGAGGCGGCTTCTTCGCGCGTGCCGAGTTCTCGTACGTGGGTGCAAGAGACATCATCCCCGGGCTGGCCTTCGGTCCGGGCGGCAACGACAGCAATCAGTCCCGGGTATTGCTGGAAACCGGCGTGATGTTCTGAGCCTCAGGGCGCGAACACGGCGTCCCAGGGGCCATGACCGATGTTCAGCCTGCCCCTGACAGTGAGCGTGGCGGTATCGATCACCGCCACTTCGCCCGAGGGGCCGTTGGCGCTCACCAGCTCGCGGCCGTCTCGGGAGAGGCCGATGCCCCAGGGGCGGCCGCCGACCGCGACTTCCCCGATCAGCGAGCCATCCTGCAGCGACAGCACCGCGATCGTGCCGCCGTGCCCGGTGCTGACATAGATCCTGCGGGCAATCCCATCCACCGCCACCCCCATCGGGCGGGCCTCCTTGCGCAGCTGCGCCACCTTGACGGCCGGCTCGCCCTGCGGCAACGGAACCCGATACACCGAGGCGTCACCCTCCCCGGAGACATAGGCGCTGCTGCTGTCGGGTGTGAAGCCGAGGTCGCGCGGGCGCCTGCCGACACTCACGGTATGCGTCACAGCGCGCGTATTTGCGTCGATGACGGTAACCGTATTGCCGGTCTCGCTGGTGACCAGCACCCAGCGGCCATCGGGTGACACGCGCACGCCCTCCGGTTCCCTGCCCACCGCCACGGTGCCCTGGATGCGCCCGCGCGGCGTCAGCTCGGTCATCTGCGCCGCATCCTCGTCAGTGATATAGAGCGAGGTACCGGCCGGGTTCAGCGCCACGCGTTCAGGGTCGGTGAAGCCGCGCAGCGTCCGTACGAGCTTGAGCGCAACTGTATCAACCACCGCGATGCCGTCGGCCTTGCGGTCGCGCACCAACTTGGCGCATTCCTCGTCCGGCAGGATCGGAGGGCACTTGGGCAGGCCGCTCACCGCGACGTACAGGCGCTTGCCGTCGGGGCTCAGCGCCAGGCCGCGGGGCCGTTTGCCCACCTCCACCGTGCCCACGACAGCCATCCTGCCGGTATCGATTACCGTGACGGTCCCGCCGTCCTCGTTGGAGACGTAGGCGCGCCCCGCCTCGGCCGGGGCGGCCAGTACCACCGCCAGGAGACCGAGGGACAGGACCGCCAGGGGCCGGCGGAGCCGCAGGGAGGAGGGCCTTACCCCGGGGATCGGACAGGTGGGGATCTTGAACATGGCCGGCAGCATACCCAAAAACGACGCAAGTCCCACTTCCGGGCACCGGGCGTGATAACTTACGCCGCCTTCATTAAAAGCAGCCCTACGGATGCGCATGCCAGAAGCCCGCGAGAACGAGCCGCAAGCCCCCCTGATCTGGACCAACGTACTGATGTTCGTCATCACGGGCGCGATCGCCCTGGTGGCAGTACCCTGGTACGGCCTGGCTCACGGGTACTCAACCGCGGCATGGATCTGCGCCGTGCTCTTCACCGGGGCCAACGGCATGGCCGTCACGGCGGGCTATCACCGCCTGTGGGCGCACCGCACCTATGACGCGCACTGGAGCGCACGGCTGCTGTACCTGGTCTTCGGGACCATGGCGCTGCAGAACAGCGCCTTCGTCTGGTGCAGCGGCCACCGCACGCACCACCTGCACGTCGACGACGTCGACAAGGACCCCTACTCCGCCCGCCGTGGCTTCTGGTTCTCGCATATCGGCTGGATGGTGCGCGAATACGAGAGCGGCAAGCCCGACTTCAGCAACATCCCGGACCTGAAGCGGGATCGGATGCTGGCCTTCCAGCACCGCTACTACGTGCCGCTGGCGCTGCTCACCAACTTCGGCCTGCCGCTGGCAGCCGGACTGATCTTCGGCGATGTGTGGGGCATGCTGCTGCTGGCCGGCGTGGCGCGGCTGGTGTGGGCCCACCACGTCACTTTTTTCATCAACTCCCTGGCCCACATGTGGGGCAAGCGGCCGTACACCGAAGAGAACACCGCGCGCGACAACCCGGTGCTGGCCCTGATCACCTACGGCGAGGGCTATCACAATTTCCACCATATCTTCGCGCACGATTACCGCAACGGCGTGCGCTGGTGGCAGTGGGATCCGACCAAGTGGCTGATCGCTGGCCTGGAGAAGGCCGGCCTGGCGCGCCGCCTGAAGCGCACACCCGTGTTCCAGATCCAGCGCGCGCTGCTGTCGATGCAGTTCAGCCGCGCGCAGGCACAGCTCGCCGCCCACCCGGGCAACGGCCAGTCACACATCGAGCAGTTGCGCGCGCGCGTCGCGCACGAGTACGAGAGCTTCCTCACCGCCGTGGCCGACTGGGCGCGCGTCAAGGAGCAGTGGCTGGGCGAGAAGACCCGTGCGGTGCGCGAGAGCCTGGAGCACGTTGACCTGCAAAGCCGCCTGCGCGCCATCGAACGGCAGCTCGGCCTGCAGTTGCGACGCATGCGGATACTGCAGGCGCAGCTCGCGTAACCCACAGAAGATTCCAGATAACAGCCAATCGGCAGCAGACACGACCAGAAAGGTGTCTTTCCGGGGGCGTGCGAGGCAGGATGCCGAGCCGCAGCCCCCATGGATGGGTTCACGGCGGCCCCGGAAAGACACCTTTCTGGTCGGGGATGCGGACCGGCGCACCGGACCTCCCAATGGGACGCATATTCGAAGTCAGAAAAGCCACCATGTTCGCGCGGTGGAACCGCATGGCGAAGCAGTTCGCCCGCATCGCGAAGGACATCACCATGGCGGCCAAGTCTGGCGGACCGGACCCGGCCTCCAACTCCTTGCTGCGGCGAGGTATCCAGAATGCCCGCGCCGTCAACATGCCCAAGGACAGGATCGAGGCCGCCATCAAGCGCGCCTCGGGTCGTGACGCCGCCAACTACCAGGAAGTGATCTACGAGGGCTACGCCCCGCACGGCGTCGCCCTGTTGGTGGAGACTGCCACCGACAATCCGACCCGCACCGTGGCCGGGGTGCGCAACATCATCACCAAGGGCGGCGGCAACCTCGCCACCAGCGGCAGCGTCAGTTTCCTGTTCCGCAAGATGGGGGTCTTCAGGCTCGACCCCACCGGCATCGACCAGGACGACCTGGAGCTGTACCTGATCGACCACGGCCTGGACGAGATGGGAGAAAGCAGCGGCGAGAAGGGCGAGCCACAGCTGGTGATCCGTGGCGCGTTCGCCGACTTCGGTCACCTGCAGGAGGCGCTGGAAGCCCGTGGCCTCAACCCACTGTCTGCGGAGCACGAGTACATCTGCACCGTTCCCACCGAACTGCCGGAAGAGCAGGCCACCGAGGTGCTGGCGCTGATCGACAAGCTGGAACAGGACGACGACGTGCAGAAGGTGTTCCACACGCTCGCGTGAGTCAGACCCGCAGCCCGCGGCGGCGAATCACGCACCACCCTCCACGGGTGAGCTTCAACTGCCTGACAGCGCTTGAGCGGGATTTCAGTCCTTGCGCGCCTCGAGGCTGTAACTGAAATCGTAACTGTGCGCACCGTCGGGGCCGACGGTGATGGTCATGGCGCCGGTGAGGCCGCGCAGCTCGCCACTGCCGGAGTCCGGCACCACCGTCACCGTCATCTGCGGCTTGCCGCGATTCATGATCGCCATGTGCTGCAGCACAAAGCTGCCGCTGCGGCCGTTGAGCCGGCCGCTGACGCGCTCGAGTGCGACGTAGGCGGCCGACTCCTTGACCTCGGTAGACGTGGCGATCATCTCGCCCTTGCCAGTCGCCTCCAGCGGACCGTGGAAGCGCTTGTCGATCGTGCGGCGATCGAAGTTGGCCGCGCGCGCGATCTGCGAATCGTGCTTCTGCGCCGTGATCTTGACGTCGAAGCTGCCAGTGGCGTGTTCCTTCATCGATAGGTCCCCGAGTGGAAGTTGCATGGGCCCGCGCTCACCTTCAGTCCGGCGTGGCTGTCAGCCGGCCGGTCAGCGCGTCCTCGAAGCCGAAGTTGCGCAGGTCGGCGATGCGCTGAGGATATAGCACACCGTCCAGGTGATCGACCTCGTGCTGCACCACCCGCGCGTGGAAGCCCTCCACCGTACGCTCGAGCGGCGCGCCGTGCAGATCGAAACCCCGGTAGCGCAGGTGCCGGTAGCGGGGCACCAGGCCGCGCATGCCGGGCACCGACAGGCAGCCTTCCCAGCCCTCCTCCTGCGCGTCGCCCAGCGGCGCGAGCACCGGGTTGACCAGCACGGTGTATGGCACGGGTGCGACATCGGGATACCGCGGGTTTTCCTGCAGTTCGAAAATCACCACCCGCAGGCTGACCCCGATCTGCGGCGCGGCGATGCCGGCGCCGCTCAAGGCGCGCATGGTGTCGTCCAGGTCGGCGACCAGCGCCGCGAGCTGTGCATCGAAGTGCCGCACCGGCGCGGCCACTTGCTGCAGCAGCGGGTCACCCATCCGCAATACCGGCCGTACCGCCACGCTACGCCTTCAGGCCCCGCCGCCGGCGGGGCCCGCGGTGATGTCGATGCTGACACGATGGTCGCGGAAAATCAGCGGCCGCTCTGTACCGCCGCCGGTGGCAGCGGCAGCTGCCGCGCTCGCGGCCACCGCGGCGACCACCTGCCCGTGGTGCGGCGACAGCTCGCACACCGGATCGGCGTTGTCCGGGTCGCCGGTCAGCAGATATGCCTGGCAGCGGCAGCCGCCGAAGTCCCGGCCGCGTTCCGGACAACTGCGGCACGGCTCCTTCATCCAGCCCTCGCCGCGGAAACGGTTGAAGGCGGGGGAGTCGTACCAGATATTGCGGATCGAGGCGGTGCGCACGCTCGGCAGGTTCAGGCCCGGCAACATGCGCGCCGCGTGGCACGGCATGGCGGTGCCGTCGGGCGCCACGGCCAGAAACACCGATCCCAGGCCGTTCATGCAGGCCTTGGGTCGCGTCTCGAAGTAGTCGGGCACGACGAAGTAGATTTTCATCCTGGCGCCAACCCGCTCGCGGAAGGCCTGTGTCACCGCTTCCGCCCGTTGCAGCTGCTCGCGCGTCGGCAGCAGTTGCGCACGGTTGAGCCAGGCCCAGCCGTAGTACTGGGTATTGGCCAGCTCCACGTACTGCGCGCCCATGCGCTCGGCCATGCGCAGGATCTCCCCGACGTGATCGATATTGAGCCGGTGCAACACCACGTTGAGCACCATAGGGTAGCCGTGGGCGCGGATCAGCCCTGCGACCTGCGACTTCAGCTCGAAGGTGCGCGTGCTGCTCAGGAAATCATTCATCTGGCGCGTGCTGTCCTGGAAGGACAGCTGGATATGATCCAGCCCCGCTGCCTTCAGCGTGGCGATGCGCGCCTCGGTGAGGCCCACACCCGAGGTGATCAGGTTGATGTAGAAGCCGAGGCCGTGTGCTTCGCGGACCAGTTCCTCCAGGTCCTCACGCACCAGCGGCTCACCGCCCGACAGGCCGAGCTGCACCGCGCCGGCGGCACGCGCCTCGCGCAGCACGCGCAGCCATTCGGCCGTGCCCAGCTCGGCCCCGGTGCGGGGCATATCGGTGGGGTTGTAGCAGAACACGCAGTGCAGCGGGCAACGGTAGGTCAGCTCCAGCAGCAGCCACAGCGGTGGCCCGACAGCGGGGGACTTCTCCGGCGCCGCTCCGGCTTCCGGGGCGCCCTGCGGCGGCGGTCCCGTTGCAACCGAAGACGCAGGCGACGGCGCTGTCACGTTGCCTGCTCCAGCCAGCCGCGCTGCAGCGCCAGCGCCACGAAGGCGCGCACGTCGGTGGCGAGCCCGCTCAGGTCGTAAGTGCGCTCGATATCAGCGACGATGTCGGCAACGGTACGCTGGCCGTCGCAACGGCTCATGATGGCGCCCGCGCTGGGATTGAGCTTCACCATGCCCTCCGGGTACAGCAGCACGTGTGCATCCTGCGCCGCTTCCCACTGCAGGCGCATCCCCGCGGCGATCGCCGGCCGCGCATCCAGCCCCGCCAGGCCAGGTTCAGGCACCGCGCCCGCGGCGCTCATGCACTCACCCCGTAGGCCTGGGCCATGGCATCGTTCATCTGCCACAGGATGTCGAGTTTGAACTGCAGGATCGCGAGCGCCCGTTCCTGTTGCGCGCGGGTGCCGAAGCGCTCCAGCGTCACGGCCAGGCCGAACTCGACGTCGCGCCGCGCCAGGCTGACGCGGCTCTGGAAGTAATGCAGGCCCTGTGGCTCGATCCATGGGTAATGCTGCGGCCAGCCCGCCAGCCGCTGGCGGTGGATCTCCGGGGCAAACAACTCGGTGAGCGAGGCGCACACGCTCTCCGGCCAGGGCGCACGGCGCGCGAAGTTGACATAGGCATCCACGGCAAAGCGTACGCCCGGCAGCACCATCTCCAGGCTCTGCACTTGCGCGCGCGCCAGTCCCACCGCATCCGCCAGCCGCAGCCAGGACTCGATCCCGCCAGGATCCTCGCCGTGGCCGTCGTGATCCAGGATGCGTTGCACCCAGTTGCGCCGCACCGCGCGGTCCTCGCAGTTCGCGAGGATCGCGGCGTCCTTGATGGGAATGTTGATCTGGTAGTAGTAGCGGTTGGCCACCCAGCCGCGCACCTGCTCGCGGCTGGCGCGCCCGCTGTTGAGCATGATGTTGAAGGGGTGATGGATGTGGTACGCGCGGCCGCGTTCGCGCAGCTGAGCCTCGAACTGCTCCCGCGACCAGGGCCGGACCGCGGCGCCGTCCGCCGGCTGCGGCGCGCTCACAGGGCAATCTCCATTCCGTCCCAGGCGACCTCCACCCCGCGCGCATCAAGCGCCGCGCGTTGCGGGGAGCCCTCATCGAGTATGGGATTGGTGTTGTTCACATGCACCAGGATCCTGCGGGTGCGCGCTTGCAGGCGCTCCAGCCATTCCAGCATGCCGCCGGCGCCGCTTTGCGCCAGGTGGCCGATGTCGCTGCCGCGCTTCTTGGACAGGCCCAGGGAAATCATCTCGTCGTCGCTCCAGAAGGTGCCGTCGACCAGCACGCAGTCCGCCTGCTGCATGACCTGCCACAGCGGCTCCTCGATGGCGCCCAGACCCGGTGCGTACAGGGCGCTGGCGCCGCTCGCAGCATCACGGATGACCAGCGCGATATTGTCGCCCGGCTGCGGCGCGTCGCGGTGCGGCGAATAAGGTGCCGGGCGGCCGGCCACCGCCAGTGCACGCCAGCGCACGCCCGCGACCCCATCGACTGCAAACTCGCGGCCGTCGGCGACCAGCGCCTGGCGCTGCACGCCGCAGAAGTGACCCAGCACCCGCAGGACCGGGTTGCCTTGCGTCAGGTCCGCGTAGACCTGGTCGGTGCACCACAGCGGCAGTGGGCGCACTGACTCGCGCAGCATGTACAGCCCGGTGGTGTGGTCGACCTGCCCATCGACCAGCAGCACGGCGGCGATGGCGGTGTCGCGGGCACCGCGGGCCGGCTGCAGCACGGGGTTGGCCTGCAACTGCGCGAGGATATCGGGTGAGGCGTTGACCAGCGCCCAGTCGTTCGGGTCAGCGCCGTTGACGGCGATCGAAGACTGGGTGCGGGCGCGGGCGCGCAGCGTGCCGTCGCGGATGCCGCGGCAGTTACGGCAGTTGCAGTTCCATTGGGGGAAGCCTCCGCCGGCGGCGGCGCCCAGAATCCGGATCTTCACGGCTCATCGAAGAGGCGCCAGGGGCATGATGCCCCTGATGCCGGTAGGCGCCTCAGCGCCTGGCGATATACATCGTGATTTCCATGCCGAAACGGAAATCGATCGCCTGTGGGGTTTCCCAGCGCATGCCTGTTCTCCTCGACTGGTGCCTGGGAACGATACCGTGATCCGGCTCAGCCTGCAAAGGCTGGGCCGGCAGATGGGCGCTGCGGCCCCCGCGACCGCGCCCGGACCGCTCCAGGGCGCGCCGGGCCCCTCCCGCGCCGCGCCCTCCCCGGGGAGCGATCCGGGCACGGGGCACCTGTAGCGGGCGCCCGTGGCCGGCTTCAGGGTGTTCCCGGATCAGGGTGTGCCCAGATCGATGCGGCCATACAGTCCATCGACCCCGTGCGCGATGCCCGCAGCAAAAAACAGTGTGGTGGATGGCTGGTTGAGCGCGTCGTTGCCGAAGGCGATGCCCCACAGGCCATCGATTGCGATCGGCTGCTTGCCGGAATCCTGCACCGTGCCCATGAATGCGCCGGTCTGCGGATTGAAGGCATTGATCCAGCCGTCACCGAGATTGCCCACCAGCAGGGCATTGCTCAGCGAGCCGAATTTGGCGGGCGCCAGCGCCATACCCCAGGGTGCGTTGAGTTTGCCGCCGGCGTCGATCAGGTGTGACTTGAGGTTGCCGGCAGTATCGAACACGTCCACCAGGCCGAGCCCCGCGCCAATGGTGTTGTCGTGGTTCTGCGGCGCCTGCTGCTGGGCGTACGCCACGTAGATGAGTGTCTGGTTCTGCACCGTCAGGGCCTGGATGCCGAAGGGCGCATAACCGGCCGGCAGAGTGGAGTCCTTGAATCCTCCCGCAACAGCAACCTTGCTCCAGGAGCTGTCGAACACGTCCACCTTGTTGTTGTGGAAGTCGGCAGCGTACAGGTGCGCCGCGCCGCCGCCGTCGCGGGCTAACGCCAGTCCCTTGTAGACCGCGCCGCCGGCGCCGTCGTCGTACATCACGATGGCGTTCTGCGCATCGACACTCTGCGCCCAGCCGGTAAGCGTGCCGCCCTCGCCGTCGAATATGAACGTGGCCGTGGCCGAGGCCGTGCCCTTGCTCACCGTGAAACCACCGTCGCCGTTGAACACAACGCCGGTGGGATTCGCGGGCCCGTTCAGGCCCGGCGGGATCGCAACCACCAGCGACTGCGGCGCACCGGCGCCGTCATAAAGCGTCGAGGTCTGGGAGCCATTGTTGGCTACCCACACCGGCGCGCCGGGTGCGAAGGCGATGCCCCAGGGGTTGACCAGTTTTGCATCCGTCGAATGGGCGGACACCGAGCCGTTCGACACCAGTTGGGTCATCGTGTAGGTGCTCGTGGCAGGTGGGTTGCCGCCGCCAGAACCACCGCCACCATAACCACCGCCGCCACCCGTACCCGTGCCCATGCCTCCACCGCCGCCATAGCCACCGCCACCGCCACCGCCACCGCAGGCGACCAGCAACGCTGCTGTCAGCAGGCCGCCCGCCCCTCCCACCGCAAACCACCGACCGCGCGCGCTGAACATCGTCATCTCCGTGATTGACTGGGTTGACACGCATGAGTGCCAGCCACGGCGCGCGCGGTTCCAACTTCCAACTTCGGCGGGCGCGCGGCAGAACCACACGTAGCGCTGGTGGTACTGACGCAGGAGACGGTCGCGCCTGCATGGTGGCCGCGCCCGACGGCGGCCGTGGCAGGCGCAAATTGCGCGCGCCGCAGCGGCGGGCCTGCGGCCGGGGCATGGTCCTTCTGACAGATCGACGGCAGCGCGCCACCGGGGCAAGATGCATGGATGCCTTGCGCCCCCTTCCGCTGCCCGCTCAGCCTGGTCGCCGTCATTGGCGCAGTCGCGGCGGGTCCCGCGGGCGCGGCCCCGTCGCTGTCCGGATCACTGGTGCTGACAAGCGACAATGTGTACGAAGGCCTGTCGCTCACCTGCGGCGATCCCGCGGCGCAGGCCGATCTGCACCTGACCCTTAAAATGCAACGCCCCGGCAGCGAATTGTTCGCCGGCGCCTGGGGCAGCGCCGGTCTGGGCGGCTCCCAGTGCGGCAACTCCCGCGAGTTGAACCTGTACGCGGGCGTTGGCGTTGCCGCCAGCGCCAGCTCCAAGGGCGCGCTGAGTTATGTCCGCTACAGCTATCCCGGCGGCAGCTATGCCCTGTACGGCGGGCTGCGCTACGACCTCGATGAGCTGAACGCCACCTGGTCCTTCCAGGACCGCCTGAGCCTGTCGGCGGCCTGGACGCCGGACGCGGTGCGCCTGCGGGGCTGGAGCGCGCAGCGTGAGCGCAGCGCCTGGGCGTTCACCGCGACTGTACGCCAGGCGCTGACCGGGTCGCTGAGCCTGAACGCGGGGGCCGGTTACGATTGCATCAACGACCCGCGGGGGACCGGTTACGGCTTCTGGAGTGCCGGGGCCGGCTATGCGCTGGCGCGGCTGCAGTTCTCGGTCCTGTACGTTCACACCACCCCCCGCGCCGCGCGGCTGTTTGGTACGGACGTTGCCGGCAGCCGGGTGGCCGCCACGGTCCTGTGGGCATTCTGACCGCCCCCGGTTGAACCAGTCCCTGTCGGGCCCGGACTAACAGGCATGGGAAACTGCGAGCGCATGGGGAGGAACCAGGCGGAGAGTCGCGGCGCCAGCGCCGCCTCGCGCAACCAGGTGGAGCGCGCCCTGCTGGGACGCATCGCCACCCGGGACACCGCGGCGATGAAAGAGCTTTACCAGGGCTATCACCGCCGCCTGGCGCGCTTCCTGATGCGGGTCACCTCCCGCTACGAGCTGGCCGAAGAGGTCATCAACGACACCTTCCTGATCGTGTGGCAGAAGGCGGCCGACTTCCGCGGCGATTCCCAGGTCTCGACCTGGATCATGGGAATCGCCTATCGCCGCGCCCTGAAGGCGCTGCGCCGCGCGGGCGCTCCCGCTGCGGCGCAGCATGAGATAGATGAAGCCTCGGAGGATCCGACGGGAGACTTCGAGCTGACCGAATGGCTGGATATGGGACTCAACCGCCTGCCGGCCCGGCAGCGCATGGTGCTGGAGCTGGCTTATCGGGGCGGGCATTCCTGCGAGGAGATCTCCGCCATCGTTGGCTGTCCGGTCAATACGGTCAAAACCCGCATGTTCCACGCGCGGCGCAGGCTGCAGGAACTGCTGGTCGAACTGGCGGGGTCGGCCTGAGCCGCCTCGCAAGGAGCCCTGAGTGAATCGATCAGATGAAACCCCGCACGCGGCCGCACTTCAGATCCCGTGGCTGGTCAACGGCACACTCGCGGCCGAAGCCGCCGCCGTGCTGCACGAGCACCTGGCGCTGTGCTCGCAGTGCCGGCACGATTATCAGCAGCAGCAGCAGTTGCATGCCGCCATGAATACCGAGGACTCGCTGGTGTTCGCCACCGAGCCGTCGTTCCAGAAGCTGCTCACCCGCCTCAAGACAGACGATCGCCTCGCGCACCGTCCTGCTGAGGCAGCCCAGAGCGGCGTCAGACCGGCTGGCGGGCTGCGCCGCAACCCTGCTTCGGACCGCCGGCCGCCAGCGGCGTACTCGCGCTACCCCCGCGCAGTGCGCTGGCTGGCGGCGGCGGCCGTAGTGCAGGCGCTGGGGCTGGGCCTCATCGGCTGGGGCTGGTATCGCAGCCAGCCAGCGGGGGGTGAGGCGGTCTACACCACCCTGACCAGTGCGCCGGCGGTTAGCGCCGATTTCGCTCGGGCACGGGTCTATTTCCAGCCGCAGACTTCACTGGCGGAACTGGGCAGCGTGCTGCGCAGCGCGCACGCGCATCTGGTGGACGGCCCCAGCGAAGCCGACGTGTACACGGTGGGCTTCGCCACGTCGTCCGGCCCGGACGGCGCCGGTCTCGACGCCCGCCTGGCGATTCTGCGCGCAAGCCCCGCGGTGGTCCTGGCAGAGCCGCTGGGCCCGGTCACGCGCTGATGCCATGCCTGTGCGCCTGCTGCGCCTCACGCTGCCGCTGCTGCTGACGCTCACCGCCTGCGCGGCGCAGCACGGCGTAGCGCTCCCCGCCGCCGGGCCTGGGGGCGATGGCGCGCAGTGGCTGGTGATTACGGTACGCAACGTGGCGCAGCCGCAAGCGCTGCACGCCGGTTCCGGTCCCCGCGGATACGACACCGTCAGCTCCTATGGGCTGACCAGCGCGGCCGCATCGCAGAGCGGCTCGCTGGCGCGGGACTTCGGCCTGATCCAGGTGTCGGCGTGGCCGATGGAAAACCTGCCAGTGCACTGCATCCTGTTTCGTGCTTCCGCCCCCCTGCGGGACGCCACCCTGACGCGCCTGCGGCACGACCCGCGGGTCGAGTCACTGGAACCGCTCAACGAGTTCCGGACGCAGGCGCAGCAACGGCCCGCGCCTGCGGGTAGGGCTGCGTGGATGCCCTACAACGACCCCTACGGCCGGCTGCAGTACGCGTTGCACGACCTTTCCGTGATCGAAGCGCAGCAACACAGCCGTGGCGCCGGCGTGCGCATCGCGCTCATCGACACGGGAGTGGACCTGGGGCATCCCGATCTGCAGGGGCGCATCGCCGCCCACCGCAACTTTGTCGACGCTGACGAGCGCGCCTTTCGGGCCGACTTGCACGGCACGCAGATGGCCGGCGTCATCGCCGCGGTGGCCGACAACGGCATCGGGATCGTCGGCGTGGCGCCCGAAGCACGCCTGCTGGTATACAAGGCCTGTTGGCAGCGCGCCGGCAGCACGACCTCGGTGTGCAACAGCTACACCCTGGCGCAGGCGCTGGACGCCGCCATCAGCGCGCGCGCCGACGTGGTCAACCTCAGCCTTGCGGGTCCTCCCGATCCATTGCTGGCGCGTCTCATCCAGGTCGGGGTGAAGCAGGGCATGATCTTCGTGGCCGCGATTCCGCCCGGGCAGTCCGGCGGCTTCCCGGCCGATGAGGACGGAGTCCTGGCTGTTGCCGCGGCGGAGGATCCAGGCGGCCACGGTGTCGCGGCCCCCGCGCGCGACATCCTGACACTCACGCCCGGCGGGCACTACGATTTTGCGTCGGGAAGCTCGCTCGCGACCGCGGAAGTGACCGGCATCGCGGCGCTGTTGCTGGCAGTGCGCCACCACCTGACAGCAGTGCAGCTGCGGCGTGCGCTGCAGCTCAGTTCGGAAAGCGTCACAGGCGTCACCACCAACACACCAACCGTGAACGCCAGCGCGGCGCTGGATTGGGTGATGTCAGGCGTCCAGTCCGCGCGTCACTGACACGCGCCGCGTCAGCCGCTCCAGCGAGCGGCGCGCTGCCGCCTTGGCGATGTGCTTGCACCACAAGGGTTCGCGCTGCGGGTCCTGGCGCTGGAAACGGTCGCAGTCACAGGTCCACAGGATACGGTCGTCACCGGTGCGCAGCACCTGCACGGTGCGGCTGGGAAAACTGTAAGTCCCCAGCACCTCGTTCTGCGGCGCCGGACGGCGGCGGCGGAATCGGATGGCCATGGATGGAAGCCTAGCGCAAACGACCCTGGGGACGAGCTGTGGATTAGCTGTGGAATGGCCCGTCCCCGATGAGCGCCCATGAGTTCAGATGAATGCCGGTGAACCTGGCCGTACCGTGAGATCCACGAAATTCAGGCATATTTTGCCGCAGATGCCTGCCAGATCCCTACTGCGACACGATTTTTGCCTTGATAGACTCATACTCGGCGTCGGTGATCAGCCGGGCCTCCAGCAAGCGCCGCGCCTCCTGCAGCCGGCCGACAGCGTCCGTACCCCCGGCTGTCGCCGAGGCGGGCGTGGAGCCGACCTGGATACCGCCGGAGCGCGCCCGCAGTTCCTCGAGCTCACGTACCCGGCGCTTCTCGCGCCAGGCCTGATCCTGTGTCTGGCAGATCCGGTACACGGCCTGCGCCTGGTCCTTGCGCAGGCCACTGAACAACAACTGCTGGCTTCCGGATGCAGCCTGCGAAGCGAGGTCGGTCGCCCGGGCGGCGCGCAATGCCAGCTCGCCGCTCAACACGCCAACCTTCAGGGTGACATCGTCCAGGTCCTGCCAGCGCAGTGTCGTCACATCGAAGCCGCCGAGCAGCCGGCGCGTCAGCACCAGCAGCCGGCCGCTGGTGGCGGCCACCAGCTGGCGGCGGTGGGTCAGCGCAAACACGCGCCGCTGGATCGCCCAGGCCTCCAGTGTCTCCCCGTCGATCAGCAGTGCGCGCAGTTGCGACAGCGGCCGCGCCACATCCGCATCCGCATTCATCGGCTCGCCCATGAACCCTCCCCCGTAGTCCTTCGGCCCCTTCAGCCGGCGGCCCCGCCTGGGGCGGCACAGGGCCTGTCAGGTCTTCTTCACGATCTGCGCGCGTAGCTCGCGCAGCTTCCCCTTGATGATGCGCTCGTTGGCCGTCCCCATGCGCAGCAGCAGCTTCTGCCCCGCCGAACGCTCTTCGAGCTGCGGGTCGGCGTACTGGAAAAAAACCTTCGGCTGCACCACCTGGATGGGAGCGGAGACTTCCGGCGTTTCCAGCAGGTGATCGATCACCTCGACCAGGCGGTCGTTGAAATACTTGCCAGGATACCCAAGGTCTTCGTAGGCCTGCTGGAACAGCGGGTACAGGCGCTGATAGGCCTGCGCCAGCGACCGCATGTCGCAGGCCTGCACCACGCTCATCAGCGGTGCGTAGCGCGCGAAGTTGTCTTCACCCAGGGTGACCAGCCCTCCCTGGGTGGAGGTCGCCGGCGTACCCGGCGTCGGCTTTACCGGCCGCAACTCCACTGCCACACGGCGGCGCGGCAGGTTGTCGACGGTGGCGACGATGTGCCTCACCAGGTTCTGCGTTACCAGGAACTGCGCGGCGGCAGGCGCACCGATGACGCCTGACAGAGACTCCAGTACCAGCGTATCGCTGTCGTTGAGTGCGGGCAGCGCGGTGGCGCCCGCGCCCTCCGCTGACGGCATCGGATGCGCGATGGGCACGTCCGTCGCAGGCGACGGCAGCGGCGCCGCCACGGGAACCGCCGCTGCGGGAACCGGGCTGGACTCGTTGCCGAGGCGGGCGCGATACGCGTACCAGGCGCCGGCGGCCAGGATCACCGCCACCGCAGTACCGGCGCCCCACAGGATGCGTCGGCGCCGGGCCTCTTCCGCTTCGTCTTCCCACATCCTCCGTGACCTCCGGCGATCCTGGGTCCGGGAAGGACTTTACTCCAGCCGGGGTGGCCATGCAGCCTGTACAGGGGGCCAGCGATCCGGTCCCGTGACCCTGCGGCCTGTACAGCGGACAGGTGATTGAGCCCCTGTATGACTCATGAAACTTTCCCGCACAGCGCCATGGCGTGTCCGGCTGTGCTTCAATTCATCAATGTCCCCGTCTGATGTGCCAACGGCCTTCCATCCGGCCGTCGCGCGCTGGTTTCAGCGCAGCTTTGCGGCCCCAACGCCCGCGCAGGCACAGGCCTGGCCCGCCATCGCCGCACGTCGGCATGTGCTGATCGCCGCTCCCACGGGCTCGGGCAAGACACTGGCGGCGTTCCTGGCCGTCATCGACGAGCTGGTGCGCGAGGGCCTCACCACCGGCGCGCTCGCCGACCAGACCGCGGTGGTCTACGTCTCGCCGCTGAAGGCACTGTCCAACGACATCCATCGCAACCTCGAGGCGCCGCTCGCCGGCATCCGCGATGCGCTGCTGGAGTCGGGCCTGCCCGATGTCGATATCCGCACCTTCGTGCGGACCGGCGACACGCCACACAGCGAGCGTGCCGCAATGCGCCGCCGGCCACCGCACATCGTGGTCACGACCCCGGAATCCCTGTACATCCTCATGGGTTCGCGATCCGGCCGCGACATGCTGGCCACGACGCGCACGGTGATCGTCGATGAGATTCACGCCATCGCCGGCAGCAAGCGCGGCGTGCACCTGGCGCTTACACTCGAACGCCTGGAGGCCCTCGCCGGCCGCCGCCTGATGCGCATCGGATTGTCGGCCACCCAGAAGCCCATCGGCGATGTCGCAAGATTGTTGGTCGGTACGCGCAACCTGCTGCCAGACGGCAGCGCCGACTGCACCGTCGTGGACGCGGGTCATGTGCGCGAACGCGACCTGCAACTTGAGATCCCCGAGGCGCCGCTGGAGGCGGTGATGTCGGGCGAGGCCTGGGTGCAGCTCTACGACCGCGTGGCGCAGCTCGCCGCCGCGCACCGCACCACGCTGGTGTTCGTCAACACGCGGCGCCAGACCGAGAAAATCGCGCGCCAGCTGGCCCTGCGCCTGGGCGAGGAGCAGGTCGGCGCGCACCACGGCAGCATGTCGCGCGAGGCACGGCTCACGGCGGAGACGCGCCTGAAGGACGGCGAACTGCGGGTACTGGTCGCCACCGCCTCCCTGGAGCTCGGCATCGACATCGGCGACGTCGGGCTGGTGTGCCAGATCGGCTCGCCGCGCTCCATCGCGGCGTTCCTGCAGCGCGTGGGCCGTTCCGGCCACAGTGTGGGCGGCACGCCGAAGGGCCGGCTGTTCCCGCTGTCACGCGACGACCTGCTGGAGTGTACGGCACTGCTGGCGGCTGTGCGCCGTGGTGAGCTCGACCGGCTGATCCTCCCTGCGGCACCGCTCGACGTGGTGGCGCAGCAGATCATCGCCGAGGCGGCGGCCCGCGAGTGGGACGAGGACGGCCTGTTCCAGCTGCTGCGCGGCGCCTGGAGCTGCCGCGACCTCGCCCGCGAGCGCTTCGACGAGCTGGTGTGCATGCTGGCGGAGGGTTACACCACGCGCCGCGGGCGCCACGGCGCGCTGCTGCATCACGACGCCATCAACCACCTGGTGCGCGGCCGCCGCGGCGCGCAGCTGGCTGCGCTGACCGGCGGCGGCACCATCCCCGATACCGCCGATTGCCAGGTGATCCTGGAACCGCAAGCGCAGGTGGTGGGCACGGTCAACGAGGATTTCGCGATCGAGAGCCTGCAGGGCGACGTGTTCCAGCTCGGCAACGTTTCCTACCGCATCCTGCGCGTCGAGCAGGGAAGACTGCGCGTGCAGGACGCGCGTGGCGAGCCGCCGTCCATCCCCTTCTGGCTGGGCGAGGCGCCCGGGCGCACCGACGAACTCTCGCAGAGCGTCTCGCGCCTGCGGGCCGACATCGAGCCGCACCTTGAGGCCGGTGTGCAGGCCGCGAGCGACTGGCTGGTTGCGCACAGCGGCATCAGCGGGCCCGCCGCGGCGCAGCTCGCGGGCTACCTCGCCGGCGGCCGCGCTGCACTGGGGGCCCTGCCGACCCAGGAAACCGTCATCCTGGAGCGTTTTTTCGACGAAGCCGGCGGCATGCAGCTCGTGGTGCACTCACCTTTCGGCAGCCGCATCAACCGCGCCTGGGGACTGGCGCTGCGCAAGCGCTTCTGCCGCACCTTCAACTTCGAACTGCAGGCCGCCGCCACCGACGACACCATCGTGCTGTCGCTGACGACCGCACACAGCTTCGAGCTCGCCGAGGTGGCGCGTTACCTGCATTCCAACAGCGTGCGCGCGCTGCTGGTGCAGGCGGTGTGCGCCGCGCCGCTGTTCCCGGTGCGCTGGCGCTGGTGCGCCACCATCGCGCTCGCCCTGCCGCGCATGCGCGGCGGCAAACGCGTACCGGCGCCGCTGGCGCGCATGGCGGCGGAAGACCTCCTGACCGCGGTGTTCCCCGACCAGGTGGCCTGCGCCGAGAACCTGCCCGGCGAACTCACCATCCCCGACCACCCGCTGGTGCGCCAGGCACTCGATGACTGCCTGCAGGAGGCGATGGACGTCGACGGCCTGGTCAGGCTGCTGCAGGGCATGGAGAGCGGGCGGATCCGCGTGCTGGCGCGCGACCTGACGGAGCCATCGCCGCTGGCGCTCGAGGTGCTGTCGGCGCGGCCCTACGCCTTCCTGGACGATGCGCCGCTGGAGGAGCGTCGCACCCAGGCCGTGATGAGCCGCCGCTGGCTTGATCCCCAGACCGCCGCCGACATCGGCCAGCTCGACCCCGACGCCATCGCCCGCGTGCGCGCGGAAGCCTGGCCGGAGGCGCGCAGCGCGGACGAACTGCACGACGCCCTCACGTGGCTCACCTTCATGACTGAGGCGGAGGCTCGCAGCGGCGCCGATTGGCCCGGGTGGCTTGCCGGGCTGGCACGGCAGGGACGGGTGACGCGCCTCGAAAACGCTGCTGTCACGCTGACCGGCGGCGGTCGCATGGTCGTAGCTTGCGCCACGCTGTGGGTCGCCACCGAGCAGTTGCCGCTGTTCGGCGCGGTGTTCCCCCAGGCCCACTGCACGCCCGCGGTCACGGTACCGGCCAGTCACATGCGCGTGCTCGAGGCGCCGCAGGCGCTGGTGGAAATCGTGCGCGGACGGCTGACCGGACTCGGGCCGACCACTGCCGCCGCCCTCGCGGACAGCCTGGGTGTGGCGGCGCCGGCCATCGACGGCGCGCTGGCCGCACTGCAGGCGGAGGGCTTCGCGATGCGCGGCGCCTTCACCGCGCAGGCACTGGGCGCCAACGAATGGTGCGAGCGGCGCCTGCTGGCGCGGATCCATCGCTACACAGTGAAGCGGCTGCGGGCTGAGATCGAGCCGATCGACGCGCGCGACTTCCTGCGCTTCCTGTTCGACTGGCAACGCGTGACACCGACGCAGCGGCTGGAGGGACCGGATTCCGTCGCCGCGGTGTTGACTCAGCTGGAAGGCTTCGAGTGCCCGGCCAGTGCGTGGGAGACCGAGGTCCTGGCCGCGCGCGTCAACGAGTACGAACCGGCGTGGCTTGACGAGCAGTGCCTGGCGGGGCGCTTCGTGTGGGCGCGCCTCGCCGCCCGGCGCAGCGAATCGGAGCGCGGCGCGGCGCCGGTGCGTGCGACGCCGATCGTGCTGCTGGCGCGTCGCAACCTGCGGACCTGGTCGACGCTCGCCACCGGCGGCGGCAACGAGCGGCTCTCGCCCGCGGCGCAGCGGGTATGGCGGCACCTGGACGGCCACGGCGCATCATTCTTCGACGAGATCGGTCCGGCTGCCGGGCTGTTGCCCTCGCAGGCGGAGGAGGCCCTCGCCGAACTGGTGGCGCTCGGCCTCACCAGTTCAGACAGCTTCGCCGGGCTGCGTGCATTGCTGGTTCCATCCGACCGGCGGCGTCCGGCAACCGGGGGACGGCGCAAGCGCCGTACCGCCCTGTACGGCATGGACAGTGCGGGACGCTGGGCACGCGTGACCCGCGCGCCGCAGGCGGGGGCCGCGGGCACGGCGGCCGATACAATACGGGGCAGCGCCGGCTCGTCGCGACCGGCTTCCCATCCGGTCCAGCCCGAGCGCGATGAGGTCGTCGAGCACGTGGTGCGCACCCTGTTGCGCCGCTGGGGGGTGATCTTCTGGAGCCTGCTGGCGCGCGAGGCCGACTGGCTGCCGCCGTGGCGCGAGCTGATCCAGTGCTGCCGCCGCCTGGAGGCCCGCGGCGAAATCCGCGGCGGGCGCTTCGTGTCGGGCTTCAGCGGCGAGCAGTACGCCGCGCCCGAGGCCATCGCGCTGCTGCGCGATGCACGGCGCCGGCCCGAAGAAAGCCAGTACGTGTCCCTCAGTGCAGCGGATCCGCTCAACCTTGTCGGCATCCTGACGCCGGGCGCGCGCCTGCCCGCCCTCGGCGCCAACCGCGTGCTCTACCGCGACGGGGTGCCCGTGGCGCTGCTCGCCGCCGGTGACGTCAGCTTCAGCATGCCGCTGCCGCCGGCGGAGCAATGGCAGGCGCGCAACCTGCTGCTGCGGCGCGCGGTGCCGGTGGCGCTCAGCGAACTGGCCTGAGCAGGTATCGGCGGCGCCCGATCCAGGCCGGGTGCCGGTCAGCCGTCACTGCGCGGGGTGCGCCTCGCGCCACTTCTTCACCGCCGCCATGGTGTTGCCTACGTGCTGGTCGGGATTCATGGCAGTGTAGGAATAGAGGATTTCACCGCCCGGTGCGATCACGTAGGAGGTGCGATCGGCATAGGCCGGGTGCGCCATCAGCACCGCGTCGTACTCCTTCATGATCTTGCCGTCCGCGTCCGATGCGACCGCAAACTTGTTGCGGCACTCGCTCACGGAAAAGCGGTTGAGTTTCTCGATCGGATCGTGGGAAACGCCGATCACCGTGGCACCGAGCGCCGCGAACTTCGCCGTCGCTTCGGCGAACTCGTGGGCCTCGATCGTGCAGCCCGTAGTGAACGCCGCCGGATAGAAGTACAGCACCACCGGGCCCTTGTGCAGCGCGTCTGCCAGTGAGAACTGGAACGGCTTGCCGGCGAGCGTCGCTTGCGTGGTGAAATCCGGAGCATGCGCCCCGTCCGGAAGGGCAGCCTCCACCGGCAACGCCAGCGTCGCTGCCAGCGCAGCCGCGAGCACGACCGCTTTCATCTGCATTCCCATGATCGTCTCCTGCGTTGATTGCTGAATAACCCCATCATCTGCCACCGGAAGCTCCGGCGCCAGCGGCCGCAGGCGGCCCGTAGCCCACCTGTTCGACGTAGCCGCGGCCGGCGGCGGGCCGGCCCGCGCGCGAGCCCCCCACGTCCACGGCTCCCTCCCAGTAGCGCGGTACCGAGGTAAGTTCCTGGTCGGGCAGCACCGGGTTCACTGCCAGGTCCAGATCCAGTGAAGCCACCTGCACTCGCCAGCGTGACGGGTAGGTGCCGCCCCGCGGGCTATGCCACCGATCCAGCACCTGCAGATTCACTTCGTCGTGGGTGAGCGTCCGGGGCCGGCCCTGCGGATCGACCCATGTTCCGGCACTGCGCGGATCGCGGCTGCCATCGCGGTTGCGCAGCGCATAAAACATGAGGGTGGAACCGTCGGTGAGCTGCAATGCGAACCAGTCCCAGCCGGCCTGGCCGGGGCCCAGACCGCCACTGCCCCACTCCCGGTCGAACCAGGCCAGCCCGTGCACGGCCAGCGGGATTCCGTCGCGCAGCAGCCGGCCCGTGACCGCCAGACGGGGGATGGAATAGTAGTAGCTGGCGGAACCGGGCTGCGAGGACTTGCGGCTCAGGCCCCGCTCACCGTTGAGCACTGGCGCACCCAGGGGCTGCAACGCCAGTTGCAGTCCGTAGCCTGGCTGCGAAGCCGCGAGCGTCCAGGGGGCGGTCGTCGCTGACACTTTCCAGTTTCCCAGCCACACGGCGAAGGGCTCGGCCCGGGCGCCCGCCAGATCGAGGGCAGCACGCGCGAACTTCTGTTGGAAAACGAAACGGTGCCTCGCGGCATCGGTGATCGCGAAGTGCGCCATGTAAATCTCGCGTGTGCGCCAGGGCGAGCGTGTCGCAGCGTCGCCGGCGTCGCCAGTGGCTCGCGCACTGTCAGCCGCGTGAGATGCGGCCTGCGGCGCAGCCGGCACGGCGTCGCGCGGCCGCGGCGGCGGCGGCGGCGTCAGTGCGAAGCGGAAGAATGTCAGCTCGAAACCAAAGCGCTCGCCGCGATCGGAGTCCAGATTGCCGGTGAAGTACCACCATTCATGGCGGAATTGCGGGTGCGGCCCATGATCCGCCGGGAATGAGAATGCGCGCGGCGCCTGTGCCTGCTGGAAACCTGCCGCCACCGTGCCCGGCGCAAGAACACCAAGGTCGGCGGGCGCAGCTGCGCCCGGGCGCGGCACAGCCGGCGCCAGCGCGCACAGGCACGCCAGCAACCCCGCCAACGAGGGCAGCCGGCGCGACAATTACTCCTCCCTCAAACCGGCGGCGAGCGGTGCGCGCGCGCTGCGCCACGCCGGGTAGAGCGCGGCGATGACACCGGCCACGAGCGCCAGGCAGGCCGCATCGCTGAACTCCCGCACCCCCAGATGCATGTCGATCCGCCAGCCAAAGGCGCGCCGGTTGATCACCTCAGTCAGCACCAGGGCAGTGATCAGGCCCGCCGGAATGGCGGCGAGCAGCGCCGCACCCGCCATGAACACCGTCTGCGCGAGCACCAGTCCCGCAGTGGCGCGCGGCGTCAGACCCAGAGTGCGCAGCAGGGCGAGCTCGCGCGCACGTTCCAGCTGCCAGGCCAGCAGTGCGCTGACCAGGCCCAGTGCCGCCACCGCCGCCGCGAGCCAGTACAGTACCCGTGTCACCACGAAGGTGCGGTCGAAAATCGCCAGCGACAGGGTGCGGATCGCGGCGTTGGATCGGATCAGCAGCGCCTGACGCCCCTGCGCGGCGGCGTGCAGCGCCCCGATCACCCGCTCGGCATCGGTCCCGGCGTGCAAGTACAGACCCAGGCCACTGACATCCGGATCGTTCCACCACCGCCGGTACTGCGCCAGGTCGATCAGCAGTTCGCCACGCTCATTGCCGTACTCACGATAGACACCCGCCACCTCGAAGGCGCGCGGCCCCGCGGCGGTCCGCAGTCCCAGCCGGCCGTGCAGCTGCAATCCCAGGCGCCAGGCCAGCGGTTCGGACACCAGGATGGCGCCCCGATCGAACGCCTGCCAGGCCTCACGGGGCAGTCCCGCGGTGAGCCGGAAGCCGGCGCGGCTCTGCGGCAACAGCGCGACCGCATTGACATCGACCGGACCGCCGCGCGAGGTGACGCTGACACGCCGCCCCTCGGTGTGCGCGACGATCCCGGGCACGGCGAGCAGCGCGCCCAGGACCTGCGGATCCAGGCGGCGCTGTACGCCGGCCGTCGGCCCCGGCGCACTGACATAGATGTCCGCGCGCAGCGTCTGCACCAGCCACTCCCGCAGCGACTCGCGAAAACTCGACACCATGATGGCGGTACCGACCATGGCCGCGAGCGCCATGCCGAGCGCGGCTACAGCGACCCCGGTGCGGCTCAGGGAGCCCGCGACACCTTGCAGCGCAAAGCGCGGCAGCGCGCTGCGCCGTGCGAACCCGCGCGCCGCCAGCTGCGCCAGCGTGCGCAGCGCCGCTGGAGTGGCGGCCGCCACTGCCACCAGCAGCAAGAACAGCGCCGCGAATCCGCCCACCAGGCTGTGCCCTGACGCCACCGCCATGATCGCGGCCGCCGCGGCGCACGACAGGCTGATCCACACCAACCCCCGCGCGACACCCAGGGCGCGGCGCTCCAGCACCGAACGCGCCAGCACGAGGCGCGGCGGATCACGCGCCACCTCCAGCGCAGGCAACAGCGTCGCCAGCAGGGCCACGCCCACGCCACTGGCTGCCGCCAGCAGTACGGTAACGACCGGCAAGGCAACCTGGTTCACAGCCACGGAAAAATACAGGTCATTGATCGTGCGGGACACCAGCCGCACCAGCGTGCGCGACAGCACCGCGCCAGTCGCTACACCGCAAGCCGCACCGACGGCCCCCAGCAGCGCGGCTTCCAGCAGCAGACTCGAGAGCACCTGGGTACGCGTGGCGCCGAGCGAACGCAACACACCCAGCAGCGCACGCCGCTGCACGATGGCAAAGCTGACGGCGCTGTAGATCAGCAACGCACCGACCAGCAGCGCCAGCAGGCTCATGGCGCGCAGGTTGGTTGTGAATGCGTCCGTCATGGCGAAGGTCTCGGCCGCGGCGGCACGCGTGGCGCTCAGCGTGGCATCCGGCGGCAGCAGGACACGCAGCGAGCGCAGCGCGGTCTCACCGCCCGCGCCGGCGGGGATATGCACCGCGATGCCCGACAGCCTCCCGACCATACCCAGCCACTCCTGGGCCTGGGCGATATCGGTGAGCAGCAGGTCGTCGGCGCCACCCGCGCTGCCGATACCGATCAGCACGGCGCGCCGCCTCACGCCGTCGATCGAGATATCGAACCCCATCCCGGTGGTGAGTCCCAGCGAGCGTGCCGTGGCCGCACTCGTCATCACCGCGCCCTCCTGCGTAAACCAGCGCACCGCCAGGGCCGGATCGCTCACGCCCGCGACACCCTCGCCCGCAGTGGCGCCCCCGCCCAGCTCCCGCTGTGCGAAAGGGTCGATCCCCAGCAGGCGCAGCACCCGACCCTGTACCGTCACGTAACCGGTCACCTGCGGCGCGAGCGCGATGCCCGGCGGCAGGCGGTGGCGCAGAGTGAGGTATAGCGCCCCGTCGAGACCGCGCGGGCCGCCTTCAACCTGGTGAGTCGCGGGCCCGGTGATCGCCGCGACCGACAACCCGAAGGCGCGCCGGGCGCTTGCGGCCGCGATATCGACCGCGACAATGCCGGCGACGCCCACCGTAAGGCCGACCAGCGCCAGAGACAGTTGTGCCGGATGGCGCAGCAGATGACGCCATAGCGCCCGGTGCAACAGTTTCACGGCGACTGTGCGACTTCCCACAGCCGCCCGTCGCGCAGTTCCAGCACCCGGTCCAGCCGCCACGCGAGCTGTGCATCGTGCGTGACCACCAGCAGCATCGCCCCGCCTGAGCGGGCCAGCGACAGCAGCAGGGGCAACACCAGGGCCGCGCTCTCCTGGTCCAGGTTGCCGGTGGGCTCGTCCGCCAACAACAGTGTGGGCCGGTGGACCAGCGCGCGCGCGATCGCCACGCGCTGCTGCTCGCCGCCGGAGAGCTGGTCCACGGCGCTGCCTGCACGATCGCGCAGACCGACATCAGCAAGGGCCGCCAGGCCGCGGCGGCGCGCCTCGGCATTGCCCACGCCATTCAGCTCCAGCACCAGCCGCACGTTCTCCAGCACATCCAGGGTCGGGACCAGGTTGAAGAACTGGTACACGAAGCCGACATGCGCGCGCCGCCACAGGGTCAGCGCGGGTTCCGCCAGCGCCGTGATGTTGCGCCCGTCGACTTCGACCACCCCTGCGTCGGCGCGCTCGATACCACTGACGATGTTCAGCAGGGTGGATTTGCCCGAGCCGCTGCGCCCGGTGATGGCGACCGCCTGCCCGGCCGGCACAGTCGCGTCCGCGCCGCGCAGCACGCTGTGCAACCGCGGCCCCTCGCGAAAATCACGTGACAG
The DNA here is from genome assembly GCA_018241445.1 of Pseudomonadota bacterium. Classification (GTDB taxonomy): domain Bacteria; phylum Pseudomonadota; class Gammaproteobacteria; order Steroidobacterales; family Steroidobacteraceae; genus 13-2-20CM-66-19. The sequence goes on from JAFEDT010000004.1 coordinate 236,874, forward strand.
TTGTCGGATCACCAGCACGGCCGTACTGTAACCATCCCTTGCCCGTTAATTGAACAGAGGATAACTTGATCACATACCGTACCGCCGCGACGGCCCTGGCCGGCACGCTCCTGCTGGCCGCCGGCACCGCTTCGGCCCAACAGGCCGCGGACAGCTCCCATCCCGCTGCCACAGCGCCCGCAGGCACGCCCGCGGCCGCAGCTGCCCCTCGCAAAAGGGCGGCGGCGCCCGGCAGCGATTCCGCCGCGGCCGGCCAAAGAAGCGCCACCAGTTACAGCCTGGGTGTCTCCATGGGTTCACAGCTGCGTGCCAACGCGGTGTCTGCGGAAGCCGTCAGCGCCGCGCGACTGGCCCAGGGGGTGCACGACGCGCTCGCCGGCAAGGTGCAGATGGGCCCCGCCGACCAGCAGAATATCGACACCCTTCTGCGCACCAGCCGGGAGTCCACCGGCGAGGCCAATCACAAGGCTGCCGCGCACTTCCTGGCCGAGAACGGCAAGCGCCCGGGCATCATCACGACTGCGAGTGGCCTGCAGTACAAGGTGTTGAGCGACGGCCACGGCGATTCCCCGAAAAGCAGCGACGAGGTCACCGTCAACTACCGCGGTACGCTGCTCGACGGCACGGAGTTCGACAGCAGCTACAAGCGCGGCGAGCCCGCCACCTTCCAGGTAGATCGCGTGATCCCGGGCTGGACCGAGGCCCTGGGCCTCATGAAGCCCGGTGCGAAATGGCAGCTGTTCATTCCGCCGCACCTGGCCTATGACATGCGGACCCGTCCGCCGATTCCACCCGGATCACTGCTGATCTTCGACGTGGAGCTGCTGAGCATCAAGCCGGCGCCCGGTCCGGCCACGCCGCCGGCCGCACCGCCGGCGCCGGGCAGCCCGCCCGCCGTGACGCCGAAGAACAAGTAAGCCGGTCGGCCGTTGCCGGCCATTGCCGGCATGCGGCGGCCGGCACAGTGCGGGCCAGGGATTGGCCCCGAGCCATTGGCGCGGGACGGCCGGGGTGAATATGACCTCCCGCGAATGTGTGTAATCGTATACACACATCCGTCACAAGCACTAACTAACCGGCGGCGTTGGCGCCGGGATCGAAGCGCATCGGCTTGGTGACGCCGAGGCGTGTCAGCTCGCGCAACAGCGCCTGCGCCAGCTCGGTCTCGCGCGTGCGGTCGAAGCGTGGTGCGGCCTGCCAGTCGTAGGCCCAGGGCTGTGCGGTGCGCAGCGCCGCAGGTTCATCCAGGTAGCGCGGAATGACATGCGCGTGCAGCGCCGGCTCCTGGTTGCCGAATATTGCGTAGTTGATGCGCGCCGCGCCGGTGACCTTCAGCAGCGCATCCCCGAGGCGCGTCATGTCGGAAAGGAACGCGGCGCGCTCGCGCGCGCCCAGGGCGTTCAGGGTCGGCGCCACCGGGTCGGGCAGCAGCAGTGCGTAGCCGCGCACGAACTGGCGATCGCCGAACACCGCCCAGCCGGAGAACAGCCGTGCGATGACCGTCGGGTCGCGCCCCTCGCGGGCGTCGTTGACCCGGGTGTGTATCGCGGTCAGCGGCTCGACGGCAGTGTCGTTCTTCATGGCAACCTCGGCGGGCGCGGCGCCGCAGGCCACGGCGTCACACTGCCAGTATCGCGCGGATGTGCATTCACCGTCACCACCGTGGCCCGGGGGATGAAGTTGAAATTGGTGGCGCAGGCGGAGGTGTAGGCGCCCATGGCGTGGCCGACGACCAGGTCCCCGTTGTTCAGCCGCGGCAGCTCGATGCCCTCGGCGATGACGTCGAAGCTGTCGCAGGTGGGCCCGGCGAGCACCGAGGGGAAGCGGCGCGTGCCGGGCCGCAGGGATTCGATGCGGTAGCGCACGTGATCGAACATCTGGCCGCTGTAGCTGCCGTACAGGCCGTCGTCCAGGTAGTACCAGCGGCTGCCCTCGCGCTGCGCCTGGCCGACGACCTGGGCGACGGCGATCGCGGCGGGACCGCAGACATAACGACCGGGCTCGGCGATCACCTGCACGCCCCGCGGCAACTGCGCCAGCGCGCGGCGCAGTGGCGCACAGAAGCGGCCGATCGGCGGGACCGGCTGCAGGTAGTCGATGGGAAAGCCACCACCGATATCCAGCATGTCGAAGCGCCCCAGCTGCGCACGCCGCGCCGCGGCCATCAGGCGCGCGCACTCCTGCACCGCTTCGACGTGGCGGGTGGCATCTGCGGCCTGCGAGCCGGCATGGAACGACAGACCGCGTACCTCGACGCCCAGCCGCTGCGCCAGGCGCGCCAGATCCGGCACGTCCGCGGGCTCGCAGCCGAACTTGCGCGACAGGTCCACCACCGCGGTCGCTGAACGGAACGCGACCCGCAACAACAGCCGCGCGCGGCCGGCAAAGTCTGCGAACTTGAGGATCTCGTCCGGGTTGTCGGCCACGAAGGTACGCACCCCGAAGAGCAGTGCATTCTCGATGTCTACGGGGCGCTTGATGGGATGGGTGTGGATACAGCGTGCCGGGGGTGCGCCCAGACGACGCGCCAGCTGCACCTCGCCGGTGCTCGCCAGATCCAGTCCGCCGCCTTCCTGCAGGATGGTCGCAACCAGCGCCGGGTGCGGCAGGGGCTTCAGCGCGTAGTGCAGCGCCACTCCCGGCAGTGCGCGCGCCAGCCGGCGCCACTGGCTACGCACCCGCTGGCAGTCCAGGATCAGCAGCGGGGAGCCGAAGCGCCCCACCAGCCGGCGGATGTGCTCGGGCTGGAAGGGATCGATGAAACGCGCTTGGGATGGCAACGGCTTGCGACTGCTCAACACTCAGGGTGTGCGCAGGCGACGCACGGCCTCTTCATCGCATAGAGAGAACCCGCCAGTCAACGCATTTTGTAAGAGTGATGTCCGTGCGCCCCGCTTCAACGCGGCCAGAACACCAATGCCCAGACGCAACCGAGCAGCAGCAACGCAATAAATACCGCCGCACTTCCCAGGTCCTTGGCGCGGCGCGACAGACTGTGACGATCCAGTGAAATGCGATCGATGGCGGCCTCGACACTGGAATTGAGCAGCTCCACGATCAGCACCAGCAACGTACTGCCGATGAGCGCGGCGCGTTCGATCCGCGAAACGTGGGCCAGGCACGCGACGGGAACCAGCGCGACCGTCAGGATGATTTCCTGGCGGAAGGCGCTTTCGCCGCGCCAGGCGTCAGCCAGGCCGGCCAGAGAATTGCAAAAAGCCTGCACGATGCGCCGCAAACCCGTCTTGCCCTTGAAGGGACTGACGGCCGGAGCGGCTGCGGCAGATTCGGAGCTGCGGGCGCGGCTCGTGCGAGCTTGGGTCATGCCGCCGCAGCCAGGGTTGCAGGCGGTCTCACCGGAATCAGGTTCTGCAGGAACTGTTGCGTGCAGCGCTCCCACGAATATTGCTCCGCGTGGCGCCGCGCTGCCGCCCGATCGAGCGTCAGCGCCCGTAAGGCGGCGCAGCGCAGATCTTCGTCCAGAACGCCGACCCGCGGATCGGTGATGACGTCGATGGGTCCGCGGACCGGCAGCGCGGCGACCGGCACACCGCAAGCGAGCGCCTCGATCAACACCAGGCCGAACGTATCGGTGCGACTCGGGAAGACGAACACATCGGCCTGCCGGTAGCAATCCGCCAGCTCCACGCCATGGCGTGCGCCAAGGAAGCGGGCTTGCGGGTAACGTCGCTGCAACTCCGCACGCTGCGGGCCGTCACCGACCAGCACCTTGGTGCCCGGCAGATCCAGGTCGAGAAACCCGGGCAGGTTCTTCTCCACGGCGATACGACCCACGTACATGAATACCGGGCCGGGGAATTGGCGTTCCACCGGGCGTGGCTGAAACACAGCGGTGTCGACGCCGCGCGACCACGGCACGATATTGCGAAAGCCGCGCGATTCCAGCAAAGCGCGAATGGCAGGCGTCGCCACCATCGTGGCCGCGGCCCGCCCGTGCATCCAGCGCATCAGGGCGTAGGTAAGCGCCAGGGGCAGCCTGGTGCGTGCCTGCACATACTCCGGAAAGCAGGTGTGATAGGCGGTAGTGAAGCGCCAGCCGTGACGCACACAGTAGTTGCGCGCCGCGATTCCGAGTGGCCCCTCGGTGGCGATGTGGACGGCCTGCGGGGCAAAGTCGCGGATCTGTCGTGCGACTGCCCGACCGGGCAGCAGCGCCAGCCGGATTTCCGGATAGCTCGGCAACGGCACGGTGCGAAAGCCCTCGGGAGAGATGACGCGCACCTCATGCCCAAGGCGACGCAGACAAGTCACGGTATTTTGCAGCGTCACCACCACGCCGTTGACCTGCGGCGTCCAGGCGTCAGTGACCAGCAGGATACGCATAGTCCGGCACCTGCAGTTGCGCGTGGGTGACACCCCCCGCCAGACGTTCGGTGTGCGGCCATTGCAGCAGCCGCAGTTCGCCTTCCGGCGTTTCCACCAGCGCCGTCATGCTCTCCACCCAGTCGCCGTCATTGCAGTACAGCATGCCGTCGATAGTGCGCATTTCGGCCTTGTGGATGTGCCCGCAGACCACGCCGTCCACCTGGCGGCGCCGCGCTTCGGCGGCCACTGCGCGTTCAAAATCGCCGATGTAGCTGACGGCATTCTTGACCTTGCGCTTCAGGTACTGCGACAGCGACCAATATGGCAGGCCCAGGTGGCCGCGCAGGCGATTCAGCCACTGATTCAGCTTCAGCACGAAGACATAGAGCTGATCGCCGGCCAGAGCCAGCCAGCGGGCGCGCTGAATGACGGCATCGAACAGATCACCGTGGATGACCAGCAGGCGGCGGCCGTCGCGCAGCGTGTGAATTGCCTCCTCGCGGATCTCGATGCCGCCGAAAGCAAGACCCAGAAAATGCCGCGCCACTTCGTCGTGGTTGCCGGCGATATAGGTAACGCGGGCGCCCTTGCGCGCCTTACGCAGGATCTTCTGCACTACATCGTTGTGCGCCTGATTCCAGTACCAGCGGCGCTTGAGTTGCCAGCCGTCGATGATGTCGCCCACCAGGAAAAGGTGATCGCATTCGAAGCAGCGCAGGAAGTCCAGGAGCTGCAAGGCCTTGCAGCCAGTGGTCCCCAGATGCACATCGGAGATGAAGACGCTGCGGAAGCGCAGTTCACCGTCCGGTTCCCACGCCGTGGCAGTTTCCGCGATGGCAGCACCTGTGTATTGCCGGGACGCGCGTCAGTCTGCAGGCACTGTGTGACAATACGGCTTAAATACTGTGACGTGTCTGTAACACGGTTATCGGCACTCTCCAGACCACGCGGACCCTATCTGCTGCGCAAGGGACGCAGCCGCCTGGCTAAGGCAGGACCGCCAGGGACGTGCCGGTGCCGTCGTCGCTCTGTGCAACGTCGGTGGCGGCGCGCAACAGGCGGTCGCGGATCGCATCCCAACGGTCCCCGTCGGGCACCGCCTGCACCAGGATGCGCTGACAGCCCGCCCTGTCCAGCGTGCGCAGGTTGTTGTAGAGCTCGTGCCCGTAGGCCTCCGGCCGCTTGCCGGCATTGATCCAGGTGACGTACTTGTGGGCCCGCAGCGGCAGGCGCTGCGCCAGCACCGCGACGCGCCGCCCGCCGCTGGAGGCGGCGTCGGCCTGGGCGTCGATTTCCCCCGCCGGCACGACGGTCAGCGGTGTCTGCGGCGCATAATGCATCGGCGCGCTGCCCGGCACCCGCGGAGAGTTCTCTGCAGCGCCCGTCAGCAGTTCGCCGGCGACGCTGCGCAGGTCCGCGGCCGTGACGCTGCCCGGGCGCAGCAGCCGCACGCTCTCGCCCTCGAAGGCCACTATGGTGGACTCCAGTCCGATCTGGCATTCGCCGCCGTCCAGGATGATCCGCAGGCTGTCGCCGAACTCCTCGCGTACATGCTCGGCGCGCGTGGGCGAGAGGCGCCCGTAGCGGTTGGCCGAAGGGGCGGCGATGCCGCCGCCGAAAGCGGTCAGCAGCTGCTGCGCCATGGGATGGGCGGGCACGCGGATGGCAATGGTGTCCTGACCGCCGGTGATCATCGGATTCACGTTGGCGGCCTTGGGCATCACCATGGTCAGCGGCCCCGGCCAGAACTTCTCCGCCAGCCGGGTCGCCGTCTGCGGCACCTCGCGTACCCAGCGGTGCAGGAAGCGCGGGCTGTCCAGGTGCACGATCACCGGGTGATTGGCAGGGCGGCCCTTGGCCTCGAAAATCCTGCGCACCGCCCCGGGGTCCTGGGCATTGGCGCCCAGCCCGTACACGGTTTCAGTCGGGAATGCGACCAGCTCGCCGTCGCGCAGGGCCTGCACGGCAGCGGAGATCTCGACCTGGGTTGCTCTGACGACACGGACCATGCTGCCGCGAATTCTACCAAGGCGCTGTGACGGACTCCCACAGTGTGGTGTGAAAGCATCACGTGCGTCACATTTATTCCAGCGCGTGCCGCGTCCAGGTGCCGTCGGCGGGGTTGCGGCGCAGTTCGTAGGCCGGCCAGTAGTGCTTGTCGAGCTTGAGCGTGATGACTTCCGGCGCGTTGTTCCAGGTGATGGTCTTCAGGCGCAGCGAGGAGCGGTCGGGCCGGCCGCTGACGGCCCTGAGGAAGGCATCCAGGTCGGGGGTGGGTACACCGTCCACCTCCACGATGCGCCGCCCCGGATACAATCCGTAACGCGTCGCCGGCGATCCGTAGGAAAAGTAGCCGACATACGCGCCCACCGGCGCAAGTCCGCGCTGCACGCTCATCGCCCGGTGCGGCGCCTGCAGCGTCGCCCCGGCCCATTCGATCACCCGGTCGACGTCGGTGCCCGGCAGTTCGGCCGTGTCCACGGTGAGCGTCTGTTCACCCTGGCCGCGCCACACCGTCACCTGCACCTGCGACTTGTCGGCCGCGGCGGTCTCGACCTCACGGAAGCTCGTCACCGCCTTGCCGTCGATGGCCAGCAGCAGGTCGCCCTGCTGCAGCACGCGCAGCGCCGGCGACCCGCCCACCAGGCGGGACACCGACAGCACCTGCCGCCGCGCCGGTGAACTCTGGGTCAGCCGTGTGATCCAGCCCTGCGGCAAGCCCAGGTCGCGCGCATCCGCCAGCGGCACGACGGCCAGTTCCGCCTCCAGCGAATGCAGGGGCCGCGCATCGCGCACCCGCGCCAGCATGTCGGCGACGATGTCGATCGGCACGCCGCGCATCTCCTGCGCCAGCTCGCGGCCGTTCTCGTAGGCGAAGCTCGACCAGGTGCCGACCACGTTGCCGGCCTTGTCGGCGAGCACGCCGTCGAAGTCCTGTGGCGGATTGACCAGTTGCACCGTCTCGATGTTGCTGTCGCGGAAGCGCATGGTGCGCGACAGCGGCAGCACCAGCGGATCGAGGGCCGCGACCTCGGTTTCGCGCCAGCGCAGCTCGCTGCCGGCATCCAGGCCCACCACCCACAGCGCTTCGCCGGCGGTCAGTGCGCGCGACACCAGGCGCGCCGAACGCACCGGTGTTGCGCCGATCAGGCGCGGATCGTAGGCCACCACGGCGTAGTTGTGCTGCGGATGGATGTAGACCACGCGGCCCGGCACCTGCACCGTGCCGGCAAAAGTCACCGTCACGTCGCCGATCGACACGGGCACGGTGTTGCGGTCCACCACCACCAGCCCACGGCTCGCGTCCACGACCAGGCCCGTGCCGTGATAGTTGTGTTCCGTAATGCCGGAGACCGAGTAGGGCATGTCGAAGCTCACCATCGCCAGCGAGGCCGACAGGGTGTTCAGCCGTGCCTCGCGCTGGCGCGGGAAGGTCGTGGAGCTGACCTCGGGCGGCTTCGGCGCGGGGCCTGCCGCCAGGTCGCGGCAGTCCCATAGTCCCTCGGTATCGTTGCGGTCGCAGTGGTGTGCCGGGAACCACAGCCGGTCCATGCGGATGGAGCGCAGCTGGTTACCGTTGGGGTCGTCCAGGGTCGCGAAGTGCACCGCCGCATGGTCCCCCTGCCCCAGCTGGGCAATTCCGGCCTCGAACTCTCCCAGCGTGTCGGTCTTGTGGCCGTTCAGGCTGCGGATCACGGCGCCACGCGGAATGCCGGCAGAGCCGAACACATAGCCGGGGTTTGCGACGAACACGCCGCGTGTCGGTACGTTCATGTGCCGCGCCATCTGGTAGGAGAGCGTATTCACCACCGCGTCGCCGAACTCCGCGTAGGCGGCCGGGGTGATGGCGTGCAGATCGCCCACGGGCAGGCGGGCGGTGACGGTCTTGCCGCCGCGCTGCAACTCCACCTCGACACTGCCGCCTACCGTGTCGTCGAGAATCTCCTCCAGCGGCTCGAATTGGGTCAGGTAGCGCGCATTCACCTTCAGCAGGATGTCCCCGGGCTGCAGCACGTTCTCGCTCGAGCTTCCCGGCAACACTTCGGTGACCACCAGCATGCCCGTGAGGCGCGGAAAGGCCTTGCGCACCGCGCCCTCGGTGACCGGGTCCAGCCCCAGCCGCTCCAGTTCGTCGTACGGGGTGTAGTTGAAGACCGCGTACAGGGTGCCGCGCGGCACCGGCTTGCCCTGCTGGATCAGCGCCAGGGCGCGGCGCACCCGGCCCAGCGGCAAGTAGAAGCTGGAGGCGGAGCCGCTGGCGCCGCCTGCGTTCAGTCCCACCACCCGCCCGCGTATGTCGATGACCGGCGAGCCTGACGAGCCGCCGGAAGTACCCGAGGCGGCCTGCAGGTAGAAGGTGTTGAAGTCGTTGTACTTGGCGACGCCGTAGTTGGGTGCGTCCCGATCCAGGCGCGCCAGCGTGCCGGCCAGGATCGAGAGCTGCTCGCCGGCATTGTTGCCGACTACGCGGATCTCGCGACCCACCTGCGCGCCCTCCGGGTACAGGGGCAACGCCTGCGGATGGATGAAACGCAGTTTGGACGGGTCGTAGCGGTACAGGCCGAAGTCGTGCACCGGGTCGCGATACACCGGGTAGAGTTGCACCTCCTCGCGGTTGAGGAAGGTCGCCTCCGCGATCACCGGGCCGGGTGTCACGACGTGGCGGTTGGTCAGGATGAGGCCGCGCTGCGCATCCACGACGAAGCCGGTGGCCTGGGCCGTGGTGTTCCACTCGGTATCGAAGGCGCGCGTGGAATCAACGTCTATCGAAACCACGCTGCCGGCAATCCGCTCCAGCGTCACCGCCCAGTCAGGATTGTCCTCGACCGCGACCGCTCCCTGGGTTTGTGGCTGCGCCGCCGGCACGGTGCCTGGCGGCGTGCCAGGCGGTACGACCGCGGCGGAGGACGGCGGCACCCCGGCTGCCGGCGGTGGAGGCTGCACCGCGGCGGCAGCACTGGCGGCGGCGGGTGAGCCCGCCTGCAGCGGCTGCACCACGGCCGCGAGCAGACACAGGCACAGGGACAGAAACGACTTGGATGGCATCAGCTCTCCTGCTGCGCCGACGGCTTCCATGCGAGGTCCAGCTGTCGGGCGGCCCGCACGTCATCGAGGCGGCGCACCGGCATGGTATGCGGTGCGCTGCGGACACGCTCGGGTTCATTCTGCGCTTCAGCCAGGATCTGTGACAGGGCCGACACAAATGCGTCCAGGGTTTCGCGGCTCTCCGTCTCGGTGGGCTCGATCAGCAGGCACTCCGGCACCAGCAGGGGAAAATAGGTGGTGGGTGCGTGAAAGCCGTAGTCCAGCAGCCGCTTGGCGAAGTCCATGGCGGTGACGTTCAGTTCCCGCGCCTGGCGCCTGAGCGTCAGGATGAACTCGTGGCTGGCGCGCCGCTGCGGATAGGCGGCGTCGAAGCCCGCGGCCGCCAGGCGCCGTAACAGATAGTTGGCGTTGAGCGTGGCGAACTCCCCGACCTGCCGCATGCCGTCACGCCCCAGCAGGCGCATGTAGATGTAGGCCCGCAGCAGCACCCCGGCGTTGCCCATGAAGGCCGACAGCCGCCCGATCGACTGTGGCAGGTCGCGTTCGGTCAGCCAGCGATAGCCGCCCTCCTCCCGACCCACCACGGGGATGGGCATGAAGGGCAGCAGGCGGGCCCCCACACCCACCGCGCCCGCCCCCGGACCGCCGCCGCCGTGCGGGGTGGAGAAGGTCTTGTGGAGGTTCATGTGGATGACGTCGAAGCCCATGTCCCCGGGGCGCACCTTGCCCAGGATCGCGTTCAGATTGGCGCCGTCGTAGTACAAGAGTCCCCCCGCCTCGTGCACGATGCGCGCCACCTCGGCGATGCGCCGCTCGAACACCCCCAGCGTCGAGGGGTTGGTCAGCATGATGCCCGCGGTGCGCGGACCGACCACCGCCTGCAGCGCTGCGAGGTCCACATCCCCCGCCGCGTCCACCGGGATCTCGCGCACCACGCAGCCACACATGGTGGCGGTCGCGGGATTGGTGCCGTGTGCCGCCTCCGGCACGATGATTTCGTTGCGCTCGCCGTCGCCACGCGCGCGGTGATAGGCGCGGATCATGGCAACGCCGGCGAACTCGCCCTGGGCGCCAGCCATGGGCGACAGCGCGACGCCGCGCATGCCGGTGACTTCCTTCAACATCTCCTGCAGTTCGAACAGGCAGGCGAGGAACCCCTGCCCGCTCGCCTCGGGCGCCAACGGATGGCGCGCCAGGAACTGCGGCAGCATGGCGTACTGGTTGCATGCCCGCGGGTTGTATTTCATCGTGCACGATCCGAGCGGATAGAAATGCGTGTCGATGGAGAAGTTCAGCTGTGACAGGCGCGTGAAGTGCCGCACTGCCTCCAGCTCGCTGACCTGCGGCAGTTGCGGCAGCTCCCGCCGGCGCAGACCTGCGGGCAGATCGGCGAGCGCGGCCGGGTCCGTGTCGGCGGGCCACTGGTCGTGCGCGCCGCGCCCGTCGCGCGAGTACTCGAAGATGACTTTCTCGGTGTGACTCATGGATTCACCTGGAGTGGCCTTAGGCCGCGGTGCGCATCAGGCTGCGCGCGCGGACTTGAGGGCCTCGGCGAGCGCCCCGCGATAAGTGGCGATGTCAGCCGCGGTACGTGCTTCAGTGGCACAGACCAGCAGCGCGTGATCGAGTTCCGGGTAGTCGGCGGCGAGATCGAAGCCACCGTGTATGCCCTGCACCGTCAGGGTGCGCAGCACAGGTGCCACCGGGCGGTCAAACTGCAGCACGGCCTCGTGGAAGTGCGGTCCCGGGAAAGCGCGCCGCACGCCCGGCAGCGTAGTCAGCGCCGCCACCAGTTCGGCCGTGCGCGCGTGCGATGCAGCCGCGGTGCGCCGCAGGCCCTCCGGCCCCATGATCGACAAGTAGATCGTGGCCGCGGTCACCAGCAGCCCCTGGTTGGTGCAGATGTTGGAAGTGGCCTTGGCGCGACGGATGTGCTGCTCGCGTGCCTGCAGGGTCAGCGTGAAACCCGGCTTGCCGGCGGCATCCAGGGTACGACCGACGATGCGGCCCGGCATCTGGCGCACGTGCGCCGCCCGCGCAGTCATGAAGCCGAAGTACGGCCCGCCGCCGGCGAGCGGCACGCCCAGCGGCTGCCCCTCGCCCACCGCGACATCCACGCCGGTACCACCCCACTGACCGGGTGGCTTCAGCAGGGCCAGTGAGGTGGGATTGACGACCGCGATCACGAAGGTGCCGCGCGCCTGCGCCCACCGGGTAAGCGCATCGACATCTTCCAGGCGCCCGAAGAAGTTCGGCTGCTGGATGACCAGCGCTGTGACGTCCTGGGAATCGAAGCGGCGCAGCGACTCGGCCGGGGTGATGCCCTCGGCGGTGCAGTACGGCAGCTCCTCGAACTGCAAGCCCTGGTTGCCGGTCGCCGCACGCGCCACCTTGCGGTAGTGGGGATGCACGGTGGTTGGCAACAGGATGCGCGCCGCCTGCGACTTACGGTTGGCCCGCACCGCCATCAGCGCCGCTTCCGCCAGCGCGGAAGCGCCGTCATACAGCGAGGCATTGGCGACCTCCATGCCGGTCAGGCGCGAGATCATGCTCTGGAACTCGTAGATCACCTGCAGGGTGCCCTGGCTCGCCTCGGCCTGGTAAGGCGTGTAGGCGCTGTAGAACTCCCCGCGGGTGGTGATGCCCCACACCGCCGCGGGAATGTGGTGCTCGTAGGCGCCGGCGCCGATGAAATTCAGCGGCACGCCGTCGGCGCGCGCCCTTTCGCTCATCAGGCGGCCGACCTGCATCTCGTTGAGCGCCTCCGGTACTCCCGCGAGTGCCCCGATGCGCAGTTCGGGCGGAATCTCGTCGAACAACTCGTCGATGCTGCCGGCGCCGATGGCCTGCAGCATCGCCGTCACGTCTGCCGGCGTGTGCGGGATGAATGCCATCAGCCGCCCTCCGCGTCCTGGACTTTCTGGTATTGCGCCGCCGACAGCAGGCCCGCGGCCGCCAGCGCCTCCGCCGCCACGCGCATGCGGTACAGCCAGCCGGCGCCGTAGCAGTCGCTGTTGACGGTCTCGGGCGCATCGGCGAGCGCCGGGTTGCCGGCGATGACCTCGCCGGCGAAGGGCGCATAGACGTCGGAAGCCGCCTTCACCGATTCCACCACCGCGCAGGACTCGCCGGCCTTGACCTGGCGGCCCGCCTGCGGCACCTCGACGAACACCAGGTCGCCCAGGGAATGCTGGGCGTGATCGGTGATGCCGATCTCCAGCGTGCCGTCAGCAAGGGTGCGGATCCACTCGTGGGACGCGGTGTACTTGAGATCGGCGGGAACTTGGCTCATGGGTTGGTCCTCGCAGGGATTGTTCATTGGAGCGGAAGTGGGTGTGGGTGGCCGGGTCTACAGAGCGATGCGAGCTGCGCCGTTGCGCACGAACGGCGGCTTCAGGATGCGCGCCGCCAGAGGCTTGCCGCGCACTTCAACCTGGACGTCGCCGCCGGCCCCGGCGGGGACGCGCGCCAGCGCGATGGAGCGTTCGAGCGTCGGGGAGTAGGTGCCGCTGGTGATCTCGCCGGCCCCGGCGGAGGTCGCAACCCGCTGGTGCCCGCGCAGCACGCCACGCTCCAGCAACAGCAGCCCGACCAGCTGGCGCGGCGAGCCGGCGCGCGCCAGCGGCTCGAGCGCCGCGCGGCCGATGAACTGCCGCTGCGCCGGCTGCATCGCCACGGTCCAGGCGAGGCCCGACTCGAAGGGCTGCGTGGTCTCGTCCATGTCGTTGCCGTAGAGGTTCATGCCGGCCTCCAGGCGCAGCGTATCCCGCGCACCCAGGCCGCAGGACGTGACGCCGAGGCTGTTGAGCTTGCGCCAGGCGGGCACCGCATCGGCCGCGGGCATCATGATCTCGAAGCCGTCCTCGCCGGTGTAGCCGGTGCGCGCCACGAACCACTCCCCGAACTGCGCGCCGCTGAAGCTGCCCAGCGCGAGGGCCGCGGCCTCGTCCTGGGTGCGCAGCAGCTGCACCGCGCGCTCACGCGCCTGCGGGCCCTGCACGGCCAGCATCGCCAGGTCCGTGCGTTCGCGCACGCCGACATCGAAGGGCCGTGCTTGCGCGCCGATCCAGGCAAGATCCTTGTCGCGCGTGCCGGCGTTGACCACCATGCGATACGCAACGCCCGGCACGCCCGGATCGCGGTAGACGATCAGGTCGTCGATCACGCCGCCGGATTCGTTGAGCATGCAGCTGTACAGAGCCTTGCCCGGTGTCTGCAGGCGCGCGACGTCGTTGGCCAGCAGGTGGCGCAGCAATTCGCCGCTGCGCTCACCTGCCAGGTCCACCACGCACATGTGCGACACGTCGAACACGCCGGCGGCGCGGCGCACGGCGTGGTGTTCGGCAATCTGCGAGGTGTACTGCACCGGCATGTCCCAGCCGCCAAAGTCGACGATGCGGGCGCCGAGGGACTCGTGCAGTGCGAACAGGGGGGTTCTTCGTCCCACAGGGCACTCCCGCCGCACCTTAAGCGGGCGCGGCTCAAGACGACATGCCTCGCAGCGCCATCGTGCGCGATGGAGGACCTGCCGCCCTTCTGTCCTGTGACCTGAGAGATCAGGCACCGCGATGGCGCCGCTCCCCTTCGGTGGGTGGGCCCGCGAAGGTCCACCGCTCTCCAGAAGCCCTGCGGCTCCTCGCCGCCGCCTGCCGTTCTTTTGCCTGAGCGTTTCCGGGCGGAAATTGCGCCTTCGGCGTTCCGGCCCTGCGGCCAGACCCTCTCCGGACAGACTTATTGGGCGGGGAGAATCATAGCAGCCCGCGCCGGGCTTGCCCAAGCCACGTAGAATAGGGCTGATGTCCAGCCCCCGACGCTCTTCCGCTTCCACCCGCATCGGCCCTGTGCGCCTGGGCGGCGCCGCGCCGATCGTGGTGCAGTCGATGACCAATACCGACACGGCCGACATCGAGGCGACCGTACGCCAGGTGCAGGCTTTGGTACGCGCCGGCTCGGAACTGGTGCGGGTCACGGTGAACAGCAGCGAGGCGGCGGCGGCCGTGGCGCCGATCCGCGAGCGCCTGGAGCGCGCCGGCACCCCTGTGCCTCTGATCGGGGATTTTCATTTCAACGGCCACAAGCTGCTGCGCGAGCACCCCGACTGCGCTGTCGCGCTGGCGAAGTACCGCATCAACCCCGGCAACGTCGGCCGCGGCAGCAAGCGCGACCCGCAGTTCGCCGAGATGATCGAGATCGCCTGCCGGCACGACAAGCCGGTGCGCATCGGCGTCAACTGGGGCAGCCTCGACGCGGACCTGCTGACCCGCATGATGGACGAGAACTCGGCGCTGCCGCAGCCGCGCGCTGCGCAGGAAGTCATGCGCAGCGCCGTGGTGCAGTCGGCGCTGCAGAGCGCACAGCGCGCCGAGGAACTGGGCCTGCCGCACGAGCGCATCGTGTTATCGGCCAAGGTCAGCGGCGTGCAGGACCTGATCGCCATCTACCGCGACCTGGCGGCGCGCTGCGATTACGCCCTGCACCTGGGGCTGACCGAGGCCGGCATGGGCTCCAAGGGCATCGTCGCCTCCACTGCCGGCATGGCGGTCCTGCTGCAGGAGGGCATCGGCGACACCATCCGCGTCTCGCTCACCCCGCAGCCCAACGGCGACCGCACCCAGGAAGTCATCGTGGCCCAGGAGATCCTGCAGACCATGGGCCTGCGCTCCTTCACGCCGCTGGTGGTGGCCTGCCCGGGCTGCGGCCGCACGACCAGCACCTTTTTCCAGGAGCTGGCTGATCGCATCCAGTCGCATATCCGCGCGCGCATGCCGGTGTGGCGTGGTGAATATGCCGGCGTGGAGGAAATGACGGTGGCGGTGATGGGCTGCGTGGTCAACGGCCCGGGCGAGAGCAAGCACGCCAACATCGGCATCAGCCTGCCGGGCACCGGCGAGCGGCCGGTGGCCCCGGTGTACGAGGACGGCGAGAAGACCGTGACGCTCAAGGGCGAGCGGATCGCCGAGGAATTCCAGCAGCTGGTGGAGCAGTACGTGGCGCGCCACTACGTGCGCACCGGCGGCGCGCAGGCCACGGCGAACCCCGGCAGCGCCACCGCCAGTCACATTTCGCGCACGGGGACGCAACCGTGACCGACCTGGCCAACCGCCACTGCCAGCCCTGCGAGGGCGGCACGGCGCCGCTCACCGCGGCCGAGGCCGCGCAACTGCTCACCCAGGTCAGCCCCGAATGGGTGCTCGCCGACGGGGCGACGCGGCTGAAGCGCGAGTTCCGATTCCGCGACTTCTACCGCACCATGAGCTTCGTGAATGCGCTGGCCCATATTGCATCCGTAGAGGACCACCACCCCGACCTGGAGGTCGGCTACAACTACTGCCGGATCTCCTATACGACCCACGCCATCCGCGGGCTGTCGGAGAACGACTTCGTGTGCGCGGCGAGGATCGACCTGCTGCCGCGCTGAACCGCGCTCAGGGGCGCACTGGCGGCATGGGCGCGCGCGGCGGCGCCGCCACAGCCGGCGCTGACGAATCCCGACGGATGATGCTGGTGGCCATAGTGACTACCGAGGCCAGGTCCGAAAGGTGTCCGGGCACGACCAGGGTCGTACTCTCCTTGGCCATCTTGCCGAACTGACGCACGTATTCCTCGCCAATGCGCAGCTGCATCGCCTCGATGCCGCCGCGATCGACCAGGGCCGCGCCCACACGCCGCAACCCTTCCGCGGTAGCTGTAGCAACGGCGAGAATGGCTGACGCCTGTCCGTCGGCTTCGTTGATCTGCTGCTGCTTGCTGGCCTCTGAGGCCTTGATGACGCGCTGTTTGTCGCCCTCGGCCTGATTGATCTTGGCGTCGCGCTCGCCCTCGGAGGTCAGCACCACCGCGCGCTTTTCGCGCTCGGCGCGCATCTGCTTCTCCATCGCCGACAACACGTCCTTGGGCGGAGCGATGTTCTTGATTTCGTAGCGCAGCACTTTCACGCCCCAGGCGGCGGAGGCCTTGTCCAGCTCGGCGACGATGTTGGCGTTGATCGTGGCGCGGGCCTCGAAGGTGCGGTCGAGCTCGATTTTGCCGATCTCGCTGCGCAGGTTGGTCTGGGCCAGCTGCGCTATCGCGAAGCCATAGTTGGTGATCCCGTAGGAAGCCAGGTGTGGATCGAGCACCTGCAGGTACAGGATCGCATCCACGCCGACCTGGACGTTGTCACGCGTGATGCAGATCTGCTCCGGTACGTCGAGCGCCTGTTCCTTGAGGTTGTGGCGATAGGCCACCCGCTCGACGAAGGGGATCAGGATGTGGAAGCCGGCCTGCAGGGTGCGGCTGTAGCGGCCCAGGTTTTCGACCACGTACGCGCTCTGCTGGGGAACCACCGTGGCGGTGCGCCACACCAACACAACGGCGATGAAGGCCAGGACGATGAATACGTAGGAGACAGTCATGGGGGCCCCTCGTGCGTGCCGGGGCACGCGCCAACGCTCAAGTGTCGGGTTGTACCAGCAGTGTCAGGTTGCTGACCGCCGTGATGCGCACGCGCGTGCCGGCGGCAATGGGTGAATCGGTGTCATTCCTGACCGTCCAGTAGGTGCCGCCGTGCTCGGCTTGGCAGGTGCCGCCTGGCGGCAGGGCCACCGCCAGCGTGAGGACGCCCTCGGGCTGGCCGGTCTTCACGGCAGGTGCGTCGTTGTGGAAGCGCTGGTAGACACGGCTGCGGAACGCGATCATGGATACGACCACGAGGACCGCGAACAGCGCCCACTGGACCCAGGGAGCGGGTGAGGCGAGCGCCGCAAGCAGCCCGACCGCAATTGCGGCACCACCGATGAATACCAGGTAGAACTGCGCGCTGACGAAGGCGAGTTCCGCGCCGAACAGTATCGCCCCTCCGATTATCCAGCCCCACCAGGTCATGGTGTCAGTATATCCGAGGCCTGCGTGGGCAGGCGAAAGGGCCGGCGCTCACCACAGGCCGTTACGGCGCTGGGCGTGGCGACGCTCCCACTGACCACATTGCTGGTCAACCCACTGACTTAAAACGCGCAGCGCGTGGGGATCGATGCGACACCAGCGTATGCGCCCCCTCTTCTCGGTGTAGATGACCCCGCTCTTCTCCAGCACGCGCAGATGCTGCATGACCGCAGCCAGTGTCATGCTCATCGGCGATGCGATCTGCAGAACTGAATAGTCGCTTTCGCACAGGATCTCAACTATCTCCCGCCGCGTTGGATCGGCCAGGGCACGCAGGATGATGTCCGTTGAGCGATAGTTGAGCATGAGCTTCACCATCTTGCGATCTGCCGCACAACTGAGAAGCTGATGAATCAACGGAATACATGCAGAAAGCGCACGATTAACCGTTAAGCGTGAAGTTATGCTTCACGCTCACAGCCAGTTTGCAACACCAGGACATCTTCGGCGCGGTACTGGCCCGGTCAGGAACACCCCGGCGCAGTAATGGCCCAGCGATGGCCCAGAGGTGGGGGATGCGCCGGTGCGCTGGGTGGTCCGGTCTCAGTGGGGAACGATGTGGCCTGACGTGGTGGCCTGAGGTGGGATTCTTGACTCCAGGAATTACCGAAGAATTCGATTCAGTGTTTCATCGTGGCTTCGGCACGACAATCTTCAGAGAAATCAGTTGCTTGCCAACCAATGCCCGCCGCCGAATAGTGAAGCCATCTCATGAATGATTGAAAAGGCGCCTATTGCATCGGGTGCTCTGCGCTCCGGGTGCTCTCGACACCGGGCGCTCTCCCCGGTCCGCGCAACCCGTAGCCGAACACATCTACGAGACGCCGACTGCGCCGGCACCCCCTCGCGCCGTGCGCGGCAACTCGCCGGTGAGTCCGAGCGCCCGCTCGATGAACAGTCGTCGCAACTCCTGGCTGCGCCCAACGACTCCCATCGACCTGCGCGCCAGCAGCGCCAGCGGACCGGTGCCGTGCGACAGCAGCCTGTCGAAGGCATCGATCGACGCACTCATCAAGGCCACCTCGCTGCGACGCCAGCGCTCGTAGGCGCGCAACACGCCGAGTGCGCCCGGATCCTCGCGGCGCCGCACGGCGGCAAGCAGCAGTTCGGCGAGAGTTGCAGCGTCGGTCAGTCCCAGGTTCACACCCTGGCCCGCAAGCGGATGCACCACGTGCGCCGCGTCACCCACCAGGGCGAGGCGTGCGGACACGTAGCGGCGCGCGTCCAGCCGGCGCAACGGAAAGGCCGCGAGCGCACTGAGCAGGCGTGTCTCACCCAGTGCCAGGCCCGAAGCACGATCCAGGCGTCGCGTGAATTGCTGCGGATCCAGCGCCAGCAGTTCCCGCGCCAACTCATCGTCGGCGGACCACACGATGGAACTGGTGCCATCCACCAGCGGCAGGAAGGCCAGCGTACCGTCCGCCATGAAGCGCTGCCACGCGGTCGCCTCGTGGCTGCGCTGGGTCGCCACCGTCGCCACGATTGCCGTCTGTCCGTACGGGGCCAGGCGTGCGCCAAGTCCTGCCATCTCGCGTACTGCCGAGCGGGCACCATCAGCACCGACCACCAGGCGCGCATTCAGCGACTCCCCGCCGGCCGACAGGCACACCACGCCCTCTGCGGCCTGCAGCGCGGTCAGTGCGGCGCTGACACGCACCACCCCACGCACGCGGCCCGCCTCCAGCAATGCCTCCTGCAGCGCGGCGTTGGTGGCGATGTAACCCAGGTTGGGCTGTCCGGCCTCCGCGGCATCGAAGGCCAGTGCGTCGGCACCGTGCGCACCGCCGCTCTCGTGCCACACACGCATGCGTTCGTAGGGCATCGGACGGGATTGCTCCAGGGCCGGCCAGGCGCCAGCCGCGCGCAGGATGTTCTCGCTGGCCCGCGAGAGCGCGACGACACGCTGCGGCGCCGGCAGGTCCCGAGACGCCGGCATCTCCCGTGACTGCGGCGCTTCCGTCGCCGGGGCCCCGCCGCCAACGCCGGGCTCCAGCAGCACCACGCCGAGGCTCCTGCCTTGCGCGGCCGCGCCGCGCACCAGCAGCGCCGCCAGGCAGGCGCCGGCGGGTCCGCCACCCACCACAGCCACGTCGAATGTGGGAGCCACCTCAGACATGGAGCAACGGCAAACCGCGGGCCAGCCGCGGCGTCGGACCGCCAAAGCCGGCGCTGACCCGCGCCAGCGCGCTCTTGGCGGGCGGTGTCAGATCGAACAGCAGCAGCCCCATGTTGCGCAGCAATCCCACCCCCGGGCGGGTGCTGGAGAACAGCTTCACCAGCGAATCGGTGAAGCCGACTACGCCCCGCCGGTCGCGCGCGCGCCAGTCAGCAAACTGCTGCAATACCTGCGGGGCGCCAGGGTCCTGCGGATGATCGGCAATCACCTCGGCGAGCATGGCGGCATCGCGCAAGCCGAGATTGAACCCCTGGCCCGCGACGGGGTGCAGGGCCTGCGCCGCGTTACCGATCAGGACCGTGCGCTGTGCGGCGGTCGTGGCGGCGCGCGTGAGCTTGAGGGGATAGGAGGCGCGCCTCCCGGCACGGGTGAAGCGGCCGGCGCGCCAGCCAAACTGCTGCTGCAGTTGCGCCAACCACTGCGCGTCGGGCAATGCCAGCAACCGCTGTGCCCGCTCGGGGCTGCAGGCCCAGATTACCGCGCAACTGCCGTCCTGCAGCGGCAGGACCGCCAGCGGTCCGGCGTCGGTGAAGCGCTCGTAAGCCACGTCGCGCTGCCGGGGCTCGGTGGCGACGTTGGCGACGAGCGCCACCTGCTGGTAGTCCTCCACCTCGGCGGCGATGCCCGCCGCCGCACGCAACTGCGAGTGGGCGCCATCGGCGGCAACCGCCAGCCTGGCGCGCACCTGGCGCTCCCCGCCGTGTGGATCGCGCAGTGTGAAGCCCACCGCCGAGGCCGCCAGCTCGAAACCGCTGGCGTCCGCCGGCGCGTGCACCTGCACCCGCGCCGCCGCAGTGAGCTGCTGCCACAGCGCAGCGCCAACCCGCCGGTTGGCAACGACATAACCGAAGGCATCGATGCCCTGCTCGGCGGCGACCAGGCGTGCGAAGCCGAAGCGGCCCGCCTCGGAGACATGGATAGTGCGGATCGCGGCCGCATCGGGGCGCAGCGCGTCCCACACACCCAGCCCCCCGAAGATGCGCCGGCTGGCGTTGCCCAGGGCCGTGGTGCGCTCGTCGAAACTCGGCTGCGCCTGCGAGGACAGAGGCACGCTCTCGGCCAGCAGCACCCGCAGGGGCGTCGCACCCAGGGCAACCGCCAGGCTGGCACCGACCATACCACCGCCGATGATGGCGACATCCACTTCCAGGGTGCCTGCTGCGGCGTCTGACAGGGGATCTGACGGCATCCGCGCCAGAGCCTCAGCTGCGAGCCATCAGGGCTTCGATCTGGTCGGGATCTTTCGGCGCGCGCGCCGTCAGAACCTGGGCGCCGGTGCGGGTAACCACCACGTCGTCCTCGATGCGGATGCCGATGTTGCGCAGGCGCCGCGGCACGCCACGCGCACCGGCCGGCAGGTAGATGCCCGGTTCGACGGTCAACACCATACCCGGCTCCAGAACCCGCCACTCCTCCCCGATCCGGTAGTCGCCCACGTCGTGCACGTCCATCCCGAGCCAGTGACCGGTGCGATGCATGAAGAATCGCCGGTAAGCCCCGTCGCGGATCAGCGCCGGCAGCCGGCCCTTCAGCAGACCGAGCCTGACCAGCCCCTGGGTGATGACCCGTACCGCGGCTTCGTGCGGCTGGTTCCAGTGGTTGCCGGGGCGCACCGCCGCAATGGCGGCTTGGTTGGCCTCCAGCACGATATCGTAGACCGCACGCTGCTCCGCGCTGAAGCGCCCGCTCACCGGGATGGTGCGCGTGATGTCCGAGGCATAGCACTGGACCTCGCAGCCGGCATCCACCAGCAGCAGGTCGCCGCTGCGCAGCGGCTGGTCGTTGTCGCGGTAGTGCAGAATGCAGCTGTTGGCGCCACCACCGACGATCGGATGATAGGAGATATCGGCATTGTGGCTGCGGAACTCGTGCAGCAGCTCCGCCATCACCTGGTATTCGGTCAGGCCGGGGCGACAGAAGCGCATCACCCGCTGGTGCGCCTGTACGCCGATGCGCGCCGCGATGCGCATCAGCTCCAGTTCGCGGCGCGACTTGAACAGACGCATGTCATGCAGGATGTGGTCCAGCGCCACGAACTCCTGCGGCGGATGACGGCCGTTGCGGGCCTGGGTGCGCAGTCCGTTCACCCAGCCGACCACGCGCTGATCGAAGTCGGCGTAAGCACCCATGGTGTAGTAGACCCGCTCGCGGTTCTCCAGCAGGCCCGGCAGGATGTCGTCCAGGTCCGAGATCGGGAAAGCATCGTCAGCGCCATGGTCGCGCACCGCGCCGGCGGGCCCGGCGCGACGTCCGTCCCAGGTCTCGCGCGCCGGGTCACGCTCGCGCACGAACAGCACGTACTCCGCCTGCTCGCGGCCGGGAACCAGCACGGCCACCGCCTCCGGCTCGCCAAAGCCGGTCAGGTAGTGAAAATCGCTGTCCTGACGATAGGCGTACTCCACGTCGTTGTTGCGATGCCGGACCGGCGCGGCCGGCAGGATCGCGATGGAGTCGCGCCCCATCTGTCGCATGAGCTGGCGGCGGCGGCGCGCAAATTCATCCCTGGTCATGTCAATGCCAGTGCCGGCTGCGTCAGTGCAGTCCCGCGGTGGGCGCGGGGACAGTGCGCCGTGCACCACCCAGCTCCTCGAACAACAATTGCGTGCCCACGCGGACGAACTCCACCAGCTCGGCGTAGGCCGACTCGTTGGCTTCCTCATCCTGCTCCGGGTCGACGGCGGCGCGCGTGATCTCGAGGAAGTCGCGCACCACCTCGCCGGCCTCCCCGGGCAACGCACCGGCATCGCCGATGCCACCGGTCCCCAGACCGTAGAGGAATCCCTGGCTCCACAGGGCCAGTGCCGCGGCGCGCTCGGCGATCGGCCGGGTGTCCTCGGGCAACAGCAGTCTCAGTTCCATGTCCGGCTCCCGCAATGCGCCCGCGGTGGCCTCGTACAGCTCCCGCAGCATGGCGGTGGCCTCGGACGCCGGCGCACCCTCCTGCGGCAGGATCTCCCGCAGCCAGTCCTGCAGCTGGTAGGCGGCCGCGCCGCACAGACCCCCGGCGAGTGTGCCATGGGCCTCGGCGGCATCCACGAGGGAGTGTTGCTGCCGCAGCAGGTCCTGGATGTTCTGGTAGTCGGTGGCGGTCATGGCGATCCTGGTCCCATTATAATTGACCGTATCGAGAACGCGGCTCTATAGTCCCTGACATGAGCGAAACCGCAAAAACGCAGCTCGAACAGGAGCTGACACGCCTGGGGAAACGGGTCGACGAGCTGATCGCGTTACTCACGCAGCTGCGCGAGGAGAACCGCGCGCTGCGCACCCGCCACGAGTCGCTGTCCGGGGAACGCGCCACGCTGCTGCAGCGTAACGAGCAGGTGCGCACGCGGGTGGAAGCCATGATCGGGCGCCTGAAGACGCTGGAGCACGGCACATGACCCAGCAGGAAGCCGCGCGGGTCAGCGTGCGCATCATGGAGAAGGAATACGTCGTCTCCTGCCCCTACGAGGAGCGCGCCGCCCTGCTGGATGCCGCGGAATTCCTCAATGTCCGCATGCGTGAGATCCGCGAGAGCGGCAAAGTTGTGGGCATGGACCGCATTGCGGTCATGGCCGCGCTCAACCTCGCGCACGAATACCTCAAGACCCGCGATCGCGAGACCCGCGTCGATTCCGGGGTCGGCCATCGCGTACGCGCGCTGCGTGAGCGCGTCGAGGGTGCGCTGGAAAAGGGTCAGCAGCTGGAACTGTAGCTCACACGCTAAGCACATCGTGCGCGCTTGGTGTACAGTAAATGCCGCGTCGCCTGCGGTGTTCGACAAGCGGATCGGGTTACCTCGGACCCTAATTGAAACACCCACGGGACTTAAGGGTTTGCGCGCAGCATTGTGCAAGTCCGCCCCGGAGCGGAAAGCCTTACCTGCCGTAGCCCGTCCCACTTGTTGCTCCGGTTCGAGAGCAACGATCCGCACCGGCACCGGCGGGTGACGTCTTCCCCTTACACCATCAGCGCCACCCGCAAGGCCTTGCGGGCGGCGCTGCTGTCGCAGCGGCGCTCGCTCGGCCCAGCGCAGCGCGCCGCCGCCGCGCGACAGGTGGCCCGGACCATCGATACCGTGCTGCATCTGCGCTCGCAGTGGCGCCTTGCGGTGTACGCCCCGGTGCCCGGCGAGCTGGACACCACGCCGCTGATCGAACTGGCGCGCCGGCGCGGCTGCACCCTCTACCTGCCGCGTATCGACCGACGCCGCCTGTCGCGCCGCATGCGCTTCGTCGCCATGACGGGGCCGATGCGCCGTAATCGCCTCGGTATCGCTGAACCGGTGACGGCCCGTTCGCTGGGAGCGCGCTGGCTGGACGTGGTCGTTCTGCCGCTGGTGGGTTTCGATGCCACCGGCCTGCGGCTCGGCAGCGGTGGCGGTTACTACGATCGGGCATTCGCGTTCCGCCACAACCGCAAGGCCTGGCGCGGCCCGCTGCTCGTGGGCATCGCCTATGCCTGCCAGCAGATCGAACGCATCACCGCGGCCGACCATGATGTGCGCATGGACCTGGTCGTGACGGAGAAGGAGATCGTGCGATGCGCTACTGGCTGATGAAGACCGAGCCGACCACCTTCAGCGTCGAGGACCTGGCGGCCGCCCCGCGGCGCACCACCGGCTGGGACGGGGTGCGCAATTACCAGGCGCGCAACATGCTGCGCGACCAGATGAAACGCGGCGATGAGGCGTTTCTCTACTATTCCAGCACCGAGGTTCCGGGCATCGTGGCCACGATGCGGGTGGTGCGCGAGGGCTATCCGGACCCGACCGCATTCGATCGCAAGGACCATCACTACGACCCGGACAGCAGGCGCGACGACCCGCGCTGGTTCATGATCGACGTGCAGCTGAAGCGCCGGCTGAAACGCGTGATTCCCCTGAGTGAACTGCGCGCGCACGCGGGCCGGGAGCTGCGCGGCATGGCGCTGCTGCGCCCGGGGAACCGACTGTCGGTCACGCCGGTGAGCGAGCAGGAGTGGCAGTTCATCCTCGCTCTCGAGTAGCGAGCGCCGTGGCGCATAGCACACTTCGCTCGCTCCTTGCTTGTAATTTCAATTCGCGTGTATATACTCGGTCCCCGGACTAACCCGTTAACTCTGGAGAGCCAACATGGCGAAGGCAAAGAAGAAGGCCAAGAAGAAAGCTGCTAAGAAGAAGTAGTGGCCTTAACTCGGCGGTCGCGTAAGCGATCGCCGAGTCGGTTTCGAAGACTGTGCCCGCTGCCAATGCGGGCACAGTCGTTTCTGGGGGATGGCAATGACGCAGTCGCGCACTGAAGAAAACAAGCGGCGCGCCGCGCAGGCGGCACTGGCCGAGGTGCGGCAGGGCGCGATCCTGGGGGTGGGGACGGGATCCACCGTGAACTGCTTCATCGATGCGCTCATCCAGCACCCGGGTCTCGTGCGCCACGCAGTCTCCAGCTCCGAGGCCAGCACCGCACGTCTCGGCGCGGCCGGCATCGAGGTGGTGGACCTGAACCAGGTCAGCGGCCTCGATCTGTATATCGACGGGGCGGATGAGGCCGACCCGGGCCGCCGCCTCATCAAGGGCGGCGGCGGCGCGCTGACCCGCGAGAAGATCGTGGCGGCGGCGGCGCGGCGCTTCGTGTGCATCGTGGACGAGAGCAAGCTGGTGCCAGTGCTGGGGCGGTTCCCGTTGCCGGTCGAGGTGATTCCGATGGCGCGCAACCTGGTGGCGCGCGAACTGCGCTCGCGCGGCGGCCGGCCGGTGTGGCGCCAGGGCTTCGTCACCGACAATGGCAATCAAATCCTGGACGTTCACGATCTCACGATCAGCGACCCATTGCGCCTGGAGGCTGACCTCAACCAGCTTGTGGGGGTGGTGACGGTGGGACTGTTCGCTGCCCGGCCGGCCGATGTGCTGCTGATCGGCAGCGACCGGGGCGTGCAAAAGCGCTGATCGGGCAGCGGCGGCCCGGTCCGGCGGGCCGTAACGGCGTTTCTTCACCGGATCATCAGGGAATCTTCACGTCTCTTCACGTCCGCTTCATGCGCCCGGTGCGCGTGAGGCATAGCTTGCATGCGGCCTCTGGCATTCACTCAACCCTGGAGAACCGCAATGAACACCTTCAAATCGATCTGCACCTCCTTCGTCCCCGCCGCCGTGGTCACGCTGGGGCTGGCCGCAGCTGCCCACGCCGACAACGAGACACTGAGTGTGCGTGTGAACTACTCCGACCTGAACCTGTCCTCGAGCGCCGGCGCCAGCAAGCTCTATCAGCGGATCACGGCCGCCGCCCGCGAGGTCTGCCCGTACGACAGCCGCTCGATGGCCCAATACGAACACGCGAAGGCGTGCAAGCGCCAGGCCATCGATGAAGCCGTGGCCAAGGTGAACAGCCCGCTGCTGACCGCGGTGCACAATGGCGCCCGGGACACGACCCGAACCGCCATGTTGATCCGCTGAGCAACCCATCGCCTGCCCGTGCGGGGGCCCATCGCCCCCGTGCGGCTGGGCAGTTTCCGGCAGACCGCGCATGTTGCTCGCCTCGGGCGTACCATCGGGACAGACCGGGGCAGCCGAGGTCTATTTCCCGGTCCAGGCGCCGGGCATGCCCAGAAGAACTCCTGAGCCGATCAGCCCTGACGAGCCGGGCTACCAGGTCGATGACCTGACCGTGGACACCGGCCAGCACCGGGTGCTGCGGGGCGCCGCCGAGATCCCCCTGCCGCCGCTGTCGTTCGAGCTGTTGCTGGCCCTGACTCGCGCCGCCCCCAGCCTGGTGACTTTCGACCAGCTCACCGAGCGGGTGTGGACGGGACTGGTGATTACACCGGAAACCATCACCCAGCGGGTGAAGCTGGTACGCACCGCACTGGGGGACGATCCGAACGCTCCGCGCTATATCGCCGGGGTGCGCGGCATGGGTTATCGCATGGTCGCGCCGGTGCGCCCGCTTGGTGAGCGGCGCCAGCGCGAAGCGGCGACGCCGTATTGGCAGAACGATGCCGCGCCGGTCGCCCGGCTTGCGCCAGCCACCTCCCCCGCGTCGGCCGCTGCGCCCGCAGCCACCGCTCAACCGGTGGCGGCCGCAACGGCGGCGCCGGCGGCCGTACAGCTGACGGATCTCCCCACGGCGCGCAGTCCGGGCGCAGTGGCCTGGTTTGGCAGCGCACTCGCGATTCTCGTGCTGCTCGCGCTGCCGTGGGCCGCGACGCGCTACCTGCGCAGCAGCCACGTACGCGAACCCGCATCCGTCGCTGCGGCCGCAGCGATGACCAGCTCGCTCGTGGTGGTGCAGCCGCCGCGCACCATAGCGGTACTGCCACTGGTGGATGTCACCCCCGGGGATGGCAACGCTTACCTGGGCGAGGGGTTGGCGCAGGAACTGTCGGCCCGGCTGGCGCGGGTGCACGGCCTGCGCGTGGCTTCGCGCACCTCCTCGGTGGCGCACAAGGACGCCGACGTGCGCACGATCGCGCTGACCCTCGGCGTGCGCCACATCCTCGAGGGCAGCGTCATGCGCCAGGGCGACCAGCTGCGGGTCACGGCGCAACTCGTGGACGCGGCCTCGGGCTACGACGTCTGGTCGCAGACCTACAATCGCACCTGGCAGGACCTGATTGCGATCCAGGATGACCTGGCGCGTTCGATCACCGGCGCCCTCAAGGTCGTGCTCAACAGCGACGCGACGCAGAACAACGGGTCAGTGCCGACGACCCGCGTCGAGGCCTTCGACCTGTACCTGGCGGGCCTGGCGAAGCTGCACGCCCCCGACAGCGGCAGCCAGCTGGGAGCGGCCGGCGAGAACTTCCGCCAGGCGCTCGCCATTGATCCGAATTTCGCGCTTGCCTGGTCAGGACTGTGCGAGCGCTACGCAGGCGGTTACGAGTTGACCCGGGATGCCGGGCTGGTGCCGCAGGCGGAGCAGGCATGCGCCCAGGCGTTGCGCCTCGACGGTACGCTGCGCGAAGTGAGCGCCGCCCTCGCTCACCTGTACCTCGTCAGCGGCCGCGACTCCCAGGCTGCCGGGTTGTACCGCGCAGCCATCAGGGACGACCCGGGCAATGCCGACGGTTACATGGGGCTCGGTGAGGCGCTCGCCGGGCAACGGCGCACGGCCGAAGCCGAACAGGCCTACCGCGCCGCCGTCGAGGCCGAGCCGACCTACTGGGGGGCACAGAACGCCCTTGCCAACTTCCTGCTGCAGCAGGGGCGCGCCGCCCAGGCCATTCCGCTGTATCGCCGTGCCACTGAGCTGGTCCCGGCCAGTGCGAAGGCCTGGAACAACCTGGGCGCGGCCTACCTCATGACTGCAGCCTTTTCGCAGGCGCAGGCCACTTTCGAACATTCGCTGATGCTCGATCCGACGCGCAGCGCCTACTCCAACCTCGGCAGCGTGTATTACTACCTTGGCCGCTACGCCGACTCGGTGAGCATGTTCAGCCATGCAACCGAGCTCGCCGGCGAGGATCACCGGGTATGGGGCAACCTCGCCGATGCACGCTGGCAGCTCGCCGGCGAGCGCGAGCAGGCACGCCTCAACTATCACCACGCCAGCGAGCTGGCTCACCGCAGCCTCGGCGTGAATCCGCGCGACGCGCTGTCGTGGATGCAGCTGGCCTACTACGACGCGCGCACCGGGGCCGACGCCGCGCAGGTGCGCAGCAGCGCCAGCCACGCGCTCGAACTCGGCGGGGACGACCCCTACGTGCACTACTACGCCGCACTGCTGGCGCTGGAGCGCCAGGACGCATCCGGCGCAATCGAGCAGCTGCGCCACGCAGTCGCTCTCGGCTACGACCCCCGGCTGATCCGCGCCGCGCCTGACTTTTCGAACCTGCGGGGCGACCCGCGTTTCAAGCGCCTGATGGAAAGACCCACCGAAGGAGAACCCCATGCCTGAGTTACCGAGGACAGATGGTCCCAAGAGCACCCCGGGGAGCCATTGGCCTAAGCTGCCCGAAGACGACGAGAGCCTGGCGGCGCTGGCCGCACCGTTCGTGTATGTGCGCCCCGACGCGCCGTGGCACGTCGACATCTACGGCCACAACGGCAGCATCTGGGCGGAGCCCAACGGCGGGTCGATGCGCGTCAATGCCGGTACCCCCCTGCACTTCACCGGCCCGGTACCGTTCACCCTGACGTTCGTGCAGCTTGGCGGTACCCGCGAGCCGATTCCTGACGCCGTCGCCAAGGGCAGCGGCAACCGCTGGGAGGCTCGCGTCGAACCGCTCAAGTGCGGGCCCCTGGCACCATTCTACAAGTACACGATCACCACGGCTGACGGTCTGCAGCTTGACCCGATCGTGATCGTCGACAAGTAGCCTGCGCGGGCGGACAGGTGCGGGGCGCGGCGGGGCGCCCGTGTGGAGCTTTTTACCTTTCGCGTGCCCGGGACATCCAATGGCTGTACCCAACCGCCACTGGAGAGAATC
Source organism: Pseudomonadota bacterium (assembly GCA_018241445.1). Classification (GTDB taxonomy): domain Bacteria; phylum Pseudomonadota; class Gammaproteobacteria; order Steroidobacterales; family Steroidobacteraceae; genus 13-2-20CM-66-19. Next base: position 265,726 of record JAFEDT010000004.1, read on the forward strand.
CCATGAACACTGCGCGATCCCTTGGGCGCCCTGCCCTTCCCGCGATCCTGCTCGCGGCGACGGCTTGTGCCGCGGCCGTCGCTCCGACCACCGCCTCTGCCGCGACCTCCGCGGATGAGATGCGCCAGGCAACGATGTCCATCAGGTACGACGACCTGAACCTCATGACCCCATCCGGGGCGACAACGATGTACCACCGGCTGCGCAGCGCCGCACGCGCCACCTGCGGCAATCCGGGGTGGACGCTCGCGGAGCAGGCGGACTGGAACAGGTGTTACCGCAACGCGCTGGATGAGGCCGTGCGGAAGGTGGACAGCCCGATCCTGTCCGCGCTGCACCACGGACTGCTGCCCGCCGTGACTGCGATGCGCAGGTAACAGTCCAGCTCGTCGTAGGAGGGGTCGGTACGACTACCCCCGTGCGGCCATTTCCCTGGAGGCACTGGCTACCCGGGTGCGTGTCGTGGTCTCATCGCCGGCATCTGGACCGGGCGTCCATTTGCCGGCGATTTCGGTGGCGCGACGGCCCGACTTAGCCATAAACTTCTGTTTCCATGGCAATTACACGTCGACCGCGGCGGCTGCATCAGGTCGTGGCCCGGAATTTGATGGCCCTGTTGCGCAGCCCCGATTGAGCGGGCGAATCACCTCGCCCGGATGACCGAAGCCGACACCTGCCGCGAGCTCGTCACGCCCAAGATACTGGCGAGCGGCTGGTCGACCGCACCACACGCCGTCGGCGAGCAGCACGCCGTCACGGACGGTCGCATCGTGCTGATCGGTGGCAAAGCCCGCCGCGCCAAGCAGCGGCGGGCTGACTACATCCTGTACTACCGCCGCGATTTTCCGATCGCAGTGGTCGAAGCCAAGGAAGCCGGTCTGCCCGCCGAAAACGGCGTCCAACAGGCTCGTGAATACGCGCAAATGCTGGGCCTGCGCTTCGCTTACGCCACCAACGGCCGGCGCCTCATAGAAATCGACTACTCCGCCGGTACTGAGCGCGAAGTCGAGCGCTACGCGACGCCAGACGAACTGTGGCGCCGCCTGGCCGGCGCGACCGGGCTGCCGGCGGTCGCCCAGGCGCCGCTGCTGGAGCCTTACAACCTGGCCTCGGGCAAGATTCCGCGCTACTACCAGGATGCCACGATCAACAAAGTGGTCGAGGCCATCCTTTCCGGCCGCAGACGTGTGCTGGCGACGCTGGCCACGGGTACCGGCAAGACCTGCGTGGCTTTCCAGGTCTGCTGGAAGCTGTGGAATAGCCGGTGGAATCTGCGGGGAGAGCACCGCCGCCCGAAGATCCTGTTCCTGGCCGACCGCAACCTCCTGGTAGACGACCCGAAGGACAAGATGTTCGCCCCCTTCGGTGATGCCCGGCACAAGATCAGTGGCAATGATCCAAGCCAGGCACGCGACATGTACTTCGGTATCTATCAGGCGCTGAGCACCGCCAGCGAGGACGTCTTCCGCCAGTACCGGTCGGACTTCTTCGACCTCGTGGTTATTGACGAATGCCACCGCGGTGCGGCGCGCGACGAGAGCAGCTGGCGCAAGGTGCTGGACTACTTCGCGCCAGCAGTGCATTTCGGCATGACGGCAACGCCGCTGCGCGATGAATCGCGCGACACCTACGACTACTTTGGTGAGCCGGTTTATACCTATAGCCTTCGGCAGGGCATCGAGGACGGCTTTCTGGCGCCGTACCGGGTGCATCGGGTGATTACGACCGCCGACGCCGCGGGGTGGCGTCCGAGCCGCGACGAACAGGATCGCTACGGCCGCCCGATCCCGGACGGTGAGTACCAGACCAAGGACTTCGAGAAGGTCGTTGCGCTATGTGCCCGTACGCGGGCAATGGCCAAGCACCTGACTGAGTTTCTGCGTGGCAGCGATCGCTTCGCCAAGACGCTAGTGTTCTGCGTGGACCAGGAGCACGCCGCCGAAATGCGGCAGGAACTGGTCAACCTCAACAGCGACCTGGTCCGGGACTACCCGAACTACGTTTGCCGCGTCACCGCCGACGAGGGCGCAATCGGCCTGGGCCATCTCGCTGATTTTCAGGACGTGGACAAGCCCGCCCCGGTCATCCTGACCACGTCGCAGCTGCTGACGACCGGCGTGGACGCGGAGACGGTCAAAAACGTCGTGCTCGCCCGGGTGGTGGGGTCCCGCACCGAGTTCAAGCAGATCATCGGGCGGGGTACCCGGCTGCGCGTGGACTACGGCAAGGAGTTCTTCAATATCGTCGACTTCACCGGTACAGCCACGCAGCACTTCGCGGATCCCGATTTCGACGGCGAGCCGGTGCGCATCGAGAGCACGATCATTGACGAAGCCGGCAACGTCACCGGCACGGAAACCCACGAGCTGGAACTGCCGCCAGAATACACGGGGATCGATAGCGTAGATGCCGCGGCCGGGGAGATCCTCACTGCAACGGAATCCGAAGAACCCCGCAAATTCTACGTGGATGGCGGCAGCGTCGAAGTCATCGGCCACCTCGTGTATGACCTCGATGCTGACGGCAAAAAGCTGCAGGTCGTCCGCTACACCGAATACTCCGCGCGTGCGATCCGCTCCATGTTCCCCAACCGGCAGGCACTGCAGTCCGCCTGGGTCAAGTCGGACACGCGCGCCGAGGTACTGAACGAACTCGCCGACCACCATATCAGTTTTGATGAGCTCATCGCCTCAACCGGGCGGCAGGATGCCGACCCGTTCGACCTGCTGTGTCATCTTGCCTGGAATACACCACTGCTGACCCGCCGCCAGCGCGCGGAACGCGCGCGCAGGCTCACAGAAACCGTGTTCGCCAGGTACGGTGACACTGCCCGCGAGATCCTGGGTCTTCTGCTGGACCGCTACGTCGAGCGCGGCGCAATCCAGTTCAACGCCCTCTCCGAAGTGCTCAAGGTGCAGCCTTTCGACAACTACGGCACCCCTTCCGAGATCGCTACCCGGCATTTCGGTGGGGTGCCCGCTCTGCGCGAAGCGGTCGGCCAGCTCCAGGCCGCGCTCTACCAATAGGACCCGATGCCCCGCACAAAGAAATCCAAAGCTGCGCCGCAGACCACGGCCCAGCAGCTCTCCGCGCTCATCAAGTCGGCGCGCCAGATCCTGCGCAAGGACAAAGGACTCAACGGCGACGCCGATCGCCTGCCACTTCTCACCTGGGTCATGTTTCTCAAATTCCTCGATGACCTGGAGGTTCGGCACCAGGATGAAGCCAGTCTGGACGGTAGGAGCTACGAGCCGATCGTCGCAGCGCCCTACCGCTGGCGCGACTGGGCCGCGCGCGCCGACGGCATCAACGGCGATGATCTGCTGGCTTTTATCAACAACGACGAGGCCACACTCCCGGATGGTAAGCGGGGTCCCGGCTTGTTCGCCTACCTGCGCGCGCAGGCGCAGCGCAACGGCAAGGACGCTCAACGCAGCGTCATCGCCAACGTCTTCCGCGGTGTGCAGAACCGCATGGTCAGCGGCTATCTGCTGCGCGACATCCTCAACAAGGTGAACGGCATCCATTTCACCAGCAGTGAGGAAATCCACACGCTCTCGCACCTGTATGAATCCATGTTGCGCGAAATGCGCGACGCGGCGGGTGACAGCGGCGAGTTCTACACCCCGCGCCCGGTCGTGCGCTTCATGGTCCAGGTGACGGATCCGCAGCTCGGGGAAACTGTGCTCGACCCCGCCTGCGGCACCGGTGGCTTTCTGGTGGAAGCCTACGACCACCTCATGAAGCAGGTGAAAACGATTGACCAGCGCCACCAGCTGCAACAGGAAACGCTATTCGGGCAGGAAGCAAAGCCGCTGCCCTACATGCTCGCGCAGATGAACCTGCTGCTGCACGGCCTGGAGGTGCCGCGCATCGCCTATGGCAATACGCTGGAGACCCGCCTCACCGAGATCGGCCATGGGCAACGGGTGGACGTCATTCTCACCAACCCGCCGTTCGGAGGTGAGGAAGAAGCCGGCATCAAGGCGAACTTTCCGCCGAATCTGCAGACCAGCGAAACCGCCCTGCTGTTCCTGCAGTACATCATGCGCAAGTTGCGGGTACCAGGCTTCGGTGCAGAGCGCGGCGGCCGCGCCGCAATGGTCGTGCCCAATGGCACGCTGTTCGGCGACGGAGTCGCCGCCGCGATCAAAAAGCAGCTCCTGGAGGAGTTCAACCTGCACACCATCGTGCGCCTGCCGCAAGGCGTGTTCGCGCCCTACACGGACATTCCGGCCAATCTGCTGTTCTTCGACCGTAATGGCAAGACGCGGGATATCTGGTATTACGAGCTACCTCTACCCGAAGGCCGCAAGAAATACAGCAAGACCGCGCCCCTGCAGTTCGAGGAGTTCGCCGATTGCCTGGCGTGGTGGAACGAGCGCAAGGAAGGGCCGCGGGCGTGGAAAGCCCTGGTGGACGATATTGTTCAGCGCGGCTACGACCTGGACCTCAAGAACCCGAGCGCGAAGCAAGGCCTGGAGCATGCCGATCCTGCGGAGCTTGTGGCGCGGATGCGTGTACACGACGGGGAGATCGCGCACTTGCTGGACGAGATCGAAAAATTGGTTGGTGGAGTCGTGGCGTGAGGCGGTGGCCCCGGGTCGCTCTTGGCGAGGTTATTCGGCATCGCAAGGAATTCATAACCATAGAAGATTCCGAAACCTACAAGCTGTGCCGTGTTCAACTCCATGCCAAAGGCGTCGTCCTGCGGAACCGCCAAAAGGGCGCAGATATTCGCACGAAGAAGCAACAGATGTGTCGCGCGGGTGACTTTCTCGTCGCTGAGATAGACGCAAAGATGGGCGGCTTCGGTCTTGTGCCCGACGAACTGGATGGCGCCATCGTTAGCAGCCATTACTTCCTTTTCGAAGCGGATCATTTGCGCTTGGACCGACGCTACCTGGACTATTTCTGTCGAACCGAGGACTTTCGCGGACAGGTTACGGCACAAGGCACTACGAACTATGCGGCGATCCGTCCCGCAGATGTACTCGCTTACGAAGTGCCCCTTCCGTCACTTGCAGAACAACAAGCCATCGTCGCCCGCCTTGACGCCCTCGCCGACAGCACCCACAGATTCGCCGCCCGCCTTGATGACATCGAAGCCGACGCCGATGCGCTGACTCTGGCTCTCCACCGTCGCCTTGCGGACGGGCGCGAGGTTTCGCTATCCGAGATCATTGAACTGCACGAAGAATCCGTGCCGATCCGGCTTGGCGAGGCCTACCCACAAGTCGGTGTTCGCAGCTTCGGAGGCGGTTTGTTCGCCAAGCCGGCTGTTTCTGCAAGCGACACAACGTACCGCGCCTTCAACCGCCTTTACCTGGATGCACTCGTCCTTAGCCAAGTGAAAGGTTGGGAAGGTGCCATCGCCGTGACGCCACACCACCTCGCAGGGATGTTCGCCTCGCCCGAATACCGAACCTTTCGTTGCCTTCCGGGAAGAGCGTCGCCGCGCTACCTCGGTGAAATCGTTAAAACACCGTGGTTCTGGTCGTTTCTCCAGAACGCCACTCGCGGTGTTGGTGCACGGCGCGAACGCACCCGACCGGAGCAATTCTTGAAAGTCAGGCTGTCGATGCCCACGTTCCGGAAACAAGTCGAAGCCGTCGACATTCTCGCCCGCACAGCCACCCTCAAATCCCGCCACGCCGCACTGCGCGAATCGAACACCGCCCTGCTGCCCGCAACGCTGGAGCGCGTCTTTTCGTCAGCGCCTGCGCCTTAAATCCCCCTCCCACCGTCAGCCGCGCTTACGCAACCGCCGCTCCCCGGAAAACTTTCCCCCGATCCGGCATTTCGTCATAGGTTCTGCCGTCCAGCAGGCGTCCGGTGAGGTCCTTGCGCACCCCGCCCCACTGCTTGAAGAAGAAAGCCACTCGATTTGTTCGGCATTGCCGCCTTATCGACCTCACCCATGCCGCTTTCATCCCGCGCGCCCTCGGACCGGACTCGCCGCCGACAATTACCCAGTCGATGTTATCGAGGGGCAGATCGTCAAGCGGACCGATCAGGGGTTCGCATGAAAGGAATCGGATCGCCGCAGGCACCGCGGCGAGGTCTGTGGCGCGATCAACCACGCGGGCATCCTCAACGCTCACACCCATCCACACGTTCTCCGGCCACGGCAGGCGCCCCGCCATTTCGCGCAACCGCTGGCTTCGTTTGGTCAGGATCTGAAACGTATGCTGCGGGCAAGTAACCATGGTCTGGAATACCTCCCGGATAAACTTCTCCGGAACATCCTCCTGAAACAGGTCGCTCATGGAATTGACGAAAACCAGCCGTGGTCTTCTCCAGGCCAACGGGGTGGCGATCAGGTCCCAGTGCAGCGTCGGCTTGAATCCGTCAGCATAGCGATCGGAACCCATCGCCTTTAGTCGCTTTGCCATCCGCTCGGCGTAGCAGTGCTTGCAGCCCTGGCTGACCTTGACGCAACCCGTCACGGGGTTCCAGGTGAATTCCGTCCATTCTATGTTGCTGTCTGTCGCCATGGGGCCTCGCTCTAAAACATCTGCCGGGTTTTTCCGTGTTGGGCGGCGGTTTTCCAGAATTTCTGCGCGATCTCGTGCTTGGCCACCAGGACCAGCCAGTACAGCGGCTGGTTCTTGGTGCCGGTGATGAGCTCGAAGCGCGTTTCGTCCGCGAACCCCAGCTTCTTGAGGCTGTCGGCCCAGTATTGCACGAACTGAAGGCGAGCCCGTTCTTCGGGTTGGGCTGTATCGACAGCGTCCCGCCAGCCTGGTGCGAACTGATCGAGTGGCGAGTTTGTCTGCTGCGTATACCGCGCCCAATTGCGCTGGAGATCCATGGCAGAGACATGAATGAGCAGGTCGATACGCTTCAATGTCGCGAGGCAGCGGATCACCTCGAACGGCAATATCAGATTGAATGGATCGAGCAGCGCAAAGTGCAGGGCATCAGGGTTGAGGTTGGCAGTCAGATTCTGTGTGACTGCGAGCACGTCGCCGCCATGCTTAATGACAGGGGCGCCGGATTGCGCGAGTCGCTGGTGAGCTGCGTCCAGTAGTTCCGTATCGGAATCGTTGATGTGAATCTGCGTGAACGGAGTTCGGCAGTCGCGCGACGCCTTCCAGCCCACCAGCGGGCTCCCATCGATGAAGGTGTTGGTCCCATTGATGTACGCGCGGCCCGCGCCGCAGTACAAATCGATGAACGTCGCTCCCGCCTTCCCGTTGCCGATGAACTTGCCGCGAACGCCGCGGGATATCTCGATGTAGAGCTTGAGAAGCTCGTGCTTCTGCACCGTCCAGTCGCCGACAGGCATGGCGGGCAGTCCGTCTGTGGGGTCGGGTCGAGCCTCACGTTCAGCCATAGAGCGCTCCAAGCCGCAGCGTGAAGGCAGTATACTGGTTTTATATACAGCACAATCCCGATTACCCAGCGGAAATGATTAGAAATGACTCATGGGGTCCGGTTGGCTGGGGGACTAGGATTGCTCGCTGCCTGCGGCAGCTCGGCCCTTCGGGCCCGCCGCTCGCGCAGACGCGGCGGCGTCCAGCCTCGCTCGAAGACTCGCTCGGCTAGTCGAACCTACGGTTCGAACCCTAGTCCCCTGGTCATGACTCAAGCCCAGAATGAAATAAGGGCCTGTGTATGCCACAGGCCCCTATGTTTTTGGCTGGGGGACTAGGATTCGAACCTAGGTAAACGGAGTCAGAGTCCGTTGTCCTACCACTAGACGATCCCCCATTGTCCATTGGCGAAAATCGCCTGCGGCGATTTTCGCAGAGCCAACACCCAGGTCCACTTCGAAGGCGGCAAAAGGGGCGGCTTTTGCCCGCACCAAGACCCAAGGGCGGGCCGGGCAATCCGCCCGGCCCGCACCGATACACTAGCGCTTGGAGTACTGCGGTCCGCGACGGGCCTTGCGGCGCCCGACCTTCTTGCGCTCCACCTCGCGCGCATCGCGGGTCACGAAGCCCGCATCGCGCAGCGGCTTGCGCAGCGTCTCGTCGTACTCGATCAGCGCGCGGGTGATGCCGTGGCGGATCGCGCCGGCCTGGCCGGTGATGCCGCCGCCGTCCACCTTGACCGCGATGTCGAAACGGCTGGTCAGCTTCACGGCTTCCAGTGGCTGGCGCACGATCATGCGGCCGGTCTCGCGGCCGAAAAATTCGTCCAGTGAACGGTCGTTAACCGTGATACGCCCGCTGCCGGGCTTGAGGTACACGCGCGCCGTGGAGGTCTTGCGCCGGCCGGTGCCGTAAAGAGTGTTCTGGGTCGCTGCCATGGAAAGTCCTACTGAAGCTCGAGCGGCTTGGGTTGCTGGGCCTGGTGGGGATGCTCGCCGCCGGCGAACACGTGCAGCTTCCTGAACATGCGGCGGCCCAGCGGGTTCTTCGGCAGCATCCCCTTGACGGCGAATTCGATTGCGCGCTCCGGGTGCTCGTTCATGAGCTTCTCCAGGGCGATCGACTTGATGCCACCGATGTAGCCGGTGTGGTGGTAGTAGATCTTGTCGGTCAGCTTGCGGCCGGTGACACGGATCTTCTGCGCGTTGACCACGACGATATGGTCACCCATGTCCACATGCGGGCTGTAATCGGCCTTGTGCTTGCCCTTGAGTCTGTGGGCAATCTGCGAGGCCAGGCGCCCGAGCGTCTTGTCGCTGGCGTCGACGATGAACCAGTCGCCGCGCACGGTGGCGGGCTTGGCAAATACAGTCTTCATAGTTCAACTCGTGGGCAGCCGGCTCGAGGGTGAATCCTTCGGAAAGCGGCCGGGGCCAAAAAAAGGCGGGGAAGTGTACTCAAGCCGCCGTCCCAATGCAAAGTCAGCGCCACCGGCACGCCCTGCCCGTGGGGCCCGCGGGGAGGGTCGGCAAGCCCGCCCCGCCTGTATGCGCCTATAATGTCCCTTAAGACCATGGATTCCCGCCCTTTTCCCGAAGACGCGCTCATCGCGCTGGACCGTGCCCTGCGGGCCGTCTTCGCGCCGGCCCAGTCACGCCGTCCCGTGCCGGCGCCTACCCCTCCGGCCGGCCCATCCGCCCCCGCTCTTTCCGAGACCGAACGCCGCGAAAGCGCGGCGCTGATGCGGGTGAATCACGCCGGGGAACTCGCCGCGCAGGCGCTCTACCACGGCCAGGCGTTGATGGCGCGCGGCCGGCAGATCCGCACCCTGCTGCTGGATGCCGCACAGTCGGAGTCCGATCACCTCGCCTGGTGCGAGGCGCGGCTCAAGGAACTCGGTGCACGCCCGAGCCTGCTCAATCCACTGTGGTACGCGGGCTCTTTCGCCATCGGGGCACTGGTGGCCCTGGCCGGGGACCGGGCCAGCCTTGGCTTCGTGGCGGAGACGGAGCGGCAGGTCGAGGGTCATCTGGACAATCACCTCAACAGACTTCCAACATCCGACGTGCGCAGCCGTGAGATACTTGCCGCCATGAGAGCCGAGGAGATCGGGCACGGTGCCGCGGCGAGCGCTGCCGGCGGCGTCACGCTGCCACCGCCGGTGCCCACCCTCATGCGTCACACCGCCCGCGTCATGACCGGGGCGGCCTACTGGATCTGAAGCCTTAAACCTAAGCGCCAGCAACCAAAAATCAGGGGTTCAAGGGGAGCCATGGAAGAAAACATAAAGCCACTGAGCGAGATTCCCGCGATCAACCGCTTCCTCAGCTACTGCCGCATCCGCGCAGTGCCGTCGAAGACGGTGGTCATCCATGCCGGTGACCTGCCCGACGTTCTCTACTACATCATCAGCGGCTCGGTCGAGGTCATGATCGAGGACGAGGAAGGCAACGAGATGGTGCTCGCCTACCTCAACCGCGGCCAGTTCTTTGGTGAGATGGGCCTGTTCTACGAGCAGCCTACCCGCAGTGCCTGGGTGCGCACGCGCAACCAGTGCGAGCTGGCGGAGATGACCTACCCGCGCTTCCGCCAGATCGCCGCGGAGAGCCCGGGCCTGGTGTTCGAGCTGGCCACCCAGCTCGCCACGCGCCTGGACCGCACCAACCGCAAGCTGGGCGACCTCGCTTTCGTGGATGTCACCGGCCGGGTCGCCCACGCCATCATGGACCTGTGCGGGGAGCCGGATGCCATGACGCACCCGGAGGGCATGCAGATCAAGGTGAGCCGGCAGGAACTGTCACGCCTGGTGGGCTGCTCGCGCGAGATGGCGGGCCGCGTGCTGAAGGTGCTGGAGGAGCAGGGGCTGCTGCGCGCCACCGGCAAGACCATCGTGGTGTTCAATGCGCGCCCGAAGATGAAGACCCGCCCGGTCATCGTCCCGGCGAAGCCCGGCACCAGCACGGCCGGCGCCCGGCCCGCGACCCAGCGGCCGGACGATGACTTCGATGACGATGACGACGATGAGGACGACGATGAGTAGCCAGGTGGGCTAGGGGCCCAGCTGCTGCCGCATGAGCGCAAGCGTGCGCGCGTAGTCGCCGCTGCCGAAGATCGCCGAACCCGACACGAAAGTATCCGCGCCCGCTTCATGCGCAGCGCGGATATTGTCGGCCCTGATTCCCCCGTCGATCTCCAACCGCACCGGCCGCCCGGCGGCGTCGATGCGTGCGCGCGCATCGCGCAGTTTGCGCAGGCTGGTCGGAATGAACTGCTGACCGCCAAAGCCGGGGTTGACCGACATGATCAGCACCATGTCGATCAGCTCCAGCGTGTAATCCAGGTAGTCGAGCGGTGTCGCCGGGTTGAACACCAGCCCGGGCTTGCAGCCGTGCTCGCGGATCAGCGCGATGGTGCGGTCGATGTGCTCGCTGGCCTCGGGGTGGAAGGTGATATAGGTGGCGCCCGCCGCGGCAAAGTCGGGCACGATGCGGTCGACCGGCCGCACCATCAGGTGCACGTCGATCGGCGCCGTGACTCCGTGCTTGCGCAAGGCCGCGCACACCATCGGGCCGATGGTCAGGTTGGGCACGTAGTGGTTGTCCATCACGTCGAAATGCACCAGGTCGGCGCCCGCCGCCAGCACCGCCTCGACGTCCGCGCCCAGGCGCGCGAAGTCGGCCGACAGTATCGAGGGCGCGATCCACGCCGGCAGGCTGCTGCGTGCCATGCTCTAAGCCTCCGCCGTCAGGCGCCGCAGCGCTTCGTGATACTTCTCGCTGGTGCGCGCCAGCACCTCCGCGGGCAGCCTGGGTCCAGGCGCCTTCTTGTTCCAGTCGAGGGTCTCCAGGTAGTCGCGCACGAACTGCTTGTCGAAACTCGGAGGGCTGATCCCGGTGCGGTAGCTGTCGGCCGGCCAGAAGCGCGAGGAATCCGGGGTCAGCACCTCATCGATCAGCGTCAGCCGCCCTGCCTCGTCGACCCCGAATTCGAACTTGGTGTCGGCGATGATGATGCCGCGGCTGCGGGCGTGGTCGGCGGCGAAGCGGTACAGCGCCAGCGCGGTGTCGCGCAGCTGGCGGGCCAGGTCCGCACCCAGCAATGCCTGCGCCTGCGCGAAGGGGATGTTCTCATCGTGGGCGCCGGCCGGCGCTTTGGTGGCGGGCGTGAACAGCGGCTGCGGCAGCTGCTGCGCCTGCGCCAGGCCCGGCGGCAGCGCGATGCCGCAAACCGCGCCGCTCGCCTGGTAGTCCTTCCAGCCCGAGCCGATCAGGTAACCGCGCACGACGGCCTCGATCGGCAGGGCCCGCAGGCGCCGCACCAGTACTGCCCTGCCCTCCAGCATCTCTAATTGCTGCGGATCGCGGATCACGCTCGCAAGCGCGCGCCCGGTAAGGTGATTGGGCACCAGGTGCCGGGTGCGTTCGAACCAGAAGTTGGATATCGCGTTGAGGACCCGGCCCTTGTCGGGAACCGGATCCGGCATCACCACGTCGAAAGCCGACAGCCGGTCGGTGGTGACCATCAGCAGGGTGTCGGCATCGACCGCGTAGATGTCGCGCACCTTGCCTTCGTGCAGGCGCGTGAACCCGGTGAGCTGGGTACGGTAAACACAGGGAGCTGACATGCCCTTGGTACTATAACCCGCATGGCGATGAAGTGGATGGGCAAGCTGGCAGGCGGGCTGCTCGGGGCGCTGACACTCGGGCCGCTGGGCGCCGCGCTGGGTGTGTTGCTCGGGCACCAGTTCGACGAGCAGGAGCCATACGATCCGCGGGTTGCCGGTCCGCTGCCGGACCCGCAGGCCGTCAGTGAACGTTTTTTTCGCGGCACCTTCCGTGTCATGGGCTGCCTGGCAAAGTCCGACGGGCGGGTCTCGGAGCGGGAGATCTCCGCGGCGCGCGCCGTGATGGACGAGCTGCGCCTGGCTGCCTCGCAGGTGCAGGAGGCCATCGCCTGCTTCACCGCCGGCAAGCGGGCGGACTTCGACCTGGCGGCGGAACTTGCGGCGTTGCGCCAGGTGCTGCATGGCCGGCCGGACCTGTCGCGCATCTTCCTGGAAATCCAGGTGCGCGCCGCACTCTCGGGCAACAACATGGAGGGCCCGGTGCGAGCGCTGCTGGCGCGTGTCGGCGCGGCGCTGGGCGTGTCCGCGCTGGAGTGCGCGCAGATCGAGGCAATCCTGCGCCTCCAGCGCGGCGCCCATGGCGCGGACGCACGGCACAGCGCGCCCTCGCGTGACCAGGCGCTCGCGCAGGCCTACCGGGTGCTGCAGGCCGAGCCGACCGACAGCGACGCCGAGGTCGCGAAAGCCTACCGCCGCCAGTTGCAGCGGCACCACCCGGACAAACTGAAGGCGAACGGCCTGCCGGAGTCGATGCTGGCCCACGCCAAGCAGCGCACCCAGCAGATCATCGAGGCGTGGGAATTGGTGCGCGAGCGGCGCGGCCTGCGCTGAAGCCTGTATCCTTGGCGCATGTGGGCGCGAATCTGGGGCTTCCTCGACTGGTGCTTCTTCGGTCCGGCCTCGCAACGCCCGGGCCTGGGAGGCGCGGTGCTGCGGGTGCTGCGCTATGCCTATGCCGTGGTGCGCGACCTGCTGCGCGGGGAGATCAACCTGCGCGCCATGGGGCTGGTGTACACCACGCTGCTGTCGCTGATCCCGCTGCTGGCCTTCAGTTTCGCGATCCTCAAGCTCTTTGGCGGGCACCAGCGCCTGGTGCCGGTAGTCCATGAATTCTTCAGCCCGCTCGGCGCGACAGCCGCCGCGGAACTGACCGCGCGCGTCCTGAACTTCGCCAACCACGTCAGCAGCGGCGTGGTCGGCTCGGTCGGCCTGGCGCTGCTGGCCTGGACCCTGATCGGCACCATCAAGAAGGTCGAGGACAGCTTCAACTTCCTGTGGCACGTCGACCAGGCGCGCAGCTTCGCGCGCCGCCTGGCGGAATACTCGACGCTGCTGATTGCCGGTCCGGTGCTGCTGGTCGGATTCCTCGGCCTGACACATGCGGCGCTCGACAGTGCGCCGGTGCAGGAAATGGTGCGCCTGCCGTTGCTGCAGCGCCTGCGCGGCACCGGCATCGCGCTCGCTCCCTACGCCATGGTCACCGCCTTCTTCACCGCGATGTACATGATGGTTCCCAACACCCGGGTTCAGTGGCGCGCGGCCCTGACCGGCGCGGTGGTGGCGGGAGTTGCCTGGGCGGCCACGGGCAAGATGTTCACCGCTTTCGTGGTGTACTCGACCCGCCTGACCATCGTCTATGCTGGCTTCGCCTTCGTGGTGGCGGCGCTGCTGTGGACGTATTTCGGCTGGCTGATCCTGCTGGCCGGCGCGCTGCTGTCCTTCTACGTGCAGAACCCGACCTATCTGCGGCTCGGGCTGCAGCAGTTGCGACTGTCGGCGGAGGAACAGGAACAGCTGGCGCTGCGCATCATGTACTACCTGGGTCGGGCGCACGTGGCCGGCGGGCGCCGCTGGAGCGTGGCGCGCCTGGCGACCGAACTCGACCTGCCGGGCATCGCGGTGGCGCAGATGGCCGGGGCGCTGGAACACGCCCGGCTGTTGCTGGTGACCGACAACGACGAGCTGGTCCCGGGGCGCGATCCCGGCAGCATACGTGCCATCGAGATCCTGGAGATTGCGCGCCGTCAGCGCAGCGGTCACGTGCTGCCGCGCCTGGTGCCGCTGCCGCCGGTGGACCGGCTGCTCTCGGGGATCGCCGATGCCCGCCGCAGCCTGTGCGGGGAACTGACGCTACGCGATCTGATCGACGAGGTGCCGCGGCCGGCACTACTGGTCACTCACCGGCAATCGTCATCTCGCTGAGCAGCACCGATGGTGCGCGGATGCCGCCGCGCGAGTCGACGTCGTCGCCCAGCGCCACGATCTCGCGGTACATGTTGCGCAGGTTGCCGGCAATGGTGATCTCGTGCACCGGGTATGCAATCGCCCCGTTCTCCACCCAGAAGCCGCTGGCGCCGCGCGAATAGTCGCCGGTCACGGTGTTGACTCCCTGCCCCATCAGCTCCGTCACCAGCAGCCCGCTGCCGAGTTGCCGCAGAAACTGCTGCGGCCCGAGCGCCCCCGCGGACGTGCCGATCAGCAGGTTGTGGATGCCACCGGCATTGCCGGTAGGCTGCAGGCCCAGGCGCCGTGCGGAGTAGCTGCTGAGCACGTAGCCGGTCAGGACACCGTCGCGCACCAGGTCGCGGTCGTGCGTGGCGGCGCCTTCCTGGTCGAAGGGACTGCTGCCCAGGCCCTTGCGTATATGCGGGCGCTCCAGCGCCTGCAGGAACGACGGGAACACCTGCTCGCCCGCCGCACCGAGCAGGAAGGACGCCTTGCGGTACTGGGCCCCGCCGCTGACAGCAGCGACGAAGTGCCCGAACAGTCCACGCGCCAGCTCCGGCACGAAGGCCACGGGTGCGCGGCGCGTGCCCAGCCGGCGCCCCCCCAGGCGGGCCAGTGCCCGCGTGCCGGCGGTGCGCCCGACGCTGGCCGCGTCGGCCAGGTCGGCGGCATCGCGCGCCACGGTGTACCAGTAGTCGCGCTGCATGTCTTGCGCGTCCTGGGCCACCAGCGAACAGCTCACCGAATGGCTGGTAGAGGAATAGCCCGCGAGAAAGCCGAGAGAGTTGCCGTACACGCCGGTGTGCCGCTGGCTGCTGACCGAACCGCCCTCGGAGTTGGTGAGGCGCGCATCCAGGGCCAGTCCCGCACTCTCGCAGCCACGGGCCAGTTCGATGGCGCGCGCAGCATCCACGTCCCAGGGGTGATCCAGGTCGAGGTCGGGAATGTCGCGCTGCAGCGCGCCGGGGTCGATCAGCCCGGCGTAGGGATCTTCGGCGGTGAAGCGCGCGATCGCGCAGGCCTTGGCGACAGTCTCGCGGACCGCGGCGGCGGCCAGGTCGGCGGTGCTGGCGGAGCCCTTGCGTTTACCGAAGTACACCGTCACCCCGAGTCCCCGGTCGCGCTGGTATTCCAGCGTGTCGACCTCGCCCAGGCGCACGCTCACCGACAGGCCCTGGCTGACAGAGGCGTCGGCGTCGCACTCACTGGCACCCTGGGCGCGGGCTTCGTTGAGCGCCAGGCTCACGACATCACTCAACAGTGCGCGCGGGTCCGCGGTGGACGGCGTGCTTATAGTCTGAACTGACATAGTGGATAATTCTGCCCGAAACAGACCATGACAGCACCGGACAACGACCACGAGGGCCGCCCCAGCAAGAGCGCCCGCAAGCGCGCCGCCCACGCGGCCCAGGACCTGGGCGAGGCGCTGGTGCGGCTGCGCGAGCCGGAGCTGGCGGCGCTGGAGCTGCCGGAAACACTGGCGGAAGCCATACGTGCTGCGCGCAGCATCAGCAGCCGCGCCGGCGGGGCGCGCCAGCGCCAGTACATCGGCAAACTGATGCGCGGCATCGACACCGCGCCCATCGAGGCGGCGCTGGCCGCACGCCACGCCCAGGATGCACAGGAGACCGAGCGCTTCAAACGCACCGAAATCTGGCGCGAACGGCTCATCGGCGAGGGCGAGCCGGCGCTCGCGGAACTGGTCCGCTGGTACCCGCAGCTCGACCGCCAGCAGTGGCGCGCGCGTATCGCGGTTGCCGCCGCCGAGCGCGCCCGCAGCGGCGCCGTCGGCCCGGCGGCGCGCGAGCTGTTTCGCGCGCTGCGGGCCTTGTTCGCTACAATGCCATGATGACTCCGCTGGTCGGCATCATCATGGGTTCATCGTCCGACTGGGAAACCATGCAGTCGGCGGCCGACACCCTTACCAAGCTCTCGGTACCGCACGAGGTCCGCGTGGTGTCGGCGCATCGCACGCCCGACCTGCTGTTCGAGTATGCCGGGGAAGCACGCGGGCGCGGACTGGAGGTGCTGATCGCCGGCGCGGGCGGCGCCGCCCACCTGCCGGGCATGGCCGCCGCCAAGACCAGCCTGCCGGTGCTGGGCGTGCCGGTGCAGTCCCGGACACTGAACGGCCTGGACTCCCTTCTGTCGATCGTGCAGATGCCCGCGGGCGTGCCGGTGGCCACCTTTGCCATCGGGGCCGCCGGTGCGGCCAACGCCGCGCTGTTTGCCGCCGCAATCCTGGCGCCGCGCTACTCCGCCATTGCCGGTGCGCTGGAGGAGTTCCGCGCCCGCCAGACCGCTGGCGTGCTGGCGGCCGTGGATCCGCGCACCCTGCCGCGTCCATGACCGTCGGTGTCCTGGGCGGCGGCCAGCTCGGCCGCATGCTGGCATTATCCGGCTATCCGCTCGGCCTCAGCTTCCTGTGCCTGGATCCCGCCGTCGATGCGCCCGCCGGCCAGGTGGCGCCGCTGCTGCGCGGCGCCTTCACGGACACGCGGCTGCTGCGCCGGCTCGCGCGGCGCTGCGAGGTTGTCACCTTCGATTGGGAGAATGTTTCGGTCGCTACGCTGCGCTCGGCCATGCGCGGCAGCGGCGCACGCCTGGCGCCACCGCTGCCCGCCCTGGCCACCGGCCAGGACCGGGTCGCGGAGAAGCGCCTGTTCGAGCGGCTCGGCATCCCGACGACACGCTGGCAGGCGGTCGACTCGCGCGACGATCTCGAGCGCGCACTGCGTCGTGTCGGCCTGCCGGGTGTGCTCAAGACCCGCCGCCTGGGATACGACGGCAAGGGCCAGGCCGTGGTGCGCGATGCTCCCGCCGCGGCCGCAGCCTGGGAGCGTCTGGGCGGTGTGCCGCTTCTGTACGAGGAGTGGGTGCCCTTCGACTGCGAGGTGTCCATTATCGGGGCGCGCCGCCGCAGCGGCGAGATCGCGGTGTACCCGCTGTGCGGCAACATACACTCCGGCGGCGTGTTGCGACTGACGCGCGCGCCCTGGGGCGCGCCGCGCCTGCAGCGGCTGGCAGCGGGCCACCTGCGCCGGATGCTGGAGCACTTCCGCTACAGCGGCGTGCTCACCATCGAGTTCTTCGTGCGCGGCGGACGGCTGCTCGCCAACGAGCTGGCGCCCCGGGTACACAACTCCGGTCACTGGACCATCGAGGGCGCGGTCACCAGCCAGTTCGAGAATCACCTGCGCGCCATCCTTGACCTGCCGCTGGGCAGCACCGCCGCCCTCGGCCACGCCGCGATGATCAACTTCATCGGCCACATGCCGGCGCGCACCGCCCTGCTGTCGCGTCCTGGGCTGCACCTGCACGACTACGGCAAGCAGCCGCGTCCGGGGCGCAAGATCGGCCACTGTTGCCTGGTGGAGACAACAGCCGCCCGCCGCGATGCCCGGGTGCGGCGGCTGCTGGCGGAATTGGCCGTCGGCATAACTCTCCCGTAACATGGCGCGCGGACCCGCAGCCGCGGCGGGTCACGGACAGCGCATGTACCTGGACCAGTTCAAACTCACGGAACTGCCGTTCCGGCTCAGCCCGGACCCGCAATTCCTGTACCTGTCGAAACAACATGCGCGGGCCAAGGCGTACATGGAGTCGACCGTCTGGTTCACCGACGGCTTCGTCGTGATCACGGGGGAGATCGGCGCCGGCAAGACCACCCTGATCGAGTCCTTCCTGCGCGAAGTCCCCGGCGAAGTCGTGGTGGCGCAGATCAACCAGACGCAGGTGTCGGTGGTTGATTTCCTGCAGGCGGTGCTGGTGCAGTTCGGCTTCTCGCCCTTCAGGATGCGCAAGGCCGAGCTGATCAGCACGCTCAACAACTTCCTGGTCGAGCAGTACGCCGCGGGCCGCAAGGTGTTGCTGATCGTCGACGAGGCGCAGAACCTCTCCATGCGCGTGCTGGAGGAGATCCGCATGCTATCGGGGGTGGAGACCACCAAGGACAAGGTGCTGCGGATCATCCTGGCCGGCCAGCCGGAACTCAACACCAAGCTGGACGCCCCGGAGCTGGTGCAGCTGGTGCAGCGCGTGCGTCTGCGCTTTCACCTGAACACGCTGACCTTCGAGGAAACCTGGGCCTATATCCAGCACCGCCTGGCGGTGGCGGGCGCCGGCGAGCGCACCATCTTCGCGCCCGAGACCCATGCGCAGATCCAGCGCTACTGCGGCGGTGTGCCGCGCCTGATCAACACCCTGTGCGACACCGCGCTGATGGCCGCCTTCGCCGCCGACCGCGATCATGTCACGGCGCAAGACGTCGCCAGTGCGGTGGCGGAGCTGCAGTGGCCGCCATACGCCGCGCGCCCGGCGGCCGCCCCGGCGGTTCCGCCCGCCGCGGCAGCCACGCTGCCGGCACCCGGCACGGCCGTGCCCCCCATCCCGGTGGCGCACGCCGCGCCCGGCATTGCGGCAACACCCGCGGCGCCGCAGCCGCCGTGGGCGCCGCTGGCGCGGCTGCTGATTTCCACCGACGGCCACGCGGTGCAGGAGGTGCTGCTGCGTCCAGGCCGGGTGATCATCGGGCGTACGCCGAACAATGACGTGCAGATCGACAGCCGCTTCGTCAGCCGGCATCACTGCCAGATCGTCAGCGGCGCCGAATCCTGCGTGGTGGAGGATCTCAACAGCACCAACGGTATCCACATAAGAGGTGCGCGCGTGCGCCGTCATTACCTGAACGACGGTGACGTGATTTCCATCGGCAAGCACGAACTGACTTACATTGATGAGCGCGCCGAGCGCGCGCGCCCGGAGCTCGGCGACACACTGCCGCGCGGCATGGTCGCCGAATCCGCCGCACCCGACGACGCCGGCGCAGCCGGGCAGGCCGACGAGATCGGAGGCAATCTGGCAAATTAACGTTCAGGTACCGCCGTCGTCCAGGGAACCGGGGTTGCCGTACTGCGATCGCAGCCGTCGATAATCACGCCGCCGCAGCAGCACCACGAAGCCCGCCAGCAGCAGCGCCAGCCCCACGGCGCCGATCAGCAGGCTCAGCGCCGCACGCGCTGCCAGCAGATAGCTCACCACGAGCGCCGCGGCTCCACAAAGCATGTAGGCCCAGGGCAGCCCCTCGTATACCGGCCGGGACAGGCCGCGCGTAGTCATGTTCTGATCCTAACGCCAGTCCGGCCCTGCCGACCAGCCTGCCCCCTGGCAAGCCCGCGCTTTGCAGTCAGCGGCCCCGGAACAGTCCGGTCAGGCGCTCCAGCAGCGTGGGCTTCAGGGACTCCAGCCGGTAAAAGTCGGCGCCGCGCGCGTTGCCCCGGCGGCTGACCTCGGCCAGCAGATCGGCCGGCAGGCGCAGCTGCGGAACTTCCAGGGTGGTTTCTTCTGCGTGCATGGGCTTCCTCGTCGGTGCGCGGTGGTGCAGCCAGAACCATATCGGCCCATGTCACCGCTGGCCGTGCCGGCAGTCACAGCCTTCGCGACTGAGGAGACGGATTATGTCAGCAGTCAGCCGGTGCCCCCGACTGTGAGCCCGTCGATGCGCAGGGTCGGTTGACCCACGCCCACCGGCACACTCTGGCCGTCCTTGCCGCAGGTGCCGACGCCATCGTCGAGTTTCAGGTCGTTGCCCACCATCGACACGCGCGTGAGCACGTCCGGCCCGTTGCCGATCAGGGTGGCGCCCTTGAGCGGCGCGCCCAGTCTGCCGTTCTCGATGGCGTAGGCCTCGCTGGCCGAGAACACGAACTTCCCTGAGGTGATGTCCACCTGGCCGCCGCCGAAGTTGACGGCGTAGATGCCGCTGCCCACCGAGGCGATGATGTCCTCGGGCGCGTGCGGTCCGGGGCGCATGTAGGTGTTGGTCATGCGCGGCAGGGTCATATGGGCGAAGGACTCGCGCCGGCCGTTACCAGTGGGCGCGACACCCATCAGTCGGGCGTTGAGCCGGTCCTGCATGTACCCGCGCAGCACGCCGTTCTCGATCAGCGTGGTGCACTGCGTCGCGGTACCCTCGTCGTCGATGTTCAGCGAGCCGCGGCGGCGCGACAGCGTGCCGTCGTCCACCACCGTGCATTCCGGGGTTGCGACGCGCTGGCCGATGCGGTTGGCGAAGGCGGAAGTGCCCTTGCGGTTGAAGTCCCCCTCCAGGCCGTGGCCGATGGCCTCGTGCAGCAGGATGCCGGGCCAGCCTGCCCCCAGCACCACCGTCATGCTGCCGGCGGGCGCCGGGCGCGCCGTAAGGTTCACCAGGGCCTGCCGCACCGCCTCGCGCGCCATAGTCAGCGGGCGATCGTCCTGCACCAGTTCCGCCAGGGAATAGCGGCCGCCGGAACCGACATAGCCCTGTTCGCGGCGGCCATCTTGTTCCACGATCACCGAGACGTTGAAGCGCACCAGCGGCCGGGCATCGGCCGCCAGTTCGCCGTCGCTGGTAGCCACCAGCACCAACTCATGGACCGCGACCAGGCTGGCGCTCACGTGCACGACCCGCGGGTCGAGGCGGCGCGCCTCGCGGTCCGCGCGCTCCAGCCAGGCCACCTTTGCCGCCGCATCCAGGGCGCCGGCAGGATCGTCCGGCAGGTAGAGCCGGTGGCCGGCGCGCTGGCGCCAGGCCTGCACTGCGCCCTTTCCGCCACCGAGCGCGATGGCGCGCGCGGCATGCGAGGCCTCGGTGAGGGCCGGCATCACGATCTCGTCGGAATAGGCGAAGCCGGTCTTCTCGCCAGCCAGGGCGCGCACACCCACACCCTGCTCAATGCTGGCGCTGCCCTCCTTGACTATACCGTCCTCCAGCGACCAGGACTCCTGCCGTGCCAGCTGGAAATACAGGTCGGCGAAATCGACCGCGTGGCTGAGCACGTCTCCGAAGACGCGTTCCAGGCGCCCCTCGTCGAGCCCGCCGGGCGCCAGGATGAGCTGGCGCGCCAGTTGCAGTGGCTCGGCGGACTGCGCGCTCATACCGGCGCCTGCCGCGGCTGCGCGAAGGCGCGGTGCTGCAAGGCCGGGAAGCTGCCGCGCACCTGCGCCTGGCGCTGCAGGTCGATCGGCGCCACCACGCAGCCGCGGCCGCGCGGCAAGCGGCGCAGCACCCGTCCCCAGAAATCCACGATCATGCTGTCTCCGTAGGTCTCGCGCCCGTTGGGATGGAACCCCGACTGCGCCGGCGCGACAACATAACAGAGATTCTCTATGGCCCGCGCGCGCAGCAACGTCTCCCAGTGGGCCCGGCCGGTGGGGGTGGTAAAGGCCGACGGCACCAGCAGGACCTGCGCACCCGCCCCGCTCAGGTGGCGGTACAGCTCGGGGAAGCGCACGTCGTAGCACACTGACAGACCCAGGCGGCCGCACGGGGAATCCAGCACCACCGCGCTGTGGCCGGGGGCGACGTGTGCCGACTCACGGTAGCTCTCGGCGCGGCCCGGGAGGTGCACGTCGAACAGGTGGATTTTGTCGTAACGCGCGACGCGTTCACCACGTGCGTCGTAAACAAGGGATGCGGCAGCCACCCGCCCGTCAGCGCCGCCGGCCAGCGGCACCGTGCCGGCGATTATCCACAGGCCCAGCTCGCGCGCGGCGGCCGCCAGGAAATCCTGTGCGGGACCGGCGCCGTCGGACTCGGCGGCCGCAAGCTTGTCGGCATCGCGCAGTCCCAGGAACGAGAAATTCTCCGGCAGCGCCGCCAGCTGCGCGCCCTGCCGTGCGGCGGCAACCAGCAGTTCGTGCGCCTGCGCCAGGTTGTCGGCCACATCGGGACCCGATGTCATCTGAATCGCAGCCAGCTTCATCGACCGCATCACTCCTGTGTCGTGACCATCGGCGCATCCCAGGAACCGCGCAACTGCAGCGCCGCCGTCGGCCGCGCACCGCCGGCGGACAGCCACTCCCTGAGTGACAGCCACAGTGCGGCAACCTTCGGCAGCGCGGCCAGTGGCCGCACCGGCTCGGGCAGCCGCTCCTCGCCGCGCAACACAACCGCCTGCAGGTCGAAGTCGCGGGCCGCCAGCCCGATATCGCCGCGCATCGCGATCTGCGCGTCACCATCGAACTGCAGGTTGGACGTGTGCGCCACACCCCGCCCCAGCAGGTAATCCGCGGTCCAGGCCCGAAACTGCAGCGGCGCTGGTGGCGCGGCGCCGGACCCTGCGGCGGCCAGGCCCGCCAGCAGCGGTGGCACACCGAGCAGTGCGAACGAGGGCAGCCCCGCCCCTGGCGCGGGGGGTACGGCCAGCGTGCCCGCCCCTATCTGCATGTTGAGGCGCCCCTCCAGCGTTGCAAGGGGCAGCGGTGCAGCACTGCTCCAGGTCAGTTCACCCCCGAGGGAAGCACGCTGCGCGTGTACCTCCGGCCGCAGGCCCCAGGCCGCCAGTGCCGCCGCCGGGTCGTGGCTGTCGAGCGTGAATGCCAGCCGGCACATCGCCGCCCCGCAATGCAGGCGTCCGCGGGCGTCATGGCTGGTTGCTGACAGCCGCCAGTCCGCGACGTCGAGCGCATTCGCCGCGGAGGTGAGGCTTGCTTGCAGCCCGCCCACCGGGCGGTGCTGCCACAGGACCTGGTCGACCGACAGTCGCACTGCGCCCGGCCCGGCGAGCTGCGCCAGCGCGAAGCCTTCGGCCAGCGAACCGGCATCGAAACGTTGCAGGTGCACCCGCACCGGCCTGCCGGCGACGTGGGGCCACAGCAGCTCGGCGCCGAGTCCGTCCGAAGCCAGTTGCAGGGCGATACCCTCCCGCCCGGCGCGCGCGCTGAGTGTTACATCCGGGAACTCGCGTCCCGCGGCGCCCAGGCGCGACACTGCCAGCTGCGCCTGCAGAGGTGGCAGGACCGCATCACGGGCCGCGTCGCGCCACAGACCGACGAATGCCGGCAGGGCCAGTCGGCTCACCCGCCCGGCGACGGCGACCACCGGACCTGGGGGCAGGCTGACGCTGCCCGCTCCGAGTTGCAGCGCGCCGCGCTCGATGCGCCAGCCAGCGGAGCTGGCGGCGAGCGCCGCGAGCGCTCGCGCGCGCTCGCCGAGATTCACGTGCAGGCCGGCACGATCGCCTTCACCTTGCATGCCAATACGCAGCGGCAGTCTGCTGCCGGCGCTCTTGGCAAAGGGCTCCGGCAGCGTACTGCCGATCCCGGCGAGGTTGGAATCCGCGCGCAACTGCCAGCGCGCCGGCGACCCCGCGGCCGCCAGGCTCAGCCGCGCAGTCCACTGCGCGGACCCGGTGAGCGAATCGGCGTACCCACGGGCTGCCAGCGCCTGCAGCGCGCGCGGCGCGTCGAGCCGCCCCCGCGCCGTCCACACCAGGACATCGCCCGAGCGCCCGCGGCGCTGCTCCACTCCAAGATTCACCGGTCCGCCCAGCCAGCGCGCTGAAAAAGAGGAACGCTGCACCCGCCCGTCCGACAGCGCCAGCGTGCCGCGCAGATTGGTCAGGGGCGGCAGGCCGGCAAGCGCATAGAGCTGCACACCGTCCGGCTGCGGCGGCGGGCCGGCGGTGCCGGCGTCGATGCGCGCACGCACATGCCCGGCGTCCCATTGCAGCTTGCCCGCGAGCGAGGTGAGCCCAGGCCAGGCGCCATCGGCGGCGAGGGCCGCGGACAGGAAGCTGGCCTCGCCGGAGAAGTGGTGCGCCGGGTCGCTCCAGGGCAGAGGGCGATCCAGGCCGCCGCGTAATTGCAGCCGGGCCGAGCTGATCTGTCCGGCGGAAACGCGGGCCGCCAGCGGGCTGACAGCGGCGAGCGCGGCCGGGTCGCACAGCGAGGCCAGCAGTGCCGTCCCGACATTGCGCAGCGTCACTTCGGCCGCCAGTCGCGGTGCGGCGCCGCCCGCACCCGCGAAGCGCACGCTGCCCTGCGCCACCAGGGTCGCGTCCTCGCGTCGCAGCTGCAGGCCGTCGGCCTCCAGCAGCAATCCATCCGCCACGGGCTGCAGTGTCAGCTGCGCGGAGACATCTACCCCGTCGAGCCGGGCATTCGGGGTCTGCAGGACCGCCGCGACGGCGCCCAGCTGCGCGGTGATGCGCGCATCGTAACCGCGCAGAGTTCCGGTCATGCCGCGCATCGACAGCTGCCGGTCCGGGTCGGTGATCGCGACATCGGACACCTGCGCTTGCGTCAGCAGGCGACTGCCGGCGCTGCGCTCACGGTCCCAATCGAAGCGCACCTGCCGCGCCTGGCCATCGAATTCCACGTGACTGTCCGCCAGCGGCGCCAGGGAAGCGCGCGCCACGGACGCAAGCAGCGGCAACGGCAGCTCGTTGAGCACCCCTCGCAACCACGCGCCGTCGCGCGCCAGGTCGAAACTACCCGAGACGGCGCGCGCAGCGGCGCCGTGCACCTCATCGCCGGAAGAGGGCATCTCGATCGCGGCGTCGCGCACCACTACGCGCCATGAATCGGCGCCGCGGGCCAGGCTCCACCGGCCCGAGAGCGCCGTCACCTGCAGGGGCGCAGGCCCGTCGGCCGGCGCCTGCCATTCGAGCCGCCCAAGGTGCAGTCGGCCCTCCCCGGCCACCAACGCACCGCGGACGAAGGCCAGCTGCACGTCGAGGTCGCCCGCACCCGCACGCGGCACTACGCCCGGGACAAACGGCGGCAGCAGGCGCTGCCATGGTGCGAAGTCCAGCCGCGTAGCCGCGAGCGTCAGCGTGCCACTGGCCAGGTCCAGGCGGCGGGGATCACCGGTCATGCGCGCGTCCAGTTCCACGCTGCTGCCCGCACCCGGAGGCAGCAACCGCCCCTGCGCCACCCACTCCGCGCCAAAGCGCTGCAGTCTCAGGTGCGGCAGAGCGATGCTGGCGGCGGAGCCGTCGGCGCCGGGCTGCCAGTGCAGCATGCCGTGCTCGATATCGATGCGCCCGCCGCGCCAGCGTGCCAGCACGTCGGCCCCGGGAAGTGTCGCCGGCTGCCGTGCGGCACCGGCGGTGGACGGCGCCGTGCTGCCGGGGGCGGTGGCGAGTTCGATGTCAGGCCCGGTGAGGGTGATGCGTGCCAGTTCGAAGTTGCCGCTGCGCGCCATGCGCCAGACGTCCAGCGAGGCGCGCAGCTGCGGCGCCTGCAGGCGGATCGCGCCGTGGCGCGGGTCGGCAAGCGTGACGTCGTGAAACACCGCCTCGGGGCCGTACCAGCCCCAGGCGACCGACAGGCGCCGGAAGGACAGATCGAGTCCGGTCTCGCGGCGGATCAGCTCCTGCAATGCCGCTTGGCGCTCCGGGATGCGCGCCACCACCAGCGCCGCGGTAAGGGCCAGCATCGCAACGAGTGCCAGCACCCCGGCGACGGCCGACAGCACGGTGCGCCGGCCCGCAAGGGCGCGCAAACCGTCAAACCAGGACGACGTCGTACTGATCCACACCGTAGAGGGCCTCGACCTGCAGGCGGATCGGCCGTCCAATCTGCGCCTCGAGCTCCCCAAGCGTGGCGGATTCCTCGTCCAGCAGCCGCTCCACCACGTCCTGGTGAGCCAGTATCAGCAGCTCGCGGCTTGCAAACTGCCTGCTCTGTCGCACTATCTCGCGAAAGATCTCATGGCACACCGTCTCGGGCGTGCGCACGAAGCCGCGCCCCTGGCACACCCGGCAGGGCTCGCACATCAGGTGCTCCAGGCTCTCACGCGTGCGCTTGCGGGTCATCTCCACCAGGCCCAGGGGCGAGAGGCTGGTGATATGCGTCGGCACGCGGTCGGCTGCCAGGGCGCGCTCCAGCGCCGCCAGCACCGCTCGCCGGTGCGGCTCGTCGCGCATGTCGATGAAGTCGATGATGATGATGCCGCCGAGATTGCGCAGCCGCAGCTGCCGCGCGAGGCTCACCGCCGCCTCGAGATTGGTGCGGAAGATGGTTTCCTCGAGCGTGCGGTGACCGACGTAGGCGCCGGTGTTGACGTCGATGGTGGTCATCGATTCCGTCTGGTCGATCACCAGGTGGCCGCCGGATTTCAGCGGCACCTTGCGGTCGAGCGCCTTGGCGATTTCCTCCTCCACGCCGTGCAGGTCAAAGATCGGGCGCGGGCCCGCGTACAGCTCGATTACCGGCGCCGCCTCGGGCATGAAGGCGGTCGCGAACTCGCGCATGCGCTCGTGCTCCTGGGGCGCATCCACCAGCACCCGTGCCACGCCGCGCGACAGCTCATCGCGCAGCACACGCAGCGACAGCGGCAGATCCTCGTGCACCACCGTTGCGGCGGCGACCTGCGCCGCCCTGCCACGCACGTGCTGCCACAGCCGGTCGAGGTAGTTCAGGTCCTCGCGCAGGCTCTCGGCACTCGCCCCGTCGGCGGCGGTGCGTACGATATATCCACCGGGGTGCTCGCGCGCCAGCCCCTGCAGCGCATTCTTCAGGCGGCTGCGCTCCGCCTCATCCTCGATGCGTGCGGATACGCCTACGCCCGCGCCACGCGGCATGTACACCAGGTAGCGCGACGGCAGCGCGATGAAGGTGGTCAGGCGCGCGCCCTTGGTGCCGAGCGGATCCTTGATGACCTGCACCAGGATCTCATCGCCGGCGTTCACCAGGCGGCGGATGTCCTCGACCGGCGCGGCATCCGCCACCGCGCCTGTCAGAGTGTCGTCCGCGCCGGCGCCGCGCGTGATGTCGGCGGCGTGCAGGAAGGCGGTGCGCGCAAGGCCGATCTCGACGAAGGCCGCCTGCATCCCCGGCAACACCCGCGATACGCGCCCCTTGTAGAGATTGCTGACCAACCCGCGGCGGCTGGCGCGCTCTATATGGATCTCCTGCACCACACCGTTCTCCAGGATGGCGGCGCGGGTTTCCCGCGGGGCGAGGTTGACCAGGATTTCGATGCTCATGGGTTGCTCCAGCAGGGTATCCCGGCCGCGCGCAACAGTTGCGAGGTCTCGAACAGCGGCAGGCCCATCACCCCGGAATAACTGCCGGCGAGGTGCCTGACGAACACCGCCCCCAGTCCCTGGATCGCGTAGCCGCCGGCCTTGTCGTGTCCCTCGCCGGTACGCCAATAGGCGTTGCATTCCTGCGGCCCGATCTCGCGGAAGACCACCTCGCTGGTGCTCATGGCCCGGCTCGCGCCCGACGGCGCGAGCAGCGCGACTGCGGTCAACACCTGGTGTGTGCGCCCGGACAGCCGTCGCAGCATCGCCAGGCTATCGGCCTCGCCCGCGGGCTTGCCGCAGATGGCGCCGTCGATGACCACCGCGGTATCGGCGCCCAGCACTGGCAGCGGCCGCAGGTGACCATGCACCGCCTGCGCATACACCGCCTGCGCCTTGGCCGCCGCCATGCGCTGCACGTATTCGCCCGGCGCCTCACCGGTGCGCACGCTCTCATCGACGTGCGCCGCGTGTACCCGGTGCGCCACGCCGATCTGCGTGAGCAGCTCGCGCCGCCGCGGCGACATGGAAGCCAGACACAAGACCGGTGCGCTCATCAGTCGCGATGATAAGGGTGATGCGCCAGTATGGTGTGCGCGCGGTAGAGTTGCTCTACGGCCAGCACGCGCGCCAGGGCGTGTGGCAGGGTCAGGCGCGACAGCGACCAGCGGCCGTCGGCCCGGGCCAGTACCGGGGGTGCAAGTCCGTCCGGCCCGCCGATCAGCAGGCTCACGTCCAGCCCCGCCTGGCGCCGTTCTCCCAGCCATCCCGCCAGCTCGCGCGTGCTGAGCGCGCGGCCGCGCTCATCGAGCGCCACCACGTGCTCGCCCGCGCGCACGGCGCCGAGCAGCCGCTCGCCCTCGCTGGCCCGCGCCAGTTCGGGGCCGGCGCCTGCGGCACGTGCGCCCGCTGCCACTTCCACCAGTTGCAGTGAATGCGCCGGCGGGAAGCGCTTCAGGTAATCCTCACAGGCGGCGCGCACCCAGCCGGGCATGCGCGTGCCCACGGCAATCACGCGCAGGCGCATGGGTGGGCGATCAGGTCCGCGAGCGCCGCCGTGGCGCGCCGCTACGCGCCGACCTTGCGGATGGGCGCCGCGCAGCGGCCGGCTTCTTCGGCCTTGCCGGCGCCTCCCACAGATGCTCCAGGCCGTAGAACTCACGCACCCGTGGCAGCATCACGTGTACCAGCATGTCCTGCAGGTCCACCAGCGCCCATTCGCCGTCCCGGATCCCCTCGGTACCCAGCGGCCGGCGGTCCAGCGCCCTGGCCGCCTCCACCACCCGCTCGGCGATGGACCGCACGTGACGATCGGAATTGCCGCTGGCGACGATCATGGTATCGACGAAGTCCGTCAGTCCGCGCACGTCCAGCACCCGCACGTTCACGGCTTTCATGTTCTCGAGGGCGCCCAGCACCGCCTGCTTCAGGAGAATGGCGCCACGCGCAGTACGTGCGCCCGGGCGTTTGCGGCTGCTCATGGGCTCAGATTCGCACCATGCGCTGAAGCATAGCACCTGGTGTCCAGGATGATCCGCCGCACCGCGTCCGGCACCAGGTAGCGCGGATCGCCGCCCCCCACGATCAGGGTGCGCAGTTCGGTGGAGGAGATCTCCAGCTGGGTCACGGCGCGCACGTAGATACGCCCCGCCGGCCGCTCGTGCAGTTCGCGGATCGTACCGGTGCCGTGGTCCACCATGACCTCACCCAGCGGGCCGGTAGTGGGCACGCGCCAGCCGGGACGATGGGCCACGACGATGTGCGCCAGCGTCAGCAGGTCACGCCAGCGGTGCCAGTTGGGCAGGCCCAGGAATGCATCCATGCCCAGCAGCAGGCACAGCGAGCGCTGCGGGTATTCGCGGCGCAGGTCCGCGAGCGTATCGACGGAGTACGACACGCCGCTGCGGCGCATCTCGCGATCGTCGACCACGAAGCCCGGCTGGTCGGTCACGGCGGCGCGCACCATCTGCAGGCGCAGCTCGGGGCTGGCGTACATCTGGTCGCGGTGCGGCGGACTGCCGGTCGGCAGGAAGCGCACCTCCGCGAGTTGCAGTTCGGTCAGCAGTTCGAAGGCCGTGCGCAGGTGACCGCAGTGCACCGGGTCGAAGGTCCCGCCGAACAGTCCGATCGGTCGCATCATCTAGGCCCGCAGCAGCGCCGCAGGTGGCATGACCGGACGCGCGCACAACTCACAGGCGAGCAGGGCCATCTCGTCCCAGCAGTCCCCGCTGAGGCGGCCCTTGGCCATGCGATCGGCACGCGCCGCGCGGCTGTTCAGCGCCGCGAAGGGCAGCCGCGGTGCACGCTGCGCCGCCCGCGCAAGGACTGCGGCATTGCGTTGCCAGCCCGACCCACCCCGGCCGGTCCCCTCACGCACACTCCAGGCTTCGCGCAGCGCGCGCACCAGCGCCCACAACACCAGCGTCGGCTCGGTGCCCTCGGCGCGCAGGCCGGCGAGCAGCCGCAATGCGCGCGCTACCTCGCCGCCGAGCACCGCCTCGCCAAGTTGGAACACGTCGAAGCGGGCGCTGTCGGCCACCGCGCTGCGCAGCTCCTGCACCGTCACTTGCCCGGCGGGGGCCAGCAGTGTCAACTTCAGCAGTTCCTGGTGCGCGGCCAGCAGGTTGCCCTCGGTGCGCGCCGCAAGCAGCGCCAGGGCTTCCTCTTCCAGGTCGAGCTTCATGCGCTGCGCACGGCTGCGCAACCATGCCGGCAGCCGTTGCGGCTCGACCGGCCAGGCCGCCAGCCACGCGCCGCGCGCCTCGATGGCGCGCAGCCATTCAGCCGACTGCGCCTCGCGCTCCAGGCGCGGGCAGCACACAAGCAGCAGGGTGTCGGGATCGTCCGACTGCGCCAGCGCGCGCAGCGCAGCGCCGCCGGCAGTGCCGGGCCTGGCAGTAGTCAGGCGGATCTCAAGGACGCGCCGCGATCCGAACAGCGACAGGTTGGCAGTACTGGCACGGACCGCCTCCCAGTCGGCGGCGCGCTCGATGAAATGCACTTCGCGTTCTGTAAAACCGCGCGCACGCGCGGCGGCGCGCACCGCGTCCGCGGCCTCCCCGGTCAACAGCGGCTCATCACCGGAAACCAGGTAGGCGGGCAACAGGCGTTCGGCCAAGTGTGCGGCCAGTGAGTCGGGTGTCAGTTTCATCTGCCCCGCTATGCTACCCTACCCACGTGCGCCGTAACCGCCTGATCGCCCTGCTTGTCGCCTGTGCGCTGCTGGTATGCAGCGCGCTGTATTCGGCCCATGGGCTGGCTGATCCGGCGCATGGCCATTCGCACTGCGACCTGTGCGTGCATCTGGGTGGCAGCGCCGGCACGACCCCGGCGGCCGTCGCCGCGGACAAGCCCGCCCCGGGTGTGTGGATCCGCGTGCCGGCCGAGACTGCGGCGCCGCTGGCCCGTCGCCTTGGCAACGCCTACCTGCCCCGCGGACCGCCCGCAATTCCTGCCTGACCTGAACTGAGCGACCGCTCAAGGCCGCCTGCCCGTGCGAGGGCCGGTGGGCCCTGCGGGCGCCGACCGTGTCACGGCGATCGGGCATCACGGTGCCGCGCATCGCCGCCCAGGATCCCGGGAGTTGCAGATGTCCGTTCTTCGTGCCACCGCGCGCCTGCTGGCGCCGATTGTCAGCTTGTGTGCCACCACCACCCTTCACTCCCAGGTTTCCGAACAGGCCGGGGACGTGCTGTCGACCATCGTGATAACAGCACAGCATCTGAACGAGGAGCGCGCCCGCATCGATACCCAGACCGGGGCCTCGACCTATTCCTTCAGCGCCGGCGACATCCGCTCCTCCCCCGGCGGCGACAACGTGCAGCTCAACCAGGTCATGCTGCAGGTGCCCGACGCCGCCCAGGATTCCTTCGGGCAGCTGCACATCCGTGGCGACCACAACGGGCTGCAATTCCGCCTGAACGGCGTGATCCTGCCCGACGGCATCAGCTTCTTCGGCCAGACCCTGCCGCCGCGCCTGATCTCCTCGGTGAAAGTCATCACCGGCAGCCTGCCGGCGCAGTTCGGCCTGCGCAGCGCCGGCATCATCGACATCACCACCAAGGGCGGGGCGTTGCAGCCAGGCGGCGAAATCTCCCTGTACGGCGGCAGTCACGGCAGCATCCAGCCGAGCTTCGGCTACGGCGGTCACGGCGGCGCGGACACCTGGTACCTCACCGGCGACTACATCGCCAACGCCCTGGGGATCGAGTCGCCCGACGGTCGTTCCACCCCGCTGCACGATCACACCCACCAGTACCATGCCTTCGGCTACTTCGAGCACCTCTTCAGCGACACGGATCGCCTGTCGCTCATCGCCGGCACTTCGGTGACGCGCTTCCAGATACCCAACCTCCACGGCGTGCACGCCGCCGACGTCGGGCCGGGACTGACGGTCGAGGGTGTAGCGGACTTCCTCAGCCAGGAACTGGATCAGAACCAGCGCGAAGTCACGACTTTCGCCTCTGCGGCCCTGCAGCACTCGAGCGGGGCGCTGTCGGTGCGGTCCTCGCTGCTGTACCGCTTCTCCAGCCTGCGCTTCGATCCCGGCGCGCCGCTCGGCAACCTGCTGTTCAACGGCATCGCCCCATGGGCGAGCAAGAGCGATGCCGCGTGGGCGCTGCAGAGCGATGCGGCCTGGACGCTCTCCAGCACGCACACCCTGCGTGGGGGGATGTACCTGCAGACCGACCACCTGGACAGTCGCACCCTCTCGGGCGTGCTGCCGACCGACGACGCCGGTGTGCAGACCAGCGACCTGCCGCTGTACATAACCGACGACGGCACGCGCAGCCAGTGGATCGAGAGCGCCTACCTGCAGGACGAATGGCGCCTGGCGCACGCCGTGACCATCAACTATGGGCTGCGCTTCGACCACTTTGAGGCCTTCTCCAGCGGCAGCCAGCTGAGCCCGCGCGCCAACCTGGTGTGGCAGCCCTGGAGCCGCACAACCGTACACGCTGGCTATTCGCGCTACTTCTCGCCACCGCCCTTCGAGCTGGTCGGTGGCACCACCATCGGCAAGTTCGTCAACACCACGGCGGCGCCGGCGGTGAGGCAGGCCGATGCTGTGCTGCCGGAGCGCTCCAACTACTACGATCTGGGCATCGAACAACTGCTGGGCGAGCACGGGACCGTGGGCATCGACAGCTACTACAAGCAGTCCAGCCACCTGATCGATGAAGGCCAGTTCGGCGCCCCCATCATCCAGACACCCTTCAACTACCGCTACGGCCAGGTGTACGGGGTGGAATTCACCGGCAGCTACAACACCGCGCATGTGCAGCTGTACGCCAACCTGGCGTTGCAGCGCGCCATCGGCAAGCAGATCGAGTCGAGCCAGTTCAACTTCAGCGCCAAGGACATCGCGTGGCTGGCCGACCACTACATCCACCTCGACCACGAGCAGCAGATCACAGCCTCCGCCGGGGCGGCGTGGCTGTGGCAGGGCACCCGCATCAGCGGTGACCTGCTCATGGGGTCGGGACTGCGCGCGGAGCAGATCCTGGCCGACGGCAGCACCATCCCCAACGGCGCCCACCTGCCCTACTACCGCCAGGTCAACCTCGGGGTCAGCCACGCCTTCGATGCCGAAGGGATTGCGGGCCTGACCCTGCGGCTGGATGTCATCAACGCCTTCGACACCGTCTACCAGATCCGCAACGGCACCGGCGTGGGGGTCGGCGCACCGCAATACGGGCCGCGGCGCGGCGTGTTTGCGGGCGCGTCGTGGGAGTTCTAGGCATTTGCAGGCACGCTGCGATCAGAGGCGCGTCGTACCAGTAAGCTCGCCGCCATCGCTGAGGATGCCGTACAGGACCAGCCACGCCCGCGCGTCCGCGGCGTCGCCCTCGAACCAGGCACGGGTGCTGCCGAGGCGGAAGCTGTAACCCCAGGCGTCCATGTCGGCGAACATGCGCTCCCGGCCAACACCCGGAAGCGCGTCGCCGAGCAACACCTGCAGGTAGCACACCGCCGACTCCTCCGCGTCATCGCCGCCGGCGTCGCGATCCAGCGCGGCGCGGCGCGCCGGATCCATGCAGATGAAGTGACTCGCTTCGTGCAGGATCGAATGCAGCGGTGTATCGGGGCGTGCCAGCAGGCGCGCGCCCTGCAGCCCGGCTTCACTGTCGCCCCAGTAGGAACAGGGGATCTGTGTACCGGACGGCAGGCGGACCAGTTCCAGACCGAAACCCGCGAGCAGCCGCAACAGTGCCGGCAGATCGGCCTGCAGCAACCGGAGAATGTCGGCGTGTTTCGCAACTTGGGGCAGAGCAAATTCCTGGGACACCGGGGCGAATCGGACCGCAGTTGCGTATTGTACTAAATTTTAGTACATTCAGCAGCAGAGGCCAACCATGGGCAGGGTCACGTCTTTCAGTCTGGGCGAACACTTCAACAGCTTCGTCGAAGAGCAGTTGAAGGAGGGCCGCTATGACAACGCCAGTGACGTCATGCGCGCCGCCCTGCGCCTGCTTGAGGAGCGCGAAGCGCGGGTAGCCGCGTTGCGCGCCGCACTCATCGAAGGCGAAGAGAGCGGTCCGTCAAAGCCTTTCGATTTCGAAGCCTTCATCTCCCGTAAGCGGAAGCAGAAACGCAAGGCCCCATGAAGGGCCGCTTCGTCCTCACGCCTCGCGCCCAGGCCGATCTCGATGAAATCTGGGACTACACGACGGCACGCTGGGGCACTGAGCAGGCGGACACATACACGCGCCAGATCTGGAGACACATCCAGGCGGTGGCCGACAGACCATCCCTTGGGCGCGAATGCGAGGAAGTGCGGGCCGGATATCGGCAGTACCCTTCAGGCTCGCACGTATTGTTCTATCGGCTCACCGATTCCGGCATCGACATCGTGCGCATCCTGCACGAGCGCATGGACCACGAGCGCCACATTCCTTGAGTAGCTATAGCCGCGCCAGGCGGCGCAGCACCATGTCGGCCAGGTCGCGGGCCATGTCGGCGCGCAGATCGTCTTCCTCGTGGCCCTTGGCCAGCAGCAGACGCTCGTCGAAGCTGTAGGTGCGCGTCACCGCCAGTTCCTGCGGCAGCAGCAATTCGCGGCCGGCGGCGTTGACGGAGAAACTGACGGTGTAGGTGATCTCGTACTCGTTGGGCTGGTTGTTGACCGACACCGACAGCACCCGCCGCGTGAAACTGTCGCGTAGCACGCTGATCACTGCCGAGGACCGGTCCGATTCGCGCGCCAGCTGCGCGCCATTGGAACTCAGCGCGCGCCGCAGGCTGCGCACGAATTCGCTCTGCCGGTCGGGCGCCTCCAGGTACGGCGCCCGCACCACCGCGGGCAGCGGCGCGCGACCCTGCAGGTGGAACCCGCAGCCCCCGAGCAGCACGGTGGCACAGGCAACGATGCATGCCGCGCGCACCCGCATCAGACCACCACGTTGACCAGCTTGCCGGGCACCACGATCACACGCCGTACCGGCTTGTCGGCCAGGAAGCGCCGTACCTGCTCGTCGGCCAGCGCCGCGGCGCGCACCGTGGCCTCGTCCGCCTGCGCCGGCACGGTCACCCGGCCGCGCAGCTTGCCGTTCACCTGCACCACGATGTCCAGGCTGTCCTGGCGCAGCGCCTCGGCATCTGCCTGCGGCCAGCGCTCGTCCACCAACGCCGTCTGCGAGCCCAGGGCCTGCCACAGCGCATGGCAGACATGCGGTGTCACCGGCGACAGCGCCAGCACCGCGATCCGCAGCGCCTCGTGACGTACGGCACGGCCGGCGTCGCTGCCGTCGTCGTGGCGCGCGACAGCATTGAGCAGTTCCATCACCGCGGCGATGGCAGTGTTGAAGTTATGCCGGCGGCCGATGTCGTCCGCCACCTTGACCAGTGTCTGGTGCGCGGTGCGGCGCAGCTCGCGCTGCGGCCCGGTCAGCGCCGACGGCTGCAGCGGCGGCGGCGCACCTGCGCCGACATGCTCGTACACCGCCGCCCACAGGCGGCGGATGAAGCGCGCCGCCCCCTGCACGCCCTCATCCGACCATTCCAGCGTCTGCTCCGGCGGTGAGGCGAACATGGTGAACAACCGCGCGGTATCGGCGCCGTAGCGTTCCACCAGGCTCTGCGGATCGACGCCGTTGCCGGAGGACTTGGACATCTTGCCCAGGCCTTCGTGCACCACCTGCAGCGTGCCGCGGTCGGCGGCGGCAACCTCGTAGACCGCCGTGCCGTCCGCGCCGCGGCGCGTGCGCACCTCAGCCGGATTGAAATAGCGCTTGCGGCCGCCCTCGGGCTGGTACGAGTAGACATGGTTCAGCACCATGCCCTGGGTCAGCAGGCGCGTGAAGGGCTCGCTGAAGCTGACCTCGCCCAGGTCACGCATCACCCGCGTCCAGAAACGCGAGTACAGCAGGTGCAGGATGGCGTGCTCGATGCCGCCGATGTACTGATCCACCGGCAGCCAGTAGGCGACGCGCGCATCCACCATGGCCGCGCGCGCGTCCGGGCAGGCGTAGCGTGTGTAGTACCAGGAGGAATCCACGAAGGTGTCCATGGTGTCGGTTTCGCGCCGCGCCGCGCCACCGCACTTCGGACAGGTGCAGACGTAGAAGGCAGCGGACTTCGCGAGCGGGTTGCCGCTGCCGTCCGGCACCAGGTCCTCCGGCAGCACCACCGGCAGCTGTTCATCCGGCACCGGCACGGTGCCGCACGCGGGACAATGGATCACGGGAATCGGACAGCCCCAGTAGCGCTGACGCGAGATGCCCCAGTCACGCAGGCGGAACTGCACCCGTCGCCGGCCGAGCCCGCGCTCCTCCAGCGCCGCGGTGATGCGCTCCACCGCGCCGTCGAAGTCCAGCCCGCAGAACTCACCCGAGTTGACCGTCATTCCATGGTCCGCGTACGCCGGCTGCCAGGCCGCGCCCACCTCGTGGTAGCTGCCATCGGCTGGCACCACCACGGTGCGGACGGCCAAGCCCTGCCGCGTCGCAAACTCGAAATCGCGCTCGTCGTGGGCGGGCACGCCCATCACGGCGCCCTCGCCGTATCCCATCAACACGTAGTTGGCGACCCACACCGGCAGCGCCTCGCCGGTGAGCGGATGCTGCGCGTGCAGCCCGGTCGGCATGCCCTTCTTTTCCTGCGTGGCCAGGTCCGCCTCCATCACACTGCCACGCCGGCACGCCTCGACGAAGTCCGCCAGCGCCGGCCGGGTGCGCGCCGCCGCCGTCGCCAGCGGGTGTTCCGCGGCCACGGCCAGGAAGGTCACGCCGAACAGCGTATCCACGCGGGTGGTAAAGACGCGCAGACCCGGCGACGCAGCATCGCACAGCGCCGCGCGCGCATCGGCGGACCAGGGAAACGTGACCTCGCAGCCCTCGCTGCGGCCGATCCAGTTGGCCTGCATGACGCGCACCCGCTCGGGCCATTCCGGCAGCCCGTCGAGGGCCCGCAGCAACTCCTCGCCGTAGCGCGTGATGTTCAGGTAGTACATCGGGATTTCGCGCTTCTCGACCGGCGCGCCGGTGCGCCAGCCACGGCCGTCGATCACCTGCTCGTTGGCGAGCACGGTCTGGTCGACCGGATCCCAGTTGACCACGCCGGTGCGCCGGTAGGCGATGCCGCGTTCCAGCATGCGCAGGAACAGCCACTGGTTCCAGCGGTAATAGCTGGCGTCGCAGGTAGCCAGCTCGCGGCTCCAGTCGATGGCAAAGCCGAGCGCGCGCATCTGGGCACGCATGTAGTCGATGTTCTGCCGCGTCCAGCGCGCCGGCGGCACGCCGTTGCTGATGGCGGCGTTCTCCGCCGGCAGTCCGAATGCGTCCCAGCCCATCGGCTGCAGGACGTTGTAGCCCTGCATGCGCCTGAAGCGCGCCAGCACGTCGCCGATCGTGTAGTTGCGCACGTGCCCCATGTGCAGGCGCCCGGACGGGTAGGGGAACATCGACAGGCAGTAGTATTTCGGGCGCGCCGGGTCCTCGCGCACCTCGAAGCTGCGCCGGGCGGCCCAGAATTCCTGCGCGGCGCGCTCGACGGCGGCCGCATCGTAGCTGGCTTGCATGGGGGCTTAAGGCAGACGCAACGGGATGAAAATCTGCGCACCATCGCGCTGGATCAGCAGCGCCACGTTCTTGCCGGCACTGCGGGCCGCGGCTTCGAACTGCGCCACCGAGGTGACCCGCCGGCCGTTGACGCCGAGAATGAGATCGCCGGGCTGCACGTCCGCCTGCTGCGCGGCGCCGCCGACACGCTCGACCACCAGGCCGCCCGGCACCCCGGCCTGCTGCTGCTCGGCGGGCTCGAGCGAGCGCACCGTCAGGCCAAGCACGGCGGACTGCCGGGCGCGCTGCGCCGGCGCCGCACGCGCGCCGGCATCGGCGGCGGCGACCTGGGCGGATTCCTTCGCCTGCTCGATCACCACCCGCACGTCACGCGCCTTGCCGCCGCGCCACACCGACAGCTCGGCCGGCGAGCCGGGCTTCAGGGCGGCGATCACCCCGGACAGCTCGCCGTAGTGCTCGATGGGGTGACCCGCGACCGTGAGGATCACATCGCCGGCGGCAATGCCGGCCTTCGCCGCCGGGCCGTCCGGCTCGACACTGGACACCAGTGCGCCATGCGGCCTGTCCAGTCCGAACGACTCCGCCAGCTGCGCGTTCACGTCCTGGATGGTGACGCCGATGCGGCCGCGCACCACGCGGCCGGTGCGGATGAGCTGCTCCTCCACGTTGCGGGCCACGTCGATGGGAATGGCGAAGGACACGCCCATGAAACCGCCGGTGCGGCTGAAAATCTGCGAGTTGATGCCGATCACCTCGCCGGCCATGTTGAACAGCGGGCCGCCGGAGTTGCCGGGGTTGACCGCAACGTCGGTCTGGATGAACGGCACGTAGTTCTCGCCGGGCACGGCGCGCGAGGTGGCGCTGATGATGCCAGCGGTCGCACTGTTCTCGAAGCCGAAGGGCGAGCCGATCGCCAGCACCCACTGACCGGGCTTCAGTTGCGAGGGGTCGCCGAGTTTCACGTACGGCAGCCCCCCGGCGTTGATGTGGATCACCGCGACGTCGGTGCGCTCGTCGGCGCCGATCACCCGGGCGACGAACTCGCGCCGGTCCGTCAGACGCACTGACACCGTATCGGCGTTGGCGACCACGTGGGTGTTGGTGAGGATGTAGCCGTCCGCGCTCACGATGAACCCGGAGCCGGCAGCCCGCACAGGCTCGGCGTCGCGGGGCTGCTGCTGCGGGGCGGGAATGCCGAAACGGCGGAAAAAATCGTAGAAGGGATCGTCCGGCGACAGCCCGGGCGCAGCACGCCCGGCGGCGCGCGCCTTCTGGGTCACCTCGACATTGACGACCGCCGGACCCAGGCGCTCGACCAGGCCCGTGAAGTCCGGCAGGACCATGCCAGCGCCTGCGACACCGTCCGGGCTGCCTGAGGGACCGGCCTGCGGGGCGGCCACGGCTGCGGGGGCAGCGCCCGCGGCCGGACGGCTCGACTGGGCGCTCAGGTCGCGCGAGCAGGCCGCGACGGCGACGGCCAGCGTGCACAGCGCCAGCGCGCGCGTCAGAACAGGGCTGACGCCGGGTTGGGCATAACGATTCATCTTAGGTTCCATCCATCACCGATCGGGCGGGTCTAACCATTCAATCGCGGCCGCCGGTGCGCCACGGCAGGCTCTCATGATTCCCCAGCCACAGCCCATAAGCCAGCATCAGCGCGGCGAGGGTCACGATCGGCCAGTTGCCGACCCGGGCATAGGGGGTCAGGCCCCCATAGGGTACCGCCCGGGCCCGCAGCACCACCGGTTCGAACTCCGGCGCACGCGCCAGCACCTCGCCCTTGGGTCCGATCACCGCCGAGATGCCGTCGTTGGCGGCGCGCACCATGTAGCGCCCGGCTTCCAGTGCCCGCAGGCGCGCGATCTGCAAATGCTGGTACCGGGCCGTGGAGTGCCCGAACCAGGCATCGTTGGTTACGTTCACCAGCACGTCGGCGGCGGGCAGCGCCTCGATCATGTAGCTGCCGTAGGCGTCCTCGTAGCACACCGAGGCTCCCAGCCGCAGGTGCGCGGCCGGCAGCGGCGGCTGGCGATCCGCGCCGCGGGTAAAATCAGAATACGGCAGGCTCTTCAGGCGCATCCATGAGCGCACGAACGATGGCACGGGAAAGAATTCGCCAAACGGCACCAGGTGACTCTTGTCGTACCAGCTGACCTGCTCATCGAGCGCCAGAACCGAATTGAAGTAGTGAACGCCCGTCGCCGTGCCCGGCACCGCCTGCGCGCGCAACACGCCCATGACCAGCGCCGAGCCGCGCGCATGCGCCATGCTGTAGATGCGGTTGATGTAGGGGACGATATCGTTGACCAGGTCCGCGGTCGCCGACTCCGGCCAGACGATGAGCTGCGCACCCAGGGCCTGTTCGGTCAGGGATTGATAACGCGCCAGCGTCGCGTCGCGATTGCTCTCCAGCCACTTCTCGTCCTGGGGAATCGAGCCCTGCACGATGGCCACCGACACCGGTGGTCCGTCGGGGTGGGTCCACAGGTGCCGCGACAGCGCCGCACCTGCCAGCCAGGGCAGCAGCAGCGCCGCGAGCGCCACAGTCCACAGGCGGCCGTGCCCGCGCAGGCGCCGCGGCGCACAGGCGAGCGCCGCCAATGCGCCGGCGCCCGCTAACAGCAGGGCGCTGATTCCGTAAACCCCGGTCAGGGGCGCGAAACCCGCCAGCCAGGTATCACTCTGGCTGTAGCCCAGCGACAGCCAGGAAAAACCGGACAGGAACCAGCCGCGCCACCACTCCACCAGCAGCCACGCGGCCGGCACCATCACGATGGCGTGCAGCAGGCCACGGCCCGTCAGCCAGCGCGCCACGGCCCAGCCGAGCGCCGCCTGGTACAGCCCCATGATCCCCGACAGGCCCAGCATGAGAAGCAGCGCCAGCCACAGTGGCGCGGCGCCGAAACCGTGGATGCTGATGTAGAGCCAGTAGGTGCCGCAGGTGAAGGTCGCGAAACTGAAGCAGAACCCCAGGCGTGCCGCCTCGCGCGGCGAGGCCTGCCACCACAGCCACATCAGCACCGCCGGACACAGCAGCGCCAGCGGCCAGAGTGAAAGCGGCGCAAAGGCGGCGGCCAGCGCCGCACCGGCCGCCGTGGCCAGCAGCAGGCGCCACGGCGCCGCGGGCCGGGGCAGCATGCCCGTGCGCGGCGGCGGCTGGGCCGCGCTGTCCGTGCCAGTCATCGGGGCTTCAGTCCGCGCCGCCGCTGTCCGGCGGCGCTACGTCGTGGGGCGCCGTGACGCGCAGGGCGTCCACCCGGCGACGGTCGGCACGCAGGACGCGGAACTCGAAGCCGTCCAGCGTCACCACCTCGCCGCGGCGCGGCAGGCGGCCGAGTTGCCGGATCAGCAGACCCGCCACGGTATCGACGCCCTGCTCCTGCGACAGGTGTGCGCCGAAGAATTCGTTGAACTCGCTGATGCGCGTGGCGCCGTGCACTGCGAACTGCCGCTCGCCCTCGCGGCGGATGTTGTGTTCGTCCTCGACATCGAACTCGTCGTCGATCTCGCCCACGATCTGCTCGATGACGTCTTCGATCGTGCACAGGCCGGCGACGCCGCCGTACTCGTCCACCACGATCGCCATGTGGTTGCGGTTGCGGCGGAAGTCCTTCAGCAGCACGTTGAGACGTTTGGACTCCGGCACGAATACCGCCGGACGCATGAACTCGCGGATATCGAAGCGCTCGTGGGTGGGAGCGCCGTTGAGGCGCAGCAGTTCCTTGGCCAGCAGGATGCCGACGATGTCGTCGCGGTCGCCGTCCATCACCGGGAAGCGCGAGTGACCCGACTCCACCACCGTGGCCATGATCTGCGCCAGCGGCTGCTCACGCCGCACCGGGATCATCTGCGCCCGCGGCACCATGATGTCGCGCACCTGCAGGTCGCCGACCTCCAGCACCCCCTCGATCATGCCGAGGGCGTCACCATCCACGATGCCGCGCTCGCGACAGTCGCGCAGCACCTCGAGCAGCTCCTGCCGGTCCTGCGGCTCGGCCGCGAGCCCCTGCTTGAGCCGCTTCAGCCAGCGTCCGGTGGCGTTGAGATCGCGCGTCATGCGCGGCGCTCCCCGCGATAGGGGTTGGCGAACCCTAAGCGGCGCAGCACCGCGACCTCACGCCGCTCCATGCGCAGCGCTTGGGCGGCGTCCTGGTGATCGTAGCCCGCCAGGTGCAGCGTGCCGTGGACGATCAGGTGTGCCCAGTGTGCGCGCAGCGTCTTGCCCTGCGCGCGCGCCTCGGCGCGCAGCACCCCGGCGCACAGCACCAGCTCCCCCAGCGTCCCGGCAGCCGCGGCGCCGTGCTCGGCAGCCCCGGCGGGGCTGAAAGACAACACGTTTGTCGCGCGGTCCCGGCCGCGGAACTGCGCATTCAGGCGCCGGCTCTGCGCGGCGCCCACCACGCACACGCCCAGTTCGCGCCCCGCCGCGCGCCGGCCCAGCGCCGCGCCGGCCCAGCGGGCCAGCTGGTTCGCCGAGGGCGACCAGCCGCGCGCACGACGGTTCAGCTCCACGCGCAGCGGCGCCCTCATGTGGCGCCCCCGTTGGCCTCGTAGGCCTTGACGATGCGCTGCACCAGCGGGTGGCGCACCACGTCGCGGGCGTCGAAGAAGGTGAAGGCCACGCCCTCGACGCCCCGCAATACCTCGATGACATGGCTGAGCCCCGACGGCCGGCCCGC
Organism: Pseudomonadota bacterium; assembly: GCA_018241445.1. GTDB lineage: Bacteria > Pseudomonadota > Gammaproteobacteria > Steroidobacterales > Steroidobacteraceae > 13-2-20CM-66-19. The sequence goes on from JAFEDT010000004.1 coordinate 307,387, forward strand.
AGGCAGGTCGGTCTGGGTGACATCGCCGGTGACCACCGCCCGCGAACCGAACCCGATGCGGGTCAGGAACATCTTCATCTGTTCGACCGTGGTGTTCTGCGCCTCGTCCAGGATGATCAAGGAGTCATTCAGCGAGCGGCCACGCATGAACGCCAGCGGCGCCACCTCGATGACATTGCGCTCGATGAAGCGGCTGACACGATCGAATCCCATCATCTCGTACAGGGCGTCGTACATCGGCCGCAGGTACGGATCCACTTTCTGCGTCAGGTCTCCAGGCAGGAAGCCCAGGCGCTCGCCCGCCTCCACCGCGGGGCGCACCAGGATCAGGCGCCGCACCTTCTCATCCTGCAGCGCTTCGACGGCGCAGGCCACCGCCAGGTAGGTCTTGCCCGTGCCGGCCGGCCCGATGCCAAAGGTCAGGTCGCGGCGCCGGATGTGGTCGAGGTAGTCGCGCTGGTGCGCACCGCGCGCGCGGATGCCACCGCGTGGCACGCGCACGCCGTGCTCGCCGGCCGTGCCTTCCGCCGGTGGCGGTCCGGACTCGCGCTCGCGCAGGGCCAGGTGCACCTGCTCCGCCGTGATCGGCTGCGAAGCGCTGAGTGCAAACAGCTCGCGCAACAGCGACTCGGCCAGGGGTGCCTGCGTGCCGCTTACGCGGAAACCGGCGCCGCGGCGCTGGATGCGCACATCGAGCCGCGTCTCCAGCAGGTGCAGGTGCCCGTCAAGCGGTCCGCACACGCTCGCCAGGCGCGCGTTGTCGGCAGGCTCGAGGGTGAACTCACGCAGCAGGCTTGTCGCGGGCGCGACCAAGGTCTATCCGTTGCCCGCGGCCGGCAAGGCCGCGGGCACCGCAGCTTCATGGTTCACCAGGCGGCCGCGCAGGCTGTGCGGGCGCGCCTCGGTGATCAGCACATCGGCGAAACGGCCGATCAGCCGCGCGGGACCGGCGAAGTTGACCCAACGGTTGCAGGCCGTCCGCCCGGCCAGCTCGCGCGCATCCTTGCGGGCTGCGCGTTCGATCAACACCCGCTGGCGGGTGCCGACCCGCGACTCGCTGATGGCGCGCGCCTGGGCGTCGAGCTGCGCCTGCAGGCGCGCCAGGCGCTGCTGTTTCATCTGCGGCTGCACGTCATCCGGCAGCGAGGCCGCGGGCGTGCCGGGCCGGCGGCTGTAGATGAAGCTGAAGGACTGGTCGAAGTTGACTTCGCGCACCAGCGCCAGCGTCGCGGCGAAGTCGCGCTCGGTCTCGCCGGGAAACCCGACGATGAAATCCGAGGAAATGGCGATGTCGGGCCGCACCGCCCGCAGGCGCCGCACCTTGTCCTTGAACTCCAGCGTCGTATAGCCGCGCTTCATCAGCGCCAGAACCCGGTCGGAACCGCTCTGCACCGGCAGGTGCAGGTGGTTGGCGAGCTTGTCCACGCTGGCGAAGGCCTCAATCAGGCTATCGTCGAATTCCAGCGGATGCGAGGTGGTGAAGCGGATGCGCTGCACCTCGGGTACGCGCGCGATGTGATGGATCAGCGTGGCCAGGTCGACCCGCGCGCCGTCGGCCATGAGCCCCCGCCAGGCGTTGACGTTCTGCCCCAGCAGGGTGATCTCGGTCACTCCCTGGGCGGCGAGCTGGCGCACTTCGGTCAGGACGGAATTGAAGTCGCGACTGACCTCCTCACCACGCGTGTAGGGAACGATGCAGAAGCTGCAGTACTTGCTGCAGCCTTCCATGATCGAGACGTAGGCGCGCGAGCCTGAAGCGCGCGGCGCCGGCAGGTGATCGAACTTCTCGATCTCCGGGAAGCTGACGTCCACCACCGCGCGGCCGTTGCTGCGCAGCTCGCCCAGCATCTGCGGCAGGCGATGCAGCGTCTGCGGTCCGAACACCAGGTCAACAAAGGGCGCTCTCGCGGTGATGGCCTCGCCCTCCTGGCTCGCCACACAGCCTCCCACCCCGATTATGGTCTGCGGCCGCTGCTCCTTGAGCTCACGCCACTCCCCCAGCAGCGAGAACACCTTCTCCTGCGCCTTCTCACGCACCGAACAGGTGTTCATCAGCAGCACGTCCGCACGCGCCGGATCGTCGGTGGGTACGAGGCCTGCACCGGCGCGCAGTACGTCCCCCATGCGGGCGGAATCGTACTCGTTCATCTGGCAGCCGAAAGTCTTGATGTAATAGAGGCCGGACATGGAAGGGTGAATTTTACGGTCTTCCGGGGGGCAGGCGCACGAAACCCTGCGGCCGGCGCACGCCTGGCCTTTTTTCCGAGCTATCTGATGGACCGGGTTCGCCTCCCAGGCGAACCCGGGTGATTCCGGGGCAAAGCCCCTGGAAACGAGCCCCTAAAAAGGTATGTCGTCGTCGAAGTCCTGGGACCCGCCGCCTCCGCTGCCAGCCCCGCCAGCGCCACCGCCGCGAGGGGCGCCGCCACCGGCGTGCTCTTCCGGATAGCCCTGACCGCCGCCTTGGGCCCCGCCGCCTTGGGCCCCACCGCCCCCGCCGCCGCCCCGGCCTCCGAGCATCTGCATGTCGTTGCCGACGATCTCCGTGGAATAGCGCTCGTTGCCCTGCTTATCCTGGTACTTGCGGGTGCGCAGGCTGCCCTCGATATAGACCTGCGAGCCCTTGCGCAGGTACTCCGCGGCAATCTCCGCCACCCGGCCGAACAGGGCCACCCGGTGCCATTCGGTGCGCTCCTGCTGCTCGCCGGACTGCTTGTCACGCCAGCTCTCCGTGGTGGCGATGCGCAGGTTGGCGACCGTGCTGCCCGAAGGCATGGCGCGTGTTTCCGGGTCAGCGCCGAGATGGCCAATCAGGATGACTTTGTTGATGCCGCGCGCCATGGCCAGATCCCTCGATGGAAAGGTCGCGGAGTGTACCGTACCTGGGCGGGCCCAGGACCGTAGCTTCAGGGCCTGTTTTTGATGCGTTCGATCGCCTCACGCAGGATGGCGGCAATCCGCGCCCTCTCTTCGGTGGAAGTGCCCTGGCGCTCGCGCAAGGTGCGCCGCAAGTCGTGGCGTGCTTTACCCAGCTCGCCCTCCTCGCCGGCGTCCTCGCCGTCCAGTCCCGAGAAGGCCTCGCGCACCCGGCTCATGCGCCGCGCAATGTGATCGAGCTGCCGCAGCATGGCCTCCGCCGCGTCCTGGTGTTGAGCGAGGTACTCGCGGCCCGCGTCAGTGACCTGGTAAAGCTTCCTAGCGCCCTCAGTCGTCACGCTGGCGTAACCCATCTCTTCCAGCCAGGTCAAAGCCGGATACACCATTCCAGGACTTGGTGTATAGAAGCCGCCGGACCGCTCCTCGAGGGCCTTGATCAGTTCATATCCGTGGCTGGGGCGCTCGGCCAGCAAGGCGAGCAGCACGAGCTGCAGGTCACCGGATGCCAGCTTGCGCCCGGCTGCAAAGCGACCGCCCATTCCCCCACCGCCCATGAAGCTGCCCCCGAAGGAAGCAAACCCGCGTCCGTGGCGATGGCCAAAGCCCCCGACCCATAGCCCCTCGCCGCAGGCGTGCCCGCAATGGGGATGGAAACATCTCTGGACGCGCACGAAGTGTCGATAGAACATAAATCAGGTCTCGAGTCTCAGTTGATAGATATATCTTACGATATATTCAGAGATAGTCAACCATCAAATCCCTGGGGCGACTTCAGGCTCGACCTTGCAAGACCGCAGGCCCGGCCCTCGAGTCGGTCACCGCGGCGGTATGCGGATGGCCCCGTCCAGACGCACATTCTCGCCATTGAAGTAGCTGTTGCGGCACATCTCCATCGCGAGCGATGCATATTCGTCGGGATTCCCCAGACGCTTGGGAAACGGCACCGCCGCGGCCAACGCGGCCCTGGTCTGCGGCGTCACCGCCTGCATCAGCGGCGTATCGAAGATGCCGGGCAGAATGGCGTTGACGCGGATGCCTTCATCCATCAGGTCGCGCGCAATCGGCAACGTCATTGCAGCCACTGCGCCCTTGGAAGCCGAGTATGCGGCCTGGCCGATCTGCCCATCCTCGGCGGCCACCGAGGCAGTGTTGATGATGACGCCACGCTCGCCATCGGCCTGTGGCTCCAGTGTCAACATGCCAGCCGCTGACTGGGTAATGCAGCGAAACGTCCCGACCAGGTTGATCTGGATCAAGCCGCTGAATTGTTCGATTGGAAACTGGCGGATCTCTCCGTTTGTCTTCGAGCGCGAGACCGTGCGGAAGGCGTTGCCGGTGCCGGCGCAGTTGATCAGGATCCGCTCCTGCCCGAGCGCTGCGCGCGACCTGGCGAAACCGGCCACCACTTCGTCCTGGGAGGTGACGTTTACCTTGCAGAACACGCCGCCCAACTCCCTGGCCACGGCCTCGCCGCGCTCACTGTCCAGATCAAAGATGGCGACTTTCACGCCCTCCTGCGTCAATGCCCGGGCGGTGGCCTTGCCCAGTCCCGATGCACCGCCCGTCACCACCGCCGTAGCGCCCCTGAGATTCATCTTTCCTCCAGATGCTGCCCTGGTGTCCTGCCACGTGCCATTTCGTTTATAACGCGTTATATTCTTTTTGGAGCAAGCCTGTCAATTTGCGCAGGTCGCCGCCGCTCGGCCTCGGGCGAATGCGCCAACAGCGCAGCGCTCAGAACATCCATCGCTCATTGCCAAGCTCGTCCGACTTACCTATAACCCGATTTACCCATGTTCAAATTCCCATGGAGCGGCCCATGTCAGGACCATTGACCGGAATGCGGGTCGTCGAAATCGCGGGCATCGGGCCCGGGCCGTTTTGCGCGATGATGCTGGCCGATCACGGCGCCGAGGTAATCCGAGTGGAGCGGGTGGGCGCGCCTCCCCCGGGCAGGCCGGACATCCTGCTGCGCTCGCGGCGTTCGATTGCGGTCGATCTCAAACAGGCGAGCGGCGTCGCGGTGGTGCGCGACCTGTGCCGCAAGGCCGATGCGTTGATCGAGGGATTTCGGCCCGGCGTGATGGAACGGCTTGGTCTTGCGCCCGAAGTTCTGCTGGCTGACAATCCACGCCTCGTTTACGGGCGCGTGACCGGCTGGGGACAAACCGGCCCGCTGGCCTCTTGTGCCGGTCACGACATCGACTACATCGCAACATCCGGCGTGTTGCACGCGATTGGCGCCGCGGACGGCCCGCCGCTGCCGCCGCTCAATCTGGTCGGTGACTTTGGTGGCGGCGGAATGCTGCTCGCATTCGGCGTACTGAGCGCGCTGCACAGCGCGCAGCGCAGCGGCAAGGGACAAGTCGTGGATTGCTCGATGTGCGAGGGCAGCGCCTTGCTCATGAGCATGATGTGGTCCCTGCGTGCAGCCGGGATATGGACCGACGAGCGCGGCCGCAATGTGCTCGACGGTGGCGCGCATTTCTACGGCACTTACGCAACCGCCGACGGCAAGTACGTCGCCATTGGCGCGATCGAACCGCACTTCTACGCAGAACTGTGCCGGCGCATCGGCTTCGAGGGAGATACCAGCGTCACTGCCCAACTTGACCGCGCGAATTGGCCGCGGCTGCGCGAGCAGTTTGCCGCTCTGTTCTTGACCAGAACGCGCGCGCAATGGATTGACTTGCTGCAGGATTCGGACACCTGCTTTGCGCCGGTGCTGGGAATGTCGGAGGCGCCTGCCCACCCGCACAACGTCGCGCGCAACAGCTTCATCGAAGTGGACGACGTCGTGCAGCCCGCACCCGTGCCGCGCTATTCGCAAGCCATGCTCGCGCAGCCGCGCGCCTATGCCGGCGCGGGCGCGCACACCCGCGCGATTTTGCACGAGGCGGGCTATTCGGACGAGCGCATAGACCTCCTGCAGTCAAGCGGCGTGATTCAGCAGGCGCCGCCTTGAATGAGTCCGCACCGCAGCCGATCGCGCGATCTGCACTCCGCGCGCAGGATTCCCCGGCGCGCGCACGGGCGGCACCGCGCCCGCGGAACGCGGCTCCTCATGCCGGCGAATCCAGGGCGTTGAACGGCACGTCCTTGTCAACCCGGATATCCGCAGGCAGACCAAGTACGCGCTCGGCAATGATGTTTCGCAGAATTTCGTCGGTGCCACCTTCCACTCGCGTGGCGGGTGCGCGCAACAGCATCGCTTGAAAGCGTCCGTCCGCCGGCGCCTGCGCCGGGTCGGTCACGATGCCCGATTCGCCCTGCAGATCCAGCACGAAACTCGCGATTTCCTGCTGCATCGATCCGGCCACCAGTTTGCCGATGGAATTCTCCGGTCCCGGCGTCGCGCCGCGCGACAGCGCGGAAATCGCGCGCATCGCCGTGTACTTCAGCCCCAACGAGCGGATTGCCCAGTCCGCCAGTCTGCTGCGCAACGCCGGATCGTCGATCAGCGCGCCGTGCGGGCCGCGCGCGCTGCAGCAATAGTCGATGAGCGGCTCGAAGCCGGTCGCCATGCCTGAACCGATCGACAGGCGCTCATTCATCAGTGTGGTGAGCGACACCTGCCAGCCCTGGCCCGGCGCGCCCAGACGCTGCGCGTCGGGAATACGCACGTCGCTCAGGAACACCTCGTTGAATTCCGAGCGCCCGTTGGCCTGGCGGATCGGCTTGATCACGATTCCCGGCGAGCGCATATCGAGGAAAAACATGGTCAGCCCCTGGTGCTTGGGCACCGAGGGATCTGTGCGCACCAGGATGATGCCGAACTGGCTCAGGTGCGCGCCTGAGGTCCATACTTTCTGGCCGTTGACGATCCAGTCATCGCCGTGGCGTTGCGCGCGCGTGCGCAGGCCGGCGAGATCGGAACCGGCGGCGGGCTCCGAGAACAGCTGACACCAGATTTCCTCACCCGAGGCAAGCGCTGGCAGATAGCGGCGCTTTTGCTGTTCGCTGGCATAAGCGATCATCGTCGGCCCACACATGCCGTGCCCGATGGTGAACAACCAGGACAATGCGGCGAACGGCCCTTCTTCCTGCGACCAGATCACGCGCTCCATCGGCGTCGAGCCGCGGCCACCGTATTCCCTGGGCCAGTTCAGGCATGCCCAGCCCGCCTCGGCCTTCTTCTTCTGCCACGCCTTGGCGGCGGCAAACGCATCGGTCAATCCGGGACTGGACAACCCGCCCTCGCGCAACGCCGCTTCGAGCGGCCACGGCGCATTCGCATCGAGCCATTGGCGCGCCTGTTTGCGGAACGCGGCTTCTTCCGGCGTATCGTCGAAATTCATACTGCCGCCACCGAGGGTGCGGTCCGATTGGGTAAGTGGCGCAGCAAGCGCGCTTCCCAATACGCGGGCTGGCCGAGGGCCAGCGCCAGCAACTGGGCGCGGCGATAGAACAGGTGGCAGTCAAATTCCCAGGTAAAGCCCGTGCCACCGTGCACCTGGATGTTGTTGCTCGCACAATGCCGGAATGCCTTGCTCGCGCTCACATGAGCGCCGGCGGCGGCGCACGGCAGGTCCGCCGCATCCCTGTCCAGAGCCCAGGCGGCGTAGAAGGCATTGCCGCGCGCGAGCGCGACCGAAACAAACATGTCGGCGAGCAGGTGTTTGACCGCCTGGAACGAGCCGATCTTGCGGCCGAACGCGACTCGTTCGAGAGCGTAGTCGCGCGCCATTGTCAACGCGCGTTCCGCGCCGCCGATTTGCTCAAAGGCGAGCATCACGGCGACGCGATCCAGCAGGCACGCAAGCGAGTCGTCGTTCCCTTGTGCGAGCGGCTCGGCCGCGGCACCGTCGAGTTCGAGGCGCGCATGCGGGCGCGTCGGGTCGATGGTTTCGATGCGCGCGCGGCGGACGCCTGCGCCCTGCAGGTCGACCAGGAACGGGCGCGGACGATTGCAGTCCGCGCTGCGCGCGAAGACGATCGCGAAGTCGGCGATCGCGCCGTCGGCCACGGGAAAATACGCACCCCGCAACACCCTGCCGTCGAAATGCATGGCGGCTCCGGACGCGCCGGCGAAAGCTACGGTGCCGATCTTCGTGCCTGCCGCCAATGCCGGCAACCATGCCATTTTCTGCGTGGACGACCCCGCGAGCTTGATGATCTCGGCGGCAAGATAGATCGACGAGAGCATCGGCACCGGCGCGAGGCTGCGACCCAACTCTTCCGCGATCACGCACAGCTCGAGATAACCCAACCCGGAGCCGCCATGGTCGGCGGCGATCGCGGCGCCCGGCAGCCCCATGCCGGACATGGCCCGCCACAGCTGCGCGTCGTAGTCGCCGCCGCACTCGAGCACGCGGCGCGCAGCCTGGACATCGCCATGATGCCCGAGCAGCTTGCGCACCGCCTGGCGCAACTGCATCTGCTCTTCGGAAAAATCAAAATCCACCGCGCAACGCCCCGCAGGCTCGAACCAGAATTATTATATCATGTTATAAAATGTTGCCGCAATGAGACGAAACTGCAATTGCACTGCGTTCACCCTGGCGTTCTAGCGGGCGGCTTGCGTCGCGAACCCCGCCGCAACATCTTCTGGAAGTCCGCGATCCGCCTGTCGAGCGCGCCGTGGCTGCTGGCGTTGGCCGCACCACGCAGCACCAGCGCATAGCCATAGCTGACCAGTGGCTCGAGTTCCTGATTCGACACACCCCCGTAGATCCAGTGCGACATGGCGCCGACGTAGACCAGGTCGAGACTGCGGCGCAGCGGCTTGACCGCGATTTCCTCGCGCAGGACCCCTTGCCGGATCGCCGTGCCGAGCAACGCCTCCCAGAACTCGTTGCTGTGCAATGAGACGATCGCCTCGCGCGCATCCTCGCCTCCTGCGTCGAGCACGGCGCTCCACAGGGCGCGGTACAGACGCGGATCCTTGCGGCAATATTCGAGCGCCAGATGCAGCGCCTCGAATATGCGCTCGAGCGCGTTGGTCCGCGGGTTATGCTGGAAGCGTTCGTTGAAATCGTGCACATCCTCAAGCAGCGCCAACAAGATGGCGCGCTTGGAGCCGAACAGATTGTAGGGCGTCGCCAGGCTGACGCCAGAGCGCTCTGCCAGCGTGCGCATCGACAAGCCGCTGTCGCCCGTTTCCCGGATCAACGCGCGCGCGGCGGCGACGATGCGCTCCTTGCGATCCGCCTTGGCGAGTTCGCGCCGGCCTGGCGGTGTTGAGAAACCATGCGTCCCGGCAGCTGTGATCCGGGCCGCTGAAATTTTGCTGCTTTTGCGCATTCCTGGACCTGCCCCCGTTGCTGCGGGCCCACCGTGCAGGGTCATCAACGAATGGAAACAGATATTCGCTCCGCCGACAAACGCAGCTTCCTGGTTGGCGCGCGGTTAGAATCTCCGGCACGAATCAAGCGGCCGACACGAGCGGTGATGGTTCGTATGATAACGGGAGCGGTCGGGAATGCACGGCGCGGCGGCTGAAGGCAACGGAGTAAACCCTGCGAGCCCTGGCCACGGGCGTGGTGACCTTGGCCGGTGCGCCGGCGGGTCAGCGTCGATCTTCTTTACAGGCGCGTTGGCGGGGGGCCAACGTGGACTAAAAAAAATGCCCTGTAGCTCTTGCTTTCAATGACTTATGCATCAGGCCGCCCGATGGCACAGGGTTTGCAAAATTCCGGTCTGGTATCGGACTCCCGGATCCGCGCGCGGCGGCGATCACATCCCTTCAGGCGGTCCAGCCGGTCCGTTCACTGACCGGCAGGATGTCGATCTCGACGTACCCGGCAAAGGGTGTCTGCATCGCCGCGACCGTCATTTCATCCGGTGCTTCCAGGAGCGCAAGTTGCCGTCCGTCCCTTGCAGTCCACTCGTTCCGCACGCGCACTCCGGCCGGTATTTGCGCATAGAAACGCCGCGCAAGCCTGGCGAGGTCCTCGAGCTGTTCCGCGCGCAGATCGGGGCGTGTGCGACTGATGACCATGAACAACATCCTCTTCCTCCCTCTTCCCGCCGGCGCGGGCCGCCCGCAGCCCGCGCCTTCCGTCAGGTGATGTGAGCACAATCCCATGGAGAAAACCACGCGTTCATTCGGTCATTCGCCGGACATCAAGATCGAATTGATGTGCACCGGTGTCCGCTACAGCGAGGCGCTCGGACGCGCGGCCGGGCATGCGATGCCGAACTACTATCCGTACCGCTTCAAGGCGGGCGAGCCCGACCCCACCGGCAAGGGCATCGCCCGCATCCCCTATCTCATCAACCTGCCGGATGGGACGATGATCCGCGTGCTGGGCAACGGTGACTCGCCGTGGCACGTGGCAGGAGACGTCGAGCGCGGCTACCAACTGTGCGATGACCGCACCGGCCGCGCCCTGCCGATGGAATTCGAGCCGCTGCGGCCGTGGATGCAAGGGAAAACCACGGATGGCCTGCCTTACGCCCAGGCGGGTGTGACCACGCACAGTGACATGCTGGTGGTGAACGTCGCGCCCGGCTGCGAGTACTTTCTGCACAAACACGACGGCGTTTCCATGCGCTGCGCCTTCTGCGCCTATGGCGCCCCGGATGAGCGCACTGCGCACCTGGGCCAGGTCCGTGGCCGGGTTGACATCCCCGCGCCCACGCTGGCGCGGCTCAAGGAGGCTATGGCGGCGGTGCTCACCGACACCCACGTGCGTCATCTGTACCTGGTCGGCGGCTCGCTCACCGATGGGGAGGCCGAGGCGCGCCGGTTTTTGCAACTCGCGCAGGCCGTGCGCCAGCGGACCGCGGCGCGCATGCCCACCTCGCTCGGATCGGGCGCGCTCCCCGATGAGTGGATCGCGGAATTCCGTCGCCAGGATCTGGTCGAGTTCGTCTGCTTCAACCTTGAGGTCTGGTCGGAACCCCTTTTCGCCAAAGTCTGCCCGGGAAAGAACCGTTACGTCGGCTACGAACGCTGGATCCAGGCCCTGGAGACGGCGGTCGGGCATTTCGGGCCCGGACGCGTCTATACGGCAATGGTCGCGGGCATCGAGCTTGAGCCCGAGCACGGACTGTCGGCCGATGAGGCCGCCGCTACCGCGCTTGAGGGGGCGCAGGACCTGTGCCGGCGGGGCATCATCCCGATCTACTCGCTGCACTGGCCGACGGGCGGGCGCGAGCGGCCGGACTACCACGAGCGGCTGCGCACCTACTTTGAGAAACTGAGCGCGGGCTACCAGCAGCTGCGGGCGCGCCTGGGCCTGCGCATTCACGACGACTTCATGTGTCATCGCTGCGCGTACATGCAACTCGAGTGCGACATCGACCGCGCTGCGTTGAGGCCCGCTGCATGAGCGCGAACATGCCCGACCCCGGGCCGCTCATGCGCCTTGCGACCGCCTACTGGGATTCGCAGGCCTTTCTCACGGCCAATCGCCTCAGGCTCTTCGATACCCTCGCCAGCAATGCGCTCACGGCCGAGGCGATCGCCGCCGAGCTCAAGCTCGACGTGCGCGGTACGCGGCTGCTCCTGAACGCCCTAGCAGGCCTCGGTCTTTTGACCGTCGCGGCCGGCCGCTACTCCAACAGCCCGGCGACTGCAGCCTATCTCGTCGGCACGAGTCCCGCCTATCTCGGTAACGCAATCGCCTACAGTGACGGCCTCTACGGCACCTGGGGGCGGCTCGATGAGGCGCTGCGCGCTGGCAGACCTGCATTGCGGGCCGAGGAATACCTTGGGCGGGATCCGGCGCGGACCGAGGTGTTCGTGCGTGGCATGCACGACCGGGCGGTCGGCATCGGCCGGGCGCTCGCCGCCAGCGTCGACCTGACCGGCCGCAAGCGCCTGCTCGACGTCGGCGGTGGCCCGGGCACGTATTCTGTGCTGCTCACGCAGCGCTTTGCCGGATTGACAAGCGAGGTCATCGAGTTGCCGGGGGTCGCAGCGGTCGCCCGCGAGCTGGTGCGGGCGCAGGGGGCCGCGCCACGCGTCACCTTCATCGAGGGCGATTACCATACAACGCCGTTCGGTGTACACCGCGACGTCGTACTCATGTCGGGCATGTTCCATCGCGAATCCCCGTCGAACTGCCGGCGACTGATCGCCAAGGCCTATGATTCGCTCGACCCGGATGGACTGCTGATCGTGAGCGACGTGTTCACGGATGCAAGCGGGATCGCCCCGGTGTTCGCGACGCTGTTCGGCCTCAACATGATGCTGACCGCGCCCGAGGGCGGTGTGCACGCAAGCCCGGACGTCGCCGCATGGCTTAAGGACGCGGGTTGCGTCGAAGTCAGCGAGCGGCCGTTTCCCCCGCCGATGCCACACCGCATCGTCTGCGGAAGGCACCCGTGACGCACGGTGCGGCTGGCGCGACTGGCACGACTGGTTTGCCTGGCGCCGGCAGGAATGCGGCAGCCGCACGCAATCTGGTGGTGCTGATCGACGAACACGGCGCCGCAACGGGGGAGTGTGACAAGCTCGAGGCGCACCGTGCGGGACTGCGCCACCTCGCCGTATCGGTGCTGCTCAAGAACGCGCAAGGACAGTGGCTGCTGCAGCGCCGCTCGTCCCACAAGTACCACTCGCCCAACCTGTGGGCCAATGCCTGCTGTGGCCACCCGATGCCGGGGGAGCCCGTGGTGGCGGCGGCGCGGCGGCGGCTGCGAGAGGAGCTGGGCCTTGCTTGTGCGCTGCGGGTGCTGCGTACGCACCCCTACCGTTGCCCTGTTGAGCCCGGTCTTATCGAACACGAGCTCGTCACCGTGCTGATCGGCGATGTCTCTGGCGACGTCATCGCCGATCCGGCCGAAGTGGCGGAGGTGCGCTTCGTGGATCCGCAGGCGCTGCTGCTCGAGATCAAGCGCTCGCCCGAGACATTCGCCGCGTGGTTTTGCGACTACCTGCGCTGCTTCGGCCCGGAGCTGCTGACGTGGTCGGCCCCGCAGCGGCCCGGTGACCCGCCGTGAATGCGCAGCCTCTGCGCGAATTGTTCGAGGCCGGTATCTCCGAGGATGACCGGCGCTGGCTTGCCGATCTTGTGCCCGGGAGCGGCAGCGCTACGCCCGGGCAGTTGCGCGCCGCCTTCACCGGACTCGGGCGGCGCGCTGGCAGGGAGTTGCTCGGGCCGCAGGCGGCGGCGCTCGCGGCCCAGGGGATCACGGGCGCCGCGCGCTGGGACCGGGCTACACTCGGGCGCGTTGCGCTGCTCATCGCATGGCTGCCGACGCAACCGCAGGATCGGCAGGTGGATGCGGTGCGCGAACTCTATCTGCGCGGCGACTACCGTGAGCAGGTCGCGGTACTTGCATCGCTCGCGTGCCTTCCCGACCCTGCGCGCTTCGTGCCGCTCGCGGCCGAAGCCAGCCGCACCAACGTAACTGACGTCTTTGCCGCGATTGCGTGCGAGAATGCGTTCCCGGCGCTGCATCTCCCGGACCTCAATTTCAACCAGCTGGTGCTCAAAGCCCTCTTTGTCGGTCTCGACACGCACCGCATCGTCGGCCTGCCGGCGCGCGTGACGGCCCGGCTGCACCGCATGGTCGGTGACTTCGCGGACGAGCGGCGGGCTGCGGGGCGGTCGGTGCCGGCAGACATTGCATACATTCAGTCGTTGAATGAAGGTAGCGAGCGATGAAGATCTTCGACCACCACGTGCACATGACTTCCCGCACCACGGACGATTACCAGGGGATGGCCGCCGCGGGCATCGTCGCGATTGTCGAGCCGTCCTTCTGGCTTGGGCAGCCGCGCACCCATGTTGGCACCTTCGAGGACTATTTCCTGTCGCTGGTCGGCTGGGAGCGGTTCCGGGCCAGTCAGTTCGGCATCCACCACTACTGCACCATCGGGCTCAATCCCAAGGAAGCAAACAATCCGTCGGTGGCGGCGGGCGTCATGGAGCTGCTGCCGATCTACCTCGAGAAGGAGAGCTGTGTGGCGGTCGGCGAGATCGGCTTCGACGATCAGACCCCTGCCGAGACCCGCTATTTCGAGGCGCAGCTTGAGCTCGCCAGAAAAAGCAGGCTGCCGGTACTGATTCACACGCCGCACCGGGACAAGAAGGAAGGAGTCCGTAACACCATCGCGGCCGTCAAGGCGAGCGGCATCGATCCCGCATGGGTGCTCGTCGACCACAACAACGAGGAGACGATCGAGCTTACCCTGGACAGCGGCTGCTGGGCGGGACACAGCATCTATCCCGGTACGAAGATGGACGAGACTCGGATGGTGGCGCTCATCCGCCGCTACGGCACTGAGCGGATAACCATCAACAGCGCTGCCGACTGGGGCATCAGCGACCCGCTCAAGGTGCCCAAGACGCTCGCGGCCATGCGCTCCGCCGGCTTGGGCGAGGACGTAATCGAGACGATTGCCTGGCGCAACCCGGTCGCGTTTTTTGCCCAGAGTGAGCGGCTCGAGCTCCTGAACAAGGCGGATCACCTTGCGATCGATCAGCGCGCGCTGTGGCAGGGCAACTCGGTATTGCGAGGCCAGCAGCCGACTGTTGAACCCCGCCGCTGATGCATCGCACCCTGGTCCTGCTGGTCGTCGGGCTGACGCCGAAGCTGCTGGGCCCGCATACTCCGCACCTGCAGCACTTCGCCGCGCGCGGTGCGATGCGGCCCCTGAACACGGTGACGCCCGCGGTCACCTGCACGGTGCAATCGACGTTCATCACCGGGCTGCCGCCATCGGGCCACGGCTGCGTCGCGAACGGCTGGTATTTCCGCGACCTGTCCGAGATTCTGTTCTGGCGGCAATCCAACCGCCTGGTGGCAGGAGAGAAGGTCTGGGAGGCCGCGCGACGGCGCGATCCAGCGTTCACCTGTGCCAAGCTCTTCTGGTGGTACAACATGTACGCGGACGTGGCGGTCAGCGTGACGCCGCGGCCGATGTACCCGGCGGACGGCCGCAAGCTGCCCGACGTGTACGCCGAACCGCCTGAGCTGCGCGACGCGCTGAACGCCAAACTCGGGACGTTCCCGCTGTTCCAGTTCTGGGGGCCGGGCGCTGGCATCGTCTCCAGCGAGTGGATCGCCCGCTCGGCGCAATACGTTCAGGAACGTTATGCGCCGACGCTCACCCTCGTCTACCTGCCGCATCTGGACTATGCGCTGCAGAAGCTCGGGCCCTCCAGCCCCGGCATCGCGCCGCACCTGGCGGCAGTGGACCGCGTGGCCGGGGAACTGATTGATGGAGCGCAGCGGCGCGGCGATCGCGTCATCGTTCTCTCGGAGTACGGCATCACCGACGTCAGCGGCGCGGTCTTCCCGAACCGGGCGCTGCGCGAGGCCGGCCTGCTCCGGGTACGTGTAGAGCAGGGCCGTGAACACCTCGACGCCGGCGCCTCGCGCGCCTTCGCTGTGTGCGACCACCAGCTCGCCCACGTTTACGTGCGGGATGCCGGCGACGTGGCGAGCGTCAAGTCGCTGCTCGAGCGGCTGCCGGGGGTCGAGCGCGTTCTCGACCAGGAGGGCAAGCGCGCCATTGGCCTTGATCACCCGCGCTCGGGGGAGCTCGTGCTGATCTCCCGTGCAGACCGCTGGTTCGCCTACTACCACTGGCTCGACGACGCCCGGGCCATGGACTATGCACGGACTGTGGAGATCCATCGCAAGCCGGGCTATGACCCGGTCGAACTCTTCATCGATCCCTCGATCCGATGGCCCAAACTCGCAATCGGCTTGCGGCTTGCGAAGCGCAAGCTGGGCCAGCGCACCCTCATGGACGTAATCCCCCTTGATGCCTCCCTGGTGCGCGGCTCGCATGGCCGGATCACCGATGATCCGGCAGCGGGGCCGCTGGTCATGAGCTCGGAGCCCGCGCTGCTGCCGGGCGAGGCAGTGGCAGCGAGCGAGGTCAAGGACCTCATGCTCGCGCATCTGTTCCTGTGATGGGTCAGGTCGCCGGCACGTAGCGCTGCAGCGCCAGAGTCAGGATGAACGCCGCGATCGCCACCGCCGCCAGCGCGTCGTGGCCAGCGCCTGCAATGAAGCAGGCATCGACCAGACTGATGCCCGCGATCATGCCCGCAACCGAGCGGCCGATGTCACCCGGGCGCCGCGTGAAGAGATAGTGCAGCGACCAGCCGCCCCAACCGAGCAGCAGCACGACTGTGAGCCAGGCGAAGCCACCCCCGCCCGCGCGCAGCGCGCCGTAGACGGGCGCCGCGAGCAGGAAGAAGAGCGGCCAGAGGTTCGTGAAACGCAGCAGCGTCTCCTGCTTCGCGACGAAGGTGAGCCCGACGACGTAGCACAGGAGCATGAGCGCCGCCTGGCGCGCCGGGCCCGCCGGGTCTGGCAGGGCCACCAGGGCCGCGATGAGCAGCGCGAGCGCCCGGCACAATCCCATCCACAGCGGGCTCAAGGGGTCACGCTTGTGCCGCCAGTCGTAGTAGAGGATGGCGAGCAGCAGCGCCGCACCTGCCAGCGCGGGCCGCGCGTTCCACGTCCCAAATCCGGATCCCAGGCTGACCAGGATCGCAAGGCCCGCCGCCAGCAGCGCGGCGCCGATGCCCCAGACCGTCGCGGGCCGGACGGTACCGGCCGGGATCGGCCGTTCGGGTCGTTCGCGCGCATCGATCCGCCAGTCGAACGCGTCATTGAGATACATGCCGCCGATGTAGGAAAGGGAAAGCGCCAGCGCCGTGAGCGCGAAGCGGCCGTCCGGCGCGCCGCCGCCGCCGAGCAGCCAGCCGGTCAAGGCATTGGTCCAGATCGTCGGGACGTTAGACACCCGCCCGAGCGTCAGTGCCGTTCGCCAGCGCAAGGGCGCAGCTCCCCGATAGTCCAGAGCAGCTCGCGCACGAGGTGGGTCACCAGGTCGTCGTTCCGCCAGGCCTCGGGAAGCACCGTGAAGGTGTAGGTCTCGACCTCGAACTGTTCGCTCAAAGGCTCCTCGCGGTGCAGGGCGAGCACCTCCTCGATGAAACCGCGCGTCGTACCGAGTTCTTCCATGGCGGCGCGAAACACCGGGACGTGGTAATGCACCCGCCACTCCGCAGGCTGTGTCGCAGGTTTGAACGCCGCGCGTGCATCGGCGAGATCCAGGTAGCGGGTGAGCACCCCGTCCCTGCGCTCGACGACCTGGTGCAGGTACACATCATCGCCGAAGGCGGCAAGTGCGGCGAGCGAGCGCTCGTCAACACGCAGCCTCAGGCCCGCGCTCACCTGTACCTTCGGGATGGCGATGCCGGCGCCACGCAGGGCGGCAATACACTCGCGCGGCTCCTCGAACTCCACCGCCGCGTGACACAGATCCAGACACACGCCCAGGTGCCGCCGCAACGCCACCTCCGCCGCTGCCGGCGTCAGTCCGGCGAGCTTCGCGAGGTGCGCGCGGCCGGCACCTGCGAAGAGGTGCTCGCTGAAGAAGGCGACGGACTCGGCGATCGTCTCGAGCACACAGCAGGGCTCCGGCTCGATGGCGAGCCTGACAGTGACGCCACGCTGCCGTTCCAGCCCCACCAGGTGTGCGACGTGTTCGGCGAGCCCACGGGCGATCGCCTCGCGGTCAGCAGGGCCCCCGGCATCGCGCCGGAAGGCGCCGGGCACAGTGCTGATCGAGCCGGCAAGCCCCGCCGGCAGCAGTTCGGCGCACAGATCCGCCAGGGTATTGGTGTAGTCGAGGCGCGCCTGCGTCCGCCAATCCGGACGATACACGGCCTGCTTGACACGCTCGCCGTGAAATGCGCCGTAGGGAAAGCCGTTGAACGTGAAGACGTACAGCGCATTTGCCGCCAGCCAGTCGCGAAACTCCTCCAGTTGCTCGCGCGATGCCGCCAGGTCAGCGGCAGCGGCAGCGGCGAGCCTCAGGCCCACGCCAAACGGCTCGCCCGGGGCGACTTTGCGCTTCACGGCCGGCAGGTAGTGGTGCAGGTCCGCGCGCACCTCGGACCAGCTCTCGCCGGGGTGGATGTTGGTGCAATACGTGAGGTGGACGGGCCCGCGCGGCTCGTCGATCCTCACGGGAGGGCGTCCCGCCGCTTCAGCCAGGAGATGCTGTCGGCGACGAGCGCGGGGTCCATCTCGTGCACCTCGATCACCGCGCCGATGGCGGTGAGAAGCGTGATCGCGAGCTCCCCGCCCAGGTGCTCGCGGAACTCGCGCAGGCCGGCCAGGATCGCGGCCTGCCCGTCCGGGAGCCTGGCCTCGAGCGCGGGGTGCCACAATCCGAATCCGAGTGTCTTCAGCAGGCGGAAGATGCGCGCCTCGGCGAAGGCCGAGAGGTGTCCGGCGCGAACCGCGTAATGCGCATCGAGCGCGATCCCGATCGCGACCGCCTCGCCGTGCCGCACGTCGTTGCGAGTCAGGCCCTCGAGCTTATGCGCCGACCAGTGGCCGTAGTCGAGCGGGCGGGCGTTGCTCGTTTCGAATGGATCGCCGCAGGTGGCGATGTGCGCCATGTGCAGTTCGGCGCAGCGCCGGACCGCACTTGCCATTGCGGCGGGCTCGAAGTTCGCCAGGGCGGCGGCGTTGCCTTCCAGCCATTCAAAGAACCGCTGGTCGCGGATGAGTGCGACCTTGACCGCCTCGGCGAGGCCCGCCCGCTTGTCGCGGCGGCTGAGCGTGCAGATGAAGTCGAGGTCGTTGAGCACCGCAAAGGGCGGGGCGAAGGCGCCGACGAGGTTCTTGACGCCGAAGGCGTTCACGCCGTTCTTGACGCCCACGCCCGAGTCCGCCTGGGCGAGGACGGTGGTAGGCACACGCACGTGGCGCACGCCGCGATGCAGGGTGGCGGCCACGTAGCCCACCAGGTCGAGCACCGCGCCACCGCCGATGCCCACGACAAAGGAGTGCCGGTCGACGCCCAGCTCGACCAGCCGCTTCTGCAGTGCGTTCGCCACGCCTTCATCGTTCTTGGCGCGCTCACCGCCGGTGACCGGGATCACCGGGGCGGCGAGCACAAGATTCTTGGCATGGCGCGCGACGTAGGCCTCGATCTTGCCGACGAGGCCCGCGCAGGCCGAGAGCACGCCGTCGTCGCAGCACATGACAACACGATGCACCGTATCCGGCTCGCGCCGGGTGAGCGCCTCGCGGAAAACGGGATTGCCCGGCTCGAAGAGATCGTGCGTGAAATACACGGGGAACTCGTACGGAACGCTGAAGCGCTGCAGGTAGCAGTCAGGGGCGGCGCCCGGTCCACGCACCGGTTCCGGTCGAATCGGCAATGGCACGCTCATGGCGCTTGCGACCTCCCAATATCCAACGCGCCATGCCAGAGGCAGGCCGGTTGGTCATGCAACATGCGGGCCGTTATTTTCAAGTTATTGAGCAGGCTGGCGAAACAAAGACTCCCGGGCGCCCTGGGGCAACGACTTGTAAGTTTTCCCGACACCTGGCGGGCGGACAGGTGCGCAAGAGGCGAGCCCCTCCTGCTGCGGAAACTATACTGGTTCCGAAGGGGGATAACCGATCATGGGAGAACGGCGTACGGTGCGGTCCAGGGAAGTGACCACGCGTGACAGTCATCTGGCCGGCAACGCGATCGAAGAACTCTGCGACGATGCGCTCGACGTCCTGATCGTGCGGGGTGCGCTGCCGCGCGCGAGACTCGCCGCGGCTGCGGCCGGACTTTCGGGCGAGGCGCTTAAGGACTGGCAACGCCCCAACGCCGCGATGCCCGATGAGGACGTCGAAATCATGGGCACCGACCGGCCTGCCACGCCCACCTACGCAGCGCCGCGCGGCGTGTCGCTCGATGACTACCTCGCAAGCGCCGGGCGGCACGCGACCGCGACCGCGGGCGTCTTCGACCGTGGGTTGAACGCACGCGACTCGCTGCTGGCAGCCGCCGCCCGGCATTCCGGCCGCCGCCCGGTGTCAATCGCCCTTGCGGCGGACGGCCGCAGCTATGCGCCCTTCACGGTGAGGCGGATGATGCCGGGCCGACAGATCGGCGTGCACCACGACCGGCACTTCGCGCTGCCCCAATACTGCGAGCTCGCACCCCAGCTCGACCAGAGTCTCATTGCGAGCATGGTCGTCACCCTGCTGCCGCCGCAATCCGGCGGCGAGCTCATCGTCTATGGCGTGACGGCGTCGACTCCCGATGCGCCGAAGCGCCCGAACGGCTTTCAGTACGACCTCGAAGCAATCGAAGAGCGTTACGATCGCAAGGCGTTCACCTTCGACACGGGTGATCTTTTCATCCTCGCCGCGGGACGCTGCCTGCACCGGGTGGCGCGCGTCGCGGGCGATTTGCCGCGCATCACGATGGGTGCCTTCATCGCCCTCACGCAGCCGCGCGACCGCGTGCTCATGTGGTCCTGACCCCGCCAGCCAGGGCCTGACCCCGCCAGCCAGGGCCTGACCCCGCCAGCCAGGGCCTGATCCCGGCTGCTCGCCCGGCGTATTGGGCCGGACTTGACGCAGCGAGTACGATAAGCGGTTCCATGCAGCCCATCCGAGTTCGCGGTGCGCGCACGCACAACCTCAGGAACATCAGCCTCGACCTGCCGCGCGAGCGGCTGATCGTGGTCACGGGCCTGTCCGGCTCGGGCAAGTCCTCCCTGGCCTTCGACACCCTGTACGCGGAAGGCCAGCGCCGTTACGTCGAGTCGCTGTCGGCCTACGCCAGGCAGTTCCTGGCAACCATGGACAAGCCGGATGTCGACAGCATCGACGGACTCTCCCCGGCGATCGCCATCGAGCAGAAGGCCAGCTCCCACAATCCACGCTCCACCGTCGGCACCGTGACGGAGATCTACGACTACCTGCGCCTGCTGTACGCGCGCGCCGGAACCCCGCGCTGCCCGGACCATGGCATCGCCCTGACCGCGCAGACAGTGAGTCAGATGGTGGACCAGGTGCTGCGCCTGCCGGAGGGCACCGCGATTGCGCTGCTGGCGCCCGTCGTCAGCGACCGCAAGGGCGAGCACCAGGAAGTGCTGGGCGACCTGTCGGCGCAGGGCTTCGTCCGCGTGCGCATCGACGCGCGCATGTACGAGATGGAGGCCCTGCCCCGGCTCGACCCTAAGAAGAAACACAGTATAGATGCCGTGGTGGACCGCACCCGCACGCGCGCCGATGCAGCGCAGCGCCTCGCCGAATCCTTCGAGACGGCGCTGCGCCTATCCGGCGGCACGGCACGCCTGATATTCCTGGACGAGCCGCAGCGCGAGCCGCTGACCTTCTCCAGCCGCCACGCCTGCCCGGTGTGCGGCTACAGCGTGCCGCCGCTGGAACCGAAGCTGTTTTCCTTCAACAACCCGGCCGGCGCCTGCCCCACCTGCGACGGCCTGGGGGTGCAGGAGTTCTTCGACCCGCAGCGCGTGGTGCGCCACCCCGAGCTGTCGCTCGCCGGCGGTGCGGTGCGCGGCTGGGACCGGCGCAACAGCCACTACTTCCAGTTGATCCAGTCGCTGGCCCGGCACTACGGCTTCGACATCGAGGTGCCCTGGCAGGACCTGCCGCAGCGGATCCGCGAGCTGCTACTGCAGGGCAGCGGCAAGGAGCAGATCGAATTCACCTACCAGGATGGCAAGCGCAAGTCGCGCCGCAAGCACGCTTTCGAGGGCATCCTGCCCAATCTCACGCGCCGCTACCGCGAGACCGAATCGCAGCTGGTGCGCGAGGAACTGTCGCGCTTCCTGGGGGTGCGCCCCTGCCCCGAATGCCAGGGGGCGCGCCTGAACCGCGCGGCGCGCTTTGTTTTCGTCGGCGAGCACTCACTTCCCGAAGTGACGCACCTGTCCGTGGGCCGCGCATTGCAGTTTCTGTCGCAGCTCGAGCTTCCCGGCTGGCGCGGCGAGGTGGCCGCCCGCATCGTCAAGGGCATGGTGGAGCGGCTGCGCTTCCTGCGCGATGTGGGCCTTGAGTACCTGACGCTCGACCGCAGTGCCGAAACGCTCTCGGGCGGCGAGTCGCAGCGGATCCGGCTGGCGAGCCAGGTTGGGTCGGGACTCACCGGCGTGATGTATATCCTGGACGAGCCGTCCATCGGACTGCACCAGCGCGACAACCGGAAACTGCTGGCGACCCTGAAGCATCTGCGCGACCTCGGCAATACGGTGATCGTCGTGGAGCACGACGAGGAAGCCATCCGCGAAGCCGACCACGTGGTTGACCTGGGTCCGGGCGCCGGGGTGCACGGCGGGGCGGTAGTGTCCGAGGGCACGCCAGCCGCCATCGCGGCCGACCCGGCTTCCATCACCGGGCAATACCTGTCGGGCCGGCGCAGCATCGCCGTCCCGGCACAGCGGGTGGCGCACAACCCGTTGCGCCAGATCAGCATCCGCGGCGCCCATGGCAACAACCTGCGCCACATCGACGCCGCGATCCCGCTGGGATTGTTCACCTGCGTGACCGGCGTCTCCGGGTCCGGCAAGTCGACCCTGATAATCGACACGCTGTTCGCACACACGGCGGCGCGCCTGGGCGCGCGCGTGGAGGTCGCGCCCTGCGACGCCATCGAGGGGCTGGAGCAGATCGACCGCGTCATCGACATCGACCAGAGTCCGATCGGCCGCACACCGCGTTCCAATCCCGCCACGTACACGGGCCTGTTCACCCCGCTACGGGAGCTGTTCGCGCAGGTGCCCGAGGCGCGCGCACGCGGCTATGACGCCGGCCGCTTCAGCTTCAACGTCAAGGGCGGCCGATGCGAGGCCTGCCAGGGCGACGGCGTCCTGCGGGTGGAGATGCACTTCCTGCCCGACGTATACGTGCCGTGCGACGTGTGCGCCGGCCGGCGCTACAACCGCGAGACCCTGGAGATCCGCTACCGCGGCTGCAACATCCACGAAGTGCTGGAGATGACGGTCGAGGATGCGGCACGCTTCTTTCAGAACGTGCCGGCCGTATTCGGCAAGCTGCAGACCCTCGCCGATGTGGGATTGTCCTACCTGCGGCTGGGACAGAACGCCACCACCCTGTCGGGCGGCGAGGCGCAGCGCGTGAAGCTCTCGCGCGAGCTGGCCAAGCGCGCCACCGGCCGTACGCTCTACATCCTGGACGAGCCGACCACCGGATTGCACTTCCACGACGTCGAGCAGCTGCTCGCCGTGCTGCATCGCCTGCGCGACGAGGGCAACACGGTGGTGGTCATCGAACACAACCTGGACGTCATCAAGACCGCCGACTGGCTGATCGACCTGGGGCCCGAGGGCGGCGAAGGCGGCGGCACGATCGTCGCCACCGGCACGCCGGAGGCGGTCGCGGCCAGCGAGGCGTCGTGGACCGGGCGGTTTCTGCGGCCGCTGCTGCAGGCGGTGCCGCGGGGGGTGCGCAAGGCGGTCTGAGACGCCGCTTCAGCGCGGTCTGGCCACAGCGATCCGGGCCTGGACGAGGTACAGGAGCACGCTCACAGCGATGAGCGTCGCCAGGCCGGCGATCTCCTCCCGCGAACCCAAGGCGATCAGCGCCAGCATGCTGCCGGTGCCGATGACGGCTGCGGCCCCAGGGAAGCGGAAGTTCAGGGGCGCGCCGGACAGCGCCACACCCCGGCGGGCGAGCGCCCACGCTGCTGCGCAGCCGGCGCTATACAGTGCGGCAATGGCCAGAGTCGAGAGCACGACCAGCTCGGCGAAGGTTCCCGTGAGCGCCAGCACGATGGCAATTGCGGCGTAGCACGCAATCGCCATGTAGGGGGCATGGCTGCGGGGGTGCAGCCGTCCGAGGACGCGCGGCAGCAGGCCATCGCGCGCGAACGCAAACAGCTGTCGCGGACTGCCGAGAATGTCGCTGCCCAGCCAACCGAACATTGAGACCGCCGTGCC
Source organism: Pseudomonadota bacterium (assembly GCA_018241445.1). Classification (GTDB taxonomy): domain Bacteria; phylum Pseudomonadota; class Gammaproteobacteria; order Steroidobacterales; family Steroidobacteraceae; genus 13-2-20CM-66-19. Next base: position 330,909 of record JAFEDT010000004.1, read on the forward strand.
CGCCAGCATCACGGCGCGCAGCGCCGGATGCACGTGCGCCATCGCATCGGCCAGTGGCGCCGGGGAAGTCGCCAGCGAAGGACCCAGGATGCCCTGGGCGATGAGCTGAATGGCCACATACAGGATCGTGGTTGACACGATTGCGATGGCCAGCGCGCGGGGAATGATGCGATTGGGCTGCACCACCTCGCCGCTTGCACACAGGGAGGACTCCATGCCAACCAGTGCAAACACGGCGAGAATCAGCGCACGACCAAAGCCCTGGGCGCCCGGCTGCACCGGCAGCGCGAAGTTCGAGCCATGGACTGCGGCGGCGCCCGCAAGGATGAATATCAGCAACGGCGCCAGTTTGAGGGTCGTGGTGGCGCTGACGAGTCGGGCGCCGCGTGCCACCCCGCCGATGTTGACCAGCGCAATACCGCCAATGACGCCGATGATGACAGTGGCGCGTACTGCTGTCGCGAGGGACTGCGGGAACAGGCTCGCCACTACGTCGGCCAGGGCGGCGGCCACGGCGCCACAGGCGAGCACGCAGCAGACCCACAGCAGGGTCCCGGATACGAAACCTGCGAGAGGCCCGAAGGCGGCTTCGATGACGCCGTAGACTCCGCCGCTGGTGGGGACCCGGCTGCCTCCCTCCGCAAAGCAGATTGCCACCGCGCCGACCGCAAACCCGCATGCCAGGAACGCAAGCGGCGCGTACGGACCGACGCACGCTGCCAGGGCTGCCGGCACCGCAAAGATGCCGGCGCCGACGATCATGCTCACAATGCTTGCTGCGAATGCCCACGGCCCCACTGCACGGACCAGGCCGGTGTCACGCTGGTTTTCCCTCACGTGCGCGATCATACACAGTGCCGGCTGGGATCGATCTCCAGTGCCGGGGGTGGGGGATCTTCAATCCCGGTCTGGCGCACCGAGCGGGAACAGGTGGCGGTAGGGGCGCGCTTCGTCAACCGCGCGGGCAAAGGAGAGTCGCGCCAGCAGGCGCGCACGGTAGGCGCGCAGCACCGGGAAACCCTCGGCGATCCGGTGGACCCAGTCGGCATAGAACAATGACGGCGCGGCGGCGCAGTCCGCCAGTGTGAAGTCCTCTCCCGCCGCCCAGATTCGGCCGACCAGTGTGGTTTCCAGCCACGCGTAGGCGAGCTGCAGTTTCTCCGCCGCCAGCGCCACCGCTTCCTGGCGCTTGTGCGGGTCGCCACTGAGCGCACCGCCCACCGCGCCCTGCACGGGGCTCATCACGTGCAGGTCGAAGAAACGATCCATGAAACGCACACCCAGTGCCTCCAGGGGATCCGGTGGCAGCAGCCGCACGGGACCCGGGTGCGTGAGCTGCAGGTACTCGATGATGATGCTGGTCTCGGTAACATTGCGTTCCCCGTCCACCAGCAGCGGGAACTTGCGCAACGGCCAGCGCCGCAGCCACTCGGCCGAGTTCTGAGGCATATCGGGTCCGAGATTGCGGAACTCGAACGCCAGATCGTTCTCGTACAGCGCAATCAGGACCTTCTGCGTATACGAGGAAAAGGGATGACCGAACAGCACCAGCATTGTCGCCTCCTCTCTACTTCTGCTGTGCCGGGACGAAGTCCTCGAGCACCGCCTTGCGCATCAGGTCCGGCGGCAGCAGGCCCTGCGCCAGGATGAAGTCGTGGAACTTCTGCGCGCTGAAGCGGGCGCCGAGCTTCTCCTCCACCTCCTTGCGCAGCTCCAGCAGGCGGGTGTAGCCGTAGAAGTAGCTGTTGGCCTGCCCGGGCGCACGGAAGGTGAAGCGCTCGACCTCTTCCGTGGCGAAAGCGTGGCTGAGGACGACGTCGTTCTCCAGCATCGCGTACGCCTGCTGTACGTTCATCTGGCCGCTTTGCAGCTCCGGGTCGATGATGGCCCGCGCGGCGCGCAGCAGGCGCAGCTGCAGTGTCAGCAGCTGCCCTTCCGCCGGCTCATAGGGCTGCATGATGTACTCGGAGTACAGGCCCCAGCCTTCCGCGTTGGTCGAGTTGAAGGCGTACAGCGCGCGCGCCAGGCTGACACCCTGCTCCAGCATCGAGTCGAACTGCAGCTCGTGCCCGGGGCGCGCCTCGTGGGCCGTCAGTGTCCAGGCGACGGCATCGAAGGTGAAATCGTCGTATTTGTCCGCCGCGCCGCCGGTGGCCGAGGGTATGTTCAGGGGCAGCACGAACTCACCGCGCTGGCCGGTGTTGTGCAGGAACGGCGGCGGCTGCATATGCGGTGCGGGCTGGGCGGCGGTCTCGGCAGCCGTTGCCAGGCGGATGATCGCCGGCCGCGCGGGCAGCGTAACCAGCTGCTGCTCGCGGATCAGTGCCTCGATCTGCCCCAGGCGTGCGCGGAAGAACGGCAGGATGGCATCGCCGGTGATCTGCTGCTTCTTCAGTTCGCGGATCACGTCCCGGTAGTCGCTGGAAGCCATGCCGCGCTGGCGCGCGATGCTCGCCGCCAGCGGCGCCATCTGCGCCTGGTACTGCCCGAAGGCCTCGTGCGCCATGGCGGCAATCTTTGCCGGCGGCACATCGATGCCATACTTCTCGAACGCCAGGGCATATTTCTGCGGCGGCAGGCGGAAGTCGGTGCGCGCCCGCGGCAGCACGGCCTGGCGCACCCACGTGTCGTAGGCGGTGAGCTGCGTCCTGATCCGCTCGCAGGGGTCCTCCCAGCCCTGGACCTGGTACCTGGCAAACAGCTGCGCCAGGCCGTCAACATAGTTGGGATTGCGCCCCAGGTCCGTCTGCACTTCTTCACGCGCCGGGTACAGGACGCCGGGCTTGTCCATCTGCGCCAGCGCGCGCTCCTTCAGGATCTCCGTGAAGGGCCGCCCGCCGTCCATCCCCGCGTACTTTCGCAGGCGCTGCACGGCCGCCGGCCGCCGCTCGGCTGACACCTGGTCATCGAGCAGTGCGCGCACGCCCTGGAACACCTGCCGGCTCGCATCTACGTACGGCACCTCGTGCGCCAGCGCGTAGTCCTGCCGGCGGAACTGCTGGTCGAAGGCTTTACGCAGGATCTCAAGATCCTCCTGCACCCGCTGGTCGCTTTCCTTCGCGCCCTCGCGCAGCACAGCCGCGAGGGTGCTCTCCAGCTCGTGGCGCTCGGCCAGCTCGTCCGCGAGCGTCGGCACCGTGATGCGCGGGTCGTATTCGGCAAGCCCCTGTTGCGAGCCGTCTTCGGGATCGTGCGCGAAATGGACCTGCAGCAGCCTGCTGGTATAACGGTTGCTGGTCTCGACCCAGTCCTGCGCGGCGGGCGGCTGCGCTGCCGCGGCCAGGGGACAGGACAGGCAGAGCATGAGGAGCACGATCCGGCGGTGCATGGGTCTGTCCCTGATTGCTGCAGCAAAGACGGCCGATCTTAACGGGCTGCCGGTGCCTGGTCAGGCCGCGATACGGCGAGCCGTGCTCAGGGCAAGCCAGGGCGTGCCGCGCGCCGACCTGTGGCCACGGTCTGCCGCCTCAGATCTGGTCACGCAGCAGCAACGTGACGCCGCGAGACTGCTTTTCCCGCCTGACCGTCAGGCCAACCCTGGTGCCCGGGGCCGAAGACCGCAATGTCTCGCGAAGCTGCGACAGGCGGGCCTCCACCACCGGGCGCCCATCCACGGCGACGATCAGGTCACCGACTTTCAGGCCGGCCTGCGCCGCCGCGCTGCCGGGGGCGACGTCCATCACCTGGTAGCCACCGCCCCTGGCGATGACCCACAGCCCCGAGCGATCGAAGGTACCGACGTCGGCGGGTACGGGCTCGATCGGCTTCAGATAGAGGACCTGGCGGGTGTAGTCGAACGTCACCACGAAACGCTTCAGCAGGGCGCTGCCGACATTGCCGTCGAAGTTGGGGTCACTGAAAGTGCCGCCGCGGGCGTCGGACAGGCCCACCACCGCGTCTGCCACGGTCTGCGGGCCAATGGCCACCGCGGGCATGCGCACCACGTACGAGCGCGCCGGTCCGCCCACTCCCCAGCCGGTGATGGCATTAGTGCCCCGGGTGAATCGCTCGCGCAAGCCGTGGCGCGCCACGAAGGGACTGGTCACATCCAGTTCGGTGCGCGACCCGGTGTCGATGTCGAGTCGGGCCGGGAGATCCCCAATGCGGCCTGGCACGCTCGGCACGTGGTCGTAAAACACGAAAGGGATTGCAACTCCCTGATCGGGACCGGGCCGGAAGCGCGCCGGGGTGGTGAACGTGATGGTGCGTCGACCATAGTCGATGGTCGTGACCAGGCGGCGCAGCAGCTCGAAGCCCACCATGCCGTCGACCGCGATGCCCTCGATGGACTTGTCGTAGATATCGGTCGCGAAGCCCATCTGGTCGTGCAGCCGCACGCCGCCTATCGCGATCTCGTCGTAGTGCACGAACCCGCTCGTGCCGTGCCCCTCGCCCGCGCCGCTGGTCACCGCCGTACCGATCGGCTTGAGGCCGACGTCACGCACCAGCCGCGGCGACAGCAGGGTGTGTCCGCCCGTGTCGACGATGAACGTATAGGGCCCCTTGCCCTCCACCGTCGCCTCGACGTACACATGGTTGTTGAGCAGGCGAAACGGCACCGTCGTGCTCGCCAGGTTGCCGGCGATGACCGCACCGGTGAGCGGCGGGTTGGGCATGGCGTAGGCGCCGGCGGGCGGGGCGGCGGCGTAGTCGCAATGCATGAGCGTCGCGCGGCTCACGGCGCCGGCGCCCAGCCCCGGATCGACCACGACTTCATGAGCGAGGACCTGAGGGCCCTCGCGCCGGTAGTCGGCATATGTTTCCGTGAGGTGGAGGAATTGCTGGTCGTAGGAAACCCTCGCCAGCAGGTGGGTCTGGCTGTCGAACCAGGCCTCGAAACGCCTGCCGCCCCGCGGAGTCACCGACAGGTGTTCGAGAGTGCGGCTGCCGTCGCGCTCGCGGCCCACGTAGTCGATCGCCGCGCCGCCCCGGTCCGCCCGCCACCACAGGTTGGCGTGCCGATACGCCGCGCTCACCGCACTCGGGATCCGGTCACCGCCCTGCTGGGGCGTGTAGGTCCCCGAGACGTCCTCCTGCCACGGCGTGCTGCCGTCGAAACCCTCCGCTTCCTTCACACCGTCCGCTTCGCTGCGCTGAACGTAGGCGCCGGTGGTCAGGTCGATCTGCTCAGTCAGCGTGCCGGTGAGTCCTGATGACACCTGGCGGTATACGGCCGTCAGTGCACTGCCCGCCGGGGGATCGTTCACGGCCGCGCGATGGGCTGCGAGGATGGCGTCTACGTTCGCGCCCGCGCGCGTCTCACCGCCCGCCGCTCCCGTTACCATGAGGGCGGCAATCACCGTGGCTCCGAGCAGAGGCCGCATAGCTTCCCTTCCCTTCCAGTGGCGTCAGTATCAGGTTTGATGGATGAACTGGCGCGGCGGTTTAAAATCGCTTTCACCCCGGGCGCGCACGCTGCACTTCCAGTGACTCCCAGCGCGCGTATTTCTGCAGCAGAAGGGCTTCGAGCTCCTCGAGCCGCTTGCGATCGGCGCGCAATTGCCCGCCGCCCGCGCGGTGATAATCCGGCGCGCTCATGCGCGCGATGAACTGCGCCTGCTCGCGCTCCAGCGCCTCGATCTCCTGAGGCAGTGCCGCGAGCTCCCGCTGTTCCCGGTGGCCCAGCCGCGCGCCCGGCCTGGGGGCTGGCGCTCCGGCAGGCGCCGCACTGGCCCGTGCCTCATCAGCCGGCGCGTCGGGGCGGCTGCGGGCAGGGCGCCCCGCCGGCCGCCCGCTGGCCGTGGCTGCGACCGACCGGGGCGCCTCGCGCGGCCGCTGCAGCAGGTAGTCGCTGTAACCGCCGACATACTCGTGCCAGTGTCCGTCGCCTTCGGTAGCCAGCGTCTGCGTTACGACATTGTCGAGGAAGCGCCGGTCGTGGCTCACCAGCAGCAGCGTTCCCGCGTAGTCCTGCAGGCGCTGCTCCAGCAGCTCCAGGGACTCGATGTCCAGGTCATTGGTAGGCTCGTCCAGCACGATCAGGTTGACGGGGCGGGCGAACAGCCGCGCCAGCAGCAGCCGGTTGCGCTCGCCGCCGGAGAGCATCCGCACCGGCGCCTGGGCACGCGATGCTGCGAACAGGAAGTCCCCCAGGTAACTCACTACATGCTGCCGCCCGCCATCCGCTTCCACCCAGTCAGAGCCCGGACTGATGGCACTGGCGAGTGTTGCATCGGGGTCGAGTTGCGCGCGCAACTGATCGAAGTAGGCGATTGAGAGGCGCGTGCCCAGGCGCACCGTGCCGGCATCCGGCGCCAGCTCTCCCAGGATGAGCCGCAGCAGGGTGGACTTGCCGGCGCCGTTGGGGCCGATCAGGCCGATGCGGTCGCCACGCATGATGCGCAACGAGAGATTCTCCACCACCGGGCGTGACCCGAAGCGCTTGCTCACCCCCTCCAGCTCGGCCACCAGGTTGCCCGAGCGCTCTGCGGCATCGAGTGTCATGCGGATGTTGCCGAGCCGTTCGCGCCGCGCCACCCGCAGCTCGCGCAAGCGCTCCAGCCTGCGCACGCGGCCCTCGTTACGGGTACGCCGCGCCTCCACGCCCTTGCGGATCCAGGCTTCCTCCTGACGCCAGAATTTCTCGAAACGCCGTTGCGCCGCGCCCTCCGCAGCCAATTCCTCTTCCTTGCGTGCTTCATAGGCGGCGAAATTGCCCGGGTACGATCGCAGCGCGCCGCGGTCCAGCTCGATGATGCGGTTGGTGATCCGGTCAAGGAAGGCGCGGTCGTGGGTGATGACGACGGCGGCGGGCACGCCATGCAGCAGTTCCTCCAGCCGTTCGATACCCGGGATGTCCAGGTGATTGGTCGGCTCATCGAGCAGCAGCAGGCCCGGCTGCAGGGCCAGCGCCAGCGCGAGCGCAGCGCGCTTGCGCTCTCCCCCCGAGAAGGTGGCCGGAACCGCCGTCGCCTCGATGCCGAAGCGATGCAGGTATTCCGTCAGGCGCGACTGCAGCCGCCAGACCTCGCGCTCATCGGCGGCGCTGCCCGGTCCTGTGGAAATCGTGACAGACGGGGCGCTGCGCGCTGCGTGCGGCCCGGCGCGCAACAGCAGGCTGTCGAGCACAGTGTCTGCCGGCGCAAGTTCCGGCTCCTGCTCCACCAGCACCAGCCTCAGCCCCTCACGCCGCTGCACCTCGCCGTCGTCCAGCGCAGTCCGCCCGGCCAGCACCGCCAGCAGCGTCGACTTGCCGGTGCCGTTGCGACCGATCAGCCCGAGCCGCTCGCCGGCCTGAACCGTGAGTTGCGCCGCATCCAGCAACGGCCGGTCACCAAAGGCAAGCTGGGCGTCGCGAAGAATTACCAGAGGCATTCACGCATTCTCCGGTTCGTGACCCCGCAGGGGAAGCCGCGGCAGCCTGCGACTGGACGCACGCCTGGCGCACGCCGTACATTCAGCCCACCCGCCCGGGCAGCGCGCGTGTTATGAGGAGCGTTGCCGGCTGGCCATGAGTGCGGACCCGCCCCGAAGGAGAGCAGGCATGCGCGTAACCCCTGCAACTGCATCACTACTGCTGGCGGCCCTCGTACTGCCTGGCGCACCGTCAGACCTGGCCGCGGCGCCAGCCGTGCAACCCGCTGCTGCGTCACCCCGGGCCGCAGCAGCAGCTGCTCAACCGCACGACGGTGCGCACGATTTTGACTTCCTGATCGGCGACTGGAAGGCGCACGTCAGGAGGCTGCCCCGGCGTCTGGTCGGATCGCATGACTGGATCGAATACGACGGTATTTCCCGTCACCACAAGATTCTCAACAGCAACGCAAATCTGGAGGAGTTCGAGGTCGACAGCCCTGCCAGGCACCTGCATATCAAGGCGCAGACACTGCGCCTGTACAATCCGGACTCGCGCCAGTGGAGCATCTACCTGCTCGACGTCGACAAGGGAACCCTGGAAATGCCGCCGGTCGTGGGACAGTTCACCGGCCGGCGCGGCGAGTTCTATGACCAGGAGGAGTACGAGGGTCGCGCAGTCCTGGTGCGCTACGTCTGGCTCGATATTTCTCCGAAGTCGGCCCGCATGGAGCAGGCGTTCTCAGCCGACGGCGGCAAGTCGTGGGAGGTCAACTGGATATGCGATCTGACGCGCTGAGTGTGTAAGTTCCTGAATTGACACGCTGAAATCGGCGGCACCACGGCTCTTGCAAATGCGATTGCAAATGCGAACGGTTCTCATTTATCATCTGGATCATGGACGCGGTTGCAAGCCATGCAGGTCTGCCTCTCGATCCAGGCTGCGTCAGCCTGGCGGTGCTCTCCCCTGGCGCCCGCGGGCGGGTGGTACGGATCGGGGGGGCGGCTGCCGCCGCCCGACCGCCATCGGAGTTGGACCGGCGTCTGCTGGAATTCGGCTTCGTGGACGGCGAGCAGGTGGAGATCGTCGCGGAGGCGCGCCCCGGCCGTGATCCCTTCGTGGTGCGCGTGGGACATACCACGCTCGCCCTGCGGCGCCGCGAAGCGCAGAACGTCTTTGTAGAACTGCACCACTCCAGGGCGGCCGGGCACACCCCATGAACGCGCCCGCGGCGGCGGCCGTGGCCGCCCCGCAAATGACACTGGCGCTGGTCGGTGTACCCAATAGCGGCAAGACCGCGCTGTTCAACCGCCTGACCGGCAGCCGCCAGAAGGTGGCCAACTATCCGGGTGTCACCGTCGAACGCAAGGAAGGCCGGCTGGCCGGTACGGCCGGCGCCAGCGCGTGGCGCGTGCTCGATCTGCCTGGCGCCTACAGTCTGAGGTCCACGTCGCTCGATGAGGCCATCACGCGGGACGTCGTCCTGGGGCGGCACGCTGCCGAGGCGCGCCCCGACCTGCTGGTGTGTGTTGTCGATGCCACCAACCTGCGGCTGAGCCTGCGGCTGGTGCTGGAGCTGAAGCGAGTCGGCGTGCCGATGCTGGTAGCGCTGAACATGAGTGACGTGGCTGATCAGCGCGGCTATCGGCTGGATCGCGCCGCGCTCGCACGAAGTCTCGGCGTGCCAGTCGTGCCGACGGTCGCCGTGCGGGCCGGCGGCGAGGCATCGCTGTTACAGGCCATCGCCGCCTGGCAGTTACCCGAGGCACACGGCGCGCCCGGCACGAGCGCACCGCCCCCGGATGACTCTGCTGCGGCGATCGAGGCCACGCAGCGCGAGGTACGGCGCATCCTGCACGAGGCCGGCTACCACGTCCCCGCGCGCGTGGCGGCGCTGTCGCGGCTGGATGCGATCGTGCTGCACCCGGTGGCCGGGCCGCTGCTGCTGACCACCGTGCTGTTCCTGATGTTCCAGGCGGTGTTCAGCTGGGCCAAGGCGCCGCAGAACCTGATCAACCAGGGCATCCAGGCACTCGACACCTGGGTGGCCGCAGTCATGCCCGCAGGTCCGCTGCGCAGCCTGTTGCTGGAGGGCGTGCTGGCCGGCACCGGCAGTGTGCTGGTGTTCCTGCCGCAGATCCTGATCCTCTTCGCCTTCATCCTCGCACTGGAAGATTCCGGTTACCTGCCGCGCGCGGCTTTCATGCTAGACCGGCTGATGGGCCGCGTCGGCCTGTCGGGCCGGGCCTTCATCCCGTTGCTGTCGAGCTTCGCCTGCGCGATCCCGGGAATCATGGCGACCCGCACCATTCCTTCCGCGCGCGATCGCCTGGCGACCATCATGATCGCACCGCTGATGACCTGTTCGGCACGACTGCCGGTATACGCTCTGCTGATCGGCGCCTTCATACCGCCGCGGCCGGTCGGTCTCTTCAATCTGCGCGGCCTGGTGTTGTTTGCCCTGTATTTCGCCGGGGTCGCAAGCGCGCTGGCGGTGGCCTGGGTCCTCAAGCGCACCATGATGCACGGCGAATACCGGCCGCTGCTGCTGGAGTTGCCCGAGTACCGCATGCCGCACCTGTCGAACCTGCTGCTGGGCCTGTGGGAACGTTGCCGCATCTTCCTGACGCGCGTCGGTACGGTGATCCTGACACTCATGGTGGTGCTGTGGGGCCTGGCCAGCTTCCCGCCGCCGCCTGCGGGAGCACAGGAACCCGCGATCTACTACAGCATCGCCGGCTACCTGGGGCGCGGCCTGCAGCACCTGTTTGCGCCGCTCGGCTTCAACTGGCAGATCTCGGTGGCGCTGGTGCCCGGTCTGGCGGCACGCGAGGTTGCCGTGGGCGCCCTGGGCACGGTGTATGCGATGTCCCAGGGGCAGGCGGACATGGCAGGCGCGCTGACGGCGCTGATTGCCCGCCAGTGGACGCTGGCGACGGGCCTGGCACTGCTGGCCTGGTACGTGTTTGCGCCGCAGTGCCTGTCGACGCTGGCGGTGGTGAAGCGCGAAACCAACTCCTGGCGCTACCCGCTGTACATGGCCGCGTACCTGTTCGCCCTCGCCTACGCCGCGGCTTTCGTCACCTACCGCATCGCGCTGGCCTGCGGCGGCGGGGCGGGGTTTGCATGAACCTGCTCGTGCAACAGGTGCTGGTAACCCTGCTGGTGCTCGTCTGCGTGCTGCTCGCGGCCTGGCGGCTGGCATCGGTGCGGCTGCGCCTGAAGCTGCTGGATGCGCTGGAGCGCATCGCGCCGCTGCCGCTCGCCGGCTGGCGCGCGCGCCTGCGCCAGCGGGCGCTGGCGCAGCTTACCGCGGCCTGCGGCGGCTGCTCGCGCGCGGACGCGGGTGCTGCGGCTGCCACACCCGGCCACAAGGGGCGCGGATTGCGCCCGGCGCTGCGCGGGCTGCCAGGCCGCACTACGCCGGGCGGGCAGCCCCCGAATCGAACACCTGGCGCACCTCGCCGTTGACGATGCGTTCCTGGTAGGCGCCGCGGGTGTAGGCCGCCAGCACGCGGCGCCAGAAGCTGACCGCGACGGTGTTACGCAGGTACTCGCTGATCTCCCAGCGGCCGGCGAAGCGGCTCAGGATCAGTTGCACCGCGATGCGGCCGATTCCCAGGCGCCGCTGCGCGCGCGCGATGAAGAACTCCGCCATCTGGTATTCGCTGCGCGCGCCACGCGCCGCGGCGGGAACGCGCAGCACCCGTGCAAAGCCCACCGGTTCGCTGCCGCGCACGATCACCAGCGGGTAGGTGTTGGGATCGCCGAACCAGTGCGCGATCTGGTCCGGCTCACGGTGTCCGATCTCGCCCAGCCGCGGAAACACCCCGGTGCCGGGGTTCAGGTCATCCAGGTAATCGCCGTAGACGCTCTGGATCCAGGCGCGATCGGCCTGCCCGGTACGGGCATCACGCACCGCAACTGTCGGTACGCTGTTCACGGGCGCAGTCGCGATCCACTGCGTGAGAAAACAAAAAGGCCCGGACAGCTCGCTGGTGCGAGCGGCCCGGGCCCCTTTGAGCCAGAACGAAGCGAGTTACTGCTTCGGCTGTTCGGCCGGCGGCGTGGCGGCGGGAGCCGCAGCGCCGGCAGCGGTGGCAGCAGCATCGCCAGCAGCCTTCGCCGTGTCGGCAGCGGCCTGGCCGGCGGCCGTCGCAGCCTGGCCCGCGGCACCCGCGGCATCCTTGGCGGCATCGGCAGCCTGCGTGGCGGCAGCGCCGGCAGCGTTGGCAGCATCGGCAGCCGCGTTCGCGGCGGGAGCAGCAGGAGCGGCAGCCTGGTCGGTGCTGGCAGATTCCTGCTTCGCGCAGGCCGTCAGCATCAGCGCGGCTACGATTGCGCTAAGAGCAAGTTTAGTGTTCATCGATCGGTACCCCGAGAAGCAAGAGTTGTGTTGAAACCACGACCGTCAGGTCGCCCGCCTGCCCCTACCGGGGTTGCGGAGCGCAAATTCTATAGAAGTCACGCTAGGATTGGAAAGTACTACGACAGGTTTTCGTGTCGGCTTGAAGCGACAGGCGTGCCGGGGGCAGTCCCTGGGCCTGCGCACGGACGGCCGACCCGCGGGCCAGCGCCCTCCTACAAGCGAAAACAGGCATCCTGAAGGACATGACAGCGAGCTTTGCCCCGGATCCCTCACTGCAGAAGAGCTTGCAATCCGCATTTGCCCCGCACCTGCGCGCCCTGTGCGAGCGCACCTCTGTGGCGTTGGCGGCAGGCGGGTATACGGGACTTCTGGTATCCGCGGGGACCGCGCCCCTGTTGTTCGCGGACGACCGTACCGCGCCTTACGTGCCCAACCCCCACTTTCGCGCCTGGGTGCCACTTGCGAACGCCCCCGGCAGTTTTCTGTGGTTCGAGCCCGGCGCGAAGCCGCGCCTGCTGATCCACAGCCCGGATGACTACTGGCACCGCAGCCCGGGGATTCCGGACAGCTATTGGAGCCCGGAATTTGACATACATGTGGCTGCGGATCCGGCCGCGATCCGCGCCCTCCTCCCTTCAGACCTGTCGCGGGCGGCGTACCTGGGCGAGGGCTTTTCGTTCCTGACCGCGTTGGGTCCGGGAGCCGTGAACCCGCCGGCCCTGTTGCGCCGCCTCGACTACGCAAGAGCTGCCAAGAGCCCGTACGAACTGCTGTGCCTGAGGCAGGCCTCGCGCCTGGGGGCGCTCGCCCACCGGGCCGCCGAACGCGCCTTTAGCCAGGGTCACAGCGAACTGCAGATCGAGCTGGCCTTCCTGGCAGCCTGTGGCCAGCGGGAACAGGACCTACCCTACAATCCCATCATCGCGCTCAACGGCGCCGGTGCGGTGTTGCATTACCAGCACCTCGACCCGCTGCCGCCTCAGATCCACCGCTCCCTGCTGATCGATGCCGGCTGCTCTTTCGCCGGGTACCCGAGCGACATCACCCGTACGTTCAGCGCGCACGAGGACGATTTCGCAGCCCTGGTTCGGGCCATGGACGCCATGCAGCAGCGCTTGTGCGCCAGGGTGCGGCCGGGACTGGACTGGCGGGAACTGCACCTGGACGCGCACCGGGAGACCGCGGGGGTGCTCCACCAGGCCGGAATCGTCCGCTGCGGCGAGGACGAAGCGGTGGCCAGCGGCGTGACCGCGGTGTTCTTTCCTCACGGCGTAGGGCACCTGCTGGGCGTCACGGTGCACGACGCCGGGGGCTGGCTGCGCGGGCCGGAAGGCGGACAGATACCGCCTCCGGACGGGCATCCGAACCTGCGCCTCACCCGGGTGCTGGAGGAAAACTTCGTCGTGACCATGGAGCCCGGGCTCTATTTCATCGAGTCGCTGCTGGCCGCGGCCCGCGGGGACGCGAGGGGCCGGCGCATCGACTGGGCGCGGGTTGAGCAGTTTGCACCCTGCGGCGGAATCCGGATCGAGGACGACCTCGCCGTCACGGTGCGGGGCTGCGAGAACCTGACCCGCGATGCGTTTCGCGAGCTGACCGGATGAAAAAAGCGGCCGGCGCCCTTGAGGGTGCGCCAGCCGCCTCAGCTCATATTGTCTCTATATTGAGACTATAACTATCTTTTTGCCAGTAGATCTCTGATCTGTTGCAACAATGACTCCGTAGGCGTGGGCCCCGGGGGAGGTGCATCGGCTGCGGGGCGCTTCAGTTTGTTCAGGCCCTTGATGACGATGAAGATCGCCAGGGCAATGATGATGAAGTCGAAGATCGTCTGCAGGAACACGCCGTACTTCAGCATCACCGGTGCGCCCTTGGCATCGGTGGCGACCTGCACGGCCAGGCTCGTGAAGTTGACGCCTCCAAGCAGGGGTGACAACGCCGGCATGATCACGTCCCCCACCAGAGACGAGACGATCTTGCCGAAGGCGCCGCCGATCACGACGCCGACGGCCATATCGACGACGTTGCCCTTCATTGCAAATTCTTTGAATTCGGAAGCAAAACTCATGGTTATCCCTCCCGCCCGGTTCTGGGCGAGGAACAGCCTAGCGGAGTGGGTGGCGTGCCCGCAATTGCCGACATGAAACCAGCCGCTTGCGTGCGCGCCCACAAAAAAGCCGCCGCACCGGATCAGCAGTGCGGCGGCTTTGTATTTACCCGGCAGGCGCCATGCTGCGCTCGCCCAGGACCCTCGCCTCAGGCAGCAGCCTTCTTGCGGGCCCGCTTCTTCGGCGCCTCGGCAGGTGCGGCGGCAGCCTCATCGCCAGCGGCGGCCTTCTTTCTCGCGCGGCGCGGTTTCTTCTTGCCCTCCTCGTCGGGGGCGGCGGCCGCGACCGGCTGCGGCCGCTCGACGAGCTGCATCATCGCCATCGGCGCAGAATCGCCCGGCCGCGGCAGCATGCGCAGGATGCGCGTGTAGCCGCCGGCTCGGGTGCGAAAGCGCGGCCCCAGGTCAGCGAACAGCTTCTCCACCACCTCGCTGTCGCGCAGCCGCGAGAAAGCGAGGCGGCGATTCGCCTCGGCGTCCTTCTTGGCGAGCGTGATCAGCGGTTCCACCACGCGCCGCAGCTCCTTGGCCTTGGGCAACGTGGTGCGGATCGTCTCGTGACGCAACAACGAGACGGACATGTTCCGCAGCATGGCGTGCCGATGCGGGGCATTGCGCGAGAGCTGACGGCCGGAAAGATGATGACGCATGGCAGGTCCTTACAGAACGTCGCGCTCTTCGTCGTGCTTCAGTCCGGCCGGCGGCCAGCCGTCCAGGCGCATGCCCAGCATCAGGCCGTGGCTCTGCAACACTTCCTTGATCTCGGTGAGCGACTTCTTGCCGAGGTTCGGCGTGCGCAGCAGCTCCACCTCGGTGCGCTGCACCAGGTCGCCGATGTAGTGGATGTTCTCCGCCTTGAGGCAGTTGGCGCTGCGCACGGTCAGCTCCAGCTCGTCCACGGGGCGCAGCAGGATAGGATCGAACTGCATCTCCGAGACCTTGGCCGAGGTCTCTTCCTCGCCCTGCAGGTCGACGAACACCGACAGCTGGTCCTTGAGGATGCTGCCGGCGCGGCGGATGGCTTCCTCCGCGTCGATGGTGCCGTTGGTCTCGATGTCGATGACCAGCTTGTCCAGGTCGGTACGCTGCTCCACGCGCGCGGCGTCGACCGAGTAGGTCACGCGCCGCACCGGCGAGAAGGAGGCATCGAGCTGCAGCCGGCCGATCGGGCGGGTCTGCTCCTCGAAGGCAGCGCGCGCGGCAGCCGGCCGATAGCCGCGGCCGCGCTCGACGCGCAGTGTCATGGACAGCTCGCCGGCCTTGGTCAGGTTGGCGATCACCAGGTCCTTGTTGACGACTTCGACGTCGTGGTCGGCCTGGATGTCACCCGCCGTGACCGGCCCCGGGCCCTTCTTGTGCAGGCGCAGCTCGGCAGAATCGCGCGAGTGCATGCGCAGCGCCACCGACTTGAGGTTGAGCAGGACGTCGACCACGTCCTCCTGCACGCCCTCGATGCTGGTGTACTCGTGCAGTACGCCGTCGATCTCCACCTCGGTGATGGCGCTGCCGGGCATGGACGACAGCAGCACACGCCGCAAGGCGTTGCCCAGCGTGTGGCCGAAGCCGCGCTCGAACGGCTCGATCACCACGCGCGCCTGGCGCGGCGCTACCGGCTGCACCTTCACCACGCGCGGCCTCAGGAACTCGCTCACAGAACCCTGCATTGCTTAACTCGCTTGCCGGCCAGTACGCCGGCGCTTTCTCCATGACACCTGCGCCCGAGATGGGGGCTGCGGGCCCCCATTTCAAGCACAATCAATTACTTGGAATACAGCTCCACGACCAGGTTCTCGTTGATGTCCGGCAGGATGTCGTCGCGCCCGGGGGCGGACTTGAATACGCCGCGGAATTCCTTGTCGTTGACTTCCACCCAGTCCGGCAGCCCGACCTGCTGCGCGATGTTCAGCGCGCTCTGGATGCGCAGCTGTTTGCGCGACTTCTCGCGCACCTGCACGATGTCGCCGGCGCGCACCTGGTAGGAGGAGATGGTCACACCCTTCTCATTGACGGTGATCGCCTTGTGGCTCACCAGCTGGCGCGCCTCGGCGCGCGTGGCGGCAAAACCCATGCGGTAGACCACGTTGTCCAGGCGGCACTCCAGCAGCTTCAGCAGGTTCTCACCCGTGGCGCCGGCGCGGCGCGCGGCCTCCTCGTAGTAGTTGCCGAACTGCCGCTCGAGCACGCCGTACATGCGGCGCAGCTTCTGCTTCTCGCGCAGCTGCAGGCCGTAGTCGGACAGCCGCTGCCGCCGCTCGCTCTTGATGCCGCCGGGCGGCACCGAGAGCTTGCACTTGTTTTCCAGCGGCTTGACGCCGCTCTTGAGGAACAGGTCGGTGCCCTCGCGACGCGAGAGCTTGCATTTTGGTCCGATGTAACGCGCCATATTGTAACCCTCTAGACCCTGCGCTTCTTGGGCGGGCGGCAGCCGTTGTGCGGGATCGGCGTGACGTCGGAGATGCCGGTGATCTTCAGGCCGCAGTTGTTCAGCGCGCGCACCGCCGACTCGCGTCCCGGGCCGGGTCCACCGACACGCACCTCGACGTTCTTGACGCCGTGCTCCTGGGCGGCCACGCCGGCCTTCTCGGCCGCCACCTGGGCGGCGAACGGCGTGCTCTTGCGCGAGCCGCGGAAGCCGCAGCCGCCGGCCGTGGCCCACGACAGCGTGTTGCCCTGCCGGTCGGTGATGGTGATGATCGTGTTGTTGAAGGAGGCGTGCACGTGCGCAATCGCATCCAGCACGTTCTTGCGCGACTTCTTCGCCTTCTTTGGCGCCGCGGCGCTGCCGGCGGCGGCGGCCGGCGCGGGCGCGGCTCCCTGGGGTTTCTGCTCAGCCATGCTCTATGCCTTATGCCTTTCCGGGCGGTGCGTTCAGCTTGACCGCCTGCTTGCGCGGACCCTTGCGGGTGCGCGCGTTGGTACGGGTACGCTGGCCGCGCACCGGCAATCCGCGACGGTGGCGGATACCGCGATGCGACCCCAGGTCCATCAGCCGTTTGATGTTCATCGACACTTCGCGGCGCAGGTCGCCCTCAACCGGGAACTTCGCGATCGTGGAACGGATGGCGTTGACCTCGGCCTCGGTCAGGTCCTTGACCTTGGTCGCGGGATCAACGCCGGCGGCCGCGCACACCGCGCGCGAGCGGGCCCTGCCCACGCCGAAGATGTGCGTGAGACCGATCCATACCTGCTTGTTCATCGGGATGTTGATCCCGCTAATGCGTGCCATAAAGCCTTACCTCAACCCTGACGCTGCTTGTGCCGCGGGTCGGTACAAATGACGTAGACCACGCGGCGACGGCGCACGATCTTGCAGTTCTTGCAGATCTTCTTTACCGACGGACGAACTTTCATGCCAGCCCTTCCCAGGCGCTGCGCGCCGATTCTCTGCGGCTTCGCGCAGGAGCGCGAAGCCGCGACATGAAACCAAGAGAAGAAAATAAAAACACTTGTCAGCTCCCACCGCCGCTGCCGAGCAGGTTGGCCTTCTTCAACAGCCCCGGGTAGTGGTGCGACATCAGGTGCGCATTCAACTGCGCCATGAAGTCCATCACCACCACCACCACGATCAGCAGCGAGGTGCCGCCGAAGTGAAACGGCACGCCCTGCGAGGAAATCAGGATCTCCGGCAGCAGGCACACCGCGGTCACGTACAGCGCGCCCCACAGGGTCAGCCGCGTCAGCACCTGGTCGATGTACTCGGCGGTCTGCTGCCCCGGACGGATGCCGCGCACGAAGGCGCCGGATTTCTTGAGGTTGTCGGCGGTGTCGCGCGCGTTGAACACCAGCGCGGTGTAGAAGAAACAGAAGAATATGATCAGCAGCGCGTAGATCGCCAGGTGCAGCGGCTGGCCGTAGCCGAGCGCCGCCGCCACATCCTGCATCGCGGTGCCGAACCAGCCCTGCGCGCTGCTGCCAGCGAAGCTGGCCAGCGTGGCCGGGAACAGCAACAGGCTGGAGGCGAAGATCGGCGGAATCACGCCCGACATGTTGAGCTTGAACGGCAGGTGGCTGCTCTGGCCGGCGTACATGCGCCGCCCCACCTGGCGCCGCGCATAGTCGACCGGGATGCGCCGCTGCGCGCGCTCGACGTACACCACGAATGCCGTGGTCGCCAGCACCACGATCAGCAGCAGCAGCGCGAACGGCCCCTGCATTTCGCCGCTGCTGACGGCCTCGAAGGTGCTGCCCACGGCGCCCGGCAGCCCGGCGACGATGCCGGAGAGGATGATCATCGAGATGCCATTGCCGATGCCGCGCTCGGTGATCTGCTCACCCAGCCACATCAGGAACATGGTGCCGGTGGTCATGGTGATGGTGGCGGTCACCAGGAACGGCCAGCCGTGCACCGTCGTCAGGCCGCCCTTTTCGAGCGCACCGGCGGCGGCAAAGGACTGCACTACCGCCAGCGCCACCGTGCCTACGCGGGTGTACTGGGTGATCTTGCGCCGTCCGGACTCGCCTTCCTTGCGCAGCTCCATGAGCTGCGGCACCACCATCGACATCATCTGCACGATGATCGAGGCCGAGATGTAGGGCATCACGCCCATGGCGAAGATCGACAGGCGCGACAGCGCGCCGCCGGAGAACATGTTGACGATGCCCAGGATGGTGTTGGAGCGATCGCCGAAGAAGCGCGCCACCTCTGCCGGGTTGATGCCCGGGACCGGGATGAAGGTCCCGATGCGATACACCACCAGCGCCCCGATCAGGAAGAAGAACCGGTTGCGGATCTCCCCGAAACGGGCGGCGTCGCCGAGTGCGCTGGCCGGATTGATGGATGTGGTCGCCACGCTTAAGCCTCAGGCCTCGACGCTGCCGCCGGCCGCCTCGATGGCCGCGCGCGCGCCCTTGGTCGCCGCCACGCCCTTGAGTGTCACGGCGCGTGCCAGCTTGCCCGACAGCACCACCTTGGCGCGCTCGGTACCCTCGGGGACCACGCCGGCCTTCAGCAGTGCCGCCAGGTCCACGACGGCGCCGTCGACCTTCGCCAGCTCGTCCAAGCGCACCTCGGCGCGTGAGTACTTGATGGCCGAGCGGAAGCCAACCTTGGGCATGCGCCGCTGCAGTGGCATCTGGCCGCCCTCGAAGCCGACCTTGTGGTAACCGCCCTTGCGGGCACGCTGGCCCTTGGTGCCGCGGCCGCAGGTCTTGCCCTGGCCAGCGGAGGCGCCGCGGCCCACGCGCAGGCGCGCACGGCGGCTGCCCGGTGAGGGTTTGAGAGTGTTCAGTCGCATGTCAGCGTCCTTCCTCGACGCGCAGCAGGTGCACGGCGGTGGCGATCATGCCGCGATTCTCGCGGGTGTCCTGCACCTGCACCGTCTGGTGGATGCGGCGCAGGCCCAGGCCGCGGGCGGAAGCGGCAATATTCTTCAGTTGCCCGTTGAGGCTCTTCACCAGCGTCACTTTGAGTTGCTTGTCAGCCATGGCGCTCAGCCTGTGATCTCTTCGAGGCTCTTGCCACGCTTCGCCGCAATTTCCTCGGGCGAGCGGATCTTGGCCAGCGCGTTCATCGTGGCACGCACCACGTTGATGGGATTGCGCGAACCGTAGCTCTTCGCCAGCACGTTGCGCACGCCGGCGCACTCCAGCACCGCGCGCATGCCGCCGCCGGCGATGACGCCGGTACCGTCGGACGCCGGCTGCATGTAGACGCGCGTGGCGCCATGCGTGCCGGTCACCGCGTAGTGCAGCGAGTCATTGCGCAGCGCCACGTTGATCAGGTTCTTGCGCGCCTGGGTCATGGCCTTGGAAATGGCCACTGGCACCTCGCGCGCCTTGCCGAAGCCGAAGCCAACCCGGCCGGCGTTGTCACCCACCACGGTGAGCGCGGTGAAGCCGAACTGCCGGCCACCCTTGACCACCTTGGCGGTGCGATTGACGGCAACGAGCTTCTCGACGAACTCGTCCGCGGGCTGGCCCTTCTCTGGTCTTGCCATGTGTGTTACCTGTCTAGAACTCAAGTCCCGCTTCGCGGGCCGCATCCGCGAGCGCCTTGACGCGCCCGTGGTAGCGGAAACCGGAACGGTCGAATGCCACCTGTGTCACCCCGGCTGCCTTGGCGCGCGTCGCGATCGCGCGGCCGACGGCCTTGGCCGCCTCGACGTTGCCGGTGTGCTGCAGACCCTCGATCACCGCATCCTGCACGGTGGATGCGGCGGCGATCACCCTGGCGCCCTGCGAGTCGGTGATCTGCGCGTAGATGTGATTGGTGGTGCGATGTACCGACAGGCGCGCAACCGGCAGTGCGCGGATGCGAGCGCGGCTCTTGGCGGCACGGCGCAGGCGGCGCTCCTTCTTGGTGATGATCATCTGCCAGCGCCTCCGGCGCGAATTTCACGCGGCGCGAACCGCGTACATGCAACAGCGCCATGCGCCGCGAAGAAACCGTTCATTTCTTCTTACCTTCCTTAAGGCTGATCTTCTCGCCGGCGTAGCGCACGCCCTTGCCCTTGTACGGCTCCGGCGGGCGGATGTCGCGGATCTCGGCGGCCAGCTGACCGACCTTCTGCAGGTCGATGCCCTTGACGATGATCTCGGTCTGGCTCGGGGTCTCGACGCCCAGGCCCTCCGGAATCGCAACGTTGACCGGATGCGAGAAGCCGAGCGTCAGGTTCAGGTTCTTGCCCTGTACCTGGGCACGGAAACCGACGCCCACCAGCTCGAGCTTCTTTTCGTAGCCCTTGGCCACGCCCTGCACCATGTTGGCCAGGTGGGCGCGGGTGGAACCGGCGCGGGTGCGCGCCATGCCCGGCTCGGAGAAGCTGATCTCCAGCTTCTTCTCCTTCTGCACCACCGTCACGCCCGGCGCCAGCGACAGGCTGAGGGACCCCTTGGCGCCCTTTACGGTCACGGCGTCGGACTGGATGGTCGCGGTCACCCCCTGGGGGAGCTCGACCGGCGCTTTGGCAATCCTACTCATGGGCTGCGCCCCATACTCATGCGCTGCGCGCAACTTTCCAGCGGGATCGCGGCAGACCGCGACCCGCCACAAATAACGGCGCGAAGCGCGCCGCAAGAAGAAAAAAACTGGTCCATGATCATCACGCCACGATGCACAGCACTTCGCCGCCCTGGCCGATGGAACGCGCCTGCCGGTCGGTCATCACGCCCTTGGGCGTGGAGACGATCACGGTGCCCATGCCACCGAGCACCTTCGGCAGCTCGTCCTTGCCGCGGTAGATGCGCAACCCCGGACGGCTGACACGCTCCAGGCGGTCGATGACCGGGCGGCCTTCGAAATACTTCAGCCCGATGGTCAGGCGCGGCTTGCCCCCCTGCGTCTCCAGGCGGTAGTCGGCGATGTAGCCCTCGTCCTTCAGCACCTTGACCACCGCGGTCTTCAGGCGCGAGGAGGACAGCTGCACCTCGTTCTTGCCGGCGGTCTGGCCGTTGCGGATGCGGGTCAGGAGGTCAGCAATGGGATCGGTCATGCTCATGCGGCGTTCCTCACCAGCTCGCCTTGGCCAGACCCGGGATCTCGCCACGGTTGGCGACTTCGCGGATCTTCACCCGTGCCAACCCGAACTTGCGGTACACGCCGCGCGAGCGCCCGGTAATGGCACAACGCTTGCGCTGCCGCGAGGGACTGGCGTCCCGCGGCTGGGCCTGCAGTGCGGCCATCGCCGCGGCACGCTGCTCGGGCGAACTCTTGGGGCTGCGGATCAGCTCCTTGAGCTTCGCGCGCTTCGCCGCGTACTTCTTCACGACACGTGCGCGACGGCTCTCGCGCTCGACCATGCTCGTCTTCGCCATAGACTTTACGGTTCCTGTTACTTCCGGAACGGGAAGTTGAATGCCTCGAGCAGAGCTCGGCCGTGACGGTCATCCCTGGCCGTCGTAGTGATGGTGATGTCCATGCCCCGCACCTGGTCGACCTGGTCGTACTGGATCTCGGGGAAAATGATCTGTTCCTTCACGCCCAGGCTGTAGTTGCCACGGCCGTCGAAGGAGCGCGGCGACACGCCACGGAAGTCGCGGATGCGCGGCATCGCAATGCTGATGAGACGGTCCAGGAACTCATACATGCGCGCGCCGCGCAGCGTCACCTTGGCGCCGATCGGCAGTCCCTGGCGGATCTTGAACGACGCGATCGCCTGGCGTGACTTGGTGACCAGCGGCTTCTGGCCGGTGATCTTGGTAAGGTCGGCCACCGCGGCGTCCATGACCTTCTTGTCGGCCACCGCCTCACCAACGCCCATGTTGATCGTGATCTTGCTGATGCGCGGCACCTGCATGACGTTGTCGATCTTCAGCTCCGAGCGCAGGCGCGGCACGACCTGTTCGCGATAGTACTGTTGTAACCTGACCATAAAGCTGCCTTGAGTCCTGCGATGCACGCGCCCTCAGGCGTCGAGCATCTCCCCGTTTGACTTGAAGAAACGCACGCGCTTGCCGTCGGTGAGCGTCTTGATGCCGATGCGGTCGCCCTTCTTGGCGCCCGGATTCCAGATGGCCACCTTGGCGGCCGCCAGCGGCGCCTCTTTCTCGATGATGCCCCCGGGGCGGTTGGCCTGTGGGTTGGGCTTCTGGTGCTTCTTCACCTGGTTGATGCCCTCGACCAGCAGGCGGCCGCCGGCCAGCACCTGCAGCACCGCGCCGCGGCGGCCCTTGTCGCGCCCGGAGATGACGACCACCTGGTCGCCCTTGCGGATCTTGTTCATGACTACAGTACTTCCGGCGCCAGTGAAATGATCTTCATGAACTGCTGGTTGCGCAGCTCGCGCGTCACGGGACCAAAGATGCGGGTACCGATGGGCTCGAGCTTGTTGGTCAGCAACACCGCCGCGTTGCCGTCGAAGCGGATCAGGGAGCCGTCGGGACGGCGCACACCGTGGGCGGTGCGCACCACCACCGCGTCGTACACCTCGCCCTTCTTGACCTTGCCGCGCGGGATGGCGTCCCTGACGCTCACCTTGATGACGTCGCCCACGGTGGCGTAGCGGCGGCGCGAGCCGCCCAGCACCTTGATGCACATCAGCGTGCGTGCGCCGCTGTTATCGGCGGCATTGAGCAGTGTCTGCAACTGGATCATGACATCAGCGTCCCGCGGCCTTGTTGACCACCTCGAGCAGCCGCCACGACTTGCGCCGCGACATCGGCCGGCAAGGCACGATGGTCACCAGGTCGCCTTCTTTCGAAGCTCCGGCCTCGTCGTGCACCAGCAGCCTGGTGGTGCGGCGGATGAACTTGCCGTAGGTGGGATGCTTGACCAGCCGCTCGATCTCCACGGCGACGGTCTTCTGCATCTTGTTGCTGACCACGCGCCCGGTCAGGGTGCGTGCGCCCTTGTGCTCGCTGGCGGCAGGAATGCTGTTCTCGGGTGCGTTCACTTCTTCTCTCCGGTGCCGGCGGTGCGCGCGGCACGCAGCGCGGTCTTGACGCGCGCGATGTTGCGACGCGCGCTGGCAAACTGGTCGGGCCTGGCGGCCTGGCCCGTGGCCCGCTGCATGCGCAGCGCGAACTGCTCCTTGCGCAGCTTGAGCAGCTCCTCGCCCAGCTCTGCCGGGGACTGCTGGCGCAGCTTTGCGCGGTACTGCTTGAGCTCTCCGACCTTCATCAGCGCACCTGCCGTTTCACAAAGGAGGTGGACACTGACAGCTTGGAACCGGCGAGGCGGAACGCCTCGCGCGCCGTCACCTCGTCCACGCCTTCCATCTCGAACAGCACCTTGCCGGGCTGCACGCGTGCCACGTAATACTCGACGTTGCCCTTGCCGCTGCCCATGCGCACTTCCAGCGGCTTCTTGCTGATCGGCACATCGGGAAACACGCGGATCCAGATCTGGCCGCCGCGCTTGACGTAGCGCGCCATGGCGCGGCGCGCCGCCTCGATTTCGCGCGCGGTCATGCGCGCACGGCTGGTCGCCTTCAGGCCGAACTCGCCGAAGGACACGTTGCTGCCGCGCTGGGCCAGGCCGCCATTGCGGCCCTTGAAGGCCTTGCGGTACTTGGTTCTCTTGGGCTGGAGCATGATTTACGCCTCAGGCCTGCGCCGCCGCCTGTACGGCGGCTTCCGCCGGGACCGCGGCCGGGGCGGGCACGGCGCCGGCCGGGGCGGCAGCGGCAGCCGTCTCACCCTCAGGTGCCTGCTGCGCCACGTCGGTCTTGTCGAACACCTCGCCCTTGAAGATCCACACCTTCACGCCGATCACGCCGTAGGTGGTATGGGCTTCGGACAGGCCGTAGTCGATGTCGGCACGGAAGGTATGCAACGGAATGCGGCCCTCGCGATACCACTCGGTGCGGGCGATCTCCGATCCGTTGAGGCGGCCGGAAACGCGCACCTTCACACCCAGGGCGCCGGAGCGCATGGTGCTCATCACGGCGCGCTTCATGGCGCGGCGGAACATCACTCGCTTCTCGATCTGCTGCGCGATGCTGTCAGCCACCAGCTGCGAGTCGAGCTCGGGCTTGCGGATCTCGGCGATGTTCAGGCGCACGTCGCCGACCGGCATGCCCAGCAGCGCCGCGGTCTCCTGGCGCAGCTTCTCGATGTCTTCGCCCTTCTTGCCGATCACAATGCCCGGACGCGCGGTCTGGATCGTGATGTTGACCTTCTTGGCGGCGCGCTCGATCAGCACGCGGCTGACCGAGGCCTCCTTGAGCTTGCTCTTGAGGAACTCGCGCACGCGGAAGTCAGTGTGGATGTGCGCCGGGAACTGCTTGCGGCCCGCATACCAGCGTGACGCCCAGTCGCGGGTGATCCCCAAGCGTATTCCCAGCGGATTGACCTTCTGACCCATGCCTTAATCCTTCTTGCCGTCGCTGACGCCGACGGTGATGTGACTGTTGCGCTTGACGATGCGCGCGCCGCGCCCCTTGGCGCGCGCGGCGAAGCGCTTGAGTACCGGGGCTGCGTCCACATGGATCAGCGACACCTTGAGGTCGTCGATGTCGGCGCCGTGGTTGTGCTCGGCGCTGGCCACGGCCGACTCCAGCACCTTGCGCACCAGCTCGGCGCCCTTCTTGGGCATGTAGCGCAGCGTGGAGATGGCATTGCCCACCGGCCTGCCGCGCACCACGTCGGCCACCAGCCGGCATTTCTGCGGGGAGATGCGCGCGTAGCGCAGCGTGGAGGTTACCTGCATGTGCGTATCCGCGCCTTCAGGCCGCGGCCTCCACCTTGCGGTCGCCCGAATGCGACTTGAAGGTACGGGTCGGCGCAAACTCACCCAGCTTGTGGCCGACCATGTTCTCGCTGACCAGCACCGGAATGTGCTGCCGGCCGTTGTGCACGGCGATGGTCAACCCCACCATTTCCGGCAGCACCGTGGAGCGGCGCGACCAGGTCTTGATCGGCTTGCGGTCATTCTTGGCCTGCGCCACCTGCACCTTCTTTGCCAGGTGCAGATCGACGAACGGGCCCTTCTTCAGTGAACGTGGCATGTGTTTCTGGCGCTCCCGATCAGCGGATGCGGTTCTTGCGGCGCTGGACGATCATGCCGTCCGTGCGCTTGTTGTGACGCGTCTTCAGACCCTTGGTGTTCCAGCCCCACGGCGACACCGGGTGCGGGTTGCCCTGTCCGGACTTGCCCTCGCCGCCGCCGTGCGGGTGGTCGACCGGGTTCATCGCCAGTCCGCGCACCGTCGGGCGCACCCCGCGCCAGCGCTTGGCGCCGGCCTTGCCGTAACTGCGCAGGTTGTGCTCGTCGTTGCCGACTTCGCCGATGGTGGCGCGGCAATCGACGTGCACCTTGCGGGTCTCGCCGGACTTCAGCCGCAGGTAGGCATAGATGCCCTCGCGCGCGGTGAAGGACACGGAGCTGCCGGCGCTGCGCGCGATCTGGCCGCCGCGGCCGGGCTTCATCTCCACGTTGTGGATGATCGAGCCGACCGGGATGTGGCGCAACGACATGGCATTGCCGGCCTTGATCGGCGCATCGGCGCCGGAACGTACCGGGTCACCGGGACTCACGCCCTTGGGCGCGAGGATGTAACGCCACTCGCCGTCCGGATATTTGATCAGGGCCAGGTGGCTGGTGCGGTTCGGGTCGTACTCCAGGCGCTCGACCACGCCGGTCAGGCCGTCCTTGTCGCGCTTGAAGTCGATGACGCGGTACTTCTGCCGTGAACCGCCGCCGACGTGGCGGGTGGTGATACGGCCGAAGTGGTTGCGCGCGCCGGTCTTGTTCTGCGACACGGTCAGCGCGGCGAACGGCTCGCCCTTGTGCAGGTGCGAGCGGTCGATCTTGACCACGGCGCGGGAACCGG
Source organism: Pseudomonadota bacterium (assembly GCA_018241445.1). Lineage (GTDB taxonomy): Bacteria > Pseudomonadota > Gammaproteobacteria > Steroidobacterales > Steroidobacteraceae > 13-2-20CM-66-19. The sequence continues at coordinate 356,888 of JAFEDT010000004.1, forward strand.
GGGTCCTGGGCTTGTACTTGATGAGGGCCATAGTGGATCCGATCAGGCCTTGGCGCGGGCTTCGTAGTCGATCGTCTGGCCGGTGACCAGCCTGACGTAGGCCTTCTTCCAGTCCTGGGTGCGGCCGACCGTCTTGCCAAAGCGCCGCGTCTTGCCGGGCTCGTTGACGACCTGCACGCCGTCGACCTTGACGTCGAACATCAGCTCGACGGCCTTGCGGATGTCGGTCTTGGTGGCGTCGCGGCGCACACGGAAGGTGTACTGATTGTGGTTCTGCATCGCCAGAGAGGTCTTCTCGGTCACATGCGGAGCGATCAGCACGCTCATGAGCTTCTCTTTACTCACTGCAGGCGCTCCTCGATCAGCTTCACCGCCGCGACCGTCATCAGCACCTTGTCGTAGGCGGCAAGCGCCAGCGGATTGAGCGCCGTGACTTCCAGCACCTCGACGTGCGGCAGATTGCGCGCCGCCAGGAACAGCTTCTCGTCCAGCGCCTCCACCACGATCAGCACCGAGGACAGCGACCAGTCGGAGAGCTGCTTCGCCAGCAGCCGCGTCTTGGGGGCCTCGAGCGCGATGGCATCGGTGACCAGCAGGCGCTCGGTGCGCGCCAGTTCCGACAACATTGCGCGGATGGCGCCGCGATACATCTTGCGGTTGACCTTCTGCGCGAAGTCGCGCGGCTTGGCCGCGAAGGTCTTGCCGCCGCCGACCCAGATCGGCGAGCGCGAAGAACCCGCGCGCGCCTGGCCGGTGCCCTTCTGCGCATGCGGCTTGCGGCCGCCGCCACGCACCTCGGCGCGCGACTTCTGCGCCTTGGTGCCGGAGCGGCCGGCGTTGCGGTAGGCCGTCAGCACCTGGTGCACAAGCGCCTCGTTGAACTTCTGGCCGAAGGCCTCGGCAGAAACCTGCACGGCGCCCGAGCCGTTAACCAGCTTGAGTTCCATTATTTCTTACCCTGCTTGGCCGGGTCCTTGGAGGCGCCTGAGCCCGCCTTAGTCGGAGCCAGGGTCCTGCGATTGGCCAGGCGCGCCGCCTTCAGCGAGGCACGCACCAGCACCTGTCCGCCCTCGGAACCCGGCACTGCGCCACGGATGAGCAGCAGGTTGCGTTCCAGGTCCACCTGCACGACGCGCAGGTTCTCGGTGGTGCGGCGCACGACACCCATGTGGCCGGACATGCGGCGTCCCTTGAACACGCGGCCCGGCGTCTGGCGCTGGCCGATCGAGCCCGGGGACCGGTGCGACACCGATACGCCGTGGGTGGCCGGCAGGCCGCCGAAATTGTGGCGCTTCATGGTGCCGGCGAATCCCTTGCCGATGGTGGTGCCGGTGACGTCAACGGCCTGGCCTTCCTTGAACAGGTCCGCCTTGATCTCGGCGCCAGCCTTGAATTCGGTCTTGTCGGCACCCGCCAGGCGAAATTCCACCAGCGCCTTGCCAGGAGCCACACTGGCGCGGGCGTAATGGCCGTTCACGCCCTTGGAATACAGCTGCGGCCGGCGGGTGCCATAAGTCACCTGCACGGCCCGATAGCCGTCCTTGTCCTGCGACTTCACCTGGGTGACGCGGTTCGGCAGAACCTGGATCACCGTCACCGGCACGGTTTCGCCGGCATCGGTGAACACTCGCGTCATGCCGACCTTGCGGCCGACGAGTCCGATAGCCATTTCTTTCCTTCCAAAACCCTACGGCCACTGCGATTGGTGCCCGCAACCTCAGGCATCCGGCTAAGTCATTGACGCAACAGGAGATTTGCGCCCAGCGGAACGCTGAACGCCAGTCTCGAGTGGTCTTGGAAGCTCACGCCAGCAAGGCGGCTCCCAACCTCGCCCGATGCCGCTTAAACAAGCGACCGCCCCGGCAAGCCCGGGGCGAAAAGGGCGCGCAGTATAGGCGCCCGGCACGAAGGTTGCAATGGCGAGTTCCTGGGGCGCTGCCCTTAGCTTGCCGCGGCGTTGATGCGCCGGCTGGCCCGGGGGTAGATCCCGTGCATCCGCCCGCAGTGTGGATATCGTTACACACTCCCGCGCAGGATATATGCAAGCACCCAGGGTCCCCGCCCCCCCCAGCGCGCGATGCGGCGGTCGTGCAGCGAACCTTCAGGTGCCGCAGCTGCCGGACATCGCCGCAATCCATTCGCGCAACAGCTCGACGCCCTCCTGGTGCGAGGTGCTGCGCCCCATCTCGGGCATCATCACCCCCGGTTCGCTCGAGGTGACACGATATATCAGGATCGATTCGCCAGGCTTCCCCGGCACGATGTCGAAAAGGTGGTCGCCGGTGGCGCGTCCGGCCGCAACCGGCGGCTTGCACCGGCCAAGGAGTCGCAAATCCTGATTGGCGCTGCGCAGGTCCAGCGCCGTGGTGTTGGCCGGGCCCGTCGGGCTGTGGCACATACTGCAATTGACGTCGAGATACGCACGCGCCCGTGCGTCGATCGGCGCGTTGTCATCGCGCCACCCGGCATCGCGCGGCGCCTGGGCGGCCCCGGGTGCGCCGGTGAGATAGCCGAGCCTGGTCCAGTGTGCGAGCTGGTTTTCCGCGCCGCCGGCGTAGGCGTACTCCTTGTTGATGTGGCGCGCACGCGGACCCAGCGGTTCGATTTGCCTGGTCCGCACATTGGTCACATGGCAGCCGGCGCATTGATTCTCGTTCGGCACGACGTAGGTGAAAGCAGCAGGTGCGGCTTTCGAGGCTGTTTCATCGACGAGTTCCAGGGGTATCGCATCGCCGGTACGGGCCAATTGTGCGTCCGTCTGCGCGGCATTCCAGACATAGGGGATGGCCTCCCATCCGAGCTCGCGGCGAACGAGCAGGCGCGTTTCGATGAGACGGATCCTCGCCAGATCGAGTGCCTCGCCGGCCGACCCGGCGGCGAAGTCGCGCGATGTGTCGTAGGTGCGCGCCACGCCCCGAGCTGCGCGGGCCGCACCCGCGGGAAGCGGGTAGAAGAATGTCTTGCTCAGTACCGTTCCGACCGGAAAATTGAACGGGCCGCTGGCGTCGTACGTGGCGGCCTTGCCCTTCGCCATCCACACGGTCCGGAACTTGTGCGCATAGTCGCTGAACAAAGGCGTGTTCAGGTCATACGCCACCACGCCGGTATTGGGGACGAGCTTGCCGTCGCGTACTGCGAACAGCTGCCAGTCGCTCAGTCTTTCCGGCTTCCCGGCCGCAAAGAAATGCACTTCCCGCGGTGCCCGCGCGCAGCCGCCGGCCAGGACGGCACAGGCAAGCAGGGCGCAGCAGCTGCCTGCAAACCGAACCGCAAGGTGCATCAGGTCTGGTCCTTGAGCGTCACCGCCGCGAGCGGCGGCAGCTGGCAGCGCATTTCCTCCTTCAGTACCCTGGGGTGGCTGAACTTGTTCGGCCCGTCGATGTTGATCACCGCCGCGCCGCCGTTGTTCACGCAGATGCGCGCCTCGGGCGGATATTGGCCGTTGATCTGCGCCTTGCTGTCGACGAAACCATCCCAGATCACATCGGGGAAATGTCCGTTGATGCCGAACATCGACACCTTGAGCGTCTTCCATTGCAGGCCGTCGGGGGCGTCGCCACCGCCAGCGAAGCGGTTGTCATGGATGTAGATCGACTTCGGGTACGGATCGTAGCCCGGAGTCGGCGTCTTGTCGGCGAAGTTGGTGCTGTAGTAGCTGGCGATGATTACGTTCGCGGTACGGTTGTCGGCAATCTCGTTGCCGAATACCTCGACTTTCGGATTCGAGGTGATGATCACGCCCGAGCCGGCGGGCACGCTCGCGACCGCGGTGCCCCTGGCCGCAAAATTATCGAGGTTGTTCGCGATGATCCTGTTCCTGAAAACGCGCGCATGTTCCCCGTGCTGGGTCAGGTCCGGCATGTTGAAGACGAGGATGCCGCCGCTGTTGTTGGTTGCAGTGTTCTCGTAGACGTCGGCGCGCACCGAGTTCTCGATCTCGATGCCGGCAACGTTCTTCTCAGCGCGGTTGCGGCGCACGACGATGTCCTGCGACTGGCCGACATAGATACCGGCATCGCGTGAACCGATCGCGGTTGAATCCTCGATCAGCACGTTTCGGCACTTGACCGGGTAGATCGCATAGGCGCCGTTGTCCAGCGACGGGCCGCGCGTCCACTCAACGCGCACGTCGCGGATCGTGACGCCGTCGCCGTCGTTGATCTTGAGGCCGTCGCCCTTGGAATCCTCGATCGCGAGATGCTCGATCGTGAAGTGGTTCGCGTACACCAGCATGCCCTCAGGGCCGGAGATCTGGTTCTTGAACGACAGGATACTTTTATCCGAGCCCGCGCCACGCACGGTCACCCCGTCGGCGCGCAGCGTCAGCACGCGCTGCAATGGGTGTGTGCCAGGCGGAATCTCGATGACGGTACCGGGTTTCGCATCGAGAAATTGTTGCTGCAGCTGTTTTTCGAACGCCGTGTCCGTAGCCGTCGTGGGCTGCGACGAGCCCGGTCCTTGCCCGCAGCCGGCGGCGAGGAGGCAAACAACGGCGAAGATCTGCTTGTGCATGAATTCCCTCCGTCTATTCGAGACTCAGCGCCGCAGCAGCCTGCCTAAGCGCAGTTGCAGCCCGCGCAGCGCGAACAGCTGCTCGATCTGCCGGCGCTTACGGGCATCCCATGGAGGCAGAAACGAATCGAAAGCTCCACCGCGACCCATGACGAACATGCCGCGCGGGTTGGAGAACTCCCGGAAGCCATCGAAGCCGTGATGCCGGCCGCTGCCGCTGCGGCCGCTGCCGCCAAAGCCGAGGCTGTGCACGGCTGCCTGCGCCGCCACGGCGTTGACGGCAAAACCGCCCGAGAAAGTCTCGCGCTGCACCCGACCAATCAGTGTCCGGTCATCGCTATAGAGGTACACGCCGAGCGGCCGCTCACCGCGGTTGAGCACCGCCAGCACCTCATCGAGCGAGTCGTAGGGGATGACCGGCAGGATCGGCCCGAAGATCTCCTCGCGCATCAGTCGCAGGTGTGCCGGCGGGTCGACCACCAGGGTCACGGGCAAGCGGCGGCTTGCCGCATCGATTCCGCCGTCGGCGTCGAGCTGCACGAGACGGGCGCCGGCTGCCCGCGCTTCCTCGAGCAGGGCCAGCTGACGCTCGAAGTGGCGCGGGCTGATGATCCCGGTGCAATGCTCGCTGCGGGAGTAGTCACGCAGCCCGCGGGCGAAATGCGACTGTGCCAGCGACACGAAGCGCTCGAGCTGCGCCCGCGGCACGAAACAGTGATCAGCCGACACGCACATCTGCCCACTCTTGACCAGCTTGACGCCGAGCACCCGTCCGACGTGGCCGGCAGTGACGGCGTCAGCAGTGAAGATCACCGGATTCTTGCCGCCGAGTTCGAGCGTCACGGGTACCAGGTTGGCGGCGGCCGCCTGGGCGACAGCCCGTCCGACTTCGGGATTGCCCGTGAAGAGCAGGTGATCCCAGCGCTGCGCGGCGAAGGCTTTGCCCAGCTCAACACCGCCGAGCAGCACCCCGACATGATCCGGCGCGAAGGTGCGCGCCACGATCTCGCGCACGAGCTCGCCGGTGGCGGGCGTGAACTCGCTCATCTTGAGGAGCACACGGTTGCCCGCGGCCAGCATGTCGACCAGCGGACCGAACGACAGGTCGATCGGGAAATTCCACGGCACGATGATCCCGGTGACCCCCTTGGGCTGCCAGGCGACCGCCGCCCGGCTGGTGCCGAAGGCAAGGCGGTCTATGCCACGCCTTTCCGGCCTCATCCAGCCGCGCACGTGACGAGCCGCGGCAAGCGCCCGGCCCAGGGGACCGGAGACGTCGCCGAGATCCGCCAGCGACTCCGGGTGCGCCGCGAAATCGGCGCGCAGGGCGGCACGGATCCGCCGCCGGTATGCCAGGAGGGCGTCGGCCACGGCATGCAGATACGTGCGGCGCTCGCGCAGCGACGGGAAGGGATGCCGAAGAAAGCCGGCCTGATGCGCGGCAAAGCGCTGCTGCAGCTGGGAAATCGCGAGGGCGTCGTCGTCACCCGGCAGCGGCGTTACGGCAGACATCCATGGGTCCTTTGTTTTGCGGCCGGCACGCGCGGCTGTCAGAACTGCAGCCCGAACTGCACCCCCCAGGTCCGCGGCGCCGTCACGCCCGCGTACGGCGTACCCAGGATAGGGGTCGTGACATTGCTGATCCCGGTGACATAGCGCTTGTCGAACAGGTTATTGGCGTAGACCGCCACATTCCAGTGACCAGAGGACCAGCCCAGCCGGGCGTCGGTGCGGTTCTGCGACCCGCCGACAGTGAAGGCCGGGAGCGACACACATGATCCCTGGGCGGCGGAGCCGGCGTTGCAGCGCGTCGCGCCGCGGTGGGCATTCATCAGGCTAAGGTCCACGTCACCACCGGCAACACCGCGCCACAGGTAGTCCAGGCCGACGGCGTAGGAGAACGACGGCTCGCCCGTGGGCTGCCCGGATACGTCCGCACCCGCCACCTGAGTGTTGGAATCGTAGCGGGAGTTGATCCACGCGCCGGTGACATCCAGGCGCAGACCGTCGGTCAGGTTCCAGTGCGCCTCCAGGTCCGCGCCATGCGCCTGCTGGTTGGAGATGGTGACCAGGTACTGGGGCAACTGGCCGACGCCGTTCTGCACCAGAGTCAGGGACTGCAGGTCCAGGTACTGGTAGTAGTAGAGCGAGGCGTTGAAGGTCAGCCGGTACGCGGGCAGGTAGCTCTTCAGCCCCGCCTCGTAGCTGCGCACCTTCTCGGGCGCATAGTGCGACACCGGCGCCAGGGCATTGAAGCCACCGGCCTGGTAGCCGCGGGTCCAGGAGACATACAGCAGCGTGTTGGTGTCGGGTTTGTAGTTGAGCACCACGCGTGGGCTGAAGTCATTCCAGTTGTTGCTGCCGTGCAGCGGCACCGGCGTCACAACCGGGGTGATGAGTTGCAGGTTCTGGTAGAACGCCTGCAGCGGCACGCCGGCCGCCTGCAGGAAGCCCTGTACCAGCGGCTGTGACAGCGTGGCATCGAGTTGCGGCGCCTGGCGCTGCGGGTAATACCAGCTGATCTGCCGCTCATCGTGCGTATAGCGTCCACCGGTGGTCAGATCCCAGCGATCGGCCAGATGCCAGATGACATCGCCGTAGACCGCGCCGGCGTGCGACACACCCTGGTTGTACATGTCCTCTTCCCACAGGTCGCCCAGCAGAGAGTAGGGCAACCCGAACCCCTGCATTGCTGCGCTCAGCGGGCCGTACAGGCCGCCGGGCAGGGCACCGGTGTTGTTCAGGACTGTATCGATACTATCGGTATAGAGGCGCACGCCACTGACCTGGTAGGCGTTGTCGTAGTAGTAACTGGCGCCGGCAATCCAGTCCGCCACGCGGTTCTTGCCGCTAAGACGGAATTCCTGCGACCAGCTGGTGTTGGTCTCGCGGTTGAGCGAGTCGACGTAATCGGCCCGCAGGTTAGTGCCATCGAAGTCCTCGCGGTTGATGGACCAGAAGTGCCGCCAGGCGGTGGTGGAGTTGAAAGTCACCGCACCGAAATCGTGCTGGACGAACAGCGTGGCCCCGTAGAAGTCGCGCGCCTCCTGGTCGCCGACCGCATCGTTGTACAGTGGCGCATCGATCGGATTGACGAAGGTGGCGGGGTCGGCCGGGTACGGTGCCGCACCACCCGCCAGCGGCAACCGCAGCAGGCTGACGGCCGGGCGCGCCGGCTGGTTGAGGTGCTCGTACTCCAGGGCAAGCCTGACCGTCGTGTCGCCGGGGGCGTTCCAGCGCAACTGACCGCGCGCGCCGAAGTCGCCGTCGCGCTCGGTACGCCGCCCGCTGGCCACATCGCGCAGCCAGCCATTGCTGCGGTTGTCGACCACGGTGAAGCGCGCCGCCAGGTCCGGGCCCAGCGGCACGTTGAGCATGCCATCGACGTAGCGCGTGCCGTAGTTGCCCAGTCGCAGCCTGGCCGCACCCTCCCACGACTGCGTCGGTGTGTTGGTGGCCACCGAGATGGCGCCGGCGGCGCTGTTGCGTCCGAACAGCGTACCCTGCGGTCCTTTGAGGACCTCCACACGCTGCACGTCGTTGAACAGCAGCAATGCCCCGCCAGTCTTGCCGGTGTAGACGCCGTCCTGGTAGACGCCGATGGGCGAATCGGTGCCGATGCCGAAGTCGCCGACACTGATGCCGCGCAGCGTATAACCCGGCTGGGTGGGCTGGCTGCTGTCAACAACCAGGCCCGGCACATAGCCGTTCAACTTCGACAGATCCGTGGCCGCCAGGGCCTCGATCTGCTTCTCGCCGACGACCTGCAGGGAGATCGGGACCTCCTGGGCCTGCTGCCGGCGACCCTGCGCGGTCACCACGACGGTTTCGAGGTTTCCTCCGTCACTGGTCACGGTCTTCGTGTCGGGTCCCTGCGCGGCGGCGGCGGGCTCCGCGGCACGGGCGCCGGGCACGAGTACGGTGGCCAGACCTGCTGTCAACAGCAGCGCGGAATAAGCATGCCCCTGGGCGATTCCCATCAGTTCCCCCTGATTTTCTGCGACCACCCTGCGGGCGCGATGGGTGGTATCGCTACGTTATACCGCGCGACACGCAGCTGTCAGGGGCGGATCAGGCCGATTGCAGGTGCCCGCCACACTTTCCCGCAGTTGCACCCCGGGGACGGGGACGTAGAATGGGGACAAATCCGGCCAAAACGGGCCGCGCATGCCACGCCCGAAGCTCGACGCAAATCAACTGGCCCCTGACATCGCGCCGCTGGCACCTGCGGCGCTGTGCGATCTGGTGCCCGAGTTCGGCCTCACCGCACGGCGGCTTTGCGCAGGCCTTGGCTTTACACCCGAGGATCTGCGTGCCGGCGTGCTGCTATCGGACCGGCAGATCTGGCGGCTGATCCGGCGCGCGCTGCAGTTGACCGGCCGGACCGATCTCGGGCTCGAGCTCGGACGGCGAAACAACCTCGGTGATTTCGGCCTGCCGGGGTTCGCCATGGCCGCCGCGCGTACTCTGAGCGATGCCCTGGAGCTCGGCATCCGCTACCAGCGTCAGGCGGGCGGCATGGTCGACGCGGCCTTCGAACGCACCGGCCCCCGCTCGGCCATCGTGCTGACACCGCGGCTGCGCGACCCGACAGTGCTGCCGTTCCTGGTCGAGGAATTTTTCTCCAGCGTCATGGCACTGCTGCGCATCCTGCTGGGAGGCAATCCGCTGCCGTGGGCGATCGAGCTGGCCTATGCCGCTCCGCCCCATGCGGCCCGCTATCACGAACTGTTCGCCTGCCCGGTAAAGTTCGGCGAGGCGCGCAATCGCATGGTGTTCCCGAGCGAGTGGCTGTCGAGGCCGCTCGCTGCACACTCACCGGTCACGGCCGCGGAAATGCGCGCGGTGCTCGATGCGCGTGCACACCGCGACGGCGGCGCAGGGTCGGCGGCGGTCGCGGCGGTCGAACAGGTGCTCAACCGGGCAGCAGGACGCTCACCCTCCATCGAGGACGTGGCGCGCACGCTGGGGGTGAGCGTGCGTACCTTGCGGCGGCGCCTGGAGGAAGCGGGCTGCTCGTTCCGCGAACTGATCGACCGCGTGCGCGCCCGCGGCGCGCAGCAGATGCTCGGGGAGCGCGGGGTCACCGTGGCGCAAGTGGGCGCCCGGCTCGGCTTCAGCGACGTGCGCGCCTTTCGCCGCGCTTACAAGCGCTGGGTCGGGCGGGCACCGGGGACGTTGCGCAGCATACGGCGCTGATTCGTCTGGCCGGATGGGCCGGCGGCCATCCGCCAGAAAATTGCTTCGAAGCAATTTTCGCCAATCAACCAGTCAGTTCAATTGAGCTTGATCTGCACGTCCACGCCGGCTGGCAGCTCGAGCTTCATCAGCGCATCGACGGTCTTGTCGGTGGGGTTGACGATATCCATGAGCCGCTTGTGGGTGCGCAGCTCGAACTGATCGCGCGCGTCCTTGTCCCCGTGCGGGGAGACGAGCGTGGTGAAGCGCTCCATCTTGGTCGGCAGGGGCACCGGCCCCTTGACGGTGGCGCCAGTGCGCTTGGCGGTCTCGACGATCTCACGCGCGGAGCTGTCGATCAGGCGGTGATCGAAAGCCTTCAGGCGGATGCGGATGCTCTGGTTGGCCATGGATCACCCCTACTTCAGGATCTTGGAGACGACGCCAGCGCCGACGGTCTTGCCACCCTCGCGGATCGCAAAGCGCAGCCCCTCCTCCATCGCAATCGGGCTGATCAGCTCGATCGTCATCTTGATGTTGTCCC
>JAFEDT010000005.1 GCA_018241445.1 Pseudomonadota bacterium
CCTCCGGTTGCCTGTGAAGACTGAACACCTTCCACCTTGGCACTTTGATGCCGTCGGCCCGGAGGGTCCACTTCCTCACCTGTTCACCTCAACCTTGAAGTGGGAGGCGTCCATACCATTTCCTTACTTCGCTGTCGGCATCGCGAACTCGGCGCCCTTGTTTGATTGGCCACAATCGCCTGCGGCGATTTCGGCAGACATCCACTTCGTTGCCGCGGGCTAAAGGCGTGGCTTTTGCCCGCTGCCCCGCTATTTTGCTGTCGGCATCGCGAACTCGGCGCCCTTGGGGGTGCTCTCCGGCCAGCGCTGCATGATGGACTTCTGCCGCGTGTAGAAGCGCACACCTTCCTCGCCATAGGCGTGGGTGTCGCCGAACAGGCTGGCCTTCCAGCCGCCGAAGCCGTGCCAGGCCATCGGCACCGGGATCGGGACGTTGATCCCGACCATGCCGACCTGGATGCGGCGCCCGAACTCGCGCGCGATGTTGCCGTCGCGCGTATAACAGGCGACGCCGTTGGCCATCGGGTGCGAGTTGATCAGCTCGACGGCTGTGCTGAAGTCGGGTACGCGCACGCACGACAGCACCGGGCCGAAGATCTCCTCCTGGTAGATGCGCATCTGCGGCGTGACATTGTCGAACAGCGTCGCGCCTACCCAGAAGCCGTTCTCGTGTCCGCTGACGGTGAAGGGCGCGCCGCTGGCCGGATGCTTGCGGCCGTCGACCACCAGCGATGCGCCGCTGGCGACGCCGTCGTCGATGTAGCCGCGGATGCGCTCGAGGGCCACTCGCGTGATGACCGGCCCCATCTCCACCTCGTCGCGCATGCCGTTGCCGATGCGCAACTGCCGCGCGCGTTCGGCCAGTTTCGGCATGATCCGGTTGGCGGTGTCACCGACCAGAACGGCGACGGAGATGGCCATGCAGCGCTCGCCCGCCGAGCCGTAGGCGGCGCCGATCAGCGCATCCACCGCCTGGTCAAGATCCGCATCGGGCATCACCACCATGTGATTCTTGGCGCCGCCGAGCGCCTGGACGCGCTTGCCCTGCGCGGCGCCGCGCTGGTAGATGTAGTGCGCGATGGGTGTCGAGCCGACGAAGCTCAGCGCGCGCACCTCCGGGTGATCCAGCAGCGCGTCAACGGCGGTCTTGTCGCCCTGCACCACGTTGAATACGCCGTCCGGCAGCCCGGCCTGCGTCAGCAGGCGCGCCATGAACAGCGCCGCCGAGGGGTCGCGCTCGCTGGGCTTGAGGATGAAGGTGTTGCCGCAGGCAATCGCCACCGGGAACATCCAGCACGGCACCATGCAGGGAAAGTTGAAGGGGGTGACGCCGGCCACCACGCCCAGCGGCTGGCGCAGAGTCCAGTTGTCGATCCCGGTGGACACCTGGTCGGTGAAGGCACTCTTGAGCAGTTGCGGAATGCCGCAGGCAAACTCCACGACCTCGATACCGCGGGTGACTTCGCCCTGCGCGTCGGAGAACACCTTGCCGTGCTCGCTGGTGATGATGCGCGCCAGGGCATCGCGATGCTCGTTGAGCAGGGCGAGAAAGCGGTTGAGCACGCGCGCGCGGCGCACCGCCGGGGTGTTGGACCAGCCGGGCAGGGCCGCCTGCGCGCTGGCCACCGCCGCCTGTACCTGCGCTGCGCCCGCCATCACCACCTCGCCCGACACCGCGCCGGTGGCCGGGTTGTAGACCGGCAGCCGCGCGCTGCCTTCGCCGACCTCGCGTCCGCCGATCCAGTGGCCGACGAGGCTGCCGGCGGCAGGTGCTGCGGACGGAAGCGGGGATCTCTCTACGGCCATGATGGGTTCCTCGGCAGGGGATGGGGGCGACCTGGGTGCCGGCCGCAGCGCTTGTATGATAAACCAGCCCAGGGCAGCGCGCGCACGGCGATGCGCCCCGGCAGGAGAAACATGATCGTCCACGGCCTGTTTGCAACCCGTGTATACGCCGCTGCGCTGCGCGGCGCCGGCGCCGCGCGACTGCAGGAGGCGCTGCTGCGCGAGTGCCGGCAATTGCGGCACGACGATGCGGCCGGCCGCCGCTGGTCGCAGCGCAACTATTCTGGCGGTTACACCTCCTATGGATCGGCCCATCGCATGCAGCAGGTCTCGCCGGTATTTGCGGCGCTGGAGCGTCGGCTGGACGTGCACGTGGCGCGCTTTGCGCGGGAACTGCAGTTCGACCTGCGTAATCGGCGACTGGCAATGACCGACTGTTGGGTCAATATCATGGGCCGCGGCACGGCGCACGGGCAGCACCTGCACCCGCTGTCGAGCATCAGTGGCACCTACTATGTTGCAACACCCGCCGGGGCGCCGGGATTGAAGTTCGAGGATCCGCGGCTGGAACGGCTGATGGCGGCGCCGCCCCGTCGTGCGGGCGCGCGGCGCGACAACCGCCAGTGGATCACGCTGCCGGCCCGCGCGGGCGGTGTGCTGCTGTTCGAGAGCTGGCTGCGCCACGAGGTGGTGGCCAACCGCCAGGCGGGCGAGCGGGTCAGTATCAGTTTCAACTATGGCTGGTTCTGAAGCCCGCACGACCTGAGCGCGGTCGCCGGTGCCGCCGCTGCCGCTGCCGCTGCCGGCCAGTCTGGCGAGTGGCTTGGGCGCACGGGGCAAAGGTGTCTTGCCCGGAGGTAATGTGTAATGACATACACACTTCGTGCGGACGCATGAAAACGACCCGGGCCGGCGAGAGCCCTGAGGGCCGGCTAGCGCCTCCGGGCCGGCAAGCGCCTCCGGGCCCGGAACCCCGTCAACGCCCCCGCAGCGCCGGCGTTGCCTGTACCTGAGCGCCAATTCGCAGTTTTGATGCACCATAAGGCGCCGGCGGCGGTACCGGCGCAGGATTCAGCGGCAGTTCAGCGTAAAACGCCCAAGGTCGCAGGCGTAAGGAGAGTGCCATGCGCAATATCATCATCAGTCTCACGGCCGCCGCGCTGCTGGCGGCGTTGCCGGTTGCTGCCGACGCCGGGGTGTTCGTCGGGGTCTCGGTCAACATCGCGCCGCCGGTGCTGCCGGTTTACGTGCAGCCGCCGTGCCCCGCGGCTGGCTACATCTGGACTCCGGGCTATTGGGCCTGGGCGGACGAGGACTACGGTTATTACTGGGTGCCGGGTACCTGGGTGCTGGCGCCCGCGGTGGGCCTGCTGTGGACGCCCGGCTACTGGGGATGGGGCGCGGGCGGTTACTTCTGGAACGCCGGTTACTGGGGGCCGCACGTCGGCTTCTACGGCGGCATCGACTACGGCTACGGCTACGGCGGGTACGGCTACCAGGGCGGCGGCTGGCGCGGGAACCAGTTCTACTACAACCGTTCGGTCACCAACATCCAGAACACCAACATCACCAACGTCTACAACCAGACGGTCGTCAACAACAATACCAACGTCACGCGCGTAAGCTACAACGGGGGCGCCGGCGGCGTCAGGGCACGGCCCGACGCGGCGCAGCTGGGCGCAGCGCGGGAACGGCATCTCGGCTTTTCTCCGGTCCAGCGCGAGCACCAGCTGATGGCGCGCGAGGACACGCAGTTGCGCGCCGCCGTCAACCATGGGCGCCCGGCCATCGCGGCCACGCAGCGTCCGGGCATTTTCGCGGGCAACGGCGTAGTACGCGCCACGGCTGGTGCGCCTGGGGCACAGCATGGCAACCGCCCCGAGTGGCGCGCCGACCGTCCGCCGCAGGCACAGGGCCCGCGGTCACAGGGTTTGCAGTCACAGGGCTCGCGGCCGGGTGCGGCCTTCGCTGAACGCAACGACCGGCCGCCCGCTGCCCGCGGCGGCGACCGACCGCAATCCTACGGTCAGCGTTCGTATGAGCGGCAGCCGTACGACCAACGCCCGCACGGCGTGCAGAGCCCGCGCGTGCAAAACGTGCCCGGGCAATACCCCCGGGCCGACCGGCAGAACTACTCCGCCCCGCGTGTCGAGCGGTACCCGCCGGCCCGCCAGCCGCAGCAGATGGAGCGTGCGCCGCAGAACTACTCCGGGCCGCAGCACTATTCCTCGCCGCAGCACTACTCCGCACCGCGCGAATACCCTGGTGGCCAGGGCGCTCGCAGCGCCGGGCCTCAGCCCCAGAGTCACGGAAACTGGGGCGGCGAGCGCGGCGGCCCGCGTGAGGGTGGCGGCGGCCCGCGCGAGGGTGGCGGCGGCCCGCCAGAGGGCCGCGAGCGGGGACCGCAGCGCTGAACGGGGACGCGGCGGGAGGAAGCCTCCCGCCCAACCCGGCGCCGCAGGCTACAGCACTGCGCGCAGCCAGGCGGCGATGTCGGCAACCTCCTGCGGACAGACGGCGTGCGGCATGTCGTAGGGGTGCCACTCAACCGGGTACCCGGCGTCCTGCAGCAGGCGCCGGGTTTCCTCACCCAGTGAGCAGGCCACCACCGGATCCTGCCGACCGTGCGCCAGGAATATCGGCGTGGCGTCATTGGCGGCGGAGCGTTCCGCCGCAAGCTTCGCAGCCAGCAGCATGTAGCATGACAGCCCCATGATCCCGGCCAGCCGGGTGCCGTGCCGGGTGCCTGCAAACAGCGCCATGGCGCCGCCCTGCGAGAAACCCGCCAATACGATGCGTTCGGTGCGGATACCGCGCTCGTTTTCACGCTGAATCAGTGTCTCGATGCGTCCCTGGGATGCGCGGATGCCGGCCTCGTCCTGCCGGGCGGCGCGCTCCAGGGCGGCGATGTCGTACCAGGCGCGCATCGCATAGCCGCCATTGAGCGTGACCGGCCGCACCGGCGCGTGCGGGAAGACGAAACGCAGCGCGCGCTCGCCGCGCCGCACGAGTTCCGGCACGATGGGCGCGAAGTCATGCCCATCCGCTCCCAGTCCATGCAGCCAGATCACCGCGGCCGTCGGCCCGGGCCCGGTTTCGATTTCCACAGTGTCTGACATCGGATTCTCCGCCATGGCACGCGCGCCAGGCGCGCATGGTATCGGGACTCGCGCCCGATGAGCAGTCGAGGCCACCGCCCCGGCGCGGGTCGCGCGCGCCGCCGGCGCCCAGCCGGTGCAAAGCCGCGGCCTGCGGCGCGCGCCGGATCCCGTGCTCACGGCGCGCGGCAGTGGTGGCGGCGACTGCCTCGCACACCCGCGACCTTGAGGTGGATCGCGGCGTCACTGGCGCTGCTGGCCCTGGCCGCCGCGGTCAATATTGGCTACCAGGTCATCCGCAAGCCCACGGAGCTGTTTTATCCGGTGAGTTCAGCGCTGGGCAAATCACCGCAACAGACATGGGCGGAATACGGCGCCCTGTTCCGCCGCTACGCCACGCCCGCCATCAGCGCCGAATTGCTCGCCGCACTGGCGCAGGTGGAAGCCTCCGGCAATCCCCTGGTACGCACCTACTGGCGCTGGTCCTGGGTGGCGCGGCCGTTCGAGATCTACCGGCCGGCCTCCAGTGCGGTCGGGATGTACCAGATCACCGACGGCACCTTCGCCGAGGCACGCCATTACTGTATCCGCGAGCATCACGCGATGCCCTGCGGCTTCACCCGGCCCTATTTGCGTGTGTTGCCGGCGGATGCCGTGGAGATGACCGCTGCGCTGCTGGACGTGCAGGTCAGACAGATACTCTCGCGCACGCGGCTGCGGCGCGTTTCCGCTGCGCAGCGCGCCCGCCTGGCGGCGGCGGTGCACTTGTGCGGCGCGGGCGCGGGCGCGCTTTATGCGCAGCGCGGCTTCAGATTCGCGCCGGGCGCGCGTTGCGGGGACCACGACCCGACCCTGTATATCGCCCGGGTGCAGCAGATGCGCGAGCTGTTTGCCCACCTGGCGGCGCGCGATCCGCCACGCGATCCGCCGCGCGACATACCACCCGACGCGCCTCAGTGATGGTGGTGCCCGCCGGGCCCGTGCACGTGGCCGTGTGACAGCTCCTCCGGCGTGGCGGCGCGCACTTCGGCAATCTCTACGTCAAAGTTCAGGTTTTTCCCGGCCAGCGGGTGATTGCCGTCGAGGGTCACCAGGTCGCCGACGATGCGGCTTACCGTCATCGCGCGCGGCCCCTGTGCAGTCTGGGCCTGCAGGCGCGTGCCGACCCGCAGGTCACGGATGCCCTTCAGGGCGCGGCGCGGGACGCTCTGCACCAGGGCGGCGTCGTACTCACCGTAGCCGTCCGTGGGCGCAATCGTCACGTTGATCCGGTCGCCAGCGCTTTTGCCGGCGAGTTCGCGCTCCAGCCCCGGGATCAGGTTACCGTGCCCATGCAGATAGGTCAGCGGCTCGCCGTCCACGGAGCTGTCCAGGATCTTGCCGCTGTCATCCTTGAGGGTGTAGTGGATGCTGACGACCTGGTCGGGTGCGATATTCATGACGTATCAGGCAGAGGCGGGTGGCGCAGGGGCGCGCAGCATAGCATCGCCCTGCTGACGACGCGTGCGGTCGACTGCCGCCACCAGCGGCAGGAAGGTCTCCAGCAAAGGCAGGCGCAGCCCCAGGGAGCGGCCGCGCTGGACGGCGTAGCCGAGCGTCTCGTGCACCTCCAGCGGCCGCCCGGCGTCCAGGTCCTGCAGGCTCGAGAGACGATGGCCGGGAGCGCGCGCCTTCAGCTCGTGGCCCTCATGCATGACGATCCTGGCCGCCTCGGCCTCGGTGCCGGCACACATGCTCGCCGCCGGCAGAATCGACTGGTCGCTCAGGGTGATCCCCTGGGCCTGCGCCAGGGCGCCGGTCTCGCGCACCAGCCCCGCCAGCAGCAGCGCCGCGTCCGGATCGAGCAGGTATTGCCAGGTCGGCACGCGAGTCGTGACCGACAGCACCATCAGTCCGATCCAGCCGCAAAACTTCGACCATTCCAGCGACAGGATCTCTGTCGTGGCGCTGGCGCGCACGCCGGCGCTGTCAAGTGTCGTGGCGAAGTCCAGGGCACGCGCGCTGCTGCTGCCGTCCAGCTCGCCCACCAGGATGTTGACGTTGCGCGTGAACAGCACCGTGCCGTCACTGAGCAGCTCGCCACTCGTATTCGCAAGCGCGCCCAGCACGCGCGGCGCCCCGAAGACCTGCGACAGCAACTCGTTCTTGAGCGGACCGTTCTGGATCGACAGCGTCATCGCGAATTCCACGTGCCGCAGCTGCTGCAACGCCTCCTGTGTTCCCGGGGTTTTCATGGCAACGATCAGCGTGCCCGCCTGCCGCACGAGGGAGGGGTCGGTCACCACCGCCACGGGTGTGTCGAAGCTGACCAAGCCGCGCAATGCGAGCCCGTGCCGTGCGACATGCGCGGCACGCTCGCCGCGGGCCAGTACGGTCACTGAATGGCCGGCACGCGCCAGATGCGCAGCGACGATGGAACCCATGGCACCGGCGCCGAGCACCACGAACGCCGGCCGTGCCGCCGCTGTCGTCGTGGCCGGACTCACAGGGCTTCGGCGATGTCCTGCAGAATGCCGTTGTCCTGCGGCGGGGTGGGTGGCGGGTAGCGTTTCAGGACCCGGCCATCGCGCCCGATCAGGAACTTCTCGAAATTCCAGCTGATATCGCCGGCGATGCCGGTCTGCGGCGAGGTAAGAAAGGCGTACACCGGGTGGCGTTGCGGGCCGTTGACCTCGAGCTTGGTGCTGAGTGGGAAGCTGACGGCGTAGCGCGTGCTGCAGAAGGCGGCGATGGCGGCATCGTCACCCGGCTCCTGCTGCGCGAACTGGTTGCAGGGGAAGCCGACCACCGTGAAGTCATGCTGCTGAAGCTCCCGCTGCAGCTGCTGCAGGCCGGCGTATTGCGGGGTCAATCCACACTCGCTGGCGACGTTCACTGCAAGGGTGACCTTGCCGCGCAGCGGCCCCAACAGGTCGGGTGTGCCGTCGATTGCGCGCACCAGGATGTCATGGAAACTGTTCATTGCGGCTCCGCTTCACTGTTGCGGGTGCACGATACACCGGGTTGCGGTGCCTTAGGTCCGCCGGCGCCGCCGCCGTGGCGGTCTCCAGCGGATGCCCGGCACCCGCCCAGGCGTCCAGGCCGCCCTGCAGGGGGCGCGCGCGGCGGTAACCATGCTCAAGCAGCCAGCGCGCGGCGTGGGCGGCCGATACCTCGTTGGGGCAGGAGCAATACAGCACCACCTCGCGCTCGCGCGGCAGCCGGGACGCATGCGCCTGGATCTCCTGGGCCGGAACGTGCACCGCTCCCGGGATCACGCGCGCATCCAGCGAACGCGCCAGCGCCGTACGGACGTCGACCACCAGCGGCGCGTCGTCTGATTGCAACTGCCTGGCCAGCTCGTCCACGCCGATGCGTTCCACTGCGAGTATCACCCGCAGGCGACGCCGCTCCAGCCATTTCCAGGCCACATATGCGCCGAGCAGCAGCAGCACGACCAGCACCGCGCTGCCGCCGAGGCTGGCGGCCTGGGGCAGCAGCTTTTCGATCTGGGGCCGCAGCAACAGCCCTGCCGTGAGTGCCGCGCCGACCCACAGCGCCGCACTCAGCGTGCTCAGGGCGAGAAACCTCGGCAGGCGCATGCGCATGGCTCCCGCCAGCGGGGGCGCGACCATGGAGAGCCCGGGAATGAACTTCGCAAACACCAGCGCGCTGCTGCCCCAGCGGGAAAAAGTGTGCTGCGCCTGGCTGACGCAGGCATCCGGGGTCAGGGAGACCCGGCACAGCAGGCTCATGACGCGCCCGCCGTAACGCTGGCCGGCGAAATACCAGGCGGAGTCACCCAGGAGGCAGGCGCCGATGCCCGCCACCATCAGCACGGGAAAGGACAGCCGGCCCTCGCCTGTCATCGCTCCCGCCAGTACCAGTGTCGGGACCGCGGGCACCGGCACGCCGAGCTGCTCCAGCATCACGTTGACGAAGACGAAGCCGAGACCCAGGCGCGCCATGGCGCATCTTGCGCCGCGCGGGCCGCGGGTCACAACACAGGGGACTGCCCCTTCGGAGGGAGTCCGGACGTGACGAAAGGCCGCCTCGCCTCAGGCGGCCCGTTCCCTCAGGCAGCCGTCAACTCAGGCGGACGGCGAGGCCGCGGTCGGCGCCGCGGGTGCGGGAGCAGTGCGCGGGGCTGCGCCCGGGACTGTTCCCGGCGGAACTCCCGGATACTTCATGAATATGGCATCCACGGCGGAGTTGATGCGTCGCTCGGCCTCCGCGCCGGTGGCGTTCTGCAGGTTCTGGTTCACCGAGGCGTGCCACAACGGCTGGCGGCTCCTGGCGTCATAGATGTCCACGGAGATCACACCCTGGTCGTAGACGTAAACCCCGGAATCCCAGGGTCCGCCCCATCCTCCCCATCCCCAGCCAGGACCCCAGCCCCAGCCACCGCCCCATCCCCAGCCCGGGCCATAGCCCGGCCAGGCACCGTCCACCACCTGGCGGGAGCCTATTCCGTAGCCCACCAGGCATTCGGCGCCGTCCGGGGCGGCCTGCACCGCACCCAGGTGCGAGCTGATCGCGGCGCGCAGCCGGCTCTCGTTGAGGGGGTTGGCGATGGTCTCGCGCATCGGGCTGCCGCCGTGGAAGGCGCCCGCCCAGGCATAACTGCCGCAGTGGGCGCTGTTCATCAGGGTGGTGTTGGCGTCTGTCTTGACATTGAGCGTCTGGCAGGCCGCCAGCAACGCGACCGGTGCCAAGGCTGTCATACGCAGTATGGATGTGGTCATGGCAGCATTTTAACGCGCCTGAGGAGACGGGGTTGACCTGCCAATTCAGAATGGATCACCGATGACCAGTCGCCAGCCGGAAAGAATACCCGCCTGGCGATAGCCCACCCCCAGCCGGGGCAGGGACATGCCCAATACCTGCCACATGGGGCGTACCCCCCACATCAGGCCTGCCTCCAGCTGCAGTGTCCGGGCGCTGATTCCGGATCCCGGGCCATTCGGCGCATTCAAATACACATCGGTGACCAGGTATGGTGACAGCTCGAGGCGATGTTCCCGCCACTGGACATCGAAGGCGCGCCGCAGCTCCACGCTGTCGCGCAGGCGAGTGAAGGCATCGTTGGGCAGGCTGCCCATGTAGCGCACGCCCGCGTGCACCAGTTCAGCCCGCCACAGACCCTGCGTGCCCCAGGCCGGGAAGGAGTAGTCGCTGCGGATGCCGACACTGTAGATGAGTGAGTTGACCCGCGTGGAGGAAGCGAAGCTCACACCTCCCTTGGCGTAGGGCCGCAGGTGCCAGCGCGGGTGCAGGTGATAGTCCAGAACCAGGCCCGGCTTGAAGCTCACCGCGCCGATGCTCGATGGCAGGTGCAGTTCGGCCAGGTCCCGCGTGGCGAAATTGAAGAACCCGAAAGTCAACGGAAACACCAGTCGCAGCCCGGGCAGCGGCGCCCCCTCATCCCAGGTGCGAAGGGTGTAGCCGGGCTCCAGCTGATAAACTTGCAGTGTCCGGCCGTCGATTTCGTAGATGCCCGAGCCGAGTTCGCTGGCAAAGGCGTAATTGACGAGCTGGGTGTCCGCGGCAGTGGGTTGGGCGGCGGCATGAAGCGCGCCCGACGGCAGCAATGCCAGGACATACAGACTTGTCGCCGCCGCTATACGCATCCTCCGGCCGCGAGTCTAACAGGTGGATTCGTGCAAGGAGCTGCCATGGATCACTGGACCACCCCCGCCGGATTGAAGTACCTGGGTCCTCACCAGGACGATTCGCCGCTGACCGTCACCCTGGTGCTGCGGCGCCGCGCGGGGGCAAACCCGGTCGCGGCGGCATGGCCACAGCTGCCGCGCTGGCGGCGTGGCGCCGACTTCGGCGGTCATTGCGGTGCGCAGGATGCAGACCTGGCGAGTCTGCGCAATTTCGCGCAGCGCCACGGCTTGGCAGAGATGGGAGCCGATGCCCAGCGGCGCGTGTTGCACCTGCGCGGCGGGGCGCGCGCCCTGGAAGCGGCCTTCGGCGTGGCCCTGGGACGTTACCGCTTCGGCGCGGCGGGCGAGGAGTTCGTGGGCGTGGGCCACGCTCCGGTGCTGCCGCCCGAAGCGATTGCCGTGCTGGGCCTGGACCGCCGCCCAGTGGCGCAGCCGCGGCTGCGCTACCCGCGCGGCGCGCCGGCCGTGAGTTACACGCCGCTGCAGCTCGGGCAGTTGTACGGTTTCCCGGCCGGGACCGACGGTGGCGGCGAGTGTGTCGCCATCATCGAACTCGGCGGGGGATACAGCCAGGCGGACCTGACACACTACTTTCACGGCCTGGGGCTCACCCGGATCCCGAAGCTGACGGCGGTCGAGGTGGCGGGCGGCGCCAACAAGCCCGGCGGCGCCGCAGACGGCGAGGTCATGCTCGACGTCGAGATCATTGGTGCGCTGGCGCCGGCAGCCAGCATAGTCGTGTACTTCGCCCCCAACACCGACCAGGGCTTCTACGAGGCGGTCTCCCAGGCAGTTCACGACACGGTCCACAAGCCGTCGGTCATCTCCATCAGCTGGGGCGGACCGGAGGGGGACTGGACCGGTCCGTCGCGCTCCGCCATGGAGACGGCATTGCAGGACGCCGCGGCGCTCGCCGTCACGGTCACGGCAGCCAGCGGCGACAGCGGTTCGGACGACGGCGTGGGTGACAGTCAGCCCCACGTGGACTACCCCGCCGCCAGCCAGTGGGTGCTCGGCTGCGGCGGCACGCGGCTGCTGGCCGCGGGGGACAGGATCGCCAGCGAGGTGGTGTGGAACGAGACCGCTTCCGGCGAGGGTGCGACCGGCGGTGGCATCAGCCGCCTGTTCGCAGTGCCGGCGTGGCAGCAGCGCGTGAGTCTCCCGGCGGCCCCTGGGGGCGGTACGGGCCGTGGCGTACCGGACGTCGCGGGCAACGCTGATCCGCTCACCGGCTACCAGGTCAGGGTGGACGGCAAGGATCAGGTCATCGGTGGTACCAGCGCGGTCGCGCCGCTGTGGGCGGCGTTGCTGGCGCGCTGTAACCAGAAGTTGGACCGGGCGGTCGGTGACGTACACGCGGCCCTGTATGAAAACGCCGCCGGCACCTTTCACGACATCACCCAGGGCAACAACGGCGCCTGGCGGGCCGCGCCCGGCTGGGATGCCTGCACCGGCCTGGGGACTCCAAACGGGACCGCGCTGCTCGGCGCGCTCGCAGCCCTGAAGCCCTAGATCAGGCCGACGGCGGCGTCGGCGGCTTGCGCGCCGCGCGATTCTGCCGCAAGGCGTACAGGCCGATACCGATCCAGACCACGTTCAGGGCCGCTGACGGGAAGGCGCCGTTCCAGCCGCTGTTCACCACGAAGCCCGCGGCGCCCATGACGTTCATGGCCTGGTAGGTGACGGACTCGGCCCGCAGCCGGCCCATCGACAGCAATGCGTAGGCGCCCGTGATCAGGACGGCACCGGTCCAGCCGACAATCTCCACCCAGATGCGGATGTTCATGAGTCAGCGTTCATAGCGGATGAAGGATGTACGCCGCGCCAGGGTGTCGTACAGCGCGCGACCCTCGGCGTTGAACTCCTGGGTCATCCAGTAGACCCCGCCCACGCCCGCCTGGTCGGCCGCCGCATAGACCGCGCGGATGAGGGCGCGGCCGGCGCCCAGGCCACGGCGTTGCGGCTCGACATACAGATCCTCCAGGTAACACACATCGGGCCGCGACCAGGTGGAGCGGTGAAACAGGTAGTGGACCAGCCCCACCAGCGCCCCGGCGTCCTCGGCTACCAGTGCGTGCGGCTGCTGCGCCGGGTCGGTCAGCCGCGCGAACGTCAGGTCGGTGATGTCAGGCGGCAGCCGCTGGCGGTAGAAGCGCAGGTAGCCCTGCCACAGTTGCTGCCACTGGGTGCGGTCGGTTGCCTGGAGTGGGCGGATGAGCACAGTCATGCGGGTTATATGGACGCCTCCCGATGGCAAGGATTTTCCGGTGTGACGAGCTGACAGATAAGGCTGCAGGTTTATATCCGGCCTGTTGTGCAGGCCGAAGCCCGCGGGCCCTGATGGATTGCG
>JAFEDT010000006.1 GCA_018241445.1 Pseudomonadota bacterium
AGTTCCTTCTGAATGGCCTTCATCTGCTCATTCAGGTAGTACTCGCGCTGGCTCTTCTCCATCTGCGCCTTGACGCGGCCGCGGATGCGCTTCTCGATCTGCAGCACGTCCATCTCGCTCTCGATCGCGACCAGCACGTGCTCGAGGCGCTTGCGCACGTCGAGGATCTCCAGCACCTTCTGCTTCTCGGCCAGCTTCAGCGACATGTGCGCCGCGACCGTGTCCGCCAGGCGGCCCGCCTGGTCGATGCCCGCCAGCGCCGTCAGCACTTCCGGCGGCACCTTCTTGTTGAGCTTCACGTACTGCTCGAACTGCGAGATCACCGAGCGCCCGAGGACGTCCATCTCCTTCTCGTCGTAGACTTCCGCATCCGGCAGCAGCGATGCGTCGCAGGAGTAGTAGTCACCGGTGTGCAGCTTCTCGATGCGCGCCCGGTCGACGCCCTCGACCAGCACCTTCACCGTGCCGTCGGGCAGCTTCACCAGCTGCAGGATGGTTGCGACCGTGGCGATGCGGTACAGGTCGTCCGCCTTCGGGTCGTCCACGTCCGCCTGCTTCTGCGCCACCAGCATGATGCGCTTGTCGCTGCGCATGGCCACGTCCAGCGCCTGGATGGACTTCTCACGCCCGACGAACAGCGGCAGCACCATGTGGGGATAGACCACCACATCGCGCAGCGGCAGCACCGGGATGTTATGCAGTTCGGGCTGGGAGGCGGGGGCGGCGGGAGCGGTATTGTCGGACACAGGGGGCCCTCATTGGCGCGAATCGCGTGGGAAGTGTAGCGGGAATTGCGGGCGCCCGACCCACGTTTCAAGGCCCGGCACTGCCCTCAACCTGGGGATCCGGCTCCCTTCCGGGCCAGGCTAATGGCTGCCGGAAACCCGCCTCGGCTCCTCCGCCGCAGCACGCCGCGCCTCGTCGGATCCGTACACCACATACGGCTTGCTCTGCCCCTCGATCACGGCCTCGTCCACCACGATCTTGGCCACGTTTCTCATCGAGGGCAGCTCGTACATGGTGTCCAGCAGCACCGTCTCCAGGATGGTGCGCAGCCCGCGCGCGCCGGTCTTGCGCTGCATGGCGCGATTGGCCACGGCGCGCAGCGCCTCGTCACGGAACTCCAGCTCCGCGCCTTCCATCTCGAACAGGCGCCGGTACTGCTTGGTCAGCGCGTTCTTCGGCTCCGTCAGGATGGAGATCAGCGCCGCCTCGTCCAGTTCGTCCAGCGTCGCCACCACCGGCAGGCGCCCGACGAACTCCGGGATCAGTCCGTACTTGATGAGGTCCTCGGGCTCCGCGTCGTGGAACAGGTCGCTGCCGTGCGGGCGCGATTTGACGTCGCGCACCTCGGAGGTGAAGCCGATGCCGCTCTTCTGCGTGCGGTTGAGGATGATCTTTTCCAGCCCGGCGAAAGCGCCGCCACAGATGAACAGGATGTTGCTGGTGTCGACCTGCAGGAACTCCTGCTGCGGATGTTTGCGGCCACCCTGCGGCGGCACCGAGGCGATGGTGCCCTCGATCAGCTTCAGCAGCGCCTGCTGCACGCCCTCACCGGAGACGTCGCGGGTGATCGACGGGTTGTCGGACTTGCGCGAGATCTTGTCGATCTCGTCGATGTAGACAATGCCGGTCTGCGCCTTCTCGACGTCGTAGTCGCACTTCTGCAGCAGCTTCTGGATGATGTTCTCGACATCCTCGCCGACGTAGCCGGCCTCCGTCAGCGTGGTCGCATCCGCGATCGTGAACGGCACGTTGAGCAGCCGCGCCAGCGTCTCCGCCAGCAGGGTCTTGCCGCAACCGGTGGGGCCGATCAGCAGGATGTTGCTCTTGGCGATCTCGACCCCGTCCTTGGCACGGGCACCGCCGCGGGTCTGCAGGCGCTTGTAGTGGTTGTACACCGCCACTGACAGCACCTTCTTGGCGCGTTCCTGGCCGATGACATACTCGTCCAGGACCTTCTTGATCTCGTGGGGCTTGGGCAGCTTGTCGCGCGCCCGCTCCGCGCGGTCTTCCAGCTCCTCGCGGATGATGTCGTTGCACAGCTCCACGCATTCGTCGCAGACGAATACCGAGGGGCCGGCGATGAGTTTGCGAACCTCGTGCTGGCTCTTCCCGCAAAAGGAGCAATAGAGCAGCTTGCCGTCGTCGTGGCGATTGCGGGAGTCTTCAGTCATCGAGGTCCCTCACACCTTTCGCCCTGTCGCCATGTGCGCACATACCAGACCAGGGCAACCGTTTATAGCACGCCGTCCGGCTTTCAAGCAAAGCACCAGTTCACAGCTAACTCATTAGTCTGTAACGGGATTTGTAAGATATTCCGCGGGAGCCACCCGCCTGGGCCGCGCCTTTCAGGCCGCCTTGCCGGCCCCGGTGTTCACCGGCCCGCCGCGCTTGTCCAGCACCCCGTCAATCAGGCCGTAGCGCGTGGCCTCTTCCCACCCCATGAACCGGTCGCGGTCGGTGTCCTGGCGGATCTGCTCGACACTCTGCCCCGTGTGCTTCGCCAGAATCGTGTCCAGGCGCTTGCGGGTCTCGAGGATCTCGCGCGCCTGGATCTCCATGTCCACCGCCTGGCCCTGCATGCCGCCGTGGGGCTGGTGGATCATCACCCGCGCGTGCGGCAGGCAGAAGCGCTTGCCCTTGGCGCCGCCAGCCAGGAGCACAGCGCCCATGCTGGCCGCCTGGCCGATGCAGATGCTGCTCACGTCCGGCTTGATGAACTGCATGGTGTCGTAGATCGCCAGGCCCGCCGTCACCACGCCGCCGGGCGAGTTTATGTATAACGCGATGTCCTTCTCGGGGTTCTCCGACTCCAGGAACAGCATCTGCGCGACCACGATGTTCGCC
Source organism: Pseudomonadota bacterium (assembly GCA_018241445.1). Classification (GTDB taxonomy): domain Bacteria; phylum Pseudomonadota; class Gammaproteobacteria; order Steroidobacterales; family Steroidobacteraceae; genus 13-2-20CM-66-19. The sequence goes on from JAFEDT010000006.1 coordinate 2,851, forward strand.
ATGTAGTCGTCCACGGGACCAACCACGAAAATCAGGCGTTCCTTCAGCAGGCGCGAGTAGATGTCGTAGGCGCGCTCGCCGCGGGCGGTCTGCTCGACCACCATGGGTACCAGATTCAGGGCTCGCTCGTTCATGTACCGCCTGCCTGTTCGTGCTGATGACCGGCATGATCATGTGGCTCACCTGCCGCAGGATCAAGATGCCCCGCCTCCCCCTGTGCGGCGCCGGTGCGGCCGAAGCCGGTCAGCTCGCTGAAATTCGTGGGTTTGTCGGTCGCCCGCGCCCGCTCGCTCAGCCAGTCGATCACCTGGTCCTCCAGCGTCGCCGCCTCGACCTGGCGCATGGCCTCGGGGTTCTGCAGGTAGGCGCGCTGCGCGTCCTCGGGATTGGGATGACTCTCCACAATCTCCGTCAGCCGTGCGCGCAGGCGCTCGCGGTCGACCGTCAGCCCCTGGCTCTGCACGATCTGCGACACCAGCAAGCCCAGCGCTGCGCGGCGCCGCGCGGGCTCCTCGAAGGTCTGGCGCGGCGGCAACTGGTTCACGTCCTGAATGCCGAAACGGCGCGCGGTGTCGAGCTGCAGCTGCTGCACCTGCTCGTCCACCATCGCGCGCGGCACCTCGATGGGATTGGCGCGGAACAGCCCGTCAAGCAGCTGGCCCCGCACGCGCCGGCGGATCACGTCGGCAAGTTCGCGCTCCATGCTGCGGCGGACTTCCGCGCGCATCTCGGGGAGCCCGCCCTCCTCCACGCCGTAGGCCTTGCAGAAAGCCTCGTCCACCTCGGGCAGGGATTGCTCCTCGACCGCCTTGATCTGCAGGTCGACCTCGGCCGCCTGGCCGGCCAGCTTCTTGTCCGGGTGATTCGGCGCGAAGGTCACGGCGATGGTGCGCTGCTCGCCCGCCCGCACACCCTGCAGGCCCGCCTCCAGCTCCGGCATCGTCTGGTGCGCACCCAGGACAATGCGCACGTCCTTGTATTCGCCGCCGTCGATCTTCCTGCCGCCCATCCGGGTCTGGTAGTCCAGGGTGATGCGGTCGGTGTCGCGGGCGGGGCGGTCCACCGGCGTGAACTGCGGGCGCTGCTGGCGCATGTTCTGCACCATCGCGTCGACGTCGGCGTCGGTGACCACAGCGGTGGGGCGTTCGATCTCGATGGTCTCCGGCGGATTGAGGCGGATCTCCGGCAGCACCTCGAAGTGCGCCGCGTACTTCAGATCCGCGTCCGGCCCCATGGCGAGCGGCTCGATGCGCGGGCCTGCCGCCGGCTTCAGGCCCTCCTGGGTCACCGCCTGGGCGAAGGAGCTGCGCATGAGGTCACCCATGACCTCCGCGCGAACCTGCTCTCCGAACTGCTTGGTAACCACCGCCAGCGGCGCCTTGCCGGGACGGAAGCCCTTGAGGCGCGCGGTGCGCGACAGGCGCTTCAGGCGCTCCTGCACTTCGCGGCTGACCTCGTTGGCGGGCACTGCGACTTCGAGGCGCCGCGACAATCCGCCGGTATCAGACAGGGAAACTTGCATCGACATCAATCCTCTGGGAGCAACACGATCCTCTGGGTACCACTCCCAAGGGAGTGGAACTGGTGCGAAAGGAGGGACTCGAACCCTCACGGGTTTCCCCACTGGAACCTAAATCCAGCGCGTCTACCAGTTCCGCCACTTTCGCCCGCACCCTCGTGCCACACGGATATGCCGCCAGGGAGGGAGCGTGCGCCGGGGTCGCGAAATTATAGCCGATAGGCCCTGCGCCATGCGGCAAAGCGGGCCAAAGGGGCCCGTGCCCGCGCCTGCACCGCGGTCCTGCGTCAGACTCCTCCGGGCGGCAGGGTTAGGCCTGGGCTACCGTGGCCCCTGAAGCCCCCGCCGCCCCACCGCTACCAGGCAGGGCACGTGCGGGTCATCCCGCGGTCAGCTTGTCCGCCGTGGCCTGCAGGCTCGCGAGCTTGCCCGTCCCGTAACCGGCCTGGATCTGCTCGAAGGATTCAAAGCGCCCGAGGAGCCTGAGGGTCTCCTTTGGATAGAACGGCAGGTAGAGCGTGCGTCGCGGACCCCGCCCGGCAGGCGGCGGACCCGCATGGTTGGTACAGGAGAAGTGTATGGTCACATCCCCGGGCTCGGTGTCCAGCGCGACGGCGTTCGGGGCATCGGCCAGCATGCGGTTGAGTGAGGTGTGGGTGAGCTTGCCGTGCGTGCCCCCCATCGCCCACAGCTGCGAGCTTTGCGGTCCCGCGGCGTCGAGATGAATGCCGATATTGATGGAGGGGCACATGATGCAGTGCCCGCCCAGGCCACAGTCGGTGTGCCAGCCCAGGTTCGCCGCAATGCTGTCGCCGATTTTTTCGCCGGCCCCGAATGGCTTGAGTACCGTCAGCGCGCCCTGGCCGCGATCGTGCAGCGGAACCAGGTCGCGCCTGGCAAGCGCCGCGAGTTGCCGCACCGTGGCGTCCTCGTCCATGAGCGAGCGGATCAACTCCGAGTATTCCGACAGGAACATGAGCCGGTAGGGAAAGCGCTCGCCGGTGGTCTGGTTGTCTGCCCACCACGAAAACGGGCTGTTTTCCACGGCGGCGGCGCGCAGCCGGTCGACTTCCCGCGATAACTCCTGCCGCCGGTGCGCCAGCGCGCCGCGCACCACGATAAATCCGGCAGTCTCCAGGAAGTGCGCCATCGCCTGCGGATCATCGTCCAGCGTGAAGCTGCGCCGCAGATCCAGCGGCGCGCCGGCGGCATCGAGCAGCGGCTGATGCGCGTCGAATATCTCCTGGCCCGTGTACAGGCTTGCAAGTGCAGGAGCCCAGATATCCCAGGTCTCCATGTCGCCACGCAGCATACGAATCGACTGCGCCAGCACCAGGCCGGCGACCGTGCGGAACCCGTTCACATACTGCTGCCAGGCCCGCGTCTCGATCTCCACCAGGGTCGCGGCGTCATCGCGGACGCCGGGCTCGATCCGTATCGCGCCCTGTTCGCAGACATAACTGCAGGCGCGGCCGTCGGTAAGGCGCAGCGCGAAGGGCGGTGCGCCGCTGACATCCCACGCGACCCGGCGGTTGCCGCCGGCGGCGAGCCGCCGCGGCAACTCCCCGCCATGGAACTCATCGAAGTCCCAGGCAGGCAGTCCCCACGGCTCGAAATCGCCGACCCTCTGATTCCTCTGGATATGCGCGTGTTGCACGGCCGCCTTCCGGGTTGACAGGGTGAATGTTTGTTCCTAATATTAGGAACTATATTCCGTATATTTGAGATCCTATGACTGCCTCTCCCCCAACGTCAAGGGCCATCGGCGTCCTCGAGGCACTGGCAGCGAGCCCCGAAGGCCTGTCGTCATCGGCGGTGGCACGCAGGCTGGGCCTGACCACCTCCACCGTCGCCCTCATTCTCGCGACCCTGGACGAGCTCGCGTATGTCGAGCGGCAGCCGGACAAGTCATACCGGCTCGGTGCGGGCGTGCTGCGCCTGCTGTCTGGTGTCCAGAGCAGGTTTCCGCTGCTCGGCGCCGCCCATGACGAACTGGCCCGCCTGTCGGCCCGGGTCGGCTGCGGGTGCGCCCTCGCGCGCATCGGCAGGGACAGCCAGGAGGTGATTCTGACCATCGGCGATGTGGCGGCCGACCTGGGAATCAGGCCCGGAGTCCGGCTGACGCTCGACCCTCCACATGGCCTGGTGGCAATGGCATGGCGAGGGCGAGAGGACGTCAAGTCCTGGCTGGCGAGTGCGCCCGAGCCGCTGTCCGGCGCTGACGTCGGTCGTCAACGCCGCCTCCTCGCCGACATTGCCGCGGCCGGCTTCGCGGTCTACGGCGTGCGCCACGACGCTCACGCGATGGTGACCCGGCTCAGCGGGCTATTGAGCGGGATCCAGCATGCGCCTTCCGCGAACGTTCTGCAGCAGCAGCTCGGTCAGCTCGCCTCTGTCGTGGGAGCCTATACGGCCGAGGAACTCGCCACGCGCCGGCGCCGCAGCGTGAGTTATGTGTTGGCACCGGTATTCGGCCCGGAATCGCAGCCGCGCTACCTGGTTTCGCTGCAGGTGATGCGGGATTCCGTCGGCGCCGAGGAGCTCGACGATTATGTACGGCAACTGCTGCACTCGACCCAGTTGCTCACGGCCCAGATAGGGGGCCGCGCGCCGCGCAGGGCCTGATTGGCCGGCTACGCCGTGCGACCGCCCCGGGTGGCGTTACCGATCAGCGGCCGCGCCCACACACCAACGCTCAAAACAAACCCGAAGGTCAGATACAGGACCAGCATGGCGGATCGCAGACCGTAGCGATCCCCGAGCCAGCCAATGACCAGGGGCACGAGCGCACCGCCCATGATCCCCGAGCACAGGATCCCGGCAAAGGGGCCGTGGTGCTGGGGCACTGAGTTCAGCCCCAGCGACACCAGCGTGGGCCACATGATCGAGGCGAAGAAGCCAATACACGGAAAGGCCAGCCGGGATGCGGCGGCGGAGCCGAACAATGCCACCGAAAGCATGCACAGCGCAGCGAGCGAAAATCCGATCAATACGCGGCGGCTGTCGAAGAACTTCAGCAAGCCCATGCCGAGGAGACAGCCGACGGTCATGAGTCCCCAGAAATAGGCCACCGCCTCAGCGCCGCCCCTGTGGGGATCAACGTGGTGGTAACGCTCGAGAAACGGGGACATCCAGTCGGCGGTACCCTGCTCGCAACCGACGTAGGCAATCACTGCCAGCAAGTAGAGCCAGACATATGGATTGCGCAGCAGCTCCCGGTACATGGAAAGTGTACCCGCCGACTCTTCGGCCGTACGCTCCACCCGGGGCATCCGCAGCAACGCGACCAGCAGCACGCAAATCCCACAGACCACTGCAAATACCCAGTAGATCGACGCCCACGGAAGCGCGGCGGGGGTTATGCGGCCCAGGATTGCGTACAGGCCCCGGAGATCGCCATGCCCCGGCGCCAGGTGTCCCACGAGATCCGCATACACCAGCGGACTGACGAAGGAGGCGGCGCCGAAGACCAACTGCGCAAACGCCGAGTTGAACGCAAAATGCTCCTCGCCTCCGGCCACACGCAACAGCGGATTGATCGCAACCTGCAGCGCCGCCATGCCCGCCCCGATGACGAACAGCGACGTCACGGCAATTGAATAACCGGGGAAGGCCGCAAATCCGGCCGCACCGAGGGTCGCCGCAGCAAAGGACGCGACCATGATGCGCTTCTCTCCCCAGCGCTCGACCGCAAAGCCCGCGGGAATCGACATCACGCCGTACGCAATGAAAAACGCGAACGGCAGGATCGCCGCCATCGTCAGCGACACGTGAAAGCCGCTGATGATGTCCGGGACCAGCGGCCCGAGAATGTTGGTGAGAAATGAGATGACGAAAAACACGGCCAGCACCACGGCGACCAGCAAGCGGCTTCTGCCGGCGGTGGCGGCGCGCACCGCGGCCGCTGTCGTCATATGACCGGCACCTGGCTGATGTTGTTCTTCGGGTCCATCCAGAACGATTCATTGACGAAGCGGCCGAAGATTTCGCGTGGCAGGATCGAAACCCGCTCGAGCGGTTCCACCTTGGGTCGCACGGTGTGCAGGCCGGGCATGCCGACCCGGGCGTCGAACTCCTCCGCCTGGTAGGCGATGCGGTCGAAGTCATGTTCGAACCACGGCTCGCCGATGAACTGGTACACGGCACGCATGGCTGCTGACGGGTTGCGCACCAGGCTTTCGTAGGTCAGCAGCAGCAGGTGGCCCGGCGCATATTGGCCATAGAACGCGTCCTTGGTGGCCTGGAAGGCGAACCCGACCATGCCGCGCGGATCGGTCAGCGCCTCGACACGCGAGTACACCGTGGTATTGGTGTCGAAGCGGAATACCTTGCTCACTCCGGCCGGCTGCCTGCGCACCAGCCGTTCCATGCTGTCGAGCACCCAGGACAACTGGCGAACGCAGGCGATGACCTTCGCATCCGGATACAGGGTGTCCAGCAACTGCATGCGGCTGCACCACAGCCGGCTGGTGTCGAATACCACGCCGGCAGCGGATTGTCCGGCGTAGAAATTCTCCACCAGGCCGCGCAGCATCGCGACGCGCTGCTGGTCGGAAACATCGAACGAGAAATCGTTCTTGCTGCTCGCCTCCGCGATTACCACCCCCATGATGTCGGCCAGCGGGCTGGTCATCCCGGCCCGAAACCGCGGGTTCTGATTGAGGATGGCCGCCAGCAGCGTGGTGCCCGAGCGCGGCAGCCCGGAGATGAAATGGAACTTGCGAGTTGATTTCGCCACGTCAGGTATGCCAGGAATGAAAGTCTTATCCTATCAATGAATCGCCGGCGGCGACGCGTCCGCGCGGGTGTCGATGACGACCGGGACATTGCGCGCTGGAACGTTCCAGCCACTCACCTCGACCACCGGCGCTGCCGCCCCCGGGGCCGTGAATTGCGCGCTCAGAGTCATGGACTCACCGGGCCACAGGGTGACATCGTTGTCGCTCCACAGGATCGGCAGCAGCAGTTCTCCGCCGGCGGATCTGCGGACCGACACATGCTGAAACATCGCCACCGCCCTGGAAGACAGCGGTGTGGTCAGAGTGACCGTGACGGTCTCCCCTGCTCCCGCGTGCCGCAGGGTTGCCCGCACGTCGCTGGTCGCGGCCGGCAGGAACTGCAAGGAAGTCAGGTCTGCAAATTGCGTCAGCGGCGTGGAGTACGAGCCCGAGTGCGGCCAGTCCAGCTCGTCGGCCCGGGTGGACAGCCAGTAGACGTTATGACTGATCGGCTCGCCGCTGGCGGAAGCCAGTCCGAGCTCGATGAAGTAGGTGCGTGACAGGCCAGGCAATGCCGGCAGCGTCGCCACCTGCCGCGTGCTGCTGGCGGCCAGTTCTATGTCCCGCATGCGCTTCTCGTAGGGCACGCTGCCGTCCAGGTTGTGTACCCGGATGCTCGCCTGCAGGCCGTGCGCGCCACCGCGCGTCTGGTTGACCAGCATGATCGCGTGCGTCTCGTATGAGTACTGGATGTGCAGCGGCTCATTGGCGATCCTGGCGCCGAAATAGGCGCCAGCGGGGTTCAGAAAATAATCGTACAGATGCCACTGCAGCGAGGGCCAGGCGTTGTTGAGCATCCAGTAGATGACGCCGGTCGCGGGCCTGGCCGCATCCCGGTGCGCATTGAACGCCTCGAATTGCGCGCGGGCGTTGTCGTAATTCTCGAGCTGTGCTTTGGCGACATAGTCGGCGAGGCTCCTGGGTGCGCCATAGCGCCTGGCCAGCGCGGCGTCGAACGACGGGAGCGTCGCAACTTCCGACCAGGCGGGGGAAGCGTGCAACTGCCGCACCTGCGGATACTTCCACAGTGCCTCCAGCTCCTGTGGGGCAAGCATGCGGGTCAGATCGTCCAGGCGCGGGATGGAGGCGCCCGCGCTGACCTCGGAGTCGAACCCGAAAGCCCCACCCAGCTTGTCGGCATACCAGTACGCCGGCGGAACCCACAGGTAAGGGCCGTCCATCTTCATGCCTGACGGGCCGGTGCCGGCCGTAGCCTGGCCCGCGGCCGCCGCGATGATCGGCGCCGGCCAGCCTTCGGCATGCAGGGTGTCGACATACAGCTTCGCAATCGCCGGCGGCGGTGCGTTGTCGCTGCCGATCAGGAATCCGATGACGGACGGGTGATTGCGCAGCAGACGCGCCTCGGACGCCATCGAAGCTGCGGCCACCCTTTGGTCCGCTTCATCCCACGGCTCGCCGCCGGTCTTTGCCCAAGCTTCCCACTTGTCGCAGCACTCCCACCCGGCCAGTATCATGATGCCGTTACGGTCGGCGAGGTCGTAAAAGCGTGCGCCCTCCAGTTTGCCCTCGCTGCGCAGCGTGTTGAGGCCCAGGTTGCGGACGTAGCTGAACTCGGCCTCCATGCGCTTCGGGTCGTCGCGCAGGAACATGTCCGGCGCCCAGGCCGCACCGCGAATCAGCACCGGCTTGCCGTTGAAGACGAACTGGCGATAACCCTGTTGAGTCAGATGGGAGCTGACGCTGCGTATGCCAAAGGTCGCTTTGGCACGGTCAGAGACGACGCCCTCGACCGCTGCGGTCATTTCCAGGGAATAGAGCGGATGCTCGCCCATGCCGACTGGCCACCAGATCAGTGGATGCTTCAGATCCAGTGCCGGATCGCTGGCGGAGGAAAACGCGACCGTTTGCGTCTCGCCGGGAGCCAGGTGAATGGTTCGACGCAGCGCAACGCCCGCCACGACACCCGTGATCGTGGCGTCATGTGCGGAGGCGTCCAGGTTTCGCGCCGCCACCTTCACGGTCAGCGCCGCACGCTCGAGATCAGGGAGTGACAGCGCCGAGGTCACCTGCGGAAACCGTAGCTCGACCGGCCCGGTTCTGAGGATATCCACGCCCCGCCACGGACCCATGTTGTTGTCCGGTGGCCCCGGGTTCCAGTCGACCCAGCCAATCGACAGGCTCGTCCTCGGGTCGGCGGGACGCACGCGCAATGCCAGGATATTGTTGCCTGCGTGCACCCAGCGTGTCACGTCGAGTTCATGCACGGGATAGGCACCCGCGATGGCGTCCTGTGCGGCGACCAGGTTGCCGTTCAACCACACCTCTGCGCTGGAAATGACGCCGTTGATACGCAGCAAGGTACGTATTCCCGCTGCTCCCTTGACGACAGTAAATTCGCTGCGATACCACCAGGGAATCACGAACAGCTCACCGCTCGAATCGGGCTCCACGACGGTTCGCAGGTTGTCGCTGTAGAACACGTCCTTGTTGAGGCCGTTCTCCAGCAGCCCCGCCATCACTGTCGCGCGGCTGCTGACCGGGTACCAGCCGCCGGTGGCGAATCCGGCATTGGATACTTCGCTGCCGCTTTGCGGCGCACCGTTCAACTGCACCTTCCCGCTGGACTGAATCTGCCAGTGAGCTATGGCGGTCACTGACCCGGCGCCGCCGTCCACCCGGGTTGGCACGAAGGTGTCGGCGCCGTAGGCAGGCGGCACCGCCAGCAGCGCCAGCGCCGCCCGCAGCAGCTTCCGCACCGACCCGGTCCTTGCCGGGTCGCCGATCACCACTGACCGCGCACGCCGAACTGGTAACTGCGCTCGGAGAAGGTTGAGTGCGCAGGCTGATCGGGCCAGACGAGGTAGAAACGCTGATACTCGTTGGTAAGGTTGCTGCCGTTCACGAACAGCTCGGCGTATTTGCTGACCTTATACGAGATTGCCGCGTCCAGGTATTTCTGCGGTGCCTCGTACTCTTCCATGCCGGCGATTCCGCCGACGCTGTCCATAAATGCCCGCTTGGAACGGTAGTTGTAGGCGAGGCGCACCTGAAACCGCTTGCTCTGGTACCACAGGATGAGATTTCCCGACTCGGTCGAGTTATCCTGAAACGGAACTTTGTTCCCCGCCAGATCGACCTCATGCGTGTCGCTGGGCGCGTACGTAAAGTTGAACTCCATGCCGGTATTGGCAAGCAGCCCCGGAAGGAACGTGAATCCCTGGCGATAATCAAACTCCACACCGTGGATGCTGTTGCCCGAGCCCTGGACCGGCTGGGTGATTGTGACGCAATGGTGGCGATACACGCCGTCCTCGTCGGGTAGATTGCAATTCACAACGGCGCCGTTGTTGATGAAGCTGTGCACGTCGATGTAGAACCCCTCGAGGCCAATCATGCTCGTGGGATTGATGTAGTACTCGAACGAAGCCCCGTAGTTCGTGGAGCGCCAGGGGTTGAGGCCCGGATTGCCGCTCGAGGTGCCCTGCGAAACCCGGTATATCGGGCCCGTCGCGGTTTCCTGCAATGAGTAGCCCAGCGTCAGGCCGCCGGCCCACTGGCTGAGATTGAGCGGCATCATGTTCTTGGCGTAAGAGAGGCGCAGCACCAGCTGGTCGGTCATGTTCAGCGCGAAGTTGACCGCCGGCAGGACGTCGCTGTAACTGCGCTTGGTCTCCTGGGTGCCGTTATCGGCGGACTCGGTGCCGTATTCGCCCGGCGCGCCCGTCAAGTGCTGGGTGATGTCGAGGTTCGTGTGGATGAAGCGCACGCCCACGTTACCACTGTACGACATGCCGCCCAGCTCCCCGCTGAGATCGGCCTGCAGATAGCTGGACAACTCCTTCTGCCACACGTTCCAGGTGGTTCCCGGTGCCTCCTGGGTAGTCGTATTGGGATAGAGCGAGCGCCAGAACGCCAGGGGATTGTCCATGGCGTACGGATTGATCCCCCAGAAGGTGATCCCCGAACCGAGCAGGTTGATGTATTCCCGAAAGTTGTTGGCGAGCGCCGGCGGGGTCTTGGAGATCGGCTGTGACGACAGCGGACCGGCCCGAAAGTACCCCTGCGAGTTGTACGCGGTGCACCAGGTATTTGCCGCCGTGGGGGGTGGACCGTTGGTCTGGTCCCCGTTGCCCTGCAGGATCACATCGGAGCCGACGTAACGCACCAGGCATCCGCTCGCATTCGGGGTACCGTTCGGGTTTGTGGCACCCATGCCCCCGTACACGGGGGTGACGAAAGTGAATCCGTCGTTGCCGCCGTTGCGGATGGCGTTGCGCACGCCGAACCTGAGCCGGACGCCATGAGTGAAATCGTATTGCCCGTCGAAGCGCAATGCGCCCAGTGAGGTTCTGCGGTCATAGCTGTCGCTGGCTTCCAGCGTCTTCATCGTCCAGGCGTTGGGATTGGCGAACGCACTGGCGAGCGCGGCGGGCAGGGTGATCACCAGGTTGCGGCCCCTGAAATCCGCCGTGATGGGCACCGTGTTCTGGGGAATGCCGTTTGCGTTGAATACCCGGTTCCCGCCCAGCTGGGCAGGGTAGACGAACGTCCCGCAGGGCAGTCCGGTCCGGCTGTCAGCCCACAGGCAGCCGTCGGAATCGGAAATGTTGATGTCGGTCTCGATGTTCGACTGATGGGCCTTTTCGTAGATGCCGCGCACGCTGCCTTTGAAGGGGCCGCCGTTGTTGAAGTCCAGCTGACCATTGAGGTTCTGCGCGGTCGAGTCCCAGCGCACGATCTGCGAGTACGATTCGACGTCGCCGGGCCATTTTTCGTACACCTGGGTAGTGTAGATCTGCGACCCGGCCCAATTCGGGTCGGGCGGCGGCGTGTTGTACTGACCCAGGGTGGTGGCGCCGGTGTTGCGCGACTGCAAGGGCACGTAGGTCGCGCCTTGCCAGTTGGTGGAATTGAACTGAATGCCGATGTTGCGATCCCACTGATCCTGGTGCGCGTAGAAGTAATCGCTGGTGAAGGTGAACCCGTCGCCAAAGTCGAACTGAAACGAGGCGTTGCCGGACTTGCGCTTGCGCTGCGTGGTGATGTCGTACAGGCTGATGTCCTGGCTGCCCATGAATACGCCGTTGTTCTTCCCATCGCCGTTCACATCGACGCTGCCGTCGGGAAACTGGCGGATCTGGGGAGGAATCGGCGCGCCGTTCCAGGCACCGACGAAGCCGTTGTACGCGCCCGCGCTGGCCGCGTTCTCCCCGTGGAAGATAGTCCCATACTGGTCGAGGCCCTCGCTGGGATTGCCGTTCTGCCCGGTACCGTTCGGTCCCGGACCGTTGCGTGTCGTGTCGGAGTAATCAGCGGAAAGCTGCAGACCCCAGCGGCCATCGCCGTTGTAAGAGATGAGTCCATTGCCCTCCTTCCCGGTTTTCCTGGTGATGTCGCCCCGTTCGCCGTTGAGGGCGTAGCTATAGGTGAAACCGTGCGGCAGGTCCCACGGCCGATAGCTGTGCAGATCGATCGCACCACTGATGCCAGTCGCGGCCTGGGCAGAAGTGGGGGACTTGATGACGTCGACCTGATTGAACAGGGTCGCGGGCAGCGTGGTGAAGTCGGGTTGCTGCGAATCGATCTGATCCGGCGTAATGAATACTTCACCATTCAGCATGGTGCTGACCTGAGGCAGCCCGCGCACGTCCACCGAGGTTCCGATGCCCCCGTCGCGGTTGATCTGCACGCCGGTGATACGCTGCAACGCGTCGGTGATGGTCGTGTCGGGCAACTGACCGATGCTCTCCGCAGAGATGCTGTCCTGGATACTCGGTGCCAGGCGCTTCAGCTCGATGGCGCGTATCTGGGACTGGCGCACACCAATTACGGTGACCGTGGCCAGCGCATCCGCCTCCCTGGTTGCCGGGTTCGCTGCGCCGGTCCCGGACCTGGCTTTTTCGGCCCTGGCCGCAGAGGCCGACTGCGCTTCCGGCAGCGCGTCCGCCTGGGCGGGATTCTGCGCAGCCGCGCTCTGGGCCGGCGCGTTCTCGACCGGGGCCGCGGTGGCGTCCGCGGCGGCGGCAGATGCCGCGGCGGCGAGCAGCGCCATGGAGACGGCGATGGACACGGGATGCTTGCGATGTGCGCGCGGTGTGGTTGCCATGGGCTTTGCCTCCAGGTTCATCTCCGCCCTCTCAAAAGCTTCTTTTCGTTCGGTCTCTTGACGAATTAACCTCTCATGCGGCACGCTCTACGTCAAGCCACCACGGATTAGATGACTGTCGGGGCTATGATTGTTCGGACTGATCACGAATCAAAACGAGTAATTTCATGTCACCGCCCCCGATTACCAGCGTGACCCGCCAGCTATCGCGACGCAGCGTCTTCGAAGCCCTTCTGCATCGCAGCCCGATCTCGCGGGCCGACCTCGCCAAGGTGACCTCTCTGTCGAAGCAGACCATGTCGGAGGTCATCGATGCGTTCGAGCAGCAAGGGCTGGTTCGCCCGGTGGGCCGCACCCGCGGCAATGTCGGTCGGACCGCCGTGCTGTATGAATTGAGCCCGGAAGGGGGTCATGTACTGGGCATCGACCTGGGAGCGCAACGACTGACCGTCGCCCTCGCCGATATCGCCGGCAGGGTGCTCGCCGAGGCTGACGAGGCCACCGACGGCCGCGGCGGAGGCTGGGCGCTGGACCAGATCGCCCGGCTCTCGGACCGCCTGGCGCGTGACAACCATACCCACCCCAGCCGTATCCGCTCCATCGTCATGGCGACGCCGGGCGTGGTGAACCCCAGGAGCGGCGCCATCGAACTGGCCCCCAACATCACAGGGCTCGACCACCTCAACGTCGTCGGGCTGCTGGGCGAGAAACTCGGCAGTCCCGTCGTCCTGGAAAACGACATCAACCTCGCGCTGCTGGGGGAAATATGGCACGGCTGCGCGCGAAACGTGGACAACGTGGCTTTTCTCGCCCTCGGCAGCGGCGTCGGACTCGGACTCCATGTCAACGGGCGACTGGTGCGTGGCGAAAACGGCGCCGCCGGTGAGATCGGCTACCTGCCGATCGGCGGCGATCCACTGCAGGCCGAGTCCCGACCACAGGGCTGCCTCGAGTACCAGATCGGCGCAACGGGTGTGGTGCGACGCTACCGCGAGGCCGGCGGCCGCGACGTCGAGACGGAACGACAGGTCTTCGACCGGGCGCAGGCGGGTGATGCCGTTGCCGCCTCCGTGGTCGAAGAAACGGCGCGGCTGACCGCGCTCGCTGCCGCGACTGTCATCGCGACAGTCGATCCGCAACTGCTGGTGCTGGGTGGGTCGGTCGGCGCGCGTGCGGATTTCGCGGACAAGGTGGCGCGCCTGCTGTTGCAGCTCTCGCCACGGCCGGTGGAGATCCGCACCAGCATTCTCGGCAGGCGAGCAGGCGTCGTGGGCGCCCTGTCAGTTGCCCTGCGCCGGCTCCATGACGAGTTCTTCGGCGTAGCGGAGCTGGCGGCAACGCTGCCCCTTCCGCCGCCGGCGCGGCGTGGCGCAAGTCAGTGACGCCCGCAGCCGCCTATTGTTTTGCTGCCGACCTCGGCGGTACCAAACTCGCCGCCGCGATTGCCGATGCTCGCGGGTCTATCGTGGCGGAATTGACCGAGGCCACCGACCGGCGCGGCGCGGCGCAGGTGGCCGAACAGATCGCCGGCTGCGCCGACAAGCTGGCGAAAACCGTCGGCATCGAAGTCACGCAGGCGCGTCAAGTCATGGTGGGCATACCCGGCGCGGTCAACCCCGGCACCGGCCGGGTTTCCCTCACTCCGAACATCGCGGGGCTGGAGGACTTCGATATCCTCGGCTATCTGCGCGGCCGCTTCGCAGCGCATGTCACAATCGAGAACGATGTGAACCTCGCCATGCTGGGCGAGTATGCGCTCGGGTGCGCCAGCGGCTGTCGCAATGCGGCGTTCCTTTCCCTGGGAACCGGTACCGGACTGGGCCTGCTCATCGACGGCAGGCTGTTTCGCGGGGCGCGTGGCCTGGCCGGAGAAATCGCCGATTTGCCGATCGGCCGCGACCCCGCCTCGAACTCCCCATCTGCCAGTGGCACGTTCGAACACGAGGTGAGCTCACTTGCCATCGTGGATCGCTACCGGCTCCAGGGCGGAACCGCGGCTACTACGGTACGTAATATTTTCAGGCTGCTGGAACAAGGGGATGACGTGGCGGCGTCGGTCCTGGACACGACCGCGCGCTGGGTCGCCCTCGCCCTGGTGACGCTGCAATCCCTCCTCGATCTGGACCTGGTCGTACTCGGCGGAAGCATCGGTGTGCGTCCCGAACTGTATGAGCGGGTACGACTGGCCCTTCCTGCCCTCTTCTCACGACCGATCGCCATCGCACCCAGCGCCCTCGGCGATCGCGCGGGACTCATCGGCGCGGTGTGGGCCGCGACGCAAGCCCTGAGTCGGCGGCCCGAGGCCGCGTAGAGACAAATCATGCAGCGCCGCGACCGGGCTGCGACCGGCCACCCATGCCGGGTGGTCGCCGGTCGTCCTAGGGCAGCGGCCTGAAGACCATCACCGCTGCCATGTCGTTGCCCAGGTGGGGCGCCGAAACATACAGCCGGTCCAGCTCACTGGAGTACAGGCTCGTCTTGGCCATCACGGCGGTATCGACTGTGGGTAGCCGCCGATAAACGTCGTGGGCCCCGATGCTGTAGGTCTCGATGTGACCGACCCCGGTGGAGGCGTAAATGCGCTGCCGTTTGTGGTCGACAAAGATTCCGTCCGCCCAGCCGCCGATCGGCAGGGTCGCAACCGCGTGCCCGTTGCCGGCGTTCAGCACGATGATCGACCCGCGCATCGAGGAGTCGCGGCACGCCACGTAAAGACGGTCATGCGGGCTGTCGAGGGTGATGGCCAGATTGGCATGTCCGCCCGCGGGCAGTTTCCACTTGTCGATTACCCGTCGTGTCTTCAGGTCCACGACGGCGACCGCGGTCTCGTCGATCAGGTTGACGTACAGCAAATGCTTCGCCGGATCGATGACCGAGGCCTCGAGCCCGGGGGTGGCGACGGGAATATCGGCCACCTTCTGCATACTCACCGTGTCCACAATGGAGATGAGCGAGTGATCCATGCCGGCATCTTCGCCGCCGTTGTTCACGTAGATGAAGTGTGACTGCGGCTCGTAGACCAGCCAGTCGGCGCCGCGCGCCAGCGGAATGGTCTTGAGCAGCGCATAGTCCTCGCCGCTGAATACCTTCACGTTGCCCTGTTCGCTGTCGGCCACGAACAGGCGCTTCACTGCCGGGCTGTAGAAGATCCCGTGCAGGTTGCCGAAGCCGGGGATCATCTTCAGCACCTGCCCGTCCTTCAGATTGAGGACGGCGACTGACTTGGCGGCCTGCGGCGTCGCGAACAGACGTTTGCCAGCCAGGTCGATCGACAGGTAGTCGGAATAGGGGCCGGGTGGAACTGCCGGCATTGTCATCGTTCTTTCCAGCGCCAGGGGTGCGTTGTCGGCCGACGCTGCCGCGGCACCGAATGACAGGCAACAGGCTGACACTGCGGCCGCCAGCGCGAGCAGGGCGCCACGTGCGCTGCTACGCCCGTCACACCCGGCGGATTCGTTGGCGAAGAAATTCTTCATGAGCATTCAATACCTGTAGCTGATCGACAGGCCGAAAGTGCGCGGCTGGATCACCGCCGCGGCCAGCGGCGGTGAGAACCCGTCGATGACTTCGGAGGTGACGTGAATGATCCCGTATTCGTTGGTGGCGTTCTTGAGGTAGGCCCGGACCGAGAGGTTGCGGTAATCCACGCCGGCGCGCAGATCAAGCAGGTGATACTCGGGCATGACCGTGCGACTCATGTTCGCCGGCAGGCCCGCGACAAATTCGGCGGTGCGCTCTCCCGTGTAACTGAAACTTGCGCCCACCGAGCCGTTGAGCACGCTGCTGATGGGAAAGTCGTAGTCAGCGGACACATTGGCGGAGAACTTGGGCACGTCCGGCAGTTCGTCGCCCTTGCGGCCGCCGATCCCGGGCGCATCCGTGGTCAGGTAGGCGTGGGTGTAGGCCGCGTTCGCCGCCAGGCTGAGCCCGGCGAGCGGCTTCCACGTCCAGGCCGCCTCAAAGCCGTTGCTGCGCGCGTCGGAGCCGTTGCCGGTGATGATGAAGCCGCCGATTTCCGACAGGACCTGCATCTTGCTCCACTCGACGTCGAAGGCGGACAGGTCGAGGGTCATGCGCTGCTGGGGAAAGCTGGCCTTGTAGCCCAGCTCATAACTGGTCAGCGTGTCGGGACCATAAGTGGAAGGGGCGCCGGCGTACACGCTGGTGGTCGTCAGGCCGGTGGGGCCGCCGGGCCTGAAGCCGGAGGCGACCCGGATGTACGCCATGTGCTGATCGTTGAAGTTGTAGCTGGGAGAAAAGAGGTAGGTGGTCGAGTTGCTGGAGGTGCTCGCGATTGCCACGGCCGGCGGGCCGTTGAACAGGCCGGAGAACGGCGTGAAGTTGTCCTCGGAATCGTGCGTGAACCGCACCCCCGCCAGCACCTTGAACTTGGGCGTGAAATGGTACGTCAGGTCGCCGTACACAGCGTATTCCTTGTAGGAATCGTTGTTGGGATCGACGAAAAGGTGGTCCAGGCCGGGCACCGGCTGCACGTTGGGAAGCGTGAAGCCGGTCATGTCCTCGGGCTGGACGCTCTTTTCGTGCGTGAAATAGAACCCGCCCAGCCACTCGAGCCGGTTGCTGTCGGGCGAGGAGAGCCTGAGCTCCTGGGTGATCTTGTGGTCGGCGAGCGTCACGTGATCGGTCACGCCCAGGTTCGGTACGTTGATGATGCTCGACAGCAGCGGGCCGAAGCGGTTGGTGAAGTCGATGCCGGTGTTGCCCGACTGCCGCTGGTAGCTGCTGATGGAGGTCAGCGCGGCCCAGCCGAAATCGTAGTTGGCGCGCAGGCTGTAGAGCGCGCTGTGCAGGTCCCACTGCTCATCCACGTAGCGCAGCTGTTTGTACTTGCCGTAGATCGGGGTCAGGTTGGCATCGACATCGACCGTCGACGCGCCCGAGGTGGTATTGGCCTGCAGCATGGCGGACAACTGCACGGTCAGCTTGTCGGTCGGCTGCCACAGTACTGCCAGACGCCCGCCCGAGACGCGCGAGGCGTTGACGTTCCTGATGTTGCGCTGCACGTTGTCGATGTAGCCGGGATCGTGACGATCGTAGGCACTCAGGGTGACGCCCAGCTTGTCGGCGATCAGCGGGCCGGTCCACATGCCGCGCACGCCCCAGCCCTGGCCGCCGCCATCGACTGAGCTGCCGTCGAGATCGATGTGGCCACTGTAGTGCGTCAGGCTCGGCGGCACGGTCACATACTTGATCAGTCCGCCCATGGAGCTTGCGCCGTACAGCGTCCCCTGCGGGCCACGCAGGACTTCGACGCGCTGCAGCGTGGCGGGATCCAGATCGACAGTCGTCACGGATCCGAGCGCGTTGGCGGTCGTGGTTCCGAAGGGAGAGTCGTCAATGTAGGTGCTGGTGGTAGCCGCAGTCGCAAAACCCAAACCGGTGGTGATGCCGCGCAGGATGATTGCGGTCTGCCCGGGCTGGGTGGAAATCAGGTTCAGCCCCGGCACGGTCGCGGAGTAGTCCGCCAGGCGCACCGCGCCCTGGCGCGCGAGATCGGCCGCCTGCACCGCGGTGACGGGAGCCGGGACCTGCAGCAGGTTTTCCGAGCGCTTCTGCGCCGTCACGATGACCTCACTGAGCCCATCCTGATCCTTGGACGCAGCCTCGGTAGCAGCGGGTTCCCTGGCGGACGTGGCCGTTGTTCCGGCGGTGCCCGACTTCTGAATGGCAATGGTGCCATTGGCGGCGCGCACGAAAGTCAGACCCGATCCCTTGAGGAGCTGGCTGAGCGCGTCGCTGGCCGTCAGCTCACCGTGTACAGCCGGGGCCGTCTTGCCGGCGGTCAGCGTCGTCGGGGCGACGACGGTCAGGCCGGACTGCCCGCCGAATGCCATGAGCGCATTCGCCAGGGGCATGGCGTTGATTTCAAAGTGCCGCGGCGAGTCGTCCGCCGCCAGAGCCACCGATCCGGCGCACAGCAGGAGCGTTGCGAGCAGCGCCGCCACAGAGCCGCCGGCGGGCGCAACGCGCGCACCAGGCCGCTGTCCCGAATCCGCGCCGTGCACCCACGTCCGCATGTCAGTGTTCGTCATCTCCGCGCTCCTCCCCCTGCCGAATGGCCGCATTTTGAAACTATGACGGATGAACTGCCGCGATCGACACCCACTGCAAGCTGCCCGGGGCAGGGCGGCCTGAAGACCCGGCGTCGATTGGCCCATACGGTGTCGATTGGCTGATGCGGAACGTCATAGCCGTTGCAATGGCCGCAGACAGGAGAGGTGGGATGCTGGAATGGACTGCACGCTGGCTCCGGAGCCGGCCCGCAAGCCGCCCGCTGCTGGTGTGCCTGGCGCTGATCATGATCGCCGCCCCGATCAGTATCCGCGCCGACGAAGCCACCATACACTTCGACATCAAGGCGCAGCGGCTCTCCGAGGCGTTGATGGCTTTCGGCGCCCAGACGGGCGCCATCGTAATAGCCCCCAGCAAGCTCACCAGCAGCAAGATCTCCACCCCTGTGACCGGCCTGCTGACCCGCGAGCAGGCCCTGACCCGGATGCTTCAGGGAACGGGCCTCAGGTATGAGACCAACTCCGACGGCACGATCCTGATCGTGCGCGCCCCCCGCCACCGATGAGGAGAACAACCGTGCTGATGACTGGACGCTTGACGGCAATCACATGCGTCGTTGCCGCGATGATGACTCTTGCCGGCAGGCCGGCGCAGGCGCAGGCCATGTCCGGGCGCGACCTGGGGGTGAACGAGGTCCATGTCGCCTATTACAAGACACCGCCGGGCCGACAGGACGAGTGGCTGGCGGTCTACAAAAAATATCACCAGCCCATCATGGACTATGAAATCAAGAAGGGCGTGGTCATCAGCAATACGATGTTCGCACCCCGGTACCATGATGGCGCGCAGTCCTGGGACTTCGTGATCATCACTGTCACGCCACCGGCCGGAAAGGGCCCGCAACTGGGCATGACGCGCGCGCAGCTGATCAGGAAGCTTTTCCCGGACATCGAGGATTACGCACGGGGCGAGCGCCAGCGCTGGGCCCTGACCCTGGTGTGCCAGGAAGGAGACCTGGTGCAGATCGACACCACCCGCAACCCGCTGTCGCTGTATTACCCGCTCGATATTCCCGAAAAGAAGGAGTAACGGGCACCGCCGGCCCGCCCGCCGATCGGATCCGCGGCGCGCGGCTCAGCCGCCACTGATGTTGCGCTCCATGCGGATCAGCGGCACCTGGACGCCCCCGACCCGGGCGAATTCCCGGGGGCCGACAGGCCGGAATCCGCAGGCCCGGTAGAGCGGCTCGCCTGCCAGGGTCGCCATCAGCTCGACCCGCCGGAACCCCGCTTCGCGGGCGGCAGCCGTGCACAGCTCCATGACCAGGCGGCCGACGCCGCGCCGCGCGAAAGCGGGGTCGGTGTACATCGCGCGGACTTTGGCGGCGTCCCGGGAGGGGTCCAGCGGCGCAGGCGTGCGTGCGACCACGCTGTCGTCGCCGCCATAGAGCGTCGCGCGCCAGCTCCAGCCGCCGCATCCCGCCAGCCTGCCGTCTTCCTCAACGAGAAAGTACGTTTGATCGCGGATGAGCTGGGTATCGAGGCCCATCACCTTGTGACTGGCGCTGATCTGCTCGGGGGAAAGAAATCCGGTCTGCAGCTGCGTGATCGACCGGGCCATCAGTGCATGCAGTGCGTCGAGATCGCTGAATTGCGCCAGCCGATGGGTGAACGCCATGCTGCAGCAGTCCTCGAACCGCACTCCACCGGCCAGCGCGGGGCGGGAGAGCGACTCCCCGCCCCGCGTGCCCTTGACTGGTGTTCCTTAGAACTTCGCCTGTACGCTCACGTACCAGAATCCGCCATTGATGCCGAACGGGCCGCCGTTGCGGGGATAGACCTGGCCATCCGACAAACCGCCGGTCACAGGATAGATCGGATTGCTGGGCGTCGCGGCAATCCTGTCCGGACGGGTATTGAACACGTTGACCGCACCCAGTGTGAAGGTGTAGCGGTCCATGACGGTGTAGCTGGCGTCCACATCCGTGGTGAACTTTGCGCCGAACTTCTGTCCCGCCAGGATCGACCCACTGTTCGGGTCGATCGCGGTCGGGTAGTCGTTGGCGTCGATCCAGGAGCCGTAGTAGTTCTCGCGCAGACTCAAGGCGAAGGCGTCATGCACCCAGTTGGCGGTGAAGGTCGCGCGATGATTCGGCGCCAGGTGTTCCACGTCGATGATCTGGTCGTTGCTGATGACAGTCGGGTCGAACTTGGTGACGTCGCTCTTGTTGTAGTTATAGGCAAGACTCAGGTTCAGCTTGCCGTCAGCAAAGTCCGTGCGCCAGGTGCCGACCAGGTCCACGCCCTTGGTCGTGGTACTGAAGGTGTTGGTGAAGTATTGAACCTGTCCGCCATCGCCGACCGAAGCCAGCTCCGGCAGGGCGGCGATATCGGCAGGAGTCACATTGTAGGTGCGTGAGATGAAGATACGGTCGCGCACGTCGATCTGGTAGAAATCGAGCGTTGCCGTGAAGGCGCCCGACGGGGTGAATACCAGGCCGGCGCCGTAGTTGGTCGATTTCTCGGGCTTTAGCGCCTGGGCGCCGTAGTAGCGTGCGACGGCACTGGTCACCGGGAAGGTGCCGGTCTGCGTCGAGACGCCGGCGATGAAGTTGGTGGTCAGGACCTGGGCGTTGTTCTGCCCCGGCGAGGGCGCGTGGAAGCCGCTGCCCACCGTGGCACGCACTGCCAGGGTATCGATGATGTGCCAGATTACGTTGAACTTGCCCACGGTGGCGCTGCCGAAACTGGAGTAGTTTTCGTAGCGACCGGCCACGCCCATGCTCAGCGACTTGAGCACGTCGCCTTCCAGGCCCACGTAGAAGCCGCGGCTGTTCTGGCTGTGCGTGCCGGCGTAGGTCGGGCTGGTGCCACCGTAGCCGCTGGCAGCCGGATCCTCGGTCGCGGTAAACGTCCCGGTCGGCGCATAGACGCCCGGCGAGGTCTGCACATACAGCGGGTGGGGACTGGCGTACGGACCGGCGGCGTACGACTGGAAGTCGCCCGCGGTCGCCTCGTAGGACTCGTGGCGGAACTCGGCGCCGCCGGAGAGGGTCAGCGGGCTCGCCAGTCCCGCATTGATGTTGTATGTCAGGTCCAGGTTGAAGTCGGACTCCTTCTGGATCAGCTGGCCGAACCTGAAGCTGGTCTGCGAGGCCGAGCCGAACGAGGGGCTGATGGAGCTGTA
Source organism: Pseudomonadota bacterium (assembly GCA_018241445.1). Lineage (GTDB taxonomy): Bacteria > Pseudomonadota > Gammaproteobacteria > Steroidobacterales > Steroidobacteraceae > 13-2-20CM-66-19. The sequence continues at coordinate 24,434 of JAFEDT010000006.1, forward strand.
CATCGACAGATCCAGCGCGTTGCGGCTCTGGGATGTCGACAGATCGTAGTTCAACCCGGATTCGGTGCTGCCCTTGTAGCCCAACGTGCCATACGCCTGCTTGGTCTTGCCGACAAAGCGCGGCGTAAAGCCGGCCGGGTAGATCGAGCTGAGCAGGAATGTGTTGTTGTCCTGCACGTAGCCGTCCGCCGGACAGGTCGGATTGCCGGCCGGACACTGCGTCTCGTAGTACGGATGCTGGAAGAAGGACCGGCCGCCGAGATCGTCGACGCCACCGGCCGTGTTGGTGAATGGCCGTGTCCCGACCAGGGAGGAACGGAAGTTGAAGCTCTCGTTGGTCTGGATATCCGCAAAATTGGCGATCAGGTAGAGCTTGCTGCGGTCGGTCACCTCCAGGCCTGAGTTGAGCAGCAGCTTGAAGCCACGGCTTGGCGACTGGCCGAAGATCTGCACCGGCAGGGGATAGTTCGGCAGCTGGCTGGCGAGTGCCGGATTTTCCTGGGCGAACGCGACCGCGGTCGGCCGTGTGGCGCCCGTGCTGGTCTGGTTGTCATGGTAAAACTCGGCCGACAGATTGGCGAAGCCACTGCCGAATTTCAGGCCGCCGTTGGCGTCCACCTGGTAACCGCGGCCGTCGCCATGCTCGTACTGGCCATAGCGCGCGCGCACCTCGAATCCCGCATCATCGCGCAGGCCGTAGTTCAACACGCCGGCGATCGCGTCCGATCCATATTGCGCGGTGGCGCCGTCGCGCAGCACGTCCAGTCGCGCGATGGCAATCGTCGGGATCACAGAGAGGTCCGATCCCTGCGACCCGAACGACAGTCCGGTGTCACCGCCGTTGTACACCTGCACCAGCGCCGACCGGTTGAAGCGCTTGCCGTTTAGCATCACCAGCACCTCGTCCGAGGGCAGGCCGCGCAGCGAGGGCGCGCGTACCAGGCTGGAGGCGTCCGAAATCGTGTTCTGGCCGACGAAGAACGACGGCACGATGTTCTTGACCACGTCGAGCATGTTGGCAGCGGGCTGCGCCTGCAGCTCAGGCCCTCCGATCACGTCGATCGGCGAGGCCGAATCGGTGACGGTGCGGTCGGTACGGCGGGTACCCGTGATCACGACCTCGCCCAGGGCTGACGCGCCTTGCGCCCCTGCACCCTCGCTCTGCGCGGCTGGGCTCGTCTGCGCGGGCGCCGGGCCGGCGGCCGCCAGGAAAACGAGAAGTGCAGCCAAGCCGGGAAACCGGCGCGCCAGCGTGCCGTTGCATTGAGAAGACATTTTTTAGAACCCCCCTGTCTTGCCTGATACCGACTTCGTCGCAGCCGTACCGCGATGCGTGTCATCGCGGCCCCCGATCGGTGCTTCAAGCTGTTGTACGAGAAACTGTAACAAATTTATGATGCCTAGCCGGCAGCATCGCCGTCAAGGCACAGTCCGAGAGCACTTATGGCCCGCCCTGGGCCCATGCGAATTCGTTGGAATAAAACCACATGAGGGTAATCATGCAGACCGGGAATCGTCGCAGTCTCGAGCACTCGGCGGACGCATCAGCGGTGACGGAACCCGGCGCGGCCGTGCGCCAGCGCCAGTATCGCGGTCGAGCGGCGGTGCTCTGCAAGCTGATCCTCGCGGCCCTGTGCCTGGCGGGCGCAAGTCCCGGCAGCAACGCGGCGCCAGCGGCGGTCGCAGCAGCCGATGAGTACGGCGCCGCGACCGCGCAGCAGATCCTGGCCGCAGGCGGCAACGCGGTGGACGCCGCCGTCGCCGTGGCCTTCACTCTGGCGGTGACCTACCCGGAGGCCGGCAACCTCGGGGGCGGCGGATTCGCCACCGTGTGGATGGACGGCAAGCCGTATTTCCTCGACTACCGCGAGCGCGCACCCGGCAGCGCCACCGCCAGTATGTACCTCGATCGGGCCGGTAAAGTCATTCCCGACGCGAGCACCGTGGGGGCCGGCGCGGCCGGCGTGCCAGGCACGGTCGCGGGTCTGTGGGAACTGCACCGGCGCTTCGGCAAGCTCGCCTGGAGCGCCGATCTGCAGCCGGCGATCCACTACGCCCGCGAGGGCTTTCGGGCCGATCCGCAGCTTGCGAGCGAGGCCAGGGAGCGCGCCGGCGAGCTACGCGGGCGGACCAATTTCACGCGTTACTTCGGCGCGCTGGCGCCTGGGGCCATCTTTCGCCAGGGCGAGCTTGCTGCAACCCTGCAGCGCATCGCGGCCGAGGGGTCACGCGAGTTCTACCGGGGACGCACGGCCGCCCTGATCGTCGCGGCGATGCGCAGCGGCGGAGGCCATGTCTCGCGCGCCGATCTTGCCGCCTATCGTGCGCTGTGGCGCGACCCGCTGGTCGGTGACTGGGCCGGCTACCGTGTCATCACCGCGCCCCTGCCCAGCTCCGGTGGCATCGGCCTGCTGTCGATGCTGGCGATGAAGACCGACCTGGCGTCCGCCTTTGCCGGCGTGGCGCCCAATTCGGCGCAATACATTCACCTGGTAGCCGAGATCGAGAAGCGCATCTTTGCCGACCGCGCCGCATACCTGGGGGATCCCGACTTTTACCCGGCGCCGGTGGCGCAACTGCTCGATCCGGCCTACCTGGCTCGCCGCGCCGCCGAGGTCGACGTGCGCAAGCCGAGCCCGACCGCGGCGGTGCAGCCGGGACTGGCGCAGCATCACAACACCACGCACTTCTCCGTCGTCGATCACGAGGGCAACGCGGTGTCCAACACCTACACCCTGAACGATGACTTCGGCAGCGGTGCGGTGGTGGCGGGCGCCGGCTTCCTGTTGAACAACGAGATGGACGATTTCTCCGCCAAGCCGGGCGTTCCCAACATCTTCGGCGTGGTCGGCGGCGACGCCAATGCCATCGCTCCCGGCAAAAGGCCGCTGTCGACCATGACCCCCACGATCCTGACCCGCGACGGTCATGTCGCGATGGTGATCGGCACGCCGGGGGGCTCGCGGATCGCTACCTCGGTTTTCCAGGTGCTGGTCAACTGGCACGATTTCCACATGCCGCTGGCGGCGGCGGTGGCCGCGCCACGCGTGCACCACCAGCTGCTGCCGCCGAACACGATCTTCGAGGAACCCTATGCGCAGCCGCCGCCGGCTGTGCAGCAGGCCCTCACCGGGCTCGGCTATACGCTGGTGAACCAAGGCTGGAACGGCGACATCGAAGCCATTGCACTCGCGGACGGGCGGGCGATCGCGGTGTCAGACCCGCGCGGGCGCGGCGTGGCGCGGGTGTTCGACGCGCCGAGTCACTAGCAGATTTTGGTGGGCCGTGTAGGGATCGAACCTACGACCAAGAGATTAAGAGTCTCCTGCTCTACCAGCTGAGCTAACGGCCCGTACTCAAGAAAATTTGGGGTGGACGATGGGATTCGAACCCACGACAACCGAGATCACAACCCGGGGCTCTACCAACTGAGCTACGTCCACCATCCATCCCCTCATCCGGCTGGCGTGCCCGGCAGGACTCGAACCTGCGACCCTCGGCTTAGAAGGCCGATGCTCTATCCGCCTGAGCTACGGGCACGATGCGAGCGCCCCTAGCCGGCCCCGCCGTACGGGGGGCCGCGAATCATACGTAAGTGGCTTGGCCAGCGTCAATTTAATGACCAGCTCCGCCCGCCGCAGCCCCCGGCTTGCGGGACGGGTGCCGGGTACCGCGGCCATCCGGATAGACTGACCGCGTGAAACCACGACCGACATCGGGCCGCACGGCGCCCGTCCGGCTGCTCCTGGTCCGGCACGCACCCGCGCATGAACGCGGGCCGCGCTGGCCACGCGACGGCTCCCGACCCCTGACCCCGCGGGGGGTCGAAAGTGCGCGCAGCGCAGCCCTGGGCCTCAAGCGCATCCTGCCGCGGCCAGCCGTGGTGCTCACCAGCCCGCTGGTGCGTACGGCCCAGACCGCCGGGATCCTGCACCGGCAGGCACGCTGGCCGAGCCCGCGGAACTGCCCGCTGCTGGCACCGGCACCCGGCAACGATCCACAGCGGCTGCTGGCCTGGCTGTCGCGCGAGTCGCGAGGGCGCGCCGATAACCCCCTCGTCGTGCTGGTGGGGCACCAGCCTGACCTGGGCCAGCTTCTCGCCTGCTGCCTGACCGGCAGCGCCGCCAGCGAAACTTTCGATCTGAAAAAAATGGGCGCAGCGCTGCTGCACTTTCCGCGGCGCGTAAGGGCGGGCAGAGCCACATTGCTGTGGCTCGCCACGCCGAAGATGCTGCGGGCGCTGCGCTGAGCTCAGTGCACCGGCGCCATCAGGTGCTGGTAAGGCGTGCCCGCCCACATCACGTACGGGCCGCGGGTATCCGGATCGGCGCCCTTGGGATAGCCGTCATAAAACGCGGAGTCGGCGCCCACGATCATGATGTGCGGCCCGGTCTTGATCCAGTGGTTCGTCGACGTCGGTTCCTTTGCGTATGGGTCAGTGTTGCTGAAATCGGTGCCCCCGGCCAGCATGTACATGAAGCCGACCTTTGCCGGCGGCGTCTTGTGATTCAGCCAGGCATCGATCCAATCACCGGCATTCTTGTCCCAGCACATCGGATCGGGCCCGGGTGTTGCCGGGTTGTCGGGCATGCAGGTGAAGCCGTTCGTGCCCTTGCGCAGCGTGCGCATGCCGCCCTTGCCATCAGGTGCAACCACGGTGGCGTGCGCGGCGACGTGCCGGGGCGCGGCTGTCATGGCGCTCGCGATCAGCTGTTGGTCTGTCGGGGCGGCATGGGTTTCGCCGGACATTGCTTCGTGGTTCATGGGGGCTGCCGGAGGATCGGCGGCCAGCGTGAATTGGCTCAAACCCAACAACGTGGCGTTGAGGCAGGCCACGGCAATGGAAGTGCGCATCTGTGTCCCCTTTGTTTTATGGATTGTCTGTCAATCCAACCCCGGACTTTCGCGCCGCTCCGGGGCGATGGTCAAGCTTGGGCTTGAGATTGGCGGTACCGAAGCAGGATCTCCCACTAAAGGGTGCGGGCCTTCGAACGAAAAGCCAGGTCAGTGCGCGCCGGAAGAGGCCGCCGTGCCGCCCCCGCCACTGCGCACCGGGCGCGCGATCCAGATGAGCGCTATCAGGCCGAGGAAGATGATCGCCGAGGCATAGAAAATGTCGTCGGCCGACAGCATCACCGCCTGTGACTCCACCAGGCGTTCCAGTATTGCGTGGCTCTGGCCCGGCCCCAGTCCGCCGGCGTGCATCTGCGACAGGGCCTGGGCGGTGGTCGCGCTGCCGCGATCGAGATGTTCCACCAGCTGCGCGTGGTGCAGCGTCGCACGGCGGTCCCACAGGGTCGTGGTCAGGGACGTACCGAAGGCTCCGGCGGTGATGCGCGCGAAGTTGGAAAGCCCGGAGGCCGCCGGTATGCGCTCCGGCGGCAGGCCGCCGAGCGTGATCGACATCAACGGGATGAAGAACGCCGCCATCGCCGCGCCCTGGATGATCGTCGGCAGCAGCAGCGTGCCGATGGTGGCATCCGTGTTGAAGCGGGCGCGCATGAACAGCACCAGCGCGAACACGATGAACGAGGTGGTGACCAGCACGCGCGGGTCAACCCGTTCCAGGTTGCGCCCCACCAGTGGCGTGAGCACGATGGCCAGGATCCCTACCGGGGCCAGCACCAGGCCGGCAAGGGTCGCGGTGTAGCCCATGTACTGCTGCAACCACAGGGGCAGCAGCACCACGTTGCCGAAGTACAGTCCGTAGGCGCAGGTCAGCGCCAGCGTCGCGACCCAGAAATTGCGCCGCCGGAACAGCGCCAGGTCCACGATCGGGTGCTCCTCGGTCAGCTCCCAGATCAGGAACACCAGGAACGTCACCCCGGACACGCACGCCAGCGCCACGATCTGCGGCGAGTTGAACCAGTCCAGGTCCTTGCCCTTGTCGAGCATGATCTGCAGTGAACCAACCCACAGCACCAGCAGGCCAAGCCCGATACCATCGACCGGCACCTTCTGCCTGGGCGTTTCGCGCCGGTGATAGATCATCCACGTCACCAGCGCCGCACCGATACCCACCGGGATGTTGATGTAGAAGATCCACGGCCAGGAGATGTTGTCGGTGATCCAGCCGCCCACCAGCGGGCCGGCCACCGGCGCCACCAGTGTCGTGATCGACCAGGCCGCCAGCGCCGAGCCGGCGCGCTCGCGTGGGTAGCTCGCCAGCAGCAGCGACTGCGACAGCGGGATCATCGGTCCGGCCACCGCGCCCTGCAGCACGCGGAACAGGATCAGCAGCGACAGGCTGGGCGCCAGCGCACACAGGAACGAGGCGATGACAAACAGCACGATCGAGCCGATGAACAGCTGCACCTGGCCGAAGCGGCGCGTCAGCCAGCCGGTCAGCGGCACCGAAATGGCGTTGGCGACACCGAAGGACGTGATGACCCAGGTGCCCTGGTCGGGCGACACACCCAGGTCGCCGGCAATGGACGGAATCGACACGTTCGCGATCGAGGAGTCGAGCACGTTCATGAACGTGGCCAGCGACAGGGCCACGGTGCCGATCGCAAGCTTGCTGCCCGTCAGCGGCGGATGCGCGGCAGACACCGCCGGCGCTGAAGGGGCCGGCCCGGGCGCCTGTGCGCCGCCCGCGGCCGGGTTGCCCGGAAAATTGTCGGGACCGCTGCTCACGTCAGGCTGCCGCCTAAGTCCTCAGTGCAGGTGTCGGCCCGCACTGCTGCCCTGCGTGCTCGCCAGCAGCCCGTTCTGCTCAGCCGCTGTCGAGGAAGAGGCCATTACCGCCGCAGCTGGCGCCGAGGGCAGCGAACCGGCACGGTTGGCGGCAATGATCGCGCGCACGCGCTCATCCGCCTGTGCATCACTGGCACCGAAGACATCAGTCGACCAGCCCTGGCCCTGGCGGGCCAGCTGCGGCAGGCGCACGCCCTGCCCCGCCTCGCGCACGTCCACGTCGGCCTTCATCGACAGGCCGATCTGCAGGGGGTGGGCGGCGACCTCGCGCGGATCGAGCGAGATGCGCACCGGCACCCGCTGCACGATCTTGATCCAGTTGCCGGTGGCGTTCTGCGCCGGCAACAGCGCGAAGGCGGCCCCCGTTCCGGCGCCAAAGCCGGCGACCTTGCCGTGGTACACGACCCGCCGCCCGTACAGATCGGCCGTCAGCACCACCGGCTGGCCAACCCGCATGCGCGCCAGCTGTGGCTCCTTGAAGTTGGCATCGACCCATATCTGGTCGAGCGGCACCACGGCCATCAGCGGTGCGCCGGGCCCGACGCGCTCGCCGAGCTGCACATTGCGGCGCGCAATGTAGCCCGAGACCGGCGCCGGCAGTTCGGTGCGCGCGACCATCAGGTAGGCGCTGCGCACCGCCGCGGCGGCGGCCAGCACCTGCGGATGGTCCTGCAGGGTGGTGCCGTCCACGCGCGCGCGGTTGGCGGCCAGTTCCTGGCGTGCTGCCAGCAGGCTCGCCTGCGCGGCCTGCTGCGCATCCACCGCGTGCTGCAGTTCCTCGCCGGACACGGCGCCAGTGCGCCCCAGCTGCTGCCGGCGGGCGAGGTTGCTGTCCGCCGCGCGCAGGTCGGTCTGGCGCAACTGCACCGTCGCCGCCAGCCCGGAAGTGGTGGCGAACAGGTTGCGCACGTCGCGCACCGTACGCGCCAGTTGCGCCTCCGCCTGCTCGAGCGCCACGCGCGCGTCCGCCTGGTCGAGGCGCACCAGCACCTGCCCGGCCTTCACGAACTGGGTGTCATCCGCGCCGATGCCGACGACCGTACCTGAGATCTGCGGCGTGATCTGCACTACGTTGCCCGCGACGTAGGCGTCGTCGGTGCCCTGGTGAAAGCGGGATACCATGGCCCAGTAAGCGGTGCACACCGTCGCCACCACCAGCACCACCGCGCCGACTCCCAACAGCCAGCGGCGGCGCGTGGCGGTGAGTGAAGTCCGGCTGTCGTCCTGCGTCGTCATGATCGTCGATCCTTGCGTGTTGTTGCTGCCGCAGCCATGAATGCCTGGGCAACAATCTGGACAAAAAAACTCAGCGTCCCGCCTGTATCGCGCCGCCCGCGTTGCCGAGCATGCGGTTCAAGAGGCTCTCCAGCGTCCGCGCCTCGCTCTTGCTGAAGCCGCGCAGGAAGCCGTTGGCCGTCAACATGGAAATCTCCCGCATCCGCGGCCACAGGGCATGGCCCTGCTCCGTCAGTTCCAGGTGCACCATCCGCCGGTCCAGCTGGCTGCGCTGGCGCCTGATCAGTCCCTTGGCCTCGAGCCGGTCCAGCATGCGTGTCATCGCGCCGGCATCGTAGGAGATGCCCTTGCACAGGTCCGAGGCCGACAGGGGCTCCGTCGCCACCGCCAGGCTGGCCAGGATGATCAGCTGCGCCGAACTCATCTCCAGCGGTGCCAGGCGTGTATCCGCCGACAGCTGCGCGTCCAGCGCGGCGAGCATCTCCACCCGCACGCGGTTCAGCAGCGCACCGATGGACTTCTTCGGCTGGTACGAGCCAGGGTCATAAATGTCGCCCACGCAAGCCTCCTATGCCATCCCCCTTCAGGGGTGCCGGCGGACTCCTCCGTCATGGCAGGTCAATATAGTTGCCTGGGCTGTAATTGTCAAGGCTTTTATTGTGCGCCCGGCTATCCGCCGGGCGCGCCGAGGCGGCAGGCAGGCAGGCACGCAGCCGCGAGCGCTCCTGCAGGCGGCCTCCGGCAGGCGGCCGGCGCCGCAGAGTTTTTTTGCACGCCCCGGCCCGCCGCGTAGAATCGCGCGGCGCCGGGGTGTAGCTCAGACTGGTAGAGCGCTACGTTTGGGACGTAGATGTCGCAGGTTCGAATCCTGTCACCCCGACCACTTCACACGGCGCCCGAGGCGATTGCCGGCTCACACTTCCAGCCGGTCCGCGGGACGGGCAACCAGCGCGTATAGCACCGGCATCAGGAAAATGCTGATCACCAGGCGCGTGATCAGGCCACAGACGATGACCAGCGCAAACGGCCGTTGCGAATCCGTGCCGACGCCGGTCGACAGTGCCGCGGGCAACAGCCCCAGCGCCGCCACCAGCGCAGTCATCATGATCGGGCGCAGCCGCAGGATCGCCCCTTGCCGAATGGCCTCATCGAGGGGAGTGCCGCTGCTGCGCAGCTCGTTGACGTACGAGATGTACACGACCGCTGTAAGCACCGAAACACCGAACAACGCCAGGAACCCGATGCCCGAGGACACCGAGAACGGGGTGCCGCTCGCCCACAGCGCCGCAATGCCTCCCACCGGCGCCGACAGCACCACGCCCACAACCGTGATGAACGGGAACTTGAAGTTGCTGTAGAGCGCGAACAGCAGCAGGAAAATCAGGAACAGGGTCACCGGCAGGATGACGCTCAGCTGTCCGCGCGATGCGGTGTACTCGGTATATTCGCCGCCCCAGTCCAGCCGGTAGCCCTGCGGCAGGCTGACCTTGCGGTCGACCTGTTGAATGGCATCGCCCACCGCGCCGGCCAGATCACGTCCCTCGACCGAGAACTGCACGCCGATGTAGCGGGAATTGTTTTCGCGGTAAATGAACGAGGCGCCGTTGGTGACGCGGATATCAGCCAGCTCCTTGAGAGGAATCTGCTGCCCGGCCGCGGTGGCCACCGGGATGTTGCCGATCTCCTCCGCGTTGTCCCGGTATTCGCGCTCCAGGCGCACGATGAGGTCGAACTGCTTCTCCCCCTGCACCACTTTGGTGGCCGCGTCCCCGCCGATGGCTGTCTCGATCAGTCCATTGACGTCGGCGACATTCAGGCCATACCGGGCGATCTTCGCGCGATCAATACGGACGGTGAGGCTCGGCTGCCCGAGCTCCTGCACCAGGGTTACCTCATGGATGCCGCGCACCCTTTCCAGTACCTGCTTGATGGCCCTGCCCTTCTGCTGCAGCGTATTCAGATCGGAGCCGAAGACCTTGACGGCCAGGGCGCTCTTCAGGCCTGTTTCCGCCTCATCCACGGCGTCCTCCGCCGGCTGCGTGTAGTTGAAAACGATGCCGGGAAAGGCCGCCAGCTTGCCGTTGATGGCCTCGATCAGCTGCGCTTTGTCATGTTCGGGGCCGCGCCACTGCGAGTACGGCTTCAGGCCGACGAAAAACTCCACGTTGAAGAATCCGGTCGCATCCGTGCCATCGTCGGGCCGGCCCAGTTCGGAGGCGACGGTGGTGACCTGCGGGAATCCGTGCAATATTTCCCGCACCCTGGGGGCGATCTTCGCCGCCTCATCGAACGAGATGCTGTAGGGCATCGTCGCGCGTACCCATAGCGCGCCCTCATCCAGCTTCGGCATGAACTCCGCGCCGATGCCGGGTACCAGCAGCAGTGAAGCAGCCAGCACGATGACCGACGCCAGCGTCGTGCCCCATGGCCGTGCGAGGCAGTAATCCAGGCCCCTGGTATAGGCCGACTGCATGGCTTCGAACGCGCGGTTGCGCCGTTCACGCACGCCGTTGCGCATGAACCAGGAACACAACACCGGCAGCAGGGTGAGTGTGATGATGAGGGAACCGAGCAAGGCGAAGATCATCGTGTCGGCCATCGGCTTGAACAGCGTCCCGGATGGGCCGGTGAGGACATAGATGGGCAGGAACCCGGCCACGATCACCGCGACCGCATAGAACAGCGGGCGGTCCACTTCGGCCGCCGCGATCCGGATGACTTCGCCGACGTCGAACGCGGATCCCGGGCGCGCGGCGATCTGGCGATAGATGTTCTCCACCATGAAGATCGCGCCGTCCACCAGGATGCCGAAGTCGACCGCGCCAATGGAAAGCAGGTTGGCCGAGGCGTTCTGCAGATCCAGGCAAACAAAGGCGAACAGCAGCGACAGCGGGATGGTGACGGCGACGATCAGGCCGGCACGAAAATCGAACAGGAAGAAGATGAGCACCACGACCACCAGCAACATGCCGCGCACCAGGTTGCGCTCCACAATGCCGGTCGTCTGTGCGATGAGGTCACTCAGGTCGTAAAACGGGTGGACTTTGACGTCCCGGGGCAGGATGTGCTCGTTGAGCTCGCGCGTCTTCTGCTGCACCCGCTGCAGGACATCCTGGGTTTTCTCGCCCTTGAGCATCAGGATGACGCCTTCCACGGCGTCGTCCTGGTGCTCGTAGCCGAACTCGCCCAGACGCGGCGCGATGCCGATGACCACGCGGCCAACATCCTTCACCAGCACCGGGGTGCCGTTGTGCACCGCCAGCACCACGTTGCCGATATCCTCAAGCGTAACCAGGCGCCCCTCGCCGCGCACGTAGTAGAACTGTCCGCCCTGTGAATAGAACCCGCCGCCAGCGTTGGCGTTGTTGGCCGCCAGGGCCGCCTCGACCTGGGTCACCGACAGGTTGATGGCGGCAATCCTCGCCGGATCCAGCAGCACCTGATACTGCATGGTGCCGCCGCCAAACCCCGAGTCGTCCGCCACGCCGGGGACGGAGTTGTACTGTGGCTCGACGATCCAGTCCTCGAAGGTCTTCAGCTCCATCGGCGAGCGATCGGCGCTTTGCAGCACGTAGCGATAGACCAGGCCCGAAGGCGCCGCCAGCGGGGAGACCGACGGACTGACCCCGCCCGGCAAGTCGAGCGCACCCAGCCGGTTGAACACCTGCTGGCGGGCGAAGTAATTGTCGGTGCGGTCGCGGAAAGTGAGGATGACGTCCGACAGCCCGTAGAGTGAGATCGAGCGCTTCGTGATCATCTGCGGAACGCCGTTCATCCCGAGCTCCACCGGCACGGTGATCAGGCGCTCCACTTCCTCGGCAGCGTGGCCGGGCCACTGGGTGATGATCTCGACCATCGGCGGCGAAAGATCGGGATAAGCATCCATCGGCAGCCTGTCGAGCGCGCGCCAGCCTGCGCCGATGAGCACCAGCGTCATCAGGATCACCAGCAGTCGCTGCCGCAGCGATGCGGCCACGATGCGGTTCATGATCGAGGCCGTGCGCGGCACGGACTCAGGTGTCGGTGCGCTCACTGGCTTTGCATGAACTGCATGAAAACGCCGCCCTCGACCACAGTCTGGTCACCCGGATTCAGACCCGCCGTGATGTCATAGCGGTCTGCGACCCGGGTCCCGAGCGTCACGTGCTGCCGCGCGAAGCTGCCGTCGGCGCGCGACAGGTAGACGAAGGGCAGATTCTGGTCATCGCGCAGCACCGCGGACACCGGGATCAGCAGGCCGCTGTCCTCCTTACTGGCGTCAATCCTCACGCGGACATACATCTGTTTCTTGAGAATCTCCCCCGGGTTCTGCACCACCACCCGCACCGCCACCGAGCGGGTGTCCGGATCCACCAGCGCCGCGATGTTGTCGACCGTTCCGGAAAAACTCCTGGCCCCGACATCGGTCATCACTTCGGCCGGGTCCCCGCGGCTGACCGCGGGCAGGTCCGAATCGAAGACCCGCGCCATGACCCACACGCGCGCAAGGTTGGCAACCGTGAAGCAGGGCGTGCTGCCTGCCTGCAGCAGTTGCCCGGGCGTAATCAGCCTTTCCGCCACAGTACCCGCGAGCGGCGCGCGAATCGTCCCCTCGAGGTGGGGTATCGGCCGACCTGCCTCGAGGTCCCTGATGATTTCAGAGGGAATCTGCAGTGCGACCAGGGCCTGCAGCGCGGCGTCCCGGTCGGCTTCCGCGTTGCGGGCATCGGTCTCGGCCTGCGCCTGTTCGCGCTGCGAAACCCCGTTGTGCTGCACCAGGTCCTTGTCCAGGTCGGCGAGCCGCCGGTTGGTCCGGGCGGTGCCGAGCGCCTTGCGGTAGGCGCTGAGCGCGCTCGCGAAATCCGGGGAGTCCACCAGCGCCAGCGGCTGCCCTGCCCTGACCCTGTCGCCGGGGGAAACGAGCAGCCGCCTCACGGGACCTGAGAACGGAGCGAGCACGCTGGTGGCCTGATCGTTGTCGAAGTCCACCACCCCGGTAGTCTCGATCGACCTGTGAAACCTCAGCGGCTCGACCGTGTACAACTTCAGGTGTTGACGCTGCGCGGCCGTCACGGTGACGTTGCCGCTAGTCGCTCCTGCGGCCGCAGGACTGCCATCCCCCGAAGACGAGCATCCGCCGCAGTACGCCAGGGCGCAGGCGGCCAGCACTGCGGGCGCACGGGAAAGCCTGGCAGGATCCCGCCGGGCCGGGCTGGCGCAGCTCATGTCATTTTTCATGATAGTTGTCTGTGAGTTCCGTGCGGTGCCACCATCCCCCGCCCAACGCCTGGAACAATGCGGCCGTATCGGCGTAACGGCTCGCCTGGGCCTGCACCAGGTTGATCTGGTCCTGCTGATACGCCTGCTGGGCGCTCAACAGCGCAAGCTCGCCGGCGTAGCCCGCTCGTACCTGTCGCTCCGCCAGATCCAGGGTCACCTTACCCGCCGCCGCCGCGGCGGCTGTCGCTTTCACGGCCGCCGCATCCTGTTCGAGTGCCGTCAACGTGTCGGCGACGCTCTGCATTGCGGTCAGCACCGTGCTGCGATACTGCTCGGCGGCCTGAACGTAGGCTGCCTTCGCGGCGCGCTCCCGGTGCAGCAGCGCGCCACCCTGAAACAGCGGGGCCGTGACCGCCGCGCCGACATTCCAGAAGTTGGTGCCCGAAGTGAACAGCTGATCCATGACAAGCGCCACGCTGCCGGCATTCGCGCTCAGCACGATATTCGGCAGCCGGTTCGCCACGGCGATGCCGATCCGGGCGCTGGCGTCGTGCAGATTCTCTTCTGCCTGCAGGACGTCCGGCCGCTGTCGCACCAGCTGCGCGGGCAGGCTTACCGGCAGCTCGTCCGGCAACTTCAGGCTGTCCAGGTGGAAGGTCGCCGCGGGCGCCTCGCCCGGAAACCGCCCCGCCAGGACCGCCAACTGGTCGCGCAACTGGGCTTGCTGCTTCAGCAGCGGAGGCAGCGTCGCGCTGACCTGCGCCAGCTGCGATTCCTGCGCGGCGACATCCAGTCCACTGGCGTAACCCCTGGAAAACTGGTAGTGCAGGATCTGCACCATGTTGGAATTTTCATCGATGAGGTGGCGCGTAGCCTCGATCTGCATTTCCACCGAGCCCTGCTGGATTGCCGTCACCACCACGTTGGCGGTCAGCGTGGTGTAGGTCGCCAGCATCTGGTAGCGCGTCTCCTCTGCCTGCGCCTGCGCCGATTCCACGGTGCGACGGTTCAACCCGAACACGTCCGGTACGTACGAGACGCTGACCCCGGGCGCGAACAGGTCGAACAGAAACGTGTTGGAGTTGGGTGTGGGGGCGAGCTGTACGGATTGCCGCGCGCGGCTCGCGGCGAAGCTCACCGCCGCGCTGGGATAATAGGCACCGCGTTGCGCCAGGACATTCTCCCGGGCCGCTGACAAGGCCGCTTGCGCAGCCTTGAGATCGTGGTTGGATACCAGCGCACGCTCGATCAGCTCATTGAGCGGTGCGGAGTGGAACAAGGTCCACCAGTCCGCCGCAATGTCGAGTCCCGGCTTGAAGTGCTGGGCCTGCGCACCCGCGGCACCTGGCGCCGTGACAGTGGCCGGCAGCGGCCGGGACGTATAGTCACTGACCCCGGGGGCGGCGGGCCGCTTGAAGTCCGGACCCGCGGCGCAGCCGGACACGAGCAAGCAGGCCAGCGCCATCGGGCACGCCGCAAACCACGTGAACTTCGCCATGCATCGTCTCCTGCGTCGATTGCAGAAGGCTGGCCGGCACACCCCGCTCGATGGGCGGCCAGGGATCATCGATTCAGGCGAAAGGCGGGGGAGCCCGGGAGCGGAAGGCGATTTGCGGGGTCTGCCCGGCGAGAGGCGCTATGACTGGGTGGCAGGGCGTGGCCGCCTGCGCGCGGGCGACCGCCGGCAGGTGCGCCTTGCCACCGGCAGCCGCCAGCAGCGGGGCGAAGGCGAGACAGGCCGAGCAGACCTGGCTGGACGTGCCGTGCTCAGATCGATGCTGCACGGCCCCGACCTGCGCGAATACCAGCAGCAGAACGAGCAGCAGGCACAGCCGCGCGACGGATCGCCGGCCGGGCCGAAACCGGGCCTGTACCATCTTCCCAGTATAGCCGGAAGCCGGCGGCCCCGATCCACGGCTGCATCCCGGCCACGGCAAAAGACTGCGCCCCGTGAGAGAATGCGCCCCCTTTTTCGCCGGACCAGCGTGTATATCCAAATGGCAGCACGTCTGATCGATGGCAAGCGGCTCGCCGGCGAGGTCAAGTCGCAGGTGCGGCAGCAGATCCAGGTGCTGCTGGATCGCGGTGAGCGCCGTCCCGGACTAGCCGTGGTGAAGGTTGGCGACGATCCCGCCTCCGCGGTTTACGTCGGGGGCAAGCGGCGCGCCTGCGGGGAAGTCGGCATCAACTCCTTCGCCTATGACCTGCCCGCCTCGACCGGCGAGGCCGCGCTGCTGCAGCTGGTGGATGAGCTCAACAGCGACTCGCGCGTCGACGGCATCCTGGTGCAGCTGCCCCTGCCGCAGCAGATCGGACGGTCCGCGGTCATCGAACGCATCCACCCTGCCAAGGACGTCGACGGATTCCATCCCTACAACATCGGCAGGCTGGCGCAGCGCATCCCGGTGATGCGCCCCTGCACGCCCTACGGCGTGATCCGGCTGCTGGAGCACATCGGCTCCCCGTTCAAGGGTCAGAACGCGGTGGTGGTCGGCGCATCCAACATCGTCGGCCGGCCGATGTCGCTGGAACTGCTGCTGACCGGGGCGACCGCGACAGTGTGCCACCGCTTCACGGTCGACCTGTGCGAGCACGTCGGCCGTGCCGATATCCTGATCGTCGCCGCCGGCAAACCCGGCCTGATACCCGGCGCCTGGGTGAAACCGGGCGCCACGGTGATCGACGTCGGCATGAACCGCCTGCCCGACGGCCGCCTGGTGGGCGACGTGGAGTTCGCCGTGGCGTGCGAGCGCGCCGCATGGATCACGCCGGTACCCGGCGGGGTGGGCCCCATGACCGTCGCCATGCTGATGCATAACACGCTGCAGGCACGGCTGGCCACGGCGTAACGGCCGGGCGCCGCGGCGGGCGATCGGGCGCCGCGGCGGCCAACCCGCTCGATGCTGTGGATCCGGTCGCGAAGGATCGCGCAGGTGACTATCCTCTCCTGGAAGTGTGTATACGGTTACACACTTCCGGCCAGGACACCCCGCAGGCACACGGATGTGCCCGCCTTGAATCAGGCGCGCCGCCACGCTGTCGCACCGCCCGGCTTGTCCTCGAGAATCACACCCCGCGACAGCAGTTCATCGCGGATGCGATCGGACTCGCCCCAGTTCCTGGCCTGCCGTGCGGCGCGCCGCTGGTCGACCAGTTGATCTATCTGCTCATCGGTGGGGCCGGCCGGGCTCGCTGGACTCCCGCTGGCGGCCAGGTGTGCGGATCCAGCCGCGGGCAGGCGAAACCACTGCGCCGGATCCACCGCCAGCAGCCCCAGCACTCCGGCCAGATCCCGCAACTCCCCCGCCAGCAGTGCGGTGCGCGCCGCATCCCCTTGCGCCCGGGCGGTGTTGATTTCACGCGCCAGGGTCTGCAACACGGCCAGGGCCTCGGGGGTGTTGAAGTCGTCGTCCATTGCCTCCCGGAAGCGCTCGCGCCAGGATGCATCGGCCCCGCGCACCCCGGACGCAGGGGCCGGCGGCGCCTCGCGCAGGGCTGTGTACAGGCGGTAGAGCGCCGCGTCCGCCTGCTGCAACTGCTCCAGCGAGTAGTTGATCGGGCCGCGGTAGTGGCTGGCAAGGACGAAGTAGCGCATCACCTCCGGATCACGCAGGGTGGGCAGCACCTCGCGCAGCGTGAAGAAGTTGCCCAGCGATTTGGACATCTTCTCGTCATCGACGTTGACGAAGCCGTTGTGCATCCACAGGTTGACGAAGGGGCTGCCGCTGGCGCCGCACGACTGCGCGATCTCGTTCTCGTGGTGTGGAAACTTCAGGTCCAGTCCGCCGCCGTGCAGGTCGAAGTGATCGCCCAGCAGCGAGGTCGACATGGCGGAGCACTCGATGTGCCAGCCGGGCCGGCCCTCGCCCCAGGGTGACGGCCAGGCGGGCTCGCCGGGTTTGGCCTGCTTCCACAGCACGAAGTCCAGCGGGTCGCGCTTGGCGGCATCGACCTCGACACGGGCCCCGGCGCGCAGATCGGCCAGGCGCTTGCCCGACAGCCGGCCGTAGTCCGCAAAGCTGGCGACGCTGTACAGCACGTCCCCGTCGGCGCCGACGTAGGCGTGGCCGCGCTCGATCAGCCGCTGCACCATGGCGATGATCTGCGGCACATACTGCGTGGCGCGCGGCTCCTCGTCCGGGGGCAGCAGTGACAGCCGCGCGCAATCCTCGTGCATCGCGGCTATGAAGCGCGCGGTCAGCGCCGCGATGCTCTCGCCGTTCTCGGCCGCACGGCGGATGATCTTGTCGTCGATATCGGTGATGTTGCGTACGAAGCGCAGCTGGTAGCCGCGGTGCCGCAGGTAGCGCGCCACCATGTCGAAGACCAGCAGCATGCGCGCGTGGCCGATGTGCGCATAGTCGTACACCGTCAGGCCGCACACGTACATCGACAGCTGCGGCGGACGCAGCGGGGTCAGAACCTGCTTGTTGCCGGTCAGGGAGTTGTGTATGCGCATCATGCGAATCGCGCCAGTCGATCATGGGCCGCGCCTGCCGGCATCGCCCGCAGCAGCGGCGCCAGTTCCGGGCCGTGGGAGCGGCCGGTCAGCGCCGCACGCAGTGGCAGGTACAGCTCCGCACCCTTGCGCCCGGTGGCGGCGCGCACCGCCGCGGCGATCGCCGGCAGATCATTGCCGTTCACGGCCGCGGCCGCGGCCGCGGCGCTGAAATAACCACTGCCGGCGCGCCGTACCGCCTCCTGCGCCTCGGGTTCCAGCGCCGGCAGCCCGCCGAACACGATCTGTACCCAGGGCTGCAGGTCCCCCGGTAGCACCACGTTGGGGAGCGCGGCTGCGATGAAGCGCTCCGCTGCCTGCGCGTCGAGGTCCGGCGGCAGCTGCGGCACCAGCCAGGCGCGTGCCGCCGGCGCGCTCAGGTGATGGGCGGCGTCCCTCTGCCACACCTCCAGCTGCCGCTCGTCGAAGTGCGCCGCGGCGCGACCCAGGTGCGCGCGATCGAAGGCGTGCGCCATTTCATCCAGGCTGAGCAGGCCGTGCACCTGGCTGGCGTGGCCGAGCCGGAACAGGTGGTTGGTGAGAGCCTGTGGCAGGTAACCGCGTTCACGGTACTGGCGCACACTGACCGCGCCGCGGCGCTTGGAGAGGGGGGCACCATCGGCTCCCAGGATCAGCGCCAGGTGACCGTACTGCGGGGCCGCCAGGCCGAGCGCCGCCAGGATCAGCAGCTGGCGCGGGGTGTTGGTCAGGTGATCCTCGCCGCGCAGCACGTGCGTGACACCCATGGCGGCGTCGTCCACGGCATTGCTGAAGAAGAACGCCGCCGAACCGTCGGCCCGCCGCACCACGAAGTCGCCGATGTCGTCGCTGCGGAACTCCTGTGGGCCGTGCACCATGTCGGTAAACCGCAACTGCTGCCCGGGCGGCACCGCAAAGCGCAGCGCGGGCCGCTCGCCGGCGGCGTCACGGCTGGCGCGTTCCTCTGCCGACAGGCCACGGCAGGTTTCGGCGTAGCGTGGCGGACGCCCCGCGGCAAGCTGGGCGCGGCGTGACAGCGTAAGTTCCAGCGCCGTGCAGTAGCACGGATACAGCGCCTGCCGCTGCAGCAAGCTGGCAAAGTGAGCGTCATAAATCGCGCCGCGCCCGGACTGGCGATAGGGCCCGCGCCCGTCCTCGCGATCCGGCCCGGCGTCCCACTCGATACCCAGCCAGCGCAGGTCGGCCATCTGGCCGGCGACGTGCGCCTCGCTGCTGCGTTCGCTGTCGGTGTCCTCGACGCGCAGGATGAACCGGCCGCCGCAGTGCCGCGCCAGCAGCACGTTGAACAGGGCGGTACGCGCGTTCCCCAGGTGCAGTTCCCCTGTCGGACTGGGCGCGAAGCGGGTGACCGTGGCAGTCATCACGCAATGTTACGGGAAAGCAGCACGGCGCAACAAAGTCCCGCGCTACGATAGAATCACCGTCCGCGCCGCAGCGGTGCAGCGCGCACCCCGTGCCGCGCGCACTTGCGCGCCCGCCCGCTCTGCGTACACCAGGAGGATCTGATGTCAAAGCCAAATGCTGCCCGCCGCCTTGTGCTGTGCGGACTGCTGTCGGGGTTGCTGCTGACCCTGACGCCGCCGGGCCGGGCCGATGAGGCTGCAACGCAGGTCAGGGTTACGACCAGCATGGGCGACTTCATCATCGAGCTGCGTGCCGACCGTGCGCCGCTGACCACCGCCAACTTCCTGCGCTACGTGCACGAGGGGTTCTACAACGGCACCGTGTTCCACCGGGTGATCTCCAACTTCGTCATCCAGGGCGGCGGCCACGAGGCCGGAACCTGGAAGCTCAAGCCCACGCACGACAGTGTATTCAACGAGTCCGGGAACGGCCTGCAGAACAAGCGCGGCGCCGTCGGGCTGGCGCGCGGCGAGTCGCCCCACTCCGGCAACGCGCAGTTCTACATCAACCTGGTGGACAACCCGGACCTGGATCCGGTACCCACGCGCTGGGGCTACACGGTGTTCGGGCGCGTGGTGTCCGGCATGGATGTCATCGACCGTATCGGCGAGGTGGCGACCGGCGCCGTCGGCCCGTTCAAGCAGGACGCGCCGTTGAAGCCCGTGGTGATAGAGAAGGTCGAGGTGCTCGGCGCCGGCGCGGCCCACGTGCCGGCGGTGACGCCCGTGGCCCCGCCCCCGGCCGAGCGGATCCTCTCCCCGAAGTAGCCGTGCACCTGTTCGTCTCAGACGTGCACCTGGACCCCGCGGCACCGCAGATTGCCGCGCAGTTCCTGCAGTTTCTGGAAACCACCGCCGGCGGCGCGCAGGCGCTGTACATCCTCGGGGACCTGTTCGAGGCCTGGGTCGGCGACGACGACCGCGGTGCCGGCAAGGAGCAGGTGTGCCAGGCGCTGCGTTCACTGGGGCGCCGCGGTGTGGCCTGTTTCGCCCTGCATGGCAACCGCGACTTCCTGCTGGGCGCGGGCTTCAGCGAGCGCAGCGGCTGCCGCCTGCTGCCCGATCCGGTGGTGGCGCAGCTCGACGGCGAAGCGGTGCTGCTGACCCACGGCGATGCGCTGTGCACCGATGATCACGCCTACCAGGAACTGCGCAGCATCGTGCGCGACCCCGCCTGGCAGCGGCGCTTCCTGTCACTGCCGCTGACGCACCGCGAGCGCCTGGCCGATGAGGCGCGTGCCGGCAGCCGGCGCCACACGGCCCGTGCCATACCCACCATCATGGATGTCAATCCGGCCGCGGTGACGGCAGCATTCCGCGCCACCGGCGTGCGGCGCATGATCCACGGTCACACCCACCGGCCGGCCCTGCACCAGCTGAGCGTCGCGGACGCGCCCGCCGAGCGGCTGGTACTGGGCGCCTGGTACGAACAGGGCAGCTACATCAGTTGCGAGGCGGGACGCTACCGCATGCACCAGCTGCCGCGCTGAAGGCGGTCATACGGCCCGCGTGGGCCACCGCCCGCCTGTCAGCCGGCGGCGGCCCACGCAGCCCGCAGCGCTGACTAACCGTCTGTTGGCGGCGGGGGATGGCGCCAGTGACCTGCGTGGTCGTGGTGGCCGTGACGCATTTTCTGCAGGATCCTGAACTTGGCGAGCTGTTGCGCACTGAGCACGGCACCGAGCCGCTGCAGCGTCTCCTGCTGGTGCTGCTGGAACTGCGCCTTCATCTGCTCACGGTCCGGCTGGTTGCCTGCGGCCTTCGCCTGCGCCCGCGCCTGCTGCATTTCCGTCTTCATCTTCGCGTGCTGGGCCTCCAGGATGCTCTGCACCTGGGCCTTCTGCGAATCACTCAGGTCCAGCAGCGTCGCCAGGTCCTGCATGTGCTCGGCCTTGCGCGCCTCCATCTGCGTGTTGGGCGCAGCGGTGGGCGGGTTCTGCGCCCAGGCGGTGCCGGCCAGCAACAGCGCCAGCGCAAATGCGGGGGTCTTCATAGGGTCGTCTCCGTGCGGATGGCTGGTTTCCGCTTGCAGGCACGCTAACGGACCAGCCGGCCCGGCAGCGGTGACAAATCGTGAAAGACTGTGACCGGCGCCAGCGCCCTCAACGCGGCAGCGCCAGCACGGCCTCCAGGCCGCCGTGGGGGCGGTTGTGCAGCGTGAGCGTGCCGCCGTGCAGCTGGGCGATGTCGCGGGCAATGGGCAGTCCCAGGCCGGTGCCGCCGCTGTCGCGGTTGCGTGAGCCCTCCAGGCGATAGAAGGGCTCGAACACCCGCTCCAGCTCCGATGCGGGGATGCCCGGACCCTCGTCGCGGATCCGCAATGTCAGGACTTGCGGCGTGTCTTCCACCACCACTGCGGCGCCGCTGCCGAACTTGACGGCATTGGCAATCAGGTTGGTCAGGCAACGCTTGAGCGCCTGCGCCTTGCCGTTGAAGGGCGCCCGGGCGTGGCCGTGCACCGCGAGCCGCGCGCCCATGTCGGCGAACTCCGTGTGCAGCTGCCGCAGCAGGGCATCGACATCCAGCGGCGTGCTGCGCTCGCCGTCGTCCAGTCCGCGGAACAGCGCCAGTGACTCGCGCACCATGCTCTCCATCTCGTCCAGCTGTGCGCCGATGCGCTGCTGCTGCGCCGGGTCGTCGAGCGTCTCGACCTGCAGGCGCAGCCGCGTCAGCGGGGTTTTCAGATCGTGCGACATCGCCGCCAGCACACGCGTGCGGCTGTCCAGGTAGCGGCGCAGGCGGTCCTGCATGGTGTTGAAGGCCCGCGCCGCGTCACGCAGCTCGCGGGCGCCGCGCTCGTGCAGCCGTGCCGGCCGCGCTTCGCGCCCGAGCCGGTCGGCGGCACGCGCCAGTTCCGACAGCGGCCGTGTGATGCTGCGCGCAGCCAGGTAAAGCGCCACCACCAGGATCAGCAGCAGCAGCCCCAGATTCATGAACAGGTTGGCCGGCAGCGAAGCCCCGCCCGGCGGGCGTGTGACGCGGAATGTGACGCTGTCACCGTCGGGCAGACGCACCCGCACGTCCAGCTTGCTCACCTGGCCCTTGAAGGCCGCCAGCTCGCGCGCCGCGAAGAACGGTTGCGGCACCGGAATGGCAGCCGGCTCCGGTTGTGGCGTCACATAGACGTCCACGCCGAACTGTGACCCCAGCGCGCCCTGCAGTTCCCGGCGCAGGGTTGCCTCCAATCCCGGCAGCGCCGGCAACGGCACGAAGGTCCGCCCCAGGGTACGGCCTGTGGCCTCCGGCGGGCGCCGCATCCACGGTCCCTGCGGCGGACCGAAGACGTCCCGGTCGCGCGGCGGCCGTGTTGGCGCCTGCGCGAGCTGCGCCAGCACGCGGGAGCGGTCCGCGCCCGACAGCGGCTGCAGCATCTGCGCGGTTTCGCTGATGCGCCGGGTCCACTCGCGCACACTGGCGTTGAGGACGAAGCGCTGGCGCTCCTGCATGATCAGCACCAGCGCCACCACCTGCGCCAGCAACACCGCGGCAATCGAGGTGGCGATCAGCCGCCCGAACAGCGACCGTGGCCACAGCGTGCAGCGCAGCCGCGTTACGCGCGCCTCAGTCGCTGACGACGGCGACGCCGACGACATAACCCTCGCCATACACGGTCTTGATGATCTGCGGCGCGCGCGCATCGTCGCCCAGGATCTGGCGCAGCCGGCTGATGCGTACGTCGATGCTGCGGTCGAAGGGATCGGCGTCCCGGCCGCGCAGCAGCTCCGTCAGCTGCGCCCGCGACAGCACGCGGTTGCCCGCGGCCAGCAGCACGGCCAGCAGCCGGTATTCCGCGCCGCTCAGGGGCACCTGGCGGCCACTGCTGTCGGTGAGCGTGCGCGTGACGGTATCCAGCCGCCAGCCGCTGAAGCTGAATCCGCGTACGGCGTGCGGACTGGGGTCGCGCGGGGCATGCGCGGCGCGGCGCAGGATGGCGCGGATACGGCCCAGCAACTCACGCGGGTTGAAGGGCTTGGCGAGGTAGTC
This sequence comes from Pseudomonadota bacterium, assembly GCA_018241445.1. Classification (GTDB taxonomy): domain Bacteria; phylum Pseudomonadota; class Gammaproteobacteria; order Steroidobacterales; family Steroidobacteraceae; genus 13-2-20CM-66-19. Next base: position 47,450 of record JAFEDT010000006.1, read on the forward strand.
GTCGGCGCCGATCTCCAGGCCGATGATGCGATCCACCTCCTCGCCGCGCGCGGTCAGCATCAGCACCGGCACCTGGGAGCGCGAACGCAGCTCGCGGCACAGGGTCAGGCCGTCCTCACCCGGGAGCATCAGGTCCAGCACGATCAGGTCGACGTGCGAGCGTTCGAGCACGCGGCGCATGTCGCGCCCGTCGGCAACCGCCGTGGTGCGAAAACCATGCTTCTCCAGGTATTGCGCCAGCAGACCGCGGATCTCGCGGTCGTCATCGACGATCAACAGGTGCGGTCGCTCACTCATGGCGCCTGGCGAGCATACCGGGGGACGCGAGCCACAGCAGCGGGTTTGCGACTCCCCGCAGGGGCGACGCGCAGCTGAATTGTAAGCAACGGTAGCTGCGCGCCGCCGCGATGCGGCCGGGGAAACCCGGCCGCACCTGTGCGATCACTTCAGATCAAGCTCCTGACCGGTCCACGAGCCGAGCACGCGGCGCATCTTGGCGCGATCCACGGCACTCTGGTTGGAGTTGGCAACCGATCCCTGGACCTCCCTGGCAATCTGGTCACCCTTGGCACGCGCACCGTCCAGCGCAGCCCAGTTCTTGTAGAAGGTAACGAGGTAGATGTCCGGGTCGTGCTCACCGCGAGGCTGCACCGAGACGATCCTGTAACCGGTGATGAAGCCCGCCTTCTTGGCGGCCTCTTGTTCCGCCTTCCAGGTCGTGGCCAGGTAATGAATGTATTCGTCGAACTTCCCGTATTCGGTACGAATGGAAGCAACATTTACCACCGTTCCCTCGGTGTACGGAGCATCGTCGGCCCAGGCCGCCAGGGAACAGGCACCAAAGCAGACGCAGGCCGCGAGTGCGGCAACATGACGTTTCATGAGAACCCCTTGGGTTATGTAGGTGTTATGAGCCGGCCGCGGTGCGGCCGCGTGGAATTTTACGCCCAACAGACGACCGCGTCCGCAGTTCGACGTCACCGTGGTGCGGTGCAACACGGCCCGGAGTGGAAGCGCAGCTGTTCGTCCGGTGAGCTCGCGAGCTGTGCCTCGAGCCCGACAAGCTCCGCCAGCCGTTCCTGCCAATCCGCGGCGGCGTTACGCGCCAGGTCAACATACAACTCATGATGGCGCGCTTCACTCACTGCCAGCGTTGCGTACAGGCGCGCCATGGGCGGCGGCAAGGCCGGCTGCGCCGCCAGCAACTCAAAACGCTCCGCCGAGCGCGCCTCGATGAGCGCGCCGCACAGCAGCAGGTCCAGCTGGCGCTGCGGCTCGTGACTGCGCAGCGCCGCGCGCAACCCCACCGCGTAACGCCCCGGCTGCTGCCGCTGCCACGGCACGCCCAGCGTATGCATCAGGCCACGCACCTGCTCGAAGTGCCGCAGCTCCTCACGCGCCAGGCGCGACAGCGCACTGCACAGGTGAGACTGCTCCGGATAGGCAAACATCAGCGCCAGCGCCGTCGAGGCCGCTTTTTTTTCGCAGTTGGCGTGGTCCACCAGTAACTCGCGCCATCCTTCCACCGCCTGTTGCACCCAGGCTTGCGGAGTCGGCGCGCCCAGGATCGGCGCCATCAGGACAGCGCTCCGCGGGCGGGAACCAGCGCCAGCGCGTCCTGCAATGCCTGCTGCGCTGCACGTGCCGAGGCGAAGCGCCCGTCCGGCTGCTTGGCCAGCAGTCCCTGCAGCAGCGGCTGCAGTGCCGCGAACGGCGGCGGCAGCTGGGGTATCGGCTGCTTGCGGTGTTGCCAGACGATCGCCATCGGGTTGTCGGCGCGGTAGGGCTTGGCGCCCGTGAGCATCTCGAACAGGATCACCCCGAGACTGTACAGGTCGCTGCGCGCATCGATCGGCTCGCCGTGGCCCTGCTCCGGGCTCATGTAGTGTGGAGTGCCGAAGATCTGCCCGAAGTCGGTCAGATCCTGCTCCAGGGCTACGTCCTTGGACAGGCCGAAGTCGATCAGTGCCACGCCGCCCTGCTCGCGCAACATGATGTTGCCCGGCTTGACGTCACGGTGCAGGATTCCGGCCGCGTGCAGTTCCGCCAGCGCGCCGGCCACCGCCTGCGCCATTTGCAGCGCCGCGTGCGGCCCGATGCCGCGCCGCATGTGGCGGCGCAGGTCGCCGCGCGGCAGGTATTCCATGACCAGCCAGGCGTGCTCGTCGCTGACGCCGAGGGTCTCGCAGCGCACCACCGCGCGGGTAGCGATGCGCCGCGCGATCTCGTACTCCTGCAGGAAGCGCCGGAACGGATCAAAACCCGGCTGCCCGCCCTGCCGGTCGCGAGCCACTTTCAGCGCCACCAGTTCGCCGGCGCGCTCGCTTTCGGCGAGGTAAAGGTCGGTGGTGGCGCCACCGCCCAGCCGCCGTATGCAGCGGAAGCCACGGATGAAAGCGTCGCCGAAGCGTTGCGCGTCACGGCCGGCACTGCTGCTGTGCCACAGCGCGCGCGCCTGCCGCTGCCGCTGCTGCGCCTGGTGCAGCGCGTCCGCCAGCACCTCACCGCGCGGATCGGCGTCATCGGCCGCCAGCGCGCGTAGCGCGCCGGGCGGTGTTCCCGCGCCATCCGTGCCGCACAGCAGCAGGACCGGGGCGAAACCGCGGCGCGCACGCAGCTCGGACGCCCAGGCGCTGCCCACGGCGTTGTGGCCGTCCAGCAGCACCGCATCGAAGCCCTGCGCCAGGAATTCCGGGGACAGCGCGCCGCGCAGGCCCGGATCGTGCTGTACCAGCTGCGCCCGCGGCGCGGATTGCGCCAGCTGCCGCCGCACCTGCTCGCAGCGCTGCGCGTCACCCTCGATCAGCAGCAGGCGCATGGCGCCGGCATCCATGCGCAACTAGCCGACGACCTTCAGACCCCGGCCGCGGCCGCCGCGCTGGGTGCGGGCGCTGTCGGAGCGCTCATTCTGCAGGCGCCGCAGATACTCGGGCGTCACGTCGCCGGTGACGTACTCCCCGGAGAAGCACGAGGTGTCGAACTCCTCGATGCGCGCGTCTTCGTGCTTGCAGGCGGCGATCAGGTCGTCCAGGTCCTGGTAGATCAGCCAGTCGGCGCCGATCAGGTGCGCCACCTCCTCCACGCTGCGGCCGCTGGCCACCAGCTCGCTGACCGCCGGCATGTCGATGCCGTACACATTGGGGAAGCGCACCGGCGGGGCGGCCGAGGCGAAGTACACCCTGGAGGCGCCCGCCTCACGCGCCAGCTCGATGATCTGCGCCGAGGTGGTGCCACGCACGATGGAGTCGTCCACCAGCAGCACGTTCTTGCCGCGGAACTCCAGGTCGATGGCATTCAACTTGCGGCGCACCGATTTCTCGCGCTGCTCCTGGCCCGGCATGATGAAGGTGCGGCCGATGTAGCGGTTCTTGATGAAGCCCTCGCGGTACTTGACCGACAGCCTCTGCGCCAGCTGCAGCGCGCTGGTGCGGCTGGTGTCCGGGATCGGGATCACCACGTCGATGTCATGCTGCGGCCGCTCGCGCAGGATCTTGTCCGCCAGGCGGTCGCCCATGCGCATGCGCGCGCGGTAGACCGAGATGTTGTCGATCTTGGAGTCCGGCCGCGCGAAATAGACGTACTCGAAAATGCACGGCGTGTGGTGCAGCGTGGCGACGCACTGCTGCGCGTGCAGCCTGCCGGCCTCGTCAATGAACACCGCCTCGCCGGGGGCGACGTCGCGCACCATGCGGAAGCCGAGCGCATCCAGCGCCACACTCTCGGAGGCCAGCATCCATTCGGCGCCGCGCGCGGTGCGCCGCTCGCCCAGCACCAGCGGCCGGATGCCGTGCGGATCGCGGAAGCCCAGCACGCCGTGGCCGATGATCATGGCCACCACCGCGTAGCCGCCGCGGCAGCGGCGGTAGACCGCGTTGGCGGCCGCGAACACGTCCGCGGGCGTGACGCGCACCGTGCCGACGCGCTGCAGCTCCGAGGCAAATACGTTCAGCAGCACCTCGGAATCCGAGGTGGTATTGAGATGGCGGCGGTCCTCGCGTATCAGGATCTCGGCCAGCTCCGCCGCGTTGGTCAGGTTGCCGTTGTGGCCCAGGCAGATGCCATAGGGGGCGTTGACGTAGAAGGGCTGCGCCTCCGAGGCACTGTCGCAGCCGGCCGTGGGGTAGCGTACGTGGCCAATGCCGGCGTTGCCCTTGAGCTCCAGCATGTGATGCTGCCGGAACACGTCACGCACCAGGCCGCTGCCCTTGTGGATGCACAGCTCCCCGTCGGCGGAGGAAGTGGCGATGCCGGCGGCGTCCTGGCCGCGGTGCTGCAGCACGGTCAGTGCGTCATAGATGCGCTGGTTGACCGCGCTGGTCCCCACGATGCCGACGATGCCGCACATGCCTGGCTTCGCCCTCTATGGTTCAGACGTGGACACGCGGGTCCGCGTGCAGGTAATGCAGCCGTTCCTCACCCACCAGCGTGCGCAGGGCGTTGGCGACCGATGCGCCATAGGGGATGAGCTGCGACTGCCTCCACCACGGCTCACCCGTCAGCTTGAGTGTCTCACCGAGCATGACGAACACGCCCAGCACCACCGCCGCGCGCAGCGCGCCGAACAGGAAACCGAGCAGCCGGTCGGTGCCGCTGAAGATCGACAGGCGCACGAAGTGGGTCAGCACCGCGCTGACAGCCGCGCCGATCACCAGCACCCCCACCACCATGAGTACACGTGCCGCCCAGGTGCGCACGTGGGGCTCGGAGAGGCTGCCGCCCAGGTGCGGTTCCAGCCACGAGGAGAAGTGCCAGGCCACGATCAGTGCCACGATCCAGGTGAGGACCGACATCGCCTCGCGCAGGAAACCCCGGGCCATGCCAATGATGGCGGACAACACCACGGCACCGATAATGATGTAATCAACGGTAGTCATCACGCTCGCTTCGTCCGGTCGGCCTGCGCCTGGCGCCGCGGATTGTAGCCGATCATCGCGGTACGACCTCGCCCGCGTGTCCCTGGGCCCGCAGACGCGAGGCGAGCCGCTCTGCAGCCGCCCGGTCAGGCGCGGGACCGACGCGCACGCGATACAGGCGCCGCCCGCCATTGCCCTGCGACACGCGCACATGGTAGCCCTGCGCCGTCACCTGCCGGGCCAGCCGCTCGGCGTTGACCTTGCTGGCAAAGCTGCCCAGCTGCACGACCCAGGCGCCGCTGCCGTCCCCTGCCCGCCCACCCTCGTCCACCGACGCGGCGGCACGGCGGACTGGGGCCGGGGCCTCATGCGCCGGCGCGGTCGCCGCATGCGGCACCGCTGGTTGTGGCGCGGCTACCGGAGCGGCCGGCGCGGCCGGCGAAGCCGGCGGGAGCGTGTCGGTGCCGTGCCCTTCGCCATCAACTGCGCCGGCCGCTGGGGCTGAGCCTTGCGCCGGCGGCACGGCCGTGTCGGGGGTGGTTGCGGACGGCGCCGCAGGGGTGCTGCTGCTCAGGGCCGCCGGCTGTGGCGCCGCCTGCGGTGCAGTGGCCGGGCGTGCGCCGTCAGCGAGGTCGATGGTGTAGGAGCGCAACGGAGGCTGGTCGCCGCCGCCCGCCTCCGTCACCGGCAATGCGACGGAGCTGTGCACCGGCCCGCGCAGCAGCGCCGGTACCAGCAATACGATCACGGCCAGCAATATCGCCGCGCCCGTCAGCCGCTCTTTCACCTTGAGGTCCTGAATCTGTTGGAAAACTGTCCACAACCGGATCCCGGCAGGCTGCTAGATGGGGCGTGGCCGAGGGATTGCAACACGACAGCCTCAGTATATCTGAAGCACCCCCAGCGCCGGCCCGACGGCGTGCACCGAGCCGCACACGACGACACGGTCGCCGGGCCGGGCGAGCCTGCGCGCCGCCGCACAGCCGGCTTCGATTGAATCCGCCAGCGTCGCCGCGCCTGCGGGCAGCCCCAGGCGCGCCGCCGTCTGCGCCGCGTCAGAGCCGCGCGGACCGGGCAGGCTGCACACCACCCAGTGCGCGAATTGCGCGCGCAGCGCATTGCCGATCGCAAGCGCGTCCTTGTCCGCCAGCACGCCCACGACCGCCACTGTGCGCGCCCCGGCACCGGGCAGCGGGCGCTCGCTCAATAACTGCGCCAGTACCTGCGCCGCGGGCTCGTTGTGCGCGATGTCCAGGATCCATTCCACCTCACCTGGAACGACCTGGAAGCGGCCCGCCAGCCGTACGCTGCGTAATGCCCGGGTGACGGCTGCCGTGTCCAGCGCACGTCCGCGGGTGCGGCCCGTTCGGGCGGCGGCCTCCTGCAGCAGCGCCACCGCCGCGATGGCGGTGGCGGCGTTTCGATATTGAATCGAGCCGGCGAGTGCGGACGGCGGCAGGTCCGTGAAGTGCCCGCCGGGGCCCATGTACTCCCAGCCGCCGGCGCCACTGCCCCAGCGGAAATCCCGGCCTGCGATGTATTCAGGCGCGCCCAGACGCGTGGCGGTGGCGTGCACGCTGCCGGGCATATCGGCGCTGCCCAGCACCAGCGGCCGGCCGGCACGGGCAATCCCGGCCTTCTCGGTGCCGATGGCCTCCAGGGTATCGCCGAGCCAGTCACGATGATCGAACCCCACCGAGGCGATCACTGCGACGTCGGCGTCGATGAGGTTGGTGGCATCCAGGCGTCCGCCAAGGCCGACCTCCAGCACCGCCGCATCCACCTGCTGCTCACGGAACAGCCACAGCGCCGCCAGGGTGTTGTATTCGAAGAAGGTCAGCGTGACCTCGCCGCGCGCCGCCTCGATTTCCCGGAACGCGCGCAGCAGTGCCTCGTCATCCACCTCCTGGCCGCGGACGCGGATGCGCTCGTTGTAGCGCAGGAAGTGCGGCGAGGTGAACATGCCGGTGCTGCAGCCGCAGGCCTCGAGCAGGGCCGCGGCGTGGGCCACCGTCGAGCCCTTGCCATTGGTGCCCGCTATCGTAATGGTGGGATACTCCACCCGCTGCAGCCCGAGCCTTCCGGCCACCGCCGCCACCCGTGCAAGCCCCATGTCGATGCTGCGCGGATGCACTGACTCCTGCAGCGCCAGCCATTGCGACAGGGTGCGATCGTCGGGCGGCACAGCCCCTCAGGCCGCCTGGCCGGCCGCGGGCAGCTTCAGCAGCAGGCGCAGCAGCGCCGCGACCCGGTCGCGCATGTCGCGACGGTCGACGATCATGTCGATGGCTCCGTGCTCCAGCAGAAACTCGCTGCGCTGGAATCCCTCCGGCAGGGTCTCGCGCACTGTCTGCTGGATGACCCGCGGTCCCGCGAAGCCGATCAGCGCGCGTGGCTCGGCCAGGTTCAGGTCCCCCAGCAGCGCCAGGCTCGCCGATACACCGCCGGTGGTGGGATCGGTAAGCACCGAAATGAACGGCAGGTGCGCCTGGGCCATGCGCGACAGCGCGGCAGCGGTCTTGGCCATCTGCAGCAGCGAATACAGTGCCTCCTGCATGCGTGCGCCGCCGCTGGCGGTGAAGCACACCAGCGCCCGCCTCTCCTGGATGCAGGCCTCGGCGCCGCGCCGGAAGCGCTCGCCCACCACTGAACCCATCGAACCGCCGAGAAACTGGAACTCGAAGGCGCAGGCCACGACCGGCAGAGCGTGCAGCGTCCCGGACAGTACCACCAGGGCATCCCGCTCTCCGGTTGCCTTCTGCGCCTGGGTCAGGCGGTCGCGGTAGCGTTTGCTGTCGCGGAACTTGAGGGGATCCTCGGGACTGATTTCGGCGCCAATCTCCTGGCCCGTGCCGATGTCCAGGAAGCGCGTCAGCCGCTCGCGCGCGCCCATGCGCATGTGGTGGCTGCACTTTGGGCAGACATAGAGATTGCGCTCCAGCTCCGCCCGGTACAGGACCGCATCGCAGGCCGGGCACTTGATCCACAGGCCCTCCGGAACCGAGCGCGTGCGGCGTTCCGTCTTGATCCGTGCCGGGATGATTTTTTCGAACCAGCTCACTGGCGGCCTTCGTGCGGGAAACCGCGCGGATTATGCCTCAAACGGCGGCCACGGCAGGGTGGCCGCGCCCGGCAGGCCAAACTGCGCCGGGTAGCGCACCGCGTGCAGGTACAGGCCCGCGGCCGCGGCCGTGGCGGCACTGCGGGCGCGCTCACGCCCCAGGAGCACCTGGGCAGCCCAGGCCACCGGCGCATCCCCCCTCCCGATTGCCAGCAGCAGCCCGGCAATGTTGCGCACCATGTGGTGCAGAAACGCGTTGGCCGTCACCTCGATGGTGATCCAGTCACCGTCGCGCCGCACGTGCAGCCGCTCCACGCGCCGCACTGGTGACTTCGCCTGGCATTCAGCGGCGCGCAAGGCGCTGAAATCATGCTCACCGACCAGGGCCTGCGCCGCCTCGGCCATGAGGTCCGCGGCCAGGGGGCGGTGCACCCACAGGGCGCGGCCGGCGGTGAGCGCCGCGCGTGCGCCGCGGTTCAGGATCAGGTAACGGTAGGTGCGAGCCTGCGCACTGAAGCGGGCGTGGAAGTCATCGGGTACGGGCTGCACCCATGACAGGGCGACATCGGGGGGCAGCTCGCTGTTGGCTCCCAGCAGCCACGCGCGGGTCGTGCGCTGCGCCCCTGTGTCGAAGTGCGCCACCTGCCCGTAGGCGTGCACGCCGGCGTCGGTGCGTCCCGCGCACACCAGCGCCACCGGCGCCGCCGCGACGCGGCCCAGTGCCGCCTCGACGACCTGCTGCACCGTGGGCAGGTGCTGCTGCGTCTGCCAGCCCGCGTATCTGCGGCCGTCGTACTCGACGCCGACGGCGATCCGCGCCACGGCCTTCGCGGATCAGCCGGGCAGTGACTCGATCAGACGCTGTGCTTCCTGCTTCTGCGCTGCGGTCCCCTCGCCCAACACCTCTTCCAGGATGTTACGCGCCCCTTCCGGGTCGCCCATGTCCATGTAAGCCCGCGCAAGGTCCAGCTTGGTGCCGACCTCGCTCATGGTGACGGGTTCCAGGTCAGGCAGCGCCAGGTCCTCGGACTGCAGCCGCTGCGTCGCAGCGAAGGCCGCGTCCCCCGACACCGGCTGGTGCTCCGCTTCACCCACGTCCAGGTCGACACCATGCCCGGTGGCCGCGTGTACCCCGGTGGCCGAACCCACATCCAGGTCGAGCGGGCTCTTCATGATCCCGGTGGCTTCGCTGAGCGGGACATCCACCCCGTGCTCGCCCAGAGCCGCCAGGCGGGAAGTCGCGGAAGGGTCAGGCAGGGCCGCGCTGGTCTGTGTCAGGGCCGCTTCCAGCTCGTTCGGATCAAATTGCCAGCCGCCCGTCACCGCGGTGGAGCTGACATCCGTGCCACTGCCGCGGTGCTGGGCGTCTTCCATTACCTTGCGCGAGTATTCGTCCATGCCCGCCACCAGCGTCGGTGCGTCGGGCGATGAGGCCGCCGCGGATGCCGGACCGGGCTGTTCCACGGTGTCGGGCGCACCGACATCCAGTCCCAGGTCGTCTACTGCAAGTTCTTCGGTCTGCTCCCCCAGGTGGCCCCGCCGCAGTGCCGCATCCAGTCGGAGCGTCGGACTGGCGCTCATCAGCGCCGGCTGCTCAACCGTCGGGCCTTCCATCTCGGCGGTCTGGCCGGCGCGGGCCATGCGCGCCGTCATCTCGCGCGTGGTGCCGGTGACGTTCAGGATGCCGCTGTCCAGCAGCGCGGCGTTGCGATCGGTGACGTTGGTGGGCGATTCCGAGGCGCCGGTGTCGCCGATTGCGGCACCGATGTCCAGGTCGACCGCATGCGCGGCCTCGCCCGTCGGCTCACCATGCAGATCGAAGTCCACGCGGTTCTGACCGCCCTCCAGGTCCAGGTCGACGCCTCCGGCGGTAGCGCCGCTAACCGCGCCGCCGCCCGCAAAGATCGGGTCCTCGGGTGCGATCTGCTTGCCCATGATGAGGATCTTTTCCCACTCACCCGGCGCCGCCGCATCACGTGAGGCGGCCAGCTCCCGCGCAGTCTGCAGGAACTGTTCCTTGTTGCCCCAGACGAAGAACACCTCCAGCAGCTTCAGCTTCAGATCCCGGCGCGCGGGCTCGCGGCTGATGGCGATGCGCACCAGGTCTGCCGCCTGGTCATACAGGCCGTAGGCCATGTGGAAGTCAGCCTCGGCCAGCGGATCGCCCTGGTCCAGGTTGATCGCCGTTTCGCTGCTGATGGTGTCATCGCTGGTGACATGGCGCGTTGGGATGGGCGCCGGCTCGGTGGCCGCCGGGGCGGCCGAGGCCGTCGCGCGCGGGCGCTCGCGGCTGCCCGTCTCCTCCACCAGGAATCCACCGTCCGTACCCGCATCCCGCGGGAACGACAGCGGGCGGTTTGCCGGCGCCGCCTCGGCAGCCTCGGCACCCGCGGCAGCGAGACGACCCAGGGAATCGTCGAATTCGGTTTCACGCCGCGCCCGCAGGTAGCGCATCGCGCCAAGGCCACCCACGACGGCCGCCAACGCCAGCAGCAGCAACCACCACAGGCCCTTGAGGGTATCGAGTATGCCGCCGCTGCTTTCCGGGGTCACATGCGCGGCCGGGCGGCGCGGGGCCTTCGGCGCGCTGGCCGGCTGTGCGGGCGGCGTCACCGCCGGTGCGGCCTCATGCTGCTCTTGCGCGGCCGCGGGCGGCGGCGTCGGAGCCGATGCCGCGGGTGCCGGTGCCGGTGCCGGGGCGGCAGCCTGCGTCGCCGGTGGTGGCGGCGGCGGGGATGTCGTTTCCGCAGCCGCACCACCCTGCTTCGCGGCGATCTGCGACTGCAGCCGCGCCAGCTCGGCGTTCTTCAGTTCCAGCAGGCGCCTGGATTCGGCGAGCTCGCCCTGCAGCTGTTGCACCTGGTTCTGGAGCTGGCTGGTCTCGGCCGATCCCGTGCCACCGGCTGTCGCTTCATTCTGAGCGGGTGCTACGAGCTTCAGGCGCCCCGGCTGTTCCGCTGCTGCGGCGTGACCGCCTGCGCCGCCGCGCCAGGCGGTGTACTGGCGGCGGATCTCCGCGGCCGCGACCGCCGGGGCGACAGCCTGCGCCGTGCTCGCGTCGGGGATGCGCAGCACCGCCCCCTTGCGCAGCAGATTCATGTTCTGCTCGAAGGCGTGCGGATTAGCCTGGTATATGGCCAGCATCCACTCGCGCGTGGTGGCGCTGCCGGCACCCGCGCCGGAAACGCCGCTGGCAATACCCGACAGGGTTTCGCCACCCTTGACCAGGTGACTGCCCTCGCCTGAAGGGGCCGCTGAAGGTTCCGGCTGCGCCGACTGCTGGGGTGCCGCCTGTTCGGTCGCCGCACGCGCAGTGGAGACTGGCGCCGTCGGGGCCGGGGAGGCGGCAACCGCCGGCGCCGGGGCGGCGGGCTGGCTGCGCTCGATCGCACCCTCGCGTGCGGTTGCACCCGAGGCTGGCGCCGCTACGGCAGCGCCTGACGCTGTCGGTCCGGGCGTGTAGAGGGGCGGATCCAGCAGCACGGTGTATTCGCGCACCAGGTGTCCGCGGGACCAGTTGACCTCCACCAGCAAAGTCACGAATGGCTCGGTGATGGGGTCGCTCGAGGTCACGTGCGCGGAAACATTCTGTCCGCTGCGCTGCACACGGACCTGTACGTTCGACAGGTACGCGGGAAAATCCAGTCCATAGCGCGCGAAGGTCTCGCGCGAGGCCAGTTGCGCCTGGACGGTGTTCACCTCGTCGGGCGCAACGTCGATCAGGTCGATGCGGGCGTCCAGCGGGGAGTTCAGTGCCGAATTGAGGTGGATGTCCCCCAACCCCAGGGCAAATGACGCCGATGGCATGGCCAGGATCAAGGCCAGCGCCCGGATTGAGCGTCTCGCGAACATCAGGGCACCCCGACAGTGATTTCGGTGGAATCTCTTATAAAAACAATCGGATGGAGTGCAACCTGCAGCCCATCCGTGAAACCCGCGGCAATATAACTTAAATAGGGTGCCGGGCCAAAGCCTCCGCAATCCGGACGCAGTTCGCCGCACTCCCCGTCGCACCATCGGCTGCGATCCATAAGTCAAATCCTCGCTCAGGGGCGAGATCATCACGGATTCGCGCGACATAAACTGTGTCGCGCTTCGCTGACCCGGGGTCACCGGAGCCGCTCAGAAGCGTGACGCCCGGCGCAGTTTCCAGCAGTTTCCCTGCCCGGATCGCGTCCAGTGGTTCGCGGGTATGCAGATGCACAGCCATCGCGTCTCCATGGAACACCGGCACCCGCGCGGCCGTGATGCTGACGGCCAGCTCTGGCGCCGCCAATACCCGGCGCAGGTCCTCGCGGACGCCCAGCTCCAGGGCCGTGTAGCCGTTGTGTTGGGCGGCGCCGATCTGGCCACTGCAGGTGAAAGCGCGCGCGGCTCCTTTGCGAGGGGAATCGAGCCCCTGGCCGCTGAGCGCTGCTATGGACTCCCGCGCCAGGGTTTCCACCGCCGCCCGGCCGGCGCCGGCGGCCGCCAGGTACAGCGACGCCACCACCTGGGTGAGGCCTGCGGCGCGGTGCAGCGGGGCCAGCACGCTCGCCAGTGTCACCGCGGCGCCGCAGGGCGAGGCCACCAGGGCCGGCCGGCGCAGTGCTGCAAGCGGCGCAAGGTCGACCGCGGCCACCACCAGGGGCACGTCCGCGCGAGCCCGCAGGGCGCGACTGACATCGATGACGCTGCTGCCGCCGGCCAGTGCGCGCGGCGCGTGCTGCGCCGCAACCGCGTCCGGCGTGCAGAAGAACGCGAGCTGGCAGCCGGAGAAATCGAAATCCTCCAGCCGCCCGACCGCCTGGCTGCGGCCGCGGAAACTGACGCTCTCGCCGAGCGAACGTTCACCCGCCAGCGCGTGCAGGCGCGTGACCGCGAGCGCGCTGCCCGAAAGCGCCTCGATGACGGCCTGACCGGCCAGCCCGGTGGCACCAGCAACCGCAACGCTCACAGCGGCCGCTTCAGTCACGGGCGGTAATGTCCGGCGTGGTGCTGCGCACGTCGGCGTTCTGTGCGCGGTGGCGCAGATAGTGATCCATCAGCACGATCGCCAGCATCGCCTCTGCAATCGGAGTGGCGCGCAGGCCGACGCAGGGGTCGTGGCGGCCGGTGGTAACCACCTGCACCGGGTTGCCCGCCAGGTCGATGCTGTCGCCTGGAACCTGGATGCTGGAGGTGGGCTTCAGGGTCAGGTGGGCGATCACATCCTGTCCGGAAGAGATACCCCCCAGGATGCCGCCGGCGTGGTTGCTGCGGAACCCGCGCGGCGTCAGTTCGTCGCGATGCTCGCTGCCACGCTGCGCCGCGGCGCCGACGCCGCTGCCGATCTCCACCGCCTTGACCGCATTGATGCCCATGAGGGCATGGGCGATGTCGGCATCCAGCCGGTCGAACACCGGCTCGCCCAGGCCCGGCGGCACACCGCTGGCCACCACGGTGACGCGCGCCCCGATCGAATCGCCCTGCTCGCGCACCTTCCAGATCAGCTGTTCCAGCTCAGCGATCCGCGCCGGATCGGGACAGAAGAACGGATTGTGATAGGCGAAGGCGGGATCCACCGGATCCAGGCGCAGCTCGCCGACCTGGCTCAGGTAGCCGTAGATACGCAGGCCCAGCCTGCTGGCCAGGTAGCGCCGGGCGATGGCGCCGGCGGCGGTGCGCATCACCGTCTCGCGCGCCGAGGCGCGCCCGCCGCCGCGGTGATCGCGCAGGCCATACTTCTGCTGGTAGGTGTAGTCGGCGTGCCCGGGCCGGAAGCGGTCCTGCAGTTTGTTGTAGTCGCGTGAACGGGCGTCGGTGTTCTCGATCAGGATGCCGATCGGCGTGCCGGTGGTGCGGCCTTCGAAGACGCCGGAGAGGATGCGTACCTGGTCGGCCTCGCGCCGCTGGCTGACGAAGTGCGAGGTGCCGGTGCGGCGCCGGTCCACGTCCTGCTGCAGGTCGGCCTCGCTCAACGTGAGACCGGGCGGGCAGCCGTCGACGATGCAGCCAAGCGCCGGACCGTGGCTCTCGCCGAAGGTGGTGACCGTGAACAGTCTGCCGATGGTGTTGCCGGACATGCTATGGACTGTCGATCACGCAGGTAACTGTTCCCGTGTCAGCAGGAACACCCCGCCGCCGCCGCGCTCGAACTGCAGCCAGGTGAACGGCAGACGTGGAAAGGCGCGGCGCACGGCGTGTTCGGTGTTGCCCACCTCCACGATCAGCACCCCGCGGGGGCGCAGATGGGCGCGCGCCTGCGCCAGTATCACCCGCACCGAGTTGAGTCCCGTGCGTCCGGCGGCGAGCGCCAGCTTCGGCTCGTGCCGGTACTCCGGCGGCAGTTGCGCAAGTTCCCGTGCCCCGACATAGGGAGGATTGCTGACAATAATATCGTAGCGTGCCCCGGTCAGTGCGGCGAAGTGATCGGACTGCAGCAGGCGCACGCGCCTTCCCAACCGGTATCGCCGGACATTGCGCCGCGCTACTTCGAGCGCCGCCGCGCTGAGGTCCACCGCGTCGATGCGCGCACGCGGCAGGGCGCGCGCGCAGGCAATTGCGATGCAGCCCGAACCGGTGCCCAGGTCCAGCACCCGGCTGACGCGCCGCGGTTGCACCCACGGGACGAAGCTCTGCTCGATCAGCTCCGCCAGCGGCGAGCGCGGCACCAGTACCCGCGGGTCGACCTCGAACAGCAGGCCGGCGAACCAGGTCTGCCCGGTGAGATAGGCCGCAGGCACGCGCTCGCCGATGCGGCGCGACACCAGCGCCCGGGCGCGGGCGGCGGCGGCGGCGGCAACCCGCCGTGCATACAGTCCGCGTTGCCCGTGCCGCAGACCCAGGGCATGCACCACCAGGGCCGCGGCCTCGTCACGGGCGTTGTCGGTGCCGTGCCCGAAGAACACGCGCGCGCGTGCCAGGCGACGCTCGCCAGCGGCGATCAGCTCTCCAACGGTGTCCCCGCGCCTTGCGCGTACCGCGGTGCGGCCCGTATGAAATAATTCACTCATGCCACGTATCACTACCCGCCGCTTCCTGGTCGTCGCCGCCATGGTGGCGGCATTTGCCGGCTTCTGGGCGGCCCGGCAACTTGACAGGGAGAGCCCCCGGCTGGCAAGCGGCACCTGGCTGCCGGTCCCGCAGGCGATCACGCCCTTCACGCTCACCGGCGCCGACGGCAGGCCCTTCACCCTCGCCGACCTGCGGGGCGCGCCGACGCTGGTGTTCTTCGGCTTCACGCACTGCCCGGACGTGTGTCCCACGACCCTGCTGCAGCTGGCCCAGGTGCGCCGCCAGGCGGACGTGCCCGGCCTGCGGGTCTTGTTTGTCAGCGTCGATCCGCAGCGCGACACGCCGGCGCTGCTTGCGGCCTACCTGCATGCCTTCGACCGCAGCTTCCTCGGGGCCACCGGGGATATGGCACAGCTCGCCGCGGTGCAGAAGGACTTCGGCGTCGCCGTGAGCCGCGTCGAACTGCCGGGCGGCGACTACACCATGGATCACTCTGCCACCGTGTTCCTGCTGGACGCCGGCGCGCGGCGGGTGGCGGTCTTCTCCCCGCCCTTCGACACTGCCGCATTCAGTGCCGACCTGCGCAGCGCGGCGCCCTGGCTCAAACGGGGCGGCACGGCGGGCTCCTCGTGAGCGGCGCCAGTGCGGCGCCGGGCGGGGACCCGGCCGACAGCCTGGGCGCGCGCGTGTTCGTGGGCCTGCAGCACCTGCTGCCGCAGCACGCCCTGTCGCGGCTGGTCTGGCACGTGACCCGCAGCCGCATCCCGCTGGTGCGCGACCTGCTGGTCGATCGCTTCGTGGCGGGTTTCCGGCCCGACATGAATGACGCCGCGGAGCCCGATCCGCGCGGTTACCCGACCTTCAATGCATTCTTCACCCGCGCGCTGCGCGAGGGCGCGCGGCCCATGCCGGCGGACCCGCACCTGCTGACCTCGCCCGTGGATGGCGCGGTCAGCCAGGCGGGCGTGATGGACGGCTCGTGGCTGATCCAGGCCAAGGGACACGCCTATACGCTGGAATCGCTGCTGGCGGGCGAGGATCGCTGGGCGGCGGGACTGCGCGGCGGCAGCTTCGCCACGCTGTACCTGGCTCCTTTCGATTACCACCGCATCCACATGCCGCTGCCGGGCACGCTGCGCGCGGCGTGGTACGTTCCTGGCCGGCTCTTCAGCGTCAACACCTCCACTGCCGCGCTGGTACCCGGATTATTTGCGCGCAACGAGCGCGTGGTGCTGGTGTTCGAGGACGGCCCGCTGACCTGGGCGCTGGTGATGGTGGGAGCCCTGTTCGTCGGCAGTATGTCCACCGTGTGGCACGGCGACATCACGCCACGTGCCGCACCCGGCATCACGCCGCTGCAGCCACTCACGGGCGCGGCACCGCTGCAACTGCCGCGCGGCGCCGAGCTCGGTCATTTCAACATGGGTTCGACCGTCATCCTGCTGTTGCCTCCGGCGGCCGCGACCTGGGAGCCGGGGCTCGTTCCCGGTACCACCGTGCGGGTCGGGCAGCCCCTGGCGCGCATGACATGAAACCCGCGGCCGCGGACTGGCAGCCGAGCGCCAGCCTCGCCAACCTGCGGCTGCGGGCGCGGCTGCTGGCCCGCACGCGTCAGTTCTTCGCGCACCGCAACGTGCTGGAAGTGGACACGCCGGCGATGGTCAACACCCCGGTCAGCGACCTGCACATCCACAGCGCCCGCGTGTCGCTCACGGGCGCGGCCAACGTGCCTTTGTACCTGCATACCTCGCCCGAATACGCCATGAAGCGCCTGCTGGCCTGCGGCAGCGGCGACGTCTACCAGGTGTGTCACGTGGTGCGCGGGTTCGAGAGCGGCCGGCTTCACAACCCGGAGTTCACACTGGTCGAGTGGTATCGCCTGGGCATCACCCTCGAGCAGCTCATGGACGAGGTCGAAGAGCTGGTGCGGGAGCTGCTGGACGCGCGCGCCGGGCCCCTGCGCAGCGAACGCATCAGCTACCGCGAGGCTTTCGTGCGCGAACTGCATCTGGACCCCCTGGAGACAGCCACCGCCGCGCTCGCCGCCGCGGCGCGGGACTGCGGACTGCAGCAGCCGGCGGCTGCGGGCACCGCCGGCGGAACAGATCGCGACACCCTGCTGGAATTTCTCATGGCCACCCGGGTGGGTCCGCGCCTGGGCGCGGGCGCGCTGACCTTCGTGCACGGGTACCCGGCCTCGCAGGCCGCGCTGGCGCGCCTGGACCCGCGCGACCCCCGCACCGCCCGCCGCTTCGAGCTGTACTGCGCCGGGGTCGAACTGGCCAACGGTTTCCATGAACTTGCCGCCGCTGCCGAACAGCGCCAGCGCTTCGAGCAGGACAATCGCGCGCGGGTTGAACGCGGCCAGCCGGTGGCGCCACTGGACGAGCGGCTGCTGGCGGCGCTGGACCACGGCCTGCCGGACTGCGCCGGGGTGGCGCTCGGCTTCGACCGGGTCGCAATGCTGGCCGCGGGAGCGGCCCGCATCGATGAGGTCTTGAGTTTTACGACCGCTCGCGCCTAGCCTCACGCATGAGTTTCACCGCCGCTCCCGCGCAGTTCGACGACAAGGTCGCCGGCTATGCGCAGTTGCTGTCACAGCTGCAAAGCCTGCTGTCCGGCGAGCACGACCTCATCGCCAACACCGCCAACAGCGCCGCCCTGCTCTACGGCGCCCTGCCCCGGGTCAACTGGGTGGGCTTCTACCTGCTGCGCGGCACGGAGCTGGTCCTGGGTCCTTTCCAGGGCAAACCGGCGTGCGTGCGCATCCCGCTGGGCCGGGGGGTGTGCGGCACGGCGGCCGCGCAGCGCCGCACGGTGGTGGTGCCCGACGTACACGCCTTCCCGGGCCACATCGCCTGCGACAGCGATTCGCGCTCGGAGATCGTGGTGCCGCTGCTGGATGCCGCGGGCAGCCTGCTGGGCGTGCTCGACGTCGACAGCCCGCATCCCGAACGCTTCGATGAGGAAGATGCCCGCGGGTTGCAGGCAATCGCGGCTGCACTCACGGCCAGCATAGTTAGCGCATGAGCGCGCACGGCCAGACCCGCCGCGGCTTCCTGGCCGCGACCACCGCGTTCGTCGGCTGGGGCCTGCTCCCGCTGTACCTGCACGCCCTGCAGCGGGTGCCGGTCCTGCAGGTGGTCAGTCACCGCGTACTGTGGTCCTGTGCCGTGGTGCTGGTGTGGCTGGGGCTGCGCGGCGAGCTCGGGGTGCTGCTTTCAATCCTCGCGCGGCCGGCGCTGTGGACCAGGCTGCTGCTGAGTTCCGTGCTCATCTCCGTCAACTGGCTCACCTATGTCTGGGCGGTCGCGCACGGGCACACCGTGGACGCGAGCCTCGGCTACTACATCGGCCCGCTGGTAAACGTGCTGCTGGGGGTGATGGTGCTGCGCGAGCGCCTCAGCGCCGCGCAGTGGCTGGCGGTGGCCCTGGCGGCCGCCGGGGTGATCATCCTGACGCTGCGCGTCGGCCACCTGCCGTGGATCGCGCTGGTACTGGCGGTGAGTTTTTCGCTGTACGGCCTGGTGCGCAAGACCATCAGCGTCGCCGCCCTGCCGGGACTGGCCACCGAGACGCTGCTGCTGCTGGCGCCGACGGTGGCATACCTGGCCTGGGGCCTGCACCGCGGCGCCGATGCCTTTACCAGCATGGGTGCGGGCATCGCGGCGCTGCTGATCGGCAGCGGTATCTTCACCGCAATGACACTGTTCCTGTTCGCGTGGGGCGCACGCGCCCTGCCGTATTCGGTGCTGGGCGTCATGCAGTACATCGCCCCGACCCTGCAATTCGCCTGCGGCGTGCTGTTTTTGCACGAGCCCTTCGGCGCCGATCGCGCCGCCGGTTTCGGGATGGTGTGGCTGGCGCTGGCGATCTTCGCCGCCGACGGCCTGCTGCGCTCGTATGGCGGACCAGCAGTTACTGCTTGGCGCGCGAAACGTACTCGCCGGTTCGCGTGTCGATGCGGATGGACTCGCCCTCGTTGATGAACAGCGGCACGCGCACCACTGCGCCGGTCTCCAGCGTCGCGGGCTTCTGACCGCCGGTGGCGGTGTCGCCGCGCAGCCCGGGGTCGGTGGTCACGATCTTCAGTTCGATGTGGGCCGGCGGCGTGACGACCAGTGGCACGTTGTTCCACAGGGTCACGATGCACACCACGCCGTCCTTGAGCCACTGGGCGCTGTCACCGACCGCGGCCTTGCCGGCGGTGTATTGTTCGAAGTTGTCCGGCACCATGAAGTGCCAGAAGTCCCCGTCCTGATACAGGTACTGCATCTCGGTGTCGACGACGTCGGCGCCCTCCAGCGACTCGCCGGAGCGGAAGGTGCGCTCGATGGTGCGCCCGGTCTTGAGATTGCGGACCTTGATGCGGTTGAAGGCCTGGCCCTTGCCCGGCTTGACGAACTCGTTCTCGATCACGGTATACGGATCGCCGTCCAGCAGCAGCTTCATGCCGCCACGGATCTCGCTGGTGGTGTAGTTCGCCATGTGTCTCTCGCAGTGCTGACGGCCCGCGGTACGCGGCCGGCCCGTAAAGGGCCGCGTATGATAGCGGCATCGGACAACCGTCGCCAGTTCACGCTTCCGGGGCCGGAAGCGGGTGCTAAACTGCCCGCCCCCCTCTGGGCCACGGTCTTGACGGATGAGCACCGTTCCCCTGATCGTCCTGAGCGCAAGCCGCGAGCCGGTCGAGATCATCAACAGCGTCCTGCGCCAGGCGGGGCGTCCCAGCCATTGCACCTGGATTTCGTCCCTGCGCGACCTGGCTGACGGTATCGCTCAACTCAATCCCGAGGCGGTGCTGCACGTAACCGACGACCCGCAGGAGCTGCAGCTTGCGCTGCGCGCGCGCGCGCGGCTCGCCGCCACGGTACCGGTGCTGCAGATCGTCTCGCAGGTGGACGAGACCCGCATCGCGATCGCCATGGCTCAGGGTGCGCGCGATGCCGTCACCCTGGAGAACACTGCGCGGCTGCAGGCCGTCCTGCTGCGGGAGCTGAGCGCCTTCCACACGGCGCGCCTGCTGGAGTCGGCCCAGAAGGCCGCCCAGGACGCGCGCAACCAGCTCGAGACTGTCCTGCGCCGCTCCAACGACGCCATCGTCCTGGTGCAGGAAGGCATCGTGACCGAGGCCAACCCGGCCTGGCTGGAACTGTTCGGCATGGAGGACGGCATCGCCGGGCAGCCGGTGATGGACCTGTTCGATGAGTCCAGTCACGCCGCGCTGCGCGGCGCCCTGGCGGCCTGCCTGCAGGACCGCTGGGAAGATCACCCGCTGCGCCTGAAGGGGCTGTTGAGCGACGGCAGCGTGCTGTCCATCGAGGCGACGCTCGCGCTCGGCCAGTTCGAGGGCGAGCCCTGCGTGCGCCTGGTGGCGCCGGTCACCTCGCGCAGCACCGGTTTGTCCGCCGCACCCGCCGCCCAGACCGGCGCCGCCGCGGCATCGCCGGCCGCATCCGCAGCGGCCGAGTTGCACGGCCAGCTGCTGCAGCGCGGTCCGCTGCTCGCCGCCCTGGCGGCACGACTGGCGACGCCCTCCGCAGGCGGCATGCGCGCCCTCGCGCTGATCCGCATCGACAAGTTCGCGGCGCTGGAGCGGGTGGTGGGAGTCACGGCCAGCGAGCAGGTGCTGGCGGATGTCTCGCGCCTGGTCCGGGAGAGCCTGTACCCCAGGGAGATCGCCGGCCGGTTCGGCGGCGTGCGCCTGCTGGCGCTGCTGGAGCGCGGCAACGAACAGGACGTGAACGCCTGGGCCGAGCGTCTGCTGGCGAGCGTGAGCCAGCACGTCATGCGGGTGCGGGACAAGTCCGTCTGCGCAACCTGCACCATCGGTATATCGATCGTCTCCCCGGGAGATGCGCGCCTGGACGCGGTGATCGCCGACGCCCTCGAGTGCGCCCGCAGGGGCGCGACGCGCGGCGGTAACCAGAGTGTCACCTCGGATCGTGCCGACCACGACAGCCGTGTCATGTCGTATGACCGCGTTTGGGTCAAGCACATCAAGGCGGCGCTGATGGAGAACCGCTTCCGCCTGGTGCAGCAGCCGATCGCCAGCCTGCAGGGCGAGGACCCCGGGATGTTCGACGTGCTGGTGCGCATGGTCGACGCCAACGGCAAGGAGGTCCTGCCGTCGGAGTTCATGGCGGCCGCCGGCCGCAACGACCTGATGAAGAACATCGACCGCTGGGTGGCCGGCGCCTCGCTGTCGTTTGCCGCGCAGAAGAAGCCCGCGTGCCTGTTCGTGCGCCTGTCAAAGGACTCGCTGCGCGACAGCGCGTTCATCGATTGGCTCGATCTGCAGCTGCACGGCAACCGGGCGGAGGCGCAGCGCCTGTGCTTCCAGCTCAGCGAGGAAAGCGCGGCCAGCTACCTGCCGCAGACCCGTTCGTTGACGGCAGCCCTGCGCGAGCGCGGCGTGCGTTGCGCGCTGGCGAGCTTCGGCGCCGGACGCGACAGCGCGGGTCTGCTGGAAACCCTGCCGCTGGACTTCATCAAGATCGACGGCACCCTGATACAGCAGCTTGCCGGCGACCGTGAGGTGCAGCAACGCGTGCGCCTGCTGGTGGAGGCGGCGCGCAAGCGCGGCATACATACCATCGCCGAACGGGTCGAGGACGCCAACACCATGGCGGTGCTGTGGCAGATCGGCGTGCAGTACATCCAGGGCTACTTCGTCAACGAGCCCGAGGAAGTCGTGCTGCACGCCGAACGCTGAAGCCCCTAAAAAGCCACGCCCAGGCCCAGGTCGAAGCGCTTGAAGTCCTGGTTCTCCCTGAACCACTGGTAGTCGGCTTTCAGCACCACGTGCGGGCCGAGATAGAAGCTGGTGCCGATCGTCCACACCCGGTCGCGGTACTTTGGCCACAAGCCGAAGTCCCCCGGCGCGGGCGACATCTGCGTCAGCCCGGCGGGCACGTCCGGACCCGGCACACCCGACCAGCGCTGCCCGAGGTCGTAGACCTCGTAGCGCAGGAAGGGATCCAGGCGGTAGTCGCCACGTTGCCAGGCCTGCGCCGCGGCCTGGAAGAAGTAGCCGTAGAAGGCCGAGGGGATGGGATTGGGTGTGCCCGGATTCGCCTGATTTGCGGGTGCGGTGTCGCTGATCGTGCCGCGTGCATACAGAGCCGACAGGTCGAACGGCCCCGGCGTCCAGCGCGCGTGTCCCTCCCACAGTGTCACGCGTGGGTCACTGCCGGTCGCCGCTGGCACAGCCTTGCCGCTGCTGATCGCAGCGCCCAGCGACAGGCCGTTGATGCCGTTGTAGCCCAGTGCCGCGTACTGCGACAGGCGCCGCCCGTTGGCCAGCGACAGCTCCTGGTGCGAGGCCTGCAACGGTCCGATGCCGTTGCCGATCAGCTCCGCCGCCGTGCGGTACGGCGGATATTCTGGCTGGAAGTTCCACTTCGCCAGGTCCACGCCCGTGGTCACGCCCGCCTGCCAGGTGAGGCCGGCCGGCGAGTCGCCGCGCAGGCTCAGGCCGCCCTCACGCCAGGTGCTGGGAATGATCAGCGTCTCCACGAAATTGCGTTCCACCCCGTAGAAGTTGGTCGGCTCGTGGTGTTCGTTGATGAAACCGAACGGCATCAGGAACAGGCCCGCACGCGCGGTCACCGGAACATCCGCGCCCAGGCGGCGGTCGATATAGAACTGCTCCACCTCGAACTCGCCGGCGTCGCCTGCGGAGGCGACGGCGTGCTCCAGCTCGTACTCGGAGTTGAATTCCGTCAGATCGTCGAAGCGGTAGCCGATACCGAACACCGCGCGCGCCAGGTCGAACTTGGTCTGCTCGCGCTGGTTGATCGGTGCGGTGTAGTACAGCTCACCGTAGCCCCAGAGCCGCAGATCGGAGTTGCCGAAGACGCCGCCGACGGGCGGACCCGGGGGTAGCGCCGAGGCATTCAGCGGTGGCGCGCCAGCCGGAAGTGTTGCCCCAGTCGGCGATGGCGTGCCGGCCGGCGCAGGCGCGGTGCTGGCCGTGGTTGCGGCCGCCGGCGCCGCCCCGTTGCCGCCGAGACTGGCCATCTTCGCATCCAGCTCGCGCTCATGCTCACGCAGCTCGCGGTTCTCCTGCGCCAGCTGCTTCAGGGTGGCCTGGACTTCCGCGAGCTGCCGTTGCAACTCGGTCAGCTGCTGCCGCTCGCTCGCAGGCGCTGCCATCGCGGGCACGGTGGCCGTCGCGCCGGCACCGAGCAGCGTGGCTACAGCCAGGTGTGGCAGGAGTCGGGCGAATCGAAGAGCAGCAGCGACAGTCATGAGGGTCTCCCTGGGATCAGGTTTTGGTGTCCAGGGCGTGAATGCTAATGAGAATGATTCGTATTTACAAGTCTTGATCTAGCAGGGCAGGGCCGCACCGCGCGCGATGGAGACTTACGTCCGCAGGAAGTGTGTATATCTCTACACACATCCGGGCAGAGCACGCCCACCCAGGGCCTGCTACTTAAGAAGCGTCTGATCCTCCTGCGCCAAATACGCCAGGAAATCGATGGCTCAGGGAGCCAGGCTCGCTTCCATACGATCGATCTTCCGCGGCCAGCCGCGCCGCAACACTGCGCCGCGCTGGGCGCGTTCACCGAGGTAGTCCTGCAGCTCGCGCCACTCCAGCACCTTTTGAACGTCCCCGGCCCACAGCAGCAGCTGCGCCTTCGGCGGCACGACCGTGACCGCCGTCATCAACTCCTCGCGCGCCGCCGCCTTCCTCCCCGGGATGTCGTAGAGCTTGTTGCCCTTGCCGCGCGGCATCTCCGGCACTTCCCGCACCGGGAATACCAGCAGCTTGCCCTCGCTGCTGATCACCGCCACCAGCGAGTCCTCCGTCGGCACCGGCGCGGGCGCAAGTACCTGGGCGTTTTCCGGCACGTTGAGCACCGTCTTGCCGGCGCGCCGGTCGCTGATCAGATCCGAAAGGCGCGCCGTGAAACCATAGCCGGCGTCACTGGCCAGCAGCCACAGATCCTCCGGCTCGCCGATCATCACGCCTGCGAAGCGTGCGCCGTCGGGCGGATCGAGGCGCCCCGATAGCGGTTCGCCGTAACCGCGGGCGGAGGGCAGCGAGTGCGCCGGCAGCGAATAGGTGCGGCCGGTGCTGTCGATGAACACCGCGCTTTGCAGACTGCGGCCGCGGGCGAGCGCCTTGAAGGCGTCCCCGCCCTTGTAGGTGAGGCTGGCGGGGTCGACCTCGTGGCCCTTGGCGGCACGCACGAAGCCACCGGTCGACAGCACCACGGTCACCGGCTCGTTGGGAATCAGCGTGGTCTCGTCGATCGCCTGCGCCGCCTCGCGCTCGATGATGCGGGTGCGCCGCGCATCGCCGTACTTTGCGGCGTCGGCCTCGATCTCGGCGGCAATCAGCTTCTTCAGCTTCGCGCGGCTCTTGAGGGTCGCCCCGATGTCATCGCGCTCCGCCGCCAGCGCCTTCTGCTCTTCGCGGATCTTCATTTCCTCGAGCCTGGCGAGATGCCGCAGGCGGGTGTTGAGGATCTCCTCGGCCTGTTCGTCGGAGAGCTTGAAGCGCTGCATCAGCACCGGCTTGGGCTCTTCCTCGCGGCGGATGATGCGGATCACCTCGTCGAGATTGAGGAATGCGACCAGCATGCCGTCCAGGATGTGCAGCCGGCGGTTGACCTTGCCGAGACGGTGCTCCAGGCGGCGCGTCACGGTGCGGGTGCGGAACTCCAGCCACTCGCCGAGGATGTCCCTCAGCGGCATCACCCGCGGCTTGCCGTCCAGGCCGATGATGTTGAGATTGACGCGGTAGTTGCGCTGCAGGTCGGTGGTCGCAAACAGATGGTTCATGACCTCGGCCAGGTCCACGCGGCTGGAGCGCGGCACCAGCACCAGGCGGGTCGGGTTCTCGTGGTCGGATTCGTCGCGCAGGTCGTCGATCATGGGCAGCTTTTTCGCGCGCATCTGCTCGGCGATCTGCTCCTGCACCCGCGTCGGCGACACCTGCCAGGGGAAGGCGGTGATGACGACGTTGCCCTCCTCCATCTCCCAGGTGGCGCGCGCCTTGAAGGTGCCGACTCCCTTGTCGTAGAACTCCTTCAGATCGGCGCGCGGGGAGATGATCTCCGCCCCGGTAGGCAGGTCCGGACCCTTGATGTGCTTCATCAGGGCGGCGGTGGTGGCCTGCGGCTCATCCAGCAGCTGGATGCAGGCGGCCGCGACCTCGCGCAGGTTGTGTGGCGGGATGTCGGTCGCCATGCCGACGGCGATGCCGGTGGTGCCGTTCAACAGCAGGTTGGGCAGCCGCGCCGGCAGTATCGCCGGCTCCTCGCGCGAGCCGTCGTAGTTGGGCACCCAGTCGACCGTGCCGTCCGACAGCTCACCCAGCAGCACCTCGGCGTAGCGTGTCAGCTTCGCCTCCGTGTAGCGCATGGCGGCGAAGGACTTCGGATCGTCCTGCGAGCCCCAGTTGCCCTGGCCGTCGATCAGCGGGTAGCGGTAGGCAAAGGGCTGCGCCATCAGCACCATCGCCTCGTAGCAGGCGGTATCCCCGTGCGGATGGAACTTGCCGAGCACGTCGCCCACCGTCAGCGCGGCCTTCTTGTGCTTGGCGGCCGCCGCCAGCCCCAGCTCGCTCATGGCGTACACGATGCGCCGCTGCACCGGCTTGCAGCCGTCGCCGAGTGTCGGCAGCGCGCGATCGAGGATCACGTACATCGAGTAGTCGAGGTAGGCCTTCTCGGTGAAGACCGCGAGCGGCTGGCGCTCGATCCCCTCGAAATTCAGTTCCTGGTTTTCCGGCACGGCTGGCTATACCTGCACTTCGGCGAGATTGCCCTTGGCTTCCAGCCACTCGCGCCGGTCGGCGGCGCGTTTTCTGTTGAGCAGCATGTCCATGAGCTGCTCGGTGTTGTCCTTGCCCTCGACGGTGAGCTGTATCAGGCGACGCGTGCGCGGGTCGATGGTGGTCTCGCGCAGCTGCCCCGGGTTCATCTCACCCAGGCCCTTGAAGCGCGTTACCGCGGGCCGGGTACGTGGACTCTCCTTCTCTATTTTCTTCAGCAGCGCATCGCGCTCGGCGTCATCGAGGGCGTAGTGCACCTGCTTGCCGGCGTCGATGCGGTACAGCGGCGGCATGGCCACGTATACGTGGCCGCCGTCGACCAGCGGGCGGAAGTGCCGCAGAAACAGGGCGCACAACAGGGTGGCAATGTGCTGGCCGTCGGAGTCGGCGTCGGCCAGGATGCAGATCTTGTGGTAGCGCAGCTGCTCCAGCTTCGCGGAGCCCGGATCGACGCCGAGCGCCACGCTGATGTTGTGGACCTCCTCGCTGCCGGTGAGCTGCCCCGGATCCAGCTCCCAGGTGTTCAGGATCTTGCCGCGCAGCGGCATGATGGCCTGGAAGTCCTTGTCGCGCGCCTGCTTGGCGGAGCCGCCGGCCGAGTCGCCCTCCACCAGGAACAGCTCGCAGCGGCGCGGCTCCTGGCTGACGCAGTCGGCCAGCTTGCCCGGCAGCGCGGGACCGCCGGTGATGCGCTTGCGCACCACCTTCTGCGCGGCGCGGGCGCGCTCCTGGGCGTTGGCGATGGCGAACTGCGCGATCTTCTCGCCCGCATCGGGGTGACGGTTCAGCCACAGGGCTAGCGAGTCGCGCGTGAAGGTCTCCACCAGTGCCGCGGCGTCGCGGCTCGCCAGCCGCTCCTTCATCTGGCCGGCGAACTGCGGCTCGCGGATCTTCACCGACAGCACGTAGCTGGCCTTGTCCCAGACGTCTTCGGGGGCCAGCTTGATGCCGCGTGGAATCAGGTTGCGGAACTCGCAGAACTCGCGCACCGCCTGCGCGACCCCCGCGCGCAGCCCGTTGACGTGCGTGCCACCCTCGGTGGTGGGAATCAGGTTGACGTAGCTCTCACCGACCGCGACCTCGGCGTCCGGCGCCCAGCACAGGGCGTAGTCGACCGAGTCGCTGTCCTCGGTTTTGCTGGCGGTGATCGGCTCGGCCGGCAGGCGCTCCTGCTTGTCGAGCTCCTCCACCAGGTAGGCGCCCAGGTCGCCGGTGTAGAACCACTCGTCCTTCTCGCCGCTGGCCTCGTTCCTGAAGGTGATGCGCAGGCCCGGGCACAGCACCGCCTTGGCCTTGAGGGTGTGTCTGAGCAAGGGCGCGGAGAAGGTGGCCGAGTCGAAGAACTTCGCATCCGGCCAGAAGCGCACCGTGGTGCCGCTGTTACGCTGTCCGACGGTGCCGATCTCCTCGAGCTTCGAGGCGATCTTGCCGTCCTTGAAGGAGATGTTGTATTCCTTGCCGCCGCGCTTGATCCAGCACTCCAGGTGCTTTGACAGCGCGTTGACCACCGACACGCCCACCCCGTGCAGACCGCCGGAGAACTTGTAGGCCTTGTCGGTGAACTTGCCGCCGGCGTGCAGGCGCGTGAGGATCAGCTCGGCACCGGACACCTTCTCCCTGGGATGGATGTCCACCGGCATGCCGCGGCCGTCATCGGCCACTTCCAGCGAGCCGTCCTTGAACAGCGTGACGTCGATCTGCTTGCAGTAGCCGGCGATCGCCTCGTCGACGCTGTTGTCGATGACCTCGTGCGCCAGGTGATTGGGGCGCGAGGTGTGGGTGTACATGCCCGGACGGCGCCGGACGGGCTCGAGGCCGGTAAGGACCTCGATGTCTGATGCGGTATACGACTGACTCATTACCTGCCTGGAAAACCCGCGCACCTGGCGCGCGCCGGCGCGGCGCGCGGCGCGATCTTAGCAGGCGCATGCGTGCGGGTGGGCCCCGCAGCCAATGAATTCAGCGCAGGTCCGCCAGCAGCGCCTGGCGAGTCGCGGCCGGCACCACGACACTGTGGCGATAGCCGGGATGATCGATGCCCGCGCCGAGCGCCGCGCCGGCGCGCAGCGCCGCGACCATCGCCGCGGTCAGCTCGAACCGCATGAAGTGCACCGCGGCCGTCTTGTCCTCGCTGCTGCGCGGCAGGTCCTCGTCCGCGACCGCGATGATGCGTTCGTGGCCGTCCACCTGCATCCAGCACGCGTGCTCAATCTCCTTCAGGCGCGCCAGCTCGCGCGCGCGCTCCTCGGGTTGCGGAAACTCCAGCATCACGGTCGCCTTCCAGTTGCTGCCGTCCGGGATCAGCGGGTTGTAGGCCGCCAGCTCCTCGGCGATGCCCTGCGGCTCGAAGATGCGCTCGATGCGCAGCATCTCCTGCACCTGGTACTGGATGGTCAGCCGGTCCTCGAAACTCCAGGTGACGTTGGGGCCCACCGCCAGCTGCCGCGCGCTCTTGTGCTGCAGCACGCGGGCGCGGAACGCCGGCCGCTCGCGCGCGTACTGCTCCAGCGACATCAGCTCCGGTGCGCCAAGGGGCTCCATGGAGCTTACAGTCCGTAGGCCAGGCGCAGGAGGCGCAGCGGATGCTCGGGTGCCGGCTTGCTCCCCGACACCCCACTCCCGGTTACGATGCTGCGGATCTGATCCCCGGCCATCGGGCAGTCGCTGCTGTAATGGTCGGCCGCGGCGCTCTGCACGCGCTGCGCTACCGGGCGGCCGATCTTCACCGACGCTTCGCGGAAGCGCTGCTTGACCCCGTAGGTGCCGTCGTGGCCGGAGCAGCGCTCGATGGTGTCCACAGTGGTGCCGCTGACCAGGCGCAGCACGTCGCGGGTCTTCAGCCCGATGTTCTGCACCCGCAGGTGGCAGGCCACGTGGTAGCTGACCCTGCCCAGGGTGTTGCTGAAGTCGGTACGCAGCAGGCCGTCCGCGTGCCGCAGCATCAGGTATTCGAAGGGATCGAAGATGCGCTTTGCGACCGCGCGCACCTGCTCGTCCTGCGGAAACATCAACGGCAGCTCCTGCTTGAACATCAGCACACAGGAGGGGATGGGCGCGACGATGTCGAAGCCGGCCGCAACCGCCGCGTGCATCACCGGGATGTTGCGTTCCTTCAGGTTGGCGACGCTCTCCAGGTCGCCCAGTTCCAGGCGCGGCATGCCGCAGCAGTGCTCCTGCGGCAGCAGTGACATCTGGATACCGTTGTGCTGGAACACCGCCACCAGGTCCTCGGGCAGTTCCGGCTGGTTGCGGTTGCCGTAGCAGGTGGCGAACAGCGCCACGCGCCCGGTGGTGGTGGCGGTGGCCTGCGGCGCGGCCCCGTCCGCTCCGGCCGCCGCCGCATTCGCCAGCGGCAGCTGCGACAGGCGGCTGCGCGCGGTACGCGAGTGATATTCGGGAATGGGCGCGCCACGTGCGACCCCGAGGGTCTTCTCCAGCACTACGCGGCCGGCCGCGGAGGCGTTGACCGCGTTCACCACTTCCGCCACCACCGGGATGCCGGCGATGCGCCCGACCATCTCGGTGGCCGCCAGCACCCGGTCGCGCCACGGCACGCCTTCACTGCGCGCGCGCGCGGCCTTGGCGCGCAGCATCAGGTGCGGGAAGTCCACGTTCCAGGGGTGTGGCGGCACGTACGGGCACTTCGTCATGAAGCACATGTCGCACAAGTAGCAGTGATCCACCACCTGCCAGAACACCTTGCGATCGACCGCGGCGACCTCACCCTCGCTGGTGGCGTCCACCGCATCGAACAGGGTTGGAAAGGCGTTGCACAGGCTGAAGCAGCGCCGGCAGCCGTGGCAGATATCGAACACGCGCCCGAGTTCCTTCTCGAGCGCGGCATGGTCGTAAAACTCCGGCGAGCGCCACTGCAGCGGATGGCGGGTGGGCGCCCCGAGGCCGCCCTCGCCTGCGCGCGCCCCGGATCCCGCGTCCTTCGGCGGCGGTGTACTCACTGGAGCGCGGGTACGACCGTCAGATCGCGTCGAGAGCCTTCTGGAACCGGTTGGCGTGCGAGCGTTCGGCCTTGGCCAGCGTCTCGAACCAGTCGGCGATCTCGCTGAAGCCTTCCTCGCGCGCCGCCTTGGCCATGCCCGGGTACATGTCGCTGTACTCGTGGGTCTCGCCGGCGATCGCGGCCTTGAGGTTCAGGTGCGTCTCACCGATCGGCAGCCCGGTCGCCGGGTCACCCACGGCCTCCAGGTATTCCAGGTGCCCGTGCGCATGGCCGGTCTCACCCTCGGCGGTCGAGCGGAATACCGCCGACACGTCGTTCAATCCCTCCACGTCCGCTTTGGCTGCGAAGTACAGGTAACGGCGGTTCGCCTGCGACTCGCCGGAAAAAGCGTCCTTGAGGTTCTTCTCAGTCTTGCTGCCTTTGAGATTCATGGGAGCCTCTCTTAGACTATGTCTAACGATGGATCGCGACTCTATCGCCCGCCGTGGCGCGACGTCAACCACCGGCGGCGGCTCCCAGGCGCGGTCGGCGCGCGCTCCGGCGTTACAATCCCTGCCCCTTGCAGCATCCGAGTCTCCCCACGTGGCGCGCAACAGCAAGATCCCCGACTTCGAACAGTCCCTCGCAGAACTGGAGAGCCTGGTGGAACGCCTCGAGCGCGGCGACCTGCCGCTGGATGAGGCGCTACGCAACTTCGAGCGTGGCGTCTCGCTGACCCGTCAGTGCCAGGCGGCGCTGCAGGCCGCGCAGCAGCGCGTGGAGATCCTCATGAATCGCGACGGCAGCGAGCAGGCAGTGCCCTTCGAGGCCGCGGCCGGGGAATCCGACGACAGCCCGCAGCCGACACCTGAAAGCTAGCTCATGTCCGGCGACACGATAACCGCGGCGTCGGCGGGCGCCGGCCTGCCCGTGCGCGTGGCGGCATACCAGCAGCGCATCGAGACGGTGCTGGAGCGGGTCCTGGCCCTGCCCGACCCGGGCACCGCACGACTGCGCGAAGCGATGCGCTACAGCGTCCTGGGGGCCGGCAAGCGCCTGCGGCCGACGCTGGTGTACCTCACCGGCGAGACCCTGGGCGCACCTGCGGCGCGGCTCGATGCGCCCGCGGCAGCGGTGGAGCTCATCCACGTCTACAGCCTGGTGCACGACGACCTGCCGGCCATGGACGACGATGACCTGCGTCGCGGCCGCCCCACCTGCCACCGTGCCTTCGACGAGGCGACGGCGATCCTGGTCGGTGATGCGCTGCAGGCGCTGGCCTTCGCCGTGCTGGCGGAAGCCGACGGCGCGGGCGCCGGCATGCAGACCGACGCGGCGACACAGCTGGAGATGATCAGGGTGCTGGCGCGCGCCACCGGCACCGGTGGCATGGCCGGCGGCCAGGCGGTGGACCTGGCGGCAGTGGGCCAGGTCCTGACAGTACCCGCGATCGAGGACATGCATCGGCGCAAGACCGGCGCGCTGATCCAGTGCAGCGTGGTGCTGGGTGCACTGGCCGCGGGCGTGGGCAGCGGTCCAAAGCTTGCGGCGCTGGAACAGTTTGGCGCCCTGATCGGCCTGGCCTTCCAGATCCAGGACGACATCCTCGACGTGACGGGCGACCCGCAGGTGCTGGGCAAGCAGGTCGGCGCCGACGCCGCGCACGCCAAGCCCACCTACCCCAGCACCGCGGGCCTGGCGGCCGCGCAGGAACGCGCGCTGCAGCTGCGCGATGCGGCCATCGCGGCGCTGGCGCCGCTGGGCAGCAACGCCGCGCCCCTGGCCGGGGTGGCGCGGTTCGTGGTCCAGCGGGTGAGCTAGTAGACTGCCCTGCAGGGATGAGTACACCCTTGGACAACTACCCCCTGCTCGCGGGAATCGAGACGCCTGCGGACCTGCGCCGCCTGCCGGTCAGCAAGCTGCCGGCGCTGGCGCGCGAGCTGCGCGAGTTCCTGATCCACAGCGTCAGTACGCGCGGCGGACACTTCGCCGCGGGCCTGGGCACGGTTGAACTGACGATTGCCCTGCACTACGTGTTCGACACGCCGCAGGATCGCCTGGTATGGGACGTCGGTCACCAGGCCTATCCTCACAAGGTCCTGACCGGCCGACGCGACCGCCTGCACACCATCAAACAGGACGGCGGGCTGGCGCCTTTTCCCGCCCGCGCGGAGAGCGAATACGACACCTTCGGTGTCGGTCACTCCAGTACCTCCATCAGCGCCGCCCTCGGCATGGCGGTTGGCGCGGCCCGGCTCGGCCATGCGCGCCGTGTCGTCGCCGTGATCGGCGACGGCGCGTTGACCGCCGGCATGGCATTCGAGGCCCTCAACCATGCCGGCACCCTGCCGGCCAACCTGCTGGTGGTCCTCAACGACAACGACATGTCGATCTCGGAGAACGTCGGCGCGCTCTCCAATCACTTCGCCCGCGCTCTCTCCGGGCGCGTCTATGCGCACCTGCGCGAGGGCGGCAAGAAAGTGCTGCGGCCCATGCCGACGGTATGGGAGCTGGCGCGCCGCTCGGAGGAGCACCTCAAGGGCATGGTGTTGCCCGGTACGCTGTTCGAGGAACTGGGATTCAACTACATCGGCCCGATGGACGGACACGACGTCAGGGCGCTGGTCAGCACGCTGCGCAACATCCGCAAGCTGCACGGTCCGCAGTTCCTGCACGTGGTGACCCGCAAGGGCAAGGGCTACGCGCCCGCGGAGGCGGATCCGATCAAGTGGCACGGTCCGGGACCCTTCGATCCGGCCAGCGGCACCATCTTCAAGGAAAAAAGCTCCGGCCCCACCTACTCGCAGGTGTTCGGCGAGTGGCTGTGCGACATGGCCGAGGCCGACCCGCGCATCGTGGGCATCACGCCGGCCATGCGCGAGGGTTCGGGGCTGGTGGAATTCTCGCGGCGCTTCCCGGAACGCTACTTCGACGTGGCGATTGCCGAGCAGCACGCCGTCACCTTCGCCGCCGGACTCGCCACCGAAGGGCTCAAGCCGGTGGTGGCGATCTATTCCACCTTCCTGCAGCGCGCCTACGACCAGCTGATCCACGACGTCGCGCTGCAGAACCTGCCGGTAGTGTTCGCCATCGATCGCGCCGGCCTGGTTGGCAGCGACGGCGCCACCCACCAGGGCAGCTACGACCTGTCGTTCCTGCGCTGCATTCCCAACACCGTCATCATGGTGCCGGCGGACGAGAACGAGTGCCGCCAGATGCTGTACACCGCCACCACGGTGCCGGGGCCGGCGCTGGTGCGCTATCCGCGCGGCACCGGCCCGGGGGTCGCGGTACAGCCGGCCATGAGCGCCGTGCCGCTCGGCAGGGCACAGGTGCGGCGCGAGGGCCGCAGCGGGCTCGCGCTGCTGGCTTTCGGGCCGATGGTCGCGGCCTGCGCCCCCATCGCCGAGCGGCTGGACGCCACGCTCGTCAACATGCGCTTCGTCAAGCCGCTGGATGCCGAACTGGTGAGCGAACTGGCCGCGCACCACAAGGCGCTGGTGAGCATCGAGGAAAACGCCGTCCAGGGAGGCGCCGGCTCCGCCATTGCCGAGGTGCTGGCGGCCGAGGGTCTGCAGCTGCCCTTGCTGCAGGTCGGCATTCCGGACCGCTTCATAGAACACGGCTCGCGCGAGGGTTGCCTGCGCGCCGCCGGACTCGATCCCGCCAGTCTCGCCGCCACGATCGAACGCTGGTGGAACCTGCAGCCGCGCGAGCGGCTGCGGCTGGTCCAGTAGCTGCGCGCAGCTGCGCAAGCCATCCACGTGGACCTGGGCTGGTTCGAACGGCGCATCGATCCCTACCCGCCGCTGCGCAGCGGCAGCTATTCACGACAGGTGATCCCGTTCCTGTGGCAGTGCGCCGCGGGGCTGCGCGGCTGGCTGCTGACACTGGTGGTGCTCAACGGCCTGATCGGCGCCTTCGAGGCACTGCTGTTCTGGATGATGGGACGCCTCATCGACTGGATGGGCCAGTCGGCGCCGCAGACCTTCCTGACAGCCGCCCACACACGCCTGTGGGTCCTGAGCGCGATCCTGGCGGCAAGTCCGCTGCTGATCGCGCTGGCGGCGCGCGTCAAGTACCAGGCCCTCACGCCGGTTTTTCCCATGCGCCTGCGCTGGTTGTTTCACCGCAGCATGCTCGGCCAGAGCATGAGCTTCTTCCACGACGAGTTCGCCGGGCGCATTTCCGCAAAGGTCATGCAGACCGCGCTCGCCGTGCGCGACGCCTGGATCGCGGTGGTCGACATCCTGGTGTACGTCGGCGTCTATCTGATCACCGTCGCC
Organism: Pseudomonadota bacterium; assembly: GCA_018241445.1. GTDB lineage: Bacteria > Pseudomonadota > Gammaproteobacteria > Steroidobacterales > Steroidobacteraceae > 13-2-20CM-66-19. The sequence goes on from JAFEDT010000006.1 coordinate 81,348, forward strand.
GCCGTGGTGGCCGCCTTCGACCGCTGGCTGCTGCTGCCGTTCCTGGGCTGGCTGCTGCTGTATTCGCTGGCCATGTGGTACTTCGTGCCGCGCCTGGGTCGCGTGGCATCCGACCAGGCGGACGCGCGCTCGCTCATGACCGGACGCGTCACCGACGCCTACACCAACATCACCACCATCAAGCTGTTCGCGCACGGCAATCGCGAGGCCGACTATGCGCGCGCCGCCATGCAGGACTTCCTGGTGACGGCGCGCAGCCAGTCGCGCCTGGTCAGCAACTTCGAGATCCTGAACCACACGCTCAACATGCTGCTGGTGCTCGCCACGGCCGCTGTCGCCATCACCCTGTGGATACACGGGCAGCTCGGCCTGGGGGCGGTGGCGGCTGCCAGCGCCATGGCGCTGCGCCTGTCGGGCATCTCGCACTGGATCATGTGGGAGATGGCCGGGCTGTTCGAGAACGTCGGCACGGTGCACGACGGCATCAACACGGTGACGCGCCCGGTGACCGTGGTGGATGTGCCCGGCGCACGGGCGCTGCACGTCAGCCGCGGCGAGATCCGCTTCGAGCACGTGCGCTTCGGCTACGGCGCCGGGCGGCGCGTCATCGACGACCTGTCCCTGACCATTGCGCCGGGGGAGAAGATCGGCCTGGTCGGCCGCTCCGGCGCCGGCAAGTCGACGCTGGTGAACCTGCTGCTGCGCTTCTACGCCCTGGATTCGGGACGCATCCTGATCGACGGGCAGGACATCGCGCTGGCAACGCAGGAGAGCGTGCGCGCGCAGATCGGCATGGTGACCCAGGACACGGCGCTGCTGCACCGCTCGGTCCGCGACAACATCGTCTACGGGCGCCCGGATGCCAGCGAAGCGCAGCTGCGCGCGGCCGCCGAGCGCGCCCGCGCCGGGGAATTCATCGCACTGCTGCGCGATGCCCACGGCCGCCAGGGCTACGACGCGCTGGTGGGTGAGCGGGGCGTGAAGCTCTCGGGCGGCCAGCGGCAGCGGATCGCCCTCGCCCGGGTCATGCTCAAGGACGCCCCGATCCTGCTGCTGGATGAGGCCACCAGCGCACTGGATTCGGAAGTCGAGGTCGCGATCCAGGAAACCCTGGCGCTGTTGATGCGCAACAAGACAGTGGTCGCCATCGCGCACCGGCTTTCCACCATCGCCGCCATGGATCGCCTGGTGGTGCTGGACGACGGGGTCATCGTCGAGCAGGGCACCCACGCCCAGCTGCTGGCCGCCCGCGGGCTGTATGCGCGCCTGTGGGCGCACCAGAGCGGTGGCTTCCTGGGCGAGGAAGCCGAGGAGCGGCCGCCGGGGCGGGCCCGCGCCTAGCTGGCGCCCGGTACGCTGCGGGGTGGGTCCCAGGCCCCGCTCCGGGGCAGGCCTGGGCCTCGCTCCGGGCCGGGCCCCGGCCGCACCGCCTCGTGCTGAACCTGCGCACCTTGCGGCGGGCACATACACTGGATTTGCTGCGGCGCCGTCCGCAGTAAGGGGTATTACGGCCCACCCGGGCGCCTGCTAGGCTTCTCTCATGACCCCACCACCACCCGGCGTCAGCCTGCGTAAATCCACCACCCCCCGCGAGGTGGAGGACGTGCAGGCGCACGCCGACACGCGGCAGCTGCCGATCAACCGCGTCGGCATCAAGGACATCCGTCACCCGGTGCGGGTCAAGGACCGCTCCGCCGGGGAGCAGCACACCATCGCAACCTTCAACATGTACGTCGGTCTGCCGCACAACTTCAAGGGCACGCACATGTCGCGTTTCGTGGAGATCCTGCACGCCGAGCGCGAGATTTCCGTGGAGTCCTTCAGCGGCATGCTGCGTGGCATGGCCACGCGGCTGGAGGCCGACACCGGCCACATCGAGATGAGCTTCCCGTTCTTCATGCTGAAGAAGGCACCGGTCTCGGGCGTGGAGAGCCTGATGGATTACCACGCCAGCCTGATCGGCGAGCATCGCGACGGCCGCACCCGCATGCAGGTGCGCGTCACGGTCCCCGTCACCAGCCTGTGCCCCTGCTCCAAGCGCATCGCCGACTACGGCGCCCACAATCAGCGCTCGCATATCACGATAACCGCCACGCTGCGCCGCCACATGTGGATCGAGGAGCTGATCGAGATCGCCGAGAGCGAGGCCTCCTGCGAGCTGTACGGGATCCTCAAGCGCCCGGACGAGAAACACGTGACCGAGCGCGCTTATGACAATCCGAAGTTCGTCGAGGACCTGGTGCGCGATGTGGCCACCCGCCTGAACCGTGAGGAGCGCGTCGCGGCCTACGTGGTGGAATCGGAAAACTTCGAGTCCATCCACAACCACTCGGCCTACGCCCTGATCGAGCACAACAAGGACGCCTGAAGGTCCACCCCGGCCTCACCGGCCCCGAGTTCCGCTGCGTCGCGGCCACGCCGGCCATGAAGTATTCTTAATGCCCGCTTCGTTGCCGCGGCCGGCGCCAAGCCCTTAACGTTGTTTACTCAGCGTGCCTTGCGGAGCAACCCGAACATGAAGTCTCTCAGTGTCCTTGCGGCGGTGGGCCTGCTTGCCTGCAGTACTGCCATGGCGGCCGATCCGCCCGCCGCCCCTTCCGCCACCCCGATCAGGCATCCCTCGCTCAAGGTCTGCAACAAGCGCGCTGACACCCGTACCCTGACAGGCGCGGCGCGCGCAAAGTTCATCAAGGATTGCCGCGCGGCCAGGAGTCAGGGGCAGGCGGGCAGATCGACCACCACTGCCAGCCCCGGATCGTTGCCGCGCATATCCAGCTGACCGCCGTGCAGGCGCGCTATCGCGGCCACCAGTGACAGTCCCAGGCCGCTCGCCGGCTGGGTGCCCACAGCACCCAGGCGCACGAAGGGCTGCAGCGCGCGAGCGCGGTCGGCAGCGGGGATCCCCGGACCGTCGTCGCTGACCGCCAGCCGCACAATCGATCCGAAGCGCCGCACTGCGACGTCGATGTGTCCGCCAGGAGGCACGTATTTCACGCTGTTCTCGATCAGGTTGCTGAGCAGTTGCGCCAGCAATTGGCGGTTGCCGGCAACGCGGGCCGCGGGTTCGCCATGCACGCTCAGCGCCACGCCGGCGGCCGCGGCCACCGGCTCGAACAGTTCGCCGATCTCCGCCGCCAGCTGCGCCACATCCACCGCCGCCTGCTCGGCCAATGGCGCGCCCGACTCCGCCAGCGCGATCTGCAGCAGCGTCGCCAGCGTACGCTGCAGGCGGTCGACCTCATGTAGCGCCGACTCGACCGGTTCGCGCACCGAGGGTTCCAGCGGCGGCTGGCGCAGCAGCAGCGTGTCCATGCGGGTGCGCAGGCGATGCAGCGGCGCGCGCAGGTCGTGAGCCGTGCTGTCGAAGGTGGCGCGCAGCGTGCCGGCCTGTTCCTCCAGGCGATCCAGCACGCGGTTGACCGCCATTGCCAGGGCATCGAACTCATCGCGGGCCCCCGCCACCGGCAGGCGCCGCCGCAGGTCGCCCGCCATGATCTGCTGGCAGGTGCTGGCGACCGCGCTGACCCGGCGCGCCAGCCGCCGGCTGAACCAGAACCCGGCCAGCGCCGCCGCCAGGGTCGACAGGCCGATGCCCCAAAGCGTGGCGAAACGGAACTTCTCGGCGAAGCGCCGCCCCTGGGAGATGTCGGTGCCGACCAGCAGCAGGTCGCCGCCGGGCAGGCGGCGCACCGCGGCGCGCACGGGGTGCACGGCGCGCCGGCCCGGCTCGATGGTGGCGATCTCGAACTCGGGCCGCGCCTCGAGCGGCACGCCATCGAACGGCCAGTCGGTCACGTTGCCGGAGATGCGCTCGAAGCTCGAGTCCGCCAGCATGTAGACGGCGCCGATGCGGCCCCAGCTGTCGATGCGCAGGTTGATTTCGTCGGTGACGGCCGGCACTCCGCCGCGCGCGAAGCGCTCCTGCAGGTTTTTCAGCTCCGAGTCGATGATCAGGTCGACCTCGTCGGTGATCAGGCTCTCGGTGAGCAGATACGTGCTGCCCAGCGTGACCCCTACCGCCAGCGTAACCAGCAGCATATAGCCCACCGACTGCCGGAATGCGGTGGTGTTGAACAGCGCCGCGCGCATCGCGCTTCAGGATTCGGGCCGCAGCACGTAGCCCGAGCCGCGCACGGTGTGGATCAGCGGCTGGTCGGAGCCGCGGTCGATCGCCTGGCGCAGCCGGCTGACGTGCACGTCGATGAGGTTGCTCTGCGGATCGAAGTGCAGGTCCCACACGCCCTCGAGCAGCATGGTGCGCGTCACCACCTGGCCGGCGCGGCGCATCAGGAATTCCAGCAGCTTCATCTCGCGCGTGGTCAGCTCCAGTTCCCGCCCGCCGCGGGTCACGCGCCGCTGCAGCAGATCGAACTCCAGGTCCTCGACCTTCAGGCGGGTGAGGTGGCCGCTGCCGCTGTGGCGGCGCAGCAGCGCCTCGGCGCGCGCCAGCAATTCAGCCAGCGCAAACGGCTTGGTGAGGTAGTCGTCGCCGCCGGCCTGCAGGCCGCGGATGCGGTCATCGACGCTGCCCAGCGCCGACAGCACCAGCACCGGTGTGGTCAGGCCCCGCTCGCGCATGCGGGCGATGATCGCGAGGCCGTCGAGCTGCGGCAACATGCGGTCGGTGATGACCAGGTCGAACTGTCCTTCGAGCGCACGCGTCAGGCCCTGCAGCCCGTCGGCGCGGTGTTCCACCGTGTGCGCGCTCTCGCCCAGTCCTTTGACCAGGAAGCGCGCGGCCTCGGTATCGTCTTCGATCAGCAGTACGTGCACCGCGACAGCGTAGGAGCCCGCGGCATACCCGCGCAAGTGGCGCGCAGCGCCTGGCAAGCGGCGCCGCGCCGTCTGGCTATTTGCGTTCGGCGCTCTGCAGGCGCCCGATCAGCGAACTGAGAAACACGCGGTTGAAGCGCAGCTGGCAGGAGGCCGACACCTGTTCCAGCAGCGTGGAGCTCACCCGCAGCACCGTGACCAGCCCGCCGGCGCGGATGGTGGCGGTTCGCTTGGCGCCCGGCAGGTAGCTGGCCTCGCCGAAGCAGTCGCCGGTCTCAAGCTGCCCGATCTGCCGGCCGTGGCGCTCGACGGCGCAGCTGCCGTTCACCAGGATGTAGAAGCGATCGTCCATTTCGCCTTCCTTGACGATCTCCTCACCGGGTATGTAATCCTGCCAGCTGCTGGCGCGCAGCACTTCCCAGATCTCGGCGTGGGAGAACTCGTGGAAGAACTTCAGGCGGCGCAGCACGCCGAACTGCTCCTGCTGGTCGATGCGCGCGTTGGCCTCGCGCAGGTGCTGGTGCACCCGCGTCAACTCGGCGGCGAAGTCCAGGCCGCTGCGGCAGCGCTTTTCCGGGTCCTTCTGCAGCGCCGTCGCGACCACGGTCTCCAGTTCCTCCGGCACCTCCGTGCGCAGGGTGTGGATCGGCGGCGGCGTGGCGTACACGATCTGGTGCAGCAGCTTCTGCAGGTTGCCGGCGCGGAACGGCCGCGAGCCGGTCAGCAGCTCGTACATCACCGCGCCCAGGGAATACAGGTCGGAGCGGTTGGTCAGCTCCAGGCTCTGCACCTGCTCGGGTGACATGTAAGAGGGGCTGCCGGCAATGCCTTCGATGCGCGAGATGTCCGAATCCGAAACCAGCGCGATGCCGAAGTCGATGATGCGCACGTCGCTGTCCTGCGTGAGCATGATGTTCGACGGCTTGACGTCGCGGTGGATGACCCCGCGGGTATGCGCGTAGTGCAGCGCCTTGGCGCACTTGAATATGATCTCGACGGTATCGTCGATGCGCAGCAGGTTGTCGGGGCGGCAGTAGGCCGCCAGTGTGCGGGCGCCGTGCACGTGCTCGGTCACGATATAACAGTGGCCGTTTTCCTCGCCGGCGTCGTAGATCGGCAGGATGTGCGGATGCTGCAGCATGCCGACCAGGTGCGCCTCCGACAGGAACATCTTGCGCGCAATGCGCGCGCGCTCCGCGTCCCCACCGGTGTCCATGTTGTAGACCTTGATGGCGACGTCGCGACCGTAGTACGCGTCATGCGACAGGTACACGATGCCGGTGCTGCCCCGGCCCACCTCGCGGATGACCTGGTACTTGCCGATCTTGTCCGGCACGCGCGGCGCGGGCCGTGCGGGCTGGACGGGTTTTGTGGCCAGAAGTGACATGGTGCCTGCGGCGGGTAGTGCCGCGCAGCATACGGGCAGCGGCGCACGGGCGACTGTGATGCACCCCTCACGCGACCGGCCCGCCGCCCGCGCCCGCGCGCGCGCCCTCAACCGAAGTGCCGGTACCCCGGATGCGAGAACTGCATCACAGTCCCCCCGCGCAGCACCCGCGAGCCGCCGCCGGCGGTCAGCCGGCCGATCTGCGTGTAGTGCCATTGCCGCGGCGGCAGGCGCGCCAGCAGTTGCGGCAGGCGCGGCGGCGCAACGCTGAAGCACAGTTCGTAGTCGTCGCCGCCCGCGAGGGCCAGCTCGCGCGCGCGGCTGTCGCCGCACACGGCCCGCAGTGCGGGCGACAGCGGCAGGCTGTCATAGTCGATTTCCACGGCCACGCCGCTGGCGGCGGCGAGTTTGGCGGCATCGCCCAGCAGCCCGTCGGACACATCCATGCAGGCACTGGCCAGCCCGCGCAGCCGCGCGCCCAGCGACAGCCGCGGCGTGGGCTTGAGGAAGCGCTGCCGCAGGTAGTCACGCTGCGCACCGCTGGCGTTGCAGGCGCCCTGCTCGATCGCGAGCCCGGCCGCGGCATCCCCCGGCGTACCGGAGACGAACAGCAGGTCCCCGGCCGCCGCACCGCTGCGCAGCAGTGCAGTGCCGGCCGGCACATGCCCGAGCACTTGCACCGTCACGCACAGCGGGCCGCGAGTGGTATCGCCGCCGACCAGCGCGACACCATGCTCGCGCGCCAGCGCTGACAGGCCGGCGGCGAATCCCTCGAGCCACTGCTCGTCGGCCGCGGGCAGGGTCAGCGCCAGCAGCGCCCAGTCCGGGGTGGCGCCCATGGCCGCCAGGTCGCTCAGGTTGACCGCCAGCGCACGATGACCGATCGACTGCGCGGGACTGCCCTCGGGAAAATGCACGCCGCTCACCAGCGTGTCGGTAGCCACCACCAGTTCGCCCGGCGGCGCGGCCAGTACCGCGGCGTCGTCACCGATGCCCGTGAGGACGTCCGCCCGCTGCGCGCCGGCGTCACGGAAGTAGCGGTCGATCAGGCCAAACTCGTCGACAGGCATATATAGGTAGGAGGCACGAGCGAAAAAGGCTCTTTCATTCACGCCGGCCCCGGAAAGAACCTTTTTTGATCGGGACTGCGGCTGCAATAAACCCGTGCGCTGTGTCAGTGTTCTTCGGGCCGCAGCTCGCGGGCGGCGCGGTCCAGCACGGCGTTGACATACTTGTGCCCGTCGGTGGCGCCGAAGCGCCGCGCCAGCGAGACCGCCTCGCTGATCGCGACCCGGTACGGCACCTCGGCGCGAGAGCCGAGCTCATAAAGCCCGATCAGCAGTACCGCGTGCTCCACCGGATCCAGGATCCGCGGTTCGCGGTCCGTCAGCGTGGCCAGCCGTGCCTCCAGGCTCTCGCGCGCGCCGCAGACCCCGGCGACCAGCTGCTCGAAATACTCGGCGTCGGCGCGTCCCATGTCGTCGGCGTCGCGGAACTCCTGCACCAGGTCCTGCCACGGGCCGTTGTTCAGCTGCCAGCGATACAGCGCCTGCAGAGCGAGCTTGCGGGCCACGCTGCGCGCACCGCTGTAGTGGCGCGCCTCGTTGTGGGCGGTGCTCACAGCCGACCCAGCACCGCGGCCATCTCCAGCGCGGCCTCCATGGCCTCGCCGCCCTTGTTGGCGCGGCCGATCGCGGCGCGCTCCAGCGCCTGTTCGGTGGTCTCGACCGTCAGCACACCGAAGACCACCGGCACCCCCGTTGTCAGGCTCGCCTGCAGCAGGCCGCGCGCGCATTCGCCGGCGACGTAGTCGAAGTGCGGCGTGTCGCCGCGGATCACACAACCGAGCGCCACCACGGCCGCGTAGCGGCCGCTGCCCGCGAGCCGCTGGGCCACGAGCGGCAGCTCGTAGGCGCCCGGAACGCGCACGACCGTGAGGTCGGCGGCGGCGCCGGCGCGCTGCTCCCAGGCCGCCTCGGCGCCCTTGAGCAGGCTGGCGACGATGAAGTCGTTGAAGCGGGCCGCGGCGATCGCCACTCTCAGGCCACGCGCGCTCGCCTCGGCCGCCTCGATCACCATGCCGGCCACCTTCAGGCCCTGACGTAGGCTTCGATCTTCAGACCGAAGGCCGAGATTCCGTGCATCTGTTTCGGCGCCGACAGCACCCGCATCCGCTGCACGCCCAGGTCCTTCAGGATCTGCGCGCCGACGCCGAAGGTGCGCAGCACCGTCCCCTCTTTGGGTGCGCCCGCGTTTTGGGCGTTATCGGCGGCAAACGCCCGCACGGCTTCCGCCAGTTCGCGCGCGCTTTCCTGCTGGCGCAGCACCACGACCACCCCGCTGCCGGCCTCGACGATGCGCTGCATCGCCGCCCGCAGGGTCCAGGTGCGGCCGCCCCCCTCCACGCCCAGCAGGTCGTGCAACGTGTCGGGCAGGTGAACGCGTACCAGCGGCGCCTGTGCACCGTCGAGCTGGCCGTGCACCAGCGCCATGTGCAGCTCGCTGCTGACCTCGTCCTGGTAGGCGAACAGCCGGAACTCTCCCAGGGCGGTCTGCACCCTGTGCTCCGAGACGCGCTGCACCGAACGCTCGGTGCGCAGGCGATGACGGATCAGGTCGGCGATGGTTCCGACCTTCAGCCCGTGCTGCCGCGCAAACTCCTGCAGCTGCGGGCGGCGCGCCATGCTGCCATCCTCGTTCATGACCTCGCACAGCACGCCGGCGGCCTTGACACCCGCCAGGCGGCACAGGTCGACGGCCGCCTCGGTATGGCCGGCCCGCACCAGCACGCCGCCGCGACGCGCGCGCAGCGGGAAGATGTGCCCGGGGCGCACGAAGGCCGAGGCCGTCGCGGCGGGGTCCGCGAGCGTGCGGATGGTGGCGGCGCGGTCCGCAGCCGAGACCCCGGTGGTGATGCCGGCACGCAGGTCCACCGACACGGTGAACGCGGTACGCTGGGATTCGTCGTTGACGGGCACCATCTGCGGCAGGTCGAGCTGCTGCAGCTGCGCCTCCTCCATCGACACGCAGATAATGCCGCTGGTGTGGCGGATCATGAACGCCACCGCCTCCGGCGTGGCGTGCTCGGCGGCCATGATCAGGTCGCCTTCGTTCTCACGATCCTCGTCGTCGACGATCACCACCATGCGCCCGGCACGCAGTTCGGCGAGGATGTCGTCCACGGAATCGACCGGCAAGGCCGGGGGCACGTTCTTGCCGGTGATGGGCAGGACTTTGGACATGGTGGAAGGGGCGTGAAGCGCCGGCGGCTCGGCGCTTCAGTATACCCGAGCGCCCCGGCAGGCCGGCATCAGAAGGAATAGCTGCCGCCGGCACTCACCGTCAGGCGGGGAAACAGCTGGACGCCGTAGAGGTTGCTGTATACGGGCACCTGCACGAAGGCGAACACGTTCGCCCTGCGTCCGATCCCGGCGCTGAGCCCCGGGCTCACGTAGGCGACGGTGCCGGCGCTGTTCTGCACGTCCGCCAGCGCCCCCTGGTCCGGCGCCTTGTGCAGCAGGTTCACCTGCAACTGCGGAGTCCAGCGGTCGCCCGCGATATAGCGCGCTCCCAGGCTGACCGTGACCGAATTGCCGGGACGATAGTCGCTGCCCGGCTGGTCCATGTGATGACGCACGGCGGACTGGAACTGGCCGCTGGCGAAGGCGTCGAAGTCCTGGCCGACCATGCGATGGTAGTAGGCGCCGACGATCACATCGGTGCTGCCGGTACCGGGCTGCAGGCTGGCATCCAGGGGGCTGCCGGCGGCGGGACCGGAGTGGAAATCAACCGCGGTCCCGTAGCGCCCGCTGGGCAGCTTGATCCCCAGTTGTATTGCGAGATGGCGGGTCGGCAGCAGGCCCTGGTAGCTGCCCAGCAGCTTGATATCACCAACACTGGAGCTGAACGAGCGGCTGAGCGGCCGGAGCGGCGCGATCGAGTCCTGGTTGCCGTAAGTCGAATGGCTGCGGATCACGTAGGGCACCAGCACAGTCACGTTCCAGTCGGTGGGGAAGTTGTAGCTGATCCCCGCGGTTGCATACTGGTTGATCGTGCGGTGCTCGAGCTCGTAACCATCCGGCACGCCCGACACCGCCCGCGTGCCGCTGCGCAGCTGGTCCTGGTCGATGTAGTCGTATTCCAGGCTGGCGCGCCAACCCGGCAGCGCCGGGTATCCCATGGCCGCATCGACACCCAGGGTGCAGCCACAGGAGGCACAGGCGAAGGAACGCTGCGGGACAGCGAGTGAAAACACCGCGACTGCGGACACGGCGTACGCGCAAAGCGGCCTCGCCGCGCGCGGAGCCGCGAGTGTCAGTGCTACCAGCGGCAATCGTCCTCGCGGGGCGCGCAGCGTTCGGACCACGGAGGCAGTATATCTCGCGTTACCGCCATGAGGCGCCAGAGCGGCTTCGGGTGCCAGTCATTCCCGGGTGCCAGTCATTCCCGGGTGGCAGTCGTTCCCGGGTGCCAGTTATTCCCTGGACACCAACCGGTCCAGGTAGCGCGCCACCAGGTCGATCTCGAGATTCACCCGCGCATCCACCGTGAGCGCACCGAGCGTCGTGTGGGTAAGCGTGTGCGGAATGATGTTGACGTCAAATCCGCCAGCCGACACGGTGTTGACCGTCAGGCTGACGCCATCGACCGTGATCGAACCCTTGGGCGCCACGAAGCGGGCCAGCGATGCCGGCAGTGCAAAGCCCAGGCGCCGCGAGCGCGCATCTTCGCTCATGGTAACCAGCGAACCCACGGCATCGACGTGCCCACTGACCAGATGCCCGCCGAGCGCATCTCCGGCGCGCAGCGCGGGCTCGAGATTCACCGCCGCGCCCACCACCAGTTCGCCAAGAGTCGTAACGCTCAGCGTTTCGCGCGAAACGTCGGCGACAAAGCGCTGAGCGTTGATCTCGACAGCGGTCAGGCAGCAGCCCTGGACGCTGACGCTGTCGCCCGCCTTGAGCACGGACAGGTCAAGCCTGTGGCAGGCGATCGTGAGCCGCAGGTCGCCCCCGCGCTTCTCACAGTTCTCAACCGTGCCGACGTCCAGGACGATTCCGGTGAACACAAGGCCTCCCGTTGTCGCAGTCAGGTCGCGACGTGTGCTGCCGCCGCCTGCAAGTCCGCAGCTGGAGCCGCGGCCCGCGGGCGCAAACGCAGGCGCAGGTCCGGCCCGAGGCGCACCACGTCGATCACCTCGAACTGCGCCGCCTGCGGCAGCTGTGTGAGCTCGGGCCACATCAGCAGCGGCCGCGCCGACTGCCCGAGCACCTTCGGCGCCACATACAGCAACAGCTCGTCCACCAACCCCTGCTGCAGCAGTGCTCCGGCCAGGGTCGGACCGGCTTCGACCAGCACCTCGTTGATCTCCAGCTCGCCCAGCCGGTCCAGCAACGCAGGCAGCGCCACGCCTGCCGTGTCGGCCGGCAGCAGCTCGACCCGCGCACCCCGCCCTGTCAGCGCGGCCGCCTGCTGTTCGCGGGCGGCGCCCGCCGCCGTCATCACCAGCACCTCGGCGCCAGCGTCGAACAGGCGCGCCTGCAGCGGCAGCCGCAGCGACGCATCCAGCACCACGATCAGCGGCCGTGCAACCGCGAATGCGGGCTGCGCCATGTCTCCTGCGCTGCCCGGCGGCCCCGATGGCGGGCGCACGGTAAGGCGCGGATCGTCCGCCAGCACCGTGCCGATGCCGGTCAGAATGGCGCCGCTGCGCGCGCGCCAGCGATGTACGTCGGCCCGCGCGGCCTCGCCGGTGATCCAGCGACTGGTACCGTCGGCGAGCGCCGTGCGGCCGTCCAGGCTGGTGGCGAGTTTCACACGCACCAGCGGGCGCCCGCTGCCCATGCGACGGAAGAAGCCGGCGTTCAGTTCCCTCGCCTCGGCCTCGAGCAGTCCGGTCTCCACCGCGATGCGCGCCGCACGCAGCCGCTGCGCGCCCGCGCCGGCAACCTGCGGGTTGGGGTCCGCCACGCAGTAGACCACGCGCGCCACGCGCGCTGCGATCAGTGCGTCGGCGCACGGCGGCGTGCGGCCGTGATGAGCACATGGTTCCAGCGTCACATACACCGTCGCCCCCGCGGCGCGGGCGCCGGCATTGCGCAGCGCCAGCGCCTCGGCGTGCGGCTGGCCGGCGCGTTCATGCCAGCCCTCACCGACGATGCGGTTGCCCTGCGCAATGACGCAGCCCACGCGGGGATTGGGGTCGGTGCCGCCAATGCCCTGCGCCGCCAGCGCCAGGGCGCGCTGCATCGCCGTGTTGTCAAATTCAGAGAACATTGCTCAACCGTCCGGCTTGCCGCCGCTCTTGCCGGCGGCGGGCCCGGCGGACGGCGCAGGTGAACCGGGTGCGTCCGCCTCGCTGTCCGGCAGCAGCGGCAACTGCTCGCGATTGGCGGCGCGTGCCGCGCTGCGCTTGTGCGTGCGCCCGGCCGCATGCGCAGCCTGACGCGCGTCGCGCAGGCGGCGGATCTCGTCGTGGAAAGCCTCCACGTCCTCGAAATGGCGGTACACGGAGGCGAAGCGTACATAACCGACTTCGTCCAGGTGCTGCAATTCCTCCATCACCAGTTCCCCGACGGTACGCGCGGAGATCTCGCGGTCGCCCAGCACGCGCACCTTGTGGACGATGCGGCTCAGCGCCTCGTCGATCTGCTCGCGGGATACCGGGCGCTTCTGCAGCGCCCGCTCCATGCCGGCGCGTACCTTGCCCTCGTCAAAGGGCTCGCGCGCGCGGTCGGTCTTGACCACCACCGGCATCAGCAGCTCGGCGGCCTCGAAGGTGTTGAAGCGCTCGCCACACGCCAGGCACTCACGGCGGCGACGCACCTGCCGCCCCTCGCCCGCCAGACGTGAGTCGTTGACCTTGGTCTCCGGGTGTCCGCAGAAGGGGCAGTGCATGGATCGCGCCCTTGCAAGGCGCCGTCAGGTTACGTAGACCGGGAACCGCCGGCACAGCTCCACGACCTGCGGGCGGACCTTGTCGATCACGGCCTGCGAACCTTCCGCGTCCAGGATCTGCGCGATGAGGTCGGCCACCTGCTGGATCTCCGCCTCGCGGAAACCGCGCGTGGTGGAGGCCGGCGTCCCCAGGCGCAGTCCGCTGGTGATCATCGGCGGGCGCGGATCGTTCGGTACGGCGTTCTTGTTCACCGTGATGTTGGCGCGGCCGAGCGCGGCGTCGGCATCTTTCCCCGTGATGTTGCGGCCGGCCAGGCTGAGCAGGAACAGGTGATTGTCGGTGCCGCCGGAGACCACCTGGTAGCCGCGCTCGATCAGGCGCGCCGCCATGGCGCGCGCATTGGCCAGCACCTGGCGCTGGTAGTCGTTGAACTGCGGCTCCAGCGCTTCCTTGAACGCCACCGCCTTGGCCGCGATGACATGCATGAGCGGCCCGCCCTGCGTGCCGGGGAACACCAGTGAGTTGAGCTTCCTGGTGATTTCCTCGTTGGCGCGCGCCAGGATCAGGCCGCCGCGCGGACCACGCAGGGTCTTGTGGGTGGTGGTGGTCACCACGTCGGCGTGCGGCAGAGGGTTGGGATACAGGCCGGCGGCCACCAGGCCGGCGACGTGCGCCATGTCGACCACGAAATACGCGCCGACGCTTTTGGCGATGGCCGCAAAGCGCGCCCAGTCGATGACCCGCGAATAGGCGGAGAAGCCCGCTATGATCAGTTTCGGCCGGTGCTCCTGCGCCAGTCTCTCCACCTGCTCGTAGTCGATCTCACCGGTGTCGGGGCGGATGCCGTACTGCGCGGCGCGGAAGAACTTGCCCGAAAAGTTGACCCTGGCGCCATGGGTCAGGTGACCGCCGTGGTCCAGGCTCATGCCGAGAATCGCATCTCCGGGCTGCACCAGCGCGAAATAGGCGGCGGCGTTGGCCTGCGAGCCGGAGTGCGGCTGCACGTTGGCGTAGTCGGCGCCGAACAGTTTTTTGGCGCGATCGATCGCCAGCTGCTCGGCGATGTCCACGAACTCGCAACCGCCGTAGTAGCGCTTGCCCGGGTAGCCCTCGGCGTACTTGTTGGTCAGGACCGAACCCTGCGCCTGCAGCACCCGTGGACTGGTGTAGTTCTCCGAGGCGATCAGCTCGACGTGGTCCTCCTGGCGGCGGCGCTCACCGTCGATTGCATGGGCCAGCTCGGGGTCGAAGCTCTCGATCGTCATGGTGCTGCGGAACATGCGGGGTACTGCCTTGATTTGCGGGCGTATGGGTGAGAAAACCGGGCCGCGGATTGTACCGGATGGCGCGCGCGGCAGCGCAGCGCCGATGCGACACCGGTTTGCACGCCGGACCCCTCGGCCGGGCGGGTGGCAGGATATCGGGCGATCTCGGCCTGTGGATCAGTCCAGCAGGCTGTGCACCACCGCGCTCCAGGCGCGCGCCAGGTTGCCGCGGTTGTAGCCGCCACCGCCCAGGGCCAGCACCCGGCCGTGTCCCAGGCTGTCCGCCAGCGCGGCGAGATCGCGGGCGGCGGCGCCGTGACTGCGCTCGGTCAGGCGCAGGTGAGTGATGGGGTCGCCCTCGAGACTGTCGGCGCCGCACTGCAGGATGATGAACTGCGGCTCGTGGCCGCGCAGGTGCTGCATGACCTGCGGCCAGGCCTGCGCAAACTCCCCATCCCCCGCACCCGGCTCAAGCGGAATGTTGAGTTTCAGGCCACGCGCCGCGCCGCGCCCGGTTTCCTCGCTCGCGCCGGTGCCCGGAAACAGGTAGCGGCCGTCTTCGTGCAGGTCGGCAAACACCACCGCGGTGTCGTCCTCGAAGGCGTAGAAGACTCCGTCGCCGTGATGGGCGTCGATATCGACGTAGGCAATGCGCGTCAGTCCGGCGCGCTTGAGCATCTCGATGGCGACGCCGCAATCGTTGAACACACAGAACCCGCCGGCGCGGTCACGCGCCGCGTGGTGCAGCCCGGCGATCGGCACGAAGGCACGCCGGCACTCCCCGGCCATGACGGCTTCCATCGCCGCAAGCGTCGCGCCCACCACCGACGCAGCGGCTTCATACACGCCGCGGAACGCCGGCGTGTCGCCACCGTCCAGGAAGCCGCCGCCGGCCTGCGAGCGCTCGCGCACGAACTGCAGGTACCGGGGTGTGTGGAAGGCGCCGAGTTCCGCCTCGGTTGCGGCGCGCGGCTCGATCACCCGGACGCGCTGCTGCAGGCCCCGGGCCGTGAACTCCCGCAGGAAGGCGCCGTGACGATCGATGCCGAAGGGATGACCATCGCCGAAACCGTAG
This sequence comes from Pseudomonadota bacterium, assembly GCA_018241445.1. Taxonomy (GTDB): domain Bacteria; phylum Pseudomonadota; class Gammaproteobacteria; order Steroidobacterales; family Steroidobacteraceae; genus 13-2-20CM-66-19. The sequence continues at coordinate 96,746 of JAFEDT010000006.1, forward strand.
CGGCCAATGCGCTCGCTGACCACCACCCCCACGCTCATGGCGCCGCAGCCTAGCATCTATGGCCGGCGCGCGCCGCCTCGCGTGCGCCATGCGCCGGCGCCGCTGTGCGCCGGCCCCGCCGACCCCCGGCCCGCGGGGCACAGGCGCGCGCCAATTCGTTACACTTGAGCGCACAATGGCCCAGTACATCTACACCATGAACCGCGTCTCGAAGGTGGTGCCGCCCAAGCGCGTCATCCTTCGCGACATCAGCCTGTCCTTCTTCCCGGGCGCCAAGATCGGCGTGCTCGGCCTGAACGGTTCGGGCAAGTCGACGCTGCTGAAGATCATGGGCGGCATCGACGCCAACTTCGACGGCGAGGCGCGCCCGCAGGCAGGTATCCGCGTCGGCTACCTACCGCAGGAGCCGCAGCTCGATCCGGCGCAGGACGTGCGCACCACGGTGATGGAGGGCCTGGGCGGAACCTTCAGCCAGTTGCAGGAATTCAACCGCATCAGCGAGCAGTTCGCCGAACCCATGGACGATGCGCGCATGAATGCGCTGCTGGAACGCCAGGCGCAGCTGCAGGACGCCATCGACGCCGCCGGCGGCTGGGAACTGGAACGCAAGCTGGAGATTGCGGCCGACGCGCTGCGGCTGCCGCCGTGGGAGAGCACGATCGGCACGCTATCCGGAGGCGAGAAGCGCCGCGTGGCACTGTGCCGCCTGCTGCTGTCGGCGCCCGACATGCTGCTGCTGGACGAGCCCACCAACCACCTGGACGCCGAGTCCATAGCCTGGCTGGAGAAATACCTGGAGCAGTATCCCAGCACGGTGATCGCCGTCACCCACGACCGCTACTTCCTCGACAACGTGGCGCAGTGGATCCTGGAGCTGGACCGTGGACACGGCATCCCGTGGCAGGGCAACTACTCCTCCTGGCTGGAGCAGAAGGAGAAGCGGCTGGAGCTCGAGGAGCGCGAGCGCGAGGCGCTGCGCAAGACCCTGGCGCACGAGCTCGAGTGGGTGCGCCAGAACCCCAGGGCGCGCCAGGCCAAGAGCAAGGCGCGCCTGCAGCGCTACGAGGAACTGGCCTCGCGCGAATTCCAGGAACGCAACGAGACCAACGAGATCTACATTCCTCCAGGGGAGCGCCTGGGCGACCTGGTGATCGAGGCCAAGGGCCTGCGCAAGGCCTACGGTGAGCGGCTGCTGATCGACGACCTGTCCTTCAACCTGCCGCGCGGCGGCATTGTCGGCATCATCGGCCCCAACGGTGCCGGCAAGACCACGCTGTTTCGCATGCTGACGGGGGCTGAGAAAGCGGACGCCGGCGAGATCCGCACCGGACCCTCGGTGCGGCTTGCCTACGTCGACCAGTCGCGCCAGGCGCTGGATGACAAAAAGAGTGTATGGCAGGAAATCTCCGGCGGCCTGGACACCATCAAGGTGGGCAGCTACGAGACCCCCTCGCGCGGCTACGTGGGGCGCTTCAACTTCAAGGGCACCCAACAACAGCAGTTGATCGGCGACCTGTCGGGCGGTGAGCGCAACCGCGTGCACCTGGCGAAGGTGCTGCGTTCCGGCGGCAACGTGCTGCTGTTGGACGAGCCCACCAACGACCTGGACATCGAGACGCTGCGCGCGCTGGAGGAAGCGCTGCTCAGCTTCCCCGGCTGCGCCGTGGTGATCTCCCACGACCGCTGGTTCCTCGACCGCATCGCCACGCACATCCTCGCCTTCGAGGGCGACTCGCAGGTGACCTGGTTCGAGGGCAACTACCAGGAGTACGTGCAGGACTACCGGCGGCGCAAAGGCGAAGACGCCATGCAGCCGCATCGCATCAGGTACAAGCCACTGACACGGTAGTAGTGATAAGCAAGCAGGCACGAGCGAAAAAGGTTCTTTCCGGGGGCGTCAAAAACAGGGATGTTTTTGCGCAGGCTCCAGGGAAGGATTCACGCCGGCCCCGGAAAGAACCTTTTTTGATCGGGACTGCGGCTGCGAATGAGCGCATCTGAGCGCGCAGCAGACAGCGAAGCCGGCGGGCGCGAACTGCTGTGGCGCTGGGCCGGGCCGCTGGCAGCGCTGGTTTTCTTCGCGCTGGTGGTGGTGCTGCTGCACCACCAGCTGTCGCGGCTGCACGTGCGCAGCGTCTTCGAGCACCTGCACGCCATCCCGCGCCGCCAGGTGCTGGCGGCCCTGGGTTTCACGCTGCTGTCCTACTGGCTGTTGACCACCTACGACCTGCTGGCGCTGCGCTATCTGCGGCGCGTCATCGCCTATCCCCGCATCGTCTTCACCTCGTTCATCGCCTACTCCTTCGGCCACACACTGGGCTTCTCCGCGTTTACCGGCGCTGCAATCCGCTTCCGCCTGTATGCCACCGAGCAGGTCAGCGCGGTCGAAGTCGCCACGGTCACAGCCTTCTGCAGCCTGTCGCTCGGCCTGGGCCTCGCCACCATCTCCGGACTGTCGCTGCTGCTGACGCCGGCCAACGCGGCAGCCGTCCTGCACCTGCGCCAGAGCTGGACCATGCTGCTGGGCATGGGCCTGCTGGCAGCGGTATGCGCCTACGGCCTGTGGGCCTGCAGCGCGCAACGGCCGCTGGAGATCCGCGGCTGGGCGCTGCGTCCGCCCGGGGCGGCCATTGGCCTGACACAGCTCGCCCTGTCGGTGCTCGACCTGTCGCTGTCGTGCGCCGTGGTGTGGTCGCTGCTGCCCGCAGACGCCGACATTGGCTTCATCCCCTTCCTGGGCGTGTATGCCGTGGCGGTGATCGCGGGCATCATCAGCCACGTGCCCGGCGGTGTCGGTGTGTTCGAGGCGGTGATCCTCTTCACCCTGCCCAACGTGGCGCCGGAGGCGCTGCTCGGCTCGCTGCTGGCCTACCGCGGCATCTATTACTTCGCGCCGCTGGTGTGCGGCGCACTGCTGTTCGCCTCCAAGGAACTGTCCGCGCAGCGCGGCCGGCTGGCGCGCGCGCAGGAACTGGCGAGTCTGTACGTTGCACCGGTGGTGCCGCAGGTGGCGGGCGGCCTCACCTTCCTCGCCGGCGCCCTGCTGCTGTTTTCGGGCGCCACTCCCGCGGTCGAGGAGCGGCTGTACTTCCTCAACCGCTTCCTGCCGCTGGCGGTGCTGGAGGTGTCGCATCTGGCCGGCAGCGCGGTCGGACTGGGCCTGCTGGTGCTGGCACGTGCGCTGTTCCGGCGGGTGCAGGCCGCCTACTACATCTGCGTCTGGCTGTTGGTGGGCGGTATCTTCGCCTCGCTGCTGAAGGGACTGGACTTCGAGGAAGCCAGCCTGCTGGCGCTGGTGCTGGGCGTGCTGATCCTGGGAAGGCGTGCGTTCTACCGCCCCACCGCCATCCTGGCCGAACGTTTCACCCCGGTATGGGTGGCCAGCATCGCCGGTGTGGTCATCACGGCCCTGTGGATCGGCATCATCACCTCCCGCCACGTGCCGTACTCCGACGAACTGTGGTGGACCTTTGCCCTGCACGGCCATGCCCCAAGAGTGCTGCGCGCCTCGCTGGCGGTGATCCTGCTGGGCAGCGCCTTCGTGCTGCTCAACATGCTGCGCCCGGCGCGTCCGGAACCGGCGGTCGCGGATGCGGCGGACCTGGCGCGGGCCACGCCATTGATCGCGGCCTGCGACACCACGCTGGCAAACGCCGCGCTGACCGGCGACAAGCGCCTGCTGTTCAGTGACGCCGACGATGCCTTCGTCATGTACCAGATCGCGGGCCATAGCTGGATCGCACTCGGCGATCCGGTCGGGGCCCGCGGCGGGGCGGAGGAGCTGGTGTGGCGGCTGCGCGAGATGTCCGATCATCACGGCGCGCGCCTGGTTTTCTACCAGGTCTGCGGCGAGCGCCTGGGCCTGTACGCCGACCTGGGGCTGGCGGCGCTGAAGATCGGCGAAGAGGCGCGCGTACCGCTGGCCGATTTCTCACTGGAAGGCGCGCCCCGCGCCGATCTGCGCCAGGCCTGGCGCCGCGCACAGCGCGACGGCGCCACCTTCGAGGTCGTGCAGAGCGCGGACGTGCCGCGGCTGATGCCGGTGCTGCAGGAGATTTCCTCCTCCTGGCTGTCCAGCAAGTCCACCGGCGAGAAGGGCTTTTCGGTCGGCGCCTTCTCACCCGCATACGTGCAGCAGTTCCCGGTGGCGGTGGTGCGCGCCCAGGGCGTGCCGGCGGCCTTCGCCAACCTGTGGCTCACCGGCACCCGCTCGGAGCTGTCGGTGGACCTGATGCGTTTCGCGCCCGACGCACCGCGCGGCGCCATGGACTTCCTGTTCATAGAGCTGATGCAATGGGGCCGCGCGCAGGGCTACCAGTGGTTCAACCTGGGGATGGCGCCGCTGTCGGGGCTGGAAGCGCATCCGCTGGCGCCGGCCTGGCATCGCGTCGGCAATTTCATCTTCCGCCACGGCGAGCACTTCTATAACTTCGATGGCCTGCGCCGCTACAAGGCGAAGTTCGATCCAGCGTGGGAGCCACGCTACCTGGTGGCGCCCGGCGGCATGGCGTTGCCGCGGGTGCTGATCGACGTGTCGGTGCTGATCGCTGGCGGAGTCAGGGAGTTGTTCGCGCGATGAATGCTTTGATCCAACACAGATACGACTCCCGGCGTGCGGCCGCACTGGCTGCCGCTGCGACGATGGCTGCACTGGTGTTGGCCGGCTTTGCCGGCCGCGCACGGGCCGCAGCGCCTGCGCCCGCCGCAGCGCCTGCGCCCGCCGCAGCACACAGACCGACATCCCGGCGGCGCCCGGTGACCTCACCCGCACCGCACGCGCTGCGGACGGCCATCGGCGACGGCACCACCACGCACCTGCCCGTCGGCCGGTTTGGCACCGTGAGCGTCTACTTCCCGGAAGGCGCGGTGCGCAGCGTGGCCATTTTCATCTCCGGCGACGGCGGCTGGCAGCTGGGGGTCCTCCACATGGCGCGCGCGCTGGCCGACGACGGTGCGGTCGTCATCGGCGTCGACATCCGCCGCTACTTCGACAGCCTGCGCCGCGCTGCCGCGCGCCCCGGCGCGCCGTGCCAGATGATCGCCGCTGACTTCGAGGCGCTCAGCCACCAGGTGCAGAAGGAAATCGGCATGAGCGCCTACCACGTCCCCGTGCTGGTGGGTTATTCCTCCGGCGCCACGGTGGCGTACGGTACGCTGGTGCAGTCGCCACCGGGCACGTTCGCCGGTGCGCTCAGCCTGGGCTTCTGCCCGGACCAGGACTTCGCTGGCGCCGCGTTGTGCCCCGGAGCCGGACTGCATTACTCACAGAACAAGCAGCATGAACTGGTCCTGGCCCCGGCCACGACCCTCAAACAACCGTGGATCGCATTGCAGGGCCAGCAGGACCAGGTCTGCAATGCGCAGGCCGCCGACGCCTTCGCCGCCCAGGTGGCGGGCGGGGAAGTCGTGCGCCTGCCCAGGGTCGGGCACGGCTTCGGCGTGGAACGCAACTGGATGCCGCAGTTCCGCTCCGCCTACGCACGCCTGGTTCCTCGGGCGCAAACCCCCGCGTCAGCGCAGGCGCAGGCGCAGGCGGCCGGAATCGAAGACCTGCCGCTGCAGGAGGTGCACGCCAGTGGCAATTCGCCGGAGTTTGCACTGCTGCTTACAGGCGACGGCGGCTGGGCGGGCCTGGACCAGGAACTGGCGGCCCGGCTCGCTGCCGACGGCGTGCCGACGGTCGCCCTGAACTCCCTCAAGTATTTCTGGAACGAGCGCAAGCCCGAGGAAGTCACGGCGGCGATTGCGCGGGTCCTGCGGCACTACCTCAGCGCCTGGAACAAGCAGCGTGTGCTGCTGATCGGCTACTCCTTCGGCGCCGACGTACTGCCCTTCGTCATCAACCGGCTGCCGCCGGACCTGCGCGGGCGCATCGTCAGCGCCAGTGTGCTCGGCATCGACGGCGAGGCCTCCTTCGAGATCAGCATCAGCGACTGGGTGGGCAGCGGCACCGGCTCCCCGACGCGGCCGGAGGTGGCGGCGCTGGCGCCGTTGCCGGTGCTATGCATCTACGGCCAGGGTGAGAGCGACTCGATCTGCCCGGACCTCGCCGGCAGCCACGTCAGCCGCCTGCAGGTTGGCAAGGGTCATCATTTCAGCGGCGAATATGCCACCCTGGCGGAGCAGATCCTGAAATTCGCGCATTCCGCCGCCCGGCCTGTTACATAACGCGGTAGCGGAGCAAAATGGCCGCACAGGGCCCGCCGCGCGCGGGCGGCGGGGTGGATTGCGTGTACCATCGGGACAGGGCGCCACTATAAAACCTCAGCGCCAACGGCCATGGCCCTGTACATCGACTCCGCAAGCCGCCTGCATCACGACCAGGAACAGAACCTGGTCATCACCTGTCCGCATTGCCAGGCGGTCGCGCATCTGACGCCCAGCGCCGTGCCGCGCTTTGACGACCTGCAACTCTACCGCCCCAAGCAGATCGGCATCGTGTACCTGTGCGACGCCTGCCACGCGCCGGTGTTCCTGCGCTTCACGGTGCGCATCTTCGGCAACACCCGCGTGGAGCTGGCGCCGCAGTTCACCGAGGTGGAGCGGGCGCGCGAGAAATTCAGCTTCACCTACATCCCTGAGGATGTCGAGACGCTGTTCCGCGAGGCACTGGGCTGCTTCTCCCACGGGTCATTCAACGCCTTCGCCTCCATGTGCCGCCGCACGGCGCACAGCATGTTCGCCGACCTGGGAGAGAACGGGCGGCTGCGGCTTTTCGACGAGCTGAACGCGGTGCGCGAACTGGCGAGCCTGGCGCCGGGCGTATTCGGCAAGCTCAAGACACTGTTGTTCAGCACCGAGCCGGAGTCGCGCACCCCGCTGCCGCTGCTGGACAGCTACGAGGCTGGCATCGTGCTCGAGGTCATGAAGGACCTGCTGTACGAGGCCTATGTGCGCAAGGGCAAGCTGCAGCAGGCCATCATGATGCGGCGCTTCTTCCTGGAGGAGACCGGACCACACCAGGCCCTGACGTCAAGCTGACGCAGCCGGCCAAAGTCGCGCCTTTGGCCGGCGGAAGCGAAGCTGATGTCCGCCGAAAGCGCCGCAGGCGACTTTCGGCCAATGAACCAGCTAGCCGACGAAGCGGCGCGCGTTGCGGAACAGGCGCATCCAGCCGCTGTATTCGCCGGCGCCGCGCGGCCGCCAGGAATTCTGCAGGTAGCGGACCGAGCGCTCCGGGTGCGGCATGGTGACGGTGACGCGGCCGTCGCTGTTGCACAGTGCCGCCAGCCCCCCGGGCGTGCCGTTCGGGTTGGCGGGGTAAAGCCGCGCCGGGCTGCGGTCGGCATTGATATAGCGCACCCCGACCAGCCCGCTGTCGATGCACCGCTGCGCGGACGCGTCGCTGCCAAACTCCGCGCGCCCCTCGCCGTGTGCGACGGCGATCGGCAGCACCGCGCCGGCCATGTCGGCCAGCAGCACCGAGGGTGAGGGCAGGATCTCGACCAGCGAGAAGCGCGCCTCGTACTGTTCGCTGCGGTTCTGCACGAAGCGCGGCCACAGCTGTGTGCCGGGGATGATCTCCTTCAGCGCCGCAAACATCTGGCAGCCGTTGCAGATGCCCAGCGCAAAGGTCTCGCGACGCTCGAAGAAGCGCTGGAACTCCTCGCGCACCTTTTCGTGGAACAGGATCGATTTGGCCCAGCCCTCGCCAGCGCCCAGCACGTCGCCGTAGGAAAAGCCGCCACAGGCCACGAGGCCCGCGAACTCGCGCAGCGAGCGCCGCCCGGCGATCAGATCGGTCATGTGCACGTCGTGGGTAGCGAAGCCGGCACGATCGAAGGCGGCGGCGGTTTCCACCTGGCTGTTGACGCCCTGCTCGCGCAGCACCGCGAGCGCCGGCCGCACGCCACGCGCTATGTAGGGCGCCGCGATGTCCTGCTGCGGATCGAACGGCAGATCGACCGAAAGACCGGCATCGTTGGGATTGCTGCCGGCCGCGAACTCCTCGTCTGCGCACTGTGGGTCATCGCGCAGGCGCCGCATCTGCCAGGAGGTCTCCGACCAGGCGCGCTTGAGCGCCGTCCAGGGTTCGCTCAACAATTCCCCGCCGACGCGGATCTGCACGTTCGGATCGCTGACCGGCGCGCCCAGGTACAAGGAAGCGGCCGCCAGCCCGTGACGTTCCAGGATGCGCAGGAACAGCGGTTCGTCACCGGCGCGTATCTGCACCACCACGCCCGGCTCCTCCGCGAACAGCTGCGCCAGGGCCGTACCGCGCGCCACCGGCAGCGCGATGTCCAGGCCGCAATGGCCGGCGAAGGCCATCTCCGCCAGTGTCACGAACAGGCCGCCGTCAGAGCGGTCGTGGTACGCGAGCAGCAGGCCCGCGGCGCGCAGCTCCGACAGCGCCGCCGTCAGTTGCAACAGCCGCCGCGGCTCGTCCAGGTCGGCGGGCTCGTCACCGAGCGCCCCAAAGACCTGCGCCAGCGCCGAGCCGCCCAGGCGGTGCCGTCCGTCGGCCAGGTCGATCAGCCACAGCGAAGTGGGACGCTCGTCCAGTTGCAGCGCCGGTGTCAGCGTAGCGCGCGCATCGCTCACCGGTGCGAACGCGGATACGATCAGTGACACCGGCGCGATCACGCTGTGTTCCACCCCGCCCTCGCTCCAGCGGGTCTTCATCGACAGCGAGTCCTTGCCCACCGGAATGGCGATACCCAGCGCCGGGCACAGCTGCTCGCCGATCGCCCGCACTGTCGCATATAGCGCGGCGTCCTCGCCGGGCTCGCCGCTGGCGGCCATCCAGTTCGCGGACAGCTTCACCAGCGACAGCGAGGGAATGTCCGCCGCCAGGATGTTGGTAATGGCTTCCGCCACCGCCAGGCGCCCGGAGGCCGGCGCGTCCAGCACCGCCACCGGCGTGCGCTCGCCCATGGCCATGGCCTCGCCCGCCACACCGTGGTAGTCCGCGAGCGTGACGGCAACGTCGCTCACCGGCACCTGCCAGGGGCCGGCCATCTGGTCGCGGCTGATCATCCCGCCGACGCTGCGGTCGCCGATGGTGATCAGGAAGGTCTTGTCGGCCACCGCCGGCAGGCGCAGCACGCGCGCGGCGGCCTCGGCGAGGGTGATCTGCGACAGGTCCAGCGGCGTGCGCGCACCCTGCGCGCTGCGCACATCACGGGTCAGGCGCGGCACCTTGCCCAGCAGCACCGTGAGCGGCATGTCCACCGGATCGTTGCCAAAGAGCGCATCGCGCACCACCAGCTCGCCAGTGGCGTCGATCTCCCCGATCACCGCGAACGGGCAGCGCTCGCGCGCGGCCACTTCCGTGAAGCGCGTTAGCGCGGCGCGCTCGATGATCAGGACATAGCGCTCCTGTGCCTCGTTGCACCACAACTCCAGCGGTGACATGCCCGCCTCACTTGCCGGCACGGCGCGCAGGTCCACGCGCGCGCCGCGCGCGCTGTGCGCCACGGCCTCCGGCACAGCGTTGGACAGTCCGCCCGCGCCGACGTCGTGGATGAGGACAATGGGATTGCGCTCGCCCATTGCCCAGCATCGGTCGATGACTTCCTGCGCGCGACGCTGCATCTCCGGGTTACCGCGTTGCACCGAGGCAAAGTCCAGCTCGGCGCTGGAGCTGCCGCTGCCGACCGACGAGGCCGCACCGCCGCCCAGGCCGATCAGCATGGCCGGCCCACCGAGCACGATCACGACCGATCCTGGCGTGACGGTGCCTTTCTCCACGTGCGCGCGCCGCACGTTACCCATCCCGCCGGCGATCATGATCGGCTTGTGATAGCCGCGCCGCCGCTGCACGGGGTCACCCGGCACGCGCTGCTCGAAGCTGCGGAAGTAGCCGCCGATCGCCGGCCGGCCGAATTCATTGTTGAAGGCGGCGGCACCGATGGGCCCGTCGAGCATGATCTGCAGCGGCGAGGCAATGCGCTGCGGCGCCGCGGCGGCCCCTTCCCACGGGCGCTCGAAGCCGGGAATGCGCAGGTTGGAGACCGAGAATCCGGTCAGGCCCGCCTTGGGTTTGGCGCCGCGGCCGGTGGCCCCCTCGTCGCGGATCTCCCCGCCTGAGCCGGTCGCGGCCCCGGGAAATGGCGACACCGCGGTCGGGTGATTGTGGGTCTCCACCTTCATCAGGATGTCGATGGGCTCGGCGTGCGCGCGATAGATGCCGGTGTCCGGATCGGCAAAGAAACGCGTGCCCACCCCGCCTTCGATGACGGCGGCGTTATCGCGGTAGGCGGACAACACGCCGGCGGGAGCCACCGCGTGGGTGTTGCGGATCATGTCGAACAGCGTGGCGCGGCGCGGCGCGCCGTCGATCACCCAGCTGGCATTGAAGATCTTGTGGCGGCAGTGTTCGGAGTTGGCCTGGGCGAACATCATCAGTTCCACGTCGCTCGGGTCGCGCCCGAGGCGCCGGAAGCTCTCCAGCAGGTAGTCCATCTCGTCGGCCGACAGCGCCAGGCCCAGCCGCGCATCCGCGGCCGCCAGCGCCTCGCGCCCGCCAGAGAGCGCCACGCGCTCGAACGAGCGTGGCCGGGTATGTTCGAACAGTTGCTGCACGGCCGACTCATCGGCGAGCGCCATCTCCGTCATGCGATCGAACAGTGCGGCGGCCAGGGACTCGTAGCTGGCCGCGGCCAGCGGCTGCTGCGACAGCAGGCGATACTCGATCCCGCGCTCCAGGCGTCGCACCGCGGTGAGGCCGCACACCTGCGCGATGTCCGTGGCCTTGCTGGACCACGGCGATATTGTGCCGGCACGCGGTACGACCAGCACCGGCACCGACGCCACGGAAGCGTCACCGTCAGGCGCATGGCGCGGCCCGTAGGTGAGCAGCCGCTCGAGCGTGGCGCGCTCGGTGGGCTGCAGCGGCCGCTGCAGGTCGGCAAAGTGCACGAAGCGCGCTTGCACCGTGCGCAGGGCCGGTTCGATGGCGCGCAGCCGTGCGGTGAGTTTGGCGATGCGGAAAGCCGACAGCGCCGGGGCGCCCGGGATCGACAACATGTGCCTGCGTGCGCCCCGTTACTTCCTGTCACCCGGCGGGTTCGAATACATCGGCATGGGGAACTGCGCCACGTTGGCGCCTCCTTCAAGCGCGGTGATCTTGCTGACACCCTGCTTCTTGACCTCGTCGATGCGCAGCACCGAGTGCATGGGCAGGAAGGTGCGCTTCACGCCGCTGAACTCGCCCTTGATGCGCTCCTCGGAAGGGTCCAGGACCACGGAGGATCGCTCGCCGAAAACCAGCTCTTCCACCTCGATGAATCCGAACAGGTCGCCGTGGCCGACACGGCGGGCGTATACCTCGTAAACCTTGCCCTGATTCACGAACATAATGCGGAAAATGTGACTGGTTGCCATGGCCTGCCGGGCGCGCGCTGCTAGCGTTGAGGCCGGCATTATATGTCCGGTCGCGGGGAGGATTGCGGCCGAATGGATTTTGGGACCTAAGCAGCTCTTGAACAGCCTTAGGAGCCTGTCGGACTTGCGCTGCAAGGGAATTGTCGCAGAGTGCAGCCGGCGAAAGTCGCGTCTTTCGCCGGCGGTAACGGAGCCACCGTCCGAAAAACGGCCGCAGGCCGTTTTTCCATTGGACGAGGGGACTGCATTTTGAGTCGGGGAACCATGCTCAGGCTGCGTATCGTCAGTGACCAGCGTCGCTCGCTTGCCGAGCGCGTGAGCACGGCCTTTTCCGTGGAAGGCGGCACCATCGGCCGTTCGGCCGACAACGACTGGGTGCTGCCCGATCCGCAGCGCTACATCTCCGCCCACCACGCCCGGGTCCAGTTCCGCGAGGGCCACTTCTATCTGCAGGACGTCAGCACCAACGGTGTCTACGTCAACGACGAGGCGGAACCGCTGGCGAAGCGTGGCTCGGCTGGTCACCGCCTGGCCAATGGCGACGTCATCCGCATGGGTGAGTATCACATCCTGGCCTCGCTGGAAGAGGCGCGCAACGCAGATGCCGTCGATCCCGCAGTTCCAACGTCCATCCATTCGCTGCGCTTTGTCGGACCGGCGCGGGATGCGGACATCGGATCGCAACTGAATCTCGAGGACCTGCTGGTACCTGCCGGCTCGACCGGATCGACCGGATCGGCGGTACTGGCCGTCGATGCCTACGGCCAGGCCGTTAATACCTACGGCCAGACCATCGATCCTGAGCAGGCACCCATCCAGGCGCCCGTACAGGAGCCCGTCCAGGCGCTAGTCCACGCGCCTGCCGCGGCGCCGACTCCACGCGCTGCGGGTGCCCCGGCGCGCCTCGAGAGCACCGGATCATTGTCGATCGGCGAGCGCATGGCACGTCTGGCCGAAGCGGTCGCCCGCGAACCGCGCGCCACCGTAACAGCTGCCGCCGGCGATGACGTGCAAGGTGGGCTGGCAGCCTTCTGTCGCGGCGCCGGCATCGCGCCGGAACAACTGCCCGCGGAGGCTGCCGGCAGACTGTTGCACCTGGCAGGCCGCCTGTTCCGCGAGGCGCTGGTGGGTCTGAAGGACATGGATCGCAGCCGCGCGGACACCCGCAACCGCTACCGCGTAGAACTGCCGCCGCCCGACGCCGACGATCCGCGGCCGGTGCTCTCGCGCACCATGGTCGAGGAGCTGATGGTCGCGCTGTTCCTGCACCACGAGGGGCGCCGGCTGGATTCGGTGCAGTGGCTGCGCGAAACCGTGTCGGAAGCCAAGATTCATGAGGGCGCCGTAGCACAGGCGACCCGCGCAGCCTTTGTGGAATTTCTCGACCGGCTCGATCCGGCTGAACTGGAGGCGCGCTTCGAGCGCGCCGCGCGCCGCGGCAAGGCGCGGGCGGCGGACAAGGCCCAGTACTGGGACCTGTTCATCAACTTCTACCGCAACCTGATCGAGATGCCGGCCGATCACCTGCCGCACACCTTTGTCGAGGCGTTCGCCTCGGCCTACCGCGAAGCGCTGAAGAAGCCGGCCTGAAGGCTCAAGCAGCCGCCGCGTGTGCCTGCGACCCCTGCGGCCCGGGAAACGGCCGGAAGGTCGTCAGGACCAGCATCGCCGCCAGCCCAACTCCCCAGGAGAATACGTACATCAGCGTGTAGCCGTTGAAATGATCGTAGATCAGTCCGCCCACCAGCGGCCCGGTCGACATGCCGAGGCTGCCGGCGGTGGCCACGCCGCCGATGATGGTGCCCATCATCCGCAGCGGGAAATTCTCGCGCACAATCACCGCGTACAGCGGCATCGAACCCGCATAGATGAATCCCACCACGGCCGCCACCGCGTAGAAGGGTCCGAGGGTCGAAACAAACACGTAGGCGAGCACGCCGAAGGCCTGCCCCAGCAAGCCCAGCACCAGCACGCGCTGCGCACCGAATCGGTCGCCCAGAAGGCCGAAGGCGATGCGACCTCCCAGGCCAGCCAGCCCCTCCACACTGTAGATCGACACCGCCGCCAGCATGGGGATGCCGCAGGTGACCGCGTAGCTGACGGTGTGAAAGATAGGACCCGAATGCGTGGCGCAACAGAAGAAGTTCGCCAGCATCAGGGTGATGAACTGCGGTGAACGCACGGCCTGTCTCACGGTCATGCCGGAGCGCGATTCCTGCACAGCGCCCCCGGCCGCTGCCGCCGCCAGCGCAGGGGGCCGGCGCACCAGCAGTGCCGTGGGAATCATCAGCAGCGCGGCGACGGCGGCAATGACCAGCATCGCGGTGCGCCAGTCATGGTGAGTCACCAGCCAGGCCGCGAGCGGGGACATGGTCATCGGGGCCATCCCCATGCCGGCGGACACCAGCGAGACCGCAAGACCGCGCTGGGTGTCGAACCAGCCGGTCACGCAAGCCATCATCGGCGCGAAGATGGCCGCCGCGGCCGCACCCACCGGAATTCCGAACAGGAACTGGAAGGCGGGCAGCGATCCGGCCCGGCTGGCGAGCGCCAGGCTCGCCGCCAGCACCACCGATCCTGTCAGCACCACCGGGCGCGGACCGAAGCGATCGGAGAGGCCGCCCCACGCCATGCTGGCGCACGCCATCGCCAGGAAGCCGATGGTCATGGCCAACGAAATGCCGGTAACGGACCAGCCGGTGTCCTGCGACATCGGCCGCAGGAACACCGGCAGGGAAAACATGGCGCCGATCGCCACGCAGCCCAGCAGGCCGCCGGCCGCGACGATCACCCAGCGGTACGAATGGCTCAAGGATCAGGCCTGTGACGGCTTCCAGTTGGCGGAAGGCATGGTGTTGATCATCCACGGAATGCCGAACTTGTCCACCAGCGAACCGAATCCAGGTGACCAGAAGGTCTCGGCGAAGGGCATGACCGCCCTGCCGCCCGCGGACAGCTGGTCGAACCAGCGTCGCGCCTCGGCAATTTCCGGGGTATGAATTGTGACGTCGAAGCCGTTCTTGGGCTTGGCGATGTTGGCCGCCCACTCGACGTCCATGTCGGCCCCCATCAGCGCCTGGTCGCCGACTTCCATCCAGCAGTGCAGCAGCCAGTTCTTGTACTTCTCATCCGTGACCGGCATGCCCGGCGGCGCCGAACTGTAGGGGAAGGATGCGGTGATCTTGCCACCCAGGACGCGGGCATAGAACTCGAAGGCCTCGCGGCACTGGCCCTGGAAGCTCAGGCTGGTCACGATTTTCATCGTCGTCTCCTTGCGTTGAATTGACGTCTCAATATATATGTTGATATAAACCTATTGACCCGATGGAAGTCAACCCTGCGCATGCGCCCGACCGCTGAACCGAGTTTCGCCACCACGCTGCGGGTGCGTGACAGCTGCCTGTGCCTGCACGCGCAGCGGGCCGCGCGCGCGCTGGCGCGGCGATTCGATATCGCGCTGCAGCCCGCCGGCATCACCAGCGGACAGTTTTCCCTGCTGATGTCGCTCAACCGGCCGCAGCCGCCAAACCTGGGCAGCGTGGCGGCACTGCTGGCGATGGACCGCACGACGCTGACGGCCAATCTCAAGCCGCTGCAGCGTCGCGGCCTCGTGGCCATGGCGGCCGACCCGGCGGATGGGCGTGCGCGGCTGCTGCGCCTGACGCGCTCCGGCCAGGCGGCCCTGGGGCGGGCGGTGCCGATCTGGGTGAAACTGCACGCGCAGATCGAGGGGAGTTTGCCGGACGCACAGCGCCTGCGTGGCGAGCTGAACCTGCTCGCACGGCCTGACAGCCCGGAGGGTGAGGGATATTCCGCTACTGGCTAGCGGCGGCCGGCTGCCAGGGCCGTATGACGCCCTGCCCGCTGAGTTCACGCCGGGGCTGTTGAAATCAGATTATATAGCGTGCTATATATACTGCTATGAGAACTCCCAACCCGGACTGGCGACGCAGATGACCACTGACACCCTTTCAGATCTTGGCGTGCTGTTCCTGGGGAGTCGCATGAAGCGTTTGGGCGATCGCCTCCAGACGGAAGCCGCGGCGATCCTTCAGGCGATAGACCTGCCGATTCAACCAGCCCAGCAGCCGTTACTCGCCGTACTGGACCGCGAAGGTGCGCTGACAGTCGGCGCGATCGCGCAGCACCTGCGCATGAGCCAGCCTACCGCGACGCGCGCGCTCCAGGCGCTACATGAGCAAGGCCTCGTCGAGGTGAGCAAGGAGGGGCGCGACCAACGCCACAAACGCCTGTCTCTGTCGTCGGCCGGCCGGGATCTGATAAGCCGCCTGCAACGGGACCTCTGGCCGCGGGTCGAGACCGCTGCGATCGAGCTTTGTGGTGGCCGTCACCATGAACTCATGGCGGCGATCGCAGCCGTTGAGGCCGAACTGGATCGCCGTTCGCTCGCGGACAGGGTTCTCGCGCCTGCCGTCACTCTGCGCGACTTCGATGACGACCTGGCGGAGTCGTTCTACCGGATCAACGCCGAGTGGATCCAGGAGATGTTTGCACTGGAGAGCAACGACATCGACCTGTTGTCCAACCCGAGGGAGCGCATCATCGACAAGGGCGGCGCTATTCTCTTTGCGGCAACCCGCGACCTCGGTGTGGTGGGCACCTGCGCGATCATCAAGGCGCAGGACGGGTGGTACGAGCTGACGAAAATGGCCGTTTCGAAGTCGGCCCGCGGACGCAAGATCGGAGAGGTTCTGCTTCAGCAGACGCTACAGAGGGCGCGGGTGATGGGCGCGGCCGGACAGCTCTATCTGCTCACCAACACGAAGTGCGCCGCGGCTATCCACCTGTACGAGAAGTTTGGTTTCAGGCACGACACTGAAGTGATGCGTCGCTTCGGCGCCCGGTACGAACGCTGCGATGTCGCGATGAGGTACGCCGCGTAGCGATTTTTGTCGCAAATCAATGGCGGGGCGAAGTGTGGGTGCCTTGCGCGGAGGTGTGTAACGATATACACACTTCGTGCAGAAGTACGGAAACACTGCGGGGCGGGCAAGCGCACCGGCAGGAACCCCTGCACCCCGCAGTGGGTTCGAATCCCCCGAAGGGTCAGGCATGGAACCGCGTGGCCCGCGCTGCAAGCATTTATCGCAAATAATGGCGGAGAGGGTGGGATTGCTCGGCGCCTCGCGGCGCCTCGGCCCTTCGGGCCCGCCGTTCGCTTCGCTCCGGCGTCCTCGCCGCCGCTGACGCGGCGGCTCGTCGAACCCCATCGTCTATTGGCACGTGGGTTCGAATCCAATATAGGGTCACGCGATGGATCGCGTAGCCTGCATGACAAGCTTTATCGCAAATAATGGCGGAGAGGGTGGGATTCGAACCCACGTGCCGGAATTACCCGACCATCCGATTTCGAGTCGGCGCCGTTATGACCGCTTCGGTACCTCTCCGGCTCCGATACGTGCAGACTGGCTGCTGCTGTTATTCTAAACGAAAGCCCGCGCTGTGAGGGAACCGGTGCGCAGAATTGCTCTCATTGCCGCAGGGATCGCGCTGCTGGTCGCCGCTTGCGGCGGCTGGAAACGCTCGCCCGCACTGCCGCAGATCCGGGCCCGCGGCGAGCTGCGGGTGGTGACGCTCAATCTGCCCACCTGCTACTACCTGGGCGCGCACGGTACCGCCGGCCTGGAATACGCGCTGGCGAGCGGTTACGCCGCCCGCCTGCGCGTGAGACTCACCATGTATCCGGTCGCGGACGAGCACGCCATGCAGCGGGAACTGGCGGCCGGGCGCGCCGACGTTGCCGCCTGTTCCCTGACCAGCAGCCGTGAATGGAACGCCGCGGGCGAAGCAGCGCGCCCCTATGCGAGCATCCCGCAACTGGTCGTCTACCAGCGCGGCAAGAACCGGCCGCGCGACACGCTGCAACTGGAGCATGCCCGCCTCGCGGTACGCGCCGGCAGCCCGCAGGAGGCCATCCTGCAGAAACTGAAGCGCACGGTCGCACCCACCCTGCACTGGCAGCAGACCGCGCCCAGCTCCGCCGATCCCGTCGACGACGTCGACAACGCAGAAGCGCAGTACGCAATCACCGACGCGCGCGAATTCTCCTTTTCGCACCACCTTTATCCGGACGTTCAGGTCGGATTCGCCCTGCCACAGGAACGGCCGGTGCAGTGGATCGTGCGCAAGGGCACGTCGGATCTGGTCGCGGACGTGAACGCCTATTTCCACGACCTGGCCGCCTCTGGTCGACTGGCGCAACTGATGGCTGACACCTCGGGCGATACCCGCGCCTTCGCCTACGAGGAATCGCGCGAATTCCAGCAGAACCTCAACGACCGGCTGCCGCGCTACCGCGGCTGGTTCGAGCAGGCGGGTGAACGGGTGGGTGTGGACTGGCGTCTGCTGGCAGCCATCGGCTACCAGGAATCCAAGTGGAATCCGCAAGCCGTCTCACCCGACGGCGCGCAGGGCGTGATGATGCTGACGGCTGATACGGCGGCGGCCATGGGCATCAAGGACCGCGCCGACCCGCAGCAGAGTATCGCAGCCGGTGCGCGCTACTTCGCGCAGGTCCACGACATGATCCCGGAACGGATCCCCGAACCGGATCGCACCTGGCTGACGCTCGCCGCCTATAACGCCGGCTTCGGGCACCTCGAGGATGCGCGGGTGATCACGCAGTCCCAGGGCAAGAACCCGGACGCGTGGGCAGATGTACGCGAACGCCTGCCGCTGCTGGCCCAGGAGCGCTGGTACGGTCACGCCAGGCGCGGCTACGCACGCGGGTGGGAACCGGTGCAGTTCGTAGACCGCATCCAGCGTTACCTGAAACTGCTGGAGTGGCAGCCAGGCGAGGGCGCCCATCCCGCCGGCAACCCGTCGGTCGCGGCAAACGCAGCCACGGGTGCCAATGCCCTGCCCGCGAGCACGCCACCCGCGGCCGTGAAGCTCAGCGCCGCTGTCGGAAAAACTCCTGCAGCAGCGCCGCGCAATCCTCCATCAGAACTCCGCCAAACACATCCACCCGGTGGTTGAGCCCGGGCAGGGCGAAGACGTTGGCAATGCTGCCAGCGCCGCCGGCACGCGGATCCCAGGCGCCAAAGACCACACGCCGCACACGTGCGTGCACGATCGCCGCCGCGCACATGACGCACGGCTCCAGTGTCACGTACAGCGTGCTGCCCGTCAGGCGGTAACTGTTGAGTGCGCGCCCCGCGGCGCGCAAGACCTGGACTTCCGCGTGAGCCGTGGGATCGTGGCTGGAAATCGGTGCATTCGCACCGACTGCGAGCAGTACGTCTTCGCGGACCAGCACAGCCCCCACCGGCACTTCGCCCGCGGCCGCGGCGGTACGCGCCTGCTCCAGGGCAAGGCGCATGAAGCGCGCATCGGCGCCCTCCTCAACCTGGGCCGCCATGCGTTCCGGATGCGTTATCGGCGGGCGGAGCAGGCGCCGTCGCCGCGGGCGCAGCCGCGGGCAGGAACAGGGCCGGATCGACAAAGCTGGCATTCAGCGCCACCCCGAAGTGCAGGTGCGGCCCGGTGGCGCGCCCGGTAGCGCCAACACGGCCCAGGACCGCCCCTGCAGGGACCTGCTCGCCGATGTGCACGCCGATGGCGGACAGGTGGCAGTACATGGTCACCAGGCCGCGGCCGTGATCGACGATCACCGTGTTGCCATTGAAGAAGTACTTGCCGGTGTCGACCACGCGGCCCGCAGCGGCGGCCAGCACCGTGGTTCCGGCGGGCGCTGCGATGTCCATGCCGGTGTGCGGATTGCGCGCTTCGTTGTTGAACACCCGTCGCAGGCCGTAAGAGCTGGAACGGACACCGGGCACCGGGGGTTGCAACTGCAGGGTCGTTGGCAACGCCTCGGAAAAGGTGGCGACCGCCTTCCTGATGCGCGGTTGTTCGCGCCGGACGCGCGCCAGGTCCGCAGCCGACAGGTCGACCTGGCGTGGCGCGACGGTCAGGCGCTGCACTGTGTACTGCTTGTCGTGCACGTCGAAACCGAGCGTGCTGCCGTCGCGCATTCGTACCGCGGCCGGCCCCGGCGTCTGGGACAAGGGGATTCCAACCACGGCCAGCCACGCACCAGCGCGCGGCAGGACCATGACCGGCCGACCTTCGAACGACACCCGGGGTGCCTGCGGCGCGGCGGGCAGTGTCAACAACGCCACGCCGCCCGGCGCGCGTTCCTCGGCCGGCAACTGCAGCAGCTGCGCTGTGTCAGCCCCCTGCGCCACCGCGGCACATGGCAGCGCCGCAGCCGCAGCCGCCGCCGCAACAAGCGCGCCAGCCAGTAACCCGGCGGGCACGTGTCGTCGCCGCGGCCCGCGGATTCCCAACACCGGCGGGCTCAAGCTTTGCTCCCGGTGACCTGCGCAGTGAGTTCCCCGCGGGCCAGGCGCGCCGTGATTTCCGCACCGTTCGCGACCTGCCGCGCGTCACTCACCAGCGTTCCGTCGGCAGCCGTCACGATTGCAAATCCGCGCCCGAGCGTGGCCAGCGGACTTACGGTATCCAGAGCCCGCTGCGCCAACTGCAAGGCATGCGCGGCGCGTGCCATACGCGCCTGCAGCCCCCGCTCCAGGCGGGCGGCAAACACTGCGCAACGCTCATGGCGCGCGGCGATGTATTCGCGCGGGGAAGCGCGCAGCAACCGTCCCCGCAGCGCCGTGAGCGCAGTGCGATCGTGCCCGAGAGCGTTGTGCATGGCGCGCCCCAGGCGCAGGCCCGACTCGTCCAGGCGCTGCATCTGCTGTTGCAGCCGGGCCCCCGGGTGAGCCAGCCGCAGGCGCTGGCCCGTGGCATCGAGCCGCGCCGCATTGGCGCGCAGTTCAGCGCGCACCGCGGCGTGGGTGCGCTGCTGCAGCGAGGTCAGTACGGCCACCCGCATTCCCAGGGCGCCGGGCACGCCTGCCGCCAGCCGCTGACGCAGGGCGCCCAGCCGCCCCCCGTACAGGCGCAACTCCCGGCGCAGTCCAGCCGCCAGGCGCTGCGCAGTCCCCTCCAGGGCCTGCAGCCACCCCTGGGCGTCGGGCGTCACGAGTTCCGCGGCGGCCGAGGGCGTGGGCGCGCGCGCGTCGGCGACGAAATCGGCGATGGTGAAGTCGATCTCGTGTCCGACTCCGCTCACCAGCGGTACCGCGCAGGCATGGATGGCGCGCGCGACACGCTCATCGTTGAACGCCCACAGGTCCTCGATCGAGCCACCGCCGCGCGTCAGGATCAGCACGTCGCAATCGGCGCGCTGCGAGGCGCTGCGCAGCGCCGCCACCAGTCCCGGCACGGCGGCTGCGCCCTGCACCGGTGTCGGATAAATGATGACCTGTGCCGGCGGGAAGCGTCGCCGCAGGACCTGCAGGACGTCGCGCAGCGCAGCGCCGCTCGGGGACGTGAGCACGCCGATGCGGCGCGGGAAACGCGGCAGCGGCCGCTTGCGCGCCGGTGCGAACAACCCCTCGGCCGCCAGCAGCGCCTTGAGGCGTTCGAACTCGCGCTGCAACGCGCCAACACCCGCCTCCTCCAGATGCTCGACGTTGAGCTGGTAATCACCGCGCGCTTCGTAGATACCGACGCGGCCGCGTACCAGCACCCGCATGCCGGCACGGGGCGTGAAGCCGACCGCGCGGTTCTTCATGCGGAACATCGTGCAGCGCAACTGCGCCTCCCGGTCCTTGAGCGAAAAGTACCAGTGCCCGGAGGCCGGCTGGGAGAAGTTGGACAGCTCGCCCTCCACCCACAGGACCCCGAAGCCGCGCTCCAGCAGCACCCGCACCTCCCGGTTCAGCCGCGAGACGCTGTACACGTCCCGGGCGGGGGGTTCGGCGGCGAAAAGGTCCGGGTTTTGAAGCATGACAGCACCTTAGCACGAGGTTTACCGTGCCGGTCGGGGCGCATATAATTACGCATGCGCATCCTCGAAGAAGCCCTCACTTTCGACGACGTCCTGCTGGTCCCGGCCTACTCGGAGATCCTGCCGCGCGAAGTCGATCTCTCCACCCGCGTCACGCGCCATATCCGCCTCAACATCCCGCTGCTGTCGGCCGCGATGGACACCGTGACCGAGGCGCGCCTGGCGATCACCATCGCCCAGGAAGGCGGCATCGGCATCGTCCATAAGAGCCTGCCCATCGAGGCGCAGGCCCGCGAAGTCGGCCGCGTCAAGAAGTTCGAAAGCGGCGTGATCAAGGACCCGATCACGGTCGCGCCCACCATGACGATCCGCGAGGTGCTGGAGCTGACACGCTCACGGGGAATCTCCGGCGTGCCGGTGGTCGTGGGACGCAAGGCTGTTGGAATCGTCACGCACCGCGACCTGCGCTTCGAGGACCGGCTGGACGCGGCGGTCTCCTCGGTGATGACGCCGCAGGACCGGCTGGTGACGGTACGCGAGGACGCGCCCAAGGAAGAAGTGCTGGCGCTGCTGCACAAGCACCGCATCGAGAAGCTGCTGGTCGTCAATGCCGCGCACGAGCTGGCTGGCATGATCACCGTGAAGGACTTCCAGAAAGCCACGGAATTCCCCCGCGCCTGCAAGGACGAAACCGGCCGGCTGCGCGTCGGCGCCGCGGTGGGCACGACGCCCGACACGCTCGATCGCGTCGCGGCACTGCACGAGGCCGGTGTCGACCTGGTGGTGGTGGACACCGCGCATGGTCATTCCAGGGGTGTGATCGACACGGTACGGCGCGTCAAGACCCGCTGGCCGCAGCTGCAGGTGGTCGCCGGCAACATCGCCACCCCGGATGCCGCACGCGCCCTGGTGGAGGCGGGCGCCGATGCGGTCAAGGTCGGGATCGGCCCGGGCTCGATCTGCACCACGCGCATCGTGGCCGGCGTAGGGGTGCCGCAGATCTCCGCGGTCGCCAACGTCGCCGAGGCCCTGCGCGATACGGACACACCGGTGATTTCCGACGGCGGCATCCGCTTCTCCGGCGACATCGCCAAGGCGCTCGCCGCCGGCGCCCACGCCGTGATGATCGGCGGGCTGTTCGCCGGGACCGAGGAATCCCCCGGCGAAGTGGAGTTGTACCAGGGTGCTTCCTACAAGTCCTACCGCGGCATGGGGTCGCTGGGCGCCATGGGCGAGCGCCACGGCTCCGCCGACCGCTACTTCCAGGACGCCGCCAGCGAACTGGAAAAGCTGGTGCCGGAGGGCGTCGAGGGGCGCGTGCCCTACAAGGGCAGTGTCGTCACCATCCTGCACCAGCTGGCCGGCGGCCTGCGTGCCGCCATGGGATACACCGGCAGTCGCAACATCACCGAGCTGCGCACGCGCCCGGTGTTCGTACGCATCACGACCGCGGGCATCCGCGAAAGCCACGTGCACGACGTCAGCATCACCAAGGAGGCACCCAACTACCGGGTGTCCTGAAGGCAGCAGCGGATGGCCAGCCCAGCGACAGTTACACACCGCCCTTCGTCGGCATCCGCAACTGCCGCAGCGGCACCGGACATCCACGCGCACCGCATCCTGATCCTGGACTTCGGCGCGCAGTACACGCAGCTCATTGCGCGCCGCATCCGCGAGTTCGGCGTCTATTGCGAGATCCACCCCTGGGACGTCAGCGACGCGCAGGTCCGCGCTTTCGCGCCACGCGGCGTCATCCTCTCCGGCGGACCCGAGTCGGTCACCGAGGCGGCTTCGCCACGCGCGCCCGAGTCGGTGTACCAGCTCGGCGTGCCGGTACTGGGTATCTGCTACGGCATGCAGACGATGGCGCAGCAGCTCGGCGGACAGGTCGCCCCCGGTACTGAACGGGAATTCGGCTATGCCGAGGTGACGGTCACGGCCGCATCACGGCTGCTGGATGACCTGCAGGACCGGCGCAACGGCAGCGGGCACGCCCTGCTGGAAGTGTGGATGAGCCACGGGGACCGCGTGGCCACGCTGCCGCCGGGCTTCAGTGGCAGTGCCGCGACCGGCAGCATTCCCTTCGCCGCCATGAGCGATGAGCGGCGCCGTTTCTACGGCGTGCAGTTCCACCCCGAGGTCACCCACACGCCCCAGGGTGCGCGCCTGCTGGAGCGCTTCGTGCGCGAGATCTGCGCCTGCGATGCGCTGTGGAGCGTCGGCAACATCATCGAGGACGCCGTGGCGCGCGTGCGCGCACAGGTCGGCAAGGGCACGGTGCTGCTGGGCCTGTCGGGCGGTGTGGACTCCTCGGTAGTCGCCGCCCTGCTCCACCGCGCCATCGGCTCACAGCTGGTGTGCGTGTTCGTCGACCACGGGCTGCTGCGCCTGGGCGAGGGCGACCAGGTCATGCAGACCTTCGCCCGTCACCTGGGTGTGCGCGTGATCCGCGCCGACGCTGCGCAGCGCTTCCTGGGTGCGCTCGCCGGGATCACGGACCCGGAGGCCAAGCGCAAGATCATCGGCCGCACCTTCATCGAGGTGTTCGACGAGGAAGCACACA
Organism: Pseudomonadota bacterium; assembly: GCA_018241445.1. GTDB lineage: Bacteria > Pseudomonadota > Gammaproteobacteria > Steroidobacterales > Steroidobacteraceae > 13-2-20CM-66-19. The sequence continues at coordinate 120,457 of JAFEDT010000006.1, forward strand.
AGATCAGCGGCGTGCAGTTCCTGGCACAGGGCACGATCTACCCGGACGTGATCGAGTCCGCTGGCGCGCGCACCGGCAAGGCGCACGTCATCAAGTCCCATCACAACGTCGGCGGCCTGCCCGCCGACATGAACCTGCAGCTGGTGGAACCGCTGCGCGAGCTGTTCAAGGACGAGGTGCGCCGCCTCGGCATCGAGCTCGGGCTGCCGCACGAGATGGTGTACCGCCATCCCTTCCCCGGCCCGGGACTGGCGGTGCGCATCCTGGGCGAGGTGCGCGCGGAATTCGCCGACCTGCTGCGCCGCGCCGATGCGATCTACATCGAGGAACTGCGCAAGCACGACCTGTACGACCGCACCAGCCAGGCGTTCGCGGTTTTTCTGCCGGTGCGCTCGGTAGGCGTGATGGGCGACGGCCGGCGTTACGACTACGTGATCGCGTTGCGCGCGGTGGAGACAGTGGACTTCATGACCGCGCACTGGGCACGCCTGCCGTACGAATTCCTGGATCACGTGTCGCGACGCATCGTCAACGAGGTCGCGGGCATCTCGCGCGTGGTGTATGACATCTCCGGCAAGCCGCCGGCGACGATAGAGTGGGAGTGAATTTAGTCGAGCCTGGGAATCGATTGCGCTGCGATGCGCGTCACTTCCGGCAGTTGCGCAATCTGTCACACAGCTTCTGCATGAGCCCCAGCACCTGCGCCAGAGGAAACAGCCATGTCCAGGATCGAGGATAAACTTCATGCGCTCGGGCTCGTCCTGCCACCAGCGATGCAACTGCCGCCGGGCGTCGATCTGCGCTTCCAGCTCGTACGCATCATTGGGCACAGGGCTCTGTTCTCGGGCCACGGGCCGCAAAATCCGGACGGCTCTTTTGCACTGCCACTGGGGAAGGTGGGGCGAGAGCTGACGCCCGAGCAGGGCTACAGCGCCGCACGACTGACCGCGCTCTCCATCCTTGGAAGCCTGCAGCGCAGTATCGGCAACCTCGATCGCATTGCCGCGTGGTCGCGCGTATTCGGCATGGTCAACTCGGCTCCGGGGTTCAACCAGCAGCCGAGTGTGATCAACGGCTTTTCCGAACTCATACTGGAGCTGTTTGGCCCACAGATTGGCGCGCATTGCCGCAGCGCAGTGGGACTTGCTGAGCTTCCCTTCAATATCCCGGTCGAAATTGAAGGTGAAGTGGAGTTGATCGATGATGATCGGGCGGCACCGTCCGCGGTTCGATAGGTCCCGCGGATGAGTGCGTACGTCGTCTTTGACGTGGAAATCCGTGACCCCGTCCGGTATCAGGATTTCATGGCGGCGGTCAAACCGGCACTGGCTGCTGCCGGGGCACGTTACCTTGCACGTGGAGGCGCTCAGCGGGTGTACGAGGGGGATTGGCTGCCCCGGCGTATCGTCATTCTGGAGTTTCCTTCGATAGCCGACTGGGAGGCGTTTTATTACGGGCCTGTCTATCAGGGCCTGAAGGCAATCCGTGATGAATGCAGCTCCGCACGCCTCGTGAGTGTTGCAGGCATCGCAGATTGAGCGGCTCTCCACCAGACGAGAGTGAGCTTTGATGAGGAGCAGTTGAATGGATCGCCGTAGTATGCTCAAGACCGGGGGCATGGCTGTCATCGCAGTCCCGGCCCTGCGATCACTTGCAGTCGCCGCACACAAGAGGGGTCACACGATGTCGTTCGACGGCAAGAACATTGCTGGTTTCGCAGCGGCATACACGTCAGCATGGAACACGGGGTCCCCGCAGAACGTGGCTGCATATTTCGCAGAGGACGGAGAAATCGTCATCAATCGCGGTACACCGTGGCGCGGGCGCGCGGGTATTGCCGAGATGGCAGCCGGATTTTTCGCGGACGTTGCAGGCATGAAGCTCACCTGCGACGCAGTGCGCGGCGCGGGATCCCATGTCGTCTACCTGTGGACTTTCACGGGGCACGCAGCCAGGACGGGAAACGCCCTCACCGTGCACGGCTGGGAAGAATGGGAAATTGGCGACGACCTCAAGATCAGGGCGTCGCGCGGCTGGTATGACGCGCCGGACTACGCGCGGCAGGTGGCCGGTGGCGGAGCCGTCTGATGAGCGCCTGGCTGGTAAGATTGCTGGCGAGCCCTCAACTACAACAAGCTGGGTGACACCCATGTTCAAACTATTGTGCACAGCGCTGACGGCAACCGCCGCCGGCCTATTCACCGCCGGCGACGTGAATGTATGGGCGGGTGACGCGGACGTCGCCAGGACAGTCACAAGGACTGCTCCGGCAGGGGCCACGCAAGCTGCCCTGGTATCCCTCGAAACCAGCGCCTACCAGGCGTGGAAGTCGAGAGATACAAAGTTCTGGAAGACATTCCTCTCGGACCAGTTTGTCGGCTGGGGTTCCACGGGCAGGCTCGACAAGGCATCGGCCACCCGCGAATTCTCCGGTACTGATTGCACGATCCGGAGCTTCGCCATTTCCGATGTGCAGCTGAGCCGCTTCGCCCCGGGTGCGGCACTGATTACCCACAAGACCACGGTTGACGGTACCTGCAACGGACAGAAGAGCTCGCCTGCCAGCTGGGTCGCAACGGCATACCGGCGCGAGGCCGGCCAGTGGAAGGCGGTATTCCACGCCGAGGCTGTGATTGTCGATCCTGCGGCCCCTCCCGCGCAGGCAGCCGCAAGTACAGCGGGCGATCAACAGAAGCCCGCCCGTCCCGCGCGGCCCGCTCACCCGGATGCCGGCACCAACGCCTTGTTGCCGCTTGAAAAGGCGGTCTGGGACGCCTGGAAGGATCACGACACCAGGAGAATGGATGACCTGACGGCGAAGGACTTCCAGTTCATCAATATCTTCGGCATTCACCTGCCAACCAAGGCCGACGCATTGAAGGACTGGTCGGGCAAGGGATGCGATGTGAAGGCCATCAGCCTCACCGATGCCCAGGCGACCCTGTTATCGCCGACGGTCGCCATCCTGACATTTCATGCCAGCGCCGACGGTGCCTGCTTCGGCCAGAAGATCGGGCCTGTATGGGGCTCGTCGGTCTACGTAAAACACGGCGCTACGTGGCGGTGGAATTTCGGTATCAACGTACCCGCGCGCTAGCAGGGCGACTGAGGCCGCATGCGGCCTGCTGCCGCCTTCTTCGCGGCAGAGGCGTGCTCCCGACGCTGAAGCCCGCAGTGATCCGGGCAGCGGTGTAATTGCGGCGCAGCTGCGCATGACAGTCTTGTCTGCCGCCTGAGGCGGGCCTATGCTGCGCCGCCCAAGAACGGACCGGCGGAACTTCTGCCTGAGCGCCGCTCCGCCACCCGGCGCGGCTCCCCCTGCCTGTCCCCGGTACCACCGGCCTGGCGGCCCCACTATTGACTGATTGAAACGATGCTCGTCACCTCCAACATTGCCATCCAGTTCGGCGCCAAGCCGCTTTTCGAGCAGGTCACGGCCAAGTTTTCCGGCGGCAACCGCTATGGCCTCATCGGCGCCAACGGCAGTGGCAAATCGACCCTGATGAAGATCCTGGGCGGCGACCTGGAGCAGAGCGCCGGCACGGTGACCCTGCAGGCGGGCATGCGGCTCGGCCGGCTCAACCAGAATCAATTCGCCTACGAAGACGAGCGCGCCCTGGACGTCGTCATGCAGGGCCACGAGGAGATGTGGCGCGCCATGACCGAGCGCGACCGGATCTACGCCGACCCCGAATCCACCGACAAGGATTACATGCGGGCGGCGGATCTGGAGAGCCGCTTCGCCGAGTGCGGCGGCTACACGGCCGAGGCCCGCGCCGGCAGCCTGCTGGCGGACGCGGGCCTGCCAGCCGCGCTGCATGACAGGCCGATGCGGGAAGTCCCCCCGGGCCTGAAACTGCGCGTGCTGCTGGCGCAGGCGCTGTTCTCCCAGCCGGACGTGCTGTTGCTCGATGAACCGACCAACAACCTCGACATCAATTCGATCCGCTGGCTCGAGGGCGTCCTCAACAGCTACGACGCGACCATGGTCATCATCAGTCACGACCGGCACTTCCTCAACCAGGTATGCACCCATATCGCGGACCTGGATTTCCAGCAACTGCGCATCTACCCGGGCAACTACGACGACTTCATGCTGGCGTCCGTACAGGCGCGTCAGCGGGTGGAAGCAGCCAACGCCAAGGCCCAGGACCGCATCTCCGACCTGCAGGAGTTCGTGCGGCGCTTCTCCGCCAACGCGTCCAAGGCGCGCCAGGCCACCTCGCGCCGCCGCGAGCTGGAGAAGATCAAGCTGGAGGAAATCCGGCCGTCATCGCGGCAGAACCCGTATATCCGCTTCGAGCAGGCCAGGAAGCTGTATCGGTCCGTGGTATCGGTGGAGAAACTTGGATTCAGGTATCCGCAATCCAGCGTCGACGTGCTCCGCAATGTCAACTTCCACGTGGAGGCCGGGGAAAGAATCGCGATCATCGGGGCTCACGGTATCGGCAAGACGACGCTGATGCGCTGTCTGGCCGGTGAGTTGTCACCCACTGTGGGTCACATCCGCTGGGTGGAGAACGCCCAGGCCGGTTATATGCCGCAGGATCCGCAGGCCGAGTTCGCCACCAAAATGGACCTGTTTTCCTGGATGTCGCAGTTCACCGGCAAGGCGGATGACGACCAGTTGGTGCGCGCCACGCTGGGCCGATTGCTGTTTTCGGGGGATGAGACCAAGAAGTCCATCAAGGTGCTCTCGGGCGGCGAGAAGGGGCGCATGATCTACGGCAAGCTGATCCTTACCCGGCCGAACGTGCTGTTGATGGATGAGCCCACCAATCACATGGACATGGAAACGATCGAATCGCTGCAGATCGCACTGGAAAAATACGCCGGCACCCTGATTTTCGTATCGCACGACCGGGAGTTCGTCGGCAGCCTGGCGACCCGGATCCTGGAGTTGCGCGCTGACGGCAGCATTGCCGACTTCAGGGGCACCTACGACGAATATCTCGGCTCGCAGGGGATCGCGGCCTAGACTGGCGTCAGCAGCGGGCGCCCGGCAGCCAGGAAATCAGTCGCCATGCAGGGCCGCCCAGGACCGCTGTTGACTGCGAAGGTGCACCAGGCCTTGCTCGCTGCCCGGGCTGTCGGGGAATCAACACTGCAGTGCTCCCTGGACCTGGACCGCTCGACCACGGCCGTCGAGGTGGGCGGCGCGGGATGGTCCTGGGACGGTCGTCAATTCCCTTTTCTGGAAGTCTGCAAGGACAGGACCGTCTACCACTGGCTTGGGGTTGACGCCGGGTTTCAGCCCGTCGCGCGATTCACGACCTCCCTGGTCAAACTGGTGCCGACGCAATGGGGGCCGCCGACCTTCGAAATCGACGGCATCAAGATGCTGCCGACGGCCCAGGTGTCGCCTTACGCGGATGCCGAACGCAAGGTGGGGCTGATCCAGCCGGGCGGGAAGGAAATCCTGGATACCTGCGGCGGCCTGGGCTATTTCGCGGCGCACTGCCTGCGTGGCCACGCCCGGCGCGTGCAATCCTTCGAGAAGAATCCCGACGTCATCTGGCTGCGCAGCTGCAATCCCTGGTCACCCGACAGTCCGTGGCGCGCGGAGCAGCCCGCTGCGTTGACGTTGACCTGGGCGGATGTCGCCGAGGAGATCACCCGGCTGCCCGCTGATTCGTTCGATGCGATCCTGCACGACCCGCCGCGATTTGCGATCGCGGGGAAACTCTATTCACAGGCGTTTTACAACCAGCTCGCCAGGGTGCTCAGGCGCCGCGGCAGGCTATTTCACTACACCGGCGCCCCCAACAGCCTCTCCAGGGGGCGCGACCTGCAAGGCGAAGTGGCGGCCCGATTGCGGGACGCGGGATTTTCAGTGATGGCCGAAGTCGACGGCGTGCTGGCGACGAAGGGCGGCCGCCTCAACCGACCTCATGAGCGAGCACTTCCAGTGTGACTTCTGCCTTGCCAGGGCGCGCCGGGGGCCGCCTCACGGCAACGCAGCGTCAGCCGGAAACCGCATCGATGCGCGGCCGCACCAGCATGGGTCCATACGCCACGACAAACAGCAGGAAGGCCAGGATCCACAAAGTTGCCGCGGCTTCCATCAGCACCACGCTGTACGCGCCTCCGAGGGCGGCCCCGACCCGGATCAAGCCCGCGAGCGTGATGAGCGCGTAAATCGCGGTCGTACCCCGGTCAGCCTGCAACGGACGGCCGGTATGGCCGCGCGTTACCCGGGTCATCACCGCCAGCACCATGGTGCCGATTGCGCCCGCCGTGAGCGCGTGGATGGCGGCCGATATTGGCGCCGCGGCTGTAAGCATGCTCAACCCAAGCAGACCCGCGCCCAACACGACCCAGGCGTAGCCCAGATGCAGGACGAACAGCAGGGGTTCCGATCGTGTCAGCCAGCCACGCCAGCCGGCCAGCCGCCACAGGTTGAGTATCGCCGCGATGACCAGCGTTACAGCGACGGCCGGCGCCGCCGGGAAGAACGCCCAGGCGACCAGCCCCGCGTGCAACGTGGCCAATGCGGCTCGGCTCAATACTTTCGGCTCGACAGGCGGGACAGTGGCGCCGCGTCCCACCAGCCAGTTGCGCGAGAAAGCCGGCACGATGCGCCCGCCGACCGCGGAGAGGAGCGCCACGACCGCGGCCAGAGCGAGCCGCCAGCCCAGTCCAACCGCAGGCGCGCGGCCCGTGACGTCCAGGTGCATCAGCAGGTCCGCAATACCCATCACTGCGAACGGCACTGGCATCATCACGTTGCGCCAGTTGCGCGCGGCGATGATCTCGCGTGCGGCAACGGCGCACAGTGTGACCGGGAACGCCAGATCGACGGTTGCGGCCAGCCACAGCGGCAGCCGCGCCGACACCAGACAGGCGATGCGGCCCAGGAGCCAGATGACGACCAAGCTCTTCAGGGTCGCTCCGTGTACGGGCCGCCTCCCGGTCCAGGTCGCGATTGCCGTCAGCATGAACCCGGCCGCCGCCGCGAGTACAAACCCGAACAGCATTTCATGGATATGCCAGGTGAGTGGATCGAAGCGGCTGGGCAGCTTCGCCCCCGTCACGAACAGGCTGATCCACAACCCCAGGGCCAAAGGCGCCCACAGCCCGGCCAGCAGGAAGAACGGCCGGAATCCCACCGACCAGAATGGTCCCGGCCCGGTCGCAGTTGCCGATACGGTCACGTCACACTCCATCCACGGACGACACCCCAACGCCCTCGCGGCCCGGGCACACGCGCCAGCGCCGGCCGTCGACCCAGGCTACCGTGGGCGCGCGCCCGCCCCTTTGCGCCAGCGCAAGAGCAGCGCATGAACTCACATTCGCGGCTCCGACCAGTCGACGGCGTCTTCCGCGATCCGCCGCAACTCGGCGGGCTGGCGGATGATCAGGCGCTGGTTGTTGCTGAGCAGCAGCCCGGCCTTCTCCCAGGCGGTGAGGATCCGGCTGGCCGTATGCAGTGTCGTGCCGGAGATATCTGCGACATCCTTGCGCCGCAGCGGGAACTCGATGGCAGTGCCGTCGACCGTGCTGTGTCCGGCCTGCTGTGCCAGCCGCAGCACAGCGTGGGCCACGCGCCGCTCGGCCCGCTGTGTCGCCAGTTCCCGCACCCGGTGCTGCGCCTCCTGCAGCCGCCCACCGAGAATACGGATCACATTGATGGCGATCTGCGGGTAGCGGGCCATCAACTGCAGCAATTCGGCCTCGGTCCAGCTCGCCTCCAGGGTGTCGGACAGCGTGATCGCATCGGCCGGGTAGCGGCCATCGGTGAACAGCGCGACAGTGCCGAACATCTCCCCAGGCCCGATGAACCGCATCACCACCTCGGCACCGTCGGCGCCGGTCTGGACGATGCGCACGCCGCCATCGATCACCGCGTGGGCGTGCGCTCCCTGGTCACCCTGGCTGAATATCCGCAGGTCCTTCGGCAGTTGCCGGACACGGGCCCTGGCCGCGATCGCGGCCAGCACGGTGCCCTCGAGACCCCTGAACAGCTGCATGTCCGCCAGCGCGCGTGGATCGATTTCAGGGGCGGCCATCCCGGAAGCTTAGCAGGCCGTGGATAATGGGCCTGCCGGCCCCAGGCCGCGACCGGTCCGTCAGCCGCGCCGGGCCGCCAGGGGGAGGTTGCGCCCGCGCAAATGCCGCCTCCCCCAGGGGCGCTAGGATTGCAGTGTCCATGATCACGCTACCCGTATTCGCCCGCGCACTGCATGTGCTGGCCGTCGTGATCTGGATCGGCGGCGTCTCCATGGCAACCACGGTGGTGCTGCCGGCAGTGCGGCGCGGACAGCTGGGCGAAGACTCCGCGCGCTCATTCCGGGCCATCCAGCGGCGCTTCGTCTGGCAGGCGCGCGCCGCGGTCCTGGTGGTCGGCCTCAGCGGATTCTTCATGTGCTGGAGGCTGGATCTATGGCAGCGCTTTCGCGAGACTCACTTCTGGTGGATGCACGCCATGGTGGGCGTCTGGACGCTGTTCGTCCTGGTGTTGGCCGTGGAGCCGCTGATCACGCGCCACCGCATGCAAGGACACGGCGGCCCCCCGCCAGCGGCGGCCTTCGCCCGCCTGCATCGCGCCCACTGGCTGCTGCTGGTATTGAGCCTGGCAACGGTGTTCGCCGCGGTCGCGGGCAGCCGGGGCTGGTCGATGGTCTGATGAGTCAGAAGTACTGGAATTGCAACACATGAACCTCAGTGCCGTACGCAGCCATGCATTGGCAACGGCGGGGGAGCGCGGGTGAGCGAGGAGCGACAGGCCGCCGAGGCGCGCCGCGCCGCCTTCAGGGCGCAGGTGCAGGCGGACACCGGGATCGATGAGGCCATGATCGAGCGGCTGGTGCGGGGCTTCTATGCCCGCGTACGCGCAGACGCCCTCCTCGCTCCCGTCTTCGCCTCGAAGATCAGTGACTGGGAGCCGCACCTGCGGACCATGTTTTCCTTCTGGTCCTCGGTGACGCTCATGAGCGGCGACTACCACGGCCAGCCCATGGCGAAGCACCTGGCGCTGGGGGTGGACGGCAGGCACTTCGACCGCTGGCTCGAACTGTTTGGTGAGACCGCCCGGGAGCTGTGCCCGCCGCAAGCTGCCGAGCGTTTCGTGATGCTCGCGCAGCGGATCGCGCGCAGCCTGGAGCTGGGCATTGCCAGCGCCCACGGCGTACTGCTCGGCCCGGAAGAGCGCTTCCTGCCGGCCGTCCCGGCTGACGCCCGGCTCGCCCCGTAGATTCAGGTTGCTTGAGCCGCCCGAGCCGCCCGAGCTGCTCGAGCTGAGCTACTTGAACAGCTTCTGCAGCTGATCCTGCAGCTTCTGCTGCAGCTCTCCCTTATGCTTGTCCAGTTCCTGCTGCACGCGCGCCCGCGCGATGCCCTGCAGGTCGGGCCTGATCGCCGGGTGGGTCAAGGTCCCGGTGATGGTGGCCGGGATGTCGGCAAGCAGGTTGGCATTGTTGACCGGTCCGGCGGTGGGTTGCTTCAGGACCATCGCGTGGACCTGGTAGTTGACCGCCTCGGAAACGATGTTGAACGTGCCCTGCCCGGCCAGGCGCAGGTTCTGCGATACGATGTTCAGGTCGCGGGTGGTCGCCACGCCATCGGTCAGATCGGCGGTCGCACTGAACGCATCGAACCGCGTGCGCCCGCTGTCGCTGCCGGCGGACAGTACGCCTGCTGACAGCGCGCCCTTGCCGATCAGCGCCGCGGCACGGTTGATTTCGAACCACAGATCGACGCCTTCGACCGCCCCGCCGTCCAGCCGCGCGGCGAGGTGGCCGCTCAGGGAGCGCATGATGGCGGCAGCGTCGCTGCCGCGTGCGCTCAGGTGAGTCACCACGTGACCGCGGCCGGAGATGCGGCTCGGCTTTCCCATCAGGTCCCGCAGCAACGGCGCCACCGCCACTGCATCCAGAGTCTCGTCGATCTGCAGTCGCGGCACGGCTGCGCGGGAGTCGAGCGCCAGATCGCCGCGCAGGGTTCCGTCGTAGAGTGTTGCTGTCGTGGGCGCGGCGCGCAGGACACCGTCCCGGGCCGCCAGCACGGCCGTCAGCCGGCTCAGTGTGACGCCCGCAACGCGCACCTGCCCCGCCGTCAGCCTGCCGTCAAGGCGCAGTGTCTTCAGTGCCGTGCCCTGCTCCTGCGCGACAGCCGGCGCCGAGGCGTCTTTCGCGACTGGCGCCGGTGGCGCACGGTAGCGGTCCAGGTCCGCGTGGTCGAGGGCGAGTTCGAAGCCGATGGTGCTGCCGCCCTTGTCGCTGATTCCCGCCCGGCCGGTGAGTGAACTGCCGTCCAGCTGCACCCGCAGGCCCGACAGCTGCGTCGCGGTGCTGCTGTAGGCAAACTGCCCGCTGGCCGAGAGGGCCGAAAACGCCTGGCCGTCGCGCATCGGGGGCACGGTGTAGCCGAGTGCCGCCAGCACCTTGCGCGGCGAACACGGGGCGAGCCGGAAAGTGCCCGCGATGGCCGGTGAGTCGATGATCCGCTCGCCGTGCAGGCTGCCGCTGAGGGTCGCGCCACCGGCCTCGGCGCTGAATGCCGCGGCACCCAGGGTCTGCGCAGCGAGGTCCACGTTCATCTGCGGCACCCCGAGCTTCAGATTGACGGCGCCACCGCCGGTGCTCCTGCGAGCCGCACTCAGCTCCAGGCCGTTCAGCCGGTAGCGGCTGGCCGCCGGATCAGGAGTGAGGTCGAGTCGGCCATCAAGGTCCGTCGGGGTGGCGCCCGCGGCGCTGGCCAGCCGCAACTTGATCCGTACCGGAGTTGTCACCCCCGGGGCCATGCGCCCCACCTCGAGATCCAGGCCCTCGATGACCTGGTCCTGATAGCTGACGCGCCCGTTGCGCAGGGTAAGCCCGCCCAGGTCCCGCAGCGCCTCCACTGCGGATGTCCGCTGACCGTCGGGCTCGGGCGGCTGATCCTTGCCGCCAAGCCCCTGCCAGTTCCCGGCACCGGCGCGGTTCTTCAGCAGACGCAGGTCGAGCCCGTCGACAACCACGCGCCCGACCCGCAGCTCCTTGTGCAACAGCGGCAGCAGCTTCACGCGCAAGTCCACGCGCCTGACCGCAACGAAAGGCCGCGCGTCGAAGCCCGGCGGGTTGCCCAGGCTCGCCGGCCCGAACTCCAGGTGCACCCACGGGAACACCGAGAGCCTGATGTCCCCCGGCAACTGCAGTTCGCGCCCGGTGGATTCGTGCACCGCGCTGACGATGCGGCCCTTGAAGTCGTTGGGATTGACCAGGAAGCGCAGCGCCAGCAGCGCGAGCAACAGCAGGGCGAGCAGCCCGCCGAGGAGGAAGCCGGTGACTTTGAGGGCGCGCATACCCACCTCCAGTTGCGGTTCCGTTCACCCGAGCGCGGCAAAGCGCTCCAGGTGATAGTCGTCGTCGCCGAGCTGATGCCCGATGAGGGTGAGACGCTTGGCGTAGTGGCCCAGCGGCAACTCCCAGGTCATGCCGATGCCGCCGTGCATCTGGATCGCCTCTTCCGCGGCCAGCGTGCCGACGCGGCCGATGGTGTACTTGGCGGCCGAGGCGCCGCGTTCGCGTTCGCGACGTGGACCGTCGAGTGCCGCCGCCGCATTGATCGCCGCGCTGCGCGCCTGCTCGATTTCCAGCGCCACCGTCGCCATGCGGTGTTGCAGAGCCTGGAACTTGCCGATCGGCACGCCGAACTGCCTGCGCGTGCGCAGGTAGCCCAGGGTCGAGGTGCGCAGCACGTCCATGATCCCGACCGCTTCCCAGCTCAGCGCCACGATGCCCGCAGCCATGGCCTCTTCGATCAATCCTGTCCCATCGCGCGCCAGCAACTGCGCAGGGGTATCCTGCAAAGTAAGATCGCCGCCGCGGCCGCCGTCGATGAGTGGGTAACCGCGTACCCCTGCACCGCGCGCCTGCGCCTGCACCCGGAACAGGCCGATGCCCTGCTCTTCCCCCGGCTCGCCGGACAGGCGCGCGGAAACGATGATGTGCTGCGCCGCCTGGAGCTGCGGGATCACCGCCTTGGTGCCCGACAGCAGCCACCCGTCAGCGGCGGGCCGCGCGCGGGCTGCGATATCGGCAAGATCGTAGCGGGCCTGCGGCTCCTGGTGCGCGAAAGCCAGCACCTGGCTGCCGGCAATAGTCTCCTCGAGCAGCGCCTGTTGGCCGCCCGCACGCACCAGTATCCGGCCCGCCATCAACGTGCCGAGAAAGGGTTCCACCACCAGCGCCTTGCCCAGCTGCTCGAAGACCACGGCGACGTCGAAGCCGCCCCCACCGAAGCCGCCGGCCGCCTCGTCGAACAGTGCACCGATCGCTCCCAACTGCGCGAACCCGGCCCATTGCTCCTGCGACCACCCGCTCTGTGACTGACTGATGCGGTGGCGGGTATCGATCGTATAACGCTGTTGCAGGTAGCGGCCCAGCGCATCGGCCAGCATCTGCCGGTCTTCGGGGTGCGTGAAGTCCATGCGCCTAAAGCTCCAGGATCGCCTTGGTGATGATCTCGCGCTGGATCTCGTTGGAGCCGCCGAAGATCGTGAGCTTGCGGTTGTTGAAGTAGCTGGCGCAAACCGGCGCGGCGTAGTCCGGTCCAACCGGCTCACCGCGGTAACCGGCGTCCAGGGCCTCCGATACAAAGGGCTGGGCGTAGGGTCCCAGTGCGCGGCGCGCGAGCGCCGTGATCTCCTGGCGGATCTCGGTGCCGCGGATCTTGAGCATGGAACTCTCCGCCACCGGTGCAGCACCCCTGCCGGCCGCGGCCAGCACCCGCAGGTTGGTGACCTTCATGTTCTCCAGCTCGATCTCCACCCGCGCCAGGCGCGCGGCGAACAGCGGATCGTCGCTCAACGGGCGACCGCGGCGGCGCTGTGAGCGCGCGATGGATTTCAGCCAGTCGAGCGCGGCCATCGACGGGCCGATCCCGGCCAACCCCGTCCGTTCATAGGTCAGCAGGTACTTGGCGCAGCTCCAGCCATGGTTCTCCTCACCCACCAGGTTCTCCACCGGCACCCTGACGTCGGTGAAGAACACCTCGTTCACCTCGTGCTCGCCATCGAGCAGGATGATCGGGCGCACTTGCACGCCGGGGGACTTCATGTCGATCAGCAGGAACGAGATCCCCTCCTGCTTGCGGCCCTCGCTGGAAGTGCGTACCAGGCAGAAAATCCGGTCGGCGTAATGACCGAGCGTGGTCCAGGTCTTCTGACCGTTGACGACGTAGTGATCGCCCTGGCGGACCGCGGCGCACTTCAGACTGGCCAGGTCTGAGCCGGCGCCGGGCTCCGAGTAGCCCTGACACCACCAGTCCGTGCCGTCGAGGATGCGCGGCAGCCAGAACGCCTTCTGCGCCGGCGTTCCGTACTTCATCAGCACCGGACCGAGCATGGAGACACCGAAGGGCAGGATGCGCGGCGCGTGCGCCAGCGCGCTCTCGACGTCGAAGATCGCACCCTGCACCACGCTCCAGCCAGGACCGCCGTACTCCACCGGCCAGTGGCTGGCGTACCAGCCGCGCTCGTTGAGAATCGAGTGCCACCGCGCCATGTCCTGGCGCTGCAGGCGCTTGCCGGTCCTGACCTTGTCGGCCAGCTCCGCCGGCAGGCGTTCGCGCAGGAAGCCCCGTACTTCCTGGCGAAAGGCCTCCTCTGCGGCGGTGAAGTTCAGATCCATCAGTTCTTCGCTCCCGGCGACACGCCAGTCCCCCCGGCGCCCTGCGCCTGCGCGCCAGATGCGAAGTGCGCGCGCAATGCCTTCTTGTCGATCTTGCCTACACTGGTGCGCGGCAGCTGTTCGACGATCTCGAAGCGTTCCAGCCGCGCGTAGCGTGTGATCCGGCCCTGCGCTATGGCCTGCTCCACGGGGGCGTTGAGCGCCGCGAGACCTGGCACCGTGCCGGCGCGTGGCACCACTACCGCCAGCGGGCGCTCGCCCCACTGCGCATCGGGCACCGCCACGACGCTGACCTCTGCCACACCCTCGGCGCCGGCCACCAGATCCTCGAGCTGGATGGAGTCGATCCATTCCCCGCCTGACTTGATCACGTCCTTGAGGCGGTCGCGGATCCGCAGGCGTCCCTGGGCGTCCAGCGTCGCGACGTCCTGGGTGTGCAGCCAGCCGCCGCGCCACAAAGCCGCGGAGGCTTCGGTGTCGCCGGTGTAACAGGGCGTCAGCCACGGTGCGCGCAGCACCAGTTCGCCGCGTGTATTGCCATCGTGCGCTACGTCGCGCATTGCCTCGTCGACGATGCGCATGCTGACCAGCGGCACCGACACTCCCGAGACCGTCATTGCATCGACGATCGCGGCTTCATCGGCTTCGTTCCCCTCGCGGCGTGCGACCGCGACCAGGGGCGCCGCCTCGGACATGCCGTAACCGGAGGCCACCTCCATGCCGTGCTGCCGCGCCTGCGCGCACAGCGCCTTCGTGAGTGCGGACCCGCCTATGGTCATCCTCCAGGCGCGCAGGTCGGTGCCGCTGGCCTGGGCCTCCTGCAGCACCATCTGCAGGATGGTCGGCACGCAGTGCGAATAGGTGACCTGGTGCTGCGTGCGCAGGCGGCAGATCATTGCCGGTTCGTAGCGGCCGGGATAGATCTGCTTCAGGCCGAGCAGGGTCGCGATATACGGCATGCCCCAGGCGTGGGCGTGGAACATCGGCGTGAGCGGCATGTAGACGTCGCCGTGGCCCAGGCCCCGGGCCAACGCGCCACAGCCGAACGGCGCCATGGCGACCAGAGTGTGCAGCATCAGCTGCCGGTGTGAAAAACACACTCCCTTTGGATTACCGGTGGTGCCCGTGGTGTAGAACGTGGTGGCCAGCGCGTTCTCGTCGAAGTCCTCGAACGGGTAGTCGGCTGAGGCCGCCGCGGACAGCGCTTCATACTCGCCCAGCGCCCAGGCGGGCGGGCTGTCGGCCTGGCCATCCATGATCGCGATGACGGCCCGGATGCCCGGCAGCTGGCCCCGGATCGCCTCGAGCAGCGGCAGAAAGTCCCGGTGCACCAGCACGACCCGTGCCTGCGAGTGCTGCAGGGTGTAGGCCACCTGCGGTGGCGGCAGCCGTACGTTTACGGTCAGCAACACCGCGCCCATCATGGGCACCGCGAAGTACGCCTCCAGGTAGCGATGGCTGTCCCAGTCCATCACCGCGACCGTGTCCCCCTGCTGCACCCCGGCCTGTTTCAGCAGCGAGGCCAGCCGACCGATCCGCCCCGCCAGGTCGCGATAGGTGTAGCTGGACTGATCGCGATAAACGATCTGCTGCGTGCCCGACACGGTCAGCGCACTGTCCAGCAGGTGCCGCAGGGTCAGCTGGAACTTCGCCGCCTCGGGCGCGGCGTCGGCGAAGCGAAGTGGCATGATGACTACCCCTTTAGAATCAGCGATCCAGTGGAGCCCCGGCCGCGGCACGCTGCAACAGCAGCGGCGCCAGCGTGAAGTCCGACGGCAGCCGCTCGCGGTAGCGCTTCAGTCCCTCGACGACGGCGTTCAGCCCGACCTCGCCGGCCCAGAACATCGGACCGCCCTTGTGGCGCGGCCAGGCATAGCCGTAGATCCACACCACGTCGACGTCGGACGCGCGCTGCGCGATTCCTTCCTCCAGGATTTTTGCACCTTCATTCACCATGGTGTAGAGCGTGCGCACGGTAATTTCCTCGTCGCTGACGGTGCGTGGCACGATGCCGGCGCGGCTGCGGAATTCCGCGACGATGCGCTCCAGCGCCGGCGAAGGGCTCGGCCGTCGCTTGTCGTCGTAGTCGTAGAAGCCGGCGCCCTTCTTCTGACCCCAGCGCCCCTGCGCGCACAGCGCGTCACGCACTGTTTCGATGCGCTGCGGATCGCGGTGCCAGCCGATGTCGATGCCCGCGAGATCGGCCATCTGGAACGGCCCCATCGGCATGCCGAAATCGACATGCACCCGGTCGACTTGCTGCACAGTGGCGCCCTCCAGCAGCAGCGCGTTGGCGTTGTCCTGGCGTGGACGCAGCATGCGGTTGCCGATGAATCCGTAACACACGCCTGAAACCACCGGCACCTTGCCGATGCGGCGCGCCAGGTCCATGGCAGTGGCGAGGACGTCGGGAGCGGTCGCCGCCCCGCGCACCACCTCGACCAGCTTCATCACGTTCGCCGGGGAAAAGAAATGCATGCCGAGCACCTGCGCCGGCCGCCGGGTTGCCGCGGCGATCTCGTCGATGTTCAGGTAGGAGGTATTGGATGCCAGTATCGCATCCGGCCGCGCCACGCCGTCGAGCCTGCCGAACACCTCCTTCTTTACATCCATGTTCTCGTAGACAGCCTCGATGATCAGGTCGCAATCCGCCAGCGCCGCGAAATCCAGTGTTGGGCTGAGCAGGCCCATCGCCTTCTCCACCTGCGCCGTGGTCAGGCGCCCCTTGGCGGCGCTGGCCTCGTAGTTGCGCCGCATGACGCCGGTGCCGCGCTGCAGCGCCTCGCCCGCCATCTCCACCAGTGTCACCGGGATACCTGTGGACAGGAAGTTCATGGAAATGCCGCCACCCATGGTGCCGGCACCGACCACACCGACACGGCGGATCGGGCGCAGCGCGATGTCCTTCGGCAGCCCCTCGATCCGCGCCGCGGCGCGTTCGGCAAAAAAGACATGCCGCAGGGCACGCGACTGCGTGCCGCCGACCAGGCCCGTGAACAGCTCCCGTTCCCTGGCGCACCCGGCCGCAAATGGCAGCGTGGTGGCGGCCTTCACCGCCTCGATGCACGCCTGCGGTGCGTCCAGCCCGCGCAGCTTGCGCGAATTCTCCGCCGCGAATGCCTCGAACACGCCGTCCTCGGCCTTCACGGGCAGCTCACGGGTGCGTCGCACCGTGCTGAGCGTACGCGCCCAGGCAACCGCCTCGTCGCTCAAGGCCGCCTCATCGGTGGCGAGCTTGTCGACCAGGCCGATCTGCGCGCCGCGCGCGGCGGCTACCGGGTCACCCGAGACGATCATGGCCAGCGCCTCGCGCACCCCGACCAGCCGCGGCAGCCGCTGTGTGCCGCCGGCGCCCGGCAACACCCCGATCTTGACCTCCGGCAACCCGAGCTTCGCGGTGGGCGTCGCGATCCGGTAATGGCTGGCCAGGGTCACCTCCAGCCCGCCGCCCAGGGCCATGCCGTGGATCGCCGCCACCACCGGCTTGCTGCTGTTCTCGATGGCGTCGACCAGCGCCGGCAGCATCGGCGACACCGGCGGCTTGCCGAACTCGGTGATGTCCGCGCCGCCGGAAAACATGCGCCCCGCCCCGCGGATGACAATGGCCCTGATTGTGCCGTCCGCCTGGGCGTCGGCGAGTGCGCTCGAGAGCCCCTGGCGCACTGCGGCCCCCAGTGCGTTGACCGGGGGGTTGGACATCACGATCTCCAGGATGTCCCCATGGTTGCGTGTCTCGATCATCTGCCTCTCGCTATGCTGCGCGCACTGACGGCGCCCGCTCGTTGATGTTGTATCTTACCCGGCCACGCCGGCGCGGCCGGCTTCGGACCAGGCGATCCGCGCCAGCGGCCCTATCCGTTGCACCATCTTCGAAGCCTGACCGCTGGAGGCATTGCCGTCCAGCATGCGCTTCTTCACGCCCTGCAGGATGCACACCAGCCGGAACAGGTTATAGGCGAAATACCAGTGCAGGTCCGGCAGACCGTCGCGGCCGGTCGCCCGGCAGTAGCGTGCGGTTGCCTGCTCCAGGGTCGGAATGCCCAGTGCCGGCAGGTCCAGGCCGTTAAGGGCCGCCCGCTCGTCGGCCGGCAATACCCAGTTCATGGCCAGGTAGGTGAAATCCGCCAGCGGATCGCCAATAGTCGCCAGCTCCCAGTCCACCACCGCCGCGACACGCTGCCCGGTGGCGCTGTAGATCAGATTGTCTATGCGGTAGTCGCCATGGATGACGGTGCTGCGGGTCTGTTCCGGTATGGTGCCCGGCAGCCAGCCGATGAGCTGCTCGACCTCCGGAATATCCTCAGTCTGGGCCGCACGGTACTGCCCGGTCCAGCGCTGCACCTGGCGGGAGAAGTAGTTTCCCGGGCGGCCGAAATCCCCAAGACCGAGCGCTTCATGATCCAGCCCGTGCAAGGCAGCAAGGGTATCGATCATCGACTCGTAACAGGCGCGGCGCCCAGCCGCGGGCAACTCCGGCAGCGCGCCGTTCCAGAAGCTGCGCCCCTGCACCATCTCCATCACGTAGAAAGCCGCGCCGATCACCTGCGGGTCCTCGCACAGCGCCAGCGGCCGAGGCACGGGAAACCCGTGGGCGTGCAGGGCGCTGGTCACCCGGTACTCGCGCTCCACGGCATGTGCCGAGGGCAGCAGCTTGCCGAAGGGCTTGCGGCGCAACACCGATCTGCCGTGCGCGGTGGTGAGGCGGTAGGTAGGGTTGGACTGCCCGCCGGGAAACTTCTCCAGATCCTGCACCGGACCGAGCTCCGGCAGCGCCTGCTGCAACCAGCGCGACAGCCGCGCGGTATCCAGGTCGCTCATGCAGCGCCGTCGCGGTAGCGCGCCAGCTCCGCGCGGGCGAGGGCCCGGCAGTGCACCTCATCCGGCCCGTCCGCCAGCCGCAACGTGCGGATCCTGGCCCAGTCGGCTGCGAGATCGAAATCCCCGGACACTCCCGCGCCGCCGTGGGCCTGCACGGCGTCGTCGATGATGCGCAGCGCCATGTCGGGGGCCTGCACCTTGATCATCGCGATCTCGTCGCGTGCCGCCTTGTTGCCGGCGCGGTCCATCATGTCCGCCGCCTTCAGGCACAGCAGGCGCGTCATCTCGATGTCGATGCGCGCGCGTGCGATGCGCTGTTCCCACACGGAGTGCTCGGCGATGCGACGGCCGAAGGCGGTGCGGGTCAGCAGCCTGCGGGACATGGCCTCCAGCGCCGCTTCCGCCGCGCCGATGGTGCGCATGCAGTGGTGGATGCGGCCGGGCCCGAGGCGGCCCTGGGCAATCTCGAAGCCGCGGCCCTCCCCGAGCAGCAGATTCTCCGCCGGAACCCTGACGTCCCTGAGACTGATCTGCGCATGGCCGTGCGGCGCATGGTCGTAGCCGTAGACCGGCAGCAGCCGCTCGATGACGATTCCGGGAGAGGCCAGGTCGACCAGGATCATGGACTGTTGCAGGTGCCGGGGCGCCTGGGGGTCGGTCCGTCCCATCAGGATTGCCAGCTTGCAGCGCGGATCGCCGGCGCCGGAGGACCACCATTTGCGCCCGTTGATGACATAGTCACCTCCATCGCGGCTGATGGAGGTGCGGATGTTGGTGGCGTCAGAGGAGGCGACGTCGGGCTCGGTCATCAGGAAGGCGGAGCGGATCTCGCCGTCCATCAGAGGGCGCAGCCAGCGATCCTTCTGCGCCCGGGTGCCGTAGCGAAGCAGGACCTCCATGTTGCCTGTGTCGGGGGCGGAGCAGTTGAACACCTCGCTCGCCCAGTGGATGCGCCCCATCTCCTCGGCGCACAACGCGTACTCGAGGTTGCTCAGACGTTCACCGCTGAACTCGAAACTGCTGTCCACCAGGTCGCCGCGCTGATGCGGAGGCATGAACAGGTTCCACAGCCCCGCACTGCGTGCCTCGCGCTTGAGGGCCTCGATGACCCGGGAGGGCTGCCAGCGATCGCCGCCCGTCAGTTCGCGTGCATGCTCCGCGGCGCGCGGCCGTACCCGCGACTGCATGAAGCCGCGCACGCGCTCCTGGAAGAGCCGTTGCCGATCCGACAGACTGAAGTCCATGCGCTAAGCTCCGCAAAGCGGGCAGCTTATCATCGCGGCACGGCCACCCGCGCAGTCCGGATGGATGAGCATCGCGCCGCTGGACTGTGCGAAGGGCTACCCGCCCCACCGGCGAGATTACCCGGGAACAGCCGCCGTCCTGGCAAGACTGGAAGTCCTCTTTGCGATGCGGGGACATGCCGCGCATGCACCAAGACTTCAAAGAACTGTTGTCAGCCTTCAACGCCGCAGGAGTTAGATACCTGGTTGTAGGCGGGTACGCGGTTTCCCTTCACACGCAGCCACGTGCCGCGACCAAGAACCTGGACATACTGATTGGCGCAGACGCCGAGAACAGCAAGGCAGTCTTTGCCGCGCTCGCAAAGTTCGGAGCCCCCGTCGAGGGGCTGAGTGCCAGGGATTTCACTGAGCCCGACAACTTACGGCAGCAGGCCGCCGGGTGCTCTCCCGGCACACAGAAGTCCGGGAAGGAACACCACTCCGAACCTGCGAACTCAAACCGCGACTCGGGCCAGGGTATCGACGACGATCTGAAGTAGCCGCGGTGCGGCCCAATCCCATGTCGCGATTTATTCCGGCGCGCTGCGCACCAGCGCGACGAACCGCCGCAATTCATCCTCGTTGACGTCGGATACGGCCGCGAAGTCCAGGTCGCCGCGCCGCCAGAACACTGAAACGTAGCCATGACGCACGGCCTCGCCCCCCGGCCGCCGCCCGGTGGCCTCCCAGACATACAGGTCGACCTGGTGCGCGCCGTGCCGATAGACAACCACCGCCGCCCGGACGCCATCGATCTCGTCCACCCGGCCTCCCAGCAGCGTAAAGCCCTGCTGAGCGAAGTCCGTCACCGGCGGGGATACGGCCACGCGCCCGGCAAACCACGGCTTGACCGTGTGATGGCTGCTCGAGACCACCTCGATATTCCTGTCGCTCATCATCGCCTGGGTGTGCGCGTCGGTGACCGCCTGCGCCAGCCGGCCGGCCGGCTGTGGCAGGGCGACGAACAGCGCGAAGACACCGGCGGCGAGCGCGGTGATTGCCGATCCCGCCGCCGCTCCCTGCCAGAACCGCCGGCGCGGCACCAGGGGTGTGACGGCGCCGCTGACATCGATCTGGCGCACCACCCGTTCACGCAATCCCGCTGGTGCCCGCGGCGGGTCCACCCGCTTCCTGAGTGCATCGCTGAGGTCGGCAACCGACGAGATGAAGGCCTGGCACTCGGCGCAGCTTTCAGTGTGCCGGGCGGCGGCCTGGGCGGGAGGGCCTTCCAGTTCGCCGTCCAGCCAGGCCTGGGTACGCAGGATCTCAGCACAGCTCATGGGGTTTCCCTCGCCAGCCATCTTTCGCGCAGCAGCACTCGCGCCCGCGCCAGGCGGGACATGACGGTGCCGATCGGAATCCCCGCCACGTCGGCGATCTCGCGATAACTCAGGTCCTGGACCTCGCGCAGGATCAGCACCTCGCGGTACTCCACCGGCAGCAGCGCCATCACCTCATCGAGCCTGCGGCTCTGGCTGAGCTGCGCAGCGAGTTCTTCGGGTCCTGCCTCTTCAGTAGCAGGAGCACCCTGATCGTCGTCAGGCAGCTCGGCATGTGCGTGGCGCTGGTTGCGGGCGCCGGCCGTGCGCCAGCAGTTGCGGACGATGGCCAGCAGCCAGGGCTTGATGTCCGCGCCACGGAAGCCGTCGAACGCACGCCAGGCGCGCAGCATCGCCTCCTGCGCAATGTCCTCGGCGTCGTTCGACGAGCGTGTCAGGCACAGGGCGAGGCCGTAGGCTGCGTCCAGGTGCGGCAGCGCCTGGGCCTCGAATCTGCTGCGTCGGGCATCCATCGGGTTAATGACCGCCCGCGCAGCTTTTTTATTCCCGTAGCGCCGCGGCCAGCTCGCGCGCCAGCATCTCGCCCTCCTCGTCCGCGAGCGCCGCCACCTGCAGGCGTTCCATCACCGCGGCGCCGTCGGCGCGTGCGGCGAGCTCCGGGAGTTGTTGGGTCAGCAGGCTGAACTTGCGCCAGCCGCGCTCGTGCGTCTCGCCGTAGCCCTTCACCAGGCGCTGCGCGCGCGCCAGTTCCACCGCGAGCGGATAGTTGGTCGGGGCCAGCTCCGCGATCCGCGCCAGCCACTCCTGGATGCGCCTGTCCTCCTCGTGGAAGCGCAGCGTGCCGCGCCGCCAGCGCCGCAGGCCCGCCAGGCAGTACAACAGGAGGAACCCTCCCACGTGGCGCGTGCGGATCTGGCGTCCGCCGGTCCAGCGCGACAGCAGGCCGCTGATGCGCGGCGAGCCCAGGATCCAGCGGCCGATCCCGGCGGGCAGGGTGCCGGCGATCTCCGCCACCCTCGGTTTCATGAATTCCGTGATACCGAACAGCTGCCCGGCCGGCGCATGGATCTCGCTGCGCACGCGCTCCACGCGGCTGGCGCGCGTCTTCAGGTCCGCCACGCGGATGGTGTCCTCGAAAGTCATCCATAGCGCCAGTCCCCGCGCGGTGGCGTCGCTGAGCGCGCCGTGCGAACCCCGCGGCTCCTCGCTGACGATGCGCTCCAGGCGCTTCAGGTAGGTCAGCGCGTAGGCCGGGTCCTGGTAGTCGATCATGCGGCGCACGCCCGCCAATGCGACGCGCTGCAGGGACTCCGGCAGGCGGCTCAGCCGGTCCAGCAGGGGCTGCAGGGCTGGGTTCGAAGCCTGCCGCGGCAGTTCCGGGAGCGCGGCTTCGCTGTGCGCGGCAGCGGCAACACCGGGACCGCGCGTGGCCGTGCCGTCAGCCGCGGCGCGCGCCTGTCCGCAGGCATCCGCGAAGGCGGCGAGGTTGGTTTTCACGGCGATACCGCTGTGGCGGATCGCCTCCTCGAAGGCCGCGCGCCGGAACGGCAGCACCCCGGCGCCGCACAATGCCCCCAGCAGCACCGAACTGATCACGCTGTGGTTGCGCTCCGCGGTCGCCTCCATGTCGAACAGGATGGCGCGCTTCGCCTGCGAGCGCACCACCTCCACCAGTTCCGCGGGATCGCCGGCGCCGCGCCCGAGCGCGCTGCGTTCCCCGATGGCGTAGGTACGGTGCGTGGAGGCGATGAGCGTGGTGTGGCCGGGGGTGATCAGGCCGCGCTGCAGGGCGCGCCCGGCCTCCGCCAGTTCCGAGGCCAGCACACAATCCACATCCCCCGGTACGGGCATCAGCGCCATCACCGGTTCGCGCCCCGCCTGCTGGGCCACCGCGCGCGGGAAGAACTCCAGGTAGTAGATCGTGGCCCCGGTGCGCTGCGCCACGCCGGGTACGGAGGTCGACTGCACCAGGTAGCCTTCCGCCTGCGCGATTTCCACCAGCCAGTCCGCCAGCACGCCACCGCCCTGGCCCCCGAGGGCGGCGATGGTCAGCTTGATGGGACGCACCGTCGTGGGGTCCACGGGCCGCCTACAGCACGTGCTGCAGCCGCAGCCGTTCGCGCCGGCGCTGCAGGAAACCGATCACCGACGCGCGCAACCGCGCCATGAAGCGGTCCAGGCGACCCGGGTTGTAGAGAAGCTCGGCCCGGTAGAACGAGGGGCACAATACCGCCGCGTGCGCGACCTCGCCGCACACACCGCAACCGACACAACTGTTGTCCACGTACGCCACCGGGTCGGTGCGCAGCGGGTCCGGGTTATCACGGACAGTGAGCGAGGGGCAGCCGGAGAGCCGGATGCACGAGTGGTCCCCGGTGCAGGTGTCGGCATCGACGCCGAAGCGCTCGCGCACCACGCGCTCACCGGCCTCGATGGCCTGGCGCATCTGCGGCCGCACGCGGCGCTGGCGGTTCAACTGGCATTCGCCCTCGGCCACGATGACCTTCGGTCCGCGCTCGCGCGTTGTCAGCGCCTCGCGCACCGCGCGCAGCGTGCCCTGCATGTCATAGGTGTGCGTGCGCCGCAGCCACTTGACGCCCACGCCACGCACGGCGCTGGCAATCGGGTTGTTGCCCTGGCGGCGCGGACCCGGTGAGCGCGAGGAGAGAATGTCCTGGCCGCCGGTGGCGGCGGAATAACCGTTGTCGACGATGATGGTCAGGTCATCGTGCTTGTTGAACACCGCGTTGCCGATGCCGCTGGTCAGGCCGTTGTGCCAGAACCCGCCGTCGCCCATGATGGCCACGGCGCGCTTGCCGCCGCCGGTGGCCAGCGCCGAAGCACCCGCCGCGCCCAGCCCGTAGCCCATGATGCTGTTGCCCATGTTGAAGGGCGGCAGGGTCGCGAATGAATGACAGCCGATGTCGGCGCTGATGTGCAGCGCGCCGATCTCCTTCTGCAGCAGTTTCAGCGCCGAGAACAGCGGCCGCTCCGGGCAGCCGGTGCACAGGCCCGACGGACGGGCCGGCACCAGCGCCGCCAGGCGGCCGGCGGGAACCAGCGGCACTTCGCCGGCGGGCCCGGGCGCGGCGCCCGCGGATGCCCCCGCCGCCGGCGACCGCCCGGCGGCAGCGGACGCGGCCAGCAGTTGCGGCGCCCAGCGCTCGAGGAACGCGCCGATGCCGCGGCGCAGGACGTCGACCGTGTACTCGCCCTGCACCGGCAGCACGTCCTTGCCGGCGAGCCGGGTGGACAGCTCGTGGCGCAGCACGATGTGGCTGGCGGCCTGCTCGATGAACTCAGGCTGCCCCTCCTCCACCACCAGCACCGCGCGCTTGCCGCGGCAGAAGTCGACCCACTCCTGCGGCACCAGCGGATAGGTGACGTTGAGGATGTACAGCGGCAGGCTGGGTGAGCCGAACACGTCGGCACAGCCGAGCAACTCCAGGGCACGCAGCACACTGTTGTACAACCCGCCCTGCAACACGATGCCCACACCCTGCGTGGCCGCCTCGCCCGCAATGAATTCGTTCAGGTGCTGCGCGGCAACGAACTGCTGCGCCGCCGGCAGCCGCCGCTCGATCTTCTCGCGCTCCTGGGCATAGGTGGACGGCGGCAGGATGATGCGGCTGTAGTCGCGCGACGGCGCGGCCAGCGCATCCGCCGCCGAAAACGCCGGGCGGCGGTTGTCGGCTGCGGTGAAGCGCCCGTAGACGTGGCAGGCGCGGATGCGCAGCATCAGCATCACGGGCGTGTTGCTGGCCTCCGACAGCCCGAAGCCGTACTCCACCGCGCGCACGATCGCCGGCAGCTGCGGGCGCGGGTCCAGCAGCCACATCTGCGACTTCATCGCAAAGGCGTGGGTGCGCTCCTGCATGATGCTGGCGCCCTCGCCATAGTCCTCACCCAGGATGATCAGCGCGCCGCCCCTGACACCGGCGGAGGCGAGATTGGCCAGGGCATCCGAGGCGACGTTGGTGCCGACGGTGGACTTCCAGGTCACCGCACCACGCAGCGGGTAGTTGATGGAGGCGGCCAGGGTCGCCGCCGCGGTCGCCTCCGAGGCGCTCGGCTCGAAGTACACCCCCAGCTCCGTGAGGATCTCCTCGGCGTCGCCGAGCACATCCATCAGGTGCGAGATTGGTGCGCCCTGGTAGCCGGCCACGTAAGCGACTCCCGACTGCAGCAGCGCCTTGGTGACCGCAAGAATGCCCTCGCCGTGGAACTCCTCACCGGCCCCGAGGCGCAGCTGCTCGACTTCCTTCTTGAAGGAGCGCTCAGCCATGGTCGTCTCAGGCGGGCACCAGCGCCAGCACCCGCAGCGGGCTGCCTGAACCGTTGACGATTTTCAGGGGCGGCGCGATGACCACGGCGCCGGTGGGCGGCAGCTGGTCCAGGTTGGTGAGGCTCGCCAGCCCGAAGCGGTTGGAGCCGTGCATGATGGTGTGGCAGGGGAACATGGGCTCGAAGGTGGCCGCCTGGCCGGCGTCCGTGCCCACCGTTTCCACGCCGACGCCGAGGATGTCCCGTTCCTTCGCCAGGAACGGCACGCACTGCGGGTGGAAACCCGGGGTGTGCGGACCGTCGGCGCCGATATTGAGGAAGTCCTTCGCGCTGCTGCGGCGCGACCAGTCGGTGCGGATCAGCACCCAGGCATGGGCCGGAATGCGCCCGTGGCGGGCCTCCCAGGCCTCCACCACCTCGCGCGTCAGCAGGAAATCCACGTTGGCGCGCGCCTGCGCCGCGACGTCGATGACGCACGCCGCACCGATGAAGCGCTCCACCGGAATATTATGCGTGGCGTTGTTCGGGTAATCCTTGCCGGTGACCCAGTGGATGGGGGCATCGAAGTGCGTGCCGGTGTGCTCGCCGCACATGATGTTGTTCCAGTACCAGGCTGGCCCGCGCTGGTCGTAGCGCGAAATCTCCTCCAGCGAGAACGGCCTGGAAGGCGCAAACTGCGGCGGCAGCTGGATCGTCGCCGTCGCCGGCTCCAGCGGCACCGTCAGGTCGACGACGCGGATGCGCCCGGCCATCAGGCCCGCGACCAGTTGTCCCAGGGCACCGTCGGTGGCTTGACCGGAAGACTGGGGGGAAGTCGGCATCGGTGCTCCTGGATTGATTGACATCTGAAGTAATTCCGAATATAACACACTGCGGCGCCACCATACAGCGCAGCGCCGGTGGGCCACCATACAACGAAAAGGGACGGCATGAAGCGCATCGTATGTCTGGGCGGCGGACCTGCGGGTCTTTACGCGGGCATCCTGCTGCGCAAGGCTCTGCCGGCTGCGCGGGTGGAGATCCACGAGCGCAACCGCCCCGACGATACCTTCGGCTGGGGCGTGGTGTTCTCGGACGCCACCATGGCGAATTTCGCCGCCGCCGACGCCCCCACCCATGCGGCCATCACCGGCGGCTTCCACCACTGGGACGATATCGCCATCCACTTCCGCGGCGAGCGCTTCGTCAGCGGCGGGCACGGCTTTGCCGGCATCGCGCGCAAGCGCCTGCTGGCGATACTGCAGGAGCGGGCGCGGGAACTCGGCGTGCAGCAGAGCTTCCAGCACGAGGTGCAGGACTGCGAAGAGTTCGCCGACGCCGACCTGATCGTGGCGGCCGACGGCGTCAACAGCCGCACCCGCGGCCGCTTCGCCGACAGCTTCCAGCCGGACATCGACGTACGCAAGTGCCGCTACATCTGGCTCGGGACCACGCAGAAATTCGCCGCCTTCACCTTCGCCTTCGAGCAGACCGAGCATGGCTGGTTCCAGATCCATGCCTATCAGTTCAGTCCCGACCTGGCGACGGTCATCGTCGAGACCCGCGAGGAGACCTGGAAGGCTCACGGCCTGGACTCCTGCAACACCGCGCAGTCCATCGATTTCTGCCAGCGGCTGTTCGCGCGCTACCTGGACGGACACGCGCTGCAGAGCAACGCCAATCATCTGCGCGGCTCCGCCTGGTTGAATTTCAGCCGCGTGTCATGTCAGCGCTGGCACCACGGGCGCGTGGTGCTGATTGGCGACGCCGCCCACACCGCGCACTTCTCGATCGGCTCCGGCACCAAGCTGGCGATGGAGGACGCCATTGCGCTCACCCGGCAGGTGGCCGGCGGTGGCGACCTGCAGGCCGCGCTCGAGGGCTATCACGCCGAGCGCAACCTGGAGGTGCTGAAGCTGCAGAGCGCGGCGCGCAACCGCATGGAATGGTTCGAAAACGTCGCGCGCTACGCCCACCTGCCGCCGCCGCAGTTCGCCTACAGCCTGCTCACCGGCAGCCAGCGCATCGGACACGAGAACCTGAAGCTGCGCGACCCCGCCTTCGTCGCCGGATATGAACGCTGGCTGGCTGCCAGGGCCGGCGTCGCCGCGGCGCGCCCACCGATGTTCCTGCCACTGACGCTGAAGTCCCTGCAGCTGGAAAACCGCGTGGTGGTCTCGCCCATGGCCCAGTACAGCGCCAGCGACGGCCTGCCGGACGACTGGCACCTGGTGCACTACGGTCATCGTGCGCTGGGGGGCGCGGGCCTGGTGTACACGGAGATGACCTGCGTCTCGCCCGAAGGTCGCATCACCCCGGGGTGCACCGGCCTGTGGAACGAAGCCCAGCGCGATGCCTGGCGGCGCATCGTGCAGTTCGTCCACAGCCACTCCCGCGCGAAGCTGTGCCTGCAGATCGGCCATTCGGGGCGCAAGGGCTCCACCCAGCTGGGGTGGGAGGAGTCGGATCACCCGCTGCCGCAGGGCAACTGGCCGTTGCTCGCGCCCTCGCCGCTTCCCTACCTGGAAGGCATCAGCCAGACCCCGCGCGAGATGACCCGCGCCGACATGGACCAGGTGCGCGGGCAGTTCGTGCACAGCGCGCGCCTGGGCGTCGTGGCCGGCTTCGACATGCTGGAGTTGCACATGGCGCACGGCTACCTGCTGGCCTCCTTCCTGTCACCCCTGACCAACCGTCGCGGCGACGAGTACGGGGGCAGTGTCACCAACCGCCTGCGTTTCCCGCTGGAGGTGCTGCAGGCCGTGCGCGCCGTCTGGCCCGCGGAGTTGCCGCTGTCGGTGCGCGTGTCGGCGACCGACTGGGCCGCGGGCGGGCTGTCTGACGAGGACGCGCTGGCGATCGCCACGGCCCTGCATGTCGCCGGGGCCGACCTGATCGACGTCTCCACCGGGCAGACCGTCCCGTGGCAGAAACCAGTGTACGGCCGCATGTGGCAGACGCCCTTCGCCGACCGCGTCCGCAACGAGACCGGCATCGCCACCATTGCGGTCGGCAACATCTACGAACCGGACCACGTAAACTCCATCATCGCCAGCGGCCGGGCTGACCTGTGCGCCATTGCGCGCCCGCATCTGGCCAACCCGGCCTGGACACTGGATGCGGCGGCGCGCCAGGGCTACCTGCAACAGTGGTGGCCGGCGCCCTACCTGTCCGGCAAGAGCCAGCTGGAACGCAACCAGCAGCGCGCGGCCGCCCCCGGGCCTGCCTGAGAGGAACATCAATGACCGCACTGACCAACGTGCACGCCCTGGTCACCGGCGCGGGCCGCGGCATCGGCGCAGCGGTTGCGGCGGCCCTCGGCGCCGCCGGCGCGCGGGTGTCGCTGCTGGGCCGCACGCCCGCCACGCTGCAAGCCATGGCCGCGCAGCTCGGGGGCGAGCCGCGCGCCCTCGCCATCGCCGCCGACGTGAGCGATGCGGCCGCGGTCGAGGCCGCCTTCGGCAGCGCACGCCGCCACTTCGGCCCGGTGCAGATACTGATCAACAATGCCGGCCAGGCGGCGAGCGCCAAGTTCACCGATACCGATACGGCGCTGTGGAACCGCATCATGGCCGTCAACCTCACCGGCACGTACCTGTGCAGCCGCGCCGCAGTGCCCGACATGCTGCAGGCCGGCTTTGGCCGTATCGTCAACATCGCCAGCATCGCCGGCCTGCGCGGCGGGGCGTATCTGTCCGCCTACGTCGCCTCCAAGCACGCGGTGATCGGGCTTACCCGCTCGCTGGCGCTGGAGTACGCGCGCCGCAACATCACGGTCAACGCCGTCTGCCCGGGCTACGTCGACACCGACATCGTGCGTGACAGCATCGCCAACATCCGCGCCAAGACCGGCCGCAGCGAACAGGAAGCCCTGGCGGCGCTCACCGCCACCAACCCGCAGGGACGCCTGATCACCAGTGAGGAGGTGGCAAGCGCGGTCATGTGGCTGCTGCAACCCGGCGCCAGCAGCGTGAACGGCCAGAGCATCGTCATCTCCGGCGGCGAGGTCACCTGAATATGGCGCGCAAGAACTCCACCCTGCGCGCCGTGACCGCGGCAGTCGATGCCGAGACCCGCCTGCACGACGATCATCACCTGTCGCTGCGGCTGTGGCTGCGCATGCTCGCCTGTACCAACCGCATCGAGGGGATCGTGCGTCAGAACCTGCAGGCGCGTTTTGCCACGACGCTGCCGCGCTTCGACCTGATGGCGCAGCTGGAGCGCGCACCGGCGGGGTTGAAGATGAGCGAGCTGTCGCAACGCCTGATGGTCACCGGCGGCAACGTAACCGGCATCACCGACGGCCTGGAAAAGGAGAAGCTGGTGGTACGCGAGGTCGACAGCAGTGACCGGCGCGTATTCCGCGTCAGGCTGACCGCCGAGGGTCAGCGGCAGTTCCGCCGCATGGCGAGCGAACACGAGGAGTGGGTGATCGCGCTGTTCGAGGGCCTCACCCACAGGCAGAAACAGCAACTCGCCGAGCTGCTGGGGGAACTCAAGGGCCGTATCCAGTCGGCGGCGCCCCCCACGGCTGCCGGCGAACGGGAGCGCCAGTGAGCACCATCGGCAGCACGTCATTCGCGCCACGGCCGCAACACTTCCTGTGGCGCCAGGAGGGGCGCGTGGGCGTCATCACGCTGAACCGCCCGGAACGCAAGAATCCCCTGACCTTCGAGTCCTACGCGGAACTGCGCGACCTGTTCCGCACCCTGGCCACCGTGGACACCGTGCGCTGCATCGTGCTCACGGGCGCCGGCGGGAATTTCTGCTCCGGCGGCGATGTGCACGAGATCATCGGGCCGCTGACGCGCATGAACGCGGCCGGTCTGCTGGAGTTCACGCGCATGACCGGCGACCTGGTGAAGGCCATGCGCCGCTGCCCGCAGCCCATCGTCGCTGCCGTCGACGGCGTGGCAGCGGGCGCCGGCGCAATCCTGGCCATGGCCTCGGACTTCCGTCTCGGCACGCCGGCCGCCATGACTGCGTTCCTGTTCACGCGCGTGGGCCTGGCGGGCTGCGACATGGGGGCCTGCGCCATTCTGCCGCGCCTGATCGGCCACGGCCGCGCCGCGGAGCTGCTGTACACCGGGCGCGCGATGACGGCGCACGAAGGCCTGCAGTGGGGCTTCTTCAATCGCCTCATCGAGGCGCAGCAGCTGGCGGGCGAGGCGCTGCAGCTCGCCGGCCAGATCGCCGCGGGCCCCACGCAGGGGCATGCCATGACCAAGCGCATGCTGCAGCTCGAGTGGGACATGCCGGTGGAGGTCGCCATCGATGCGGAAGCGGAGGCCCAGGCGCAGTGCATGCAGACCCGCGACTTCACGCGGGCCTACGAAGCCTTCGTGGCCAGAAGCAAGCCGCAGTTCGAAGGGAACTGAAGCGCGTGCGTAGCCGCAGTTTCCTTGACTGGCCCTTCTTCGACCCGGCGCACCGGCAGCTCGCCGCGCAACTGGATGACTGGGCGCGTGAGCACCTGGGACAGCCACGTTCACACGACCGTGACGGCGTCGATGCCGCCTGCCGCGCCCTGGTGCGCAGCCTGGGCCAGGCGGGCTGGACGCGGCACAGTGTCGGCCTGGACGGCGCGCCCCCTGATGTGCGCTCGCTGACCCTGATTCGCGAGACGCTGGCCTGGTACGACGGGCTTGCGGACTTCGCGTTCGCCATGCAGGGCCTGGGGAGCGGTGCGATTTCGCTCGCCGGATCTGCGGCACAGCGCCGCCACTACCTGCCACGCGTGGCTGCCGGGGACGCGATTGCGGCCTTCGCCCTGTCGGAACCGCAGGCCGGCTCGGATGCGGCCGCCATCGAGTGCCGCGCCAGGCGCGAGGCTGACAGCTATGTCCTCGACGGGCGCAAGACCTGGATATCCAACGGCGGCATCGCCGACTTCTATTGTGTATTCGCGCGCACCAGCCCACCGCAGCGGCGCAGCGACGGTACGGTCAGTGCGCGCGGCATCAGTGCCTTCATCGTCGAGGCCGGCACGGCCGGCTTCTCGGTCCCGCGGCGCCCTGAAGTCATCTCCCCGCACCCGTTGGGTAGCCTGGCCTTCGACGCCTGCCGCATCCCGGCGACGCAACTGCTGGGTGAGGAAGGCGCGGGCTTCAAGCTGGCCATGCGCACGCTGGATGTGTTCCGCACCTCGGTCGCGGGCGCGGCGCTCGGCTTCGCGCAGCGCGCGCTCGATGTGGCGCGCGAGCACGCGCTCACGCGGCACATGTTCGGCCGCACGCTGGCGGACCTGCAGCTCACCCAGGCGGCGCTCGCCGACATGGCATGCGAGATCGACGCTGCGCGCCTGCTCAGCTACCGCGCCGCCTGGTTGCGCGACCGCGGCAGCGCCGCGACCGCGGAGGTGGCCATGGCCAAGATGGCCGCGACCGAGAGCGCGCAGCGGGTCATCGATCGCGCCGTGCAGTTGTTCGGCGGCCGCGGCGTGATCGTCGGCGAGGTGCCCGAGCAGCTGTACCGCGACATCCGCGCGCTGCGCATCTATGAAGGAGCCACCGAGGTGCAGAAGATGATCATCGCGCGCGAACTGCTGGGCACTGACCGAAGTGGTGGTGGCGCCGGCCGCCGTGGCGAGGGGCAGCCCGCGTGACCGCACCCACTGCACCCCACATCAGGATTCTCCAGCCGCCGGACTGGCCGCGTCCGCGCGGCTACAGCAACGGCATGGCGGCAACGGGAACGCAGGTCTTCGTCGGCGGCCAGATCGGCTGGGATGCGCAGGGTCGCTTCGCCAGCACCCGGATGGCCGACCAGGTGGGCCAGGCGCTCACCAACATCCTCGCGGTGCTGGCCCAGGCCGGTGCGGGCGCCGGGCACATCGTGCGCCTGACCTGGTTCGTCACCAGTCGCGAGGAGTACGTCTCCAACCTGAAGGCCATCGGTACGGCCTACCGCGCCGTCATGGGCAAGCACTTCCCGGTCATGAGCGTGGTGCAGGTGGTGGCGCTGGTGGAGGCCGAGGCGAAAGTCGAGATCGAGGCCACGGCGGTGATTCCGGCACCCGCAGACGCGCGCTGAACGGAAACCACCGCTGCCTCCGCAGTACCCGCAGCGCGTGGGGATCAGGCCGCTTTCTGCATCCAGGCGCCCTGGCTGTTCAACTCCACGAGCAGGTCGGCCTTGCCAATGGCGCGATCCACATCGCGCAGGCGATCGACGATGGCCTGCATGGCGGCCTTCCCGGAAATGTACTCGCGCACCATTGTACAGACGAAGAGCGCGGCATATTGCGGCACATCCTGCTCCCCGCGCTCCCACAGCGATACCGTCTGCTCCTGCACACCCAGGATTTCCGCAATTGACCGCTGCGACATATCGAGCCATTTGCGCAGGAACCTGAATTCCTGATCCTTGATCGCAGCCGGATTCACGGCAATCGTCAGAGCAATTGTCCGATGCAGCCCTTCGATATCCTCGATATGCAGGATGTCGTGGCCGCCATTCGTCTTACGGCGCTCGTACCCATTGGTGAGATACACGTTGTCGAGGCCGCAGCCCTTGTAATGCAACATGGCGCTTCCTCCTAAAATACGGTTATGACCACAACAACCAACACGATCTGCCTGATTCCTTCTGAGTCGATGGCTACCGAAGCGGTGACCCGCTCGCCGGCGGCCATGTCCGAGAGTTGAAGTTCCCAATTTCCTTGCGCATTGCGGTCTGGCCCAGAAATCAAGTCGCCGCGCTTCAGAACGGATACTACTTGAGATGCAACAATGTGCCGCTCGTACATCCGGTCCAGAGCGTGCTCGGTGAACCTGTAGCAGCCTTCGGTCGCAAGATGGCGAACCAGGTCGATCGCCTGCTGCGCCGTCAGGCTTTGCGGCGTTCCCCATCGCCACGCTTCGACATCGACCACGTCACTCATATCCAATAATAATTATGGGTTATCGGGGTTTCAAGAAAACTGCCCTGAAATGGGTCAAGAATCACATGCAAGAAAACGCCGACGTTCAGGTACGGCTCTGGGCAGAGTTTATGTAAACTCTGTACTTGACACGAATATGCGATATAGCAAATATCGTAAACATGCCAAATATACTTGTCGATCTGCGGGCCACCCTGCTTGGCATTCGCGCCAAGCTTGGTCTGACCCAGGAACAGCTTGCCGAACGCCTCGGCGTGTCCTTCGCCACGATCAATCGCTGGGAGGGCGGGACCAGCAAACCCCAGCGCACCCAAGCCGAGGCCATCGCTGCTCTGGCACTGGAGGCGGGCGTTGAACCAGGCGTCGAGGACGCGACCAGCGCCCCGCCACGACGCTCCCGGCGACGTGCCATTGGAGCGGCAACCCCCACCACCAAACCGATGGAGCAGATGCTCTGGGATGCCGCCTGCTCCATCCGGGGCGAAAAGGACGCCGCGAAATTCAAGGACTACTTGCTGCCACTGCTGTTCCTCAAGCGACTCTCGGACGTCTTCGACGACGAGATCGCACGGCTGGTGGAGGAATACGGCGACCGCAGGACCGCACTGGAAATCGCTGAATCCGACCACTCCCTGCTGCGCTTCTATCTGCCGCCCGAAGCGCGCTGGGCCATCATCAGTGGCCGCGAAACTCTCGAGTGGCCGCCGGACGAACGCGGCCGCCCCACCGCCCCGCGCGACATCGGCGAGCACCTGACCCGGGCGGTGCGTGCCGTGGTCAAGCAGAACCCCTCGCTCTCGGGCGTCATCGACGTGGTGGATTTCGCCGCCGAGCGCAACGGCGAGCGCGACATCAATCCCGCCAAGTTGCGCGGCGTGGTCGAAACGTTCTCCGACCCGCGTTACCGGCTCGGGCTGGCAGACGTGCAACCGGACTTTCTGGGACGCGCCTACGAATACCTGCTGCGCAAGTTCGCGGAAGGCTCCGGCCAGAGCGCGGGCGAGTTCTTCACGCCGACGGAGGTCGGCTTCCTGATGGCGCATATCCTGCGTCCCCGCCCCGGTGAAATCTGCCACGACTATGCCTGCGGCTCCGCGGGCCTGCTCATCAAGCTGCAGATCATCGCACGCGAACTCGACCCTACCAGCCGCGTGCCACTGCGCCTCTCCGGCCAGGAATTGCAGGCCGAGAGCTACGCCGTGGCGCAGATGAACGCCATCATTCACGACATGAGCGTGGAGCTGGCGCGCGGCGACACGATGATCAACCCCAAGTTCCGCGACGCCGCCGGCAAGATACGGCAGCACGACATCGTGGTCGCCAACCCGATGTGGAACCAGCCTTTTGCTCCTGACATTTTCAGCAACGACCCCTTCGACCGCTTCCGTACCGCCGGGGGCATCACCAGCGGTAAGGGCGACTGGGCCTGGTTGCAGCACACGCTGGTGTGCCTGGGCGAAGGCGGCCGGGCCGCGGTGGTGCTGGACACCGGCGCGGTCACACGTGGCTCCGGCAGCAAAAACGAGGACCGGGAACGCAACATTCGCAAGTGGTTTGTCGACCGCGACCTGATCGACGGCGTCATCCTGCTGCCCGAAAACCTGTTCTACAACACCACGGCAGCCGGTGTGATCGTGGTGCTGAACAAGCGCAAGCCGGCGGCGCGCAAGGGCACAATCACCTTGCTCAACGCCAGCCGGCATTTCCGCAAGGGCCGGCCGAAGAACTATTTGCCGGAGGAGGACATCAAGTCGCTGGCGGCGGTCTATCTCAAGGGCGAGGCGGTGGAGGGTGAAGTTGCAGTCGTTACGACGCAACAGGCGCAAGAGGCAGATTACAACCTGAGTCCGAGCCGGTGGGTCGGACAGAACGGCAGCGAAGAAGTCGTTTCAATTCCCGCACTGATGCAGCAACTCGAACAACTCAACACGCAAGACGTCGGCTTGACAGGTGACTTGCTGAGGCTGTTGCGCCCGCTATCCAACGTCGGGGAAGCGCAATGAGCGAGGCATGGGCTACCGCCTCTGTCGCCGATTGCCTTGTTCCGGTTCCCACTGCGGGCAGGAGCAAGGTGCAGGCGCGTGACTACAAGCCGTCCGGTCGTTTCCCGGTCATTGACCAGGGGCAGGAACACGTCGCAGGCTGGACGGATGACGCAAGCGCTGTCATCGACGCGCCGCTACCCCTGGTTGTATTTGGCGACCACACGCGAGCCTTCAAGTTTCTGGATAAACCGTTTGCACGGGGTGCGGACGGAACACAACTGCTACGGCCCAAGCCAAACATCGATCCGCTGTTCTTCTTCTACGCCTGCCGCGCTATCGATCTGCCTGCGCGCGGCTACAATCGGCATTTCACGGTCCTGAAAGAACAGGAACTGTCCTATCCGGCCGACGCAAACGAGCAGAAGGCAGTTGCCAGTGTTCTCCGAAAATCCGAATCGGTGCTGCAACAGCAGACGGCGCTGCTCGACAATCTGCAAGAACTCAAACGCGCCGCCATGCGCGAGCTGTTCACGCGCGGCCTGCGCGGCGAGGCACAGACGGAAACTGAGATCGGACTGATGCCGGAGAGCTGGGCGGAAGTATCCATCGCGGACTTGGGCGAGGTTATCACTGGCACTACGCCCCCTACGAAGGAGCGCACCTACTACGACGGCGGAAACATACCTTTCATTTCGCCGGGGGACATCGAACACGGAGCCCCCATTTCTTCGACGGAGAAGTTCATTACGGACTCCGGCCTCGCGGCTGCACGCGCAATTCCCGCGGGCACAACGTGCGTGGTGTGCATTGGCTCAACCATCGGCAAGGTAGGGCGTACCACAGCTGCAGCCTGCGCCACAAATCAGCAAATCAACGCAATCGTTCCAGGCGCTCGCTTTGATCTGAGCTACCTTTCGCACCTGCTCACTTATCACTCTGGCGTTGTGCGCACTGCAGCTTCGCCCAGTCCGGTTCCGATTCTGAGCAAGGGTGCGTTCGAGAAGCTCATCCTGTTTACATCGACGAATCACGATGAGCAAAAGGAGATTGCGGCCATCCTTGACGCCCTCGACCGCAAAATCGCCGTACATCGGCAAAAGCGCGCAGTCCTGGAAGATCTGTTCAAATCCCTGCTGCACAAGCTGATGACTGGCGAAATCCGCGTCGGCGATCTCGATCTATCCGCGCTTGGCGGTACGACTTCCCTCATGAATCCGGGAACCGCCGAACCCAAGGGCGATTTTCAACCGCGTGCCGGAGGAGCCTCAGCATGAAGAAGGAACTGATCCAGAAGCTGCACAAGAGCTTCGAGGATTGCGCGCACGAGCGCGACGGCGTGGATTTCTGGCTGGCCCGCGAGCTCCAGGAGCTACTGGGATACACGCAGTGGCGCAACTTCGAGGTTGTCATCGACCGCGCGAAGATCGCCTGCGGGAAAGCTGGGCAGGCAGTGCCGGATCATTTTGCGGACGTCAGCAAAATGATCGGCCTGGCCAAGGGGGCGCACAGGGAAATCGCCGACCTGGCGCTCACCCGCTACGCCTGCTACCTGATCGCCCAGAACGGCGATCCGCGCAAGGATGCCATAGCCTTCGCCATGACCTACTTTGCGGTGCAGACGCGCAAGCAGGAGTTGATCGAGACGCGCATCGCGGAATGGGAGCGGCTGCAGGCGCGTGAGAAGCTGACCCTCTCGCAGAAGGAGCTGTCCGGCGTGCTCTACGAGCGCGGCATCGACAGCCAGGGTTTCGGTCGCATCCTGAGCAAGGGCGACGCGGCCCTGTTTGGCGGGATGACGACACAGGACATGAAGGACCGGCTGGCCGTCCCCGAGGGCCGTCCGCTGGCGGACTTCCTGCCCACCATCACGATCAAGGCGAAGGACTTCGCCAACGAGATCACCAATACGCAGGTCAAGCAGCAGGACTTGCAGGGCGAAACCGGCATCACCCAGGAGCACGTCAAGAACAACCGCGACGTACGCAAGCTGCTTACCGAACGCAACATCGTTCCGGAAAGCCTGCCCGCCGCCGAGGACGTCAAGAAGCTCGAACGGCGCTTGAGGTCCGACGAAAAGAAGCTGCCGAAGCAGGTGCCAGGGCTGGGCGACAAAAGCACCAAACATCGCTTATGATGCCGTCTTCATCCGCCCTTGGCAGTACGCCTTCCCTCGATAAACCGGGAACTGCCGAACCCAAGGGCTTTTCTCTTTCAGCGACGCCAGAGCCCCGATCCGCCACAGGGGTCGGGCAATGAGCACGCTGAAAATCAGCGAAGCCGGCTCCGTGCAGTTCCCGATGGTGAACCACGCCGCCGAGGTGGGCTGGACGCCGCTCGCGCCCGACGAAGCCCTCTATCGTCGCGGCGACGAATCGGCCCGCATGTTCCGCGGAGTGCTGGAGCGGAAGATTCTGGCGTTCAATCCCTGGATGCGCAGCGAGGCGGCGCGTTCGGTCGTGGAAACCCTCGACGCCCTCCCCGCCAATATCGACGGCAACCGTGAACTGCTGGCCTGGCTGCGGGGCGAGCGCCAGTGGTATGACGAGACCGAGAAGCGCCACCGTGCCGTGACGCTGATCGACTTCGACCACCCGTCGCAGAACACGTTCGAGGTGACCTGGGAGTGGAAGATCAAGCCCCCGACCCGCAAGGGCAATCGCGCCGACGTCATGTTCCTGGTCAACGGCGTGCCGGTGGCCATTGTCGAGCACAAGAACCCGAAGGACGGCGGCGCGCTGGAACGGGCGGTCAAGCAGCTGCGCCGCTACGAACTGGAGACGCCCGAGCTGCTGGCCACGGCGCAGTTGTTCAACGTCACCCACCTGCTGGACTACTGGTACGGCGTGACCTGGAATGCCAACCGGCGTGACATGGCGCGTTGGAAGCAGGCGCCGGAGGAGACCTACCGCTTCGCAGTGCAATCCTTCTTTGAGCCGACCGAATTCCTGCGCACCCTGCAGCACTGGGTACTCTTTTATGTGCAGGATGGTGAGACGCGCAAGTCGGTGTTGCGCGAGCACCAGCGCCGCGCCATCGACGCCATCCTTGCCCGCTGTGCCGACCCCGCCAAGTCGCGCGGGTTGATCTGGCACACCCAGGGTTCCGGCAAGACCTTCACGCTGCTGACCGCCGCGCGGCTGATCCTTACGGACAAGGCGCGCTTCGCCAACGCGACAGTCATCCTGGTGGTGGACCGCACGGAACTGGAGGGCCAGCTGAAGGGCTGGGTGGAGCGCCTGCTGGGTGAGATGCAGCAGCAGGACATCGCAGTGCGGCGCGCGGCCAACAAGGCCGAGCTGCAAGCCCTCCTGGACGCGGACTTCCGGGGTCTGATCATTTCGATGATCCACAAGTTCGAGGCCATCCGTAAGGACAGCTCCCTGCGCGACAACGTCTACGTGTTCATCGACGAGGCGCACCGCTCGGTGGCCAAGGACCTGGGAACCTACCTGATGGCCGCTGTGCCACGGGCCACTATCCTCGGCTTTACCGGCACGCCCATTGCGCGCAGCGCCCAGGGCGAAGGCACGTTCAAGATCTTCGGGACGCAGGACGAACACGGCTACCTGGACAAGTATTCGATTGCCGAGAGTATCGCTGACGAGACCACGCTGCCGATCAAGCACGCGATGGCCCCCAGCGAGATGACCGTGCCGGCCGAGCGGCTCGACAAGGAGTTCTTCGCACTGGCCGGGAGCGAAGGCGTCACCGACGTGGAGGAACTGAACAAGGTTCTGGACCGCGCCGTGGGCCTGCGCACCTTCCTGACCGCGGACGACCGCATCGACAAGGTGGCCGCCTTCATCGCGCGGCACTTCAGGGAGAACGTGCTCCCCTTAGGGTACAAGGCCTTCCTGGTAGCCGTGAACCGTGAAGCCTGCGCCAGATACAAGCAGGTTCTGGACAAGTGGCTGCCGCCCGAATGGACAGCACCGGTCTATACGCAGAATGCGGCGGACGTGGTGGATCGACCCCTGGTCGCTAAACTCCAGCTTTCCGACGAAGCCGAGGAACAGGCCCGGCTGATGTTCAAGAAGCCGGCGGAGGATCCGAAGATCCTCATCGTCACCGACAAGCTGCTCACCGGCTACGACGCACCCCCGCTGTATTGCCTCTACCTCGACAAGCCGATGCGCGATCACGTGCTGCTGCAATCCATCGCACGCGTGAACCGGCCTTATGTGGATGCGAACGGTGCACGGAAGCGCGTGGGCCTGGTCGTGGATTTTGTCGGCGTGTTGCGGGAACTGAAAAAGGCGCTGCAATTCGATTCCAGCGACGTGAGCGGCGTGCTCGAAGATCTGGACGTGCTCCTGCGGGACTTCCTGCAACGCATTGCCGAGGCCAGCAAGGAGTATCTGGAAACCGATGGTGGCGGCGCTCAGGACGAACAGCTTGAGAAAGTAGTGTTCGGACGTTTTCTCGCACCGGAGGTGCGCAAGAAGTTCTTCGAGTCATACCGGGAAATCGAGGCCTTGTGGGAAATCCTCTCACCCTCGCCCGAGCTGCGCGATCACATTGTCACCTATAAGCAACTAAGCGTGCTGTACGCAGCCGTACGCAATGCCTATGCGGAAAAGACCGGCTTCATCGCCGATCTGGCCTACAAGACGGCGCGCCTGATCGAGGAAGGCGCCGAGCAGCATGGCCTGGGGCGCCTCACCCGCAGCGTGACGTTCGACGTCGCAACATTGCAATCCCTGCGTGGCGAGAAGGGTCCGGACGAAGGCAAGGTATTCAACCTCGTGCGCGGATTGCAGCAGGAGATCGAGAATGACGCCGCCTCCGCGGCGGTGTTGCAGCCTCTGAAGGAGCGTGCCGAGCGCATCCTGAAGGACCTGGAGGATCGTACTACGACGGGCCTGGCCGCGATGGATCAACTGGCGGGGCTGGCGGCGGAGAAAGAAGCCGCGATGAAGGCGGCGCGCGACAGCGGCCTCTCTGCGCGAGCTTTCAGCGTCCACTGGGTGCTGCGCGAAGATCCTGCGATCAAGGCGGCTGGGCTGGACACGATGAAGCTGGCGAGGGATGCTGAGGACCTGCTGGTCCGATTCCCGAACGCCAGGGTGAATGACGACGAACAGCGGCGCCTGCGCGCGGCGCTTTACCGGCCGCTGCTGGCACTTGCCCCGGAGGAACGCGCCCGTACCGTCGATCTGTTGGTGAAGTTGCTGCTGGCCGAGACTGGGGAATGAAGTCGTCGCTGTACCCCGCGCAGGAGCTGCGCCGGCGCACCCAAGCCTGGGCACTGAAACTCAAGGTCAATCCGCGGGTCGTGCGGGTGCAGGTCATGCGCCGCAAGTGGGGCTCGTGTTCCTCGGCAGGCACCGTGACCCTGGCCACCGACCTGCTCGACCTGGATCCGCGGTTCCAGGATTACGTGATCGTCCACGAACTGCTGCACCTGCGATTGCCGACGCACGGGCGTGTGTTCAAGGCTCTCATGAGCGCGCATATTCCAGACTGGAGAGTCATGGAGGATCGGGGTTACCGGTAGCTGACGCCGGCTCCGCTCGCGCCTGCGCTTGTACCTTCGCTCGCGCTTGTGCTTGCGCTTGCCGGCCCGCGGTTGCGGAGTACATTCCTGAGGCACAGCACTTCAGGGGGACACCTATGCGCCGTGAATACCGTATGCTGATCGTCGCTGTTCTGTGTCTGCTGTCCGGCTGCCTCACGGCTGGCGCGTGGGCGGACGAAACCTGCAATTCACCCTACATGAGCAATCTCATCAAGGGCCAGGAGGACTATGTCCACGTCTGGACCCTGGGGGTGGAGGGACTCGGCGACGGCTCCGACAAGCTGGTCACCATCGACGCCAACCCCCGTTCCGCGACCTACGGCAAGGTCATCAACAGCCTCTCGGTCGGCGGGCGCGGCGAGGCCCATCACATGGGATTCACCGACGACCGGCGCTATCTGTGGGCGGGCGGTCTGGACGACAGCCGCATCTACGTATTCGACGTCGGCTCGAA
Organism: Pseudomonadota bacterium; assembly: GCA_018241445.1. Lineage (GTDB taxonomy): Bacteria > Pseudomonadota > Gammaproteobacteria > Steroidobacterales > Steroidobacteraceae > 13-2-20CM-66-19. The sequence continues at coordinate 161,550 of JAFEDT010000006.1, forward strand.
CCCCGCCAGGCCGCGCCTGATCCGCACCATCGCCAGCCTGCCGCAGCAGACCGGCTACATCGGTCCGCACACCTTCTATGCCCTGCCGGGGCGCATGTTGATCTGTGCGCTTTCCAACACCCACGACAAGGGTGGCGTCACCGGGCTGGCGCTCTACAACAACAAGGGTGGTTTCATCTCGCGGCACCCGCTGCCGACCGGCATGGTCGGTGGCGTGCAGGGCGATGGCTACGGCTACGATGTCGCGGTCAATCCGGCGCGCAACGTGTTGCTGACATCCAGCTTCGCCGGCTGGAACAATTACATGCGTGATCTGCCGGCGCTGATCAAGGATCCGGCAGCCATGAAGCATTTCGGCAACACCATGGTGGTGTGGAATCTGAAGTCGCTGCAACCCACCCAGGTGCTGAGCGTACCGGGAGCGCCGCTGGAGATCCGCTGGTCTCTCGCCCCGGGAGACAACTGGGCCATCACCGCCACCGCGCTGACCTCGAAGCTGTGGCTGATCGCGCCTGGCAAGGACGGCAGCTGGGGTGCGCACGATGTCGGCACCATCGCAGATCCGGCCAAGGTTCCCCTGCCGGTCGACATCTCGATCACCGCCAGCGGCAAGGGGCTGTGGGTCAACACGTTCATGGACGGCATGACCCGCTACTTCGACCTGACCGATCCCTGGCACCCGCAGCAGACCTACCAGAAGCACACCGGCAGCCAGGTCAACATGGTCTCGCAGAGCTGGGACGGCAAGCGCGTCTACCTCACCTCGAGCCTGCTGTCGCACTGGGACAAGACCGGCGCCGACAACGAGCAGTTTCTGCGCGCCTTCAACTGGGACGGGCATGAGCTGACGCCGGCATTCGAGGTCGACTTCACCCGGGAAAAACTGGGGCGGCCGCATCACATGAAGTTCTCGGCCCGGGCCGGGAGCTCACAGTCGCTCGCGGCGCTGGTGTCGCGTTGACTATGCGCGCCGCAGCCGCGGCCCGGGCCGGCTGCACGGCGCTGGGCCTGTCGCTGCTGGCCTGCGCTGCCGGAAGCGCCGTTGCGGCGGTCGACCCGCTGCCCGCCGCGGCGCCACGCCTGCAGTTCACCCCGCTGCCCGCCGGCAGCTACCGCTTGTGGCGGATCCAGCCGGTGGCCGACGCCACGCTGCTCGATGAACACGGCCAGCCCATTGCGCTGCGCGCCGTCACGCGCGGCAAGATCACGCTGTTCACGTTCTTCTACACCTACTGCATGGATCCGCTGGGCTGCCCGTTCGTGCGCGAAACGCTGCAAGCGCTGCGCGAGCGGATCCTCACCGACCACGCCCTGGCCGCTGCCGTCCGCTTCGTCGCTGTCAGCTGCGACCCAGGCAACGATACCCCGCCGGTCCTGCGCCGCTATGCCGCCGACTTCCAGCAGCCGGGCTTCGAGTGGCGCTTTCTGACGGCGCCGGACGTGGCGACCCTGCTGCCGGTGCTCGAGGACTTCGGGCAGGACGTGAGCGTGGACGTCGATGCGCTCGGCCGCCCGACCCGCACCCTGCACCACATGCTCAAGGTGTTCCTGATCGACCCGCACGGTGAGGTGCGCGAGATCTACTCGCTCGCCTTCCTGCAGCCACCGGTGCTGTTCAACGACATCCGCACCCTGTATCTGGAGCGCCGTTCCGCGGCCGCCGGATACGGCCGCTGAGGGGGGCGTGGCCGTGGAGCGGGCCGCAGCCGCTGTCTCCTTCAGCGCCTGCCCCACCTGCCTGGCAGCGCGGCTGATCGTGTCCCGGCCGAACGGTGGCGATGGCGTGCCCGCTCCTTCCCGCATCAGGCATTTGCGAGGCACGTGCAGCTCGGACAGCATCGCGTCGCCTGCGCCGAAGGGCAATCCGGCGCAGCGATACATCGGTGCCGCGACCGCCTGTGCCAGCAGCAGTGCCACACTGACCGTGACCCACGCGCCGCCGATCACCCTGGCGGGCACCCGCCAGCCGCTGCGCAGCAACGCGTCGCCGCTCAGCGCGACAGCCAGACCCGACGCGGGCAAGGCCACCAGCACCTGCCAGAACATGATCGTGGTGGGAGAGATGGCGAAGGACAGCATCGCGGCGGCGAACATCGCCATGGCGTACAGGCGCAGCCAGGAACGGAGGTGAAGCTCCCTGTCTGTGCGCAGCAGCGAGCGCAGACGCCGCACGCCGCCCCGAAAAAACCGCCACTGCAGCCAGATGCTGGGGGCCAGCGTCAACTGCCCCAGCGCGGCCAGCAGCCAGAGCAGGGGCGCGAGGACTGCCCCCGGCGTGCCCAGCACAGCAGCCAGGTCGACGTCCTCCATCCGCTCCACGAAGTTGAGGCTCGGAAGTTTCAGCCAGTAGAGCAGTCCGCGCAGCACGGGGAACAGGTACAGGATGCCGCGAAACAGGAATCCCTTGCCGCCCGGCAGCAGCGCTGGATCCTGGTGCACCGCCCACACCCACGGCAGCAGGCTGGCGGCGCAGGCCGCAAGGCCCAGCGCCGCGCCGGTCCAGCTGACCTTGAGGCGCCCCGACAGGCACAGCATCACAGTCAGGATGCACAATACCGCCGCCGACGTGTGTACCTGGACCCCCAGTCCGAGCAACAGCACGTGCACCGCCGTGGTGCTGACTTCCCGCTCCTGCGCCATGCGTCGGGCGGTGGCGAGGTGCAGCACCGCGAATACGAACATGTAGTTCGGATCCCAGACATGCGCCGAGAAGTACAGGTGCCAGGGCGACAGCCACACAAACAGCAGCAGCAGGTGGCACCCCATCGTCGTCAGCGCGGGTCTCGCGACCCTCACGAGCAACAGGAAGGCGGCGGCGTTGGCGAGCAGCGTGCACAGCGCCGGCGAACGGTAATCGCCCCACAGGTACAGTGGCACGGCCACCAGCAGGCCGGTGATGCCCCCGGGTGAGTACCCTCCCGCGGAAGTGAGCATGCCGTGCGGCACCCACTCGTGCTGCCGCACCAGCCGCCACCCCAGGGCAAGCATCTGGTGTTGATCACCTCCGACCTGGGAGTTGACCACCATCAGCAGGCCGATACTCAGTCCCAGCGAGAACCACATGAAAAATCGAAGACGCGTACTCCCCAGCGCCAACACGACCCGGCTGGAAGCGAGGGATTCGACCCGCGCGCCGAAGCCAAAGCGGGAGCGGCTCCCGCGCTGCCCGGCAGCCAGGCCCAAACCAACAGCTGGGAGCGATACACCGGGCGCCTCGCCTGCAACCGCAGGCATGGGATCCTCGCCGGTTGCGGTACGGACCGCAGACCGACCCTTCGCTGGCAGACCCGCCGTCAGAACGAATACTCCGCCGCGAGCGTGTAGCGGTTACTGTCGTAGCTGTAGCGGGAGATGTTCGAGGCGTTGTGGTGCAGCGTGTATTGCGCCGTCAACTGCAGACTGGAGCTGAGCCTGTAGGACAGGCCGACCTCGGCCGCGAGCCACTGATCGCGCCGCACACGCTGCTGCAGGATACCCGCCTCCAGGAAGACGTTAGGGTCACGATAGACGCTCCACCAGTAATCGGCGCGCGCGTAGACGGTGCTCCTGAGCGTCACGGGCCAGCGCACCTCGAAGTCCAGCTGCTGGCGCAGGGGCGAGGCGCTGAAGAACCGGACGCCGGATTGCAGGTCGCGCCGGCTGTTGAGGGTCAGCGTGTAGCCGAGTCCCAGAGTGACCGGATCGAGGCGCCAGCCGGCGTGAACGGCAAACTGCTGTCGCCAGCCAGAGAGGTAGCGGTAGCGCGCACCGCCTCCTATGCGCTCCAGGCGATAGCCGATGGACAACGTATCACGGCCAAACTGCCGTGCGCCGCCCAGGCTGAGCGCCCCCAGACTCTCGAGCTCGGCGCCGCCGAGCGTGACCGTGGACCCGGTGATGCCGGCCCGCAGACCCCAGTCTCCGGCCGGTAACCGGTAATCCAGCCCGGCGCGCGCCACCAGCAGATCGAACGCGGACAGGCTCGGATACCGATCGGTGTACACGCTGCCCCGCCAGCCGAGACCGTCGCGCGCACCGCCCGTGAGCCGCCCGTTGAGCGAGGCGCCGGCGAAGTACATGGCCGAAGCGGCGTTCGCTGCCGTCAGCAGCGAATCCTGCGAGGTCAGCGAAACGTTGTCGTTATAGCCGCCGCCCGCGCGGACCAGACCTCCCCAGCGGTGGGAGCCCGCCCCCTGCAGACTCAATTGGGCGCGTGCCAGGTCGCGCAGCTGCGGATCCGCGGCGTGCGCCTCGACCTCGGACAGAAATTCCTGCGCAGTGCGGTCGCGCCTCGCGCGTCGGGCGATACGCCCGAGGTTGTAGCGCGCCAGGTCGGCGAACTTCGGATCCGACAGAAGACTCGAAAACTGCTCCGCTGCCTCGGCATCGCGCCCGAGCTTGAAGTAGGTCAGAGCGAGGTCGTAACGCAGGACAGGCGAGTTCAGCCCCTGCCGGCGCGCATCCAGGAAATGCCCGAGGGCCTGCTGTGTCTGCCCGTCGCGAAAACTGCGGATGCCGTCCTCCAGAGCGACACCCCCCGGGGCGGCAGTCTGGGTGGCGGGGGGTACTGCCGCACAACCCAGACTGCCGACGGTCGCCGCCAGGCCCGCGAGCACTGCGGTCCGGCGGGCCCGCGGCGGCTTTGCCGACCGCAGACTCATCTGATCGCTCTCGCGGTCAAGGTCCCCGGCCCTTCCTACTGTTGGATCGCATCAGGGTCCCCAGCCGGCTCGGCAGCTTCGGGCGCTTCGGTCGCCTCAGGTGCTTCGGTCGCCTCAGGTGCTTCGGCGGCCTCGGCAGCCGACTGATCGCCACTCTGATTCTCGGCCTGGACGTTGTCGGGGTCGGCCGTCTGCGCGAACGCGGGTACGGCACTCACGAGCAGCGCAGCGGCGCTCATCGTCATCAGCAATTTGAGTTTGGACTGCATGTCTCGCTCCTTTTCCGTGAAAGATGTCCATTCACACGAACAAGACGCAGGCGCCCGCCAAAAAACTGCAAGCGTCCAATGCAATCGTCTGTCGCCCTGCGGCGACATCTGTCGATTGTTGCGGATTGTTCATGCGTCCGATTGGACGTCGACTGATCGCAAATCAGTCGCTGCTGTTAGAGTCAGCTGATCAGACGCCGCTTGCCGCGGCAGAACTATTGCTGCCGCGAACACATGAACCGACGAAGGCGTCCCCGAGGGCAGGTATGTTCGACAGGATCACTATTGATCCACACCGGTGTCGATGAGTACGCTGGAGGCATTCACCGTATTGCCGACCGCCGTTCCCTCGACCTCGACCGCCTGGCCGGCCGCCTGGGCGAAGAACTGCACCGCGCTCAAACCGGCCCCCTCCTCGTAACCGAAAGTGGCGCTGGTCGTATCGATGGTGATTCCCAGGATCCTGAACAGGGGCGGCGCCGGACTGGCGAACAGGCCGCGGACCATGACTGTCGTCTGCGGCGGCTCGCGCTCCACGCGGGTGGCCAGAATCCTGCCGCTGCCCGTGGGACTCTCATAACCGCGCACCAGCAGACTGTCGCCGACGTTCACGTTGCCCAAGGTGAACGTCTGCAACCCACCGGACTCCTTGTCCTCGAAACGCGTGTTGGCGTCGACCGTGATGACCACACCCAGCAGCGTGAAGCTGTTGCCGGCCGGTGCTGCGGTCAAAGGCGCCAGCACCGCGAGCGCCGCGACAGGCTCGAAGGTCACCGAGTCCGCCACCAACACCGCGCTGGCATTCACGGTGCCGCGTACCACGACACGGGCATTGAGGGCGAGATCGGCAACGGTGCCGTTCAGGTAGACCGTGGTGCTGGTGGTGGTGGTCTTGAAGCCGGACACGTCGAAATCAACAGCGGAAACGAAGCGCGTGATCACCCCTTCCTGCTCGGCGCGCCCGGCGAAGGTGGTCTCGCGCGGGTCCGTGACCCCCGCCATCACGGCCGCGGCCGTGAGCCTGACCAGGGTGGCATCGAATGTTCCGCCGCGCGCCAGCACCACGTTGCCGTTCGCCGGGCCACCGGCGGCAAACCCGGACAGGGTGGCCGCGGAGAAATCCACCGTCAGACCGTTGAGCGCGAAGCTGTGAGTGGCGGTGACCAGATTGCTCACCGTTCCGATCACCTGCAGCGGTTCACCCGGCTGCGCGCGCGTAATCCGCGTGGCGTTGACTCCCGCGCTGGCGGCTAACCCGCTGACCTCGATCGCATCCCCCACCTTCAGCCCGCCCAGGTCGGCGGGCGTGATGCCTGCGCCGAATGAGGTCGAGGCGCCAACCAGGACGGTCTGGCCGAGCACCGTCAGCTGGCCCGTACCGATAGCGGCAATCGGACCCACCACGCTGTCCTCGACATCGACGTCGCTCGCCGTCCCCTGCCCCGTCTGCGGGTTCTGCTGGCCGGTGACCAGCGCCACCTCGCCGACGGCGAGTCCGGACTGGGGCACCGCACTGCCATTCTTTCGGATGGTTGCCGCCGACACGTCATAACGCACGGCATTGACGTAGACGCTGCCGAAGGCGGTGATCGTTCCCGAGGTGACGACCGGGCCCGGTCCGCTGGCCGATGGCGCCGGCCCGGTCGAGGGCATGGAGCTACCGCTGCCGCCGCCGCCACAAGCGGCCAGGCCGGCTGCGATGATGGTCAGAAGCGTGATCCTGATCATTGGGAACTCCATATCGCGTTGCTGGTTACTCTCCAGGCCGCAGGCGACAGCCCATCCGTGTTGGCCGATCAGGTCTTGCGCAGGCAGCCGCACCGCGACCGCGGCGTCGCCCTGCGAACGCTCGCCCGGCAGTGCCCCTATGGGAAACCACGGTGTACATGTCGATGACTCCGGAGTCCGCATTCTGTCGCCGCGCGCGGACGGCGTGCTTGCGGTGGGACCTGGGCATGAGACGCCGCCCCAGCGGGTAATCAATCGCTGCCGGGAGGGTCAGCCCGGCAGCGCGCCCGAGCCATGAAGCGCGACCAATGTCAGGGACAGTCCCGGCGGGGCGAAAGGCCGGACGCTTCAGCGCCGCCTGTCAAACACCCAGGTGGCGCCTACATTGACCAGCCGTGGCAGCCAGAACCCGGTTCCAAGGGAACCCGTAGCAAGCGAGCCAGGCTCCAACGCGGTGCAGCAGGCATTACGCGCATCGGTGAGGTTGGTCGCATCCAGCGACAGGACCAGACTGCCAGCGGCGCCGAGGGGGATCGCGTGCGACAGCCGCAGGTCCAGGCTCACGAAGGCACCGCGGCGTGCGGAGTTGCGCGCGGCAAGGACAGCGGATACCGGCGGCCCGGCCTGGAACTGGATTGGCGTGACCGGCCAGCCGGTGTGCCAGGTTGCCTGCAGCGCCACCTCGGTGGAGCGATGGTGCCAATCGAGTCCGAGGCGCGCGGCGTGGGTCTGATCCCAGCTGCGCGGCACGTTGCGACCGCCGATCCTGTCGCTGGCCCGCGACAGGACGTAGAAGCCCGAAAGCCTGAGTTCAGGATTGAGCGCCAACCAGCCGCTGGCCTCGATCCCCTGCGACAGCGCGCTGCCGGGTGCAATACGCACGCGATCGGCCTCGATCTCGGCCAGCAACTCAACAGAGTCGAACAGGTTGTCGTAGTAGGGGCTCACCCGGGTGCTCATCAGGCGATAGAGCTCGAGCCGCAACTCTCCGCGAGATGTGCCGCGCAGCGCGCCGGCGATGAGATGCACGGCGCTGCCCGCCGGGTCGGCAACCGACTGGCCTTCCTCGACCCGCCATTCATCGGGCCGCTGCGCCTGCACATAACGCCCGAGCGAGGCGTAGGCATGCCAGCCATCGCCGAGGTCAAAGCGCACGTTCAGGCGGGGCGAGAGCTGCGCGGCGGCGTATCCCGGCTGATAGCGCTGATAGTCCACGCGCAATCCGGCTCGCAGCTCCAGGCGCGCCCAGGCACGCTGCGCCTCGAGAAACGCAGCGCCGCTCCACAACGCCGGCTCGGAGGCGTACAGTGTGCGATCCGAGGTGCGTATTCCAAAGAGCTGAGCCACGTCAGGTGCGACCACCCGGCTGCGCTCGTCGGTGAGCTGCGCGCGCTCGTGATCCGCCTCCATGCCCCACAGCAGCGCGGCACCACTGGAGGCTGCCGCCGTCCAGATCGACTGCAGATGCACGCCGCGGATATCGTGGCGGGTTCTGAGCCTGCCGAGCTCGATGCCGAGGGCAGCTTCATCACCCTGCCGCTGCCGTTGCAGGCGGATGAATGAGACCCGGGTGCTGGCATGAAGGGAGCCGGCCGGCGTCCAGTCCCATCCCAGCCAGGCGTATGTATCCTGAGCCTGCGCAGTAACGCGCGTGCTGTGCTGATCGGAACCCACGCTGATGCGATCACCGAGCAGGAGCGCGCCGATACTGAGGGCCGATGACGCGCTCACCGCCCCGCGCAGGCGGGCCAGTACGTCGTACAAAGCCGGGTTGCCAGTCTCGGCATCGAGTGGCACGAGCAGCATATCGGGGCTGCTGCGGCGAGCCGTGGCCAGCCAATCAAGATCCGCCGCGGTATTGTGTCCCACGGTCGCGGCGGTGTACATGAGCCGACTGGCGCTCAGTCTCTCCTCGTGCCCCGCGGACACAGCGCGGGGGGTGATATCCAACACGCCGGCTGACCTTCCAGCGAACTGCACCGGAAAGCCACCGGTATAGACGTCGATGCCCTGTACGGCTTCAGGCGCGACCGCGCCCATGAGGCTCTGGAAATCCCTGAGGTGGAATGGATCCAGGAGCGGCACACCATCGAAGCGATACAACACATCGTCGGCCCGCGAGCCCCTGATATTGGGCCGGGATGACAGGTTGCTGGCGATCCCGGGAACGTCTTGCACACCTCGCATGGCGTCATCCTCGGTCCCGGGCGTCCGCTGCAGGTCTTCGCGCGTCAGCGAGCGGCTAAAGTGATTCTCTGGCAGCAGGTAGCGGCTGGCGAATACGGTGATCTCATCAAGACCGGCCAGAGCGGCCCGCGTGTTCACGCCGGTCGGCGCGGTTGCCTTTGGGCCGCCGACCACGACGTAGCGGTGCGCATCGAGCGCCCGCAACTGCAGGTCGAGCTGCGCGAGCAGCGTCCTGACACGTGCCAACAGGTCGTCGTGCGGGGCGTGAGTGCTTTCCTGGGGGTCGCCCGGTATCAGATCGGTGCTGTAGAGCACTTCCGTGCCACCGGAGGCGAGTGCACGCAGCAGCTCGTGCAGGCTTTCGGCCCGTGCCGCCGGTGCAACCACAGCACCGCCGGCCAGGATGGCGAGCGCCGCCATTGGCACACGGGCGCGTAATCCCCGCATGTACGGTCAAGCCCGCTGCAAATTCATCTACCGGAGTGTATCCGAATCGCGCCGTCTCGAACCTCGTATGCGAGCGTGGTACTCGCGAGCACTGCGTCCAGGCTCTGCAGCGTCGCAGCCAGGCGCATCGATCCCCGGAGCTGACTGCGCGCGGCGGTCTGGCGTGCCGGCGCGTCGATGAATTCGAGCTGCAGAACCAACTCGCGGCTGAACCATTGCAGAAAGTCCATGACCGAGCGTCCCTCCGGGTCAAAAGCCGGGCTGAGATCGTCGGTCCACCGCCACGTCTCCCCGAAGGTCGCAATGGGATATCGTGCCACCGGCAGACCGGGCTCGACGATGATCTCAGTTCCGGCCTCGACCAGTACCTGCCCCTGTCCGCCCCCGGCGGCCGGCGTGAATCGCACGCGTCCTGCGCGCACCCGCACGCGCAGTGAATCCCCTGTCACGCGCGCCTCGTAAGCCGTGCCGACGTGCTCGATGGTACCTTCCCGGGTGACTACACGCACCGCGGCCGACCGAGCCGTCCCGACGGGCACGTCGAGGTACAAGCGCCCGGTCTCGAGTTCCACGTCCTCGCCGCCCCGGTCCGCGAGCCTGAGCCGGGTGTCCTGGGCCAGGCGCAGCGCTGGACCCGCAGTCAGGACGATTGCGATGCTACCGCCGCGCGTCGCAAGCTGATCCGCACTGCGCACCAGGTCTCCAGTGCGTAGTTGCTGGTGGTGGAACCAACCTGACCGCCTCTCGGCGCCCCCGTCCAGAACGCGCACCACCCGACCGACCACGGGAGCCGCGTCGTGCCCGGCGTTCCACAACAGCCCCCACCCGATCGCGATGGCGGCGGTCGCGGCCGCCGCCCCCCAGGCCGCGGCGGGTGCGAGCCACGCTCGCCTGGCCCGCGCAGGGGGGTGCGTCTCCCGCCAGGCGGCCTCGACACCCGCCCGGATGCGCCGCATGGCACTGGGCGACAGGGGGCGAGAGACGAGCGCGCGGCGCAGCAGCGTGGTATCACCGTGCACGACGCGCCGCCAGAATCCACGGAACCTAACCATCCGTGCTACCGCCGGATTCGGACGGCGCCTCATGGGCGTGCCAGCGGGATCGGAAGGCTGCGCGCGCGCGCGCCAGCAACGACTGCACGGCGACGACCGTGATCCCGCGCTCCCGCGCGATCTGCCGCATCGTCAGCCCATCTCCGTACTTCGCCTCGAGCAGGGTCGCGTAAGGTTCTGGCAGGTCGCGCAGCGCGCGCATGATGGCCGCGCCGCGGCGCTCGGCATCGGTCCGCTGCTCCGGCTGTTCCGCCTCCGGCGCGCGCAGCCGCAGGGACCACTCCGGGTGCGCGGCGGCCTCATCGAGGCTGGTTCCGCCGGTGCGTCGGTGCGCATGTCGTTGCTGGTCGATCAGCCTGTTGCGGCAGATCCCGACGACCCAGGTGAACAGCGCGGCTTCGCCCCGGTAGCCGTCGAGGGAACGGACCGCCTTCACGAGGGTTTCCTGGACCAGATCCTCGACGCTCGCCTCGTCGAGACTGGAGCGACGGCGCACGAAGGCCGCGAGCCGCTGGGCGGCCATGGCGTAGAACTCGTTGAACGCTCGCTGCTCGCCAGCAAGCATGCGTGCGACGAGACGGCAATCGGCTTCGTGCAACCTGTCATCCATATCGCCGGGTTGGGGTCTACAGGCTTAGACGCCGCCGCCGCGCTTCTCCATCGCGCCCCCGGGCTCCACGCCCATGAAAACCGGCCGATTGATCTCCCGCCGGTTGTCGTCAAAGGCCAGGACTGCCGGGAAAATGCCGCTGTCGGGGCTTGGCGCGGGAGGGGTAACTCGATGGAATCGGTGGACTGCAACAACGCGCCGGAGAATCTCCCCACCCGTCTGACAGAAGATAACATGAACGAGACCTGGCGTGCGCGGTTTCCGCTGGTCGGCTTCATCCTCAATGCCTTGCGCTCCAAGGCAGCAGCGCCCGATGCGCAGCTGCTACCGGCCGAGCAGGTGCTGCTGAGCGCGTGCGAGTTCTGGAGAGTGGTCAGTCAGCGGGAACTGCTGTGGTACCTGCTGCCAGACGCCCGCGCGCGACTGCAGGTGACACACGCTGCCCTCGCCTCGATCGGCGCCGCACGCATGGCCAGTCTCGTCAACGTGCTGCTGGCCGAGTGCCCCGCGTATGTGACGCTGATCTGGCTCGATGCGCGTGCCGGGCGCCTCGAGGACGCGGTGCTGGATTGCGAAGACGACATCCAGGACTTGATCGTACGCTACTCCACGGAACGGGTGCGTATCCCGGATGGGCTACGCGGTTGAGGTGGACTCAGGCCAATTCACAAGGCGCGCCAGCAACAACGGGCGGCGGCAGGTACAAGTGTTGGTGATGCTGCAGAAGGATTCGCAACCAGCGAACGCAGCCGACGACTGCGCTACGAGTGGGCGGGGCAGCGATCCACCGGTGGTCGGCAGTGAGCCAGCCCGCCCCGCAGGTCGGGAAATTGGCTCGCGGAATTCCGGCTTCGAGTTTTTTCGCGGCCTTCTGAATGTGTCTGGCCCCTCGTTGCTGATGTGGGGAGTAGTTGTGTGGCTGATCGTGCGGCTCCTGAGTTGAGCACCCGGCCGCCGTCTGCCCAACCATGCCGCCGGCAATGACACCCGAAGCTGCGACTGCACCCAAACGAAATAGGTGAGGTATGCTGCCGCGCTCATGCCCGTCACCCACGCAGCCGCCGCACCCGCCCTGCTGGATCGCGCGCGCACCATCGCAGGCCCCGGCTTCAACCGCTGGCTCGTGCCTCCCGCGGCGCTGGCGATCCACCTGTGCATCGGCATGGCTTACGGGTTCTCGGTGTTCTGGTTGCCGCTGTCGCGGGCTCTCGGGATCAGCAAGCCCATCGCCTGCCCGGCCGACAGCGGATTCCTCCAGACACTGACCACCACCAGTTGCGACTGGAAGGTCCCGCTGCTGCAGACCTGGATTTACGGGCTTTTCTTTGTGTTCCTGGGCTCGTCGGCGGCGCTGTGGGGCGGCTGGCTGGAGCGGGTGGGACCGCGCCGTGCCGGTGTCGTGGCCGCCCTGTGCTGGTGCGGGGGCCTCCTCGTCATGGCGGGCGGCGTTGCGGCGCACCAGTTGTGGATCGTATGGCTCGGCGCTGCGCTGGGCGGCATCGGCCTCGGGATCGGCTACATCTCGCCGGTTTCCACGCTCATCAAGTGGTTCCCCGACCGCCGCGGCATGGCCACGGGCATGGCGATCATGGGCTTCGGCGGCGGCGCGATGATTGGCGCTCCGCTCGCCGACCGGCTGATGCGACACTTCGCCAGCAGCGCATCGGTCGGCGTTACGGCGACACTCCTGACGCTGGCGGTGATCTACTTTGCCTTCATGATCGCCGGCGCCATGGGCTACCGGATCCCGGCGGATGACTGGAAACCCTCCGGCTGGAATCCGGCCGCCGGCGCGAGACCGCTGGTCACTGCGGGCCAGGTGCATCTGCAAGTCGCCTGGCGGACCCCGCAGTTCTGGCTGTTGTGGTGTGTGCTGATGCTCAACGTCTCCGCCGGGATCGGCATTCTCAGCATGGCCTCGCCCCTGCTGCAGGAGGTGTTTGCCGGGCGGCTGATCCACATCAACGCCGCCTACGACCAGCTCACCGCCGTGCAGCTGGCGACGGTGGCGGCGCTGGCCGCGGGCTTCACCGGCCTGCTGTCCCTGTTCAACATCGGTGGCCGCATCTTCTGGGCCTCGTGGTCGGACCGCCTGGGCCGCAAGACCACCTACACCCTGTTCTTCCTGCTGGGCATCGCCCTGTACGCCGCGATTCCGTGGACCGTGGCGACCCAGAATCTGACACTGTTCGTCCTGTTCTTCTGCGTGATCCTGTCGATGTATGGCGGCGGTTTTTCGACTGTACCTGCGTACCTGTCCGACCTGTTCGGCACGCGCATGGTGGGTGCGATCCATGGGCGCCTGTTGACCGCCTGGTCCACCGCCGGCGTGCTCGGCCCGCTGCTGGTCGGTTATATCCGCCAGTACCAGCTGGATCACGGTGTGCCGAAGTCGCAGGTCTACAGCATCACCATGTTTGTGCTGGCGGGGCTGCTCGCGCTGGGACTGCTGTGCAACCTGCTGGTGCGGCCGGTCGCGGCGCGCAACTACATGACGGCGCAGCAGCTCGCGCAGCTCGAGGAGCAGCAGCACAGCGTAAGGCGGCAACCCGCGCCTGCGTCGGGCGACGACAGCGCACCCTCGCCCGCCTGGCGGGTCATTGCGGCCTGGCTGGCGGTGGGCATCCCGATCGCATGGGGCGCATGGATCACACTGCAGAAAGCGGCGACACTGCTCGGACTGTAAGAAACCGGGAGTACAGGACACAATGACTTTCCGTTACGTCACCGTCGAGGAGGCCATGGCAGCTCCCGGCCTGCGCATGGTCGTGGTGGGCGCCGTGCCCAGTCCGTGGGGCGAGGCGGCAAAGGGCATCTTCCACCTGAAGCAACTGGACTGGCTGGCCGTACGCCTGGACCAGAAGGACGAAGCCCTGGCGCGCTGGAGCGGACAGCGCAACGCCCCGGTCGCGATGTACGCACAGGAGAAGCCTCGCGATGGCTGGGCTGGCATCCTTCTCCTGGCGGAACGACTCGCGCCCGAGCCACGGCTGCTGCCCGCAAGCGCGCCGCAGCGAGCCCTCATGCTGGGCCTGGCGCAGGAACTCATGGGTGAAGAGGGCCTGGCCTGGACCCGGCGACTGCAGCTGATACACGCTGGCCTGCACGGCAACGGTGGCTTCCCCGAGCGTGTCGCACAGTACCTGGCCGGCAAGTACGGGTACCTGCCTGCCGCGGCCAGCGAATATCCGGGGCGGGTGGCAGCGCTGCTGCAGATGCTGGCGGCACGGCTGCGCTCGCAACAGTCATCCGGCAGCGGCTGGCTTGTGGGGGACGCACTCACCGCCGCCGATATCTACTGCGCCACGGTCATGGCCCTGTTCCGTCCGCTGCCCCAGGACGTGTGTGACATGCACCCGGGCGTTCGCGCCGCGTTCGAAACTGTGGACCAGCAGACGGCTGCGGCACTCGATCCCGTTCTGCTGGAGCATCGGGACCGCATCTATGCGCAACACCTGACCCTGCCGTTATCGCTTTGACCCGGCCGGATGCGGCCGCGCCAATCAGAACCTAACGCCGCCTTCTGCCACCCGCCTCCCGCCGCGGCTTATCGTAGCTGGGCCGCTCACCGGGCTTGCGCCGATAGGGGTTGGCGTCGCTGCGGTACTCGATCACCACCGGGGTGGCGTACAAGTCCCAGGTCTTGCGAAAGACATTGGCCAGGTAGCGGGTGTACGCCGCGGGCACCGCATCCACCTGGTTGCCGTGGATCACGATGCGCGGTGGGTTGCGGCCACCCTGATGGGCGTAACGCAGCTTGATGCGCCGCCCATGCACCAGCGGTGGCTGGTGCACGGTGAGAGCCTTCTCCAGGGTGCGGGTCAGCTCGCGGGTCGGCAGGGCGCGCATGGCCGCTTCGTGGGCCCGCACCGTCGCCTGCATGACCTCACCCACACCCGTGCCGTGGCGCGCCGAGATGAAGAACAACGGCGCGAAGGGCACGAAGTCCAGTTTCAGTGAGAGCTGCCGCTGGATCTCCTCGCGCTGTTCCTGGGCGATGCCGTCCCACTTGTTGACGGCGATGATCAGGGCGCGGCCGCGCTCCAGCGCCAGGCCCAGCACGCTCGCGTCCTGCTCGGCGATGCCCTCGTGCGCATCGACCACCATGATCACGACGTGCGCCTCGTCGATGGCCTGCAGGGTCTTGACTACGCTGGCGCGTTCGACCGCGTCCTCGACACGCGCGCGGCGGCGCACGCCGGCGGTGTCGATCAACAGAAAATCCTGCTCATCGCGCCGGAACGGCACCAGGATGCTGTCGCGCGTGGTGCCGGGCTCATCGCTCGCGATCACGCGTTCGGTACCGATGAGCCGGTTGACCAGCGTCGACTTGCCGACGTTGGGCCGCCCGATGATGGCAATGCGGATAGCATCGGGGGCCGACGGCTGCGCGGCGCCCGCTGGCGGCTCGCAGCCCGCCAGCACCCGCTCCATGAGTGCTTCGCAGCCCTGTCCGTGACTGGCGGAGATGGCGATGGGCTCACCGAAGCCCAGCGCGTAGAAGTCGGCGCCGACGATGTCGGTATCCAGCCCCTCGGCCTTGTTCAGAACCAGCGTCACCGGTTTGCCCGCGGCGCGCAGCTCGCCTGCGACAAACCAGTCCTGCGGCGTCACACCGGCGCGCGCGTCGACCAGCAACAGCACCCGGTCGGCTTCCGCGACCGCACGGCCCGTCTGCTCGCGCATCTGCGCCTCGATGCTGCCCGAGGGCTTCTCCACCAGGCCGCCGGTATCGATGACGATGCTGGGCACGGGCCCGACCAGGGCGAAGCCGTACTGCCGGTCACGCGTCAGCCCCGGCACGTCCGCGACGATGGCGTCGCGCGTGCGGGTCAGCACGTTGAACAGCGTCGACTTGCCGACGTTGGGCCGGCCGACCAAAGCGACAACAGGCAGCATGACCTACCGTGAGCGTGAAGCGGACACGAGCGAAAGAAGGTCTTTCCGGGGGCGTGCGAGGCAGGATGCCGAGCCGCAGCCTCCAGGGATGGATGCACGGCGGCCCCGGAAAGACCTTCTTTCGCTCGGGGACGCGATCAACATGTCTGTTAGCGCGGGTCAGGGGTTGGTGGGGCTCGCCTCGGCATCAGGCTTCGCTGCGGGCGCTGCGGGCGCTGCGGGTGCGGCGGCGCCCCCGATGGGCGTCACCCGGTAGGCATCGATCTGCCCACGATCGTTGATGACCACCACCATGTTGCCTTGCACCAGCGGGGTGGCGCTGATGCGCACCCTGCCGGCGCGCTCGCGTCCCACCAGGCTGCCGGTCGCCCTGTCCAGCCAGTGGACGTAGCCCTGGAAGTCCGCGACCACCAGGGTATTGTCCATAACGGCGACACCCGAGAGCCGGCGATGCAACAGGTCCTTGTTGCGCCACTGCTCCGTGCCGGTGCGCGCCTTGAAGGCGACGATTTCGCCGTCGGAGCTGGCGGTGTACAGCATGTCGTCGTCGAGGGTGAGACCGCGGTAGCTGGACAGTTCGTGCGACCACCACACCTGGCCGTTGTCGCGGGCCAGCATGGCGATGCGTCCCTGGAACCCGACGGCGTAGACATTCTGCCCCTCGACGTCCACGGCGGAGTCGATGTCCGAGAGGCGCTCCAGCTCCGTGCGTCCGTGCGGCGGCGCGACGGTGGCTTCCCACTGTATCGAACCGTCACCGCTGTTGAATGCAAGCACCTTGCCGTTGTCAAAGCCACTGATCACCAGGTCGTTGGAGATCACCGGCCGCGCGGTACCGCGCAGCGACAGGCGCGGCACCTGCTGCTCCTGCACCCACAATTCATGTCCGTCGTCGGGACTCAGTGCGTGCAGCTTGCCGTCCACGGTGCGCACAGCGATCAGCTTGTCGCTGATGGCCGCGGGAGCCAGGACCTCGCCGTTCAGCCGTACCTTCCAGCGCGTCGCGCCGTCCGCGGCGCCAAGCGCCAGCAACTGCCCGTCGCTGGCACCCACCACGACCAGGCCCGCGCTCGCCGCGGCTCCACCTGACAGCGGCAGCCTGGTGCGGACCCGCCAGACCTGCCGGCCATTGCCCAGGTCCCAGGCGGCCACGTCACCGCGGTGGCCGGCTGCATAGACCCGGCCGTCGGCCAGCGCCAGACTTTGCCCCAGCCGCAGTGCCACCGCCTTTTTGTCGTCGATCGAGGCACCCCAGACCCGGTGGATGCGCACCGTCGCCGACAGCGGTGTCAGTTTCGCGGGCTGATCTACGTTCTTGTCCTTGGAACAGGCTGCCACCATGAGCGCGGCCACGATCAACAGCACGGGGGGTCGAATCGTTCGCATGCCTCACCTGCTCACGTTGCCGGACGCGGCGTCGGCTGCCGCGATGGAAGCGGCGGCCGGCGCCGGTGCATCGCTGGCGAGGTCGGCGATCTTCAGGGACAGCAGTTCCGAGGGCTGCTCCACGGCCGTGGACTGGGCCAGCCGGTATTCCCGCAGCGCGCCGGCCCGATCCGACCGGGCCAGCAGGGCATCGCCGCGGATCTCGTGCCAGGTCGCGGCGAAGGCACCCGTATCCTTGCCGGCGCCGTCGAGCGTGGCAATCGCAGCCTCCGCCTTGCCCTGCGCGATCTGCACCCGCGCCAGGCGCGCACGCGCAACCAATGACAGGTCGTGGTCCTTCGAGCCCTGCATCACGGCAGTCAGCTCGGTCGCTGCCCGATCGAGCTCGCCGTCATCGACATAGATCCGCGCGGCCAGCAGCCGCCCCTGGTCCGCATAGGGGGTGGACGGGTAATCCCGCTCCAGCACCCCGAGGGCGGCCAGTGCCTTTCCCCGGTCGCCGAGCGACTTGACCATCTGCGCGTAGGTGTCGCTGGCCGCGACCCGGGCCCCATCGTTGCGCGCCTGCCACCAGCGCCAGCCGGCGACGGCAATGATCACCACGGCCACGGCCAGCACCACCGAGGTCGCGTTCTCGCGCACCTGTGATTTAAGCCATTCCCACTGCTCTTTTTCCGACAGATATTCTTCCACGGTGCTCCCTTCGAAGGTCAGCCGCGCGCCGCGGCGGGGCCAGCCGCGGCCAGCGCCGCATCCAGCCCGGCCGCCAGGTCGGCGATCGGCCACTCGCTCTGACCGCCCTCGGCTCGTAAAGGTTTCATCGCCACGACGCCGCGGGCCAGCTCGTCCTCTCCCACGATGAGCGCCAGCCGCGCCGCGCTGCGGTCGGCGCGACGGAACTGCGCCTTGAAATTGCCGCCGCCCAGGTTCAGCTCGAAGCGCAGCGCCGGCCGTTCGCCGCGCAGCCGCTCGGTGAGTTGCAGTGCCTGCCGCGCCGCTGCGGCGCCGCTGACCACCACGTACACATCCGGCGCAGTCACGGCCGGTGCGCCCGCGGCGGACAGCATCAGCGCCACCGCGCGCTCCAGACCCATCGCGAAGCCGACCGCCGGCGTGGCCTCCCCACCCAACTGCGCGATCAGGCCGTCGTAGCGGCCGCCGGAGCATACGGCATTCTGCGCGCCGCTGGAGGAAGTGATCCACTCGAACACCGTGCGGTTGTAGTAGTCGAGGCCACGCACCAGCAGCGGATTGACCTCGTAGGACACGCCGATGCCGCGCAACATCGCGCACAGCTCGTCGAAATGGGTGCGCGACTCGACGTCCAGGTGTTCTGTCAGCAGCGGCGCGCCGCGGATGATGTCCTGCATGTCGGGGTTCTTGCTGTCGAGTACCCGCAGCGGGTTGCCCTCCAGGCGGCGCTGGCTGTCGGCGTCCAGGCGCGCATGGTGCGCCCCCAGGTACTGCAGCAGGCGCTCGCGGTAGGCGCGGCGGCTGTCCGCGGTGCCCAGCGAGTTGATCTGCAGCTTCACCGAACCGGCGATCCCGAGCCGCTGCCACAGGCGCGCACTGAAGGCGATCAGTTCCGCGTCCGCGTCCGGTCCGGGGCAGCCCACCGCCTCCAGGTCCAGCTGCCAGAACTGCCGGTAGCGTCCGGCCTGCGGCGCCTCATGGCGAAACATCGGGCCCAGGCACCACAGCTTGTGGCGCTGCCCGCGCAGCATGCCGTTCGAGATCAGTGCGCGCACGATCCCGGCGGTCGCCTCGGGCCGCAGCGTCAGGCTGTCGCCGCCGCGGTCGGTGAAGGTGTACATCTCCTTGCCAACGACGTCGGTGTGTTCGCCGATGGCCCGCTTGAACAGCTGGGTGTGCTCCAGCACCGGGACCCGGATTTCCTGGTAGCCGTAGGCGGCCAGCAGCTCGCGGGCGCAGGACTCCAGGTGCTGCCAGGCGGGAATGTCCGCCGGCAGCAGGTCGTTCATGCCGCGGATGGCCTGGATGATCTGCGCGCTCACTGCGGCCGGCCCGCCGGTGCTGCGGCCGGATGCGACGGCGCGGGCTGCACCAGCTGCGGTACGGCCTGCGGCCTGGCACGCGGCAGTGTCAGCGCCCACCACAGCACGCCGGCCAGCGCCAGACCGATCGCCACCAGCAATGCCGGCAGCGCCAGTGGCGAAGACTCGTTGCCCGGAGGCGCGCGCGGGATGCGTGTCAGGTCCGGCCCCTGCGCGGGGGCGAGCGCTGCGTACAGCTCCAGCAACTGCGCGGGCGACTCGCCTACCAGGTCGGCATAGCGGCGCAGGTGACCGCGTACGAACACGGGCGCGCCCAGCGCGGCGAAGTCCTCACTCTCCAGGCACTCCGGCACGCGTGCATCGACGTGCATCTTCTCGGCCGCCTGCAGGATCGTCAGGCCCTTCTTTTCGCGGGCACTTCGCAGCCGCGCACCGATGCCACGGCGCTGCTCGCCGGTTTCCCCTGACATACGCCTCAGCCTGGATTCGGGTTCGGCGCCGCCACGGCGCGTGCCTGGTCGGTGCCGGGGAAGTCCAGCGTCAGCCGCCGCGCGTAGTGCTGCGCGCCGATCCTGTCGCCCTGCGCCCGCGCGACCCGCGTACCCAGCAGCAACAGGTCGGCGGTGGCGCCGCTGGTGGCGATGAAGCCGTCGACCGTGGCGCGCGCCTGCGCCAGCTCGTTGTGCTGGAACTGCAGGTTGCCGAGCTGGAAGGCGGCTTCCGCGAAGCCGGGACGGATCTGCAGTGCGCGTATGAAGCTGGCGCGCGCTTCCTCGTCGCGGTGCGCGGCCCGCAGGCACACGCCGGCGTTGGTATAGGCCGCCTCGGGTGTGCGGTACAGTGCGTTGCGGGCCGCTTCCTGGAAGCGCTTCACGCCCTCGTCGGTGCGCCCCGCCTCACACAGGTAGACGGCGTAGTTGTTGACCATGTCGGGATTCTGCGGCGCCAGGCGCAGCGAGGCGCGAAACTCCGCGTCGGCCTTGTCCTGCTCCCCCATGCGCTGGAACAGCAGCGCGCGCGCGCTGTGGACGTCGGCATTGTCAGGATCCTGCTGCAGCGCCCGATCCAGCTTGGTCTTGGCCAGCGGGATGTCACCCTGGCGCAGGTAGCCGATTCCAAGCTGCACGTTGTAGCGGGCGGCATCCTTGCTGCTGGTCTCCTGCGACGCGGTGGTGCCGCACGCGCACAGCAGCATGCCCAGGACGGCAGCGAGCAGGCCGGCCGCACGGGCCGCGGGCGCAGGTGTTGCGGGTGGCGTTTTCATGGCTGGATCGTGACTCCGATCATCTTGCTGCCGAGGCGCACCGTGGTGCGGTCGATGACGCGCCCGGCAAGCTGGCCGCAGGCCGCGTCGATGTCGTCACCGCGGGTGCGGCGGATGGTCGCGAGCACCCCCTGGCGCAGCAGTTCATCGCGGAAGCGCCGGATGACGGGCGCGGACGAGCGGCGGTAGCGTGTGCCGGGAAAGGGATTGAAGGGAATCAGGTTGACCTTGGCGGGATGGCCGCGCAGCAGCTGCGCCAGTGCGCGCGCCTGCGCCGGCGAGTCGTTGACGTCTTCCAGCATGACGTACTCGAAGGTGACGCTGCGGCCATTGCGCTCGTCGATGTAGTGCCAGCAGGCCTCGAGCAGTTCGGCGATCGGGTGGCGGCGGTTGATCGGCACCAGTGTGTCGCGCAGGGCGTCGTCGGGCGCGTGCAGCGACACCGCCAGCGCGACGTTGGTTTCCTGCGCCAGCCGGTAGATCTGCGGCACCAGGCCGGAAGTGGACAGCGTCACGCGCCGCCGCGACAGGTCGAAACCGAAGTCGTCCAGCAGGATGTGCAGTGCAGGCAGCACGTTGCGGAAGTTGGCCAGCGGCTCGCCCATGCCCATCAGGACCACGTTGGTGACCTGGCGCCCGGGGCGCAGGGCCAGGCTGGCGGCCGCATCCGCCGACGCATCCGGGTCCTGGGCGTCCGGCGGCAACTCGTCCCCCTCCATCTCATCGGCCAGCAGGGCCTGCGGCCCGAGCGGCACGGCGGGCTGCTTTTCCAGCTCGCGCGCCGCGAGCCACACCTGGCCGACGATTTCCGCGGTCGACAGGTTGCGGTTGAAGCCCTGCTGCGCCGTGGAGCAGAAGGAGCAGTCGAGCGCGCAGCCCACCTGGGAAGAAATGCACAGCGTGCCGCGCCCGCGTTCCGGGATGAACACCATCTCGAAGGCCTGCGCGGCGTCGGCACGCAGCAGCCACTTTACCGTGCCGTCGGCGGAACGGTGGGTGGAAACAATCGCCGGCGTCTGCACTACCGCGCGCTCGGCGAGCCGGGCGCGGAATTCCTTTGCCAGGTCCGTCATCGAGTCGAACGAGCCCACGCCGCGCTTGTACAGCCATTGCATCAGCTGGCGGGCGCGGAACGGCTTGCTGCCCAGTTGCTCCACGAACGCCGTCAGCTCCGGGCGCGGCAGTCCCAGCAGGTTGACGGGAGTCGTGGCGGGCTCGTTCATGGCTTAGCGGGCGCCCGGCGCCATCAGGCGCGCGGGTGCAGCTCGGTGCTGCTGAAGAAGTAGGCGATCTCGCGCGCCGCGGTTTCGGGCGCATCCGAACCATGCACCACGTTCTGCTCGATGCTCTTCGCCAGGTCGGCGCGGATGGTGCCGGGCGCCGCCTTCTTCGGATCGGTGGCGCCCATGATCTCGCGATTGCGCGCGATTGCCCCCTCGCCCTCGAGCACCTGCACGATGACCGGACCGGAGGTCATGTAGCTCACCAGGTCACGGAAGAAGGGCCGCTCTCGGTGCACGGCATAGAAGCCCTCTGCCTCGCGCTGCGACAGGTGCGTCATGCGGGCCGCGACGATCGACAGCCCGGCCTTCTCGAAACGGCGGTAGACCTCGCCGATCAGGTTGCCTTTGACGCCGTCGGGTTTGACGATGGACAGGGTGCGCTCGAGCGCCATGGTGCTTCAGTACCTTTCGTAAATCGGGTTGTGGAAAAGCGGCAACCCGCCGCGGCGGGACTGCCCCTGCAAGGGCCGGGCTTGAAACCGGTCCGCAGGCAAGCTGGCAAGTTTACCTTGGCGGGCCGGGGGGCGGCAATTTCACCACTGCCGGAAGTGCCCGTTTGCCAAGCATTTTTTCCGTCCTGAGCCTCAAGGAGTGTCCGCAAGAGGCACATGGATGTGCCCCGCCGCCGCAGGTGGCGGGGCGTTCGGCAAAAACCACGCTTTTTGCCGAACGCGCGCTGGGCCGGGCAGGGATGCCCGGATCCAGCGCTAAACGGAGAAGCTCTCGCCGCAGCCGCATTCACCCTTGACGTTGGGGTTGCGGAAGCGGAAGGCCTCGTTGAGACCCTGCTTCACGAAGTCGACCGTGGTTCCGTCCAGCAGCGCGAGGCTGCCGGCCTCCACGAAGACCCGTACGCCGTGGTCTTCGAACACCGTATCGCCTGGCTGGGCGCTTTCCGCATAGTTGATGACGTAAGCAAAACCGGAGCAGCCGGTCTTGCGCACACCCAGGCGCAGTCCGACGCCGTGACCACGCTCCTCCAGGAAGCTCCTCACCCGGGCGGCTGCGGATTCGGTCAGTGAAATGGCCATCTGTCCCAATTCTAGTCGATAAGGCAGGCGCGCAGGGCATCCTCGATGACGAGCAGTCTGCCGAGCTTCTCTACCGGGACAGCCCGCTCGTGGGCCCAGTCCGCCGGCGTGCCCGGAATGGCAGCCCGGCGCCCTTTAAGGATGCCGCACAGCCAGTCGGCCACGTCCATAGTATGGGGGCACCCCAGGACCTGGGCCCGTGCGGCCTTCACAGTGTCCCCGTCTACCTCGACCTGGAAACGCACCCAGACTTCCGCTTCCGGCCCGCCCGCCTCGCCAATCAGCACCCTGGCGTGCCCGGAACCGGCCGGGCGGTCCGGCGACGCAACCACCCGGGGGGGCGTCTCGCGGGGACCCAGGCGTGGGGAGCGCCCGCGCAGGGCGCGTACTGCCGCAATCACGTCCCCGGCGGCCTGCTCCACCTCTTCCGCGGTGGTGAAGCGCCCCAGGCTGAAGCGCAGGGAACTGCCCGCGAGGCGACTGCCGCGTCCCAGGGCGCGTAACACGTAGGAAGCATCCGCCGAGTCGGCATCGCAGGCGGCGCCGGTCGACACTGCCAGCCGCGGCAGCCGCGCCAGCAGGCTCTCGCCATCGACGTCCTCGAAGGACACATTGACGATTCCGGGCACCCGTTGCGCGCCTGCGCCGTTGAGATGGACGCCACCGAGGGCGGCCAGCTGCCGCCATAACATCTCCCCGAGGGCAGCAAGGCGCGGCCCCTCGCCCGCGAGCGCCTCGTGCGCCAGCTTGCAGGCCAGGGCGAATCCGGCGATCTGGTGGGTGGGCAGGGTGCCGGGGCGCAGCTCGCCTTCCTGCCCGCCGCCGAACATCAGCGGCTGCAGGTGCGAGCGGGCACCGCCGCGGACATACAGCGCGCCCACGCCCTTCGGCCCGTACAGCTTGTGCGCCGTGAAGGAGGCGAAGTCCACGTCCAGGCGCACGGCATCGACCGCCACGCGTCCCACCGACTGCACGCAGTCGCTGTGCAGCAGCACGCCGCGTTCGCGGCACAGCGCGGCGATGGCCCCGATATCCTGCAGAACCCCGGTCTCGTTGTTGGCGTGCATCAGCGACACCAGCAGCGTCTCGCGGCGCAGCGCGTCGGCCACCATCTGCACGGTCACGACGCCGTCGGCCCCCGGGCTCAGCCAGGTGACCTGGCAACCCTCGCGCTCCAGGCGCCGGCAGGGATCCAGCACCGACTTGTGCTCGGTGCGCGCCGTGACCACGTGTCGTGCGGCGGAGCGCGCAGCGCGTGCCGCCCCCAGGATTGCCAGGTTGTTGGATTCAGTGGCGCCGGACGTGAACACGATCTGCGCGGCGCCAGCGCCGACCAGGGCCGCCACCTGGGCACGGTCCCGCTCGATGCGCTGCGCGGCGTCGCGTCCGGGCGCGTGGCTGGCCGACGGGTTGGCGAAGTCACCCGCCGCCGACAGGCAACGCGCCATCTGCGCGGCAACCGCGGGGTCCACCGGCGTAGTGGCGGCATAGTCCAGGTAGATTGCGCCATTCAAGGACGCGGACCTCCTGCGGCGCGGCGCCGGCTCTGCACCGCCGTCAGGATGCCGCGCAGGATGTTGACCTCGTTGCGATCCAGTTCGGCGCGCTGCAGGAAGCGGCGGATGCGCTCCATCAGGTGTGTGCCGCTCGCCGTGCGGTCGCGGAAGTCTATCTCCTCCAGCACCTGGGCCAGATGCGCGTACAGCCGCTGCATTTCCGTGGCGTCCGCCAGGGGCGCTGCCCCCGGTCCACTGGCGGGGCGCAGATCCTCGCCGGCGCTGGCGCGCAGCAGTTCATAGGTGACCAGCTGCACCGCCATGCCTAAGTTGAGCGAGGGGTACTCCCCGCTGGTGGGAATGCGGATCAGTACGTGCGCCGCTTCCAGCTCCTCGTTGGTGAGGCCAGTGCGCTCCGCGCCGAACAGGACCGCGGCGGGTGCGCGCCGCGACTCCCCGACCAGGCGCAGCGCGGCGTCGCGCACGTCCAGCACGCGGAAGTACTGGTCGCGGGGCCGCGAGGTGGTGGCGGCGACGAAGCCGCAACCCGCGAGCGCCTCGGTCACACTGGTGGTGACGCGCGCCGCGGCCAGCACGTCGTCGGCCCCCGAGGCGCGCGCCAGTGCCTCCGGATGCGGAAACTGCCGCGGATTGACCAGGGTCAGGCGGGTCAGCCCCATGTTCTTCATGGCGCGCGCCACCGCCCCGATGTTGCCGGGGTGCTGGGGGGCGACCAGCACGATGCGAATATCTGCGGGGTCCATCTGTTAGGCTAGCGGGCCTTTAGGCAGCCGATTGCGGCGAAGATTCCGCGAGCTTAAGTACCGTGCAGCCGCTTCTCAACATTGCCGTGCGCGCCGCGCGCCGCGCCGGCGAAATCATCGTGCGCAGCATGAACCGCCTGGAGTCCCTGACCGTCACCACCAAGGGACGCAACGACTTCGCCTCCGAGGTGGACCAGGCTGCCGAGGCCGACATCATCGGCACCATCCGGCGCCACTATCCGCAGCATGCCTTCCTGGCCGAGGAAAGCGGCAGCAGCGGCAGCGGCGACGTGGTGTGGATCATCGATCCGCTGGACGGCACCACCAATTACCTGCATGGCTTCCCGGTGTTTGCCGTGTCGATCGCCTGCCAGATCCGCGGGCGCATGGAGCACGCGGTGGTGTACGACCCGATCAGCCAGGAGCTGTTCACGGCCAGCCGTGGCGCGGGCGCCCACCTGGACAACCGCCGCATGCGTGTCAGCAAGGCGCGCGGACTCGAGGGCGCGCTGATATCGACCGGCTTCCCTTACCGCGACAACACACAGTACCTGGACGCCTACCTGGCGATGCTCAAGGTGGTCGTACAGAACTCCGCCGGCGTGCGCCGCCCCGGAGCTGCCGCGCTGGACCTGGCCTACGTCGCCGCGGGCCGGACCGATGCCTTCTGGGAAATCGGGCTGCAACCCTGGGACACCGCCGCCGGAGTGCTGCTGGTGCAGGAGGCCGGCGGGCGCATCGGCACCCTGGACGGCGGCGAGTATCGGCAGCAGGGGCACATCGTTGCCGGCACGCCGCGAGTCTACAGCGCACTGCTCGCCGCGCTGGAGCCGCACGTGCCACAGGCGCTGCGTTCGGGCTGAAGGCAGCGGCGCGCCCTTGCGCTCGCGCCGGGCATGCCTCAGGCTGCCCGACAAATTGCAGGGGGTGTCATGGCGAGTCAGTTGCTTGCGACCAAGTCCATTGCTGAACTGCAGCGGGAGGATGCCTCCGGCAGCCAGCTGAACCGCGCACTGACGGCCACCCAACTGACCTTGCTGGGGATCGGCGGCATCATCGGCACCGGCATTTTCGTGCTTACCGGCACCGCGGCGGCCAATCACGCCGGCCCGGCGCTCACCCTCTCCTTCATCATCGCCGGGCTCGGCTGCACCTTCGCCGGCCTGTGCTACGCCGAGTTCGCCGCCATGATCCCGGTTTCCGGCAGCGCCTACTCCTACTCCTACGCGACACTCGGCGAGGCGGTCGCCTGGTTCATCGGCTGGAACCTGGTGCTGGAGTATCTGTTCGCGGTGGCCACGGTCTCGGTCGGATGGTCCGGCTACGCCATCAGCCTGCTGGACCAGCTCGGGATCCACGTCCCCCGGGCGCTCGCCAGCGCCCCGCTGGACTCGGTCGGCGACTCGCTGCACCTGGTGCTGACTGGCGCCATCATCAACCTGCCGGCGATGCTGGTGGTGGGCGCGATCGCCACCATCTGCTACATCGGCATCCGCCAGACAGCGAGGTTCAACTCGGTCATCGTGACCATCAAGGTCACCGTGGTGCTGCTGTTCATCCTGTTTGGCGTCAGCCATATCAATACCGCCAACTGGCACCCCTATATTCCCCCCAACACCGGGCACTTCGGCCATTTCGGCTGGAGCGGCGTGCTGGCCGCCTCGGGCGTCATCTTCTTCGCCTACATCGGCTTCGACGCGGTCTCGACCGCGGCGCAGGAGACGCGCGACCCGCAGCGCGCCATGCCCATCGGCATCCTGCTGAGCCTGGTCATCTGCACGATCCTGTACGTGGTGGTCGCGGGGGTGCTCACGGGCATGGTCGACTACCACGAACTGGATGTGGCGGCGCCCGTTGCCCTGGCGCTGGACCGGTACGATTCGCTGCACTGGCTGGGCATCCCGGTAAAGCTGGGCGCCGTTGCCGGCATGACTTCGGTGATGCTGGTCATGACCCTGGCGCAGGCGCGGATCTTCTTCGCCATGGCGCGTGACGGACTGCTGCCGCCCTTCTTCGGCCGCGTGCACCCGAAGTTCCGCACGCCTTCGGTCGGCACCGCGGTGACGGGGATCACGGCGGCGGTCATCGGCGGATTGTTCCCGGTGAAGCTGCTGGCGGAAGTGGTCTCGATCGGCACCCTGAGCGCCTTCGTGACGGTGTGCATCGGCGTGCTGATCCTGCGCCGCACGCGCCCGGACCTGCCGCGGCCCTTCCGCGCGCCGTGGCCCTGGTTCACCTGCAGCGCCGGCGCGGTGGTGTGCGGGGCGATGATGTACTCGCTGGGTCCGCCGACCTGGTGGCGCCTGGCGGTGTGGACGCTGATCGGCTTCCTGGTCTACGCACTCTACGGCTACCGGCACAGCCGGCTGCGCGCCGCGGCCTGAGCCCGCCGCGGCAGGCGCGCTCAGGGCGGCCGGCCGGAGTCGCGCACGGCGCGCGCGCCGCGCACCCGCAGGTTCAGCATTTCCACTCCCACCGCGAAGGCCATCGCGAAGTACAGATAGCCCTTCGGGATCTCGAAGTGCAGGCCCTCGGCCACCAGCGCCACGCCTATCAGCAGCAGGAAGGCCAGCGCCAGCACCTTGATGGTGGGATGACGGGCGATGAAAGCGCCGATCGGGCCCGATACCCACATCATCACCAGGACGGCGACCACTATCGCCGCCGCCATCACCGCCACCTGCCGCACCAGGCCGATTGCCGTCAGCACCGAGTCGATGGAGAACACGATGTCGATCAGGGCGATCTGCACCATCACGCCAACCACCCCGCCGCGGCCGCGCGGCGCCGCCTGGACCGCAGGCGCGGCGGCCGGGCCCTCGATGGTTGCATGGATTTCCAGCACGCTCTTGCCCAGCAGGAACAGCCCGCCGGCCAGCAGCACCAGGTCACGTGCCGACACCGTCTGACCCATGACTGTGAACAGCGGCTGCATCAGGTGCGTCAGCCACACCAGCGAGAACAGCAGCGCCAGCCGCGTCAGCATTGCCAGCGCCAGGCCGCCGATCCGCGCCCGCTGCTGCAGGGCGGCCGGCAGGCGTTGCACCAGGATGGTGATGAAGATGATGTTGTCGATGCCGAGGACGATCTCCAGCAGCGACAGGGTGATGAACGCCAGCCAGATTTGCGGATCGCCCAGCATCACGAACCGCTACGGCAGGTGATCCAGTACGGCCTTCTTGACCGTGGGGAAGATATCCTCGGCCGTCAGACCGCAGTCGAGCGCGATGGCGCTCGAGATGTAGATCGAGGAGTAGGTGCCGGCGATGATGCCGATCAGCAGCGCCGCGGAGAAGCCCTTGAGCGCCAGGCCGCCCAGGAACAACAGCGCCACCACCACGATGGAGGTGACCACCTTGGTCATGATGGTTCGCGACAGTGTCTGGTTGATGGACTGGTCCAGCAGGGCCGCCGGTGCGGCGCGGCGATTGCCCTCGAAACGCTCACGGATACGATCGAACACCACCACGGTGTCGTTGAGCGAGTAGCCGATCACCGCCAGCATGGCGGCCACCACCGACAGGTCGAAGGGCAGCTGGGTAATTGAGAAGAAGCCCAGCACCAGGATCGGGTCGTGCAGCACCGCCAGGATGGCGCCGAAGGACAGCTTCCAGGTATGGAAGCGCAGCGCGATGTAGATGAAGATGCCCAGCAGGGTGAACAGCAGCGCCCACACCGCGCTCATGCGCAGCTCGTTGCCGACCTGCGGGCCGACCACGTCCAGTTGCACCACCTGCGCACCGGGGTCGATGGCCTTGAGCGCGCCGTCGAGCTGCTGACGGATCTCCCCGGCACTGTGCTTCGGGTCGGGCGGCAGGCGGATGGAGATATCGCGCGAGGAGCCGAAGTTCTGCACCTGCGGCTCGTGGAAACCGGTCGCCGCCAGCTGCGCGCGCACCGCCTCGACGTTGGCGGCGCCCGGGAAACTGACCTCGGCATTGACGCCGCCGGTGAAGTCGATTGCCAGGTTCAACCCGTGCCAGAAGAACGAGGCCAGGGCCACGATCATCAACACCGCCGAGAGCGTGTACCACACCCGGCGGGTCGCCATGAACGGGTAGTTGGTCTGGTGACTGAAGAATTCCACGTGGGCTTCCTTGGTCTATCAGGGGCTGCGCGTCAGATCGACAGACGCGCTACCTTGCGCCGGCCGCCGTACATCAGGGTCAGCAGCGCGCGGCTGCCCATCAGCGAGGTGAACATGGAGGTGGCGATGCCCAGCGTCAGCACCACGGCGAAGCCGCGGATGGGGCCGCTGCCGAACACCCACAACACCAGGCCGGCGATGAGGGTGGTGACGTTGGAATCGGCGATGGCCGAGAAGGCTTTTTCGAAGCCGGCGCGGATCGCCGCCTGCGGCGAGACCCCCTTGCGCACCTCCTCGCGGATACGCTCGTAGATCAGCACGTTGGCGTCCACCGCCATGCCGACCGTGAGGATGATGCCGGCGATGCCCGGCAGCGACAGCGAGGCGCGCATCAGCGACAGCAGTGCCGTCAGCAGCACCACGTTGGCCAGCAGCACCACGTCCGCCACCAGGCCGAAGACCTTGTAGTAGATGGCCATGAAGACGAACACGCCGGTCATGCCGACGATCAATGCCGTGACGCCCTTGCGGATGTTGTCGCGGCCCAGGCTGGGGCCGACGGCACGCTCCTCGATGACGTAGATGCTGGTGGCCAGCGAGCCGGAGCGCAGCAGCAGCGCCAGCTCGCGCGCCTCGCCGGCCTGCAGCCCGGTGATCTGGAAGTTGTTGCTGAAGACGCCGCGGATGGTGGCGTCGTTGATGACCTGCTCGTCGGTGACGTCACGGCTGACCTTCTTGCCGTTGACCTCGCTGACCTCGCGGCGCTTCTCGATCAACACCACCGCCATGCGCCGGTTCAGGTTGGCGCGGGTCGTCTTGAGCATGTTCTCGCCGGCGCGTGCGTCCAGCTTGACGTTGACCGCCGGCCCCTCCTGCGAGGGACTGCTGGTGGCGTTGGTCAGCTGGTCGCCGGTGGCGATGATCTCGCGTTTCAGCAGTACCGGGCGGCCGAAACGCGTGTGGGTGTACAGTTTCGAGCCCAGCGGCACCCGCCCGGTCTGCTGCGCCTCGAAGGCGCTGTTCTGCATGTCCTCGAGGCGGAACTCCAGGGTCGCCACGCGCCCGAGGATGTCCTTGACCTCGGCGGAATTCTGCACGCCGGGCAACTGGATGTTGATGCGATCGATGCCCTGGCGCTGCACGATCGGCTCGGAGACGCCCAGTTCGTTGACGCGGTTGCGCAGCGTGGTGATGTTCTGCTGGATCGCGTAGTCCTGGCGCTCGCGCACCTGCGCCGCGCTCAGCGTGCCGGTGATGGTGGCGCCGGCAGCATCGTTGGCGACACTGAGGCCGAGACCCTGCAGCGGCTGGGCCAGCGCGGCGCGCGCCGCCCCGGCGTCGGCCTGCGGCGCCAGCGCGATGCGCACCGAGTTGGCCGGCGTCCCGGTTGCGGGGATGACGCTGACGTCGCGCACCGGGATGTTGGCGGTCGCCAGGGCGCGGCGCGCGTCCTGGGCGTAGCCCTCCAGCGCCTGGCCCACGGCGGCGTTGACGTCCACCTGGTACAGCAGGTACAGGCCGCCGCGCAGGTCCAGTCCCAGCGGCATGGGACGCAGCCCCAGCGCGCGCAGGAATTCCGGGGTGCGCGGCGCGAAGGACAGCGCCGTGATATAGGTGCTGGCGTACTGCTCGTTGACGGCGTCGCGCGCCGCCAGCTGGTCCGGGACGTTGGCAAAGCGCACCATCAGCCGGCCACTGTCGATATAACTGCGCAGGAAGCGCACGCCCTTGTGCTGCAGGAACTGCTCCACTTCGCGGGTGCCGTCAGTGCTGACGGGATTGTGGTCCTTGCGGGCAACCTGCAGCGCCGGATCCTCGCCGAAGAAGTTGGGGGCGGCGAACAGCAGGGCCAGCAGCAGGACCGCCGCGACCAGCAGGTACTTCCAGCGTGCGTATTCGAGCATGCTCAGGCGCCCTTGAGGGTGCCCTTGGGCATGAGCTGCGCCACCTGCACCTTCTGGACCTTGACGCGCACGTTGTCCGCCACTTCCAGTGTCAGGAACGTGTCGCCGACCTCCGTCACCTTGCCCAGCAGCCCGCCGGTGGTGACCACCTCATCGCCGACGGCCAGCTTCGACACCAGATTCTGGTGTTCGCGCGCCCGCTTCTGCTGCGGGCGGATGAGCATGAAGTAGAACAGGGCGACAAAGGCCACCATCAGCAGCGCGAACTGCAGCTGCCCGCCGGGGGCGGCTGCGGGCGCGGACTGCGCCCAGGCGTCGGAAATCAGGCCGTTCATGAGGGGGGTTCCCGAAAGCGAAAGGCGCGAATTATGCCCCATCCCCGCGCCGCGCGGCGAGAAAGCTGTCCGCCCAGGCTGCCAGGGTGCCGCCGGCGATGGCGGCGCGCAGCGAGCGCATCAGCCCCAGGTAGTAGTGAAGGTTGTGAAGGGTATTGAGCCGCGAACCCAGCATCTCGCCGCAACGGTCCAGGTGGCGCAGGTAGGCGCGGCTGAAGTTGCGGCAGGTATAGCAGTCACAGGCCGGATCCAGCGGTCCGAGATCGTCCTGGTGCACGGCATTGCGGATGTTGATGACGCCGGCGGAGGTGAACAGGTGGCCGTTGCGGGCATGCCGGGTGGGCATGACGCAGTCGAACATGTCGATGCCACGCGCCACCGCCGCGACGATGTCCTCGGGCCGCCCCACGCCCATCAGGTAGCGCGGCCGGTCCTGCGGCATGTGCGGCACGAGCGACTCCAGCACCCCCAGGCGCTGCTCCTCGGACTCGCCGACCGCCAGGCCTCCGACCGCCAGGCCCGGCCAGTCCAGGCGCAGCAGGGCTTCCAGCGAAGCCAGTCGCAGCGGCAGGTGCATACCGCCCTGTACGATGCCGAACAGCCCACCGGGCGGCGGCAGCGGGCCGCGATGGTAGTGGGCGTGGCTGCGCGCCGCCCAACGCATGGAGCGCTCCATCGAGGCCCGCGCCACCTCCTCGGTGGCCGGCCAGGCCGTGCAGTCGTCCAGCGCCATGGCGATGTCGGAGCGCAGCGCGAGCTGCACGTCCATGGAATCCTCCGGTGTCAGCCGCACCTCGCGGCCATCCACCGGCGAGCGGAAGCGCACCCCCTCCTCGCTCATGCGCCGCAGGCTCTTGAGGCTGAAAACCTGGAACCCGCCGGAGTCGGTGAGGATGGGACGGCGCCAATGCATGAAGCCATGCAGGCCCCCGTGGCGCGCCACGTTGTCCGGCCCCGGCCGCAACATCAGGTGGAAGGTATTGCCCAGCACGATCTGCGCGCCAAGGGACTCCAGGTCCTCCGGGGTCATGGCCTTGACCGTGCCGTAGGTGCCCACCGGCATGAAGGCCGGTGTCTCGATCTGTCCGTGCGCGCACTGCAGGCGCCCGAGCCGCGCGGCACCGTCGTGCGCCAGCACCGAGAATGCAGGTCTCACGCCGGCTCCCGCGCAGCCAGCATGGCGTCGCCGTAACTGAAGAAGCGATAGCGTGCCCGGACGGCGTGCGCGTAGGCCGACAACACCCGTGAGGTTCCTGCAAAGGCGCACACCAGCATCAACAGCGTGGACTGCGGCAGATGGAAGTTGGTGAACAGCAGGTCGCAGACGCGCCAGGTGAAGCCCGGCGTGATGAACAGGCGCGTCTCGCCGCTCCACGGCGCCAGCGCCGCCCCCCGGGTGGCGGGTCGCCCGGCACCGGCGGCTTCCGTCCCCCCTGCGGCCGACGCTGCTGCCGGGTCGGCGGGGTCGTGCCCGGCGGCCGCGAGCGCCGCCGATTCCAGGGCACGCGCCACCGTGGTGCCGACCGCGACGATGCGCCCGCCGTGCGCGCGTGCGCGAATGATCGCCTCGCAGGCGGCGGCATCCACCGTGACACGTTCCGGATGCATCACGTGCGCCGCCAGTGTGTCGTTGCGCAGCGGCTGGAACGTCCCAGCCCCCACGTGCAGCGTGATGCAGGTGGAGACGACCCCGCGGGCCTCAAGCGCCGCCAGCAGTGGCGCATCGAAGTGCAGGCTGGCCGTGGGCGCCGCGACCGCGCCCGGCTCACGCGCAAAAATGCTCTGGTAGCGCTCACGGTCAGCGGCCTCAACCGCCCGCCGGATGTAGGGCGGCAGGGGCACCTCGCCCCAGCGGCCGAAGAACTCCAGCGCCGGCTGCGGCAGGGCGATGCGCCACAGGTCCGCCTCGCGCCCGAGCAGGCGAAGTATGCCGCCCGCCGTGTTGATTTCCAGGCCCGCGCGCAGCGGCTTGCTCGCACGCAGTTGCACCAGTGCCTCACCGTCGGCGAGCGCGCGCTCCAGCAGGATCTCCACCCGCCCCCCCGAGGACTTGGTCCCCTTCAGGCGCGCCGGCACCACCCGGGTGTCATTGAACACCAGCAGGTCACCGGGCCTCAGGTAATGCGGCAGGTCGCGGCAGCTGCTGTCCTGACAATCAGGCGCATCGCGCGCACGACGGTCATCGCCCCCTTCCACCCCGGGCAGCACCAGCAGACGGCTGGCGGAACGCTCGGGCAGCGGAGTCTGGGCGATCAGCTGCTGCGGCAGGTCATAGTCAAAATCCAGGCGGTGCACGGGCGCAATGGTACAGGTGACCGCCCACCGTCGGAGGTTTGCGTCACCTTGCCACGGCGCCCGGGCGCGTGTCATTTTGTTCCTCATGACCACTGCACAACTCCGCCTGCTGCTGATCACGGCGCTTGCGATCGGCCTGGGCGCCTGCGGGGGCCCCGGCGTCCAGGTGGGCGCGCCGAGCCCGCCCTCATCCCCCTCACCCCCCGGCCCGCCGCCGCTGCCGGCGGCGCCTACCGACGTCGTCACCTACAAGAACGATGTCGCGCGAACCGGGCTGAACCCGACCGAGACCGTGCTGACGAAGGCCAACGTCAACAGCAGTTCGTTCGGCAAGTTGCGCTTCCTGGCGACCGACGGACGAGTGGACGCGCAACCCCTGTATCTTTCAGGGCTGACGGTCCAGGGCGCGAAGCACAATGTCGTGTTTGTCGCCAGCGAAAACGACTCCGTATACGCGTTCGACGCCGACAGCGGTGCGACGCTGTGGAACGTGTCGCTGCTGGGCGCGGGTGAGTCGCCGATGGGCCCCCACGGCTGCAGCCAGATCACACCCACCATCGGCGTCACCGCAACACCGGTGATCGATCGCAGCGCGGCGACCAATGGCGCCGTGTATGTGGTGGCCGCCTCCATGGACAATGGCGGCAGCAGCCATCAGCGTCTGCACGCGCTGGACGTCACTACCGGGGCGGAGCTGTTCGGCGGGCCGCGCGACATAACGGCGACATATGCGCCGCCCGGCGGCGGCACGCTCACCTTCGACCCGGGCCAGTACGCCGAGCGCGCCGCGCTGCTGCGGTCCGGCGGCATGATCTACACCAGCTGGACCTCGCATTGCGACCAGCCGCCCTACACGGGTTGGGTGATCGCCTACGATCAGTCCACGCTCGCGCAGCGCGGCGTACTCAACGTCGCCGCCCACGGCACCGGCAGCACCTACTCGACAGCGGGGCCTGCCATCTGGATGAGCGGCGGCGGCCCGGCCGCGGATGCGGCGGGCAAGGTCTACGTGCTGACGGGCAACGGCGCATTCGACATCAATCTGGACGCCGGCGGCTTTCCTGCCGGCGGCGACTACGGCAACTCGTTCGTGCAGATCACCGCGGGGTCAGGTGGGTTGTCGGTCAGTGACTACTTTTCACCCCATGACACCATGGCGCTGTCACAGGCCGATACCGACCTGGGATCCGGCGGCGTGATGCTGCTGCCGGATCTGAGTGACTCGGGCGGCACGCTGCGTCGCCTGGCGGTGGGCGCCGGCAAGGACGGCAACATCTACGTGGTGGACCGCAGCTCCATGGGCAAGATCAACCCCGCCAGCAACGCCATCTGGCAGCAGCTGTCCGGTGTGCTCACCGGCGGCATCTGGTCGACGCCGGCGTGGTTCAACAACACCGTTTACTACGGCCCGGCGGGCAACAGCATGCTGGCGTTCCCGGTGAGCGCTGCGCGCCTGGCCGCGACACCCTCCTCCCGAACCGCTCGCGCGTTCACCTACCCGGGCAGTGCGCCCGCGGTATCGGCCAACGGCACCGCCAACGGCATCCTGTGGGCGCACGAGAACAGCAACCCCGCGGTGCTGCACGCCTACGATGCCTCCGACCTGACTCGTGAGCTGTACAACAGCGCGCAGAACCCGGCGCGCGACGGGCTGGGCGCCGGCAACAAGTTCATCACGCCGACCATCGCCGACGGCAAGGTGTTCGTCGGCACCCAGAACGGGGTGGCGGTATTCGGGCTGCTGTGAGTCCTCTATACTCGCGCCCGCGCAGGCCCGAGTGGCGGAATTGGTAGACGCAGCGGACTCAAAATCCGCCGCCCTTAAAAGCGTGTCGGTTCGACTCCGACCTCGGGCACCAGTGCATACCTCCGTGTTATCGTCCGCTCCCTCATCCGGACCCGATCCACCCGCCAGCGCATGAATTTCTGCAGCAATTGCGGCGCGCGCGTCACGCGCCGCATTCCCCCCGGTGACCACCTGCCGCGCTTCGTGTGCGACAGCTGCGGCGCCATCCACTACCAGAACCCGAAGCTGGTGGTCGGCTGCGTTCCGGAACACGAGGGGCGGATCCTGCTGTGCCGGCGGGCGATCGAGCCGCGGCACGGTTTCTGGACTGTCCCGGCCGGCTTCATGGAGAACGGCGAGACACTGCAGCAGGCGGCGGCGCGCGAGTCGCGGGAAGAGGCCCTGGCCGAGGTCGAGATTGGCTCGCTGCTGGCGGTGGCGCACGTGCTGCACGCCGAACAGGTGCACGTGTTCTTCCGTGCACGCCTCGCGAACGCCAGCTTCGGGGTGGGTGAGGAGAGCCTGGAAACCCGGCTGTTCGAACCCGCCGCCATCCCGTGGCAGGACATCGCCTTCCGCAGCACCACTTTCGCGCTGCAGCGCTACCTGGAAGACCGCGGCGGGGCGGGCGAGCCGTACCACTTCACCACGTTCTGACCAGCCAGGTGCCACGCAGGGCGCGGGCGGGGGATGCACGCTCCGGCGCGATTTGGCGGCGGTAGGAAGCCTTCCTACTTGTTCGTACTTCCTACTACTTGTTCCTACTTCTTCCCACCCGCGCAAGAATCCCAATTCAGGCAACCGCAGCGGGCCCTCCTCTACACCCTGCGTGGCCCGGCAAGGCGCATCGCCCGGGAAGGCGTTCCGGCGCCACTAATGGCACAATGCGCGTCGCCCGCAGCGTGTTCCAGGAATCCCCATGACGTTCGTCGTTACCGAAAACTGCATCAAGTGCAAATACACGGACTGTGTCGAGGTCTGCCCGGTCGATTGCTTCCACGAGGGGCCGAACTTCCTGGTGATCGACCCTGACGAATGCATCGACTGCACGCTGTGCGAGCCGGAGTGCCCGGTGGAGGCGATCTTTTCCGAGGAGGAGTTGCCCGCCGGCCAGGAGCAGTTCAAGGCCATCAACGCCGAACTGGCGAAACAATGGCCGGTGATCACCGAAAAGAAGGACGCGCCGCCCGACGCCAAGGAGTGGGAAGGCAAGCCAGACAAGCTGAAGCTGCTGGAACGATAAGGTCGCCCCCCGGGAAGGCTGCTCCGCCCGGCTTCACCCCGTGACTTCAGCCGGGGCCTTCTGTCCGGGCGAGCAGACCCTCGTTCGCGCGGCTGAGCGCTTCGACCACGTCGCGGCGCGGCAGCGTCTGGAACTGTTCGAGAAAGGGGCGGATGCTGTCCATGACGTGGACGGGGCCGTCGCCCAACAGAGTAAGTCCCGTACGCGCAACGAGGTCGGGGTCGTCCGCCTTGAACTCGCCCCCCTCCATCACGAGTCCCGCGCGAATCATGGCCGGCGTCCGGGTCAGCCCCAGGACCAGGCAGATCACCTTGACGCCATGCGGCCGCAGCTCCTGCCACAGCCCCTCGGCGAACGTGCGCAGATACGCCTTGGCGGCGGCGTAGTTCACCAACCCGGCTGAACCGCCCGCGCCCGCCCCCGAGCCCATGAAGATGATCGCGCCGCGGCCGCGCCTGCGCATGCCTTGCGCAAAATGATGCACCAGCCGCGCGGGAGTCTCGACGTTGAGCCGCATCAGTCCGAGCATGCGATCCAGCGGCTGATCGAGCAGGCGCTGCATGCCGTGCGCCGAGCCGGCGTTGCAGATGAGCCCACCGACCTCGAGATCCGCGCACGCCGCCGCAATCTGGCCGGCCGCTTCCGCGGTGCCGAGGTCGATCGACAGGGTCTTCACCGCCACGGCAAACGATTGGCGCAGCGTGCGCGCAGTTTCTTCGAGTGCCTCGGGCTTGCGGGCCACCAGCACCAGGTTGACGCCCTGCGCCGCCAGCCGCCGTGCAAAGCACGCGCCGACGCCCTCGGATCCGCCCGTAATGACAGTCCAGGGCCTGAAATCGTCGGCGTTGAATTCGCCCGGCACGCCTCCGGCCTAACGCTTGGGGCCGGTCTTCAGTTCCTGCAGCAGTTCCTCGGGAGGCACATAACCGGGCAGCAGCTCGCCGTCGGCGAGCACGATCCCGGGCGTGCCCTGCAGGGCAAACTCCTCGCCCAGTGCGTAGCTGCGCGCCACCGGATTGTCGGCGCACGGCTTTACCTTGAGGTCCTGCCCTTGCTTGGCGCGCGTCAGCGCCGCATTGCGATCCGGCGAACACCACACCTGCTCAGCCTTGGTCCATGAGGACGTGTTCGGCCCGGTGCGCGGGAACAGCAGGTAGCGCACGCGGATCCCCAGGCGGTTGTACTGGTCGATCTGGCTGTGCAGTTTGCGGCAGTAGGGGCAATCGATGTCCGTGAACACCGTGATCGTGTACTTCGAGTCGCTCGGCCCGAAGATCAGCATCTGGCTCTCAGGGAAAGCGGCGACCAGGCGCGCGCGCGTCTCGTTGCGGTGCTGCTCGGTCAGATTGCTGCTGTTGGCCAGGTCATACAGGTCGCCGGTGATGGCGTACTTGCCGTCGGCGGTGACGTAGGCGACGTCGGCGCCGCGGGTCAGCTCGTAGATACCCGGTATGGGCGAGAGACGCAGGTCATCCACGTGTACGTTGCCGAGCTTGCGCGCCAACTCCACGCGCGGATCACCCGCGGCCGGCGTCGTCGATTTTGCCGGCGCGGCCGGCTGCGCGGCCGTCGGAGCCACGGGAGTCACGGGAGTCGGGGTGCCGCCGCGCTGCGCCGCCCCGCCTTGCTGCGCCGCCCATGCCACCGCGAGGGCAAGTCCGCCCACGGCCAGTAAACCAGTCTGCCACTTCACGATTGCTTCCTTATTGCCTGAACGCGGGCACCATCGGCGCCGCACCGGGAGTCCCAGAGTCTACCATCGGCGGGATATAGCGGGATGCGGCGGGCCGCCCGGCGCGGGCCTTCAGCCGCGCGGATGATGCTGCGAGTGCAGTTCCTTGAGCCGCTCGCGCGCCACGTGGGTATAGATCTGCGTAGTCGACAGGTCACTGTGGCCCAGAAGCATCTGCACCACGCGCAGGTCGGCCCCGTGGTTCAGCAGGTGGGTGGCAAAGGCGTGGCGCAGGGTGTGCGGCGAAAGGTCCTTGGCGATGCCGGCCTTGCGCGCATAGCGCTTGATGATGTGCCAGAACGCCTGGCGCGTCATGCGGTCGCCACGACGGGTGGGAAACAGGTAGTCCGTCTGCCGCTCCAGCAGGATCTCTCCGCGTGCGGTGACGGCAAACTCCTTCAGGGCGCGTATTGCCTCCTCGCCCAGCGGGATCAGCCGCTCGCGGTCGCCCTTGCCCATGATGCGGATGACACCCTGGTTCAGGTTCACCTGGCTCTGGCGGAGGTTGACCAGCTCCGACACACGCAGGCCAGTGGCGTACAGGACCTCCAGCATGGTGCGGTCACGGCTGCCCAGCGGATCGCTGACCACGGGTGCGGAAAGCAGGGACTCCACTTCCTCTTCAGTCAGCGACCGCGGCAGGGAGCGCCCTATCTTGGGCATGGCAATCTGCGCGGTTGGATCATCGCGAATGACCCCCTCACGCATGAAGTACCTGAAGAAGCGGCGGAAGCTGGACAGCTGCCGCGCGGTCGAGCGCGGCCGTGCCCCGGCGTGCACCCGCGCGGCAATGAAGCCCTGCAGGTCGGCGCGCGTGGTGGCCATGATCTGGACGTCGTGCCCCGCCAGCCAGCGCGCCAGCGCGGTCAGATCGGCGCGATAGGCCGCCAGTGTGTTGGGCGACAGGCCGCGCTCCATCCACACGGCGTCCAGAAAGCGCGTCACGGCCGGATCGGCTGATTCGGCGTTTGCTGCAATACTGACTGCGGTGTTCGACAACTGGGTAAATCTCGCTGCAGGCTCGTCTGCCACGATCCGGACTTGCCCGGCCCGTGAGCTGTGTCTTCCCGTAAGGATCCCGGCGGCAGTATGGTGAGCACAGCCGCCCGGGTCCCGTGATGACCTTCACACCGCAGCCAGCCGCGTTAACATAAAGAGAACCAGTTCACATCCTGTGCCTCCCCTGCGCCGCGCAACCTCCCTGCTGCTCCTGCCATTCACGGCCGTGTACGCCCTGTGGGTCGCCGCCGCCTTCCTGGCCACCGGCCTCGCGGCGCTGCTGATGCTCATCGCGGTGCCCGGCCTG
The DNA here is from genome assembly GCA_018241445.1 of Pseudomonadota bacterium. Taxonomy (GTDB): domain Bacteria; phylum Pseudomonadota; class Gammaproteobacteria; order Steroidobacterales; family Steroidobacteraceae; genus 13-2-20CM-66-19. Next base: position 201,309 of record JAFEDT010000006.1, read on the forward strand.
GCACGGCGCCGCGCGCTGGCGCGCCTGCTGGCGCGCGGTTTCCTGACAGTGGCGGGCATGCCGGTGCGCCTGGAGTCTCCCGAACATCTGCCCGGCGGGCAATGTGTCGTCGTTTGCAATCACGCCAGTTATCTGGACGGCATCGTGCTGACCGCGGCCCTGCCAGCGCGCTTCGGCTTCGTCATCAAGCGCGAGATGTCCACCATGCCGCTGGCGGGCGCGGCGCTGAAGCGCCTGGGCTCGCAGTTCGTCGAGCGCTTCGACCGCCAGCGCGGCAGCGTGGACGCGCGCCGGGTGCTGCGCCATGCGAGCAACGGGGAATCGATGGTGTTCTTTCCCGAAGGCACATTCACCCCGTCACCCGGACTGCTGAGATTCCACTCCGGCGCCTTCGTGACAGCCGCGCGCGCCAGCTGCCCGGTGGTCCCCGCGGTGGTGCGGGGCACGCGCCGCGCACTGCCGCCGCGCGGCGGTCTGCCGCGCCCCGGGGTCATCGAGCTGGAGATCCTGGCGCCCATCACCGCGGCGAGCCTGGGGAGCGATGCAGGACCGCACGCCCTGTGCGCGGCGGCGCGCGGCGCCATCCTCGAGCGGCTGGGCGAGCCCGACCTCACGGCTGAGCCAACTCCGAGCGAGCTGGCAGCCTGAACTGCAGCGCCTCGATCCTTCTTCCCGCCTACATGTACCCGGTTCGCGCAGCGAACCGGGTGAGATGTGGCGCGCCAGCGCCTGGGAAGGCTACATGTTGCGGCGATACTGGCCGCCGACCTGATAGAGCGCCTGGCTGATCTGACCCAGCGACGCCACCTTCACTGTCTGCATCAGCTCGGCAAACACGTTGCCGCCGTCGGCGGCCACCTGCTGCAGCCGCGCCAGCGCCGGTGCAATGCGCGCTGCGCCGCGCTGCTGGAAGGCGCGCACGCCCGCCACCTGCGCCTGCTTCTCCTCCTCGGTCGAGCGGATCAGCTCGGCATGCTGGTGCTGCTGCGCGGCGTCGGCGCCGGACAGGAAGGTGTTGACGCCAACGATCGGCAGAGTGCCATCGTGCTTGAGCGTCTCGTAGTGCAGCGACTCCTCCTGGATCTTGCTGCGCTGGTACATGGTCTCCATCGCTCCCAGCACGCCACCGCGTTCCGACAGCGCCTCGAACTCGCGATACACCGCCTCCTCCACCAGGTCGGTCAGGTACTCGATGGCAAACGAGCCCTGCCAGGGGTTCTGGATTCGTTGCAGCCCCAGCTCGCGGTTGATGATCATCTGGATCGCCACCGCGCGGCGCACGCTCTCCTCGGTGGGCGTGGTCAGCGCCTCGTCGTAGGCGTTGGTGTGCAGGCTGTTGCAGTTGTCGAACAACGCGTACATGGCCTGCAAGGTGGTGCGGATGTCGTTGAAGTCGATCTCGCGCGCATGCAGGCTGCGCCCGGAAGTCTGCACGTGGTACTTCAGCATCTGGCTGCGTGCGCCGGCGCTATAGCGGGCGCGCATGGCGCGCGCCCAGATGCGGCGTGCCACGCGGCCAATGACCGCGTACTCCGCATCCATGCCGTTGGAGAAGAAGAACGACAGGTTGGGCGCAAAGTCGTCGATGCGCATGCCGCGCGCCAGGTAGTACTCCACGATCGTGAAACCGTTGGCCAGCGTGAAGGCGAGCTGCGAGATCGGGTTGGCGCCGGCCTCGGCGATGTGATAGCCGGAAATCGACACCGAGTAGAAGTTGCGCATCTGCTGCGCGATGAAGTACTCCTGCACGTCGCCCATCATGCGCAGCGCGAACTCGGTGGAGAAGATGCAGGTGTTCTGCGCCTGGTCCTCCTTGAGGATGTCCGCCTGCACCGTGCCGCGCACCGCGCGCAAGCTGGCGGTGCGGATGCGTGCGTAGACCTCCGGCGCCACCAGCTCATCGCCGCTGACGCCCAGCAGCGCCAGCCCGCTGCCGTCGTGCTGCGGCGGCAACGGCCCGTGGTACAGCGGGGCGCCGCCGCGCTCGGCGTGCAGCGCCGCGATGCGGCGCTGCGCCTCCGGCCAGCGCCCCTCGGCACGCAGGTAGCGCTCCACCTGCTGGTCGATGGCGGTGTTCAGGAACATCGCCAGGATCATCGGCGCCGGTCCATTGATGGTCATGGAGACCGACGTCGAGGGCAGGCACAGGTCGAAGCCCGAGTAGAGCTTCTTCATGTCGTCCAGCGTGGCGATGGACACGCCCGAGTTGCCGGTGCGGCCGTAGATATCAGGGCGCGTGTCGGGGTCCTGGCCGTACAGCGTGGTGGAATCGAATGCGGTCGACAGCCGCGCCGCGCCGTGCCCGGCGGCGACGTAGTGGAAACGCCGGTTGGTGCGCTCCGGTCCGCCCTCGCCCGCGAACATGCGGGTCGGATCCTCTTCCTCGCGACGGTACGGATAGACGCCGCCGGTGTAGGGATAGGCACCGGGCAGGTTCTCGCTGCGAATGAAGCGCAGCTGCTCCCCCCAGTCGCTGCTGCGCGGCAGCGCCAGTTTCGGTATCTGCGAGTGCGACAGGGATGTGGTGTAGTTTTCACCCTTGACGATGCGGTCGCGCACTTTGTAGGAGTAGGACGGTTCGCTCGCCGCCCGCAGGCGGGCCGGCCATGCCTTGAGTTCCCCGATGCTCTCGGCGCCGACCACTTCCAGCGCGCGGTTGTAGGCGCCGCGCAATGCCAGCAGCGTGCCGTCAGCGGACGCCTCGGTGAGCGCGTCCGCGGGATAGGGTTCCAGCGCCGCCGGCAGCCGCGGATCGTTGAGCCCCTGCAGGGAGCCATATAGCCCGCAGGCACGCTGCGCCGCGTCCGCCTCGGTTCCGATCTGGTCGCGCTCGGCGCGCCCGCCGGCGGCGATTTCGGCCAGGTAACGCACCCGCGCCGCGGGCACCAGCGATGCGGCGGCGCCAGTGGCGGTGGGCGCCGGGGCGGGGACCGCCCAGGCCGCGCCGTTGCTGCGGGCCGCCAGCGCGGCGCACACCGCCGCGAACAGGCGGTTGACACCTGGATCGTTGAAGCGGCTGGCGATGGTGGGAAACACCGGCACCGCCTCGTCGGCGAGCTGCGCGGCTTGCGGATGGTTGCGCCGCCACTGCTTGCGCACGTCGCGCAGGCTGTCCTGCGAGCCGCGCTTCTCGCTCTTGTTGAGCACCACGAAGTCGGCGAAGTCCAGCATGTCGATCTTCTCGAGCTGGCTGGCGGCCCCGTAATCGCCGGTCATCACGTACATCGACAGGTCCGTAAGGTCCACGATCTCGCTGTCGGACTGGCCCGTGCCGGCGGTCTCGACGATGACCAGGTCGAAGCCCGCGGCGCGGTACAGGCCGATGACCTCGCGCAACACCGCGGCCGTGGCCAGCTGCTGGCGGCGCGTCGCCAGCGAGCGCATGTAGATGTTCTCGGCGGCAAGGCTGTTCATGCGGATGCGATCCCCGAGCAGCGCGCCGCCGCTGCGCCGCCGGGTCGGATCCATGGCCACCACGGCGATCTGCGCCGTCGGGAACTGCCGCACCAGGCGCCCCAGCAGCTCATCCGTCAGGCTGGACTTGCCGGCCCCGCCGGTGCCGGTGATGCCCAGTACCGGGGCGTGGCCGCGGCCGCGGGCGATGGCGCGCCGCAGCTGCTCGGCCGCGGGGCTGTCGCCCTGATTCTCCAGCAGCGAAATACTGCGGGCGATCAGTCCGTGATCGCGGGCGTTCAGCGGCCGCAGCTCCCATTGCGGCTTGCGCACCTGCGACACGCGCCGCATGACGTCGTCGATCATCCCTGCCAGGCCGAGCCGGCGGCCGTCCTCCGGCGTGTAGATCTTCTCCACGCCGTGCTGCTCCAGCGCCGCGATCTCCTGCGGGGAGATGGTGCCGCCGCCGCCGACGATGACGCGTATGTGGCCGTAGCCGCGCTCGCGCAGCATGTCGACCATGTAGGTGAAATACTCGTTGTGCCCGCCCTGGTAGGAGCTGACCGCGACCGCGTCGGCGTCCTCGTCGATGGCGGCGCGCACGATGTCGGCCACGCTGCGGTTGTGGCCAAGGTGCACGACCTCCGCGCCGCGCGCCTGCAGCAGGCGCCGGATCATGTTGATGGCCGCGTCGTGGCCGTCGAACAGCGAGGCCGCCGAAACGAAGCGCGGCGGCACTACGTTCGCGGCTGCCTCGCTGCGCGGCACTGCCGCGCTTCCCCCGGTTCCGGCGTTCATGCTTCCCCCGCTGGCGCATTACCCTACTGATGAGTAGGATATCTACTCATGAGTATGATGCATGGCGCGCGCGACGGTCAATCATGCCCGCGGGCTTGGGCTGCGCCATGGCTATAATCAACGCCAATACCATGACCACCCGCCCCCGCAAGCCCGGCCGCGGCCGGACCCGCAGCACCCCCTCGCCCTGGCAGGCGAGCCGCGAGCGCCATCGCGACCGCGAGCTCAAGCGCGAGGCCGTCATCCGCGCCGCGGCGCGCGAGTTCAACCGCAAGGGTTATCACAACACCTCGCTCGACGACATCGCGGCGCGCCTGCAGATCACCAAGCCGACGGTCTATTACTACGTCACCAGCAAGGAGCAACTGCTGTTCCAGTGCTTCATCGGCGGCGTGGAGCAGATCCGCGCCGCCTTCCGCGCGGTGGAGGGCCGGCGCGCGCCGGCGCGCGTGCGGCTGAACGCGGTTCTGCGTCATTACGGCGAGGCCGTCGCCTCGGACTTCGGCTGGTGCATGGTGCGCGCCGAGGACCAGGACCTGTCCCCGGCCATGAGCCGGCACATCAAGGCGCTGAAGTCCGAGATCGACCACGGCATCCGCCAGCTGATCCACGAGGGCATCCAGGACGGCTCCATCGCCCCCTGCGATGCAAAAATGGCCGCTTTCGCGCTCGCGGGCGCCCTCAACTGGATCGCGCACTGGTATCGTGAGAACCAGTCCCTGACCGGTGCGCAGATTGCCTCCGCATTCGTCGCGATCTTCGAGGGCGGCCTGGCGCCCCGGCCGGCGCGTCGGCGGGCAAAGCCACGCGCGGCGCGCGGCACCAGCGGCGCCTGACTGAATACATATCCAACGGAGGTTCTGTTCCCATGTCCACCGATGTAGCGATCGTCGCGGCCCAGCGCACCCCGATTGGCGCGTTCCTGGGCGCACTGGCGCCGCTGACGGCGCCCCAGCTCGGCGCGGCCGCCATCCGCGCCGCTATTACCGCCGCCGGCGTGCAGGGCCAGGAAGTCGACGACGTGCTGATGGGCTGTGTCCTGCAGGCTGGCCAGGGGCAGGCGCCGGCCCGCCAGGCCGCCCTCGGCGCCGGCTTGCCGGCATCGGTGCCCACGACGACCGTGAACAAGATGTGTGGCTCGGCGCTGCGCACGGTGATGTCGGCGGCCGACCAGATCCGCGCCGGCCAGGGCCGGATCCTGGTGGCGGGTGGCCTGGAGTCGATGTCCAATGCCCCGTACCTGCTGCCCAAGGCGCGCACCGGCTACCGCATGGGTCCCGGTGAGTTGGTGGATCACATGATGCGTGACGGCCTGCAGAGCCCCTGGGACGGCAAGTCCATGGGTTGCTTCGCAGATGCGACCGCGCTCAAGTACGGTTTCACCCGGGCCGACCAGGACGCCTTCGCGACCGAGTCGGTCCGCCGGGCGATGCGGGCGCTGGAAGCGGGCGAGTTCGATGGCGAGGTGACGCCGGTGACCGTCAAGGGCCGCAAGGGCGATGTGGTCCTGTCGCGCGACGAGACGCCAGGCACCTGCGACGTCAGCCGCATCCCCACCATGAAACCGGCCTTCGGCAAGGACGGCACCGTGACCGCCGCCAGCTCCTCTTCCATCTCCGACGGCGCCGCCGCGCTCGTCCTCATGGATGCCGCCACGGCCCGGGCGCGCAACGCCAGGGTACTGGCGCGCATCAAGGGCTACGCCAGCCATGCGCAGGAGCCGGAGTGGTTCACCATCGCCCCCATCGGTGCGATCAACAAGGTGCTGACTGCGCTCGACTGGCGTGCGCAGGACGTGGATCTGTACGAGATCAACGAAGCCTTCGCAGCGGTCACCATGGCGGCGACCCACGATCTGAAGCTCGACCCGGCCCGCGTCAACGTCAACGGCGGCGCCTGTGCGCTCGGCCACCCGATCGGCGCCACCGGCGCCCGCATCCTGACCACGCTGATCCACGCGCTGCGCCGCCGCGGCGGCGGCCGAGGTATCGCTTCACTGTGCATCGGCGGCGGTGAAGCGGTGGCACTGGCGGTCGAAGTCGCGGGAGCCTGACGATGAAAATCCAGGAAGCGCGCGCGGTCGTCACCGGCGGCGCCTCGGGACTGGGCCACGCGGTTGCGCGGCACATCGTCAGCAACGGCGGCAAGGTCGTGCTGCTGGACGTGCAGGAAGGGCCGGGACAGGCCGCGGCGGCCCAGCTGGGGGCTGCGGCAGGCTTCCTGCGCTGCGACGTCACCGCCGAGGCCGAGGTCAACGCTGCGATGCAGCAGGCACACGAGCGCATGGGCGGTCTGAACCTGCTGGTCAACTGCGCGGGCGTCATCGGCGCCGGGCGCATCCTCGGCAAGAACGGACCGATGGCCGGCGAGTTCTTCACCAAGGTCATCCACATCAACCTGATCGGCACCTTCCTGTGTGACAAGGCGGCGGCGGCGCTGATGCAGAACAACACACCCAACGCGGACGGCGAACGCGGCCTGCTGATCCACACCTCCTCGGTGGCCGCCTTCGAAGGCCAGATCGGCCAGGCGGCCTACTCGGCCACCAAGGCGGCGGTCGCGGGCATGACACTGCCGATCGCGCGCGAGTTGGCGCGCTTGGGCATCCGCTGTGTGTCGATCGCCCCGGGCCTGTTCCACACGCCCATGATGGATTCGCTGCCGCAGGAAGCTCGCGATTCCCTCGGGGCGCAGGTGCCCTTCCCCCCGCGGCTGGGGCGGCCGGAGGAGTTCGCCGAACTGATTGCCAGCGTGTTCGCCATCCCCATGCTCAACGGCGAGACCATCCGCCTGGATGGCGCCATCCGCATGCAGCCGAAGTAGACTTCAGCATGCGCCGGCAGCCGGCGGCACGAATTTGCGCAAGGGGGAAGCGGTGAGTGATGACATGACCGGCGTCGAACGCGACGTGATGAATTACGACGCGGTCGTGGTCGGGGCCGGACCTGCCGGCCTGGCCTGCGCCATACGCCTGAAGCAGCTGGATCCCGCGCGTAACATCTGCGTGCTGGAAAAGGGCGCCCAGGTCGGCGCCCATTCGCTGTCCGGCGCGGTGCTGGAGCCCGGTCCGCTGCGCGCGCTGCTGCCGGCATGGGACACGGAATACACCGGCATGAAGGTGCCGGCGGCCACGGACGAGTTCCGCATCTTCACCGCCCGTGGCTCCTGGAAGCCGGTGCCGGACTGGCTCATACGGCTGCTGCCCCGCTCGCGCACCTACGGCACGCCTTTCAACAACCACGGCAACTTCATCGTGTCGCTGGGGCAGTTGACCGCCTGGCTCGCATCAAGGGCCGAAACCCTGGGCGTGGAGATTTTCGCGGGCTTCGCGGCGGCGGCGCCGCTATTCGACGAACACGGAGCGGTCAAGGGAGTGCGCATCGGCGACATGGGCCTCACCCGCGACGGCACGCCCGGCCCCGGCTTTACTCCCGGCGTGGAGATCCACGCGCCGCTGACCATCGTCGCCGAGGGGGCCCGTGGCTCACTCGCCAAGCAGCTCATCGAGCGCTACCAGCTGGAAAAGGGACACTGCCCGCAGACCTTCGCGCTGGGCTACAAGGAACTGTGGCAGCTGCCCCCGGGGCGCGTACAGCCGGGCCGCATCGAGCATGGGCTGGGATGGCCGGCGGATTCGCATACCTACGCCGGCAGCTTCCTGTATCACCTCGACAATGACCGCGTGTACGTCGGCTACATCGTCGGCCTGGATTACCAGGATCCGCGCCTGCAGCCCTTCGAGGCCTTCCAGCAGTTCAAGAACCATCCGCAGATCAAGCCGCTGCTCGAGGGCGGTGAGATCCTCTCCGCCGGGGCCCGCACCATCGCCGCCGGCGGCTGGCAGTCGACCCCGACGCTGGAGATGCCTGGCGCCATCCTGGTGGGCGATGCAGGCGGCACCCTGAACTTCGCCAAGATCAAGGGCGTGCACCAGGCGATCCGCAGCGGCGCCCTGGCCGCCGAGCACATCGCTGCCAGCGGCAGCGGCCGCGGCTTCGACGCCGCCTGGCGCGCATCCGAGGGCGGCCAGGAGCTGCGCCGGGTGCGCAATTTCAAACCCCCCTTCAAGCGCAGCCTGTGGCTGGGCCTCGCCAACTCCGCCTGGGAGACCTTGAGCGGCGGCGCCTCGCCGTGGACCCTGAAGAACACCGCCGACTGGTCGCGCCTGCGCAAACTGGATGAGTTCACCTCGCCGCAGCGCGACTGGGTCAATCGCACCCTGCCGCCGCGCGACCGCGTGTCGTTCGTGTTTTTCGCCGGCAACTCCCACGAAGAGAGCCAGCCGGTGCACCTGAAGGTCGCCGATACCAGCATTTGCGCCGGGCGCTGCGCGCGCGAGTTCGGCAACCCCTGCGAGCGCTTCTGCCCGGCCGGCGTCTACGAGATGGTGGACGACGGCAACGGCGGCCGCCGCCTGCAGATCAACGCCGCCAACTGCGTGCACTGCAAGGCCTGCGACATCAAGGACCCGTACCAGATCATCACCTGGACCACGCCCGAGGGCGGCTCGGGCCCGAACTACCAGTCACTGTAGGCCTACGCATGCCGGAACCCTGGATTCCTTCCGACGAACGCGTTGCGGCCTCCAACCTGACACGCTTCACGCAGTGCCTGAATGCGCGGCACGGCATGCAGTTGCGCGACTACGGGTCGCTGTACGACTGGTCGCTGCGCGAGCCGGAAAAGTTCTGGCGCGAACTGGCGCGCTTTGCAGACGTGCGCGCCGATTTCGGCGACGGTCCGGCGATCGAAAACCCCGGCCAGATGCCCGGGGCGCGCTTCTTTCCCACGGCGAGGCTGAACTTCGCCCAGAACCTGCTGCGCTTCGACGACGAGCAGCCGGCGCTGGTGTTCTGCAACGAGCACGGCGTGCGCCGCAGTCTTTCATACCGCCAGTTGCGTGCCGAGGTGGCACGGATCGCCGACGGCCTGCGCGGCGCCGGGGTGGTCGCCGGTGACCGCGTGGCCGCCTTCCTGCCCAACCTGCCGGAGACCGTCATCGCCATGCTGGCCACGGCCAGCATCGGCGCCCTGTGGTCCTCGTGTTCGCCCGACTTCGGCGTCCTGGGCGTGCGCGATCGCTTCGGGCAGATCGCCCCCAAGGTGCTGCTGAGCGCCGACGGCTACTTCTACGCCGGCAAGAAGCTCGACTCGCTGGCGCTGATCGCGCAGCTGCTGCCGCAACTGCCGACCGTGGAGCAGGTGGTGGTCGTGCCCTACCTGCAGGAGCAGCCGGACCTGGGCGCGCTGTCCGGCGCCGCGGCTCGGGTACAGACCTGGCAGAAGCTCGGCCGCGCCGGCGCTGAGCTGCGCTTCGCGCAGCTGCCCTTCAACCACCCGCTGTACGTCCTGTACTCCTCGGGCACCACCGGCGTACCGAAGTGCATCGTGCATGGCGCCGGCGGCACGCTGTTGCAGCATCTCAAGGAGCACCTGCTGCATACCGACCTGAAGCGCAGCGACCGGCTGTTCTACTTCACCACCTGCGGCTGGATGATGTGGAACTGGCTCATGAGCGCGCTCGCCACCGGGGCCACGCTGATCCTGTACGACGGCAGCCCCTTCCATCCGCACCCCGGCGCGCTGTGGGAAATGGCGCAGCGCGAGCGGGTCACGGTATTCGGCACCAGCGCCAAATACTTGAGCGCGATGCAGAAGAGCGAATTCGTCCCGGCCAGCGCCGGCCTTACGGCGCTGCGCACCCTGCTGTCCACCGGCTCTCCCCTGCTGCCCGATGGCTTCGACTACGTGTACGCCTCCGTGAAGGCCGACGTGCAGATCGCCTCCATCTCCGGCGGCACCGACATCGTCTCCTGCTTCGCGCTCGGCTGCCCGACACGGCCGGTGTACTGCGGCGAGATCCAGTGCCGGGGTTTGGGCATGGCGGTGGACATATTCGACGATGCCGGCCGGCCGCTGCGCGGCGAACGCGGCGAACTGGTGTGCACCGCTCCCTTTCCCAGCATGCCGGTCGGGTTCTGGAACGATCCGGACGGCAGCCGCTACCGCGCGGCCTACTTCGAGCGCTTCCCCGGCGTGTGGCATCACGGCGACTACGCCGCCATCACTGCGCACGACGGCCTCGTAATTTATGGACGTTCCGACGCGGTGCTGAATCCGGGCGGTGTGCGCATCGGCACCGCCGAGATCTATGCCGCGGTGGAAAACCTGCCGCAGGTCGCTGAAGCGCTGGCGGTCGGACAGGAGTGGAACGGCGACGTGCGCGTGGTGCTGTTCGTGCGCCTGCAGCCGGGCGTGCAGCTCGACGAGCCGCTGCGCAAGGAGCTGCGCACCACCATCCGCACCCTCACGACCGCGCGCCACGTCCCCGCCCGCATCATCGCGGTTGCAGACCTGCCACGCACCCGCTCCGGCAAGCTGACCGAACTGGCGGTACGCAATGTCATCCACGGCCTGCCGGTGAAGAACGTCGAGGCGCTGGCCAACCCGGAAGCGCTCGAACACTTCCGCGACCTGCCCGAGCTGCAGACCTGATGCACGGACCGCAGGATCCACCGGCGGCGGCGCCGGCGGATCTGCCCGCAAGCTACCGCAGCCAGCTCGCACAGCGCGGCTTTGCGAGCGACCCGGCCCAGGCCACGGTGCTGGCCGCCCTGGACGATCTGCGGCAGCGGTTGCTCGCCTACCGCCGCCCACCGCCGCTGCTGCGCGGACTGCGCCGGCTGACCGGCCGCACTGCGGCGCCCGCGGTGCGCGGCCTGTATCTGTGGGGCAGCGTCGGGCGCGGCAAGACCTGGCTGATGGACCTGTTCTACGACAGCCTGCCGTTCGCCGCCCGGCGGCGCCGGCATTTCCACCGCTTCATGCAGGAAACCCACGAGCAGCTGCGCAGGTTGCAACACCTCAGTAATCCGCTGGAGCGGCTGGCGGCGGACACGGCAAGCGAGATCCGGGTCCTGTGCTTCGACGAGCTGTTTGTCACCGACATCGCCGACGCCATGATCCTGGGCGGGCTGTTCGCTGCGCTGCTGCGCCACGGCGTGACCCTGGTGGCGACCTCCAATGTGCCGCCGGAGAAGCTGTACGCGGACGGACTGCAACGCCAGCGCTTCCTGCCGACCATCGCGCTGCTGCGCGGGCAGCTCGACGTGCTGCAACTCACCGGGGACAACGACTACCGGCTGCGCCAGCTGAGGCAGGCGGGCACCTGGCTGCCGGCGGCAGATCCGGCTACGCCGGCGCGGCTTGCGGCGCTGTTCCGTGAGCTTGCAGGTCCCGGCGCCCACGGCGCGGACAGCATCAGCGTGGCCGGCAGGCCGATCGCGGTGCGCGGCGTCGGCGGCGGCGCGGTGTGGTTCGAGTTCGCCACGCTGTGTGCAGGCGCGCGCAGCGCGCTCGATTACATCGCTATCGCGCACGAATACCAGGCGGTGCTGCTCGAAGGCGTGCCGGTGATGGATGAGCTCACCGACGATGCGGCACGCCGCTTCATCACGCTGGTGGACGAGTTCTATGACCGCAACGTCAAGCTGGTGATCTCCGCCGCCGCCGCGCCGCAGGAGCTGTATCGCGGCTCGCGCCTCAGCGCCCAGTTCGCGCGCACCGCCAGCCGACTGACCGAGATGCAGAGCATCGAATACCTGGCGCGCGCGCATCGTTAAACACGAGCGGCTTCGTTAAACACGAGCGGCTTCCCGCCGGGGGCGTTTGCCCGCGTTGACCGGGGGTGTGTATACCGTTACACACCTCGGCGCAGAGAGCATACGTGCCCCTCAGGGTAATCCCGGACCCAAAATCGCCTGCGGCGATTTCGGCGGAGCCGTGCCGCCGCTGCCGCGGGCAAAAGGCGCGACTTTTGCCCGCTCGGCCGGCGCCAGGCCCGGCGCCTGCTACAGCACTCCGCGCCTGATCTGGTCCTGCTCGATCGACTCGAACAGCGCGCGGAAATTACCCTCGCCGAAACCCTCGTTGCCCTTGCGCTGGATGATCTCGAAGAAGATCGGGCCGATGACGTTGCGGGTGAAGATCTGCAGCAGCAGGCCCTGGCCGGTCTGCGGGTTGCCGTCGATCAGGATGCTGCGTGCCCGCAGCCGCGCCAGGTCCTCGCGGTGGCCCGGCACGCGCGCCTCCACCCCCTCGTAGTAGGTATCGGGCGTGTCCTGGAACGCGACACCCTGGCGGCGCAGCACGTCGACAGTGCGATAGATGTCGCTGCTGGCCAACGCGATGTGCTGGATGCCCTCGCCGTGATATTCGCGCAGGTACTCCTCGATCTGGCTCTTGTCGTCCTGCGACTCGTTGATGGGAATGCGAATCTTGCCGCAGGGACTGGTCATGGCGCGCGACACCAGGCCGGTGAGCTTGCCCTCGATGTCGAAGTAGCGGATCTCGCGGAAGTTGAACAGCTTCTCGTAGAAACCCGCCCACACGTCCATGCGCCCGCGCCCGACGTTATGGGTCAGGTGATCGATGAGCGTCAGCCCCGCGTCGGCGGCGGCGGCGGCCGCGGGCGCGTCAACCGGGCGGAAGTCCACGTCGTAGATCGAACTGTCGCCGTAGCGGTCGACGAGGTAGATCAGCGAGCCGCCGATGCCCTCGATACAGGGGATGTTGAGTTCCATCGGACCGGCGCTGTGCGGCCCGGGCTTCGCACCCAGCGACAGCGCGCGACGCCAGGCCGCGGCAGCGTCGCGCACCCGGAATGCCATGGCGCAGGCCGACGGCCCGTGCACGCGGGCGAAGGCCTGGGCGAAGGATTCAGCCTCGGCGTTGATGATGAAGTTGATGCCGCCCTGCCGGTGCAGGGTGACGTTCTTGGCGCGGTGCCGGGCAACTGCCGGAAATCCCATGCGTTCGAACAGCGTGCGCAGCAGTTGCGGGTCGGGCGCGGTGTACTCGACGAACTCGAAACCGTCGGTGCCCATCGGATTGTCGGGGCGATCGCTCATGCGCCGTCTCCTGCTGCGCTGGCCGGAAAAGTTGGTTGCGCGAGCAATCATTATATGTCACGGGACCAGCGGGTCGCGCATGTATAATTGCCGGATGCAAACTCCCTCCGCTGTGCAACCAAACCCGCTGCTGCGCGGCATCCCCGCGGCGCGTGTCGCCCTGATCAGGGGCATCGTGCGCGCCGGCCGTGGCTCGCACGGATTGCTGCCGCGCCTGTTGCGCGCCTACTACCGCGGGGTCGCCGACGAGGAACTCGCCGCGCGCGCACCACAGTGGCTGGCGCGGGTCGCGGCCGCGCACCTGAAGTTCGCGCAGCGCCGTCCGGGCCAGCGCCCGCTGGTACGGGTATTCAACCCCACGCAACGGACCGACGGCTTCGAGTCGGCGCGCACACTGGTGTTCACCGTCACCGACGACATGCCATTCCTGGTCGACTCGCTCGGCATGACGCTGGTGCGCGCGGGACTGGCGGTGCACATGATCGTCCACCCGGTGCTGCAGGTGCGCCGCAACGAGGCTGGCCGCCTGCGGGATGTGGCAGCGACCGCCGCCAATGGTGGCGCAGCCGCCGGCGAACACCACGCCGAGTCCTGGCAGTTGTACGAGATCGACCGCATCGACGACCCGGCGCAGCTGGAGCGTGTGCAGAGCGACCTCGCCAGCACGCTCGCCGACGTGCACGCGGCGGTGGGCGACTGGCAGGCGATGCGCGAGCGCGTGCGGCAGATCATCGCCGGCCTGCAGGAACATGCGCCGCCGCTGCCGGCCCCCGACATCCAGGAGGCGGTTCACCTGCTGCAATGGATGGAGGAACGGCACTTCGTGTTCCTCGGCTACCGGCATTACGTGCTGCGGCGCGGCCGCAGCGAGGATCACCTGCTGCCGCAGGCGCGCTCCGGGCTGGGTGTGCTGCGCAGCCAGCGCGGCCTGGCGCGACACGTGACGACGCTGCGCGGCGACGTCCGCACCCGGGCGCGCGCGCCGGAACTGCTGATCCTGACCAAGGCCAACTCGACCGCCACCGTGCACCGCGGCGAGTACCTGGACTACGTCGGCGTCAAGACCTTCGACACCCGCGGGCGCGTCGACGGCGAGCACCGCTTCCTGGGCCTGTGGACCTCCACCGCCTACCACGGCAGCCCGCGCGATATCCCGGTCCTGCGCCGCAAGGTGGAACAGGTCATCGCCCACTTCGGACTCGACCCGGCCAGCCACGACGGCAAGGCGGTGCTCAACGTGCTGGAGACCTATCCGCGCGATGAACTGTTCCAGGCCAGTGTCAACGACCTGATCCGCATCGCGCGCGGTGTCGTCAACCTGTACGAGCGGCACAACGTGCGGCTGCTGGTGCGGCGCGACCCTTATCACCGGTTCTACTCCTGCCTGGTGTACGTGCCGCGCGACCGCTACAACACCGATGTGCGTCACCGCATCGAGCAGATTGCGCGCGCCGGCTTCCACGGCGACGCTGTCGAGAGCCACGCGCAGATCTCCAGCGCGAACCATGCGCGGCTGCACGTCGTGGTACGCACCAGCGACGAACAGCCGCAGCGGCCCGACTATGGCGCCATCGAGCGGCGGATGGCCGAGGCCACCCGCACCTGGGACGACCGCCTGGCCGCGGTACTGATACAACAGCACGGCGAGACCGAGGGCCGCGCCCTGGCGGCGCGCTACCGGCACGCCTTTCCGCTGGCCTACCAGGAGGACGTGCCGCCCGCCGAGGTGCCCGAGGACCTGACCGACCTGGAGCAACTGCGCGCGCGGCCCGAGGCGCTGCAGCTCAACCTGCACCGGCCCGCCACGCAGAGGCTGCAGCGAGTACACCTGAAGATCGTCAAGCTGGGCGAGCCGGTGCCGATCTCAGACGTGTTGCCGATGCTGGAAAACTTCGGCCTGCGGGTGATTTCCGAGCGCCCCTACGAGATCGCCTGGCCGGCTGGCGGCTCGGCGTGGATCCAGGACTTCGAGCTGGAGCACCGCGACGGGCTGATCGCCGACATCGCGCACAGCGAGGAGCGCTTCCGAGCCGCCTTTGCGGCCACCTGGAGCGGCGAGCTGGAGAACGACGGCTTCAACCGCCTGGTGCTGGGTGCCGACCTCACCGGCCGGCAGATCGTGGTGCTGCGCGCCTGCTGCCGTTACCTGCTGCAGACCGGCGTGCCCTTCAGCCAGAGCTCGATGGAACGCACACTGGCGGCCAACACAGCGATTGCGCGCAACCTGGTACGCCTGTTCGAGACCCAGTTTGATCCGGCAGCCGATCCCGGCGCCACGCGCGGCGCCGCGGCGCGCGAGCGCCGCTGCCAGAGCATAGCTACCGAGATCCGGCGCGCGCTCCATGGCGTCACCAGCCTGGACGACGACCGCATCCTGCGCGCCTACCTCAGTCTGTTGCAGGCCACGCTGCGCACCAACTTCTACCAGCGGGGCGGCGACGGCGCGGTCAAGGCCTACCTGTCGTTCAAACTCGATCCGGCGCGCATCCCGGACCTGCCACTGCCGCGCCCGAAGTTCGAGATATTCGTCTACAGCCCGCGGGTGGAGGGCGTGCACCTGCGCATGGGCTACGTGGCGCGTGGCGGCCTGCGCTGGTCGGACCGGCGCGAGGACTTCCGCACCGAGGTGCTGGGCCTGATGAAGGCGCAGAACGTCAAGAACACCCTGATCGTCCCGGTCGGCGCCAAGGGCGGCTTCGTGCCCAAACGGCTGCCGGCGGGCACGCGCGAAGAGATACAGGCCGAGGTCATCGCCTGCTACCAGACCTTCATCCGCGGCCTGCTCGACCTGACCGACAACATCGTGGCCGGGCGCATCGTGCCGCCGCCGCAGCTGCTGCGTCGCGACGGCGACGACACCTACCTGGTGGTGGCCGCCGACAAGGGCACCGCCACCTTCTCCGACATCGCCAATGCCATCGCGGCCGAGTACGGCTTCTGGCTGGGCGATGCGTTCGCTTCGGGCGGCTCGGCCGGCTATGACCACAAGAAGATGGCCATCACCGCCCGCGGCGGCTGGGAGTGCGTCAAGCGCCACTTCCGCGAGCTGGGCGTCGACACGCAAAAGACCGCTTTCACCGTGGCGGGCATCGGTGACATGTCGGGCGACGTGTTCGGCAACGGCATGCTGCTGTCGCACCACATCCGGCTGCAGGCGGCCTTCGACCACCGTCACGTGTTCCTCGATCCCGACCCGGACGCGGCGCAGAGCTTCGCCGAGCGCGCCCGCCTTGCCGCCCTGGCGCGTTCCAGCTGGGACGACTACGACCGCCGCCGCATCTCGCGTGGCGGCGGCGTGTGGCCGCGCAGCGCCAAGGCGATTCCGCTGTCCGCCGAGGCGCGGGCGCTGCTGGGACTGGAGGCCGCGAGCGCCGCGCCCACCGAGGTGATCCGCGCCATCCTGCGCCTGCCGGTGGACCTGCTGTGGAACGGCGGCATCGGCACCTACGTCAAGGCCAGCGACGAGCGCAATGCCGAGGTCGGCGACCGCAGCAACGACGCTGTGCGCATCAACGGCCGCGAACTGAAGGCGCGGGTGGTGGGCGAAGGCGGCAATCTCGGTTTCACGCAGCGCGGGCGCGTCGAGTACGCGCTGGCCGGTGGCCGGATCAACACCGATTTCATCGACAACTCCGCCGGCGTCAACACCTCGGACGTCGAAGTCAACATCAAGATCCTTCTCAACCCGCTGATGATCCAGGGCCGCCTGAGCTACGCCGAGCGCAACCGCCTGCTGGCGCGGCAGACCCCGGAGGTTGCGGCACTGGTATTGCGCAACAACTACCTGCAGAGCCAGGCCATCAGCACGCTGGAGCTGCAGTCGGCGGCGCGCCTGCCGGAGTTCCAGCACCTGATCCGGGTGCTGGAGCGCAGCCACGAATTGAACCGCGCGCTGGAGTACCTGCCGAGCGACGACGAACTGGGCGAACGCCGCAAGCGTGGCGTCGGCCTGACGCGGCCGGAGCTGGCAATCCTGTTGTCCTACAGCAAGATCTCCCTCAACAACCACCTGCTGGCTTCCGATGTGCCGGAGGACCCGTACCTGTCGCGCGAGCTGACGCGCTACTTCCCCGCGCCGATACAGAAGCGCTTCGCGCGCGCCATCGGCCGCCACCGGCTGCGCCGCGAGATCATCGCCACCGCCACCACCAACAGCCTGGTCAACCGCATGGGGCCGACTTTCGTGTCGCGCGTGCAGGAGGACAGCGGCGCGCAACCGGCGCAGGTCGCGCGCGCCTACACGGCGGCGCGCGAGATCTTCGCCATGCGCGGCGTGTGGCAGCACATCGAGAAGCTGGACAACCGGGTGCCGGCGAAACTGCAGTACGAGGCGGCCTTCCAGACCAGCCGCCTGCTGCGCCACGCCACCTACTGGCTGCTGGCTGCGCGCAGTCACCGGCTGCAGGTGGACGCGGCGGTGCGCGAATTCCGCGGCGGCGTACAGGAACTGGAAGCGCACATCGCCGACGTGCTCACGGGCACCGAGCGCACGCGCTACGAGCACGCCAGTGCCCGCTACCTGAAGGACGGACTGCCCGCGCCGCTGGCCGCGCGCGTTGCGAGCCTGGAGGCCCTCAATGCCGCCCTGGACATCGTCGGCGTCGCGGCCACGCACCGCTGCGGCGTGACCGAGACCGCACGGGTCTACTTCGAGATCGGCACCCGCACCGGGATCGACTGGCTGCGCGAGCGCATCGAGAAGCTGGCGGTGGACGGCACCTGGCAGGCCGTCGCCCGCGGCGCGCTGCGCGACAGCGCGCTGCGCGTGCACCGCCGCCTGGCGGAGCGCGTCCTCAACCGCCAGCGGCGCGGCAACGCACAGGAGCGCGTGGCGGCGTGGCTGGCGGCCGCCGGCGAGCCCCTGGCCCACTGGCAGCGCACCCTCACCGACATGCGCAGTACCGGCGCGGCGGACTTCGCCACGCTGTCGGTCGGTGTCGACGCCGTACACAAGCTGGCTGGATGAAACACGTGCCTGGCAAACTGATCCTGGTGCGTCATGGCCAGAGCACCTGGAACGTCGAGAACCTGTTCACCGGCTGGACCGACGTGGATCTGTCGGCGCAGGGACGCGCCGAGGCCGCCGCCGCAGGGCGCGAGATCGTGCGCGAGCGGCTGGCGCCCGACATTGCCTTCACCTCGGTGCTGACGCGGGCCATCCGCACCCTGTGGATCGCGCTGGACGAGATGCAGCGCATGTGGATCGAGGTGGAGCGCACCTGGCGGCTCAACGAGCGTCACTATGGCGCGCTGCAGGGCCTGGACAAGGCGCAGACCGTGGCGCAGCACGGTGAGGCGCAGGTGAAGATCTGGCGGCGCAGCTACGACATCGCGCCGCCGCCGCTGCCGGCGGAGGACCCGCGGCTGCCGCGCTTCGATCCCCGCTACGCCGGCGTCGAGGCCGGGCTGTTGCCGGCCACGGAGTCACTCAAGGACACGCTGGCACGCGTGCTGCCGTTCTGGCATGCGCGCATCGCGCCCGAGCTGCGCAGCGGTCGCAACGTGCTGGTGGTCGCCCACGGCAACAGCCTGCGCGCCATGGTGAAGATGCTCGACAACGTGCCCGAGTCGGAAATCGCCGAACTCAACATCCCGACCGGGGTGCCGCTGCTGTACGAGCTGGATGACACCCTGAAGCCCCTGGGCCACCGCTACCTCGGCGACCCCGCGGCGATCGCGGCCGCCGCCGAGGCCGTGCGGCGCCAAACCGAAAAGAAGTGATTACCCGGGGGCGGCGCGCCGAACCAGGCTGGCACGGCGGCGGCCGCGTTCCAGCGCAAGGTCGATCAGCCGCGAGACCAGCTGGGTGGGCGCGAGACCCGACAGTCCCCATAACTTCGGGTACATCGAGATCGCGGTGAAGCCCGGCAGGGTGTTGATCTCATTGACCAGCAGCTCGCCCTGCGGCGTCAGGAACAGGTCGACCCGCGCCAGCCCGTCGCACTCCAGCACCTCGAACACCTGGGCCGCAAGCTGTTGCGCATGTTGCAGCTGCGACGCCGGCAGCTGCGCCGGCAGCTCCAGGCGCGCGCCGTTCTCGTCCAGGTACTTGGCGTCGTAGGAATAGAAACCGTCGGCGTGCTGCACCACGATCTCGCCGGCAACCGACACCTGCGGCGGGTTGCCGCCCAGGACCGCCAGCTCGATCTCGCGCCCTGTCACCGCCGCCTCGGCCAGCATCTTGTCATCGAACTCGAAGGCGTGCCGCACCGCCTCTTCGAGCGTGGCCGGCCCGGTCACGCGGCGGATGCCGACCGAGGAGCCGGCATTGGCCGGCTTGGTGAACAGAGGAAATCCCAGGGTCTGCAGCTGCGCGAGCGTGGCCTCGCGATCCGCGTCGAACTGCGTCCGCCGCACGGTGAAGAAGCGCGCCACCGGGATGCCGGCCTCGTGCAGCAGCCGCTTCATCACGTCCTTGTCCATGCCGATCGATGAACCGAGCACGCCGGCCCCTACGTAGGGAATGCCGCTCAGCTCGAACAGCCCCTGCACGCAGCCGTCCTCACCCAGGGTGCCGTGCAACACCGGAAAGATGACATCGACGTCAGTGGCCCCACCGGGACCGAGGGGATGCGGCACGCCATCCGTCAGGCGCACGTGCCGTGCATCGCCGTCGATGGCCAGCAACTGCTGCGGGTCCTGCTCCAGCCACTGCCCTGCGCGGTCGATGCCGATCGGCACCGGCACGAAGCGTTCAGGATCCAGTGCCGCCAGCACGTTGCGCGCCGACAGTATGGAGATCTCGTGCTCGGCGGACTGCCCGCCGTAGACGATGGCCACGCGCAACCGCCCGTCGGCCGCGTCCCTGGTCAAGGCGCCGCGAGGCTCGCCCGCGCCGCGCCGCTCCCCGGCGCCACGCTGCGCCGCGGCGCTGGTTCGCCAGCCGTCATAACGCCCGCCCAGCTCGGCGGCCAGCGCTGTCAGCTCATGGCTGATCTCCTGCATGTCCGGCACCACCAGGCGCATGCTGCGTGTGGCGTGCAGGCTGAAGCGCAACTGCGCCTCACCGTCCTGCAGAGGCCGCACGTCGACGCTGAAGCGCGGCGTGAGCCGCGCGCGCGCGAGTTCGCAGGCGGCCTCATCCGGCAGCGCCAGGAAGAAGTCGACCGGGTAGTCGTTGAAAGGCGCGAAACCCTGGTTGCGCAGGCGTGCGATCTGCTGCTCGTCCCAGCTCTCCGCGTGCAGGCGGCTGGCGGCGCGCAGCTTCACATACAGGCGCGCGCCGACCAGCGCCAGTGCCGCCAGCATCGCAAGCAGCTGCCAGCTCATCAGCAGTCCCGGAAGCGCGGCGCCCGCTTCTCCACGAAGGCCCGCACGCCCTCGCGCGCCTCGGCGCTGCGGGTGCGGGCGGCAATGGTCTCGCCCTCCAGGGTCATCTGCGACTCCATCGCCCCCAGGGAATGCGCCACCAGGCGCTTGGTTGCCCCGTAGGCGCCGCGCGGGCCATCGGCCAGGCGCTGCGCGATCTCCAAGGCCCGCGTGAGCAGCTCATCGTCGGCCGCCACTTCGTTGACCAGGCCCCAGGCGAGCGCTTCCTGCGCGTCGAGGGTACGGTTCAACAGCAGCAGCTCCATGCTGCGGCGCACGCCGACCAGGCGCGGCAGCAGCCAGGAAGTGGCGCCGTCGGGTGACAGTCCGACGTTGGTGTAGGCCAGGTTGAAGCGCGCACCGCCGCCACACACCGCCAGGTCCGCCATGGCCGCCAGGCCCACGCCGGCGCCGGCCGCCGTGCCATTGACGGCGGCGATGACCGGCGCGTCCATGCGTGTGAAATGCGAGATGGCGGCGTGCATGTAGGTGGTGAGCTCACGCACGTAGTCGTCGATGGCCTCGGCGCGTGTGGCCATGGCGCGCAGGTCGCCGCCAAAGCAGAAGTTGTGTCCCGCGCCCGTGAGCACCACGGCGCGTACCGCTGGGCTGCGCGCGCAGCTCAGCGCCGCCGCCAGCAGGTCCATCCCCATCTGCAGGTTGAGAGTGTTGGCGCTCTCGGGACGGTTGAGCGTCACCACGGCGACCGCGCCGCGGGTCTCGACCTGCACAGTGGCGGTGCTCACGGCCTTAGCTACTCATCGGGAGCAATGGTGACCCGCAGCCCGGCCAGTTCGGGCGTGAACTCGATCTGGCACGACAGGCGTGAGCTGTCCTGGTAATGAGACAGCTCGGTCAGCAGCTCGCGTTCGTCGGACATCATGGCGGGCAGCCGCGACTGCCATTCCGGATCGACGTACACATGGCAGGTGGCACAGGAACACATGCCGCCGCAGATTGCTGCCACGCCGTAGTCGAGGTCGCGCAGATTCTCCATCACCTTCAGTCCGGTACGGGCCTCGACCTCGTGCTCCACTCCGTCGCGGTCCACCACTCGCAGCAACGCCATGCCATACCTCGGGGAAACCTGCAAAGATTTGCCCGGAGGCGAACATCCCCCGGTTCTGGTAGTTTGCCGGTTCGCTGCCCGTGCCGCCAGTGCCCGCACGGCAGGCCGGGTGCACAGCCAATGCCTCGCGAGGGGGGCAAATGACTCGAAAAATCCAGGTTCACCAGGTCGACGCATTCACCCGCGAGCCCTTCACCGGCAACCCGGCGGCGGTGGTGCTCAATGCCGACTCGCTGTCGGAGGCGCAGATGCTGGCGGTGGCGCGCGAACTGCACAACGCCGAGACCGCCTTCATCCTCGCGCCCGACGGTGACGATCACAGCATGCGGGCGCGCTTCTTCACCTCGCGCAGCGAGGTGGCATTCGTGGGTCACGCCACCATCGCGGCGCAGTACGTGCTGTCACGCCGGCACGACGCCCCACGCCGCCAGCGACAGAAGTCCCGCGCCGGTGTATTCGACATCGAGGTGCGCGGCAGCGATGCCGATCGTCGTATTGCCATCCGCAGCAAGCCGCCTGCCATTGGGCGGGAACTGAACGACCGTGAGCGCCTGGCGGTGCTGGACGCGCTGGCCCTCGCCTCCGAGAGCCTCGATGGGCGCATGCCGCTGCGCATCGTCGGCACCAGCAGCACCCGGCTGCTGATCGGGGTGCGCAGCCCGGAGCCTCTCAAGCAGCTCAAGCCGGACTTCGCGCGACTGACGACCCTGTCGGCGCAGATCGGCGCGGCGGGGTATTTCGTCTTCGCGCTCACGCCCAGCGCCGCCGATCACTTCACCGAGTCACGCATGTTCTGCCCGGCGCTGGGCATCGCGGAAGACCCGGTCAGCGGCAACGCCCACGGCTTCCTGGGCGCCTACCTCGCGGGCCTGGGCCTGCTGCGGCGAGAGGGCGCCCACGCGCGCTTTGCCGGCATCCAGGGGCACTCGCTGCACCGGCCGGGACGCGTCGACGTGGAACTGGAATTCAGTGGCGAACAGCTCGCCGGCGTGTGGATCTGCGGCCAGGCGGTGTCGATCTTCGAGACGGAAATTCAGCTGGCGTAGGGCTGCATACGCCGGCCCGCGGCGCGCAGCAGCCACAGTGCCGGCAGGGTCAGGCACGCACCCATCAGGAACGGCGCCGCCGGGCCCGCGCCGGCGTAGACGGGCCCGGAAGTGAAGGGGCCGATGACCCGCGCCAGGCTGCCGCTGGCCACGTAAGCCCCCAGCACGGCGCCGCGGTCGCTGCCGGTCGACTGGCGCGAAGCCAGTGAGGAGGCACTGGGGTTGTAGGCGCCCAGGCCGATGCCGCACAGCACCAGGCCCAGGATCGTCAGGCCCAACACCGGCCCGGTCCCGACCACGGCCAGGCCGGCGACGAAGGCCGTCACACCGGCCACGGCCAGGCGCAATTCCCCGAAGCGCGGCACCAGCACCCGCACCAACCCGCCCTGCATGAGCAGGGCCGGCAGGGCAATCCCGAACAGCAACAGGCCGACGGCACGGGGCCCGAAACCGTAACGGTGCAGCGCCCAGATCGCGAAAATGGATTCCAGGATTGCCTGGGAGCAGGTCACGCTCAGCGTCGCTGCCGCCAGCAACGCAAGGACCGGGCGCTCGTGCAGCAGTCGCCAGGCGCCGCCGAGGCCGCGCAGCGGCACGCTCGAACGTGCCCCGGGCGCATGACTTTCCGGGAGCAGGAGGGCCACCAGCAGGATTGCCAGCAGGCTGGTGCCGATCGACACCAGCGCCGGCCGCAGGAAGTCCGCCTGGTGCGGATCAGCCCCTGCCAATAGTCCGCCCAGCGGCGGCCCGAGTGCGAAGCCGGTGCCGATGGCGGCCCCCACCAGCCCCAGGGTGGCTGCGCGCCGCTGCGGCGAGGACACATCGGCGGCGTAGGCGAAGGCGGCGGCGATATTGCCCGCCATGAATCCCGCCAGCATCCGCGAGGCCAGCAGCCACCAGGAATTGTGCGCCAGCGCCAGCAGCACGTAGGACAGGCAGGCTCCCGCCAGGCTGCTCATCATGATCGGCCTGCGGCCGTAGCGGTCGCTCAACCGGCCCCACCACGGGGCCGCCAGCAACTGGCACAGCGAGTAGCTGCCCAGGATGGGTGTGATGAGCTGCGGCGGCGTGCCGAAGCGATCAGCCATGTAGGGCACCAGGGGCACCAGGATGCCAAACCCCAGGGTGTCGACGACGCAGAACAGGACCAGGGTCGCGAGCTTGGCGCGCAATGCAGTTCCTCGGGCTTTCAATACGGGTAACTTCAGTGCCCGGGCACCCGGCGGGGATCCGGAAAAGCACTGAACCTGCGGATGGGCTATTCTGCCGGGCATGCGGCGCCGCCGCAGAACTAATGCGTGAAGGGGGTCGGGTCGCGTGCGACTACGACTGCTGTCGCCCCGCTACTGGCCGACCTGGGCCGGCGTCGGCGTGTTGTGGCTGATCTCGTTGCTGCCATTCCGGCTACTGCCCCCCACCGGGCGGGCGCTCGGGGCCGTCCTGCGGCGGCTGCCGATCAGCTTCGCCAGCACTGCGCGCCGCAACATCGAACTGTGCCTGCCGGAGCTGGGCCCGCGCGAGCGCGGGCAGCTGCTGCGCGCGCACTTTGCCAGCCTCGGCATGGCGCTGCTGGAGATTCCGCTGGCGTGGTGGATCACGCCGCGGCGCCTGGCAGAGCTGGTGCGGATCGAGGGTGCCGAGCATATCCAGGCGGCGCTGGCGCGCGGCCGCGGCGTCATCCTGCTGACGGCGCACTTCACGACCATGGAGATGGCCGGCCGCGCCCTGGCCTCGATCATCCCGGTGCGCTTCCTCTACCGTCGGCCCAAAAACGAGGCGCTGGCCTGGGCGCTGCAACGCTTCCGCACCAAGTACGGCAGCGCGCCCATCCCCAAGGATGACATCCGCGCCTTCATCGCCACACTGAAGGACAACCAGTGTGTCTGGTACGCGCCGGATCAGAGCTACCGCAACAAGGGCGCGCAGATGGTGCCGATGTTCGGCATCCCGGCGGCAACCAACACCCTGACGTCCCGCCTGGCGCGCATGACCGGGGCCGCCGTGCTGCCGTACTTCCTGCACCGCCTGCCCGATGGCAGCGGCTACCGCGCGGTGATCCACCCGCCGCTCGCGGACTTCCCCAGTGACTGTCCGGCTACCGACACGGCGCGGTTCAACCGTATGATCGAGGCACAGGTGCGGATCGCCCCCGAACAATATCTGTGGATTCACCGCCGCTTCAAGGGACTCAGCCAGGACTACCCGGATTACTACGGGCAGCGGGCGCCACACCGGGGGTGAAGAGCGCGGTCTTCGATCTGCTGGTGGTGGGCGGCGGCATCAACGGCGCCGGGATCGCGCGCGATGCCGCCGGGCGCGGCCTGCGTGTGCTGCTGTGCGAACAGGACGACCTGGCGGCGCATACCTCCTCCGCCAGCACCAAGCTGATCCACGGCGGCCTGCGCTACCTGGAGGAGCTGCATTTCGGGCTGGTGCGCAAGGCGCTGCGCGAGCGCGAAGTGCTGCTCGCCTGCGCGCCGCACATCATGCGCCCGCTGCGCTTCGTGATGCCGCACGACGCGCATCTGCGGCCCGCGTGGCTGCTGCGGCTGGGCCTGCTGCTGTACGACCGCCTGGCGCCGCGGCAACGCCTGCCCGCCTCCGCGGCGCTCGACCTGCGCAAACACATCGCCGGCGAACCGCTGCAAAGCGGCTACCGGCGCGGCTTCGTCTACTCGGACGTCCAGACCGACGATTCGCGCCTGGTGGCGCTCAACGCCCTCGATGCGCGCGAGCGCGGCGCCGTGATCCTGACACACACGCGCTGCGAGCGGCTGACGGCCACGCGGGGGGCGTGGCTGGCGCAGCTGCGCGATGCGCGCGGCGCACGCGAAGTGCACGCGCGTGCCGTCGTCAACGCCACCGGGCCCTGGGCCGCCAGCTTCCTCGCGCAGGCCACAGACGTGCCGCCGCGCCACGCCCTGCGTCTGGTCAAGGGGAGTCATATCGTCCTGCCGCGGCTGTTCGCTCATCGCTTCGCCTACATCTTCCAGAACGAGGACCGGCGCATCGTGTTTGCCATCCCCTGGCAACATGACTTCACGCTGCTCGGCACCACCGACGTCGACTATCACGGGGACCCTGCCGCGGTGCGCATTGAAGATGCCGAGACCGACTACCTCTGCACCCTCGCCAACCGCTACTTCCGCCAGAAAATCAGCGCCGCCGACGTATTGTGGAGCTACTCCGGCGTGCGCGGCCTGCTGGGCGACGGCCATAGCGATGCCATGAGCGTCACGCGCGACTACCTGCTGGACCTGACACCTTCACCGGCGCCGCTGCTGTCGGTGTTCGGCGGCAAGATCACCACTTACCGGCGCCTGGCGGAGGAAGCCCTGGCACGCCTGGCAGAACCGCTGGGCCACAACGCCGAACCGTGGACCGCGGGCACGCCACTGCCGGGGGGCGACCTGCCGCAGGGCAGCTTCGCCCGCTTCCTGCGCACAGTGGCGCGCCGCTACCCGTGGCTGCCGGAGCGCCTGCGGCTGCGCTACGCCCACGCCTACGGCAGCCGAATCGATCGCCTGCTGGGCGCCGCGCGCTCGCTCGCCGGCCTGGGACAGGAACTGATGCCGCAGCTGTACGAGGCGGAAGTCCGCTACCTGCACCGCGAGGAGTTCGCGCGCAGCTCAGCGGACATCCTGTGGCGCCGCTCGAAGCTGGGACTGCTGCTTCCTGGTGCTGACACGGGCGCCCTGGATGAGTGGCTGAGACGGCAGGACGACCCATCGCCCTGGCCTGGCGATTCACCCGCGGTGACCGGGTCGGCGCCTGCGTGAACACGGCCACGCGCCCACTGCGCGGCCGCCTCGCGCTGGCCATACTGGTCGCACTGGCGCCCCTGTGGCTGGTCGGGATGTTCGGCCGCGGACTGTGGACCCCGGATGAGCCGCGCGAGGCAGACATCGCCTGGCGCATGAGCCAGCCCGGCGACCACGTCCTGCCGCAGCTCGCCGGCACGCCTTTCCTGGAAAAGCCGCCGCTGTCGTACTGGGTGTCAGGTGCGGCCATCGCCGCCTGGGGCGACACACCCGGCAGCGCGCGGGCCCCCAACCTGCTGTATGCCGCCGTTGGCACAATCGCTATCGCCGCACTGCTGCTGGCCCTGGGTGCCGGCGCCGCCGCCGCCCTGCCCGCCGCCCTGGTCGCGGGCAGCGCGGTCACCGCGCTGCGGGTCGCAATCTGGCTGGCGCCGGATGCGGCCCTGGTGTGCGGGAGCTCACTTGCCCTGCTGGGCGCATGGCGCGGCTATACCGCCCCACGCGGCCGCCGCAAAGCCTGGGCCTACGCACTCATGCACCTGGGGGCCGCTATGGGCTTCATGGCGAAGAGCGCGCCGGGATGGTTGCTGCCGGCCCTGACCCTGCTGGCACTGATGACCTGGGAGCGGCGCTGGCGTGAACTGGTCCGCTGGGAGCTGTATGCGGGCCTTGCGCTGCAGGTGCTGCTGATCGCGCCCTGGATTGCGGCGGTGGCGCACGCGCCTGAGGGCGAACAGTCGTTGCGCGCCCTGTTCTGGCACAACGTCGTCGGCCGCTTCACTCACGTGGCCGGCCCGCAGGCGCTCGACTACACCACAGGTCATCCCAACTCGCCCGGCAAGTACCTGCTGGAACTGCCCGTCTACCTGCTGCCGTGGACCCTGCTCGTGATCGCTGCCCTGGCGCGGGCCTGGGGGCGCGTGCGCGGCAGTGCCGCCGGCGCCGTGCGCGCGACGGCCTGGCGCTTCGCGCTGTGTGCCTGCCTGCCGTTCCTGTTGCTGCTGTCGCTGGCAGCCACCGCGCGCGACATCTACATCGCGCCCGCGTTGCCGGGCTTCGCCCTGCTGGTGGGACTGTGGCTGGACGAACTCCGGCACCCGCCGTCGCGACTGGACCGCCTGGCGCTCACCGGCACGCAGCTCCTGGCGGGTGTGATCGCAGGGGCATTGCTGGTGGGCCTGCTGGTGCTGGCATTGTCCGGGGAAGCCCCTGTGCCCGCGTGCGCCGGGGTGGCAATTGCCGTGGCGGTTGCGGCCGGCGTCGCCCTGCTGCGCGCACGCACTGCGCAGCGACAGGGACGCGCACCTGCCACAGTTGCCTGGACCTACAGTGCCTTCGCTGCCGCGGTCAGCTTGGGTGCGCTCGTGGTATTCCCGGTCATCGACCGTGGACAGGACCTCGCGGCCGTGGCGCGGCAGGTGCACGCCGATACCGCGCAGCAGTCACTGGCCCTGCTCGATCCCGACGAAACCACGGTGGCCATCCTCGATCATGGATTGCGGACCCCGTTCACCATACTGGCGAATGACGGCCGGCCGCCCGGCCCGGCCGTGTCAGAATGGTTCCTCGCCCGCGGCGCTCAGGCGCGGGTACTGGTGTTGCTGCCGGGTCGCGCGGGCGGAAGCCTGAGCCGCTGGAGCGGACATGCGGACACCCGGGGCGACGGCATCGCGGCACAACTGGAGCAGTCGGGGCGCGCGGTGATCGAGCGGCGTTACCAGCTTCCCCAGGGGCGGCGCTATGCGCTGCTTGCCCCACGGACCTGAGGGTTGAACCCTCGAGTTGCAAGTTGAAGTTGAAAGGCACCCGGCATGACGGCGACCCCTGAACAACCCGGCGCGGACCTCGCACGCGGACTGCGCAACCGCCACATCCAGCTCATCGCCATCGGCGGCACCATCGGCGTGGGCCTGTTCCTGGGCTCGGCCCGGGCCATCCACAACGCCGGCCCCGGCCTGTTGCTGGCCTACGCTGTTGGAGGCGTATCGATCTTTTTCATCATGCGTGCGCTGGGCGAGCTGCTCACCTACCGCCCGGTCGCCGGATCCTTCGCCACCTACGCGGAGGAGTTCTGCGGTCCGTTCGCCGGATTCGTCACCGGCTGGTCGTACTGGTTCTGCTGGGTGGCCACGGCCATGGCGGAGGTCACGGCCATCGGCATCTACGTGCGCTTCTGGGCGCCGGACGTGCCGCAGTGGCTGCCGGCGCTGGTCGCACTCGCCGTGCTGTACGGCTGCAACCTGGTGGCCGTGCGTCTGTTCGGCGAGATGGAGTTCTGGTTTGCGCTGATCAAGATCATCACCATCGTCGCGCTCATCGCGGCGGGCCTGTTCGTGATCCTGACCCACGCCGGCCACCTGGGCTCCACCGCCGGCTTCAGCAATCTCTGGTCGCACGGCGGCCTGCTGCCCTTCGGGGTGGTGGGGGTGCTGCTGACACTGCAGATCGTGATGTTCGCCTACCAGGGTGTGGAGCTGATCGGCGTGACCGCCGGTGAGGCGCAGGACCCGCTGCGGGTGCTGCCGCGCGCCACCAACGGCATCATCGTGCGCATCCTGGTGTTCTACCTGGGTGCGCTGCTGGTGATCATGACCCTGGTGCCGTGGAACTCGCTGCCGCCGGATGTCAGCCCGTTCGTGTATGTATTCAGCCAGCTGGGCGTGGCCGGCGCCGCCGCGGTGATCAACTTCGTCGTCGTAACCGCCGCCGCCTCGTCCTGCAACAGCGGCATTTTCAGCACCGGGCGCATGCTGTGGACCCTGGGACAGCGCGGCCAGGCGCCGCGTGTGTTCGCTACGCTCAATGCGCGCCAGGTCCCCGCCGCCGGCATCCATGCCTCCGCGCTGCTGATGCTGGTGGGTGTGGCGCTGAACTACACGGCACCGAAAGAAGTCTTCACCTGGGTCACCAGTGTCGCGCTGATCGGCACGCTGTGGACCTGGGGCATCATCCTGGTCGCCCACAACCGATACCGGGCCGCGGTACGCGCGGGGCGGGTGCCGGCGGCGCCGTTCCGCATGCCGGGCGCTCCCTACGCCAACTGGGCCGTGCTGGCCTTCCTGGTGCTGGTGACCGCGATGCTGGCGCTCGATCATGACACGCGAGTGGCGCTGTACCTCGCGCCGGCGTGGTTCGGGCTGCTGGCGATCGGCTATCGCTTCACGCGCGCCCGGAGAGATTCGAACTCCCGACCCTCAGGTTCGAAGCCTGATGCTCTATCCAACTGAGCTACGGGCGCACCGACACCGCATTGTATCTGTCATGAACGGACAGTGTTGGCGCTAAATCAGGCCGCGCAGTGGGAATGCTCTTCGGCCCTCACTTAACAACCTGCTTCACAGTCTGTCAGGGATGCTGTTCGGACATGAGCTTGATTCCCTGTGGTTTTCCGCGCCGGACAAGTGGAATGACACTGAACAGAATCGTTGAGTAAGCGTCAGGGATCACTCCACCTTCCCCGGGGCCATTCCCCGTGCCAGCCCATTGATTAAGCTGCTGCTGCGCCGCCCGTGAGGCTGCAAGACAGTGAAGCCGTTGCTGAACTGTCGCCCGGCGCACATCAACTTCCCCGCCCGCACCGATCCGACACAACCAACGCGCTGCGGCAACTGCAGCCGCTGTCGCCAGCGGCGCCCTGCCGCTGCGCCCGCGACACGGGTATCGTGCGGCATGCCCAGCGCCCGCCGCACAGCCACAACCACCGCACGCCGCCTGGCGCCGCGGCGGCCGCAAGCCTCGGCACCGCGACAACCCCCCCGCTGTCTCTGGGTTGATCTGGACAACCCCCTGTACGTCCGTTACCACGATCGGGAATGGGGCCGGCCGGTGCATGACGACCGGCTGCTGTTCGAGATGCTGATCCTGGAGGGTGCGCAGGCCGGGCTGTCGTGGTCGACGATCCTCGCGAAGCGGGCGGGTTACCGCCGCGCCTTCGCCCGCTTCGACCCGCGCGCGGTGGCGCGCTTCGATGCACGCCGGCGCGCCCGGCTGATGCGCGACGCCGGGATCGTGCGCAACCGCCTGAAGATCGACTCCACTGTCGGCAACGCCCGGGCTTTCCTGGCCGTACAGCGCGAATTCGGCAGCTTCAGCCGCTATCTATGGGCCTTCACCGACGGCCGACCGCTCCTGAACCGGCCCCGTCCGGGCACAGTGCCAGCGCGCACCCCTCTCAGCGACCTCATCTCACGCGACCTGCGGCAGCGGGGCTTTCGCTTCGTGGGATCCACCATCGTCTACGCCTTCCTGCAGGCGGTGGGGGTGGTCAACGACCACTCCCGTGGCTGCCACCTCTGCCCTCCGGCGGCCCCGCGCCGCCCGCCCCGGCGCCGCCTGCGGCCTCGCGCCCGCCGCCCAGGACCCTGAAAACCCTGGGGCCGCGCCGGGCCCGGCTCAAAAACTGGCCTTGGCGGTCCGGGGCCTCTTAATATAGGCGCCCTTTTCCCTTCGCCCAGGATCATCAGGATGAAAGCACTGCTCCCAACAGCGGCGGCCCTCGCACTGTTCGCCGCGGCCGCGGCCCACGCCGACTGCACCTACCCCACCGCACCGGACAAGATTCCCGACGGCGCCACGGCCACCCTCGAGCAGATGGTCGAGGGCCAGAAGGCGGTCAAGGCCTACGACAAGGCGATCAATGATTACGTCGCCTGCGTAGACAAGGACGTGGACGACAGGATCGCCGCGGCCGGCGACAAACTCAAGCCCGAGCAGAAGGCTGACATGCAGAAGGTCGCGGCCCAGAAGCACAATGCCGCCATCGACCAGGACCAGGAACTGGCGGCCCGCTTCAACGAGCAGATAAAGGTATTCAAGGCGAAAGCCGCCGACAAGAAGTGACGCCGGTGTGCTGACACCGGCAGAAGCGGACGTCCTCATCGGGCAGCACCTGCAGTGCCTGCCCATCGAGTCCTTGCCGCTGGCGCAGTGCGCGGGGGCCGTGCTGCGCGAGAACATCTACGCCGAGCGTGATCACCCGCCTTTTGACCGGGTGGCGATGGATGGCGTCGCCATAGACAGCCGGGCGGTCGAAGATGGCGCGCGCACGCTGCGGGTGCAGGCCACACAGGCCGCCGGGGATGCGCCCCTCTCCCTGCGGTCTCCGGGCGACTGCATTGAGGTGATGACCGGCGCGGTGCTGCCCGCGGGCTGCGACTGCGTGATCCCGGTGGAAGACCTGCAGGCGCAGGAAGGCCGGGTGACACTGGGCGCTGGAGCGCGCATCGGCGCGTGGATCAACGTCCACCGCCGCGGCAGCGACACACGCCAGGGTACGCTCCTGGTGCAGGCGGGCAGCAGCCTGCGTGCCCCGGAAATCGCGATTGCCGCGTCCGCCGGCATGGCGCGTATCCGCGTCAGTTCCCAGCCCATGCTGGTGGTGATATCGACCGGTAACGAGCTGGTGGAGCCTGGCGAGCCGCTGCTGGACCACCAGGTGCGGCGCTCGAACACCTACGGCATCGTCGGCAGTCTGCGCGAACATGGTTTCCAGCGCGTCGCCGACGACCATATCCCCGACGATCCGCAGGCGCTGCAGGACCGGCTGCATTTCCATCTGCAGACCCATGACGTACTGATCCTGTCGGGCGGTGTGTCCATGGGCCGCTTCGACCTGGTGCCACAGGCACTCGAGCGTTTGGGTGTGCGCACGGTGTTCCACAAGGTGGCGCAGCGGCCCGGCAAGCCCCTGTGGTTCGGGGTCGCACCCTCGGGCGCCGCGGTTTTCGGCCTGCCGGGCAATCCCGTCTCCACCCTGGTGTGCTTCATGCGCTACGTGCTGCCGGCGCTGCGCGGTAGCCTGGGCCGCAGCAGCGTCGACCCGGAACGCCTCGCCCTGGGCGAAGCCGTGACAGTGCAGCCACCGCTCACCCACTTTCTGCCCGTGCGCTGCCAGCAGGACGACTGGGGCCGCACCTGGGCGCTGCCCGCCCCGACCAACGGCTCCGGGGACTTCACTTCCCTTGCCGCCACGGACGGCTTCGTCGAGCTGCCGCCGGGCCCCAACACCTACGCCAGGGGCTTCGTGACGCGTTTCTTCCGCTGGAGCTGAGTGCGCATAATGGCGGATATGGCCGACACGCTCGCAGCCACCATCCCCCTGGGCGCCAGTCCCCGCCCCCGCGACACGCTGGGCCGCGGCATGCGCGACCTGCGCATCTCGGTGATGGACCGCTGCAACTTCCGCTGCCCGTACTGCATGCCGCGGGAGACCTACCACGAGCAGTACCGTTTCCTGGGCTCGCAGGAACGCCTGTCGTTCGCGGAGATCGTGCGGCTGGCGCGGCTGTTCGCGCGACTGGGTGTGCGCAAGCTGCGCCTGACGGGCGGTGAGCCGCTGCTGCGCGCCAACCTGCCGGAACTGATCGGCGACCTGACCGCGATCCCGGGCGTGGAAGACGTCGCCCTCACCACCAACGGCATTCTGCTGGGACGCTACGCCGATGAACTGAAGGCCGCCGGCCTCAACCGCGTCACGGTCAGCCTGGACAGCCTCGACCCACAGGTATTCGCGCGCATGAGCGGCGGCATGGGGGGCGTCGAGGACGTCCTGGCCGGCATCGAGCACGCACTGCGGGTGCAGCTGACGCCGCTGAAGATCAACGCGGTGGTGCAGCGTGGCGTCAACGATCACACCGTGCTGGCGCTGCTGGAGCGCTTCCGCGGCACCGGCGTCACCGTGCGCTTCATCGAGTACATGGACGTCGGCAACCGCAACCACTGGCGCTCCGACCTGGTGGTGCCCTCGCAGCAGCTGCTGCAGCAGATCGGCGCGCGCTGGCCGCTGCAGCCGCTGTCCCCCGCCTACCGTGGCGAGGTGGCATCGCGTTACGCCTTCACCGACGGAGCCGGCGAAGTGGGCTTCATCTCCTCGGTATCCCAGCCGTTCTGCGGTGACTGCACGCGCGCGCGCCTGTCCTCGGACGGCGCCCTCTACACCTGCCTGTTCGCGACCCACGGTACCAGCCTGCGCGACCCGCTGCGCGGCGGCGCCAGTGACGAGGCGCTCCTGGACGCCATCCGCAACGTCTGGCTGGGCCGTACCGACCGCTACAGTGAACTGCGCGCGCGGCTTCGCGGTGAAGAACACCCGCAGCCCAAGGTCGAGATGTTCTACATCGGCGGCTGATGAAACACCCGCGCCTCACCCACCTCGATGCCCGTGACCGGCCCAGCATGGTCGACGTGTCCGCCAAGGCGGTGACCCGCCGCAGCGCCACCGCCGAGGCGCGCGTGCGCCTGCCGCCGGCCGTGGCGCGCGGGTTGCGCGCCAGTGGCCACCGCACCCGCAAGGGCCCGGTTTTTGACACCGCGATCGTCGCGGGGGTCATGGCAGCCAAGCGCACCCACGAGCTGATCCCGTTCTGTCATCCGCTGGGGTTGAGCCACTGCCAGGTGGATATCACCCATCCGCGCGGCGCAATGCTGATCGTGCGCTGCGAGGTGGCGGTCGAACACCGCACCGGCGTGGAGATGGAAGCGCTCACGGGCGCCACGGTGGCCGCGCTGACCGTCTACGACATGTGCAAGGCGCTGTCGCACGACATCCGCATCGAGAGCGTGCGGCTGCTGGAGAAGTCCGGCGGGCGCAGCAACTTTCGCCGCCCGGGCAGCAGTGGTGCGCGCCCGCCGCGGCGCAAGCGCAGGAGCGCGCGCGCATGAGCGACCTGCCAGCCGCGCCGGCGCCGCTGTACGGACTGGTGCTGACCGGCGGGCACAGCCGCCGCATGCAGCGCGACAAGGCGCAGCTCAGCTACCGCGGCCGCCCGCAGCTGGAGCGCACCATGGAGCTGCTGCGCGCGCACGTAGAGCAGGCCTGGATCTCCGTGCGTGCCGATCAACGCGCGGATCCCGCGCGCGCCGCCTTCCCGCAGATCGTCGACACCCGGGCCGACCTGGGCCCCGTCGCCGGGCTGCTGGCGGCGCAGGCGTCCGCGCCTGCGGCTGCATGGCTGGTGCTGGCGTGCGACCTGCCGCTGCTGGATGAGACGACCGTAGCCACGCTGCTGCAGCGGCGCGACAGCATGCGTCCGGCAACAGCCTACCGCTCCAGCCACGACGGACTGCCCGAACCGCTGTGCGCCGTCTACGAGCCGGCGAGCGCCGCGGCGCTGCGCGACTACGTCGCCGGCGGCGGGCGCTGTCCGCGCAGGTTCCTGGGGCACTGCGCCGCACTGTTGCTGGATCAACCCAACCCACACGCCCTCGACAACATCAACACGCCGGAAGAGTACCGCGCCGTGAGCACCGCGCTGGAAGGCGCCGCACGTCCATGAGCACCCGGCGGATCAGCGTGCAGTACTACGCGCTGCTGCGCGAACAGGCCGGGTGCCGCGGGGAGCAGGTCGAGACCGCGGCCGTGACCGCCGCGGACCTGTACGCGGAACTGCGCCGGCGCCACCCCTTCACACTCGACGCCGGCATGCTGCGCGTCGCGGTCAACGCGCAGTTCAGCGATTGGTCGCGTCCGCTGCGCGACGGTGACGCGGTGGTGTTCATTCCACCGGTTGCCGGGGGTTGAGGATCCATGGGCACCCGCTTCGAGTTCAGCCTCACCGCCATCGATACGGCCCGCTGGCGCGCCACGCTCGCCGACCCGGCCTGCGGCGGCTATGCCGCCTTCGAGGGCTGGGTGCGCAACCACAATGAAGGGCTGCAGGTACAACGCCTGGAATACGAGGCTTTCGAGGCGCTGGCTGCGAATGAGGCCGGGCTCATCCTGGCGCAGGCCCTGCAGCGTTTCGGGGTCGCGCATGCCGCCTGCGTGCACCGCGTGGGTGAGCTGGCGGTGGGCGAGATGGCCGTGTGGGTCGGCGTCAGCGCGGCGCACCGCGACGAGGCCTTTCGCGCCTGCCGCTTCATCATCGACGAGATCAAACATCGTCTGCCGATCTGGAAGAAGGAACACTACCGCAACGGCGACTCAGGCTGGGTCAACTGCGAACGCTGCGCGCAGCCGGGCGCACACCAACATGCCCCGCCGCGCTAGGCGCTGAGGGTCACGGCCGCAGCTGGCCGCTGCCGCGCACCACGTACTTGTAGCTGGTGAGCTGCGCCACCCCGACCGGCCCGCGGGCGTGGAAGCGGTCGGTGGAAATACCGATCTCCGCACCCATGCCGAACTCCCCGCCGTCGGCGAACTGCGTGGAGGCATTGTGCAGCACGATGGCGCTGTCCACCCGTGTCAGGAATCGCTCGGCGGTCGCGGCGTTGTCGGTGACGATGGCTTCCGTGTGCGCCGAGCCGTAGCGGGCGATGTGGGCGATCGCCGCATCCACCCCGTCCACGACCCGCGCGGCAATGATCGCGTCGAGGTACTCCGTGTACCAGTCCGCCTCGCTGGCCGGCTGCACCCGCGGATCGGCCTGCTGCGCCTCGCGGTCGCCGCGCACCTCACAGCCCGCGTCCAGCAGCCGCCGCAACAATGGCCCCAGGTGCGTCGCCGCGCAGGCGCGGTCCACCAGCAGGGTTTCGGCGGCCCCGCAGATCCCGGTGCGGCGCATCTTGGCGTTGAGCGCCACCGCACAGGCCATGTCGAGCTGCGCATCGCGGTCGACGTAGACGTGACAGTTGCCCTCCAGGTGCCCGATCACCGGAACACGCGCCTCCTTCTGCACCCGCTCCACCAGGCTGCGGCCGCCGCGCGGCACGAGCACGTCGATGTACTGGGTCATGCCTGAAAGCATGTGACCGACCGCGGCACGCTCGGCGGTGGGGACCAGCTGGATGCACTGCGGCGGCAGCGCCGCCGCAGCCAGGCCCGCAACCAGGCACTCGTGCAACGCCGCACTGGAGTGACGGCTGTCACTGCCGCAGCGCAGGATCACGGCATTGCCGGACTTCAGGCACAGCGCGCCGGCATCGGCGGTCACGTTGGGCCGGCTCTCGTAGATGATGCCGATCACACCCAGCGGGACAGCGACCCGCTGGATCAGCAGGCCGTTGGGGCGCCGCCATTCCTCCAGCACCCGCCCGATGGGATCGGGCAGCGCCGCGACGGCTTCCACGCTGGCCGCGATCGCCTCGATGCGTTGTGCGGTCAGACGCAGGCGGTCGAGCCGCGCCGCCGACTGCTGCTGCGCCTGCGCGGCGGCCAGGTCGCGCTCATTGGCGGCGAGGATCAGTGACGCCTGCGCGCGTATCGCGGCCGCGGCGGCCGCAAGCGCCTGGTTCTTGCGCTGCGTCGGGGCCTGCGCCAGTTCCTGCGCGGCGGCCACAGCCGCCTTGCCCAGTGCGTCCATGACCGGGACCACGCCGTGGCTCACGAGCGCCCTCCGGCGCCTGCGCGGGCAGTACCGGCGACCAGCAGCGCAAGATCGTCGCGATGGATCATTTCATCGCGGCCGCGGAATCCAAGGATGGCTGCGATTTCGGAGGACTTGCGGCCCATGATGCGTGCCGCGTCGACGTCGGAATAGGCGACCAGGCCGCGTGCGATCTCCGTGCCTTCCGTCGTCAGTACGCTGACGGTGTCGCCACGCTCGAAGCGCCCGCGCGCCGCCGTCACACCGGCGGGCAAGAGGCTGCGGCCCTGCTGCAGGGCGCGCGCAGCGCCCGCATCTATGGTGATGGCTCCTGCCGGGCGCAGGGTGCCGGCGATCCATTGCTTGCGCGCCGCCGCCGGCGTCGCGGCGGGATAGAACCAGGTGCACGGCGCCCCGGTTTCCAGGCGGCGCAACGGATGCTCATGGCGGCCGGCGGCGATCACCAGGTGACAGCCGGCCGCCACCGCAATCCGGGCCGCCGCAATCTTGGTGGCCATGCCGCCGGTGCCCACCTGGGAGGCCGCCCCTCTGCCCATGGCCTCGATCTCAGGGGTGATCTCGTGCACCTGCTCAATCAGGTGCGCGCGGGAATCGCGGTTGGGATCGGCGCTGTAGAGCCCGTCCACGTCAGACAGCAGCACCAGGCAGTCCGCCTGGGTCATCTGCGCCACGCGCGCCGCCAGGCGGTCGTTGTCGCCGTAGCGGATCTCCGCGGTCGCCACCGTGTCGTTCTCGTTGATCACCGGTACTGCGCCGAGTTGCAGCAGCGTCTCCAGGGTCGCACGCGCGTTGAGGTAGCGGCGACGGCGTTCGCTATCCTCGAGCGTCAGCAGCACCTGCGCCACGGTCACATCCGCCTCTTCCAGCAGCTCCTTCCACGCGTGCGCCAGGCGGATCTGGCCGACCGCCGCGGCTGCCTGGCTCTCCTCCAGGCGCAGGGCGCCTGCCGGCAGGTCCAGGCGCCTGCGCCCGAGTGCGATCGCCCCGGAGGACACCAGGACCACCTGCTGCCCGCGCCGGCGCAGGCGCAGCAGGTCGGCCGCAAGGCTCGCCAGCCAGGCGCGGTTGACGCGGCCGCTGGCGCCGTCGACCAGCAGCGCCGACCCGACCTTGATCACCACGCGCCGAGCGCGCATCAGCGGCGCGGCGCGTGCTGCGGCGGAAGTTGGATGGGGACGGGTGACCATGCGGCAAAACTATACGGTCTGCCCGCCCGCCGCGCAGCCCCTGGTTCGCCCGGGCCTCCATGGCCGGGGTCATGCAGACTGGATCGGCAACGGCCTGTTAAACTCCATCCCGTTTCCAGTCGACTTTCAGGGTGCAGCAGCGTGAGCAGGGATTACGAGCCGGTACGGGGCCAGTGGTACGAGAACGCCGAGGAAGAGGAATCGTTCCGCGTATTGTCGGTCGATGAGGACTCCGAGTTGGTGGAGATCGAATACCTCGACGGTGACATCGAGGAAATCGACCTGGAGACCTGGCACGAGATGGACCTGGAACGTATCGACGAGCCCGAGGGCTGGTCGGATTCGGACGACGAGGACGAGTCCGAAGGGGAAGATGACTGGGAAGACGACGAAGACGAGGATGACGACGACCTGGACGATGATGATGACGAGGACGAGGATGACCGCGAGCGGGACGAATATTGAGCGGCAGCGGCAACGAGAGCTGGTATCACGAGAAGGAATCGGCCTGGCTGTACCGACATGTCGCGGCCGCTGAGCGCGACGCCTCACGGCGCGAACTGTTCCTGAGCCTCGCGGCCGCCGCCGAGCAGCAGGCGGACAAGTGGCGCGAGGCCGCCGGCCGCACCGGCGGGACGGCCCCCGGGCTGACGTTCACCCCCACGCTGCGGGCGCGCATCGTGGCCCGCCTGCTGCTTCACTTGCAGCCGCGGTCCCTGCGGCCGGTGCTGGCGGCCATGAAGCTGCGCGGTCTGTCGGTGTATGGCGCACCGCCCGCAGCGCCGGGCCACCCCATGCCGACCTCCCTGGCGGAAATCGGCGCCCGGCATCGCAGCGCCGTCGGCGGCAGCCTGCGCGCCGCCGTGTTCGGGGTGAACGACGGCCTGCTGTCCAATGCCAGCCTGGTGCTGGGTGTCGCCGGCTCGGGTGCGCCGGCGCGCTACGTGCTCACGGCAGGCGCGGCGGGCCTGCTGGCGGGGGCGCTGTCGATGGCCGCGGGCGAGTATGTCTCGGTGCGCTCGCAGCGCGAGATGTACGAGTACCAGATCGGGCTGGAACGCGACGAGCTCGCGGAGTACCCGGAAGAGGAAGCAGAGGAACTGGCGCTGATCTACCAGGCGCGCGGCGTGGAGCGCGAGCAGGCGCGCGCCGTCGGCCGTGCGCTGCTGGCGCGGCCGGAGCAGGCGCTCGACGTGCTGGCGCGCGAGGAGCTGGGACTCAATCCCGACGACCTGGGCTCGCCCTGGGGGGCGGCCACCGCCTCGTTCATTGCCTTCGCCCTGGGCGCCTGCCTGCCGCTGCTGCCCTTCCTGGCGGGGCTGGCGCGCAACCACGCCCTGGTTGCGACTGTCATACTGACACTGGCGGCCCTGTTCGGCGTCGGGCTGGCCCTGTCGCTGTTCACCGGGCGCAACGCGCTCGCCGGGGCCGTGCGCATGGTGCTGATCGGCACCGCGGCAGGATCCGCGAGCTTCCTGCTCGGCCGGCTGCTCGGCGTGGCTGTCGGTTGATCTTGAAATCCCTCCCCGGGGAACCCATGTGTCGGCTGTAAGGTCCTGAATGTAGAGTGCCCCGCAGCCAAAGGAGCTGTCCGTTCATGAAGCGCATTGCCCTGTTCCTCCTGACCAACCTTGCGGTCCTGCTGGTGCTGTCGGTGGTTGCCCGGCTGCTGGGCCTGGACCAGTGGCTGGCCGTCCACGGCCAGAGCATGGGTGGCCTGCTGGTGCTGGCGGCCTTCTATGGCTTCGCCGGCTCTTTCATCTCGCTGGCCATGTCGAAGTGGATGGCCAAACGCACCATGGGTGTGCAGGTCATCGACCCCGCCACCACCGACCCCACCGGGCGCTGGCTGCTGGGTGTGGTCGAGCATCATGCCCGCACCGTCGGGGTCAACATGCCCGAAGTGGGCATTTTCGATTCTCCCGAGCCCAACGCCTTCGCCACCGGTGCGCGCCGCAATGCCGCGCTGGTGGCGGTCAGTACCGGCCTGCTGCGGCAGATGAAGCGCGAGGAGGTCGAGGCGGTGCTGGGGCACGAGATGACCCACGTCGCCAACGGCGACATGGTGACGCTCACCCTGATCCAGGGCGTGGTCAACACCTTCGTCATCTTCCTGGCGCGCGTGATCGGCAACATCATCGACCGCGCGGTGTTCCGCTCCGAGGACGGCCGGGGTGTCGCCTCGTTCGCCACCGTGATCGTGCTGCAGTTGTTGCTGGGAATAGTTGCCAACGTAATAGTGATGTGGTTCTCGCGACGGCGCGAGTTCCGGGCCGACCGCGGTGGCGCCCAGCTCGCCGGCACCAACAGCATGATCGCGGCGCTCGAGAGCCTGAAGCGCGTGCACGAGCCGCTGCCCACGCAGCAGATGGCGGCGCTCGGCATCGCCGGCGGCGACGTCGGTGGCGGCCTGAAGCGGCTGTTCATGAGCCATCCGCCGCTGGATGAGCGCATCGCCGCGCTGCGCGCGGCCGCCGCCAGCCCGCAGGGCTGACGGCGGCACACCGGTGACGACGGCACCTGCGCCGCAGACGGCACTGCGGACGATCCTGGGCGCCGAGGGCCTGCTGACCGCGGACGCGGACTGCGCACCCTTCCTGGTCGACCAGCTGCAGCGCTACCACGGACGCACGCTCGGCGTCGCCCTGCCACGCTCCACCGCCGAGGTCGCCCAGGTGCTGGCGCTGTGCAACAGCGCGCGCATCGGCGTGGTCCCGCAGGGCGGAAACACCGGCTACTGTGGCGGCGCCACGCCGGATGAGAGCGGCACGCAGCTGGTGTTGTCGCTGCGCGGCCTGAACCGCGTGCGCAGCGTCGATGCCGCCGGCTACAGCCTGGTCGCGGAAGCCGGCTGCCTGCTGGTGCAGGTTCAGGACGCGGCCGCGGCCGCGCAACGCCTGTTCCCGCTCAGCCTGGGATCGGAGGGCAGCTGCCAGATCGGCGGCAACCTCTCGACCAACGCCGGCGGCACCGCGGTGCTGCGTTACGGCATGATGCGCGACCTGGTGCTGGGGCTGGAGGTGGTGCTGGCCGACGGCCGCGTGCTCGACACGCTCACCTCGCTGCGCAAGGACAACACCGGTTACGACATCAAGTCACTGTTCCTGGGCGCCGAGGGCACCCTCGGTGTCATCACCGCCGCCAGCCTGAAGCTCTTTCCACAGCAGCAGGTGCATGCCACGGCGCTGGCGGCGGTCGCCGACGTGGCCGCAGCGGTGCGCCTGCTCGCACAGCTGCGCGAGTCCAGCGGCGATCGTGTCAGTTCCTTCGAACTGATCCCGCGCATTGCGGTGGACCTGGCCGCGCGGCACATCGAGGGTGTCAGCGATCCGCTGCCGGGCGGCCACGAGTGGTACGTGCTGTGCGAGCTGAGCGCCGCGCGGGCCGCGGAACCGCTGGATACGGTGCTGCAGGAGGCGCTGGCGGCGGCACATGAATCGGGCCTGGTGCGCGACGCCGTGTTGTGCCACAGCGAGCGCGAGCGCCTCGCCCTGTGGAAGCTGCGCGAGAGCATCCCCCAGGCCCAGCGGCGCGAGGGCGCGAGCCTCAGGCACGACATCAGCGTGCCGGTTGGCGCGCTGCCGCAGTTCATGGCGCGCGCGGTTCCCTGGGTCGGCGCTCACGTACCGCAGGGGCGGCTCGTGGCCTATGGTCACGTCGGCGACGGCAACCTGCATTTCAACCTCAACCAGGCCGCGGGCACGGCGCCCGCTGAGCTGCTGGCGCAGGCGCCGCGCGTCCGGCGCGGCATCCACGACATGGTGCAGGAATTCGGCGGCAGCTTCAGCGCCGAGCACGGCATCGGCCAGTCGAAGGTGGCCGAGCTGGAACGCTACGCACCGCCGCTGGAGCTGGAACTGATGCGCGCGATCAAACACGCATTCGACCCCAACGGCATCCTCAACCCTGGCAAGGTGCTGCGGTAGTCCATGCGAATCCCTGCACTGCGCCCCGCCGGCGCCGTCCTGGCGCTTCTGGCCACGGTGAGCGGCTGCCAGCGTCACGGGACTGCGCCCGCTGCGGCCACATCGGGTGCCCCGGCGTCCGCGACCCCTGCCATGGCCGGCGCACCGGATGCGGCGGCCGTCACGTCAGGACCGCGGATCACGCTGTCCGCCGACAACGTACACATCGAGTACCACGTGACCGGCGCCGGCGAGCCGGCAATAGTCCTGATCCACGGCTGGGCCAGCGACTCGGCCTACTGGAACGCGCAGCTTGGGATACTGCGCCCGCTGTACACGGTGGTCACCCTGGACCTGGCCGGCCACGGCGCCTCCGGGGCGAACCGTAACGACTGGTCGATCGCCCGCTACGCGCAGGACGTGGCGGCGGTGGTGCGTCAGCTTTCCAACCGGCGCATCGTGCTGGTCGGTCATGCCATGGGAGCCACCGTCGCCCTGGCCGCGGCGCCGCTCGTCGGTGAACGGCTGCGCGGCATCATCGCCGTCGACGCCCTGCGCTCCATCGGCCAGCCGCCGCCGGCGGCGGCAGAAGTGCGGCAACGCGTGGCGCCCTTCGAGAGCGACTTCGTGGGCAGCACGCGCAAGCTGGTGCGCGAGTCGCTGTTCCGGCGCGACGCCGACAACACGCTGGTGCAGAAGGTTGCCTACGACATGTCGCTGGAGCCGCCAGCCGTGGCCATCCCCTCGCTCACCGCACTGCTGTCGACTGATCTGGCACCGGTGCTGGCCGCGGTGCACGTGCCCGTGTACGCCATCAACTCCGACCTGGCGCCGACCGATGCGGTGCGGATCCGCAAGGCCCTGCCCGGCTTCCGGCTGGATGTGCTGGAGCACACCGGGCATTTCCTGATGATGGAGGCGCCGGACCGCTTCAATCCGCTGCTGCTGAAGGACATCCAGGCGCTGGCGGAACGCCAGCGTGGACAAGGCTAGCGGCGGCGGATCAGCCCCTCCTGCCCGGCGCTGGCCAGCAACCGCCCGTCGCGGGAGAACACACTGCCGCGCGTGAAGCCGCGTGCCCCGGAAGCACTCGGGCTGTCCATGGCATACAACAGCCAGTCGTCCACCCGCAGCGGCCGATGAAACCACATGGCGTGGTCGATGCTCGCCATCACCAGGTCGCCACGCATGAACTGGCCACCGTGCGGCAGGTTGGCGGTCTCCAGCAGGAAGCAGTCCGACAGGTAGGCCAGCAGGCGCCGGTGCAACATCTCGTCATCCGGCAGGGCGCCCGCGGCGCGGAACCAGATCTGCCGTTCCGGCGGCGCCGCGCGTGGCTCGGTGTAATTGATCTCCTGTACCGCGCGGAACTCGAAAGGCTGCGAACTCTCGAAGAAACGCTTCACCGGCGCGGGCAGCTTCTCCAGCACCTGCGCCGGCGGAGCGCCG
The DNA here is from genome assembly GCA_018241445.1 of Pseudomonadota bacterium. Taxonomy (GTDB): domain Bacteria; phylum Pseudomonadota; class Gammaproteobacteria; order Steroidobacterales; family Steroidobacteraceae; genus 13-2-20CM-66-19. The sequence continues at coordinate 244,396 of JAFEDT010000006.1, forward strand.
CCGCTCAGAGTCTCCGGCGCCGGCACCTGCGGCATCTGCGACTGGTGCTCGAAGCCGCTCTCCGCAATGTGGAAGGAGGCCGCCATGTTGAAGATCTGGCGGCCGTGCTGGATCGCCACCACGCGGCGGTTGGAGAAGCTGTGACCGTCGAGGCTGCGATCGACGTCGTACACGATTGGAGCGTTCACGTCGCCGCGGCGCAGGAAGTAGGCGTGCAGCGAATGCACGACCCGCCCTTCCTCCACCGTGGCCCCGGCGGCGCTCAGGGCCTGGCCCAGCACCTGGCCGCCGAAGACCTGCGGACTGCCGATGTCGCGGCTGTGGCCGCGGAACAGGTTGTCCTCCAGCCGCTCCAGCTCCAGCAGCCGCACCAGTTCCGCGAGGCGCGGCTCCATGCCGGCGCAGTCCGCCATCGCGTTCAGCCGAACTTGAACACGCCGTGCATCAGCGCCGCGTGGCCGGGGAAGGTGCACAGGTACTTGTAGTCACCGCCCGCCTTCAGGCCCGCGGTGGAGAACTTCACGGTGGTGCTTTCACCGCCGCCGACCAGCTTGGTGTGGGCCAGCACGCGCTTGTCGTTGGGTACGTAGTCGGCGGCAATACCGACGCCCGCGGCAGCCGAATCCACGGCGGTCAAGTCGGGGCCGGCCACCAGCACCCAGTTATGGCCCATCGCGGCCTTGGGGAACTTGCCGGTGTGGTGCAGGGTCAGCGTTACTTCCTTGCAGCTGGCCGGCACCGACAGCTCCTTCTTGTCGTACTGCATCTGGTCGGTGCCGCTGATCTCCAGCGCGCAGGCGTCGGCGGCGTGTGCGTGCAGGGGCAGCAGGCCGGCGGTGCCGAGGACGGCGGCGGCGAGGGTGTTGCGTATGGCGTTCATCGATCTCTCCTTGCTTGGGATGTTTGCGGCTCGGGATGCTTGCGTTCAGTCCGGTACGCCCAGCCGCTGGTGCATGACGGGACTGGTGGTCGTGTACTGCAGAAACTGCTTCTTCTGCGGATACAGGTGGTGCTGGATGGCGAAGGCCGCCAGCGCCGCCTCGTGGAAGCCGGACAGGATCAGTTTCTTCTTGCCGGGATAGGTGTTGATGTCACCCACGGCGAAGACCCCCGGCATGCTGGTCTGGAATTTCTCGGTATCGACCTTGAGCGCGCGCTTCTCCAGCTCCAGGCCCCACTGTGCGATGGGACCAAGCTTGGGATGCAGGCCGAAGAACACCAGCAGCTGGTCAGCGGCCAGCGCGGTCACGCTGCCATCGGGTGCGCGCACGTTGACGCCTCGCAGTTGCCCGTCGTGCGTCACCAGGGATTGCGGCAGCGCCTCGAACACCCGCATGCGGCCGGCGGCGACCTGCGCCTGCATGCGCGCCACCTGCGCCGGGGCGGCGCGGAATTCGTGCCGCCGGTGCACCAGTGTGAGGCTGGCGGCGCGCGGCAGCAGCTCGAGTGTCCAGTCGAGCGCCGAATCGCCGCCGCCAAAGATCACCAGGTGCCGGCCCTGCAAGAGCGCGGCGTTCTGCACCCGGTATTGGATCGCCCCACCCTCGAATGGTTCGATGCCCTCGATCCCCAGACGGCGCGGCTGGAACGAGCCCACCCCGCCGGCAATGACCACGGCGCCGGCGTTGAAGGCGGCCCCGCCCGCGGTGCGCAGGGCGAAGCGCCCGTCGTCGCGGCGCGCGAACTCCACCACCTCGTGGCCCAGGTGAAGCTGCGGGTGGAACGGCTTGATCTGCTGCAGCAGCCGGTCGACCAGCTCCTGCGCCCCACACACCGGCAGCGCGGGGATGTCGTAGATGGGCTTGTCGGGGTACAGCTCGGCGCACTGACCGCCAGGATGCTGCAGTGAATCAACGACGTGGGCGCTCATACCCAGCAGGCCCAGCTCGAACACCTGGAACAGGCCGCAGGGGCCTGCGCCGATGATGACGACGTCGGCGGTAATGGGCGCGGCGTCGGCGCCCGGGGTCGGGGAATTCAAGTGTCCGGGCTTTCCAGTCCGTGAAGGTGAACGCGTATTGTAACGGTGCCGGGGCCGGGACGCAGGCCGGCAGCCGCCGCCCCTCGGGCGGGGTGCGGATGGGGTGCCGCGCAGCACGCCACGCCGTATAGTAGGAACCCCTCAATCGAAGGACCACCGGTCCGGCCGGTCACATCGGGGAGACGCACACAATGTTCAAGCTCAATGTCAACGGCAAGGACACCGAGGTGGACGTCGAGCCGGATACCCCGCTGCTGTGGGTGCTGCGCGACACCCTCGGCCTGACGGGGACCAAGTTCGGCTGCGGCATGGCCCTGTGCGGCGCGTGCACCGTGCACCTGGACGGGCAGCCGACGCGCTCGTGCGTCACGCCGGTCAGCGTGCTGGGGGGCAAGAAGATCACCACCATCGAGGGGCTCTCCGCGGACGCCAGCCACCCGGTCCAGAAAGCCTGGATCGAGCTGGACGTGCCGCAGTGCGGCTATTGCCAGTCCGGCCAGATCATGTCCGCGGCCGCGCTGCTGGCGCAGAACCCGCAGCCGAGCGACTCCGACATCGACGCCGCCATGTCCGGCAACATCTGCCGCTGCGGCACCTACCAGCGCATCCGCGCCGCCATCCATCGCGCCGCGCAGTCGCGCGGCAGCGCCTGACCCGAGGATCATCTTGAGCACCAACAGCGAACTGCAGGCCCGCCGTGAGCGGGCTATTCCGCGTGGCGTCGCCAACTCCCTGGCCGTGTATGCCGAACGCGCCGCGAACGCCGAGATCTGGGACGTGGAGGGTCGCCGCTACATCGACTTCGCCAGCGGCATAGCGGTGCTCAACACCGGGCACCTGCATCCGCGGGTGCGGGCCGCGGCGGCGGCGCAGCTGGAGAAGTTCTCCCACACCTGCTTCCAGGTGACGCCCTACGAGAGCTACGTGGCGCTGGCGGAGCAGCTCAATACCCTGGCCCCCGGACCCGCGCCCAAGAAGACCCTGTTCCTGACCACCGGCGCCGAGGCGGTGGAGAACGCCATCAAGATCGCCCGCTATCACACCAGGCGCTCAGCGATCATCGCCTTCGCCGGCGGCTTCCACGGGCGCACCCTCGCCTGTTCCAGCCTGACCGGCAAGGTCCAGCCCTACAAGGCGGGCTTCGGGCCCATGCTGCCGGAGGTCTTCCACGTCCCCTACCCGATGCCCTATCACGGCGTCACGGTGGAGGACTCGTTCAAGGCCCTGGAGCAGCTGTTCAAGGCCGACGTCGACCCGGCGCGCGTGGCCGCCATCATCCTCGAGCCGGTGCTCGGCGAGGGCGGCTTCTATATCGCGCCGCCGGAACTGTTCAGGCGCCTGCGCGGCCTGTGCGACCAGCACGGCATCGTGCTGATTGCCGATGAGATCCAGACCGGCTTCGGACGCACCGGGCGCATGTTCGCCGTGGAGCACTCGGGCGTTGAACCCGACCTGATGACGGTGGCCAAGAGCATCGCCGGCGGCCTGCCGCTGTCGGCCGTGATCGGCAAGGCAGCGATCATGGATGCGCCGGTGCCCGGAGGGCTGGGCGGCACCTACGCCGGTTCGCCGCTCGCGTGCGCCGCGGGCCTGGCCGTGCTGGATGTGATGCGCGAGGAACAGCTGCTGCAGCGCGCCCAGGAAATCGGACGCTTCATGACCTCACGCCTGAAGGGCCTGCAGGTGCGCTTCCCCTGCGTCGGCGAGGTGCGCGCACTGGGCGCGATGGTGGCGGTGGAGCTGGTGAAGAACGGGCGCGCCGACGCCCCGGACGCCGACCTGACCCGCGCGCTGGTACAGGCTGCCGCCCGCGCAGGGCTGGTGATCCTCTCCTGCGGAATCTACGCCAATGTCATCCGTTTCCTGGCGCCGCTCACCATCCCGGATGCGCAGTTGAAGGAAGGATTCAACCTGTTCGAGAAGGCCCTCGAGGAAGTCGCCGGGACCGTCACTGCGGCGCCTGCCCGCGCCACGGGCTGAGAGCCCTTTAACTACGCCCGCCCGGCGTTGGCGTCGGTGGGCGTGTGGAAATACTCGCTCTCCGAGGCGAGCTGTTCCATCAGCCGCTTCAACTCCGCCATGCGGCCCTGGGCCGTGCTGATGGGCATGCAGTCCTGGCAGCGCGGATCGCCGCAGGGTTGGCGGGAATACAGCCAGTACTGCAGGGCGCCGGCCAGCAGCCCGTCGGCGATGTCCCACAGGTCCGCGTCCTTGTCCTTGTCGGCAATGCGGTTGCCCAGGTCGACCGCCTTGGAGAACGCGGCATCGAAAGTGTCGGCGAGCTCGGTCATCACTTCCTAGTATAGCCGACCCCCGGGCCTGCGCCCGGCGCCGGACCGGCGCGGCCCCCGGGTCCAGCCGGCCGGTACATCCCGAATGTGCCGCAGGTCCTGATCCTGACCCCCGCGAATGGGATGCCCGCCACGGAAGCCCCGGCCGGCCTGCGCGCATTATCCCGCGCGTACGGCTCTTTATGTTGCATGGCACAAACCCCGGAATGGACGCCGATACTCACTCCGCGGCTGCGGCCGCCTCACCCACCCGCTGGCGCTGGTTGCGCCTGGGCATCGCGGGTCGCCTGGCCCTGGGCCTCGCTGCCGTGGCTGCGGTGCTGGGCATCGCCCAGGGTCTCACCGCGAGTACCACGCGCGAAGCGCTCGACGCCGTACACAGCATGCAGAACGTGCACGAGCGCCTGGCGAGCAGCGCCGCCAGCGTCCTGGAAGAGCTGGTCGCGTACGACCGCGCCGTGGGCGAGTATGTCCAGGAGCACCAGGGCGCCGGCGCCGAGGGCGTGCACGAGGCGGACCTGCAGCTGCAGGAAGCCGTAGCGGACTACTTCAGCCGCATCCGCGAGCAGCACATCCCCGGCACGGTGCTGCAGCTGCGCAAGCGGCTGTTCGAACACGTGGCAACCGCAAGCCAGCTCGCCGGCAGGGCGGCCCAGCGGGCGCAGTGGATCGCCGAGCGCGAGCAGGCGCTCAATCGCGTCTACCAGCGGATTGCCAGCGCGGGTGGTTCGGGACTCGCCATCAATGGCACGGAAGTTCTCGCGCGCCGCTCCCTGGCCGACCTGGCCACCGCCATCAACGCGGTGCGGGGCAACACGACCGCGTCCCCGTTCATGGCGCGCCGTGAGCAGGATTTTATCGCAGCCCTGAACAACCACGCCGCGGAGCTGGAGGCCTCGCCGGGCCGGGCCTGGCTCAACCTGGTACGGGCGGATTTTGCCGCGGCCGTGCGGCTGCGCAACCAGACCCGGCGCTACGACCAGGCGAGCGGCGCACAGTGGCACGCACTGCTGGAGGACAGCGCCGCCCTGACCGCGGACATCCAGGAAGTCCTGCAGCGGCCGGCACAGGTGGGGTTGCTGCAGGCGGCCCAGCATGCCGCCGCCGCCGCCGAGCACGCCAACACGACGCTACTGCAGACCGCCGCCGCGGTATTTGTCGTGCTGCTGCTGATCTTCGTGCTGCTGGTCCTGTCAATCAGCCTGCCGGTGCGCCGCCTGACGGCCGCCACGCGGCGCCTGGCGAGCGGTGAACGCAGCGTGCGCGCGCCGCAGCAGGGTTCAGCCGAGGTCTATGAGCTCGCCGAATCCTTCAACACCATGGCGGATCGCATCGAGCGCGCCGAAGCCGACCTGCGTGCACAGCAGACCGAGCTGGAGCGGCACGTGGCCGAGCGCACCCGGCAGCTGCAGCACCTGGCCCATCACGATCCGCTGACCCAGCTGCCCAACCGCAGGCAGCTCGCCGACCACCTCGACAGCGCCCTGGCGCGCTGCGGGCCAGACCGGCGCCTGGGGCTGCTGTTCGTGGACGTCGACAACTTCAAGTCAATCAACGACACGCTCGGCCATAGCTTCGGCGACCGGGTGCTGCAGCAGATCGCTGCGCGCCTGCAGGCCGCCGCCGCCTCGGGCGGCGCCGAGTTCATGGCGCGCCTGGGCGGCGATGAATTCACCGTGTTGCTGGAGCGCGCGCAATCGGCCGCCGCCGTGGAGAAATGCGCCGCACAGCTGGTGGCGGCATTGCAGCAACCGCTGCTGGTGGACGGCCGCACCCTGACCGTCAGCGCCAGTATCGGCGCCAGCATCTACCCCGACCACGCCGTGGACGCCGAGGGCCTGTTGCGTGCCGCGGACGTGGCGCTGTTCCGCGCCAAGGACCTGGGCCGCAACCGCTCCGCACTCTACAACCCGGCGCTCTACGACGCGGCCGCGCAGCGCTTCCGTCTGGAGCAGTCACTGCGCCGCGCGGTCGAACAGGGTGAACTGCTGCTGATGTACCAGCCGCAGGTGGCGCTGCACACCTGCCAGGTCAACGGCATGGAGGCGCTGCTGCGCTGGCGCAAGCCGGACGGCCGCATCGCCGCTGCCGCGGAGTTCATCCGTGTAGTCGAGGAGACCGGGCTGATCCACGAACTCACCGGCTGGGTGCTGCGCACGGCCGCCACCGCCGTGGCGGCCTGGCGCGCCGAGGGCTGGCGTGAGGCCACCGTCGCCGTCAACGTGTCAGCGCCGCAGCTGCTGGAGCGCGGCTTCGTCGACACCGTGATGCGCACGCTGGAGCTGACGCGCCTGCCCCCCTCGGCGCTGGAGCTGGAGATCACCGAGACGGTGTTCCAGACCGGGCAGGCGACGATAGAGTCACTGCGGCGCCTGCGTCAGCTGGGCGTGTCGATCGCGCTCGATGATTTCGGCATCGGCTACTCCTCACTCACTTCGCTGGAGCAGCTGCCGATCACGCGCGTCAAGCTCGACCGCCTGCTGGTCGCCGGGGTCGACAGCAAACCGCGCACCGCCGCGATCGTGCGCTCGATCGTGGCGCTGTGCCACGGGCTGGGCCTGGCGGTGGTTGCGGAGGGCGTGGAGCGCACGGCGCAACTGGAATTCCTGTCGCACTGCGGTCCCATCGGGGTGCAGGGCTACCTGGTGGCGCACCCCGCGGAGGCGGCGGCGGCGGCGGCCGAAGCCGACGCGGCAAGCGCGCGCACCCGGCTGTCGCTGGATGCGGCGCGGCAGCTGGGCAATCGGGGGAGCGAGGCGCTGCTGTTCGTGAATCCTCAGCGGCGCAGTTCCTGACACACCGCCACCGCCAGGTCAGGCTGGTCGGTGAAAAACCCGTCGATGCCGCAGGCCAGGAAGGCGCGCAGCTCCAGCCCCAGGTCGCCGCGTTGCGCCTCGCCGCCGGCAGTGCGCGCCTGCGCCGGCAGGAAGGCATTCTCGGCCCGAAACGTCCACGGAAACACCGCGAGACCCGCGGCATGCGCGTCCGCCACCAGTGAGGTGGGCCGGGTGAGCGCGCCGCTGGCGTCGCGGGGAATCACCAGTGACTTCTCAGGGCCTACTGCCTGGGCGTAACGCGCGATCTGCGCCAGGCCCGCCGGCTGCAGCATCTGCGCGTAGTCGCAGGCCACACCCGCGGCGAGCAGGTCCCGGGGTGCGCCTGTCGCCTCGATCAACTGCACGCGCCGCAGCCGCGTGAGGCGCGCCAGCGCCTTGAGGTTGCCCACCTCGAATGACTCCAGCCACACCGGGTCGACCGCCTCGCGGTAGCCGTAGCGCTCCAGCAGCGCGACCAGCGGCGGCTCGACGGCCAGGCCGCGCGCCGCGAAATGACTCGAGTGTTTGATCTCAGGAACGATCCCGACGCGCGCCGGCGGCGCTGCGCCGAGCTGCCGCGCCTGCAGGGCGCGGATCTCTTCCAGTGCGCGCACCAGCAGCAGGATCTCCTCGAGCGTCGCAATGCTGAACTGTCCGTCGAAACGGGCGTTGGCCGGGCGCAGCCGCGGGATGCGCTCGCGCACCCGCAGCGTCTTCAGTTCCGCCAGCGTGAAGTCCTCGGTGAACCAACCCTCCATGAGTGTGCCGTCCACCTCGCGCACACAGCGGCGCGCCGCGAACTGCGGCCGCTGCGCGACGTCGGTGGTGGCGGCGATCTCGTTCTCGTGGCGCGCAACCAGCACGCCATCGCGTGTCATGACCAGGTCCGGCTCGATGCTGTCGGCGCCCTGCTGCACCGCCAGGAAGTACGATGTCAGGGTGTGCTCGGGCACGTAGCCGCTGGCGCCGCGGTGGCCGATGATCGTCACGGGCGTGCTCATGCCGCCCATACCAGCACAGCGGCATGGGCCTTGCTAGACTTTCGCGGGTGCTGCTGACAGAACGCGACATCTATCACTTCCGCGAGGGCACCTACTACCGCGCCTGGACCACTCTCGGCGCGCACCCCTGCCGCGGGCCGGCCGGGCCGGCCACACGCTTCGCCGTGTGGGCCCCGGATGCCGCGCAAGTGTCGGTGATCGGGGATTTCAACGGCTGGCGGCCCGCGGCGCATCCGCTGCAGCCGCGCACGGATTCCTCGGGAATATGGCAGGGCGAGATCACCGGCGCGGGCCCGGGCACCCTCTACAAGTACCACGTGGTGTCGCGGCACGGCGGTGTGGGCGAGAAGGCCGACCCCTACGCGCTGCGCACCGAGACGCCGCCGCGCACCGCCTCGGTGGTATGGGATCTCGACTACGAGTGGGGTGACACTGAGTGGATGGCGCAGCGTGCGCGCCGCAATTCGCTGCAGGCGCCGTGGTCGATCTACGAGCTGCACCTGGGGTCATGGCGGCGCGTGCCGGCGGAGGGCAACCGGCCGCTCAACTACCGCGAGCTTGCCGTCGCCGTAGCCGACTATGTCACAGACATGGGCTTCACCCACGTGGAACTGATGCCGGTGATGGAGCACCCCTTCTACGGCTCGTGGGGCTACCAGGTCACGGGCTACTTCGCCCCCAGCGCACGCTACGGCACGCCGCAGGATTTCATGTACCTGGTGGACCACCTGCACCAGCGCGGCATCGGTGTGATCCTGGACTGGGTGCCGTCGCACTTCCCCAGCGATGCCCACGGACTGGCCCGGTTCGACGGCACGCACCTGTACGAACACGCCGACCCGCGCCAGGGCTTCCACCCCGAGTGGAACAGCTCGATCTTCAACTACGGCCGCGCCGAGGTGCGCAACTTCCTGGGCAGCAACGCGCTGTTCTGGCTGGACGTCTACCACGCCGACGCGCTGCGGGTGGACGCCGTGGCCTCCATGCTGTACCTCGACTACGGCCGGCGCGCCGGGGAGTGGATCCCCAACCGCCACGGCGGGCACGAGAACCTGGAGGCGGTGGAGTTCCTGCGCGAGCTCAATCTCGCCGCCTATCGCGACCATCCCGACACCCAGACGATTGCCGAGGAGTCAACCGCCTGGCCGCAGGTGTCACGACCGACCTGGCTCGGCGGGCTCGGCTTCGGCCTCAAGTGGAACATGGGCTGGATGCACGACACCCTGGGTTACCTGCAGCAGGACCCGGTGCACCGCAAGTTCCACCACAACCGGCTGACATTCAGCATCTGGTACGCCTTCAGCGAGAATTTCGTGCTGCCGCTGTCGCACGACGAGGTGGTGCACGGCAAGGGCTCGCTCATCGGCCGCATGCCCGGCGATGAGTGGCAGCAGTTCGCCAACCTGCGGCTGCTGTTCGGCTACATGTGGACCCACCCGGGCAAGAAGTTGCTGTTCATGGGCGGGGAGTTCGGTCAGCGGCGCGAGTGGCAGCACGATGAGAGCCTGGAATGGCACGTGCTGCAGCATCCGCCGCACGCCGGCGTGCAGCGCTGGGTGCGCGACCTGAACGACCTGTACCGCCGCACCCCTGCCCTGCACCAGCTGGACTTCAGCGACAGTGGCTTCCAGTGGGTCAGCAGCGGGGACGCCGACGCCAGCGTGATCGCCTTCCTGCGCCGCGATGCCGCGGCTGCGCCGCTGCTGGTGGTGTGCAACTTCACGCCGGTGCCGCGCGATCGCTATCGCCTCGGGGTGCCGCAAGGCGGAGCATGGCGGGAATTGCTCAACAGCGATGCCGGCATCTACGGCGGCAGCAGCCTCGGCAACCTCGGCGGCGCGGCGGCCGACGGTCCGGGGATGCACGGCCTGCCGCATTCCCTGGCGCTGCACCTGCCGCCGCTGGCGGTGCTGGTGCTCGCGCCAGCGTAGGTCTGCCCGCGCGCCTACCGGTAGCCGCGCGCCTGCAGCGTGAACAGGCGGGCGTAGCGGCCGTCCTGGCGCATCAGTTGCTCGTGCGTGCCACGCTCGACGATACGGCCGCGGTCCAGCACCACGATCTGGTCGGCCATGCGCACGGTCGAGAAGCGGTGCGAAATCAGGATGGTGATGCGCTCGTGCGCCAGCTGGCGAAAGTGTTCGAACACATCGGCCTCGGCCTGCGCATCCATGGCGGCGGTCGGCTCATCGAGCACCAGGATGTCGGCGCGGGTGCGCATGAAGGCGCGCGACAGCGCTATCTTCTGCCATTGGCCGCCTGACAGTTCGCGCCCGTCGCGAAACCACTTGCCGAGCTGCGTGCGATAGCCGGCCGGCAGGTCGGCGATGAACTCGTCCGCGCGGCCCTTGGCGGCCGCGTCACGCCAACGCTGCTCGTCCTCGAAATGACGCTCGTCGCCCGCCCCGACGTTCTCGCCCACCAGCATCTGGTAGCGGGCGAAGTCCTGGAAGATCACCCCGATCCGCTCGCGCAGCGCCAGCTCGTCCCAGTCGCGCAGGTCGGCCCCGTCCAGCAGGATGCGGCCGCTACCGGGCTGATACAGCCGTGTCAGCAGCTTGATGAGCGTGGTCTTGCCCGAACCGTTCTCGCCCACCAGCGCCACGCTGCTGCCCGGCGGCAGATGCAGGGTGACGTGTTGTAAGGCCGGCTGCTCGGCGTCGGGATAGGTGAAGCTGACATCCTCGAAGCGTACCCCGTCCTCGGGGTGTGGGCCGCGCACGGCGCTGCCGCTGGGCGCGGGCACCTGAGTCTCCAGGTATTCATAGAGAGTCGAAAGATAGAGATTGTCCTCGTACATGCCGCCCACTGCCGAGAGCATCGCCGACACCGCGGCCTGGCCCTGGCGGAACAGCGCCACGTACATGGTCATCTGGCCGAGCGTGATCACGCGCCGCACCGCGGTCAGCGCGATCCAGGCGTAGGCTCCGTACAGCGCCACGGTCGCGATCAGCCCCAGGCAGAACCCCCACAGGTCGCGGCGCAGCGTGAGGGCACGGTCCTCGCGATACAGGCGGCGAAAGATGTCGCGGTACCGCTCCAGCAGCCGCGGTCCCAGGCCGAACAGCTTGACCTCCTTCGCATGATCCTCGCGCGCCAGCACGGTCTCCAGGTAGATCTGCATGCGCGTTTCCGGCGAGCGCCAGCGGAACAGGCGGAAGGCATCACCGGAGAATTTCGCCTCGGCGACGAACGCCGGCAGCCCGGCAAGCAGCAGCACCAGTACTGCCCAGGGCGAAAAGTGCGCCAGCAGCGCTCCGTAGCTCACCAGCGAAATGCCGTTCTGCGCCAGGCCGAAGGTGCGCGTCACCAGGCTCAGCGGCCGGCTGGACGCCTCGCGCCGCGCGCGCGTCAGCTTGTCGTAGAACTCCGAGTCTTCGAAATGCATCAGGTCCAGGGTCAGCGCCTTCTCCAGGATCATGACGTTGACCCGCTGGCCCAGCTGCGCGCGCAGCAACGACTGGCACAGCGACAGGCCGCGCTGGGCGGCGGCGATCCCGGCCACCAGTGCGCCTTCGAGCGCCACCAGCTCCACCACGTGGGCGGCGGAGGCAGTCCCGTCGCGCATGGCCACCAGCACCGCATCGACAATCAGCGCACCGACGTAGGCAACCGAGGCCGGCAGCACGCCTGCGATCAGCGTGAGGCCGCCGAGTGCCAGGGTGAGCCGCCGGTTGGTACTCCACACCAGTTCGATGGCGCGGCGGCTGTAGCGGAACACGCCGAAGAAGCCGCGCACGGTCTGACCCTCGCCGGCCTGCGGCGCCGGGTGACCGGTAGGGTGAGGAGCCACCGCCACTGTTCAGCCGGCGGTGCGCGTGGCCTGGTACAGGGGCATGACCGCGGGGATGCGCGCCTGCAGATCGGAAATGCGGCTGGCCGAGGACGGGTGAGTGCTCAGGAACTGCGGTGGCGCGGACTTGTCCAGCGCCATCATCTTCTGCCACACGCTGACCGCGGCATGGGGGTCGTAGCCCGCGCGCGCCATCAGCTCCAGCCCCATGACATCGGCCTCGGACTCCTGCTCGCGGCTGTGCGGCAACTGGAAGGTCACGTTGGCGATCTCGCTGGCGAGCCCCGCGCCGACGTCGCCGACACCGGTGGCCACCGCGAGGCCGGCGATGGCGAGCTGCTGCGCATAGGCGCGCGACACCCGCTCGCGGGTGTGCTCGCGCAGCGCGTGGGAGATCTCGTGACCGATGACCGCGGCCAGTTCCGCGTCAGTCAGCTTCAGCTTTGTCACCAGGCCGCTGTACACCATGATCTTGCCGCCCGGCATTGCGTAGGCGTTGAGGTCGTCGGTGGTCAGGACGTTGACCTCCCACGGCCAGCCGGGAGCGTCGCTGCGGAACACCGCGGTCTGGGGGATCAGGCGCGCGGCGATGGCGCGCACGCGCGCCGTGAGGGCCGGGTCGGTGTTGAGCTTGCCGCTCTCGCGCGCCTTGCCGGTCTCCTGGGCGTAGGCCTTGATCGCGCCCTGCTCCACCTCCGCTTCCGACACCATCATGTACTGGCGGCGCTGCACGCCGACGGCACCGGGCTGGGTGGTCTGCACGGCAGTGCAGGCGGCCAGGGCCAAAGCCCCCAGCAGCGCCGCCAACGCAACAGCGATGGCGCGCCGCAGCGGGCGGCACTCAGGCGCGCCGCAGACGGCCGCGCCGATGGTCGTTGAGGATCTCACGTGCGGCATTGTAGCCCGGGGCGCCGGTAACCCCGCCACCCGGGTGGGTGCCGGCGCCGCACATGTACAGGCCGCCGAGCGGCCCGCGGTAGTTGCCGTAGCCGAGCATCGGGCGCGCGGAGAACAGCTGGTCCAGGCTCAGGGCACCATGCGCGATGTCACCGCCCGTCAGGCCGAAGGTACGTTCCAGGTCGAGCGGGCTCATGATCTGCCGCCCCAGCACCGCAGCGCGGAAGTTGGGGGCATGGGCCGTGACGGTGTCGATCATCAGGTCGGCGACCTGTTCGCGGTGCGTGTCCCAGGACTCGCCGTTGGGCAGCTGCGGCGCGACGTGCTGGCAGAACAGGCTGGCGACGTGCTGTCCCGGCGGCGCCAGGGAATCATCCAGGGTCGAGGGAATCACCAGCTCCACGATCGGCTGCCGTGACCAGCCGTGCAGGCGCGCATCAAAATAGGCCCGCTCCATGTACGACAGCGTCGGGGCGATGATGATGCCGGAGGTATGGTGATCGCCGGCCGTGCGCCCCGGCAGGCAGGTGAAGTCCGGCAGCTCCGACAGGGCGACGTTCATGCGGAAGGTGCCCGAACCGCAGCGCCAGTGACTCATGTGTTCACGGAATTCCTCCGGCAGCGTCCCGGGCGCGAACATGGTGGTGTACAGCAGCTTCGGGTTGAGGTTGGACACCACCGCCGCGGCGCGCAGTGTCCGCCCGGACTGCGTCAGCACGCCCACGGCGCGGCCGTTCTCCACCAGCACCTCGCGCACCGGGGTGTCGACGTGGATGGTGACGCCACGGGCCGTGGCGGCGCGCGCCATGGCCTGGGTGATCGCCCCCATGCCGCCGATGGCATGTCCCCATGCGCCCTTCTTGCCGTTGACCTCGCCGAATACGTGGTGCAGCAGCACGTAGGCCGAACCCGGTGTGTAGGGACTGGCGTAATTGCCGACCACGCCGTCGAAGCCGTACACCGCCTTGATGGGATCGCTCTCGAACCAGTTGTCCAGGTAGTCGCCCGCCGACATGGCGAACAGCGACAGCAGCTCGCGCCGCAGGGGCATGTCCAGGCGGCGCAGGCGGCCGCCCAGGCGCGCGCCGCGCACCAGTTCCGGCAGTGCGGTGCGCCAGTCGCCGGCGGTGACGTTGGGCGGCGTGGTCAGCACCAGGTCGCGCAGCAGATCGGCGATGGCCTCCAGCCGCTCGCCGTAGGCGGTCAGACGCCCCGCATCGCGGGCGCTGAAGCGCGCCACCTCGTCGTGGGTGCGCCCGCCGCCGGTCAGCAGGTAACGGCCGTCCGCGGTCGGCAGGAAGTTGGCGCAGCGCCGCTCCACCACTTGCAGGCCGTATTTCGCCAGTTCCAGGTCGCGGATCACCACCGGGTTGAGCAGCGACACCGTGTAGGAGGCGACCGAATTGCGGAATCCCGGATGGAACTCCTCGGTAACCGCCGCTCCTCCAACCACGCCGCGGCGCTCCAGCACCGTGACCGCAAGGCCCGCCGCCGCCAGGTAGGCGGCGCATACCAGTCCGTTGTGGCCGCCGCCGACGATCAGGACATCGCTGTCGGTGCTGCGCTCAGCCACGGCTCCAGCCCCGCGGCGGAGGCGCCGCCTGGGTGCATTGCGGGATCAGGCCGCGCATGCGCCGCGCGAAGCTGCGCAGGCACACCTCGCCGTCGCTCAAAGGCCCCATGCCATAGCTGCTGGAGCCCATGCCCGCCTGCACGCGCTCGATCAGCGCCTTGTCCTCCAGGCTGACCTTGCGGTTGATGCGCCAGTTCAGGTAGCGGCTGGCGCGCATCTCGCGGCGCGTGTCGGGATGCACGTAGGCAATCTCACGCACCATCGTCTGCGTGGGCGACACCGGCAGGAACTGCATGAAGTCCACCTGGTCGGGATAGATGTCGAGCGCCACGTTGGGCCACAGCTTGAAGTAGGTCCACAGCCGCTGCCGCTCTCGCGGCAGGAACGCTACCTGCGGCAGCAGCTTCTGATACAGCCGCTCCGACCAGTTGTTCGACGGGACGTCGCGCAGCGCGCCCCACATCTTGTCGACCCACGGCTGCGCCTCGATACCGTAGCCCTGGCCGAACAGGCGCGTCAGCCCCGGGTGCGCCACGTTGATGTGCAGGCCGTCGGAGTAGTTGTCGGCGACGTTCTTCCAGTTGACCGCCCGCGGCCGTAGCGTGACGCGCCCGTAGGGCACCAGCTCCTCCAGGCGGTACGCGGCCAGCTCGTGCTCGTAGGGGGCCATCATCTCACGCACGCTGGGCAGTCCCCTGGCGAAGCGCACGAAGATGAAGCCCATGTACACCTCGTGCTCCAGCGGCGCGAGCCCGTGGCGCGCGGTATCCAGCCCCTTGAAGGCATCCTTGTTGGGAACGCCCACCAGGCGCCCGTCCAGGCCATAACTCCAGGCATGGTACGGACAGGTAATACGCCGGCCGCAGTTGCCCTGCCCGTCCAGCAGCCGCGCCGCGCGGTGGCGGCAGACATTATGGAAGGCGCGCACCGCACCGTCGGCGGCGCGCAGCACCACCACCGGTTCGCTGAAGAACTCGAAGGTATGGAAGTCGCCGGTCCTGGGGATGTCGCTGACGTGACATACCAGCTGCCAGCTGTTGCGGAACACAACCTCGCGCTCGTGCTCGAAGAACTCCTGGTCGCGATAGATCCACGCCGGCAGGCTCTGGGCTTCCAGGTCGGCGGGCGGCGCGGCGGCGTCGACGCGCCGCAGGGGGGTGGTGCTCATGGCTGTTCCTCTGCTGTTGAACGATCGTACAATAACCGGCTGGACAGCGGCAAGCACAGCAGTGGGCCGCGCGGTTGTGATAAAAGGGCGCTCCCATGGACATCTCCCACCTCGACATTGCGCACCTGGTGCAGTCATCCGTGGCGCCGGTCTTCCTGCTGTCGGGGGTGGCCGCGACCATCGGCTTCCTGACCGGCCGGCTGGCCCGCATTGTCGACCGGGCGCGGCAGCTGGAGATGAGGCTGGAAGCCCACCCGGGCAGCGCCGCGCATGTGCAGCAGGACATCGACGTGCTGGCGAAGCGGGCGCGCTACATCAACTTCGCCATCTCCATGTGCACCATTGCCGCGCTGCTGGTGGCGCTGGTGGTGGTGGGACTTTTTGCCAACGCATTCTTCGGCTCGGGCCTGGCGGGCGCCATCGCGCTGCTGTTCGTCGCCGCCATGCTGTGCCTGAGCGGCGCGTACATCATCTTCTTCATCGAAGTGCGCTTCGCCACCGCCGCGCTGCGCATCGGCCAGCCGCGCGCGTAGCAGCACGGATTCGGGCCCCTGATCAGCCAAGGGCGCGCCCCGGGGGCGAGGCTGCGTGCGCCATGTCTGCAGGCGCTCCGCCCGCGCGGTGCGGTTTGCCGCGCGCGCGGCGCTCTGCTACCCTTCGCACCCTTTTTTCCAAGGATCCGCGCTGCGCAGTCCCGCGCCGCACGCCTCCCCGATGCATCGCCCGATCCGCAACATCGCCATCATCGCGCACGTCGACCACGGCAAGACGACCCTGGTGGACTGCCTGCTGAAGCAGTCCGGGACCTTCGCCGCCCACGAGCGCCTGGGCGAGCGCATCATGGATTCCAACGACATCGAGCGCGAGCGCGGCATCACCATCCTGGCCAAGAACTGCGCCATCGAGTACGGCGGCACGCGCATCAACATCGTCGACACCCCCGGCCACGCCGACTTCGGCGGCGAGGTGGAACGGGTGCTTTCCATGGTGGACGGCGTGCTGCTGCTGGTGGACGCGGTCGAGGGCCCGATGCCGCAGACCCGCTTCGTCACGCGCAAGGCGCTGGCGCTGGGCCTGAAGGCAATCGTGGTGGTCAACAAGATCGACCGCCCCGGCGCGCGCCCGGCCTGGGTCATCGACCAGACCTTCGACCTGTTCGACAAGCTCGGCGCCAGCGACGCGCAGCTCGACTTCCCGGTGATCTACGCCTCGGCGCTGCAGGGCTGGGCCAGCACCGACCATACCGAGCGGCGGCCGGACATGTCGGCGCTGTTCGAGGCGATCCTGACGCACGTGCCGCCGCCGGCGGCACAGGCCGACCTGCCGCTGCAGTTGCAGATCTCCACGCTCGACTACAACTCCTACGTCGGCCGCATCGGCATCGGCCGCATCCGCCGTGGCGTGGTGCGGCCGGGCACGACGGTGGCGCTGCGTTACGGCGCGGAGGACCGTGGCACCGCCAAGATCGCCCAGGTCCTCACCTTCACCGGGCTGCAGCGCAGCCCGACCGGGGAGGCCAGCGCCGGCGACATCGTCGCCATCACGGGCATCGAGGCGGTCAACATCGGGCTTACGGTCTGCGATCCGGAGCACCCCGCGGGCCTGCCGCCAATCAGCGTCGATGAACCGACACTGGCGATGAATTTCCAGGTCAACAGTTCGCCGCTCGCCGGGCGCGAAGGCAAGTTCGTCACCAGCCGCCAGATCCGCGAGCGCCTGTACCGCGAGCTGCAGAGCAACGTGGCGCTGCGGGTCGAGGACACCGACGAGCCGGAGGTGCTGCGCGTCTGCGGCCGCGGTGAACTGCACCTGACCATCCTCATCGAAAACATGCGGCGCGAGGGCTACGAACTGGCGGTGTCGCGGCCGCAGGTGCTGACGCGCCTGGTCGACGGCCAGGTGCACGAACCCTACGAGGCGCTGACCGTGGACATCGAGGACACCCACCAGGGCGCGGTGATGGAAGCCCTGGGCACCAGGCGCGCCGAGCTCACCGACATGAGCGTCGACGGCAACGGCCGCGCGCGCCTGGAGTACCGCGTGCCGGCGCGTGGCCTGATCGGCTTCCAGGGGGAATTCATGACCCTGACACGCGGCACCGGGCTGATGTCGCACATCTTCGACGGCTTCGCTCCCGTCAAGGGTGACATCCCCGACCGCCACAACGGCGTGCTGGTCAGCAACGAGAACGGCGAGGCGGTCGCCTACGCGCTGTTCAACCTGCAGGAGCGCGGGCGGCTGTTCGTGGGGCCCGGCGAGAAACTGTACGAGGGCATGATCATCGGCATCCACAGCCGCGACAACGACCTGGTGGTCAATCCGATCAGGACCAAGAAGCTGACCAACATCCGCGCCGCCGGCAAGGACGACGCCATCCTGCTGACGCCGCCGATCGCGCTGACCCTGGAATACGCGGTCGAGTTCATCGCCGAGGACGAACTGGTGGAAGTCACGCCCGCCTCGATCCGCATCCGCAAGCGCTTCCTGAAGGAAAGCGACCGCAAGCGCGCCGCGCGCAGCGACACCGCCGCGGTGGGCTGAAGAGTCGCGCAGCGGCGCCCCTCAAGGGCGCGATTGGCCCGGGTCGCCGATCTGCTGACGTATAATTGACCCGGTCGTGCCCGGGCGTCGAGGATCGCGCGCATGAGCAAGTACATCGGAGCGCTGGACCAGGGCACCACGAGCACCCGCTTCATCATCTTCGATCGAGCCGGTGAAATAATTGCCAGCGCGCAACAGGAGCATCGCCAGATCTATCCAAGACCCGGCTGGGTGGAGCACGACGCCCGGGAGATCTGGCACAACACCCAGCAGGTCATCGCCGCGGCGCTCGCGGGCCGCGGGCTTGCCGCGTCTGATCTCGCCGCCATCGGCATTACCAACCAGCGTGAAACGACGGTCCTGTGGGACAGGCGCAGCGGTGAGCCCTTGCACCCTGCACTGGTCTGGCAGGATACCCGGGTTGCCGACCAGGTCGCCCACTACGCGCAGCACGGCGGTCATGATCGCTTTCGTGAGCGGACCGGCCTGCCACTGGCGAGCTATTTCAGCGCGCTGAAGCTGCGCTGGCTGCTCTCCCAGGTACCCAATGCGCGCGCCATGGCCGCGGCAGGGGATGCCCTGTTCGGCACCATTGATTCCTGGATCCTGTGGAATCTGACCGGTGGCCCCGGGCGCGGCGTGCATCTGACCGATGTCACGAACGCCAGCCGGACCCAGCTCATGCATCTGCGTACCCTCGACTGGGACGCGCAGCTCCTCGATGAATTCGGGATTCCCCGCGCCTGCCTGCCGCGCATCGTCCCCTCGAGTGCGCCCTACGGTTCCACGAATGTTCCATCCCTGGCGGGCGTGCCAGTGTCCGGCATGCTCGGCGATCAGCAGGCCGCCCTCGTCGGCCACGCCTGCTTCCAGCAAGGGTGTGTCAAGAACACTTACGGCACCGGTTGTTTCCTGCTCATGAATACGGGTGAGGAGGTGGTGCATTCGAAAGCCGGCCTCATCACCACTGTCGCTTACCAGTTTGGCAATGCGGCTGCCTGTTACGCGCTGGAAGGGTCCGTTGCGGTGGCGGGCGCGCTGGTGAAGTGGCTGCGGGATGGCCTGGGAATCATCCGCGACAGCGCTGACGTGGAAGCGCTCGCCAGCCAGGCGCAGGACAACGGTGACGTGTATTTCGTCCCTGCTTTCTCGGGCTTGTACGCCCCGCACTGGCGCGCGGACGCCCGCGGGGTCATCGCGGGCCTGACTGCGTATGCCGGCCGGGCCCACATCGCGCGTGCGGCGCTGGAGGCAACCGCCTACCAGACACAGGAGGTACTGGCCGCCATGGAACAGGATTCCGGCGTGCGGGTGAAAGAGCTGCGCGTCGACGGCGGCATGGTGGTGAACGAGCTGCTCATGCAGTTCCAGGCGGACATTCTCGATGCGACGATCGTACGTCCGCAGGTAATCGAGACCACGGCGCTGGGCGCGGCCTACGCAGCAGGGCTCGCCGTCGGGTATTGGGAGAGTCAGCGGGACGTGTCCGCAAACTGGAAATCCAGTCGCTGCTGGAAACCGCAGATGGATCCCGCGCGGCGCCGGTCCCTGTGTCATTCGTGGAGCAAGGCGGTTGCCCGGTCACTTGGTTGGGTTGACTGACGTCGAACAAAGCGCAAATCAAGCGCCCAGGGGGTTTAGGTGATGCACTCGGGCTTTTTGGGCGAACTGGTCGGAACTTCCGTCCTGATACTGCTCGGAAACGGTGTGGTCGCGTGTGTGACGCTCAAGGAGTCTTACGGCCAGAGCGGCGGCTGGATCGTCATCACGGCAGGCTGGTGCTTCGCGGTCATGGCGGGGGTGTTCGCCGCACTCGCCTTCGGCAGCCACGCCTATCTGAATCCCGCCGTCACGGTGGGCGTGGCGATAGCGACGGGCCGATGGCATGACGTGCCTGCGTACATCGCCGCGCAATTTCTCGGAGCCATGTTGGGCGCCATGTTGGTGTGGCTTCACTATCTGCCGCATTGGGGGGTGACTCCGGATGCGGCGGGCAAGCGGGCCTGTTTCTGTACCTCGCCCGCGATCCGTCGCCTGCCGGCGAACCTGCTGAGTGAGATCATCGGTACGTTCGTACTGGTGCTGGTTGCGGCCGCCCTGGCTTCGAACCGGGTCGCGCCCGGCGGATTATCTCCGGGTGTCGGACCACTGCTGGTGGGCTTCCTGGTTTGGGCCATTGGCCTGTCGCTGGGAGGACCCACAGGCTACGCAATCAACCCGGCGCGCGACCTCGGGCCGCGAGTCGTCCATGCGCTGGTTCCGCTGGCGGGCAAGGGGGGTTCGGAATGGGGTTACGCGGTGGTGCCCGTACTGGGACCCATGATCGGTGCAGCCGTCGCCGGACTGCTCATCCGCGCAGCGGCAATCTGATCGGCCCGATCATTACCGCAGCGGTAACTGTTCAGCCGGGCTGCTTCAGCCGTGCTGCGCGCCGCCGATGCCGATGAAGCGCAGGAACTCCGCGCGGGTGCGGGCGTCGCTGCGGAAGGTGCCGGTCATGCGGCTGGTGACCATCGACACGCCGCGCTTGTGCACCCCGCGCGTGGTCATGCACTGGTGCACGGCGTCCACCACCACCCCCACGCCGCGCGGCCGCAGCACCTCGGTGATGCAGTCGGCGATCTGCGCCGTCAGCTTCTCCTGGACCTGGAAGCGGCGCGCGTAACCGTCGACCACGCGCGCCAGCTTACTGATGCCTACCACCTTGCTGTCCGGCAGATAGCCGATGTGCACGCGGCCGATGATCGGCGCCATGTGGTGCTCGCAGTGCGACTCGAAGGAGATGTCGCGCAACACGATGACCTCATCGTAGCCGCCGACCTCCTCGAAGGTGCGGCGCAGGTCGGCGGCGGGGTTGGCCCGGTAGCCCGAGAACCAGTCGCGGTAGGCATCCACCACGCGCGCCGGGGTGTCGCGCAGGCCCTCGCGCTGCGGATCCTCGCCCGCCCAGCGCAGCAGCGTACGCACCGCCGCCTCGGCCGTGCGCCGTGAAACCTTGGGTTGAACGGCCATCCACTGCTCCCTTCGTCCCCGGCAGGCTTGCGCGCGGGACAGGCAGGATGCCTGTATCCAGCGCTTTACACTAGGGAAAGAAGTGCCACAGCGCCGCGGTAAGCCCCAGGCTGCAGGCGCCGACCAGGCTCGCCACCGCAAAACCGGAAGCCAGGGGCCGCCAGCCGATGCGCCACATGTCGGTGAAGGAAACGGAAAGTCCCACCGCCGTCATGCCGCAGGTCAGAAACAGGTCCGAGGCGGTGTAGCCGGTGTTGATCGCCGCCTGCCACCACGGCGATGCGTGGAAGGCCGCATCGCCCAGCGTGCGCAGGACGATGAAGCCCAGGAAGGCCAGCACGAAGAAGGGCACGAGCCGCACCGGCGCGCCACCGCGGGCTGCCTCATCGCCTTCCCCGGCGGCATCCGCCCCGTCCACGGCGCGCAACTGCGCCTCGTAGCGCCGGGCCAGCCAGGCCCCCAGCGGGATCAGCACGGCGATCGACAGGTTGCGCAGGAGCTTGGCGACGCTGGCGGCAGCCAGTGCCTCGGGCTGTTGCATCTGCTGCGAATACATCAGCGCCGCGCCCACGACCTGCGAGGTGTCGTGTATGGCCGTGCCCAGAAAGATTCCCGCGTGCCGCGGCGAGGCGGCGAAGAAATGGCCGGCAACCCAGGGATAGCAGAGCATCGCGGCGCAGCCGAACAGCACCACGCAGGTGACTGCGAAGGCGGTCTCGGCGTGCCGCGCACGGATCACCGGGGACATCGCCACCACCGCGGTCGCGCCGCACACCGCCGTGCCTACCGCCAGCAGGATACCCAGACGCCGCGGCACCGCCAGCACGCGCGCGAGAACGAGTCCGGCAGTCAGCGCCACGGTGAGGCAGGTGAGCGCCACCGGCAATGCGGTCAGCGCGATCGCGCCGGCGCCCGCCAGTGTCAGGCGCAGGCCCACCAGTGCAATCCCGCTGCGCAGCAGCTGGTGCATGGCCCAGCGCAGGCCGGAGGTGGCCCAGGCCGGCACGCCGAGCGTATTGCGCCAGAGCATGCCGAGGACGACCGCGCACATGACCGGGCTCAGCGGGAACTTCGGCAGGCCCGCCGCACCGGCCGCCAGCGCCTGCGAGATGGCGCGCGCGACCAGCGCCAGGGCGATTGCGGCAAGCAGACCAGGCAGGCCCTGCCGCAGCGAGCCCCAGGAGCGCTGCAGGGTGCTCACCTCAGGACGGGATGCGGGTAGTGTTGGAGAAGGTGGCAGACGGCGCGCGTCGGCGGTTGATGATCATGCGCTCGTTGAGACTGGCGATGGCGCGGCTGCCGGTGTGGACGAACAGGAACGGCAGCACCCCGTGGACCAGACAGGCCAGTCCCGAGAACACCATGCGCAACCCGAAGCCGCTGGCACGCTGCAGGTGTTCGCCGTAGGTCTCCCCGACCGAGGCGGGGTGATCGGTGAATGCGCGCAAGGGATGCATGCGGGTCATCCTAAAGAGATAGGCGCGCGACAGGATTGCGAATGTGGGGGCGCAAAGCCGGTAGTAGGGAAATAAAGTTGCTCAATAATGGCGTACGTAGGAAACTGTATTTCCATGGACAAGCTGGATACCAGAATCCTGGACCTCCTCCAGAGTCATGGGAACCTGACGGTGGCCGACATCGCGGAGCGGGTCGGGCTGTCGAAAGCACCCTGCTGGCGCAGGATCCAGAAGATGACCGACAGTGGCGTCATCCGCGGCACGGTGACGCTGCTCAATCCCCAGGCATTGAATGTCGGCACGACGGTGTTCGTCACCCTCAAGACCGGCAACCACAGCGAGGCGTGGTTCCAGAAGTTCGTGCGCGCGGTGCGCGACATCCCGGAGGTGACGGAAATCCACCGCATGAGCGGCGACGTCGACTACCTGATGCGCGTGGTGGTGCCGGACATTGACACCTACGACGTGGTCTACAAGCGGCTGATTGCCGCCGTGGATTTCCAGGACGTCAGCGCCAGCTTCTCGCTCGAGACCATCAAGTCGACCACCGCGCTGCCGCTGAATTATCTGGGCGCTGCGCGGGATAAGAACTGAGCTGGCGCTGCCTGCCAGACTTATTACCCGGCCCGTCCATGGGCCTCGCCCTGCGGGCCGCCGGCAAGAGCCGGCGTTCAAGTCCTGCCGATTCAGTCTGCCGCCACGGGTGCGGTGAGGGCGTGGAAGGGCGGCCGCGCCAGCCACAACAGCAGTGACAGCAGGATCAGCATGACGGCGGTCACGCGGAAGATCTCATCGGCCGCCAGCATGAACGACTGCTGACTCACCAGGTTGTCCAGTATCGCGGCGCCCTGCTGACTGCCCGCGCCCTGCCCGGCTGCCGCCGTGAAGGCCGCGGTATGCTGTGGATCCCAGACTGTCAGCGTCTCCACCAGGCGCGTGTGATGCACCGCTTCGCGGCTCTGCCACAGGCTGGTGAACATGGAGGTGCCCAGGCCGGCGCAAGACATGCGCATGAAGCTCGAGACGCCCAGGGCGCTTGCGGCACGCTGTGGCACCAGGGTGGACAGCATGATGATGGTCAGCGGCGTGAACATCAGCAGCACGCTGAAGCCAAGCAGCAGCTGCGGCTGAAGAAACTGCCAGGCCGGATGCCCGGTGGTAAAGCCCGACCGCAGCCACATGACCGCAGCGGAAATCGCGAAGGACAAGGTGATCAGCAGGCGCGGATCGAAGCGGTGCACGTGGCGGCCGACGAAGCGCGCGCCGATGATGGGCGCCAGGCCGACCGGCGCCAGCACCAGGCCGGCCCAGGTGGCGGTGTAGCCCAGTTGCGTCTGCAGGAGCAGCGGCAGCAGCACGTTGCCGCCCAGGTAGGCGCCGTACACCAGACTGGCTGCGCCCGCGGCGACGGCAAAATTGCGGTTACGGAACAGCGACAGATCCACAATCGGGTGCTCGTCGCCGAGTTCCCAGACCAGGAAGTAGGCCAGGCCCACCACCACCACCACCGCCAGCGCAATGATCAGTGGTGAGTCGAACCAGTTCTCGTCGCTCCCCAGGTCCAGCATGATCTGCAGCGCGCCGACCCAGATCACCAGCAGCACCAGCCCCATCCAGTCGATCGGCGGGCGATGGATCGCGCTCTCCATATGGCGCAGCGGACCGACGATCAGTGTGACGGCCACGATCCCGACCGGAACATTGATGAAGAAGATCCACGGCCAGGAGGCGTTGTCGGAGATGTAGCCGCCCAGGATGGGTCCCACCACCGGGGCAACCACCGCGATCGTGGCCCACAGCGCCAGCGCGTGGCCGCGCTTGTGCGGCGGGTATATGGTCAGCATCAGCGCCTGCGACAGCGGCATCAGCGGGCCGGCGACCGCACCCTGGATCACGCGCGCGATCACCAGTGTCGGCATGTTGGGGGCGAGCCCGCACATGAGGGACGCCACCGTGAACAGCACCGTAGCGGCGACGAACAGCCGCAACTGCCCGATGCGCTCCGCCAGCCGCCCGGTGAGCGGCATGGCGATCGCCGTCGCCACGCTGAACGAAGTGATGATCCACGTGCCCTGCGTGGCGCTGATGCCCATGAAGCCGGCGATGGTGGGCACCGACACGTTGGCGATGGTGGAATCCAGCACCTGCATGAAGGTGGCGAGCGATACCCCGACGGTCGCCAGGGCCAGCGGTGCGCCGTGCAGGATCCCCAGCGGGGCGCGGGCCTGGGTCATCTACGGGTTGCTGTGCTGCCCGGCCGGCTGTGCCGGGAGGTCCCGGGTGTTGTCACGGATGATTTGCGCGATGCGCGCCTGTACCGGCGCCAGATCCATGTCATAAGCGTCGGTGCTCAGCACCGGCTGTGCGGGCGGCGTCTGCGCCAGCGGCGCCCCGGAGCTGTCGCGCACATCGACAGTGGTCCGCGTCGACAGGCCGATGCGCAGCGGGTGGGCCTCGAGGTCTCGCGGGTCGAGCTGGATGCGCACCGGCACACGCTGCACCACCTTGATCCAGTTGCCGGTGGCGTTCTGCGCCGGCAACAGGGCGAATGCCGCCCCGGTGCCCATGCCAACGCCCTGCACCGTCCCGTGATATTTCACCCCGCTGCCGTACACGTCGGCAATCACCGTGACGGGCTGGCCGATGCGCATGCGCTCGATCTGTACTTCCTTGAAGTTGGCTTCCACCCGCAGCCGGTCCAGCGCGACAATCGCCATGAGGGGCGTGCCCGGGCTAACCCGCTCCCCGAGCTGCACCGCGCGCCGTGCAACGTAGCCGCTGTGCGGCGCGCGCACGCTGGTGCGCTGCAGAGCCAGCCAGGCGCGCTGCACCTGCGTGGCCGCCGCCTGCACATCCGGGTTCTGCGCGACGTCTGTGTGGCCGACCAGCGCCAGGCTGGCCGCCAGGTTCTTCTGTGCGGCCGTCAGCGCATCGCGCGCCGCATTGAGCGCGTCGCGCGCGTGTCCCAGCTCCTCGCTGGACACCGCGCCGCTGCTTGCGAGGTTACGCCGACGGTTGAAGTCGGCCTCCGCCCGCGCCAGGTCGCTGCGGCGCTGGCCGACCACCGCCTCCAGCTGGTCGCGATTGGCGAACACCGTGCGGGTCTGGCGCACTACGCGCGCCAGCTGCTGCTCGGCATCCTCAAGCGCCACCTCGGCGTCGGTGGAATCGAGCTTCACCAGCACCTGTCCGGCCCGCACGCGGTCGGTCTCGTCGGCGCCGATGGCGACGACTGTGCCGCTTACCTGCGACATGACATTCATCAGGTCGCCGGCGACGTAGGCGTCATCGGTGTCGGGATAGTTGCGCGCGTACAGGAACCACCACGCGCCCACCAGCAGCGCCACCACGCCCAGGGCGATTGTCAGGGCCACCAGCCACGCGCGCCGCCGGCGCTGCAGCGCTGCAGTGGCGGCCTGATTCTCGGGTTCGGTACTCGCGTCCATGGAATCAGCTGTGCCTTTCAACCGGCCGGGGCCGTGTAACCGCCGCCCAGCGCGCGCACCAGGTCGATGCTGAAGTTCAGCCGCTGCGCCTGCAGCTGGGCGGCGAGGCCCTTGGCCGTCAGCACCTGGTTCTCGCTCGACAGGACGCTCAGATAGTTGTCCAGCCCGGCGCGATAGCGCTGCGTAGTCAGGTCATACGAACTCTGCGCTGCCTCCAGGGCCAGGACCTGCTCGCTACTCTCGCGCTCCAGCGCCTGCCAGTGCGCCACCACGTCCGCAACCTCACGCACCGCGTCCAGCAGGGTCTGGTTGTACAGGCTGACCGATGCGTCGCGCTGCGCCTGCTGGGCGTAGAGATTGCCGGTCAACTGGCGGCGGTTGAACACCGGCAGGCTGAGCGCCGGCGTCGCTCCGAAGATCCGCGCCGAAGTCTTGAACAGCTCCGACAGCCCGATGCTCTGCAGTCCGGCGAAGGCGGTCAGGTTGACGTCGGGATAGAAACTGGCCTCGGCGGCCTTGATACCCTGCGAGGCCGCCTCCACCTGCGCACGCGCCGCCACGATGTCAGGCCGGCGCGCCAGCAGGTCCGATGGCAGCAACGCCGGCAGCCCCAGTTGCGTCGGCGCCCGCAGTTGCGGCCGCTGCAGCTGCCGGCCGCGATCAGGGCCCGCCGCCACCAGGTCGGCGATCTGGTTGCGCACCAGTTCGATGTTGCCTTCGACGAAGGCGACGCCGGCGCGCGTGAGCGCGAGGGTGCCCTCCGACTGCTTGACGCGCGCGGCGTTTTCCAGCCCTGCATCGACCCGCTGCCGGGTCAGGTCGCGGATCGCCGTCGACTGCTTGAGCTGGTCATTGACGACGTCCAGCAGTGCGTAGTTCAGGTCCAGCTGCACGTAGGCGCGCACCACCGCGACCGCCAACGCCAGGCGCGCCGCGGCCTGGTCGGCCTGCGCCGCGGCCACTGCGGCGCCGCTCTGGGCGATCAGCGCGCGGTTGCGCCCCCAGAAATCCAGGTCGTACTGCAGGTCCAGCGCCACGCGGCCGTCGGTCTGCCAGCTGCCGGCGTACGGCGGCGGGTACAGGCCATGTTCCGGGAAGCGCTGGCGCGTAACCTGCGCATCGGCGCTCGCCTGCGGCAGCCGCAGCGCGCCGGCGGCCAGCGCCCTTCCCTGGGCGGCCCGCAGCCGCGCTTGCGCCAGCGCCAGCGATGGGCTGCCGGCGAGCGCGGCATCGACCAGCGCGTCGAGCTGCGGATCGCCGTAAGCGCGCCACCAGCCGTCCGCGGGCGCAGGCGCGTTCGCCGCCGTGGCCCCGGCCAGAGTCTGTTCGCTACGCAGATCCTGCGCCTGCAGCTGTGGTGTGGGGCGCCAGCCGCCGCGGTCAACGCAGCCCGCGAGCGCCAGGCCGGCCGCAACGGTCAGAAGAGAGATGCGCAGGTTCATGAGGAAGTGTCCGGGTGGTCGGGAGGATTGTCGCCACGGCCGGTGCCGTTGGCGATCATCCGGGAGAGGTAGTTCTTCAGGGTGGCAATCTCCGCCGGCTGGAATCCCCCGAGGTGCATATCCATGATGCGTTCGCCGGCCGCGCTCAGTCGCGGCAGCAGCCGCCGGCCCGCGGGGGCGAGGTGCAGCAACACCCGGCGGCGGTCGGCGCGCGAACGCTCACGCCGCAGCAGTCCGCGCGCTTCGAGCCGGTCGAGGATGCGGGTCATGGCGCCGGTGTCGTAACCGAGGCTGCGGCACAGTTCCGCGGCGGTACGCGCCCCGCCCCGCTGCAGGTTCTTGAGCGCCATGAAGTGCATGCTGCTCAGTCCGAACGGCAGCAGCTGCGCGTCCAGGCGCGCGATCA
This sequence comes from Pseudomonadota bacterium, assembly GCA_018241445.1. GTDB lineage: Bacteria > Pseudomonadota > Gammaproteobacteria > Steroidobacterales > Steroidobacteraceae > 13-2-20CM-66-19. The sequence continues at coordinate 272,217 of JAFEDT010000006.1, forward strand.
TCGATGAGCGCGCCCGCCCCATGAGCTGGCCCACGCTCAGCCCCTCCAGCGAATCGGGCGGCGCGCCTTTGCGCGGCGCGGCAACGGGGGCGCGGCCGGCGGCGCGCCGGCGGGCCGGGGCGGCGCCGCGGAGGCGGGCTGCAGGAACTCTGTGGCGAGGCAGGGACATGGGACCAGGGGTCATGACGGCGCATGCAGTAACTGCCTTAGATGATACTGCCTGGGCAAGTATTTGTCCAGCACACGGCATTACCGACAGGCACTTAGGCGGCACGCGCCCCGGTGGGTGACCCAGGGGGCCCGTGCACCCCCGCGGTCGGGCCGGCCCGTGCACCCTTGCCCATGGGCAGGCAAAATAGCCCGGAACCGAAGGGACTCACGAGGAGCCCGCCGGCGGATGACCGGTTTGCAGGAGCTGCGTGCGCACGCGGTCCGGATTGGGAGCCCACTGATGAACACACCATCAACGGATGCCTGCGGCGCAGTCCTGAAGAATCTCCCCGGCCTGCTGCCGGATCTGGAAGCGCTTTACAAGGATATCCACGCGCACCCGGAACTGTCGATGCAGGAGACGCGCACGGCTGATCTTGCCGCGACGCGTCTGCGCACGAGCGGCTGCGAGGTAACGACCGGCATAGGCAAGACCGGCGTCGTGGGCCTGCTACGCAACGGCGAAGGTCCCACCGTCATGCTGCGTGCCGACATGGACGCCCTGCCCATCCGGGAAGACAGCGGCGTCGACTATGCCAGCGTAGCGACGGCGACCGATGCGGCGGGGCGGACGACACCGGTAGCGCACGCCTGCGGCCATGACTTTCACGTGGCATGGCTGACGGGGGCGACATCACTGCTTGCGCGGCAACGCGACAGCTGGCGCGGCACGGTGATGGCAGTATTCCAGCCGGGTGAGGAGACGGCGCAGGGTGCGCAGGCGATGATCGACGACGGGCTTTTCAAGCGCTTCTCCAAGCCCGACGTCGTGCTGGGTCAGCATGTAATGGTCTGGCCCGCCGGTACCGTGGCCGGCAGCGCCGGCCCGATCACCTCCGCCGCCGACAGCCTGCAGATCCGCATCTTCGGGCGCGGTGCGCACGGATCAATGCCGCAGGCGAGCATCGATCCGGTCATCATGGCCGCGGCCATCGTCCTGCGGCTGCAGACCATCGTGTCGCGCGAGATCGCCGCCAGCGACGCCGCGGTCGTGACCGTCGGCGTGCTGCAGGCGGGCACCAAGGAAAACGTGATTCCGGACGAAGCCCTCATCAAGCTGAACGTCCGCACCTTCGACGAGGGAGTTCGCAAGCACGTGCTCGGGGCGATCGAGCGGATCGTCAACGCCGAGGCGGCCGCCTCTGGCGCTCCGCGTGCGCCGCAGATTACCCCGCTCGATCGTTATCCCCTCAACGTCAACGACAAGGCGGCCAGCGATCGCGTCGCGCAGGCGCTGCGCGGACACTTCGGCGCAGACCGCGTCAGCCACACGGGGCCGGCGCCTGCCAGCGAGGACTTCGGCTGCTTCGGGACACAGTGGCACGCGCCGTCGGTGTACTGGTTTGTCGGGGGCACCGACCCCGGGTTGTACGCCAAGGCCAAGGCGCAGGGGCGGATCAACGACCTGCCGGTCAATCACAGCCCGAAGTTTGCACCCGTGATCCATCCCACCCTGGAAACGGGCGTCGAGGCAATGGTCGCCGCTGCGCTCGCCTGGCTGGCGAAATAGCACAGGCCCGCTGGCATTGCATAACCTGCATCTCAAACACCAGCTGATTCATGACCTGCTGCTGGTCTTCGATCTCACAGGCACCTTCGTGTTCGCGATCAGCGGCGCGATGCTGGGGGTGCAGCGCCGCCTCGATATTTTCGGGGTCCTGGTGTTGTCCTTCGCGGCCTCCAGCGCGGGTGGCATCGTGCGCGACCTGCTGATCGGTGCGGTCCCGCCTGCCGCGATCAGCGACTGGCGCTATGTTGCGGTTTCGGTCGCCGCCGGGCTCCTGGCATTCGGCAGCTATCCGCTATTCGCGCGCCTGCGCTCGCAAATACTGATCTTCGATGCCGCCGGGCTGGCGCTGTTCGCCGTGGCAGGCGCCACCAAGGCGGTTGCCCACGGCCTGAATCCGTTGATGGCCGCCCTGCTGGGCATGCTGACGGGCGTCGGCGGGGGCATAGCGCGCGACCTGCTGGTCGCCCGGACGCCCGCCGTGCTGCAAAGTGATCTCTACGCCGTCGCCGCGCTCGTGGGCGCCGGGCTCGTCGTCCTCGGCAGTTTTCTTGGCTGGCCGGTCGTTCCAACCACCCTGGTGGCCGCCGGTGTGTGCTTCGGCCTGCGCATGCTGGCCATACACTATCACTGGAACCTGCCGACAGCGCACCCGCCTGACAGCGAGCAAACGTAGCGCTCGTCCCGTGCCGTGGGCCAGCGCCCAACCTAGTATCCCACCGTGAATCTGCGGCGGCGATGGGCGGGGTGCTCGAGCTCATCGACCATGGCGATGGCGAAGTCTTCCATGGAGATGTGGCTCTTGCCGGCGGCGTCGGTCAGCAACTGATCGCCGCCCAGGCGAAATTTCCCGGTGCGCGTACCCGGCGCGAAGTCAGCGGACGGCGACAGGAAAGTCCAGTCGAGATCGGGATCATCTCTGAGCGCCTGCAGGAACCGGGAGCCGGCCAGCGCCTCGGGCTTGAACACCTCGGGAAAGCCCGCCGTCGTCACCAGCGCCTTGCCAGGCGCGACTTCCAGACTGCCGGCTCCCCCCACGACCAGGAGGCGGGGAACCCCCGCGGCCTTGATCGCGGATATGAGGGCGTGCGGGTCGGAGGAGACGAAGCGCGTGGCGCTCATGACCGCGTCGTGCCCCTTGAGCGCGCTCGCCAGCGCAGCCGGGTCAGTCGCGTCGGCCGCGACATACGTCAGACCCGCGCGGTGGGTGTCATCCGATGGCAGGTGCAGCGCCACGCCTGTCACGGTGTGGCCGCGGGACAAAAGCTCCGTCGCGAGCCTAGACCCGACCCGGCCGGTGGCGCCAATCACTGCAACACGCATTGGAATACCTCCACCATAGCGGCGCTAGCTCCCCGCGCACGCAGGATCGGACGCCCCGGCAATCGCCAGGAACGTGATGGTGGCGGGCGCAAATTGAACAGTACCTGCCGCCATGGCGCGCCCGTCAATCCTGGGCAGGGCGTCGTTCGGGCCGAGCCGCAGCGGCTTGCCGTTCAGCATCACCTGGCCCGAATCAACCGGGTTGCCAGAGAGCGTATAGCGCAGGCTGGCGTTGGGCAGATCGACCGAACTCGTGGCACTGCGACTGTTGTTGATTGCCAGCAGCGCGACCCCGCCCGGATGCCCGCGCAGGCACTGCGCATAGAGGTGCAGGCCTTCGCGGGAGGGGCCGGCGTCGAGCACGACGGTCCCCATCAACCGGCGCCACAGCAGCGCCCCCCAGTAGTCGGGCCTGGGCTGGTAGGTGTGCTCGTCCAGCAACCCGTAATCGCTCGACGCCAGCGTGTTGTGAATGACGACCTTCACATCCTGTCGCGCCAGCCGGCCGAGCTGGTCGAGGTAGCGGAAAGTGTCGAGGAAGGTGGCGCCCCAGGGGTTGCCGCCGCAGGCGGCGTCCGCGGTCTCCGTGTTCCAGAACGGTTTGCCGGGCATGTGCTTGTCGCGCACGGCGCGGTAGAAGGCCAGCGTCCGGTCCGTGCGTCCGAGCCAATCTTCGGAAAGGGCATCCGCGGCGCTGGTCTGGTGTCCCATGGCCGCGCAACGCTGCGAGACCGCGCCGTAATGGTGATAGGAGAAGGCGTCGGCGTCGCCGGTCGAGGCAGCGAGGTCCGCAGCGTGCAGCACCTGCATGTCTCCGTACCCGCCACTGGCGACGGACCAGGGAGCATCGGCCTCGCCGACGGATCCGGGACCGAGGAGCTTCGTCGCCGGATGCTCCTTGCGCATGAAAGCGTCGAACACCCGGAAGTCACGGCCAAACGCCGCCGCATCGTAGCCCTTGGGCGCGCCCCCCATCGAGGCCATGGTGGGTTCGTTGAAGTATTCGGCTGCCGCTATCGTGCCGCCGTGCGCCACCGTGAAGGCGAGCCAGCGGCGGGCCTGATCGGGCCGCCATACTCCATCGGCGCCGCGTGTGCCCACACCGTTGGGGACGGAAGTGACGATCGGCGCATCGACCGCGCGGGAGAAGGTGATGACCCCCAACCATTGGCGGTGCGTGAGAACACCGCCGTACCCCTCCGGAGGGGACTTCGGCGGCGTGTCGGTGTCGGCGAACCAGGTCGTGTTGGCCCAGGTTCCGCTGACACGCATGTACGCCGGGCCGAGAGCGCGGGCCAGCTTGCGCAGGCGCGGGTTGCTGAGGTTGATCGGCGGCCGGTATTCGTAAAGGTCGGGATTCATGCCCGCAGGCGCGGCGGCGCCACTCTCAGTCGCGGCAGCGGCGGCGGGCGCGCCGGCGTGGCCCGAGGCCTTTGCCGGCGTTTTTTGAATGTCCTTGTAGGGTTTCCAGAAGCGCCCGCCGGTCACTTCCAGCATCTCGACGTTGTAGGATTGGTAGCGCGCGTCGACGGTGCCGATCCTGGGGAAGGTCGCGGGCGAAAGTGGCGCCGCCTCGAGCGAGCCTGCCGCGGCGAGTCCAAGCGCCAGGGTTGCCAGGTGGAAGCAGGTGCTGGTCCCCATGCGGCGCCTGCTCGCTGTCGAATTGACTGGAGTATCCATTCCCCGCCTCCGCCACAGTGCTGCGCGGCGCTGGAAACTGTCGCGCGGCGCCACTATCCGCCTTTTCGTCATCGACTGCGAACGGACCACTGCGGGCGACCCTCAGGGTTAGCTTCTCGATTGGCTGAGTGGTCTTTCGGCGATTGAAGTGAACACGATCAATGGCGGAGCCGCACACGGTGATGAGGCGTGAGCCTGCGTGTTCGATTACGTCGAACGGTTCTACAATCCCGGACGGAACCCCGACAACGGACAACCGGAGCCCGCGGAGCACCCATGTGCCTGGAGGATCGTGAGCGAATCGGCGAATGGTAAGAGTCCGTCAGCGGGCGCCATCGAAAAAGCGGCGATTCAGTCTAAGTCGTTGTTTTTATTGGCGCGCCCGGAGAGATTCGAACTCCCGACCTCCTGGTTCGTAGCCAGGCGCTCTATCCAACTGAGCTACGGGCGCACCCTGAAAGGGGCGCGCATCCTACCACAGCCCGTGCGAGCACAATGACGGACCAATGGGGCGAGCGCATGCCGCGCTCGGTGGGGTTCCTGCAGACCGTGGCGGTCTCGGTCGGGATCACCATCGGCAGCGGCATCTTCCGGGTCCCGGCCACGGTCGCAGGCCAGCTCCAGGCGCCGGGCCTCATCGTCGTGTGCTGGATCCTGGGCGGGATCATCGCGCTGTGCGGTGCCCTGTCGGTGGCCGAACTGGCCGGCGCACTGCCACGCTCCGGTGGCATATTCGCGTGGCTGCTGGAAGCCTATGGACCCCTGCCCGCCTTCCTGTTCGGCTGGACCGAGCTGGTGGTGGTGCGCGCGGCGGCATTGGGAGCCACCGCCACGATCTTCGCCGAATACCTGGGATATTTCGTGCCGCTGCAGCCGCAGCAGGTGCGCTACACCGCCGCCTCAGCCATCGTGTTGATCGGGGTCATCAACTACTTCGGCGTGCAGCGCGCCGCCGCGGTGCTGAGTGCTACCACGACGGTCAAATACGCGGTGCTGGTGCTGCTGGGCGCGCTGGCCTTCACCGCCGTCGGCGGCAGCGCCCGGCATTTCCTGCCGGCGTTCACTGCCGCGCCTCCCCTGACGACACTGTCCCTGCTGGCCACCGCCCTGATCCCGGTGCTGTGGGCGTACGACGGCTGGGCGGACCCCGCCAGCATGGGCGGCGAGGTGCGCGATCCGCAGCGCACCCTGCCACGGGCGCTGATCACGGGCGCCGCATGCGTGCTGGCGGTCTACCTGCTGGTCAATGTCGGCTTCATGTACGCGCTGTCCCCCTCGCAGATGGCGCAGTCGCGGCTGATCGCCACGACGGTGATGCAGCAGGTGCCGCTCTTGGCCGGCTACGGGACCGCCTTCGTCGCCGCGGCGGTGGTGATCTCGGCTTTCAGCGGGCTGAATGCCTCGATGATGACCGGCTCTCGGATATTCTTCGCCATGGGCGACCGCGGCCTGTTCTTCCGCGCCGTGGCGCGCGTGTCGCCGCGTTTCGCTACTCCCTCCCTTGCCATCGTACTTGCCACCGTACTGGGCGTGGCCTACGTGCTGGCGAACGATTTCGCGCAGCTGGCCGACAAGTTCATCCTGGGGATCTGGCCCTTCTACGCGCTGGTCATCGCGGCGGTCTTCGTCCTGCGGCGCACGCATCCGCAGCTGCCGCGGCCGTATCGTGTCTGGGGCTATCCACTGGTGCCACTGGTCTTCATGTTGGCCTCGCTGCTGTTGATGGCCAACGCGCTGGTGACGCGGCCGGGGGAAGCGGGCCTTACCGTGCTGATCACCCTCATCGGAATCCCTGTCTACTGGCTCAGCCGCCGCGCAGGCATGCTGGGCGGGGCGGCAATGTCGCGGCAGTAACTGCCGCCGCCGCACCGCGCGGCGGGCAGGTGCGGCGGGCACTCCTGTAAGATGGCGCGCTCGCAGCTTCGTAAGGATCCGCCGCGGATGCGCACACCCGGCCGCAGTGCGTTCGTATTCATCTTCATCGCCGTCCTGGTCGACTCGGTGGGCTTCGGGATCATCCTGCCGGTGTTGCCCGGCCTGGTCATGCAGCTCACCGGCGTCAGTGTGGACCACGCCGCGGTGTACGGCGGCTGGCTGTCGTTCGCCTACGCGCTCACGCAGTTCTTCTGCGCGCCGGTGCTCGGCAACCTCAGCGACCGCTTCGGCCGCCGGCCGGTGCTGCTGTTCGCACTGTTCGCGCTGGGCTGCGACTACTTCATCATGGGACTGGCGCCGGCCATCGGCTGGCTGTTTGCAGGGCGCATCATCGCCGGCATGGCCGGTGCGTCCTTCACGCCGGCCTATGCCTATGTCGCCGACATCACGCCGCCGGAGAAGCGCGCCCAGAACTTCGGCATCATGGGGGCCGCCTTCGGCATCGGTTTCATCGTGGGCCCGGCCATCGGCGGCCTGTTGGGGGGATTGGGTCCACGCGCACCGTTCTTCGTTGCCGGCAGCATCGCGCTGGCCAACACCCTGCTCGGCTGGTTCGCGCTGCCGGAATCGCTGCCGCGCGAGTCGCGCCGGCCCTTCCACTGGGCACGCGCCAATCCGCTGGGCACGCTGGCGCAGATGCGCCGCTACCCGCTGGTGTTCGGGCTGCTGGGGGCGCTGTTCCTGTGGCAGCTCGGCCACCAGGTCCTGCCCAGCATCTGGGCCTTCTACACCATAGAGAGGTATCACTGGAGCACGCAGCAGGTGGGCTACTCGCTTGCCTTCGTGGGTGTGCTCATGGCTGTGGCGCAGGGCCTGTTGTCGCGCTTCATGATCGGCTGGCTGGGCGGGGAGCGCCGCGCGGCTTTCGCGGGCATGGTGGCGGGACTTCTGACCTATCTCGGTTATGCCCTGGCCAGCGAGGGCTGGATGATCTACGTGGTATCCCTGGGCACGCTGCTGTTTGCCTTCACATATCCATCGGTCAATGCCCTGGCCTCGCAGCAGATCCCCGCGGATGCGCAGGGAGAGCTGCAGGGTGCGGTGGCGTGCCTCTACAGCCTCAGCGCCATCCTGGGGCCGCCGCTGATGACCCAGGTGTTCGGCAGCTTTGCCGCACCCGCCGCGCGCTGGTACTTCCCCGGCGCCCCATTCGTGACCGCGGCGCTGCTGACCCTCGCCTGCATGCTGCTGTTTGCCCACGCCCTGCGACGCGCACCACGCACGGCGGTGGCGGCTATCACGGAGAATCCAACATGAGAATAAAGACCATACTGCTTCTGCCGCTCGCCCTGGGGTGGGTGGGTGTGGCGCCGGCCGCGGACGCCCCGCAGGCGCCGGCCATCCGTCACGTGTTCGTGCTGCTGCTGGAGAACCAGAACTTCGAGAACTCGTTTGGTCCGCACAGCGCCGCGCCCTACCTGGCGCGGCACCTGCCGGCGCGCGGCGCCCTGCTGCGCCAGTACTACGCGGTCGGTCATGACAGTCTGCCCAACTACCTGGCCCTGATCAGCGGCCAGGCCCCCAACGACACCTCGCAGCTGGATTGCGAGCTGCTCGAGGAGTTCGTGCCCACGGCGCCAGGGCTGGACGAACACGGCCAGCTGCACGGGCGCGGCTGCGTGTATCCCGCCACTGTGCACACGCTGGCCGATCAACTCGAGGCCGCGGGCCTGACGTGGAAGGCCTACATGCAGGACATGGGCAACGATCCGGCGCGGGAGGCGGCGACCTGCGGCCATGCGCCGGCAGGCAGCGAGGATCCCACCCAGTTCGCGACCGCCAGGGACCAGTACGCAGCGCGCCACGATCCCTTCGTCTACTTCCACTCCCTCATCGATGATCCGGCGCGTTGTGCGGCGCACGTCGTCAACCTGCGGCAACTGCCCGCCGACCTGCGGCAGCGGTCTGCTACGCCCAACTTCGTCTTCATCACCCCCAACCTGTGCAACGACGGCCACGATGCGGTCTGCGCCGACGGGCGCCGCGGCGGGCTCACCGCGGTGAACAGGTTCCTGCAGTATTGGGTGCCGCTGATCGAAGCCTCAGCAGCCTTCCGCAAGGATGGGCTGCTCATCATCACTTTCGATGAGGCGGATGGGGAAGGGCCGCAGACCTCGCAAGCCTGCTGCGGGGAAATTCCACTGCCGGGGCAGCGCAACCAGCCCGGTTTAGGCGGCCCCGGGGGAGGACGTGTTGGTGCGGTGCTGCTATCGCCCTTCATCCGCCCGGGCACGGTGTCCGACGTCCCCTACAATCATTACTCGCTGCTGCGCAGCATCGAGTCGATCTTCTCGCTCCCCTCGCTGGGGCACGCGGGCGCCGCGGACCTCGCCACTCTCGGCGCGGATGTATTCAACGCAGCGCGCTCGCCGTCGACAGCGCCGATGAGGCGCTGCCGGCGGCGGAACTTGAGGTCAGTGCCCGACCTTGCCCCAGATGTACAGCACGATCAGCGCGCCGATGATGGACATGATGATGCCGGCCGGATGGAACGGGGCGCCGTCGGCGGGCTTGTTGAACAGGCGGGCGATCAGACCACCCACAAACGATCCCACGATGCCGAGCACGCCGGTCATGAGCAGCCCCATGTGCTCGGCGCCCGGCATGATGGCGCGCGCAATCAGGCCGACGACGATACCGATGATGAACATCCATAAGTAGTGCAGCAAGGTGTTTCTCCTGGTTTGGGGCCAACAGCCGGCCCCGTTGTTGTTGTAGTCAAAAATCCCTACGCCCCGCCGATTCTAGCGGCAGGTAAGCTCGGAAAGGTAGCACCGCCGGATTGCGGCTGCACCCCCCAGGGCCCGTGGACCCCGCTCGAGGACCCGCGCACCGTCAGGCCGCGCCTGCTGCCTTCTGCAGGACCTGACGCAGGTCGGCCGGCCAGGCAATGGCCTTATGGGTCTCCAGTGACGTGGCCACGAGGGTCTGGCTGGCACGCCACTTCAACTCCTGCTGTCCGGCGGCATCCGCAATGCCGCTGACCTCATGCTCCAGTGCCAGCGAGGAATGACCGAGCTTCGCGATGCGCAGCGCAAATTCCAGCTGGTCCCCGAAACTTCCGGGGCTGACGAAACTGCAATCCAGCCGGACCGTCGGCGTACCTACACGCCGCTCCAGGATCAGCCTGTGCAGCGGGTATCCGAGATGCGCCCAGAAGTCTTCGACCACCCCGTTCAGCAGGTTCAGCCACGCGGGGAAGTAGGCAATGCCGGACGGGTCGCAGTCGGCGAAACGCAGCAGCCGCCCGGTGCGGAAGTGCGCGTTCACGGCACACCCCGCGCCAACTCGCGCTCCAGCGCCTTGGGGCTGTCCGCCAGGCGCGCAAGCAGGTCCTGGGCCACCTCACCGACCACGACCTCCTCGCGGCCGGCGCGCAGCAGCTCCACCACCGCGGCCGCCACCTGGCCGGGCCGCACCAGCGGCGGCGGCTGGTCACTGTGCGCCGGATCGTCCAGCGGCCCGGTCAGCACTTCGGCGACCCGCACACCAGCGCGTCCGAACTGCGCCCGCAGGCAACTCAGGTACGAGCGGGCCGCTGCGTGCGCCGCACTGTAGGCGCCCCACTCCGGACGGCTGGCGCAGGCATAGATGGACAGGACGTTCACCCAGGCCGGCATGCCGTGGGCCGGGTCCGCAGCACGCGCGCACAGGGCCGGCCCGAATGCCTGTGCCAGGTTGGCAAGGCCCACGACCACGGCCTCGAAGCTCGCGCGCACCAGGGCCGCGCCGTCGGGCGACAGGCCGCCGCCGGCACGAAAGCCGTCGGCCGTGTTGACCACGACGTCCAGTTCAGCGCCGATCTGCGCAGCGCATTGCTGCAGTTGTCGCGGGTCCGCGGCATCGAGCACCAGCGGCATGATGTTGGGAAGATCAGTCGCGCCTGCAGACGGGACTGCGCGCGGCGCGAATGCCGGCGATGACTGCCCGCTGCCAACCCACACCTGGCGCGCCCCCGCGAGCGCCAGCGCGCGCGCCGTCTCGCGCCCGAGCGCGCTGCTGCCGTCGGTGACCAGGATGTTGCGGCCGCGCGGCTCCTGGGTGAATTCACGCAGCTGCCGGTCGTCTTGCATGGTTGCGGTCTCCACGGCTGGCAGTGCGAACAGCACCGCCTCGCCGCTGCGGTCGAGTTTCAGTTCGAGGCGCACGCGGGCGCCGGCCTCACAGCCGCCGTGCAGGTGCGCGATCGCGGTCGGCCCGCTGTCCAGGCGGACACTGCCAATACGCCATGGCAGACGCGCGCGGAACCAGGGGTCAGTCGTGACGCGCACCGTGGTGACGGCCAGCAGCGTGCCGCCCTCTGGCACCGCGCGCAGCTGCAGCCGCTCGTACAGGCAGCGCACGCACACGTCGCGCGGCGGATACTGCACCGCGCCGCAGCGCATGCACACCGGCAGCGCGAATCGCCCGCGCGCGGCAGCACCCACCAGGCGCCGGGCGGCGCGGCTGCGGGCTGCTGGCGGCAGGGAGGACATCGCTTCAGTCCCCGCGCAATATCGCCGCGCCAGTGCAGATGCCGCGGTCGTAGTTGATCATGCCGAAGCCCGAAACCAGCGCGGTGCGTGCGCGTTCCACCTGGTTGCCCAGCGCAGCGCGTGTCACCTGGCGCAGGGCCTCCACCAGGCCGAGATAGCCGCCGGCCGCGCCGGCCTGCCCCACGCTGAGCTGTCCGCCGGAGGTGTTGTGCGGCAGCGTGCCGTCCAGCGTGAACGTGTGGTTGCGCACGAACTGCGCCGCCTCGCCCGCAGCGCACAGTCCCAGACCCTCGAACTGCATCATGCTGATGACCGGGTAGTCATCGTAGGTCTGCACCAGGTCGAGCTCCCGCGGCCCGAGCTGCGCCATGTCCCACAGCTCGCCGGCGTCCAGCAGCCAGCCGCCGCGCTCCTGTATGGCATCGGTGGCGAAAGCGTTATGACGCTCGATGGTCGCCAGCAGCCGCGCCGCCGGCAGCGACAGCGCCGCGGCCACGGGCGCGCGCGTCACGATGAAGGCCTCCGCCCCGGCGCAGGGCATGACGCAGTCGAACAGGTGCAGCGGGTCGCACACCGGCCGCGCCGCCAGGTACTGCTCCAGGGTCAGCGGCGCGCGCAGCAGGGCGTGCTCGAAACGCGCGGCGTTGGCGCGCTGCGCCACGCACAGCCTGCCGAAGTCCTCGCGCTGCACGCCGAAGCGCCGCATGTAATGGTCAGTGAGCAGCGCGAACATGGCGTTCGGTCCGCCGGCGCCGTAAGGGTGGCTGGCGTCCTGGGCGAAACGGCTGAAACCGGCGAGCGTGTTGCGGAAACTGTCGACCTGGTTGGTATCGGCGGCAACACACACGACCAGGTCGGCATCCCCCGCCTGCACCGCGCGCGCTGCGCGGCGCAGCGCCACCACGCCTGAGGCGCCCCCCATGGGGATGTGGTCGAGCCAGCGCGGCGCCACACCCAGATGCTGCACCAGGCCCACGGCACTGTCGGGCGCCAGCGAGAAACTCGACACGGCGAGGCCGTCGACGTCCGCCGCCGACAGGCGCGCCACCTCCAGCACACGCCGCAGTGCGCGCCCGGCCCACCAGTGCGCGCTCTGCGTACTGTGCCGCTGGTAGGGGATGGTGACGGGCGCCGCGATGACCACATCGTCGTAGCGGCGGCGCGCGATCCGGGCAGGAAGGCTCATGGGTCAGCGCTTCTTCATGGCGCGGGTGTCGATCCAGGCCCCGTCGGCCAGCAGTTGCGCGACCAGCTGCTTCACCGCGCCGCGCTGGATCTTCTGCGTGGCGGTCAGCGGCAGCTCGGTGACGAAGGCCACCATGCCCGGGGCCTTGAAGTACGCCAGCCGTTCCAGGCACCAGCGCACCAGTTCGTGCGCGCTGTCACGCTGGGCGTCGGCATCCACCGCCGGCGAGTGCGGCACGACGCAGGCAAACACCTCGTCACCCCGCAGGGGATCCGGCGCGGCCGCCACCGCCACCGCACGCACCCGCGGATGCTTCGCCAGCACCATCTCGACTTCCACCGCTGCGATGTTCTCCCCCGAGCGGCGGATGACGTTCTTGCGGCGGTCGACGAAGTGCAGCAGTCCCTGCGTGTCGCGGCTCACGAGGTCGCCGGTATGGAACCAGCCCTCGCGCCAGGCCTCATCGGTGGCCTGCTGATCATTCAGGTAGCGGCTGAAGAAGCCGCGGCGCGGATCGGCGCCGGCGGCTCGCACCAGCAGCTCGCCCGGTTCGTCCACACCGCTGTGCGCGCCGTCCTCGCGCACCAGCCGCACCTGCAGCGCCGCCGGTGGACGGCCGATGCAACTGGTGCCCGGCAGGCGCGGCTCATGCGCGGCGGCGATCACCGCCCCAGCGCCGGTTTCGGTCATCGCCCAGGCCTCGATCAGGGGAAATCCGAAGCGCTCCTCGAAGACCCGATGCAGCTCGCGCGGCACCCCCGCGCCGAAGCCGAAGCGCACCTGGTGTCGCCGGTCCTGCGGGGAAGGGACTGCACCCATGAGGATCGCGGGCATGACCCCCAGGTAGTGCACGATGCTGGCCCGCGAGCTGCGCACGCTGTCCCACCAGGAACGCGGGTGGAAGCGATCCAGCGGGATCAGGCAACCGCCCAGGATCAGCATGGTCATGGCTGAGGTGGCCATGGCGTTCATGTGAAAGGTGGGAAGCGGCGTCAGCAACCGCTCGCTGCCCGGCTGCATGGCGCAGTAGCCGCCCAGGCCGGCGTACCACTCGCCGCAGATCAGAAAATAATCGTTGCTCAGCACACAGCCCTTGGGCAGGCCGGTCGTGCCGGAGGTGTACAACAGGGCACACTCGCGCTCCTCCTCACGCTGCGGGTCGGTCCCGGCGGCCGCGGCAACCGGCGGCGGCGTATCGGCCGGCGCCAGCACCGCCACGGTGCGGCCGGCCGCGGCGGCTGCGGCCTGCAGCTGCGCATGCCGCTGCGGCAGCGCGACGGCCGCGATCATCTGCGAGTGCCCGATCAGGTATTCCAGTTCCGCGGCACGCAGGTCCGGGTTGATCGGCACCACGGCCACGCCCAGGGAGTTCAGTGCGAACCAGGTGAGGAAATAGACCGGGCGGTTCTCCAGCAGCAATCCAACCCGGTGTCCCGGCCCGTAGCCGGCGGCCGCAAAGGACCGCGCAATGCCATCGGTCGCGCCCAGGGCCCGCTCGTAGGTCAGCTCGCCGGCCTCGATACCATAGACCTGTGCCACCTCCGGCAACACGCACAGGAAAGGCCGGCTGCCGTAGTGCCGGCTGGCATGCCGCAGCGCGCCGTACACCGTCGCCGCCCGCCCCCCCGGCCACAGCGCCGCATCCGCAACTGCGCTCACGCCCACCCTCCCGCGCACCAGCCACACACCGACTCCTTTTTACCTGCTTGGCGCGGCAGCCGCTACCGGCCTGTGGGTTCGCGCCGCAGCGCACTGACCCGGCTGGCGGTACTCTTACGCCCCGGGCAGCGGCGCGCAAACCGGGTGGAGAAGGCGATGGCGGACGTCAAGCAGCTGGCGTGCGAGTGGGTCGAGGGCAACCGCGATACGTTGTCGCAGTGGCACCGGACCATCTGGGACTTCGCCGAGCCGGCCTGGCGTGAGTATCGCTCGGCGGCCTGGTTCGTGCAGCGCCTGCGCGAGGCGGGCTTCACCGTGGAAGCCGGCAGCGGCGGTATGCCGACCGCTTTTGCCGCGCACTGGTCCAACGGCGCGGGGGCGACAGTCGCCACGTACGCGGAGTACGACGCAGTTCCCGGCAACTGCCAGGCGGCCGCGACTACCCGTGGTCCGCGGCTCGGCCTGTCGCAGTTCGCGCCCGGCCACACTGATCCGCACTCCGCGCTGGGCGTCGGCGCGCTGGCGGGCATCCTGGCGACCCAGCATGCAATGAAGTCGGGCGGCGTGACCGGCACGCTGCGCTTCTTCGGCGAACCCGCCGAGAAAGTGCAGGGCTCCAAGCTGGTCCACGGCCTGAAGGGCTATTACGACGGCATCGATGCGCTGATCAGCTACCACCCCTTCTACATGCTGCCGCTGTGCAATACGACGCGCTGGGACACCCACTGTGGCGCGTACTACAGCCGCATCTACTCGTTCATCTGTGACAACGCGGAGAGCTGGGGCAGCGCCGCCAGCGACAGCCCCATTGCCGCCGCCCATTCCGCAGCACGCGCCCCCGGGGCCAACGTGGCGCTGTTCACCCTGTATTCGCTGACCAAGGCCACCCAGGAATCCATGCTGGCGCACACCGGCGGCTGGTCGCTGAACGAGGCGATCCTGACCGCCGGCCAGGCGACCGCCGACAACCTGCCGGCGCACCTGGCGCAGATCAACTACGCCTGGCGCGCCCCGACCGTGCAGATGGCCGACTCCATCCTCGAGGTGCTCGATCGCAACGCCGAACACGCCGCCGCAACGGCGCACTGCCGCCTGGTCAAGCGCTGGGTGTCGCGCACCCGGCCCGGTGTCGCCAATCACGCGCTCGCGGCGCTCGTGTGGCGCAACCTCAGCGCTGTGGGTGCGCCACGCTACGGCCCGCAAGCCATCGCGCTGGCGCAGGAGATCCAGCGCAACCTGGGACTGGCGCCGATGGCGCAACCCTTCCTGCCCGCCTGCGAGGAACTGATCGAGCCGCAGGTCGCCGAGGCCCGCCTGCGCCAACAGATGCCCGCGTGGCAGACGAACTGGACCTCCGACGACTATGTCGAGATGACCTGGTATGCGCCGACGGTGCGGCTGTACATTGCGCGGCCGATGCTGTCAGTGCCGGCACGGTACCCGGGTTACCCGGCCTGGGTCGCCAACGCGCTGGGCGGACTCGCTCCCTGCATCGACCCGACGGTGCAGGTCGCCGGCAAGACCATCGCCACTTCGCTGCTGGAGCTGCTGACCAACCCCGCGGCGGTGGCCGCGGCGCGCGCGGAGTTCACCGAGCGCACCGGCGGCGCGCGCTTTGTCGCGCCGCTGTTGCCCAAGGACTTCGAGCCGCCGCTCGATTACCGCTGGCCGGAATACGCGACCACGGCACGCGGCCCGGACTGGTGGATTCCGGCGGCGGCGGAGCTGGAAGAACCACCCTCGCCATGACGCGCGACACAGACGCCTACGCGGACCTCGCGTTGCTCGACGGCCGCATCTGGACGGTCGATCCGCACACGCCCTGGGCGCAGGCGGTGGCGATCCGTGACGGCCGCTTCGTCGCGGTGGGTTCCGCCGACCAGGTGCAGCGTCACATCGGCCCGTCCACGCGGGTAGTGCGGCTGGGCGGGCGCTTCGTCATGCCGGGCCTGTACGACATGCACACCCACCCGGACCTGGCGCTGGCCCCGAAGTACGCCGGCTGCCTCGACGTGCCGGGCGATCCGACACCGGCGCAGCTCGCGCAGGCGATCCGCGATCATGCCGCGCAGCATCCGGGCGATGGCTGGATCTATGGCAAGCAGTTTGTCTGGTTCACCTTCCGGCGCGAACGCATCGCGGTGAACCGCCAGTGGCTGGACTCGGTGCTGCCTGACCGGCCGATTGCCATACACGACCGCTCCTGGGGTGCGCTGCTGGTCAACAGCAAGGCGCTGGCGCTGGCGGGCATCAGTGCCGCCACCCCGGATCCGGGCAACGGTTACGTCGAGCGCGATGCCGTGACGGGCGAGCCGACCGGGGTGTTGGTCGATGGCGCCTACTCACTGGTGTACCGCGTGATGCCGCCGCCGTCACCGGCCGCGCTGGAGCGGGCCTACGGTGACGCCCTGCACTTCCAGGCATCGCGCGGGGTGGTCGGCACCAAGTACGTGCACGTGTGCGAGCATCGCCTGAACGCGCTGCAGGCACTGGACCGGCGCGGCCGGCTGAGCGCGCGCGTGGAGGCCGCCATCAGCTGGCAGGACGACATCTTCCCGGTACGGCGGCGTTGGCAACTGCTGGCGGGCGAGCGCCACTACTACCGCTCACGGCGGCTCAACGCCAACGCGGTCAAGTTCCACTTCGACGGCACCCACGAGGCGCGCTCCTCCTATCTGGCCACCCCGTGGGTGGCGGGTGAGCCCTGGCGCGGACATCTCAACCTGACCGCCGAGCACCTCACCGACATGCTGGTGCAGATGGAACGCGCGGGCATCCGCGTGATCGCGCACTGCACCGGTGACGGCGCATCGGATGTATTCCTCGAGGCCGTGGCCCGGGCGCGGCAGCGGGCGGGCGGCGGGCCGGCGCGCGTGCGCCATCAGTGCTCGCATTGCACCCTGCTGCTGGACCGCAACCTGGCGCGCTTCGCCGAGTTGGGAGTGACCGCGGAATTCTCGCCCGTGGGCTGGGTGCCGGGGCCGTTCGCCTTCGCCCGCCGCGACGCCTTCGGCGCGCCGCGCATGCCGCGGGCCTACAACTTCAAGGGGGTGCTCGATGCCGGCGGTGTTGCCGTCATGGGCACCGACTGGCCGGTGTCGGCCCTCGATCCCTGGATCGGCTTCGAGGGCATGGTGACCCGCCAGGATCCGGCGCACCCGGAACTGGGGGCCTTCTTTGGCGAGCCGATCGCGCTCGAAGCCGCCATCAGGGTGATGACCATCAACGGGGCGTGGAGCATGGACCTGGAGCACGAGGCCGGCAGCATCAGCGCCGGCAAGCGTGCCGATCTCATCGTCCTCGATCGCAACCTGTTCGAGGTGGACGCGGCCGCGGGCGCCATCCGCGACACGCGCGTGCAGCTGACCCTGGTGGATGGAGAACCCACCTGGGACGGCGGCGGACTGTTGCGCGGCGCCGGGATCGCACCGTTGTGGGACAGTCCCGCGCCCCTGCTGTGACGACTCCCCTGCCGCTCACGGTGCTGGGGGGATTCCTCGGCGCCGGCAAGACCACGCTGGTCAACCGGCTGCTGGCCGGCGCGCGCGGCGTGCGCCTGGCGGTCCTGGTCAACGACTTTGGCGCCGTCAGCATCGACCAGTACCTGATCGCCGGCCGTGACGCGCAGGTCGTGACGCTGGCCAACGGCTGCATCTGCTGCAGTCTGCAGCAGGACCTCATCACACAGGTGGAGGAGCTGGCGGCGCGCGGCGCCGGCGCCTTCGATCACCTGCTGATCGAGGCCAGCGGCCTGTCGGATCCGTCGCAACTGTTGCGCACGCTCGGCCACCCGCGCCTGCGCGAGCGGATCAGCATCAACTGCTGCGCCACGGTGCTGGATGCGGCGCGCTTCAGCGAACTGGATGGCGCGGCGCGCGCTCTGGCAGAACAGCAGCTGCTTGGCGCCGACATCGCGTTGCTGAGCAAGCTCGATGCAGCCGGCGAGGCGCCGGCTGAGGCTGCACGCGCGCACCTGCGCGAGGCGGGCGTGCGCTGCCTGGACATCACTGATGTCGCCGCCCTGTGGACAGTGCTGCTGGGACAGGAGCACGCCACTGCACAGGAAAGGCGCTACCTGCCGGCTGCGCCCGCCGCGGCGGACCAGTTCGAACATTGGTCCTTCGAGCCCGCCGGGACCTGCGAACTGCATGCGCTGCGTGCCACGCTGGCATCCCTGCCAGTGCAGATCTACCGGGCGAAGGGCTTCGTGCGGGTGCGCGAGGCCGAAGGTCTGCGCTGTACCGTACAGGTGGTGGGCGACCGGGTCGACATCCGCCGCGCCGGCGGTGACAGCCTGCCGGGCGAGGATATACTGGTGTTTGTTGCGGCCCGCGGCCGCGTCGACTGGACGGATGTCACACGTCGCCTGCACGGCTGCCTGACAGCGGTGCGCGCGCCGGGCCCATCATGACCACCCCCACCGCGGCCAACGCCGGCCGGATTTACTACGGCTGGAAAGTCCTGGCCGCCCTGTTCCTCTCGGGCTTCATGGTCTACGGCGGCGGACTGTACTGCTTCGTGTTGTTCGTGCCGCGCCTGATCGAGGAGTTCGGCTGGAGCCACGCCGCCACCAGCGGCCTGTTCTCGGCATTCTGGCTGTCCGCCCCGCTGCTGCTGCTGGGCGGCTACGGCATCAAGCGCCTGGGGATGGTCCGCATGCTGGTGACCGGCATTCTCATCGAGGCCACCTGCGTGATGGTGCTGGCGCTGCTGTCCAACCTGTGGGAGATGTACCTGCTGCGCATCCTCATGGGCCTGGGCAAGGTCATGTTCGCGGTGACACTGCCCTACGCGGTATCGCGCTGGTTTTCGCGCAACTTCTCCCTGGGACTCGGTATCGGCTGGGCCGGCTGGCACATCGGCGGCATGGTGCTGGTCCCCCTGGCCTCACTCATCATCAGCCACTACGGCTGGCGCGCCGCCTGCATGTCGATCGGTGTCGGGCTGCTGACCATCGGGCTGATCCCCCTGCTGCTTGCACTGCGCGTGCGCTCGCCCCACGAGCTCGGCCTCGGCACCGACGGCGATCCACTCACGGCCGGCGCCACGACTCCCGATGACAGCACCGCACCCGGGCACAGTGGCGATGCGCCGCAAGGCTCGCTCGGCGAAGTGCTGCGTAGCGGCGCCTTCTGGCTGGTCGCCCTGATCACCGTACTTTATTACTCCTGCTACGGCGGCCTGCTGGCGCAGGAGGCCGTGGTGGTTGAGGGCGCGGGCTTCACGCCCGGCCTGGCATCGCTGGTGCTGGGTTCCACCGCGGGCTTCGCGGCGCTGAGCGGCCTCATCGCCGGCTGGATCCTGGACCGCTTCTCGATCCGCGCCGTGGGAGTCGGGGTGTACCTTGTCATGCTGGCCGGCGCCGCGGCGCTGCTGGCGGTGGCGCATCTGCACTCCGAGCCGGCGCTGATCGTGTACGCGGTCGCCTTCGGCGCGGCGATTGGCGCCTCCGATCTGTACTTCGTGACGCTGCTGCGCAAGCGCTTCAGCACGGTGAGCGTGGCCTACATCTACAGCGGCTGGTACTTCTGTGAGCTGTTCACGCTGTTTGTCGCACCGATCGCGATCGGGCGGGTGTTCGACGTGACCCGCAGCTTCGACATCACCCTCGGTCTGCTGGTGCTGAGCGCGGGGCTGGCCTTCGCCCTCGGCGGCCTGACCATGCTGCCGCGGCGCGCGCTCAGTGAGCGGTGAACGCCCGGCGCACCTGGTGCAGCAGCGCTTTCGCGTTGTCCGCCTGGTTGGACACCCGCTGCGCGGTGACGGTGCTCTCCGGTCCGACCGCCTCAAGAAATGCGCGATTGGCGTGCACGTAATCCCCGCCGGCCTCGTAACAGCGCGCAGCCTTCTGATACTCACCCTGGTTGAACAGCAGTTCCGCCAGAGCGCGCGCCTGTTCGGGCGCGGCGGCCGGACACCCGGCCGGTGCCTGCGGTACGTCCGCGAGCGCGAAGCGCGCGTTCACCGCCAGGGCCGCGACCAGGACTGCGGCGATAAGGGGCCTTAAGCTGGTTGGTTTCATGGGACATGAAATGGGTCCCTGGGCCACGCGAACAATGAACAGTACGGGTGGAACGGCCCTCATCCTGAGGAGATAGCCCCGGACCAGTCGGACTGGCGAGCCGGCTACGGCGCGTCCGGGGGGTGCGCAGCGCCCGTGCGGTACGAGACCCCGAGCCAGGCCCCGCGCGGCACACCGACACTGCGGAACTGCTCCGCCCGCCAGCTGGTCGCGGTGGCGTCGAAACTGTCTCCCGGCGCCGTGAACACGTTTTCGCCGAGCGTGCCGAAGGTGTAATAGCGTCGCTCAAAGACGTTGTCGATGCGCGCGAACAGGCTCCAGCGGGTGGAGAAGTCAAAGTGCGCATCGAGGTTCACCAGCAGGTAGCCTGGCAGCGGCCCATTGACGTCCTGGTTGCACTCGTCGCCCCGCGCGAACTGGCTGGACTGTGCGAGAGCCGTGACGCCAAGCCCGAAGCGGCCGGCCTCGTACTGCGTGCGCAGCTTGAAGACATGACCTGGAATTCCAGGCATGCGGTCCCCGGGAAGCACCCGGATTTCGGTGCAGGCTGCACAGCTGATTGGCGCGGCCGCGGAGTTGTCCGGACTGTTGAGCACCAGGGGCGCCTGGAACGTCGCCCGCAACCAGGTGTAGTGCGCGCTCACCGAGAAGCCGCGCGCGCCGGCGGTAAGGCCCAGCTCCACGCCCTGGCGGCGGGTCTGACCCACGTTCCTGAAGTAGCCGGCGCCCACCGCGCCACCGCCCGCGGAGACGAACTGGATGTCGTTGTCCAGGTTGGTGCGGAACACCGCGGCGGTGAAGGAGGCGTGACCTCCCAGCGTACCGCGCGCTCCCGCCTCGAAGGTCTTCGCGATCACCGGCCGCAGCGGCGGGTCCGCGGCGAAAGCGTTGGGCAGGCTGCAGGGCGCACCCGGATCGGCGCAGGTCAGCTCCACCGGCGTCGGCGTGCGCATGCCCTCCTCGTAGCGTCCATAGAGCGTCAGCGCCCGCGAGGGACTGAAGGTCAACCCCACCGCAGGATTGAAGCGGGTGAAGCTGTGCCGGCCGTTGAGCGCCGCGCCCAGCCGGTCCTGCAGCATGACACGGGCGTCGTTATAGCGGCCGGCGAGATTCAGGAACAGCCGCTCGCTGATCCCGAAGGTATCGGTGACATAGATGCCCGCGGAGCGGCTGCTCGCGTGCAGGCGGGTGTGCAGATCCGGGGGCGCCGTCGAGAAGGTATCACGCGAGGCGCCAGCTTCCTGGCTGTACTGCCAGAAGTTGGTTGCTCCACGATCCCAGGCCAGCCCGGCAACCAGGGTGTTGCGATGACCGGCTACGGCCGCGTGCCCCGACAGCTGCAGCGCCGCCCCGGGACGGTACTGGTCGATCTGCTCGATGGCATTGCCGGTGGGCTCGTTGCCGGCAGCGACGGGCATGCTGGGGTTGAAGTCATTGTTGACGTTGCTGTTGACGATCGCGCTGCTGACCTTGCGGTAGTAGAGCTGCTCCGCAAGCGTCCAGTCCTGCCCGAGACGATGGCTGGCGTTGAGATTCAGCAGGACCGTGGAGTCATCCTGGGCGTCAGGCCAGGTGTAGGCCTGCAGCGGGTCATCAAGGAAGGAGCGCGGCAGGGTCTGGTTCCCCTGCAGGCTGCTGTCCGCCCATGTCAGCGACAGCGTCATGTCATTGATGCGGTCGCGATAGCCGACCTTGCCGAATCCCTGCCGCACCCGGCTCGGGTTGTGATCAGCCCAACCGTCATCGTCATAGACGGTGCCGGCGACATACCAGTCGAGGCGCTCGCCATGGCCGCCGGAATCGGCCTGCAGCTCACGCCGGCCAAAGGAGCCGCCCTGCCATTGCACCCCGCTGCCGCCGGAATCGAAGCCGCGCTTCGTCGTCACCACGACGGCTCCCCCCAGGGTGTTGAGGCCGAATACCGGGTTGGAGCCCGGAGTCACCTCGATGCCGGAGATGGCCGACTGCGGGATGAGCTCCCAATTGACGGCGTCACCAAAAGCCTCGTTGACCCGCACGCCGTCCACGAATACGGACACCCCCTGCGGCGTGCCGAGGATCGGCGAACCCGTGAAGCCGCGGAAATTGATGTCCGGCTGGAAGGGGTTTGCCTGCGTGTCGTTGGTGTTGACGCTGCCGACCAGCTGATTGAGCGCGTCCGCGACACCATGCGTGCGGCCGCCATCGAGCTGACCGGCAGTCACGCGCTGCACGTTGGCGGGAACTTGCGTGAGTGACAGGTCGGCCCCCGGGAGCGGCGCTGCAACCACCACCTCCGGGAGCGTGCTCCCGTCGTTGCCTGCAGCGCGGGCCATGCCCGGCAGCGCTGCGGCCAGCTGGCACAGCGTCGCAGCACCGATCGACAGGGCCTGCCGGACGACGATGCCGGACGTGACGGGGCGTGGCCTCCTCACCTCGACCCGGAGCCCGGGATCTTCTGTGGGGCAGATTCGCGCGGCGCGCCTGCGGGTGCACGGCGGACCGGCTTGCGCGGATTCCTGCGTTGCGTGGACATCGGTTGCGTGGACATCGGCGCATGATGCCAAGAATCCGCGCCCCTGCAATCCCGCCTGCTCTGGAACTTCGCAGTGAAGGCAACAACGGCATGCCCGCAGGCCCGGTGCGCGGGATGCAGGCGCCTTGCCCGGGAGTGTGTAAAGCTATACACACCTCGTACCGATGCAGGTACGTGCCCCCGCCGGCGGTCAACCGCATCAGGGGGATTTTTCCAGCCGTCGCATGGCGGGTAGCGTGCCGGTGACAATGCAATCCATCGGGATGTCGTGGGGCTGTGGAAAGATGGTCCGGATCGCAGTGCAGGCGTAGCCGACGCCGATGACCTGCGGTCGCGGCTGCAGGCGCGCCAGCGTCCGGTCGAAGAAACCGCCCCCATAGCCGAGCCGGTAGCAGCCGCTGTCGAATCCCACCAGCGGTGCGATCACGATGGCCGGCGTCACATCCGGCCCCTCGGCCGGATGGGGGATCCGCCACAGGCCATGGGTCAGCGGCGCATCCGGCCGCCATTCGCGAAAGCTCAGTGGCTGGCCGAGCGCGGTTGCCACGGGCAGCGCGATCCGGATGCCGCGCCCCGCGCGCGCGCGCATCCAGGGACGCAGGTCCGGCTCGCCGCGGATGGGCCAGTAGACGCTCACCATGGTGTCACCCACGCCTGGAAGCAGGCGATCCAGCTGCGTCGCAATGGCGGCGGCGTGAGCGGTGCGGACCGCCGGATCCAGTTGCATGCGCAGGCCGATCAGCCGCTCGCGCTCGGACTTGCGCCATAGCGCGACATCGTGCGCCTGTCGGCGATCCTGCACGGTGTAGCCGTCGGCGCCCAGCTCCCCCAGCAGGCAGGGGCCGGTTCCGCCCAGCTCGTCATCCGATGGTCTGTTCATTCCTGCGCGCCTGCATCAGCCAGCTTGCCGCCAATTTATATCACGTCGTGATATTATCCGCCGCCGCTGACGGGTCCGCTGCCAGCGCACCCGTGCTGTTGGATAGAGCCCTCGTCAATGCTGACCCGAAGCGACTACATCTCCCTGTCGGATTTCCGCTACCAGCTGGCCCGGTTCCTCGGCTTCAGCGAGCGGGCATCGCGGGCCGCCGGCATCACACCCACCCAGTACCTGCTGTTGCTGCACATCCGCGGTCACGCTGCGGGGGCTGCCCCGGGTGTCGGCGAGCTGGCGCAGCGGCTGCAGGCCAGTCCGCACGGCACCACCGCCCTCATCGAACGCTGCCGAAAGGCCGGGCTGGTCGACAAGCGCCCGGGAGCGCACGACCGGCGCCGGGCGGAGGTTCTGCTGACAGCCCGCGGCAGGCGCCTGGTCGAGCGCGTGGCCGCCCGGCATCGCCCCCAGCTCACGCAGCTTCACGATGTGTTCCGCCTGCGCATACCGGCGGAAGCCGCGCGGCGCAGCGTGCGCCCGTGATCCACGACCCTGCGCCTGGCATGCCGTCGCAAGTCGCAAGCCCCATGAATCTCGGCATCAAACGCATCTACGAGAAGCCGGTGCGTCGCGACGGGTATCGGGTTCTCGTCGATCGCCTCTGGCCGCGCGGCGTGAAACGCGAAACGGCGGCGCTCAACGAATGGCTGCCTGAGGTCGCGCCGACCCCGGCGCTGCGCGAATGGTTCGGGCACGATCCACAGCACTGGCGGGAGTTCCGTCAGCGCTACCTGGTGGAACTGCGGGCGCACGGCGCACTGCTCGACGCGCTGTGGGAACGCGCCAGCCACGAGCGCGTGACCCTGCTGTACGCCGCCAGGGACAAGAAGATGAACCACGCGGTCGTGCTGGAGGAGGCCCTGCGCGCCAGGGCGGCGGCCGCCCCCCAACCCCGCTCGGGAGATGAATAATTGTGAGTAGTGATGATGCAACACCCACGGCGCCGACGCACCGTGGGGATTTCGCGCCGCCCTCGCGCCTGGTGCTGATGTCGGCATTTGCGATTGTCATCGGTGTCATCAGCACCGCCGGCGCCATCTTCCTGCTCGATCTCATCCGCTTCTTCACCAACCTGTTCTTCTACCAGACGGTGTCCCTGGCCCCGCGCTCGCCGGCGGACAACCACCTCGGGGCCTGGGTGATCGTGGTGCCGGCCCTCGGCGGACTGATCGTCGGACTCATGGCCCGCTTTGGCAGCCAGCAGATTCGCGGCCACGGCATTCCCGAAGCGATCGAGGCGATCCTCTACGGCAAGAGCCGCATATCGGCGAAGGTCGCGATCCTGAAGCCACTGTCGTCCGGGATCGTGATCGGCAGTGGTGGTCCCTTCGGCGCGGAGGGGCCGATCATCATGACCGGCGGCGCCTCCGCCTCGCTGCTGGCGCAGGCCTTCCACCTGACCGCGGCGGAACGCAAGGCGCAGCTGGTGGCCGGCGCCTGTGCCGGCATGACTGCGGTCTTCGGTACGCCGCTGGCGGCGATCCTGCTGGCGGTCGAGCTGCTGCTGTTCGAACTGCGTCCCCGCAGCCTGCTGCCGGTGGCCTTGAGTTGCGCGGTCGCCGGTTTCCTGCGCCCCTTGTGGGCCGATGCCGGGCCGCTGTTCCCGGTCACGACGCCGCCGGCCACCTGGGTCGCGCTGCTGTCGTGCCTCGCCGCCGGGCTGGCGAGCGGCGCCGTGTCAGCCGCCATGACGCTGCTGCTCTACCGGGTGGAGGATCTGTTCGGACGCCTGCCGGTCCACTGGATGTGGTGGCCAGCGATCGGTGGTCTGTTCGTCGGGATCGGCGGTCTGATTGCGCCCCGTGCGCTGGGTGTTGGTTACGACGTGATCGCCGACCTGCTCGCCAACCACCTGGCGCTGTCGGCGGTCGCCGTGCTGCTGATCGTGAAGCTGCTGATCTGGGCCATCGCCCTGGGTTCGGGCACCTCGGGCGGCGTGCTGGCGCCGCTCCTGATGATCGGGGCCGGAACCGGCCTGCTGATGAGTCACTGGCTGCCCGGCGGCACGCCGCAGCTATGGGCGATCACCTGCATGGCGGCGATCCTGGGCGGCACCATGCGGGCCCCGCTGACCGCGGTGGTGTTCGCCTTTGGGCTGACGCACGACGCCAACGCCTTCCTGCCCACGATCCTGGCGTGCTCGGTCGCGTATGGCTTTACCGTCATCGTCATGCCGCGCTCCATCCTCACCGAGAAGATCGCGCGGCGCGGCCGGCACGTGTTTCGCGAGTACGGCGTCGACGTCCTGGAACGTCACTTCGTGGAAGAGGTGATGACGCGCACGGTCGTCGCCATCCCTGCCTCGATGAGTGCCGCCGAGGTGCGCGAGCGGTACTTCGGTGCCGGCCAGGCCCATCGCGCCTACCCAGTGGTGGCCGAAGGGCGGATCGTTGGCATGATCGAGCGCTCCGCCGTTGCCGCGCTCGCACCGTCGTCAGCCGATGTCACCATTGGCAGTCTTGCCGGCGCGGCGCCTGCGGCATTCGCGCTGCCCGGTGAGACGTGCCGCGCGGTTGCGCACCGCCTCGCGGCGCTGGGCTGCGAGCGGCTGCCGGTCGTCGATGACCCGGTGCAACTGCGCCTGGTCGGCATCGTCAGCCGCAGTGACCTGCTGAAACCCATGCACGCCGAGCACCAGGAAGAGTCGATCCGCGAGCGGATGCTGCACCTGGGCCGACGCTAGGGCTCCTTGCCGTAGACCACCTTGCCGCCGAACATGGTGAACAACACCCGGGTTTCCGGGAGCTGCGCCACCGGCACGGTCAGCACGTTGCGGTCGAGCAGCACCAGGTCGGCACGCTTGCCGGGCGCCAGCGAGCCGATCTGGTCCTGCTCGCCGAGCACGTCGGCTGAATTGCGCGTGTAGGCGTACAGCATGGCCTCGCGCGGCATGCGCTGGCGGGCGTCCAGCACGCCCTCGGGGCCACGCCGTGTCTCGGCAATGGTCATGGCCAGGAAGGGATTGGCGGTGCTCACCGGCCAGTCACTCGCCCCGGCGATCTCTCCACCGGCATCCAGGATGGAGCGCGCCGGGTATTGCCAGCGGTAGATGCCCGGATCCAGCCAGGGCTTGATGGCCTCGACGCTGTCGTAGTTGGCGGCCGCCCACAGCAACTGCAGCGCCGCGATCACGTGCAGTTTGCGGAAGCGGGGAAAATCCTCGGGATCGGCAAACTGCACATGGGTGATCACCATCGGCAGCTTCGTGTCGGGGTTGGCCCGGCGGGCCGCCTCGAAGGCGTCCAGCGAGTCCTTCACCGCCAGGTCGCCGATGGCATGCACGTGCACAGTCAGGCCGCGGCGATAAGCCTCGGCCACCAGCGCGTTCGTCTTCGCCGGCGTAAACAGCGGCTTCACCACCTTGTTGGTTTTGAGGTAGGCCTTGGTGAGCGCCGCCGTCTGCGAGGGATACTCCACCACACCGTCGGCGAATACCTTCAGGCCCGGGACCCGGAGGTTCTCAACGCCAGCAAACTTCTTCTGCAGCGTCTGCACCAGGTCTATCTGCCCGAATCCCGCATCGGGTGCAATGACCGGGTAGGCCGCCACGTGGCCCGTCAGCAGCCCCTTGCGCGACAGTTCCCTGTAGACCGGCAGCCCGCCCTCATCACCCGCCTGCAGCGGCGCCGTGCTCGCGACCGCCCCGGCCACCGCCGCGTCCAGCCAGCCGGTGAGCCCCAGGCTGTTCATGTAGTGCACCGCGGCCTTGCCCGCCTCGAGCAGGGTCTGTGGCGAGTCCGGCGGCAGAACCTTGCGCACCGTCACCATGCCGTCGTCCACCACGAAGCCGTTGGGATTGAAGTGCTCGTCGGCGCCGTAGAAGCGGCGCTCACTGTCCTTGAGTCCCCTCAGATATGCCCGGGTTATGCCGGCACGGTCACGCAAAGCGCGGTTGGCCCAGCCCGTGTGGCCATCCCCGCCCCACAAGACGATGGGCTTGCCGGTGAACTCGCCGTGGCTCAGGGCCGCGTCGATCTGTGCGGCGTGCGTCCAGTAGCCGATGTCCAGGTTAGTGACCACGAGCACGTCACCCTGGTGGCTGTCCGCGTCATTGATGTGCTTCGCGACGAACTGCGTCAGCTTCGCAACGTCCCCGCCTTCGTCGGGGAAGCTCAGCTTGACCAGGGTCAGGCCACCGCTGACGCCCTCGCTCAGCGGATGCGCGTGTGCATCGATCATACCGGGCATCAGGAACCGGCCCTTGAGGTCCACCTTGCGCGCAGCGGGCCCGGCTGCCTGCTCCACCGTGGCGCGCGTACCCACCGCCAGGATACGGTCGCCGCGAATCGCAATCGCCTCGGCCTGGGGATGGGCCGGATCGGCCGTAAATACCGTACCGCCGTAGAACACGGTCGCCGCGGCATCGGCGGCCGTCGCCTGCGACAGCGGTGCGAGCGCCGCGCTGCCGGCGATCAGGACAAGCAGCAGGGATCGCCGGCAGACGGCGGAACTGAAGGCCTGGAACATCTTGCGCCCCTTCGATTGTTGTCAGATTGGGGTGAAGAGTGTAGCCGACTGCGGCGCCGGCGGAATCGGCCGATTCAAACGCGGGACACTAATATATCCATCGCCAGATACCGGCCGCCCAACCGGCGAGGGGAATATGAGCCCAACTCGCCCCGAGCCAGACGGCCAGGCCGCCGAGGACCGCCGGCATTCCCAGGCCGCCCAGGCGCGCCCGGCCGCTCGCGATGGCCGCGAACGGCAGGTAACTGGTTTTCGCTTCCCAGGCTCTCCAGAAATCGGGCTGCAGGCGTTCTTTCTTGCGGTCCTGCATTGCCGCGCCGACCAGGGCCAGCACGATGATTGCCGCGGCGACCACGATGTTCTTCATCATCGGATAGACCGCGATGTGACACAGCCCCCACAGCGCAAACGCCCACATCATCGGGTGGCGTGTGATCGCGAACACGCCGCCTGCCGTCTCGGGAGCCTTTGCCGCCGCAACGGCGGGCGGCACGGCCGGATTGTTGATGAGTGATCCCATGAACAGGATCGAGGCCAGCAGCATCACCAGGGTTGCAGCCGACCACAATCCTTCACCAACCGGCCAGAGCAGGCGGGTCGGTGGCGCCGCGCGGTAGGCCACGACCAGCCAGATGAACGTCGCCACCGCCACCAGGGAGTAGAGCCCGAGGAAAGCGCGCTCTCCGATGGCATTGACGATCGGCCGTCGCAGCCCGTGTGACAGCAGGAAGTGCGTGCCCACGAAGGCCACGGCGGCAATCAGCAGTTTGTCCATGCCTGATCAGCTACAGGCCGAGCACGACCACCTTGCTGGAGATCTTCGGCGTGGGCCAGATGGGGGACGTCATGCCCGCGGTGGCCGCGACGCGCTGGCCCGCACCCGTGTCATAGGTGATCACCCCGCCCGCGACGGCGCCGCCGAGATCAGTTGACCACAACTGCTTGCCGGTGGCGGAGTTGAAAGCATAGAGATGGCCACCCATATCCCCGAAGAACACCAGCCCACCGGCGGTCGGGGTGACGCCGCTCATCAACGGGAACGGCAACTTGACCTGCCATTTCTGCGCACCGCTGTCGGCATCCGTGGCGGTGATCCAGCCCGCCCAATCTTTCGGATCGTCCTGGGTGCCGAAACCGTTGGCCGCGCCGCTCCACGGGACGCCCGCGGGTGACTTGGCGAGGTCTTCGGCCGGCAGCACCTGCACCGTGGTGCACCAGTCAACGTCACCCGTGAAGATGAGATTGTCGGGCGGACTGTAGGCCGCGCCGTTCCACTCTGCCCCGCCCTGCGACCCCGGGCAGAAGCGCGTGCCGGCAGCCGTCAGAGGCGTGTGCACGTTGAACTGGCGGGTGACCGGGTTCGAATACAGCTGCTTGCCGGTAGCAAGATCGATCACATGCAGATGGCCATCCTTGGGAGCTTCGGCCAGCAGTCTGCGGCCGCCTTTGCTGGTAAACAGGGAAGGCGGCGTGGATGCGTCCCAGTCATGGAAGTCACGCTTTACCATCTGGAAGTGTCTGCGGAAGGCTCCGGTCTTCGCATCCAGCACCACGACCGATGCCGTGAACAGGTTGTCCCCCTGCCGGTGCTCGTTGACGAAGTCGGGGGCGGCATTACCCCCCGGAACGTAGAGCAGCCCGTGTTTGGGATCGAGCGTGTACGACGTCCAGGTGCCGCCGCCAGTGATCGGGAAGCCCGGGGTGTTCTGCCACGAACCGGCGGCCACCGCAGGCTCTCCCGGCGCCTGTGGTCCACGCGTGGGATCCCCCGCGGCCTTGGGGACCATGTAGAACTCCCACACGACGTGGCCGTCGCCGGCATCGAGTGCATACATCCGCCCCTTGACACCCTTGTTGTCTCCGCCGGCACTGCCGACGAAAATCAGTCCGTTCCACGCGATCGGCGCGGCCGGCACGGATTCGCCCTTCTTCGCGTCGGCGATCGTGGTCGACCATACCTGCTTGCCGGTTTTTGCATCGTAGGCCAGGACCCGCCCGTCGGCGGTCCCACGGTAAATCCGGCCCGCGAGCCAGGCCACGCCCCGGTTCACCTTGAGCATCCCGGAGGGGAAGTCCTCGTGCGCGCGCCAGTTCAGCTTGCAGGTGTTGGGATCGATCGAAAAGGTATCCTGCTCGGTGGTGAAAAACAGCGCGCCATCGACCTGCAGCAGATCCGTCTGGAAGCCGGTGTGGTCGCCGGTATCGTAGGTGCACAGCGTCTTAAGCCCGTGCACATTGGTGCGGTTGATCGCATCCAGCCCGGCAAAGCGCTCGGACGTCAGGGTGCGGTTGTAGGTTGGCCAGTCTTTGTTGGCTGCAGGTGCAGCGTATGCCTGGCCGGCCAGCGTGAGACCGAGGAGCACAGCAAGAGTATGACGCAGCATGCGATTTCCCCTTTACCCTGACCCGCACCAGGATCCTTTGAAGGTACGCCCCGGCCCGGAAGCGCGTCAACCTCGCGTTCCGTGCCCGCTGCAGGCCAGGGTTCAGGTCGATAGCGCCGTCTTCACGCGCACGATGAATGCATGGAACTCTGTCATGTAGTTACGCAAAAACTCGGCAGTCACCTCGTTGCTGACCTGGCCATCTTCACTGATCAGCCCGGGCGTGAACTGGATGTAGGCCTCCACCATGTTCATCAGTGGCGAATTGCAGAAACACAGCACGCTGCGCAGGTTCTGTTGCGCGAGCGCGGTGCCGATTGCACCCGGCGAGGTGCCGATCACCGCCGAGGGTTTGCGAGCGAAAGAGTTCGTGCCCCACGGCCTGCTGGCCCAGTCGATGGCGTTCTTCAACCCGCCGGGGATCGTGCGGTTGTACTCAGGGGTGACGAACAGGATCGCATCGACATCGGCGATCGCCTTCTTGAATGCCCGTGCAACCGGCGGGTAATCCGCGTCGTAGTCGTAGCTGTACAGCGGCAGATCCCGGAACGGGATTTCGGTCATCGACAGGCCCGGCGGCGCGAGTCGCACCAACGCCTTCGACAACAGGCGGTTGATGGATGCCTTGGCGAGGCTGCCTACGAAGTAGCCAACTTTGTATGTGGTCATGGAACCTCCCGCGGCGGACCGCGCCGATTCTACTCCCGGGTCGTGCTGCATCAAGTCTGTTGACTGTCCCGAGCTTGATTTATACGGGTTACGCAGGTCACTCTTGCATGCAGCATGCTGTTTGAGTGCCCGAGCCTGCGCCTCAGCTGACCCTTCCTGCCCCGGAGCGTCCCATGAATCAACCCGCCAGCGTTCCCATCGCGTCGCTCACGGATCTCGTTGCCGCCCTTTCCCAGGCGCAACCCTGCACCCTCGAACTGAACACCTCCGTGGCGTGCCCATTCGCCATCACCCTGCCGCCCGGATTTGCGCTGACGGGCAAGGACAAGGACACCTGTATTCTCGTTTTCGGCAACGGCGACGGCATCGGGCTCACCGCCAACAACCGTGTAGCCAACCTCAGCGTCATCGCCACGCCGGCGGCCCGTGCCATCTTCACGCAGACGGGTTTCGCCGACATGGGCGAAATCACGCTCGAGGACCTGAGCGTCACCGGACAGGTCTCCATCATCACCCGCGGCGGAACCCGCAGCCTGAAGCTGCGCGTGGACAAGCTGCACATCGGCTCATGCGACAGCCGCCGCTACAGCGAGCAGCCGCAAAAGTACGGCGTCAACGTCTACCAGGGAGCCTTGACCGTCTACAACTTCAGCGGCGACGCTCAATCGAACATCCACGCCTCGCTCACCAACATTTCCGTGGGCGCAAGAAACGCCCCGGTGCTCGGTTCAGGCATCTTTGTGAGCGGCTTCGGTGACCAGGGCGGTTGGGTGCAACTCGACAGGCTCACGACCGGCGCGGTCTATTCCTGCGGCATGCTGCCCTACGGCACCGCCGACATCATCACCGCCGGCGTCTTCATCGTCTACGGTGCCAGCGCGAAGCTGGTGGAACACTTCGGCGAAGTCGTCACCTATGGAGTGAACGACATGGTCCTGGACACCTGGGGCACGGTCGAGACCTGGCTGGCGCATGCGCCGGTGGTCTCTTATGGACCCAGCGGCATCGGCTTCGTCAACTTCGGCACCGTTCACGACTTCGTCGCCGAACGGGAGATCATCACCCACGGCCTGGGTGCGCGCGGCTTCAACCAGTACGACGGTACGGTAAAGAGCATCCGCTTCAAGTCCATCGAGACCTTCGGCGACGGCTCCATCGGCATCCAGGTGAGCAAGCCGGTCGGCAGCATCCTGGTGGATGAAAGCATCGTCACCCATGGCTCGGTCGGCAATACCCTCGTCAAGGGTGTCAACATGCAGCTGCCGGCCGAGGCCTTCAGCGTCAAGCCTGGCGGCAGCGTCGCAACGCTGACGGTGAAGGGCGACCTCGTCACCCATGGGGCAAATGTCGCCACCTACGCCGTCGAAGGGGGCAAGGTGAGCGCCCTCGACATCCAGGGCAGGGTACTCGCACATGGACAGAATTCCAGCGCCGTACTGGTCACGAACAGGGGCTCCACGCCGCTGACCAACGTGCGCGCCAGCGCGCCGGCCGGCAAGGCCCTGGTGGTGGACGACGGCGAGGTGACCGACCGGACCGGGTTATCGGTCTGATAAGCTGCCCGGCTTTGACGGAAGGTCCACGCGCCATGTTCCCAAAACCCGGTGATTTGTTGCTGGCCTGTTGCTTGCTCATAGCCGTGCCCATTGCTGCCGCGGCAACCGGCAGCGCCGGCGCGCGCGTCCCCGAACCGGCTTTCAACGCGTTGCAGTGGCGCAGCATCGGTCCGTATCGCGGCGGCCGCGTGGTCAGCGTCGCCGGGGTTCCAGGCTCACCGAATACCTTTTACTTCGGCGCAGCCGCGGGGGGTGTCTGGAAGAGCGTGGACGCAGGCGGCACCTGGAAGCCGATATTCGATGACGTCAAAACGACTGCTTCAATCGGCGCGATCGCGGTAGCGCCCAGCGATCCAGGCATCATCTATGTGGGCACGGGAGAGGGAAATCTTCGCGGCGACGTTACATGGGGTGCGGGGGTCTTCAAGTCAACTGACGCGGGCGCGACCTGGACCCATGTTGGCCTGGACGACACGCGCCAGATTGGCGCGCTGATCGTGGACCCGCACGACCCCAACGTGGTACTGGTCGCGGCGATCGGGCACGCCTTCGGCCCGAACACCGAGCGTGGGGTGTTCCGCACCGTCAATGGCGGCAAGACCTGGAGCCGTGTGCTCTACAAGGATGAGTTTACCGGGGCCATTGACCTGGTGGCGGATCCGCACAATCCGAAGATCGTATACGCGGCCTTGTGGCAAGTGCGGCGGCAGCCCTGGACATTTGCAAGCGGCGGGCCGGGCAGCGGGCTGTACCGCTCCACCGATGGCGGCCTGACCTGGTCACACCTCACCGGACACGGGTTGCCGGCCGGCATCCTCGGGCGCATCGACGTGGCGATCTCCCCGGTCGACTCGAACCGCGTTTATGCGATGATCGAGGCCAGGGAAGGCGGCCTGTACCGCTCGGACGATGCCGGGAGCACGTGGCGCCGTATCAACGACGACGGGCGCATTCGACAACGTGCCTGGTACTTCTCCAAGATCTACGCCGATACCAAAGCGCTCGACACCGTCTATGCGCTCAACACCGGCATGCTGCGGTCGGTGGACGGCGGCAAGACTTTCAACCTGGTGTCGGCGACCCATGGCGACCACCATGCGCTGTGGATTGATCCCAACAATGCCAACAGCCTGATCAACGGCAACGATGGTGGCGCCAGCGTCTCACTCGATGGTGGCAAGACCTGGTCCACCCAGGACAACCAGCCCACCGCCCAGTTCTACCACGTGGCGACGGACCAGCGGTTTCCCTACTACGTCTACGGCGCGCAGCAGGACAACACCAACCTGGCGATCGCCAGCGCCGCTGCCGAGGGGGTGATCGGGCCGCGCGACTGGTATCCGGCGGGCGGCGGCGAGTCCGGGTTCGTGGTCCCGGATGCGCGCGATCCGGACATTGTTTACAGCAGCTCGGAAAACCAGTACGCGCGCTTCAACCGGCATGCAATGCAGTCGCAATCGATCAGCCCGGATCCCATCGACAATTCCGGCCATCCGGCCAGCGAACTCGACCACCGCTTCAACTGGACCGCGCCGCTGATGCTCTCGCCGCATGATCCAGATGGCCTGTATGCGGCGTCGGAGGTGGTGTGGAAGTCCACCAACCAGGGCATGAGCTGGAAGATCATCAGTCCGGACCTCACACGCAACGACAGGACGAAACAAACCGCCTCGGGCGGCCCGCTGACCAAGGACATCACCAGCGTCGAGTACTACGACACCATCTTCGCACTCGCCGAGTCGCCGCTTAAGCAGGGGAAGCTGTGGGTGGGGACCGACGATGGCCTCGTGCAGATGACCGAGGATGACGGGGCGCACTGGCACAATGTCACGCCCGCGCAAATGCCGGCGTGGAGCACGGTGAGCATGACAGAGCCGTCGCACTTCGACGCCGCCCGAGCCTACATTGCTGTCGATCGCCACCGGCTTGACGACATCGCACCGTATGCCTGGAAGACGACCGACAACGGCAAGACCTGGAGCGCCATCGCCGCCGGCCTGCCGGCCGGCGCCGTGGTGCACGTGGTGCGCGAAGACCCGGTGCGCCGTGGACTGCTGTACGCCGGCACGGAACTGGGCGTATTCGTGTCTTTCGACGACGGCGCGCACTGGTCTGCATTACAGAAAAACCTGCCGGTAGCGCCCATCCACGATCTGGATGTACATGGCGATGACCTCGTGGCGGCGACCCATGGGCGCGCGTTCTGGATCCTCGACGACCTGACGCCGCTGCGGCAAGCGCAGGCGGGGGCACAGGCGCCGGTGCTGTATGTGCCCGAAAACGCCGTGCGCCTCTACTATCCGGATGAAGTGAACACACGTCGCCCCGTGGGCCAGAACCCCCCCGCCGGGGCCATCATCGACTACGTGCTCGACAGTGCTGCGGCCTCGGAGCTGACCGTGGACATCCTGAGCGCCCAGGGTCAACTGGTTCGACATTTGTCCAGCACCAGGACGAACAAGGAGGTGCAGCCGCCAGAGTGGCCCGACCGTATCGTACCCAGCGACCTGATACCCGCGCATGCCGGCATGAATCGCATGGTCTGGGATTTGCGGTGGGATGACCCGGTGCAGATTCCCGGCGCCTTCTACGAGGACCAGGCGCCTCGCGGGCCCATCGTCGCGCCGGGCCGCTACCAGGTGCGGCTGAAGCTGGGGGACGAAACGCGAACGGCAAATCTGGTCGTCGTCGCCGATCCGCGGGTGGCCCACAGCGAGGCCGGTATTGCAGCGAAGACTGCACTGGCGCTGGCCACATACCATGACATCGACGCCCTGCACCGCGCCGTGAACGACATTCGCGCGCAGCGCGCCAGACTCAAGGGCAACTCAGCGGCGCGGGGCCGGGACGCGAAGCTGCAGGAGATCGAGGAGACCCTCATGCAGGTGAACATGAACGGCTCCGAAGCCAACCTCGCCTTTCCCGGCATGCTGAATGAGCAATACGCGGCGTTCGCAGCAACCCTGGAGGATGCGGACACGCCCCCTACGCAGCAGCAGCAGGCTTTGTACCGTTCCTTGCACAGTAAGCTCGAAGCTCAACTTGCGGCGTGGCGCTCACTGAGCCCGAGTTAGCATCGAGGACTTCGTACTGAGATGACGCACGTCTCTTCAAGCGAAAATGGAATGACTCTGACGTCCGGCCAACTGGACGCTTATCTGGCAAGGATCGGGGTCGGCCGGCCGGCAAACGCGCTGGCGATCCTGCGGCATACCCCGGATGGCTATGTCGCCCTAAAGAATGATTGCCTGCGCAGCGTGACGGCAGTCAGCCTCAGCGAACAGCGCATCACGAGCGCGGACCATCTCGCGGACACGTTCACTGCGATTTTCAACCTCGACGTTCCAAAGTCTGGCCACGTCTGGGAAAAAATCCAGACGGTCGGCCGCGACAAGGCCACCTGAGCAGGCCCTCCCTGACACCGATATGCGTTCTGGCGGCAGCGGAATCAACCCGCACCGCTACTTCTTCAGGTACTGATGGACGATATCCACGAGTTCTTCCGCGGCTTCCGTTCGCGGATCATCGCGCCGCACCTCCGGGTCGATCATGTGCTCGCGGATGTGATCCTCGATCACCTCGGCAATGAACCCGTCCAGGGCCCCGCGACAGGAGGTGGCCTGCTGCAGCACGCCGGAACACTCTTCGTCTGCCGCCACCGCCCGTTCGATGGCCTCAATCTGGCCGCGGATCCGGCGCAGACGCACCAGCAGTTTGGTCTTCTCTTTCGATACATGGCCCATAGGAACGATCTCGCGCTTGCGTAGATAGTAAGGGGGGGTATATATTACTCCCGTTCGGGGAACTTGTCCGGGGAGGGCGCTCGAACGTTGGCCTTTGCAGGAGACTGAACACCGCTATGGACCCTCACCCCAGGACGACGACCAAGGTCTGCGGCCGGCGCTCGACGCCGATTCGCCGCGGGACGATTGGCCGCTTCCGGGCCCTACACGACGCATCCGGAGGGTCGGCGCCCCTGCGCTGAGCCTGTGGTCATCGCTTCCGGGCTCGAGCGGCAACGCACGGGCTGATGTCGGGAGATCGAGATGACCGCACTGAACCTGGCCCGCCTGACCGGGCCCCTAGAGCACTTTGTCCCCAGCCGACTCAGCGGCTCCCTCGTCCGCCGGTTGGCGACGGCCACCCTGGGTGTGGTCCTGGTATCGCCGTATGCGGCGCTCGCTGCGCAAGGCGGCGACGCCGATTCGGTCATCCTGCCAAGCGGTCGCTTCGCTCTCCATGGCCAGGTGACCTACGTCGAGCAGGAGACGAACTCCTTTGCGGCGCCCTACCGGGGACCGAACAGCCTGTCGCCCGACATCGGCCGCGAAACTGCCGATCTGACCCTGTACCTGGGTGCCCGCCTCTGGCCTGGCGCCGAGCTCTGGCTCAACCCCGAGATCGACCAGGGATTCGGCCTCGACAACACGCTGGGAGTCGCGGGATTTCCAAGCGGCGAGGCCTACAAGGTCGGCAAGAAGAAGCCGTACTTCCGGTTGCCGCGCGCTTTCGTCCGGCAGACGGTGAACGTCGGCGAGGCCTCCGACACTGTCGAAGCCTCCGCCAACCAGTTCGCCAGTACGCGCAGCTCCGATCGTTGGGTATTCACGATCGGCAAGTTCGGCGTGCCCGACGTATTCGACGTCAACCAGTACGCCCATGACCCGCGTTCCGACTTCCTGAACTGGGCTGCCGTGGATGCAGGCTCGTTCGACTACGCGGCCGATGCCTGGGGCTTCACCGTCGGCGCCAGCGCCGAGTGGTACCACGGCGCCTGGACGCTGCGGGGCGGCTTTTTCGACCTGTCGGATGTGCCGAACAGTGAGCACCTGGAGCCAGGATTCCACGAGTTCCAGCTGATCGGCGAAGTCGAGCACCGCCACGAGCTATTGGGCCATCAGGGCAAGCTGCTCATCACCTACTTCGAGAGCCATGGTCGGATGGGCCTCCTGAACGATGCCATGCGCCTCGCCGAAAGGACCGACACGCCGGTCGACATCAGTGCGGTGCGCCAATTCCGCACGCGTGTCGGCGTCAGCCTGAACCTCGAACAACAGCTGGCGCCGGATCTCGGCCTCTTTGCGCGCGCCGGCCAGGCCGGTGGGAACGTCGAGGCCTACGAGTTCACCGATATCGACCGTGCGATGGAACTCGGCCTCTCGCTCAAGGGGGCGCGTTGGCATCGAGGCGGCGACACCGTGGGTCTCGCCGCCATGGTCAACGGGATTTCGGCGACCCGCGAGCGCTTCCTGAACGCCGGAGGACTCGGAATCCTCGTGGGTGACGGTCAGCTCGCCCATCCGGGCGCAGAGCGGATCGTCGAGACGTACTACTCGGCAGCGCTGTACTCACAGGTGTCAGTGAGCGCGGATTTCCAACGCATCGTCAATCCCGCCTACAACCGCGACCGCGGACCGGTATCGGTGGTCGCGCTGCGATTCCACGCGCAGTTCTGAGCGACCGCGCAGACACGTTTTCCCCCTGCGAAGAGATGCCGAATGATCGATTGAGGTGCACCGTGAACGACTTCAACTCCCTCGCTGCCCGGGTCGTCCACTGCGAGACCCCGACGCCCCCGACTCATGCGGCCGAGGCACCCGAGCGCCGCACAGCGGTGCTGGATGATGCGCACGTCGGCGATATCCACGGGGCCCTGGGAACGCTCAAGGCCGGCGATGTCGCCCCACGCGAAAGCTGGCGCCATCGGCTGACGACCTTCCTCGCCATCCTGGGACCGGGGCTCATCGTAATGGTCGGTGACAACGATGCCGGGGCCTTCAGCACCTACACCCAGGCGGGCCAGAACTACGGGACCAGCTCGTGCTCGGGATCGTCATCGTTGTTGCCGGCGCCGCCACAATGATGGCGTTCTGCGCCAAGGCATTCATGGGCACCCCCGAGTTCGGCCAGTTCCAGGACGCCGGGACCGTCGCTGCGGGCCTGGCTCACCACGTTGGCCCGGTGGCGGGCGTATTCTTCGCGATTGCGCTTATCGACGCGAGCCTCATTGGCGCCGCGGCGGTTTCGCTCTCGACCGCCTACGCGGTCGGCGATGTGCTCTCGGTTCGGCACTCCCTGCACCGAGGACCGGGGCAGGCCAAACTGTTCTATGGCGTCTATTTTGGTCTGATTGCCGGCGCGGCAGCACTCGTGCTGATTCCTGGGGCGCCGCTCGGTCTGCTCACCAATGCCGTTCAGACCCTCGCCGGCGTCCTGCTGCCGAGTGCCACCGTGTTTCTCCTGCTCCTGTGCAATGACGAGGCCGTACTGGGACCGTGGGTGAACTCTCGCCGTGTGAATATCGCGAGGGCTGATTCCTCGGTCATGCAGCGTTGGCGCATGCCACCGATGGAGACGCTCGCGCCGCTTCGCCTGTCGCCCATGAACCGCCTGTGGATGATCGTCCTTCGGGGATACCTGCTGATCGCCATCGTGATGGTCGTCGTGCGGGTCCTGCAGGTCACTTCAGGCGCCAACCACAGTTGATCGACAGCAAACAGCGCGCCCGTTGGTGGTACTCCCTGGCCCGGTCCAGCGGCACGTCTGAGAAACTAAAATCCTTGTGTTTACGACGTCAGTCCGGCAGGTTCCTCCACCTGCGCTGCTTCATTCGTGCACAGCCGATACCCGAGCCCCGTTTCCGTAACCAAGTAGCGAGGCCGACGCGGATCGGGCTCAAGCTTCGCACGTAGGGTCTTCATGAATACTCGCAGACTCCGCGCGTCGTCGGCCTTGTCCGGGCCCCACACCTCACGCAACAGCTGGCGCTGCCGCACCACCATGCCTGCCTGACGGGCCAGACACTCAAGCACGCGATATTCCACGGGCGTCAGGTGAATCTCCCCTTGCGGTCCTCGGGTCTGCCTGTTCGCCAAATCAATATGGAGCGGGCCCAGCTGCAGAAGATGCGTCTGCTCAGAGCCGCGCACGTTGCGGCGCAGTCCGGCCCGGACGCGTGCGAGCAGTTCTGGGGCCGAGAAGGGTTTGGTAATGTAGTCATCCGCACCGGCGTCGAGCGCCGCGATCTTCTGTTCCTCCATCGTGCGCGCCGACAGCACGATGATCGGCATGGGCGACCAGGCGCGCACCTGACGAATGACGGTCAGACCGTCCGCATCGGGGAGCCCAAGGTCCACCAACAGCAGGTCCGGCTTGTGGCTACGGGCCTCGATCTCGCCGCGCGCCGCGGTCCCGGCCTCGATGAGCTTGTAGCCCTGCTTACCGAGTAACACGTGCAGCACGTTGCAGATCGCGGGCTCATCTTCGACGATGAGGATCTGGTGCATGGTCTGCGTCAAAGTTCCGCCTCCTGCCCTGGTTCCCGCGTAGGCAGCGTGAACTCAAAGCGCGCTCCGCCCGTAGGGCGACGATGGGCCTCAATTTGCCCGCCGTGTGCTTGCACGATCGCCTGACAGATCGCCAATCCCAGACCGGCACCGACCACCGTGCCCTCTTCCGAACCGCGCTGAAATTTGTCGAACAGGCGCGCCGGTTCGCCTGGCGGCAGCCCAGGGCCATCGTCATCCACCCTGACGCGAACAAATATGCCGTCCAGCATGGCGGACACCTGCGCGCGAGTGCCGGCCGGTGAACCGCCCCGGGATTCCAGGAGGCTCCATTACTTGAGAGGATGGAGCTATGAGCACGCAGAACCGGTATTCGGCGGAGGTCAGGGAGCGCGGCGTCAGGTTGGTCCTGGAGAACCAGGGAGAGCATCCCTCGCAGTGGGCAGCGATGGAGTCGATTGCACCCAAGCTGGGCTGTACGCCAGAGACGCTGCGCAAGTGGGTCAGGCAAGCCGAGCGTGATCTTGGGAAGCGGCCTGGCATCAGCACCGAGGAGCGGCAGCGGCTGAAGCAGCTGGAGCGGGAGAACCTCGAGTTGCGCCGTGCCAACGAGATCCTGCGCAAGGCCTCAGCGTTTTTCGCCCAGGCGGAGCTCGACCGCCGAGGGAAGTGACGGTGGCGTTCATCGACGCACATCGCGAGGAGCACGGAGTCGAGCCGATCTGCAAGCAACTGCAGGTTGCCCCGTCCTGGTACTACGAGCAGAAGGCCCGGCAAGCCGATCCAGCGCGCATGCCGCCTCGAGTTCGCCGTGATGCCGAGCTGTGCACCTCGATCCATCGGGTCTGGCAGGAGAACTTCCAGGTCTATGGTGCTCGCAAGGTGTGGCGACAACTCCACCGCGAGCAGGTTCCTGTCGCTCGTTGCACGGTAGAACGCCTGATGGCGCGGCTGGGCATCGAAGGCCGTCGCCGCGGCGCCAAGAAGCGCACCACGATCCCCGCTGACTTGATCGAGAAGCCGATGGATCGCGTCCAGCGGGTGTTCGTGGCCACCAGACCCGACCAACTGTGGATCGCCGATTTCACGTATGTCGCGACCTGGGGCGGCTTCGTGTACGTCTCGTTCGTCATCGACGTGTTCGCCCGCATGATTGTGGGCTGGCGAGTCAGTCGTTCGATGCACACCGAGCTGGTGCTCGATGCGCTGGAGCAAGCCCTTCATGCCAGGCGACCAGGTGAAGGCTTGATCCATCACTCGGATCGCGGCGTGCAGTACCTGTCGATCCGCTACAGCGAGCGCCTGGCAGATGCTGGCGTTGAGGCCTCGGTGGGAAGCGTTGGCGACTCCTACGACAACGCCATGGCCGAGTCTGTGATCGGCCTGTTCAAGGCAGAGGTGATCTATGCACGCGGCCCTTGGCGCGGCATGGAAGCCGTTGAATACGCCACCCTGCAATGGGTGGACTGGTTCAACAATCGACGCTTGCTCGAGCCCATCGGCCATGTGCCACCTGCAGAGTTCGAGCAGATGTACTATCGTCAGCAAACGGGTCAAGCCATGGCGGCTTGACTCAAACCCGGAGTCCTCCGGCAATCCCGGGGCGGTTCA
>JAFEDT010000007.1 GCA_018241445.1 Pseudomonadota bacterium
CCCATAGCGCAAGCCGACTGCAGGAACTGCTGCCGCATCGCTGGCAGCCGTCGACCAAAACCCACTGACCGCCCCTCTGGCCACGTTCATCACTCCGGCGCAAGGTGGGTTGCCCGGACGGTTACAAACCAGTGCTCATTCAGGCACTCGTCGCGGAAGCGTCCGTTGAAACTCTCCACATACGCGTTCTCGACCGGCTTGCCTGGCCGGATGAAGTTCAGCCGCACGCCGCGCTCATATGCCCAGGCATCGAGCACCTGGCCCTCGAACTCTGGCCCGTGGTCGACCGTAATCGACAACGGCAGCCCGCGCAGATCGCCAAGGCGATCGAGAACCGCCGCAACTCGCCGGCCGGTGATCGACGTATCGACCTCAAGCACCAGACACTCGCGGCTGTAGTCATCAACGATCACCAGACACCGCAGCTTGCGGCCATCGATAAGACCGTCCGCCACAAAGTCCATCGACCAGCTGCGATTCACAGCGCTCGGCTTGGGCAGCGGTTTGCGCTCAAAA
Organism: Pseudomonadota bacterium; assembly: GCA_018241445.1. GTDB lineage: Bacteria > Pseudomonadota > Gammaproteobacteria > Steroidobacterales > Steroidobacteraceae > 13-2-20CM-66-19. The sequence goes on from JAFEDT010000007.1 coordinate 517, forward strand.
AGCCCGATTCGCTTGCGTTTCCGCCGACGCACCGCCAGCCCTGCTTCCCGGTACAGCCGGTAGGTGCGCTTGCGATTCACCTGCCATCCCTCACGGCGCAGCAGGATATGAATGCGGCGATAGCCGTAACGACGCTTCTCACCGGCGAGCTCGCAGATCCGATCACGCAGACCCGTGCACGCCGTCCTACGGCTGCGATAGCCGTACAGTGACCGCGAAATGCCGACCAGCCCGCAAGCGCGCGTGATTCCAAACCCGCGCTCCTCCTTGAGCACATCAACAGCCTGGCGCTTCACTTGCGGGCCTACCATTTTCGGCCCAGCAGATCCTTCAGGGCCGCCTTGTCCAGCTCCGATTCTGCCAGCAGCTTCTTCAGCTTCGAGTTCTCCGCCTCAAGCTCCTTCAGCCGCCGCGCCTCGGAGACCGTCATCCCGGCGTATTTCGCCTTCCAGTTGTAGAACGTCACATCGGAGATGCCGTACTTCCGGCACAGGTCCTTGGTCTTCGCGCCTGCCTCGGCTTCCTTCAGCACCGCGATGATCTGTTCCTCCGTAAACCGCTTCGCTTTCATGGTCCGCTCCCATTGGGCGGACTCTACCCCCAACCGGTACTATTCGCGGGGAGCACCTCATCAGCACTATGCACCTCGCCAAGGGGCTGGAATTCCGCGGCGTCGTGGCCATGGCGTGTGACGATGAAGTCATCCCGCTACAGGCGCGAATCGATGCCGCCGGGGACGACGCGGATCTCGAAGAGATCTACAACACCGAGCGGCACCTCTTGTACGTCGCGTGCACTCGGGCGCGTGATATCCTCTGCGTGACGGCAGTGACGCCTGCCTCTGAGTTTCTTTGCGACTTGCTCATGCTCGCTGGCGATGCGCCCAGAACGCCACGTCACGACAACGAGTAAAAGAAGATACTCGCCTACTCAATGTTGCGCAGTTTAATGTACTGGCGAAGAACAGGGTTTACGAACTCGTATGTGCCTTGCCTCTCTGGAACGCGCTCCAGCACCGGGCCGTACTTCTTTTCGACCAATCTGGGCATCAGCTGGTCGATGAATTCCACGTTTAGGTCCTCTGCATCCTGCCTGGATGCTTTAAGAACAATTCGTCCGATCTCATCAGAAAACATCGACTGGTCCGTTTCTTGCTCAGCCAGGAGATGCAGGAGAATCTGGCGTCCCTTCGAATTTCCGACCGCTCTCTGATACGCGGACTCGAGTGTCGGAAACGCGCGTCCGCTTTTCAAGTCTTCGATCACCCTTCCCAGCACTTCCTTATCGATTGTGTCGTGATTCAGCGTATTTGCTTCGTTCACGCATTGCTTGCCAATCAGCTGAACAAAATATGGATATCCGTGACCGAGCTTGGCGATCTCAGATGGAATCGCGGAATCGAAGCGGAGCGCACCTTTGAATAGGATCTCAGCTCGCTGAACTATCTCTTCCGATTCAACATGGGTCATGGGTTTGACTGGCAGAACTCCTTGCTCAATAAGTCTCTCCACTGAAGCGTGATCTTGGATGAGATCGGAGAGATCTCGGCCCACTCCACACACGGCAAACTTGACCTCTGATGTCGTCAAAGACTTGATGAGTGAGCCAAGGCCTGTTTTGTTCTGAATCACATCGAACTCATCGAGAATTATCAGCAACCCGTCGCGCTTCATGCGCTTCTTAACCTGGTGCAAGACCACCGCATCAATGAAGTTCCGGAAAGTCTGAACGATGTCCGATGGAACCACTCGTGCATACTTTGAACTCTCGATCCCCTTAGCACCCCAGCTTACGACCTTTAGATCGGCACCTGCGGACACCTCCTTTGATCTCGTGAACTCAGTGATTTCCTTTCCTTCATCCGGCACTAGACGCAGGAGACTGTCTTCAGCGTTCTGGTCATTGCAAAGGCGACCAAGCAGATCCTTCCCGTCCACGATCATGGAATCGCAGGAATAGTAGACGGTTAGATAGGTCCGCGGTCTCGTGGGTATCAAATGCCCAAGTTGCGCTTGCTTGATGAGCGTGTAATCGCCCAGGGCCATCTGTTGGATTTGACGGAGAAGTGATGACTTTCCGACCCCACGCTTGCCGAAGAGAGAAATCAGTCCGGTCGAGGCGTTGACAGCACTGACGCAGTCACGAATGAGATCCGCGCGACCGACGAACCGCTTTGGATCACGGATGACTTCAGCCGTGAAGCCGATTTCAGGATCTATCATCACGCCCGAGGCTTCCCTGCATGGGAATTTTGGGAAGGACAATCATATAGCCTCGTCTTCGAATCATAAAGCGAAGTCACTCCGATCAGGAACAAGCCCCTTGCAGCTCGAGTGGATCCCCCTCATGGAGGCGAAGACCGTGTGGCCCACACTGCCAGTGGGCGGGGCACTGTAAGGCGGTCAGCAATAAGCGTGGCATAACTCAGCGACATACTCAGTGACTGCGGCCGGACATCAGACGTACACAGCGCCACTCCGGCCGCGACGCCACCTTCAAATACCCCGCCAGGTCCGGCAGCTGCTCAATCTCCGACGCCATCACCGCATCCTCCACCACTTGTTGCGTACTGAGCGTCCGGGACGCATGCCCTCCCCACAGGACCGGCCGGCTCAACGACTCCTGCTGCCGAATCACCTCCCGCTTGCCAATCAGCCTCGACGCAAACTCCGCCGTCCCGCCCCGCTCACTGGCCGAACAGCGCAGAATCAGCGTGTTGCCGCAGTTCTCCACAATCGTCTGCGCATCAGCATCCCCGTTCGTGCCCCGCACCTGCGCGATACTCTGAAACCCCAGCACACACCGCCCGCCGAATTTCCTTAACCGCGCCAGCGCATCCTTCAACCCGTCGATCTGCCCCAGGGCATCCAGCTCATCGATCACAAACCACAGACGCCGATCGCCCTCCCCGCCACACATGGTCTCGAAGATCGCCAGGCGCAACCAGGTCGCGATGAGATTGCGCAGCGCCGCGATCTCGCCCGCCGAGTACGGCAGGAACAGCACCCCCTTGCCCTCGCGCACCCATTGCCGTACCGACAGCGGCGCCGCCGCATCGTCCTTGACGTACTTGAGCGCCGACAACGCCGGGGTCGCCGTGCTGCGGATGGAGTGGAACATCTTCACCGCCCCCTCGGCCAGAAAGGGCTGCGCCGCCGAACCGGCGAGCAGCTCCTTCAGCTCGTCCGCATCCGCCACCGTGACCAGCCGCCACAGCTCCGCCAAACCCCGGTCCTCGAGCTTGCAGTACTCGAGCACCGCGCCCAGGAAGGTGCGCGCATAGCCGCGCCATTCGCGCCCGGAGTCCTCCGCCCCTTCCGGGATGAGCGAGCGCGCCAGCTGCTCCACGTCCTGGGGCTTTTCAATCTCGCCGAACAGGTCCCAGCGGACCGACCGCCCATCAAAGGGATTCAGGATCAGGTCCCCGCGCGCCGCGTCGTAGAAGCGCGCCAGATACCCTCCATCCGGGTCCGCAATGATCGCCCGGTCGCCGCGACCCAGCGCCCCGGTCAGCAGCTCGCGGATGGCCGTCGACTTGCCCGAGCCTGTGGTCCCCAGCAGCTTGAAGTGTTTGGTCTCATCCAGCAGCGGAATCGGGATGCCGGCGAGCGTCACCGCGCCGCGGGGGGCCCGTGACCTGCCGTTGGGCTTCCCGGACGTGAGCACCGTACCGCGTTGCAGCGCGACCTTCAGTGTCCTGCGCCGCATGAGCCACAGCACGCCCAGCCCGCCTACAGCGAAGTACAGGACCATGAGGCAGAAGAGACCGGACCAGCTGGGCTGCAACAGAGCTGCCAGGGTGGCGCTCTTCCAGGTGAGGAGACTCGCCAGGGCGGCGGCCCCGAGCATGCAGGGAAGCGCAAAAATCAAGCCGCCGATGTACTGCCCGAATGAGCAGCGACGATAAGCCGTCGCCGACAGCACGCCGGCGAGCGTCGTGCCGTACGCCAGCAGTAATCCATTGGTCCCGTGGGTGAGGGAGTCCAGGGTCATTTGTTGTTGTCAGGGCCGCAGGCCGCAGCGCCGAAGGTAGACCTATCCCGCGCGGCGATCCACTCCCAGATGGGCGCCCGGGGCGTGTCAAGGGGGAATATCTAGGGCGAATGACGAGAAATGCGGATGCGGTGCCGGAACAACTCACTGCCGCCGGGGATGGGGCCAATGGCCGTTGATGGCTCCCCGCAGGTAGAATGCTCAAATGCAGCGCGACGACGCCCTCCAGGTTCTGCGCGAGCGCCGTGAACAGTTCCGCTCACTCGGCGTCGGCCAGCTGTTCCTGTACGGATCCGTGGCGCGCGACCAGGCGCGCGAGGACAGCGACGTCGACCTGCTCGTCGAGCCGTCTACCCCCCGGTTCTCGATCTTCGACCTGGTCCGCGTACAAGAGCTTTGCCGCTCCATTCTGGGCACAGCCGCCGACGTGCATGACTATGACGGCCTGCGGCGTCTGCCGGAATTCCGGCGCCGCGTCGGCGCAGACCTCGTTCGTGTCTTCTGATCGCCCCCAACGAGGCCGTGCAGAGACGCCGCGTGGCGCCGCCATGGCGGCCGTGCGCGCAGGGAAAAGAGCGCTGGAACTGGTCGCCCACGACACCGAAAAGTCCTACCTCGCCAACAACGAACGTCAGCTCGCGGTTGAGCGCCTGTTGATTCGCTTCGGGGAGGCCCTGAAGAACATCCCCAATCCGACGTTGTCGGACATCGATCCCAGGATCGCCTGGAGCGGCCCCAAGGGGTTCCGCGATATCGCTTCCCACTGGTACGAGGAAGGGCTGGATCACCGGTTGATCTGGCACGCGCTGGAGAACGACCTGCCCGGCATGCTCGAGTCTCTGCAGCGGTGGATTGACTCATCGGGGGTGCGGTCACCGCCGGCAACATGACCGGCAGGTGTCAGCGTTCACGGTCCGGGCCGTCGCGGTCCTTGGTACGATCGCGGGTCCGATCGCGGTCCGCGCTCTTCTCCCTGGCTTGCTCACGTCGGGCCCGGGCCTCGTCGCGCCACTTCTCGAGGTCAGTACGCTGGTCGGGTTCCGGCGCGAGTGACTTGTCGCGCTCGCGGCGGGCGGCGCCAATGTCAGTCGAGAGCACCAGGATCGACTCGCGGACCACAGCCTGCTCGCGCTGCAGACGTCCGATCTCGGCCGCCCGCTCGAGTCTCAGCTGCCCCTCGAGCGCGCGTTCTTCCGCCACGCGGCGCAGCACGCGCGCCGGGATCCCGCGCCGCGCAATGGCCGTCAGCATCGGCCCCTGGTGAACCGTCGGCGTGCGCTCGATGCCCTGCGCCTCGAGCGTGCGGTGATCGACCCGGATCGAGAGGCCCCGATCCCTGAGCCGTTCGTTGGTGAGCGCCGCCCAGCGTTCACGCCAGTACGCTACCTCCCCGCTCCTGGCGTCATCCAGCTCGCGCGTCTTGTCCCTGAAGCCCTCCGGTGTCAGCCGGCGCGTGGTGCACAGCAGGTGCGCGTGGTGATTGCGGGTATCCCCTCCCCGCCCCGGGCGGTGGACGGACACGTCCACCGCGCAGGCGTGGCGTGCGGCGATGCCGCGCGCCAGATCCACCGCCAGGCGGGTGCGTTCCGCGCCTGACAGCTCCGACGGCAGGGCGATCTCGAACTCGCGCGCGACGGTGGAGTTGCGCCGCGTCTCCGCCCGCTCCGCGGCATTCCAGAGCTGCTCGCGCTGACGGGCCCAATCCGGGGCGCCCGCCGGTAGCACCAGCTCGCGGTGCGCCACGCCGCCCTTGCGGGAGTAGTCGTGCAGCTCGCCGGTGCGCTCATCGTGGATGCGCATCGCCGAGCGATACGCCGCCGCGGCCGTGGCCGACTGGCCACGGCTGCGGCTCATGCACTTGACCGAGAGGTGGTAGATGGCCACGATCACCTCGCCAGGCGCACAGAGCCACTTCCGGGGGTGCAGGGGGCGAGAGCCCCCTGCCGCACGCAAACCGTCTGCGGTTTGCATAAGTGCGCCCTTCGCTTCGGCTCGGGGCCGGAGAGCTTGCGCTCCGGCCTACCGTCGCACAAGCGTCAGCCCCCGCGATTCTTCTCCCCGCAGCGCAGCAAGAGCGGACTGGCGATGGCCGTGCGCCGAGGTCTATTCTCGCGACTCTTTGCGGACCGAGCGTCGGGCAGCCGGCGTGGTCACGATCTATTGCGAACTACGGGGAGCGCCCCATGCCCAGCAAACTCACCGATCGCATTGAGACGCTCGAAGAGCGTCTCAAGCAGCTCAAGGCGCAGCAGCAGCGCATCGAAGCGCGCCAGCGCCAGCTGTCGTCCCGGCGGGCACGCCGGGACGACACGCGCCGCAAGATCCTCATCGGGGCGATCGTGCTGGCCAAGGTCGAGCAGGGCGTGATCGAGGAAGCGCAGCTGCGCAGCTGGCTGCGCGGCGCGCTCAGCCGGCCCGACGACCGGGCGCTGTTTCGGCTGTAGGCGTGACGACCGCCCTCGCCCCGTTCTCGGACGAGGACTTCGAGACGCTGTCCGACTGGCTGATGCGCCGCGGCAAGGGGATCTACGACATCGTGGAACTCGAGGGCTTCCTCACAGCAATCGTGATCGGGCCCAATACCCTCTCCCCGCTCAACTGGCTGCCGAAGGTGTGGGGCGGCAGGCAACCGCGGTTCAAGGATCTCGAGGAAATGAACCGGTTCACCGCGCTGGTGATCGGGTACTACAACGACATCGCAATGGCCTTCGAGGTCACCCCTGGTGAGTTCGAGCCGACGTTCTACGAGCCCAGGCGGCCGGCTAAGGGATCACCCACCGCACGGCGAATCCTCATCGTGGACGAGTGGTGCGTGGGGTTCCTGAAGGGGATGCGGCTGGACAGCGCCGGGTGGAAGCCGCTCACGCGCGAACGCCCGGAGCTGCTGAAACCGATCCAGCTCTTCGGTACCCGCAAGGGATGGGACGAGCTCAAGGCGGGCGGTGAGGTGCGCATGCATGGCACCTGGTCGGTGCGGGTGGCGCCCGCGGTGCGCGATATCTACGCCTACTGGATGCCGCACCGGCGACGAATGCTCGAAGCTCGCGCGAGATCCACTATTCGGGGGCATTGAGCATGAGCCGGCTGGACGCCGCCATGTGCAAGCCTCAAGCGCCCGGACGGAGGGCTTTGAGATCCGCCCACCTGCCCTGACCCGGCAACCGGGCCTTCCAGAACGTCCAGCCGTTGACCGGGTGCTGAGTAACACTCATTGCCGCAGCGGAAAGACTGTCAAAACGCTTGCCGTTGAGGACCAGGGCGCCGGCCGCGACGCGCGCGAGATAGGTCTGGCCTTTGTACGTGGCGCGCAATTCGCTCCCCGCGGGTAACCGCACACCTTTGGTCACCCAATCATCGGGAGCCGGACGGGCAGGAAGCGCGGACCCCGAGGCGCTACGCGGCAGATGCAGCAACTCGCGCAGCACATCGTTTTCGGAGACATTCTCCGCGGGGCGCCGTGCGGTCAGGGCTTTGAAGACGTCAAAATCGACTTCTATCGTGGGCATGTGAATTGCTCTCTTAAAGCACTATAGCGACATAGTATACTATTAGTATCATTAATTACCTATCAATTACCTGTAATGTGATATATATTTAACATTCTAGGTATGCATCAAGACCTTACCCAACTCGGTTACGAAATCCGCCGTGCCAGGCAGGCCCGCGGCTTCACCCAGGCTCAGCTGGCGCAGAAGGCTCATCTCACTCGCACGACGCTCAACAGGCTAGAAAACGGGCTCGTCACGGACCTGGGTATCTGCAAAGTGCAAGCAATACTCCACGAGCTCGGGCTGAGCCTCGCGGTCGAGGCCGCGACCGATAGCGGGCAAAGCAACTACCTGCGCCTGGCGGCCACCTCGGCGAGCGTGAGCTTCAAGACAGCCCTCACTGGAGACGAGTTGCGGCGGGCGCTCCTCACCGGAAAGGTGCCTGCCAGCCGGCGTCCTCACATACGTACGCTTCTGGAGGAGGCAAACCCGGCCCTCCTCAAGGCCCTGGTGGAGCAGTTGAGCAGTGCCACCCCACCGGGCAAGGTGGAAAGGAACCTGAGCAAACTGGCCGCAGCGGTTGGCTTGCCTGCGAGCGCTGACAAATGGTCGAAGACCTGAACGCCTGGGAGAGCCTGTTTCGCCGCGCCCTCGTACTCATCGAGGACGCGGGAAACCTGGGCCTGCCCGTGAAGGAATGGACCTTCGGCGGGGGCACGGTCCTAATGCGGCGTTACCGGCATCGCTACAGCAAGGATGTCGACATCTTCATCAACGACCCGCAGTTCATCGGCTATTTGACGCCGCGGTTGAGTGGCGCCGCGGCGTCCCTTACCACCCACTATGTTGAGGATCACAATTCGGTGAAGCTGGTCTTTCCGGAAGGCGAAGTCGACTTCGTCGCGGCGCCTCCGCTAACTCAAACCCCAGCGCTTCAGGAGCTGGTCCTTGACCACCCGATTCTGGTTGAAACCTCCACCGAGATCGTAGGCAAGAAGGTTTGGCACCGCGGCGAGCAATTCACCGCACGCGATATTTTCGATCTGGCGCTCGTGGCGGAACGCGAGCCCGCCGCCCTGGATGAAATCAGACCCATCCTGCACGATCGGCGCGAAGCGATACTCGGCCGCATCTCGCGCGATGAGCTCCTTCTGCGCGAGAGTTTCCGGCACTTGACCATCCTCGACTACCGCCGCAGCTTTGACGAGTGCGTAGAAATTGTGCGGGAGCTGCTGATCGGCAGCGGCTAAGTACACCCTATCTTGCCTTCGCGGCAATATCAGTGGACGCCCGGACGCGGATGCGCCTCGCCTGGTGCGCCTGCTGGGAGACCAGGGAGTCCGGCGCTCTTGCCCGCTTCGTCGAGCTGACGGAAGCGCAGGGCTTCGCTGACGTGTTCAACCGTCACCCGGGCGCTGGCGGTGAGGTCGGCGACGGTGCGCGCGACGCGGAGCGTCCGCCCACAGCCGCGGGCAGACAGGTTGAAGCGCGCCGCGGTGAATTCCAGCAGGTCGCGGATCGGGCGGTCGGGCGCCGCGTGACGCTCGAGCCCGGCGTCGGCGAGGGCGCTGTTGAGCACGCCCTGGCGCTCGAGCTGCCGCGCACGAGCGCGGGCGACCCGCAGGCGCACCACTGCGCTGGACTCGCTGACGCGGTGCGGATCCAGGAGTGTTGAGACGGCCGCCGGCGGCACAAGAACCTGCAGGTCCAGCCGGTCGAGCAAGGGACCGGAGAGTCGCGCGCGATAGCGTTGGATGGTGAGTGCGCTGCAGCGGCAGCGCCGGCTGCCGTCGCCGTGGTGGCCGCAGGGACAGGGGTTCATGGCGGCGATGAGTTGGAAGCGCGCCGGGAACTCGCTCTGCCAGGCGGCGCGCGAGATCGAGATCCGGCCGGACTCCAGTGGCTCGCGCAGCGCCTCCAGCGCCTCGCGGTCGAACTCCAGCAGCTCGTCCAGGAACAGCACGCCGTGATGGGCGAGGGAGATCTCGCCGGGGCCCGGCGGCACGCCGCCGCCGACCAGGGCGGCGGCGGAGCTGGTGTGGTGAGGCGCCCGGAACGGGCGGCGGCTCCAGTCCTGGTCCTTGAAGCCGCGTGAGCTGGTGGAGGCGATGATCGCGCTCTCGAGCGCTTCGGTGGGCGTGAGCGGCGGCAGCAGTCCCGGCAGGCGATGCGCGAGCATCGACTTGCCGGCGCCGGGTGGTCCCAACAGCAGGAGGCTGTGGGCGCCGCCGGCGGCGATCTCGAGCGCGCGGCGGGCGTCGGGCTGACCGCGCACGTCGGCCAGGTCCGGGTAGTGGGCCTCGGGTATGTCGGGCGCGGCGCCCTGCACTTCCGGCAGCGGGCGGTCGCCGTTTAAGTGACTGACGACTTCGTTGAGGTTGGCGGCGGCGACGACTCTCGCGCCGGAAATGCGGCCGGCCTCCTCCCGATTGCCGCGCGGCAGGATGACCCGGTGTTGCTCCAGCGTCGCCTGGCAGAGGGCCGACAGCAGGCCACGCACGGCGCGTAGCTCTCCGCCGAGCGAGAGTTCGCCGTAGAACTCATACGGTATCAGAGGATGTGAGGGAATCTGGCAGGTGGCGGCCAGGATGGCGAGTGCGATCGGCAGGTCGAAGCGGCCGCCGTCCTTGGGGAGGTCGGCGGGCGCCAGGTTGACGGTGATGCGCCCCGGCGGCCACTGGAAGCCGCTGTTGAGTGCCGCCCGCCAGCCGGCGGGTGCCACCCCTGACCCCATCAGCGCGGCGAGCACTGCGTCTCGGGCGCGAGCGCCTCGATGATCAACCGGCCTGTGCTTACCCGTACCCTGACCGGGGCGCCAATGGAAAAGCCGGCGCGCTCGAGCCAGGCACCCTGCAGCCGCAGGAACGGGGTCAGCGCCGGGCGGCCCTCCGGGTCACGCACGCTGTGCGGCCCGTAGGACACTTTAAGACGGCGAGAAAGGGACGGATGTGTTGGCGCCGATGTCGGCGTGGGAGCGTTGGGAGCCATGGTCTGATACCTCCAGTGGTGATCAGGCGCCGGACAGAGACTGCGCGGTGCGCGATCGCTTCAGCGGCCTGGGGCGGGATTGCCCGCGGCCCTGCCGCCACGCCGCAGCGCAGCCGTCAAGGCCGCCGCAGGCGCTCGCGAGCACGGGCCGTTTCGGCCCGCGCGCAGGCCTTGACGGCGAGAACGGCGTGGCACAATCAGCAAGCGGCAAGCCCGCCCTGCTGTCTTCAGCGGATGAACGCCTCGAGCAGCGCACCCTTTGTCGATCCTCCAGGTGGCAGCAAGACGTGCACAGGTGCGCCGGGCACGAGCTGGTTGATCAGCCAGTCGTTTGCGCACCAGACCACCGTCTCGGTTCGCGCGCCGCTCTGCGACGGATAAGAAACATAGACATCCGCGGTGCTGCTTCCGGGCCAGCCGGGCCAGGTGGCGGTATTACGCTTCGTCACGAAGACAACCTGGCCCTGGATGAGGGTCCCCCTCTTGTAGAGTTTTCGGGCCCGCATGACCTCACGAAGCTGCGGAAAGTACAGCGGTGAAAATATCAGCACGAAGAGCAACGGAAAGATCATGAAGAGGAAGATCGGGGGCTCATTGCTCCCGCCCCCAGCGATGTTGTTTACGGCCGGATCACGCTCGAGATAGCGAACCGGAATCGTGTCGCCCACGCTCACCGAGTAGTACGGTGCACCGTCGCACACCACGGCAACGCCACGGAACTCCTTCCCTGGCTCGGATGAGAAGGAATAAACGATGCTCCGGGCATCGGAGCCCCTGCAGCCGGACGCGTCAGCCAGGGACAACACTCGCCCCTGTGCGGTTGCGCTTGGACCGAATTGCAGCCTGGCTCTCGGGTCCATGCTCAGCATGGAGAGCGGCATGAGGGCAAAGAGGGCCACTAATGCCAACAGCAGAACCAGTGTGGATCTGGGAATGGCGCTCTTGATCCGCATCCCGGGAAGCATGCCGGTCCGCGGTGGATTCGCCGGAACGCTCGCAAACTCTTGTTCGAACATCGGGGCTCTCCGAAGACTGGGGTCAGACTCTACGGCACAAACGCATCAGCGGCCCGGCAAGCGCGCGCCGGGAGCGCAGGGCCCATTGCTGGCCCACCAGGATGTTGGCCGCCTCGACCTGGTCGAGTTGCCGGCGCGTGCGGACGAGCGGGAGTTTCAGTCCCCGCAGATCGTCCGCGGTGAGCGGCGTCTCGCCCACAACGGGCTTGCCCGTCAGCGCCACAGCGTTTCCGGCTTCTGTTCCAGTTCGCGGGCGAGTTCCCTGATCTGCCGATCGATCTGTGCCGCGGTGAGTCCCTGCGCTTCCAATGCCATGGATTTCGCAATGGGTGCTACGCGCGCGCGTGCTACCTCACGCGCGCGCGCGCGCACCGTCTCGCGCAGCGCCTTGCGGGGCACGATCGCGTAGACGAGGTCGGCATCCAGCGCCTCGGCTGCGCGCTTCAGCGTTTGCAGCGTGATGGTGCCAGCCCGCTCGTTGCGCTCCAGTTCTTTGACACTGGCGGGTTCCTTGAAACCGATGCGCCGGGAAAAGGAGCGCATGGACATACCCAGTGACTGGCGGAGGCTTCGCACCCAGCCTTCGCGCGGCGCACCGCGTTCCAGGAGTGCAGCACTCTGCCGCAATCGTGGCAGATCCTTGTCGAACTGCTCGAGGGATAGGAGTCTCGCCGGGGTCTTCATGGCTTACATCTCAGGTGGCTATAGCCACCTGTATAGTATCATAATGGGTGGTTATAGCCACCCTAGTTTTCACCACGCGAGTGGCTTTAACCACTCCAGAATTCCGGCGTCCGCCACCCGGCGCGGGGAGCTCTATCCCCGCAGGCGGGTGACTTTGCGCGGCTTGCGGGGCGGGGTGTCGGTGAAGCTCGGGAGGTTGTCGCGGATGAGCTGCGCGGTGGGACGGCGCCAGGTGCGCGTGGTGCTCTTTCCGGCCAGCGACGCTACAGCCCCAGCCGACGACGCAGGCCGCCGAACACTGCCGGGTCCGGCGGAACCGGCATGCGCGCGGCATCGCGCTCGAATTGCGTGATGAGGGCGTCGACCATTTCGCGGCCGTCAGGATCCCGAACGGCCTCGAGCGGCGTCTTGTTGTTAAGGGCCGGGAGCGCGACCTCGGGCCAGTTCTCATAGTGGCGACGCTGCAGCTGCTCAAGCTTTGCGCGCACTTCAGGATGCTTGAGGAGCTCTTCCTGCTCGTCATCCCGAGGCCGAAATCCGGCGCCTGCCGCAGGACGCCCGGCGGCGCGCCTGAGATCGAGAGTGTGCTTGCGCGTTCGCAGGTAGCGCGCGTTGAGCCCGGGAGTCTCGGCCACCAGAGCGCGGACAGTGCGGGCACGGGCCAACGAGTTGACCTCGACCTTCAGCTTGCGAGCGGCAATGTGAAAATGTCCCAGAACCACCGTCTCGAGGTCGTGCTTCGGACCGTTGCGACGAATCCAGGGGATCTCGGCCTCGATTACCGCGCCCTTCGCATCGAACTTCGCCTCCGCCAGCAACTCCTCGCGCGGGCTGCCCAGCGCGAGCGGTGCGAGTGCCTCGAATGCCGCCGGTGCGGAATCGATCTCGAAGTACAGGGTGCGCGGCTCGAGCGGGTCCCCATCCGTGTTGTGGAGCCGGGGCGGCGGCGGATTGACATAGGCGTCCGCGAGCGAGAGGTACAGAGTGCGCAGCGCCAGATCACTCGCGTGCTGGAGCTCCGGTCGGCTGCGGACCTGGACCAGATGGGTCTTGTAACTCGGAGGCAGCGCGTAAGATCCGAGGGCCTCGACCATCGCGATGCCGGAGACCGCGACGATCTGGCCGAAGACGATGTCGCCTCGGGCGAGAGTGGCCGAGGCCGAGCGCTCGCGGACCTCGAGCTCCCTTCCTGTGAACACGTTCCGCGTGGTGAAGCCGGCTCCCGGCCAGCAATCGCAGATCTCGTGGAACGCGAACGGCGTGGCGAGACACGCTTCGAGGTAGCGCTTCAGCAGCGGATTCAGACGCGCACCACGCCGGTCGAGGTATGCCTGCGACGGTGGCACACCGAACAGGGTCGTGTCGGTAATCACGTTGCCCTTGTGCACCTGCGGCACCCATACGTGGAACAGCCAGGAGAAAAAGAGCTCGGTGTTGGGATGGCCGGCCGCAAACTGCTCCTCGCGGCCGAGGGTAAACTCGAACCAGGCCTGTCGGACGACGTCTGCGCCATAGGAGCGGGTGACGAAGCCGAGCATGTCAGCCGCGAAACCGTCGCGGGCCGCGCGCATGCGCCGCCAAGTCTGTGCGCCGAGATCGCCGATAGTGGCCGGCTCAGCGAGGCAGCAATGCTTGTACTTCCTGCCGCTGCCACACGGACAGGGATCGTTGCGCCCGGGCTTCATGCCTGGTGATTGTGGCACGGATTCCGAGCGGCCGGCCCCTGAAGGCAGAGATCAGCTCTCAAGCCAACGAATCGCCCCTTCCCCGCTGGCCAATCGTCGTCCCTCACCGGTAGCCTCTTGCTTCAACGACTTCCGCAGGGCGTGGCGCAGTTCGGCAGCTGACCGACCCGGTTTTGCCCGCGCGGCCCACTCCTTCAGCGCCGCCGCCGCACTGCGCTTGCCGGTGCGCTCCTTGAGCGCCTGGATCTCCCGGTCACTGAGCTGGACGGTCACGCGGGTCATCGATTTTACGCAGCTGCCAGCTGGACGCGCACAGTCCGGCCGAGCGCCGCCGCCGCGCGGCTGATGGTCGACAGGGTCACCGAGGGATCGTCGACATTGAGCAGGCGGTGAATCACGGCCCGGCTGGTCTTCATGCGGCGGGCGAGTTCGGCTTGAGAGACGTGCGCGTCCTTCATCGCCTTGGCAATCTGCCAGGCCAGTACGCGTTTGATCGCGACAGCCGTCGCCGCTTCCAGCTGGCCTTCCTCGGCCAGGAAGTCCTCGAAGTCACTTCCGACGTGGGGGTTTCGCTTTCGCCGTGCCATCGCTCACCTCCGCCTGAACGAGCTGCTTCCTGCGTTTCAGCGCCGTATCGAGTTCCCCGGCCGGCAGTTCGTTCCCCTGGAGGGTGCGGAAGAACCGGACGCGGAGCTTCGGGTCAACCACAGAAGGAGTGTATCAAAATAAATACATGCCCGCAACGCAAGAACTGAGCTCACCCCCGCAGCCGGGTAACTTTGCGCGGCTTGCGCGGCGGGGTGTCGGTGAGGCTCGGGAGGTTATCGCGGATCAACTGTGCGACGTGCGACGGCGCCAGGTGCGCGTAGTGTTTCTCGGTCATACGGGCGTCCGCGTGCCCTAAGGCGGTGGCGACGACCTGCAGCGGCACGCCGGCCTTGGTCAAGAGGCTCGCGTAGCTGTGCCGCAGGATATGGAAGGACACCGGCGGGTCGATCTGGGCGTTGCGGCAGGCGTCCCGCATCGGGCGGTGCTGGTGCGAGGTGCTGAAGGGCGAGCCGTCGGCATGCAGGAACAGCGTCTCCTCCCGCTTGCGGCCCACCGTGAGTGCGTCGAAAAACTCCACCCCCTCGGTGTTGAGATACACATGACGCGGCCGGCCGCCCTTGGCCATGCGGATGGTCAGCGTGGCGTTCTCCAGGTCCGCATCACCGACCTTCAGCGCGCACAGTTCCCCATACCGGCAGCCCGTGAACAGCGCGGCGCGGATGACCGGGCGGAACTCCGCATCGCTTGCATTGACCAGGCGCTGCGCCTCCTCGGTCGTCAGGAAACGGATCACGGGCGCATCCACCTTGCGGAACGCCGGCACCCGCCGCCAGGCCTGGTCGGACTCCGTGTGACCCTCGCGCCAGGCATGGTTGAGCGCGGCGCGCAGCGCATTGAACACCCGGTTGGCGGTGGCCTGCCGGCGGCGCTGCTGGTCGGCCTCATCGGCGGCCGATGCACCCGCCCGCTGCCCTGCTCCCGCGCCCGGCCCGCCTCCCGCGCCCGGCCCGCCTCCCGCGCCCGGGCCACCTCCTGCCCGCGCCGCCTCCGCGGCCGAGATCGCGCCCGGTGCCGCGCTGCGCCTCGGCGCGCCGCGCGCCCCGCCCCGGTCGCGCGCCGCCCGCGTCACCCCATCGCGCCAGCGGCGAATGAGCTCGGGTGTCAGCTCCGTAAGCTTCAGCCCACCCAGCTTCGGCAGCACGTGTACGCGCAGCTTCTGCTCCGTGTCCGCCCAGCTCTTGGCCCGCACCTTCAGGTGCTCGACATAGTCCACGACCGCCTGGGCGACCGTGTAGTGCCGCTCGTTGCGTGGTTTCAGCTCCCCCGACGCCGAGGTGCCGAGCGCCCTGCGCTGCGCCTCGGCGAAGGACAACACGTTTGTCCCGTCGGAGTCGGAGAAGTCATCAGCGATCCCCAGGCGGGCCTTGATGTAGCGCGCGCCCTGGCGGCTGCGGACATACCAGGTGCCACCTTGCGTCCCCTTGTAGTAACCGACGGCAAGCCCCGGCTCAACCACCCGCCAGTACGCTGTATTGTCCTGGCTCAAGGGGAGCCGGGCTCGGGCATCCCGCGTCTCGATCCGCGCGTCGCGCCGAAGTCTTGCCACCTGCCTGCCCTCCGTCCCCTTTTGGGGGGTGCCCGCCCCGCTGCAGCCTCGACAAGGCTCTAACCGGGCTTAGGTAACTTTAGGTAACTTTCCAGGTTGAACCGGACAAGTCCTATCTTAGACGGAATTGAACAGAATGCCTATTTTTATAGGATATTCGTGCAGACAAGCGTGAACAGTGGCACCCCCAATGAAGGCCCTCTCAAGGCTGTAACACGGGTTCGAATCCCGTAGGGAGCGCCAATAAAAACAAAAGGTTAGGTCTCCTCAACTGCCCGCGCTAGGTCAGTACGGGGACGCCCAGATCTACTAGATAACGGTACGTTTCATCGTAGAACTCGGGGAGCCGAGTCGGATCAGACGAGTCCCCTGGAGGAATGAACAGGACCATTCCTTGTCTCGCTCGCGTCAGGAGAACCCGGTACGCGTTTCGAAGATAGCTTTGATTCTCCGCACTGCGAATGCTCTGCCAGCGGTTACCTCTGAAATCGTTGAAGGTCCATCGCGAATCTCGAAATCGCAGGTCGCCGTCCCAAGTAACGCATGCCCAGTCAAGCTCCAGACCCTGGACCTGAAACTCGGTGGCGCAATCCTCCAGGTAATAACTCGACCGCGTATCGTCAGGTCCATTAAGAAACCAGTGCACGGGGTCAACCGCGACACGAACGTCAACAGCATACGGCTTCAGCCTCATCGCCTTTGACGAGGCAAGAAGTCCGTAGCGCTCCGAGCCACGTGCGCGGCTGCGAACCCAATCTCGCGCACGACGCAAGTCGCGTGTAAGAGCCACTGGATAGCGCGTGAGCCCCGCGAACGTCGCGCGTGCGCGCTTCGTTTCGCAATCCAGCAGCGCCTTCACGAACCCGGATACGCCTTCGGCTCGAAAGGATCGCATCGAAACAGCAAGATGCAGACATTCGTCCAAGTGCACGTTGTGCAGCCCATCGGCGATATCCAAGTCCCCAACCGCATATTCGCTATCCGTCAAATGCGGTGAAAGGTAGGCCTCCCATTGAGGAAAGCCTCCCCGCAGCGCCGCGAGCCACTCTCCAATTCCGGCCTCGCCCGTGTGAATCTCCTGGCCGCCGCCAACGAGGCAGACCACCACGGCCCAGTCCTTGTGCCTATCAAGATAAGAAAGCAAGAATGCAGGCTCGGAGTGTCTGAAATCCAGTTGGTTCTTTCGGCGCATCATGAAGCTCGAAGTCTTCCGAGCGTTCCAGGCGCGCTGAGCTTCGTCAAAGATGACGACGTGATCGGCCGGGGGACCTGGGTCGCGCAACGCCTCGTCGCGAAAGTGATGTACGTTCTGTATGAAGGCCTTAACAGGATTCGCAACCCCGTCTTTCTTGGCCCTGATCCCCGCTGCCCTTCTTCTCGCTAATTCATCTCGAGTTAGGGCCTCTCGCAATACCGCTACCAAGGGTCCATTTCCGGACAGGAATACTGCGTGGGTGGGCTCAGTTTCGTCACGGCGCTGCGTAGCAATATTCAGCCCCACGAGCGTCTTTCCAGCTCCTGGCACGCCAGTCACAAAGCAAATGATCTTTTTGCCGCCAGCTTTCGCTTTATCCACCAACTGCTCGATCCTCACCGACGTCACACGGAGGTTGATCGCACCGGCATCATTGCGAGCGATTGCGTCGACTGAGTGCTGCGCGTAAAGCGCGCGCGCGGCCTCTACAATTGTTGGAGTTGGTCTGTACTGCGCCTCGGGCCACCCCTGTTGGTTAATTGTCTGGCCGGCCACATACTGCAACGCTCGGTCGATTGCGGCACGAAAGGTCTCGCCCGAAACCCGTATCGGGCGGCATACCTGATCCGGCGCAAACTGGAGATTGATTTCTGCTGACGTCGTTGCCTCCGTAGCGACCAAGAGCGGTACGATCGAAGCTGTGTGACTCGCTTCATGAAAGTTCTTTAGGTCCAGAGCGTAGTCCCAAACCTGATCAATTGCGCTGCGCTCGAACCGAGTCTCGCCAACCTTAAATTCCACGACAAATATCACGGCGTCGATCAACAGTACTGCGTCGATTCTTCGCCCCATTCGAGGGATGTTGAATTCGAGGAAAACGGACCCGGAAAGACCCATTACCCTCGCCTTCAGGAAAGCGATCTGATGGGCCCACGCCTCGATCTGTGCCGGGACTATGTCGTTATCTGAGTTCTTGGTTAGATGACCGAGGACTGTGCTTGGGTCCATCTCCAAGAATCTGCCAATCGCGGCGTGAAACCACGCCCGAGGAAGCCTGGCTGACGTTTCGCTCACGCAGACACCATGATCCTGCAGCGGGCGTCGAGGCCTCACTGCACCACAAACGGCCCTGAGATCAGCACGATCTGATCATTCGGCGCGTTGATGGCAGCCTGTTGACTAGTGGCCAGGAAGGCGAGTCCATTGCTGCCCCAGCGCATGAAATCCGATTCGACCAGGTATTGGTTATAGACGCCCAGAATCAGCGCGTGTCCCTGTAGCGCCAGTGTATCGGCGTCATACTGATTCAAATACGTCCCAACGCCACCTGTAGTTGTGATCTTGTACACGCGCTTGATCGAGCCGTCTGCAGTGACCGCAATGGCCGGGTAGCTCGGCGCCGGAAGCACTGCCGATGCCATGAGGGTCGTGGGATCCAGCAGCGCGCCGCTGTCGGCATAAATGACTCCGCCGATGTACTGAATCCTGCCAACGTTCCCCGGTGTGGCTGACGCGCTGACCTGGGCGCCGGACGCGCTGACAGCCAATGTAGCAATTTCACCGAATCCCGAGCCATACAGGGTCGCTGCGCTGCTGCCCCAGCTTAACCAGCCTATGGCCTGGTTCGCATTGCCTTGCGCGTCCAGGCCCGCGATTTGCGCACGGGGGACGGTGTCATCGTAGATGACAACGCCGTCTCCTTGAGCCTGCGTATCATTCTTGAAGTCGCGCGCCACCGCGATGGTCTTGGGCGATCCGGGTTGGACTTTGATGTCGATCGGCCAGGTCACCTGTCCGTGTGCGTCGTTCGCCAGGGTGATCGTGGCATCCAGGGTCATACCGGGAAGCACTAGGCGCGCAATGCGCGGCCCGTTGTGCTCCCCGACATAGAGGTAGCCCCCGTCAGCTGACAGGGCCAGCTTCCCGGGGTCAAACCCCATGGCCACATATGACGTGATCACCGCATTCACCGGATCAATGACGGCTATCGAGCTGGGATGGGCAGCGGCACTTGCGGGTACCGCAGCATAGAGCAGACCTCGCGTGCCGTCGGCGACCAGATCGACGGCCTCCACCGCAACCTGGCTGACCGTATAGGCTCCGGGGACGCTGTTGCCGATGACGTAGGCGATCGTGATTGTCTGGGGGCTGCCGGCCAGAGGATTGACGCACGCCGGGTCGAGGCAGAGCACCACGGTCACCTGATCCTTGTAGACGCCGGCCGGCAACTGACTGGGCGACTTCAGGGTGATGTCCACACCGAACCCCCCCTGCGGCGGGGTGTTCCAGATCGGGGTTGGCGGGTCAATCGTGGCTGAGACCACCGCATTCGAGGTCTGCGTGACTTTGGCGGTGAGCGCGAAGCTGGGCGCATTGGCGATCGCCACGCTGAAGCCGGCGGGCGGCGCGGCGCCGCCCGGAAGGGCCTGCAGGGACAGCGCATTGGTGGACACGGTCATGGCGGGCTGGGCGCCTGCAGGCGCCGGGTTGACGGTGTAACTGACCTTAACGGTAACGGGGCTGCCGGAGATCTGCTGGGTGCAAGCCTGGTCGGTGCAGACCGCCAGTTGAACGGAGTCCGTGTATGTGGCAGGCGCCAGCGTGTAAGGCGTCTTGAGATGGATTTGGACTACCGCGCTAGTCGCGGAGAAAATGCCAGGGGATAGGGTGGCCACTCCGTTGTGGCTTGTTGCACCGGAAACGTAATAACTGCCACCCGTTGCATTACTGATAGTCAACGTCACGGTCGGAGTGCCAACCGTGGCGTCCACGACGCTCGCTGAGACGGCTACCGACGCTTTGTCAACAGACACGGCCGTCGCGCCCCCTCCGCCGCCACCGCCGCCACATGCCGCCAACAAGAATACAAAGAAGCCGGCCAGTACATACCGGGTGTGCGCAAGGTTCATCTGTCTCTCCAGCGTCTTCTTCTTGTTTGGCGAGCCGCGTCAGACAGCCGCAGTATGCCATCCCGGTTTCGCGGCGAAGGGAGTATTTGCCCTGATAAGACGGTCGCTACAAGATCGCGAGGTACGGTGCCCTTGAAGCACCGTCTGGCACGTTGGAGCGCAGGCTTGGACTCAACTCACCGTCGGCGTGGTAGCAATCCGCGCCGCAGCGATCATGACCGGATTGGGCGTTCTTCTTCTACACTTGACATTAACTGATCATTTAATTAATTTACTGACATGCCCAAACCCAGATCCCGCTCCACCCCCGGACGCCGCGCCCGCCGGCCCGACTCCGATGCCCGCGGCCAGCTGCTGGATGCGGCGGTGGCGCTGTTCGCCGAGCGCGGCATCGCCAACACCACGGTCGCGCAAATTGGCGCGGCGGCGGGCGTGACCGCTGCGATGGTCCACTACTGGTTCGACACCCGCGAGCGGCTGCTCGAGGCGCTGGTCGAGGAGCGCCTCGCCCCACGTTTCAACTACGTCTGGGACCAGGACGGCCCGGAGAGTATGGCACCGCTGGCGCTCGCCGAGCGGGTCATGGGCCGCCTGCTGGAGGTCACGGGGCAGATGCCCGCCCTGCCCTCGCTGTGGCTGCGCGAGGTGGTCAACGAGGGCGGCCTGCTGCGCGAACAGGTGTTGCGCCGGGTGCCGATGCAGCGGGTCGCCCAGTTCAGCGCCGTCATGGCCGCGGGCCAGGCGCGCGGCGAGCTGAATCCCGACATCGAGCCCTCCCTCATCTTCATTTCCCTCCTGGCGTTGGTGATGCTGCCACAGGCCACCGCCAAAACCTGGCGGCGCGTCAATCCGCAGCTGCAGCTCGGGCCTGAAGTGTTGCAGCGGCACGTCGCGGCGCTACTTATGCGTGGCCTGCAGGGGTCGGGCGCACGCGCGGCTCCCGGCGCGGGCCGGAAGCACGGGAGAACCTCATGAAACGAGAGCTGCAGGACCGGCGCCCCACGCGCTCGCGAATCGGCCTGTTCGGTGCGATGTTTGTTGCCCTGTGCGCCGCGACACTGACGCTTGGCGGCTGCTCGCGCACCGCCCGGGACGTCTACCAGGGCTACGTCGAGGGCGAGTATGTGTATGTCGCCTCCTCACAGGCCGGCCAGCTGAGCCGGCTCGCCGTGGTGCGCGGACAGTCGGTTGCCGCCGGCGACCTCCTGTTCACCCTCGAGGCGCAAAGTGAGTCCGACGCGGTGAACCAGGCGCAGCACCAGTTGGACGCCGCGCAGGCGCAGCACGCCGACCTGCTGCTCGGCAGGCGCCGCCCCGAGGTCGCGGTCACGGCAGCGCAGCTCGAGCAGGCGCGCGCCGAGGCCAGCCGCGCCGCGGCGGCGCTCGCCCGCGACGAGACGCAGTTCCGGGCCGGAGGCATCCCGCACAGCCAGCTGGATGACTCGCGCGCCACGGCCCGCTCGAGCGCCGCGAAGGTGCGCGAGCTCGAAAGTCAGCTCGAGGTGGCACGCCTGCCGGGCCGGCAGCAACAGATCCTGGCGCAGCAGGCCCAGGTGCAGGCCGCGCAGGCCGCGCTCGCCCAGGCGCAATGGCGTCTCGACCAGAAGAACATGCATGCGCCGCACGGCGGGCTCGTCAGCGACACCCTCTACCGCAGTGGAGAATGGGTGCCGGCTGGCAGCCCGGTGGTACGGCTGCTGCCCCCGGAAAACGTCAAGGTGCGCTTCTTCGTCCCGGAGACAGCGGTCGGCGCACTGAAGCTCGGCAGCACGCTCCACATCCGCTGCGACGGCTGCGCCGCCGACGTGCCGGCCACCCTGAGCTTCGTGTCGGACCAGGCCGAGTACACCCCGCCGGTGATCTACAGCAATGAGACGCGCGCCAAGCTGGTGTTCCTCGTGGAGGCCCGTCCGCGGCCCGCCGATGCGCTGACCCTTCATCCTGGTCAGCCGGTGCAGGTGTTGCTGCGATGAACTCACCGCCGGGGACTATGCAACCGGCGTCGTCGTTGGCGCAGGGCGCCGCGACGCCCGCGATCGACGTGCACGGCCTCAACAAGCACTTCGGCGACAAGCACGTGGTCAGGGACGTATCGCTGCGCGTGGAGCGCGGTGAGATCTTCGGCTTCCTGGGTCCCAACGGCAGCGGCAAGACCACCTGCATCCGCATGCTGTGCGGACTGCTGACACCCGACTCGGGCAGCGGCACCTGCCTGGGCGCGGACCTCCTCACGGAGAGCGCACGCATCAAGCGCCAGGTCGGCTACATGACGCAGCGCTTCTCCTACTGGGAGGACCTCACCATCCGCGAGAACCTCGACTTCGTCGCGCGCATGTACCAGATGGGGGGCCGCGCCGAGGCGGTCGAGCGGGCGCTCGAGGGGCTGGGGCTGCAGGACCGCGCCGGCCAACTCGCCGGCACGCTCTCGGGGGGGTGGAAACAGCGCCTGGCGCTGGCCGCAGCACTCCTGCACCAGCCGCAGCTGCTGCTGCTCGATGAACCGACCGCCGGCGTCGATCCGAGCGCGCGCCGCGATTTCTGGGAGGAGCTGCACCGCCTGGCGGCGCAGGGCATCTCCGTGCTGGTCAGCACCCACTACATGGACGAGGCCGAGCGCTGCCACAAGCTTGCCTACATCGCCTGGGGCACCCTGCTCGCCCAGGGCACCGCGGCGCAGATCATCGCCTCGTTGGGTCTCGCCACCTGGTCGGTCAGCGGCAGCAACCCCCCGTCGGACATCTCCGCCGCACTGCGCGGCGCGCCAGGCGTGGCGCAGACGGTGGTCTTCGGCACCGCGCTGCAGGTCAGTGGCACCGACGAGGTGGCGCTGGGCGCCACCCTCGGGAAGCTCGGCCGGGACCAGCCGGCGCTGCGCATCGAGCGCATCGACACCAGGCTCGAGGACGCCTTCATCTATCTGATGAGCCACGCCCGCGACCCGGCCGCACAGAGCGCGG
The DNA here is from genome assembly GCA_018241445.1 of Pseudomonadota bacterium. GTDB lineage: Bacteria > Pseudomonadota > Gammaproteobacteria > Steroidobacterales > Steroidobacteraceae > 13-2-20CM-66-19. The sequence continues at coordinate 23,587 of JAFEDT010000007.1, forward strand.
CGGCATGAACCGCTTCGCGCACTTTTCAGCTGTCCGCTGGTGGGGCATCGTGCGCAAGGAATTCCTGCAACTGCGCCGCGACCGCCTGACGTTCGCGATGATTGTCGGCATTCCGCTCATCCAGATGGCCCTGTTCGGCTACGCCATCAACACCGACCCGAAGCACCTGCCGACCGCGCTGATCACCGCGGACCGCAGCGAATTCACGCGCAGCTTCGTCGCCGCACTGGGTGCTTCCGGGTATTTCGACATCCGCCAGACACTGCCCGACGAAGCGGCCGGTCGCCGCGCGCTCGCGCGGGGCCAGGTGCTGTTCGTGCTCGACATCCCGGCGGGATTCACCCGCGAGCTGGTCACGGGCCGGCATCCCTCGCTGTTGATGGAGGCCGATGCCACAGACCCGGTGGCCGTGGCCACCGCGCTCGGCGCATTGCAGGGCATCACGCAATCGGCACTGCGCAAAGATCTGACCGGCCCGCTCGCCCCGCTGGGACAGAAGCCGGCGGCCTTCGACGTGCAGGTGCACCGGCTCTACAACCCGGAAGGCGACAGCCAGTACAACGTGGTGCCGGGGCTCATGGGCGTGATCCTCACCATGACCATGGTGATCATGACCGGGCTTGCCATCACGCGCGAGCGCGAGCGCGGCACCATGGAGAACCTGCTGGCGACACCCGTGCTGCCGATCGAGGTCACGACCGGCAAGATCATCCCCTATGTCGCGATCGGGCTGTTCCAGGCGACCATCATCGTGTTCGCCTCCCGCTACCTGTTCGGTGTGCCCATCGCCGGCAGCCTCGTGCTGCTGTACGGCGCGGCACTGCTGTTCATCGCCGCCACGCTCGCGGTCGGCATCATGTTGTCCTCGATCGCGCAGAACCAGCTGCAGGCCGTGCAGCTGTCATTCTTCTACTTTTTGCCCAACATTCTGCTGTCTGGGTTCATGTTTCCCTTCTTCGGCATGCCCGGCTGGGCGCAGACGCTGGGCAACCTGCTGCCGCTCACCTACTTCAACCGCCTGGTGCGCGCCATTCTGCTCAAGGGCGCGGGCTTCAGCGACATCTGGCCGCAGGTGTGGCCGATGCTGATCTTCATGGGCGTGGTGATGGCGGTCGCCGTGCGCTTCTACCGCCGCACGCTCGACTGAGGGAGGCAGGCCATGCGCACCACCTTCATATATATGACCGTGACGGGGATACTTGCCCTGGCAGGGCAGCTCGCCGGCTGCGCGGCCGGCCCCGACTTTCACGCACCCGCCCCGGTCGCAACTTCGACCTACACACCCGCGCCGCAGCCTGCGCAAACCGCAGGTTCAGTGGGAGCCGGCGGCGCCGCACAACACTTCGTGGCCGCGGACTCTCCGAGTGCGCAGTGGTGGCAGGCATTCGGCTCACCGCTGCTCGATCATCTGGTGCAGGAGGCCCTCGAGGACAGCCCGACCGTGGCGCAGGCGCGCCTGAAGCTGCGGCAGGCGCAGGAGGATTACCGCTCCGAATCCGGCGCATTGCTGTGGCCGCAGCTCGATGCGAGCCTGCGCGCCTCGCGGCAAAAGCCCGATCCCGCCGCCGCCGGCCTGGGCAGCCTCGTCGCCGGACGCAGCTTTCCCCCGTTCACCCTCTACAGCGGCAAGGTGAACGTGTCGTACAACTTCGATCTGTTTGGCGCCAGCCGGCGGACGCTCGAGGGGCTCGCCGCCGCGGTTGACTATCAACGCTACGAGCTCGAGGCGGCGCGGCTGACGCTGGCGGGCAACGTGGTGACGACGGCGCTGCGGCGCGCCTCACTCGCCCGGCAGATCGCGCTCACCGAATCGCTGCTCACCGACCAGGCGAGCCAGCTTCAGATCACGACAGAGCGCGTGCGCGCCGGCGGCGTGTCGCAGATGGAACTGCTGAGCGAGCGCGCCCAGGTCGAGGCAACCCGCGCGAGCCTCCCGCCGCTGCGCGCCGCGCTGGCGCAGGCCGATCACAGCCTCGCGGTCTATCGCGGTCGCCCGCCGGCCGAACCTGCCTCCGCGCAGGCCGACCCCGGGGCGCTGGATCTCGATGCGCTCTCGCTGCCCACTGACCTGCCCCTCACCCTTCCCTCGAAACTTGCGCAGCAGCGGCCGGATATCCGCGCATCCGAAGCCCTGCTGCACCAGGCGAGCGCCAACGTTGGCGTTGCCACGGCGAATCTCTATCCGCAGATCACGCTCTCGGGCAGCACGGGCCCCGAGGGCCTGTCGCTCTCGCACATGCTGAACATCTGGAGCGCCAGCGCCGCGATCACGCAGCCGATTTTCCACGGGGGTGCGCTGCGCGCGCACCGACGCTCGGCCGAGGCGGCGTACGAGGCGGCCCTGGCCGGCTACCGGCAGACCGTGCTCGGGGGTCTGCAGCAGGTGGCGGATGCGCTGCGCGCGCTGCAGGAGGATGCGCTCGAGCTGCAGGCCCGCGATGCGGCGCAACGCAGTACCCACGCCAGCGCCGGCATCGCCGCTGAACGTTATGCCGCCGGCGGGCTGAGCCAGCTGGCGCTGCTCGACGCCCAGGGCCAGGAGCTGCGCACGGCGCTCGATCGCACCCGCGCGCAGGCGCAGCGCCTCACCGACACGGCCGCGCTCTACCAGGCGCTCGGGGCGCGGCCCTGAGGGATTGCTATCGCGAAACATCGTCGCAACCGGATTGCCATCCAGAAGCTCGATGTTGTGTCCGGGGCCGGCGCGCTTGATGAGACTTCAACCCGCATACAACCATTGCTTACGGGCGCCGCGCAGGCTTTCCACTCCGTAGCGATCCTTTGCCGCCTTGTTGACCTACAATTTGCATTTGTTGGTCAACTCGCCCCCGCAGGGTGCCCTTGCGCGGCTTGCGGGCCGGGGTGTCGGTCGGGTTCGGGAGGTTGTCGCGGGTCAGCCGAGCGGTGGGATGGCGCCGGGCGCGCGTAGTGCGTCTCAGCCATGCGGGCGCCCACATGGCCCAAGTTGGTGGTGAGCTGGCAGATGGTGCGGATGCGAGCGGGTGGCAGCGTTCCGTGGCAAGCTCGCAGGTCCGTGAACCCGGCCGCACCCCCGAGTGACTTTCGGGCGATTCGTAACATGCGGGTGTAATTGCGCCGAGGCGGGCTGCGATGATTGCCGGGATCTTCCTGATCGTTGTTGGTCTGTGGCTTATCTGGAGGTCGCTAAGATAGCGCAGCCGCGCGTTAACCTGCAGGGGACTGTCGGCGTTTTCCTGACGAATCCGCTTCCCCATACTGAGAACGGGCGCGAACCGCAGCGCCACGGAGGAAACCTGATGAAGCCGAAGAACATCCTGGCGCATGCGCTGCTGTGCCTGGGCCTGAGCGGCCTGACGGGCGCGGCAAACGCGGCGGATGCAGCCCCCACGCTGATCGCAAATGTCCACGGCTACACTCTGACCGCCACCGGGCTGCAGCAGTTTGGCGCCCTGGTCTTCGATCGGGGCAAGGTCCTGAGGACGGGCGATCCGCGCGCACTGCAGCAGGAGTACCCGGGCGCACAAGTCATCGACGGCGGCAGCGGGACGCTGCTGCCGGGGTTGATCGACGCGCATGGCCACATCCGCTCGCTCGGCCTGCAGCGTACCCACCTCGAACTCGCAGGCACTCAAAGCCTGCAGGATGCGCAGCAGCGCATACGCAGCTACGCGGCCGTGCATCGGGATGCTGCCTGGATCTTGGGTGGGGGCTGGAACCAGGTCATCTGGCGGTTGGGGCGCTTTCCGGTCGCTGGCGATCTGGATCAGGCGGTATCGGACCGCCCGGCGCGACTCGAGCGCGTCGACGGGCACGCCGTGTGGGTCAACAGCGCCGCACTGCGGGCCGCGGGTATCACCCGCGACACGCCCGACCCGCCGGGCGGACGCATTGAACGCACGCCGAAGGGCGATCCCAGCGGGGTGCTGGTCGACAACGCCATGCAACTGGTCGACCGGGTGGTGCCGGAACCCTCGGGGTCCGAACTGCGTGCCGCCCTGGGCGCAGCGATTAGTGAGCTGAATGCCGTGGGACTCACTGCGGTCGCTGACGCGGGTGACAGCGCCGCCGATATTGCCCTGCTGCGCGCCTTCGCCGATGAGGACCGGCTGACCGTGCGCGTCTACGCCATGATCGCTGACACCGGGACGGACTTCGCCCTGCTGTCGAAACACGGACCGCTGATCGGCTACGACGACGACCGCCTGACGGTGCGCTCGGTCAAACTGTTTGCCGACGGCGCCCTGGGCAGCCGGGGCGCAGCCCTGCTCGCCCCCTATTCCGACGCCCCGGCCGAGCGCGGGTTGCTCTTCATGACGCCCGCGCAGATGCAGCGCAAGATCGAGACGGCCCTGCGGGCTGGCTACCAGGTGAACGTGCATGCCATCGGCGATGCCGCGAACCGCGAGGTGCTGGATGCGTTCCAGGTGGCATACGGCGCAGTGGGTGGCCGGGCGCTGCGCAACCGCATCGAGCACGCCCAGGTGGTGACCCTTGCCGACATTCCGCGGTTCCGGCAGCTCGACCTGGTTGCCTCCATGCAGCCGACCCACGCAACCAGCGATATGAACATGGCGCAGGACCGCCTCGGCGCGCAGCGGCTGCGCGGCGCGTACGCCTGGCACACATTCCTGGTCCAGGGTACCCGCATCGCCGGCGGCTCCGACTTCCCGGTCGAGTCGCCCAATCCCTTCTTTGGTCTGTACTCCGCCGTGACCCGCATGGATCACTCCGGTCACCCGGCCGGCGGCTGGCGCCCCGAGCAGGCCATGACCCTCGAGCAGGCGTTCCGGGCGTTCACGCTGGATGCGGCGTACGCCCAGCATATGGAGAACTCGATCGGCTCGCTGGAGCCCGGCAAATGGGCGGACTTCATCCTGGTTGATCGGGATCTGTTCAGGATCCCGCCGGCCGACATCTGGAAGATCAGGGTCGAGCAGACCTGGCTGGCCGGTAAGCGCGTCTACTGATAACCCTCATCCGTCGGCAACACTTCTTCCAGCGTTGCGACCCGGTAGAGCACCACCACGAGGCTCGCGCCGAGGAACACCAGAAGCGCCAGAACACCGACCACGACCCACATGAGTTCGAGCATGTCATAGCGGCGCCGGCACGACAGTTGCCTTGAAGGCAGGCGCTGGTCTCAACCATTTGGCAGAGCGATTTGCGGGCAATCCGGGTGAGGTTCACACTCCCGTCACTGCAGGGGAGTTGGCCGTTGAACCCGGATCAGCTTCAGCTCTACCGTTCCAGTGGCCACCCGGGCTACTCGGACTACGTTTTCACCGAGCCGCGCCGACTGCGGGCGCGCAAGCGGGTGCGCGAGATCCAGGTGCGCTTTGCCACCGAGGACTGCATCGTGCACAGCCTGGAAGGCGAAGTGCACGCCCACGCCGGCGATGCCATCGTGACCGGCACGGCGGGGGAGCACTGGCGCGTGTCACATGCCCACTTCGCTCACAAGTACCGCCCCGTTCCCCCGACCGCCGCGGGCGAGTCCGGGCGCTACGCGAGTCTCCCGTACGAAGTCCTGGCGGTACCGATGACCGGCTCGTTCGAGGTGCTGCTGGCGGATGGTGAATCGCGCCTGCGCGGGCACGCGGGGGACTGGCTGGTTGACTACGGCGATGGCAGCCTCGGGGTGGTGTCACCGGCCATCTTCGCCACCACCTACGACCTCATCGGTGCTGGACCAGTGTCGCACTGCTGAACGCCGATCGACTGCGCGAACCGGGCCTGGCCGCGCGAACTCCCCCCCGGCCTCACTGTATCTGCCCGAGAAAATCCCGCTTGCCCAGCTCGACGCCGTTCTTGCGCAACACCGCGTAGGCCGTCGTCAGGTGGAAGTAGAAATTCGGCAGGGCGAACTTCGTCACGTAGTCCAGGCCGTTGAACTTCATGGTCATCTGCGGGAACTGCAGCACGATCTCGCGCGTCTGCGCACCCTCGAGCTGCTTAGGTCCGATGGTCTTCAGGAAGTCCAGGGTCCAGGTGACGCGCGCCGAGAGCTCCGCCAGCGTACTCTCATTATCCTCGTGCTTCGGTGCGGTGACGCCGGCCAGGCGGGCGGCGGCGCCCTTGGCGGTGTCGCAGGCGATCTGAACCTGGGATGACAGCGGCAGCATGTCGAGGATCAGGCGCGCCTGCGCCATCACCTTCGGGTCGACCTTCTTCGCCTCGGCATGGCGCGCCGCCTTGTCGAGAATGGCGCCGAGATTGTTCAGGCCCAGGGTGAAGGCGGGAACGGTTACGTCATACAGTGAGACAGCCACGCAATACCTCCAAGAATGAATGAGACTCTACTGGCGCAGCAGCGTGAGCTGCCAGATTTCCTTGCCGGTGGTGACCAGCAGCGGCCGCAGCGCCAGCACGCCGGTCTTGCCGATGGCCTGCTCCAGCTTGCCGAGTTCGTTGAGTTTTTCGCGCGTTTCGGCATCGATGGGTGGTTCCTCCACCCCGCTCTCGCGCAACAGCAGTACCCCCTTGGCGCGTACCGCCAGCTCCCCGTGCAGCCGCAGGTAACAGAGCATGTCGCCGAGCTGCTCGCCGCGGAAGCGTTCGCGCAGTGACTGCAGGTAGCTGCCGGATTTGGTGCCGAGGAAGTCACCCGCGGTGATCGACTCCAGCAGGCGTACGTTCGAATCCAGGTCGACCTCCAGCCACTGCTTGAGGATGCGTTCGCTGTGCTCGAACACCAGCAGGATTACGAACGGCAGCACCAGCAGAGTCGACAGCGTGGCCAGCGCGGGCCGCACCAGCAGGTAGTTGTAGCCGGTATGCAGCGCAATGGCGGTCAGCAGGCCGGGAATCAGGAAGCGGATATCCTGGCTGGGCCGCCGCTCGTACAGGGTGTTGGAGATCATGGCCAGGATCGCGGCGGTGCCGCCGTGCATGATGGCGGTACCGAAGCCACGGATCACCTGCACGGGCAGGTCGGTGTCGGGGCGCACGGCGAGGTAGTAGATGTTCTCGATCAGGGCGAAGCCGGTCCCGATGGCGAAACCGGCGATACCGGCGTCCACCGGCAGGCCCACACGGCGGGTGCGGATCAGGAACACCAGCAGCACCGCCTTGAGGGACTCCTCGATCCAGGGCGAGATGAAGCGCGAGTAGGTGAGGAAGCTGCCCTGGAAGTGGGAAAAGGCGAAGTTGTTGACCAGGTAACTGGCCCCGGAAGCCACCGCGCCGGCGGCGACCAGCGCCAGCATCATGCGCAGGCGCAGCAGCTTGTAGCCGTCCAGCTGCACCAGGCCGGCCAGAAAGATGACCACGGGCAGCAGCGCGATCGGCGCGCGCATCAGCAAATCGGCGTTCATGACTGACTGGACTTTACAGCACCTGCAGGGACAGCATGAACTCCGTCTTGGCCAGCCCGCCACCCGCGAACCCGCGCGCGGCCCCGAGCGACAGCATCATCGGCTGCCGGTGCATGACGTGCAACTGGAAATCCACCTGGCCGCCCACGTCGCGGGCGCTGTAGCGACGCCCGGAGGTGCCGAGGTTGGCCTGCAGGTCGCTGAAGAACAGTTCCGGGCGCGCCCAGCTCAGGTAGAAACCGGGGGAGCCGACGCCTTCGAAACGCAGCGGCGGCAGGCACCATTCCAATACACCCTTGATCAGCGACTTTCCGCTCAGGGCATCAAGGGAGAAGCCAGGCATGCTCAGCAGCTGGCGGTAGCGCTGCGCGCCACCGTTGATCTCGTTGTCCACGTAATTGTTGCCGAAAGCGCCCAGGTAGGCGTTGGCGAGCGGATTCCCGGGAGATCCGCCGGAGATGCTGGCCCCGGTGCGCAGCCAGATGGAGGAATGATCCAGCGGCAGGGGGAACCCGAGGTCCAGGGTGGCGGTGAGGCTCGGAATCAGTGCCCCTGCGGCACCATAGGCGTGCGCCTTGATGGACCAGCGATTCCCCGTTTCGTCGTCCACCGCACCGGGGGAGCGGCGGGCATCGACACTGACAAACCCGGCGTCGGCCTTGAAGAGATTCTTCGACGGCGAGGGCACGTTCTGGAAGCCCGGCAGGGAATCCAGCCCACCGTAGTACGCCACCCGCGAGGTGAACTTGAAAGTGTACGGGGGATCGAAGGTGAAGTAGCGGTCGTAGCCCAGGTAGCCGTTGTAGCCGGTGAGCGCCCGCTTGGTGGGCCCGAACAGGTCGTAGAAATCCGCGCCGTTCCACGCGACGCCCGCGGTCCAGCCGCGGTGGCGCGCATTCATTGAGACGTGCAGCCGGTTCTTCGCCGCCAGGACGTGATCCGGGCTGTAGCTGGAATCGACGTCCAGTGAGTCAAAGCCAATCGGATCACTGAAGCTTGCATGCGCCCCGAGCGCCACCGAGTCCTGGAAGCCCTCGACCACGGGATACAGTGAATCCAGGGAGACCTTGGCGCGCTGATAGCGGCCCTGGCGCACGATCTGCGACTCGTACGGAACCGTGTCGGGATTCTGAGCGCTCCAGTGGGTGACTTCCGGATGCTTCTCCGCAACCTGCTGGCCCAGAAAATTGATCGCGCTCAAATCCTCGGTCGGGTGCACCTCGATCTCCGCCGGCTCGAAGCCGGTCGCCGCGTAGCGCAGCACGATGAGTTTCGAGGGATCCGGCAGCGGCAGCGGCCGGAAAAAGCCGATTTCGGCGTTGCTGACCGCCTCGAGCTTTTCGGTGGCGATCTCGTAGCGATAAATATTCGACACGCCGGTGTAATAGCTGCTGCCATAGAGGTAGCGCCCGTCTCTCGAGAAGACGAAGCTCTCGGGAACCGCTGCGCCCATGGTCAGCGCGTGCAGCGGGGACCCGTCGCCCTGCTCGAGTGTGGCTGTCTGCACAACCCGCATCTGCCGCACCCGGGGAGCGCCAGGTCGGGGGCCCGGACCGGCCACAGAAAATGCCGCCAATTTGCCATCGGGAGAAAGATCCAGGTCCGAGGCTACCTCACCGGGGGGAAACAGGTATATCCCCTTCCACGTCGTATAGGGATAAGGGATTCGCACCATCTGGACCCGGCCGCGCGTCAGACGCAGGCCCCACAGCGAGCGATCAACGGGATTGAAGACGATATCGCCAATGCGTGCGTCCTTGAGCAACAGGCGCGATTTCCCCGTTTGCAGGTCAAGCGCCATCAGGTTGCGATAGTTGGTGTTGTTCGTCGTGTAGAACAGTGTGCCACTGCGGGGATCATAGGCGAGGTAGGACACGACATAGCCGCGCGGATCCGTGACCTCGGCGAGCTCCCTGATGCGTCCGTCGTTGCGGCTGATCGAAACGATATGCGCCACCTGCCCGGGATACCTGATCGCCGCAAACAGGTGCGCGCCGTCGGCCGAGAGGTAGGCACGCGAGACGGCGCCGAGGCTGCGCTTTGTCAGGTCATGGTAACCCGTCACAGGATGCTCGTGAACCGACCTGAGGTTCTGCTCCTGAAAGCTGTGTTCAAAGTCGACCCACTGCTGCCACGCGACATCGAGGGGACGCCCAAATACCTGCTCGAACTGATCGGCGTAGTAGCGGCGACTGGCGGCGTCACGCCGCCACCAGTCCAGCAGCCGTTGTGGTCCGTAGGTAAGCGCCAGGTAATCGGCGAAGCGCGTACCGTACAGATAAGCATTGGCGCCGGTCTGGAAGTCGATCTCGGTGCCCTTCGACACCAGCCCGAGGGGATCGTAGAACTTCGCGTGATCGTGGACCATCGCCCGGAATACCATCTCGTCGTAGCCGCCTTGCGCACGGCCGACCCCCCCCATCAACCAGGTCTCGACAAACACCGCGCTGCCTTCCTGGTACCAGCGTGGGGCGGTATTGCGGGGCGTGGTCAGATAGCTGTACAGCAGCGTCTCCGGGTGAGTGCTGTCCACGTCCACCTTGCCGTGGAACAAGCGACGGAAGCGCTGGTCCTCGGGGCTGGCGCGCTCGGTGTCGGCCAGGTGCGTCGACTCGTGCACGGAGAGCGCTGCGAAGCGTTCACCGGAGTTGAAGGTTTCGTAGGGAATGCCTGCCGCCGCGACCTCGAAGGTCACTCTGTTGCGCGGCGTCGTCATTGTGGAGGCATTGGTGAGATCGGTGTAATCGCTCAGGAACACATTGACCTGGCCGTCGGGGGTGTAGTCCAGGAGGCGGCGCTGTGCCGCCAGGGCGCTGAGCATGCTTTGCGTGACGCGGGGAACGAGCCAGGATTCGGCCGGATCGTAGTAAACAATCCGCAACTCGCGAGTCTCGACGAACTTCAGATCCGCCGCGGCAACCTGCACCGCGCAACAGGCTACTGCCAGCCCGGCGGCCAGACGCGCACCCGCTCCGCGCCCAAAGGCGCGCTGAAGTCCGTTATACAAAAATACCAGGCGGCCCGTCTTTGGGACGGGCCGCCCCTTTTTCAGACCAACCTGCTATGGCAGGGTTGTTATTGTGCTACGGGCCAATCACCTGTTACCGGCCTGCCCGTTGAGCGCCTTGTTGCCAGCCTGTCCATCGAGCGCCTTGTTGCCAGCCTGTCCATCCAGGGCCTTGTTGCCACCCTGGCCGTCGAGTCCCTTGTTGCCGGCCTGTCCATTCAAGGCCTTGTTGCCGCCCTGGCCATCCAGGGCCTTGTTGCCACCCTGACCGTCGAGTCCCTTGTTGCCAGCCTGTCCATTGAAGGCCTTGTTGCCGCCCTGGCCATCGAGTCCCTTGTTGCCACCCTGGCCGTCGAGACCCTTGTTGCCACCCTGGCCGTCGAGTCCTTTGTTGCCGCCCTGGCCGTCGAGTCCCTTGTTGCCACCCTGGCCGTCGAGTCCCTTGTTGCCACGGTTGCCATCGAGCCCCTTGTCGCCAGCGTTGCCCTGGGTGTCCGCACTGCGATCGTCGGCCGTGCCGTCCGAGCTGGCGCTGTCCGCTATCGCCCGCTTCGCTTCAACAATCGTTCCGGCAGCATCCTTGCCCGCAGGTCCCTCGTGATAGCTCAGGTAGGCGACCGCGCCGATTGCTACGGCGAGTCCGCCCGCCATCCATACTGTCTTGCTGGCCATTGAATAATTCCCTCCGGGTTGTGTCAGTTGTTATCGGAAAGCAAACTCAGTCGTTGTTTTGTGCATTAAGTACTGTCTACTCGCAGAAAAGTTGGTGGCCGGCCCCGTCAGGGCGAGCCGGATGCCCGCAGTGTCGCGCGCCCGATCTCCCTGCCCGCCATCAACACAGTCACGTCCACGCTCGTGGGAGCTGCAGGCGTCTCGGGCAAGGTAATTGTGGTGGCCGCACCGCCCGCGTGGCCACCCAGCCCCCTGATCCTGCGGGTCTGGCCGCCGGCCGTGACCAGGACATCCACCGGCCCCGGGGCCATGATCTGCAGCTTCACCTGCAGGGCGCGGCGGTGGCGGTACAGTCCGACGCGACCGGAAACGCCTTCACGTGCCAGCACCGCCTCGTCCAGCGGCGTGTGCGTGCCCGAATCGGCCATGGTGCCGGCCAGGTCGCCCAGGGCGCCGGGTCCCCGAACGGTGGTGAACACGATCGCGCCTGCAACCAGGACGCCGGCGGCGACCGCGGCGTAACGCCAGCGGTGCGCCGTGGACCAAGGCTGCAGCACCGGCGCCCACAGCCCGCCGCGCGGACGTTGCGGCGGCAGCGCAGCAAGGATCCGCTCGGGCAGATCGGCGGGAGGGTCGCTCTGCCCGGCCCCATCCAGCAGTCCGCACAGGCGGCGCAGCGCCTCCCGCTCGCCCCGCGCGGCCGGGTCGGCAAGCAGCTGGCGAGCCAGTTCAGCCCGTTCGGCAGTATCGAGTACCCCGTCGATCTCGCCGTGGATCAGCTCAGTGAGGCGTGGATCGCTCATGCTTCAGCTCGTCGCCTCGTACGGCAGCAGCTCGCTGCGCAGCAGCTGCCGGGCGGTGTGCAGCCGCGATTTAACGGTCTTTTCGGGAACAAGGAGAATGTCGCTCATGTCCTGGTAGCTCAGCTGCATCAGGTGCCGCAGCACGATCACCGAGCGCAGTTCGGGTGACAGGTGCATCAGGGCCTCGCCGATCGCCAGCCGCGCCTGGGCACCCTCGGCGCACCGTTCCGGTCCCGGGCTGCCGTCGATCTCGCGACCGTTGATCGCCTCCACGGGGCGGCGGGAGCTGAGGGCGTTGAGGGACTCGTTGAGGGCAATGCGGTAGATCCAGCTGTAGAACCTGTAGCGCGGGTCGTAATCTCCAAGGTGTTCGTAAGCCTTCAGGAACGTGGTCTGGGACACGTCGCGCGCGTCGTCGCGATCGTGCAGCATCCGCAGTGCCGCATTGAACACCGGCCTGTGGTAGCGAAGCACCAGCAGCTCGAAGGCATGGCGGTCCCCCTCCCGGCAGCGCCGGACCAGCGTGGCATCGTCGTCCCCGTTCACAAGTACAGTCTGCGGCCCAAAAAGTTGGGCCTAAGGCGCGCGGCTCATGTCGAAAATCTTGTCGAAGCCGGCATAGTGGAATACGTCGTGGACCGGGGGCCTGACGTTGATCAGGCGCAGCCTGCCTCCGGCTGCGTGCACGCGCTTCTGGGTCAGCAGCAGCACGCGCAGCCCGGCACTGGCGATGTACTCCAGGCCCCCCAGGTCGATCTCGCGCGGCGCGGCGATACCGTTGAGGAACGCGAGCGCAGCATCGCTTTGGCTGGCGTCCAGGCGCCCGCTCATCAGCACTTCACCCCCCTGCCCCATTCTTATGTCGAACATCTGCGCCTGTGATCTGTCTGTTAAGGCTCGATGCGCCGGGTCATCCGCAGCCGGTTGTGCGCGCCCACCCGCTGGTAGCTGACCGTATCCATCATACGCCGCACCAGGTGGATGCCGAGGCCCCCGACGGGGCGCTGCTCCAGGGGGCAGTCGACATCCGGGGGCGGCAGGGTGAGCGGATCGAATTGAGGACCGTCGTCTTCGACCGTCATGGTCACGCCGCCGTCAGCGACGGCGAGCGAGACCTCCACCCGGACGCGGGTCCCGCCGCGCGACCCGTGGGTCACGGAGTTGACAAAGATCTCCTCGAGCGCCACTTCGAAGGCGCTCGCCTGCGCGGCCGGCAGACGCTCGGCGGTCCAGAAGTCCTGCAGGAAGCGAGTCAGCTCCGGCAGCCTCGCCACCTCCCCCGGCACGGTGGCGTGGCGTCCGCTCACCCTTGCGGCACCTGCGCAAGTGCCACACCGCGGTCGGCATATACCGTCACGATGCGGCTGAAGCCGCTCACGTCCAGGACGTCGCGAACCGCCGCCGTAAGCGAGCACAGGCAAAAGGCGATTCGCGCACGCTGCGCGGCCTTCGCGGCTACCAGCAACACCCGCAGCCCGGCACTCGAGATGTACTGCAGAGCGGCGCAATCGATGACAACAGCAGGTGGCACCGAGCCTATCCCGGCCAGCACCAGCTCGAGCTGCTTCTGAAAGCCCTCGGCCGTGGCGAAATCGAGCCGGCCCTCGAGGATCACCACCGCCACCTTCCCCACCGTTTCCAGCCGCACGTTCATGAATCCCTCCATGTCAGTACCGACAGGGCGATGTCGTCCGACTGCGGCGCGTCGCCGGCGAAGCGCGTGACGCTGTTGCGGATGCGATCGATGAGACCGGAAGCCGCGCCGCTGTCGTAGGCCTTGACCTCCGCGATCAGCCGCTCGACGCCGTAGGCCTCGTCGGTCGAATTGAAGGCCTCGGTCACGCCGTCGGTGAACAGCACCACGCGGTCCCCCGGCAGCAGCTGCAGAGAATGGGTTTCGAAACGGGAGTCGGCCATTGCGCCGAGCACCAGCCCACCCGCGCCGTCCAAGGCATGCACCGAGCCGTCGGCACGCCTCAGGTAGGGGGGATTATGACCCGCATTCGCATAGCGCAGCAGTCCCGTGTGGGTATTGAGCATGCAATAGAACACCGTCACGAACAGGTCCATGGGATTTTGCGTGCACAGCACCTCGTTGGTGCGGTTCAGGCAGGTGCCCGGGTCGGGGCAGTGCGGCGCCAGTTCCCGCAGGTTGGTGCGCGCCACCGCCATGAAGAACGCCGCCGGCACGCCGTGGCCCGAAACATCCGCCATCACCAGTCCGATTTCCCCGCCCGGCAGCTCCATGAAATCGTAGAAGTCTCCGCCCATGGTGGTCGCCGGGATCATGCAGGCGGCGGCCTCGCACCCCGGCCGGTCGGGGAAACCCGCCGGCAGGATCGCTATCTGCATGGCGCGCGCCAGGTCGATCTCGGCCTTCAGTTGCGCCTGGGCGGCCAGCAGCGCGGCATTCTTCTGCGCGAGCTCGCGGGTGCGCTCCGCCACGGTGTGCTCCAGGAAGTGGGTCTGCAGCTTCAGCAGGCGCAGCAGGCGCAGCAGGCGCAGCGCCCGCAGCCAGCGCGCATCCAGTCCGATCAGGAAGAACGGCGCAATGGCCAGCAGATCGACCACGCCCTGGAAGCTTACGATGAAGGCAAGCTTTTTGGGCGCCGCCACGATGCGCAGCAGGTACTCGAACGAGAACACTGCGACCACCACGACCTCGGCAACCCGCAGCACCGTCAGCAGCCACTGCGGCACCTGTGGCATCGCCTCGACGCCGATCGAGGCGACGCTGAAGACGATCAGGCCCACGATGAGATTTTCGAAGCCGGCGGCGTAGCGGCCCTGCGGCTCGAGCAACTGCTCCGCCAGGTGGTGCAGGCGCAGGTTGAACAGCTGCAGCGGGCGCAGCACGGCGCTCACGTGCCGGTCCCGCCCGGCGGCTCGTGTTCACGGTGGAAGCGGTGGATGGTCCACAGGTAGCTCTCCATGAGCGAGTCCCGGCCCAGTTCGGCCAGGATCTCCAGGCGGCGGCCGGCGGCCCCGGTGAGAGCCAGCTGTGCGCTGGCGCGGGAGTAGTGTTTGAGTTGATTGCGGTACTGCCACAGCAGCTCGCGGGTCGCCATCTTGTTCTGATGCAGCTCCCAGGAGCCGAGCGTCACGGCCATCAGGCCCACCCCGAAGGTCAGTATGGTTTGCACCGAAGCGCCGAGCAGCTCCCGCTCCTCGCCGGCCTTGCCGAGCACCAGCAGGATGGCGCACACCAGCAGGATGGTGCCGAACAGGAAGCGCTTGGCCCACTTGGTGCGCTCGCCACTGAGGTGCAGCTGCGCCACCTTCCTGACGAAGTAGCGTCGCTGGTTTTCGATCCAGGTCTGGTCGACGCCATTCTCCGGCGCATTGGTGCCGGCGGCGGCCTCCAGCTCGATGCGCGGCCACTCCAGGCCCACCAGTACGTGCCCGATCCAGCCGAAGCCGTGGAAGCGGTTGATGCCCGACAGGGACAGCACCTCGTGGGCGTTCACGTTCTGGTCGCAGCCGGCCAGGCGCAGGTAGAACTTCACGCGCAGCGTCTCGGCGAGCGCGCGGCACATCAGATGCTTGGCAAACCAGTGCCGCTCGTGCAGCACCAGGTACAGCAGCGCACTCGAACCGAGGATCAGCACGTAAGTCAGCAGCATGGTGCGTGTCGGCAGGAACTTCTCGTACACCAGGTACGCAAAGCCCATGACGAAGGCCACCAGGTTGAAGAAGGTGAACAACTGGTCTGAACGCTTCTGGAAGTAGATCGCCAGCCCGTCCGCCTTGCCGTACTGCGAGTCGATCCGCTCGATGGTATTGCGGTCGCGCGGGTCGATGCTGGTCTGGGCCGACAGCCCCGCGACCAGCGAGTCCGGCGGCCCCGGCCAGCGCCAGCTGTTGGCGAAACGCCGGTATTCCTTGTTGTAGGCGTTGAGGGATCTCAGGTGCACGTCCAGCCGGTGCGGCAGCTGCGGCAGCCTGACCAGCGCGTTGTCACTCAGGCCCGCCAGGAAGCAGGCTTCGCCGCCGACGGGCGTGCGCCCCGTCCGCGCCCGCCGCGCGGGGATCCAGTAGGCCAGCCTGTCCGGCAGGTCCTGGTCGGGAGCCGCATCGAAGAAGCGCAGCACCTGGTCGTCCTTGTTGCGGTCGGTGCGTACGTCGAGGTAGCGCAGCACCGTGTCGGCGGTGCCGCCAGGCAGCAGCGAAGGCTCACCGTCCCACAATGTGATCAGCAGGCTGCAGCCGCGGATGAGAGTGCGCGTCAGGCCCGCATAGTGCGCGTCTCTCATGGAGAGCCCGGCCGCGGCTGCGGCCTGTTCTTCGCGGGTGCCGAGCGGCAGTTCGATGAACCGCACGCCGGGGTTCGAGAGGATGGTCTTCAGCTGCGCGAAGGAATCCTGATCGAAGTCGGACGCGTACTGCACCAGGGGCATGGGCAGCATCGCGTCCACACCGATTCCCATCTCCAGCGCCACCTGCGCCACCAGCAGGTCCGCCCCCGTGGCCATCCCCGCCATGAGCCGCACCTCGGACTCCGGCAGACGCTGCAGCAGCTGACGCAGAATGCCCTGGGTCGCCTCGCGCAGGCGCGGCAGGCACTCGGGGTGCAGGTCACGGTGGCCGGAGACGCCAACGATGAACGGCGAGACGCGGTTATTGCTGTTGGTCAAAGTCGTGGCGAAAGGTTTGCGATCCGGGCACGCTTCATTCTGACGCCAACCCCACATGCCGGACAACCTCGGAAAACCGCCGCCCGCAGACGCCCCTGCCGGAGGGGCTTGTAGAGGCCAGCCGCGCGCTGCACACTCGCAAGGACAGGAGTCGCCTCCTCTCACGGACGACCGGCCCGCAGAATGACAGTTGAACTCATCGAATCCGAAATACTGGGCGTTCATCAGCTACAGCCATCGCGATACGCGCTGGGCGTCGTGGCTGCACAGGGCGCTCGAGTCCTACCATCCCCCTAAACAGATCGTAGGTACGGTCACCGCCCGCGGCGCGGTGCCCCGCAAGCTCTCGCCGGTCTTCCGCGACCGCGAGGAGCTGGCCACCTCCACCACGCTTGGTGACTCGCTCAACGCGGCACTGGCCGGCTCGCGCTGCCAGATCGTTATCTGTTCGCCAAGCGCGGCGCGCTCGCGCTGGGTCAACGAGGAAATCCTCGCCTTCAAGCGCCTGGGCCGCTCAGACCGGATTTTCTGTTTCATTGTCGACGGCGAACCCAACGCCTCCGACGACCCCGCGCAGGCCCAGCAGGAGTGTTTTCCGCCTGCCCTGCGCTTCGAGCTCGACCCCGACGGCAGCCTCAGCAGCCGGCGCACCGAGCCGATCGCCGCCGATGCGCGCCCGGGCAAGGACGGCCGCGGCAACGCGAAACTCAAGCTCATCGCCGGCATCCTCGGGGTTGGATTCGATGCCCTGCGCCAGCGGGAGCTGCATCGGCGCCAGCGACGGCTGTTCGCCATCGCCTCAGCAGCCGTCGCCGGCATGGTGCTCACGACCGGGCTCGCCACCGCGGCGCTCATCGCGCGCTCACAGGCGAAGCACCAGACCGTCATCGCCAGGCGCGAGGCGGAAACCGCGCGCCAGACCACTGAGTTCCTGGTCGACCTGTTCCGCATCTCCGACCCCACCGAGGCGCGCGGCAACAGCCTGACTGCGCGCGAGGTACTCGACAGCGGCGCGGCACGGGTCGGCCGGCAGCTCACTCATCAGCCGCAGGTTCAGGCCACCCTGATGGATACGCTGGGCACGGTGTACCTGGGCCTCGGGCTGTACCGCCAGGCGCAGCCGTTACTGGAAGCCGCCGCGCAGAAACGCCAGAGTCTGCGGCCTGCGCAACCGGCCGAAGTAGCGCTGTCGCTCAGTCACCTGGCCGATCTGCGCTCCTTCCGCGCCGACTACCCGGGTGCGGAGCAGGCCTACCGCCGCGCCATCGCCCTGCAGCGCGCGCTGCCTGCAGCGCAGCGCGATGTGCCCGCGCTGGCGCGCACGCTGTACGGGCTCGCCAACGAGCTGGAGAACCGCGGGGAATTCCAGGAAGCCGAACGCACCCTGCGTGAAACCCTCACGCTGCAGGAAGAGGCGTTCCAGGGGGCGAACGAGGACACCGCGCGCACCCTGGCGCTGCTGGCCTGGACGGTGCAGCAGCGCAATCTGAACGAGGCTATCCCGCTCATGGAGCGCGCTACGGGCATGCAGCGGACGCTGTGGGGCACGACGCCCTATCCGGATTACGCTCACGCACTCAACGACCTCGGCCTCATGTACCGCGATCGCGGCGACTATGAGCGTTCCGAAACGCTGCTGCGGGAATCGCTGGCGATGGAACGGCGGCTGGTCGGGGACAAGCACCCCGACCTCGCGCTGATGCTGGACAACCTGGGAGTGGTGCAGGAGCGCCGCGGGAATCCTGCTGCCGCCGCGACCACCTTCCGCCAGGCCCTCGACATGCAGCGCGAACTGCTCGGGGAGACGCACCCGGACGTCGCCAATACCGTGGACTTACTGGCGAGCACCCTCTACGAGAGCGGCGACGTGAGTGCGGCGCTTGAGACCGAGCAGGAAGCGCTGGCCATCTACCGCAAGCTGTTCACTGGCGACAACCCCGACGTGGCGCGCCTGCTGAACCGACTCGGTTACTGGCTTACCGAGGCCGGCCGCTACCAAGCGGCCGACCTGGACCTCCAGGAGGCGCTCAAGATGCGGCAGCGCCTGTTCGGCCCGCACCACCCGGAGATCGCCAGCAGCCTGGTGCATGTCGGAATTCTTCAGGTCGCGACGGGTAAATACAGCGACGCGCAGGCCTCGGCGCGCGGCGCCGCCGGGATTTTCGGCAGGACGCTGTCGGCGGACAACTGGAAGACGGCCGTGGCGGACTCGATCGAGGGCGCAGCGCTGTGCGGCATGGGCCAGTATTCCGAGGCCGAAGAGCACCTGATACGCAGCTACGGCATCATCAGCCAGGACGCGGGCGCGATGCAGTACCGCGACCTGACACGCGGCTACCTGAAGACCCTCTACCAGCGCTGGGGGCGGCCACGCGAGGCGCAGCGTTACACCGCCGCAACCCGCTCACCGCCGTTTACGCATCCGGGCCACTGAGAGCCGCCGGCGGACCGGCGTATCCAATAGCCGGCCCTCCGTCGCGCTGCGTGCCAGTCGCTGCCCGTGCCTGTAAGCGCGAGTATCGGTTTGTAATTCGTCCGCGCGGGCCCGCGCGCACAGGCCCCGGCGCACGTTGTTCGCGCGGTGCGCCGGTGTTATGATTCTCCGAATAAATAAACTCGCGGCTCCGCTCACGGTCGCGCCATAAGAACCAACCGTAGTGCCCCGCCCCGCGGATCGCCTGGCAGCCTCGGATCCGCTGCGATGAAGGGGAAGGTTATGTCAATGCAGCGCGCGATGACACTGGCCGGCGCCGTCCTGGCGACGGTGTTGGGATTCACCGCGACGGCGCCCGTGCACGCCCAGGCGCAGAACGCCGGCCGCAACCTCAACATCGCGGCGGTCAACCTGGACAACAAGAACGTCCTGCGGATCAACTTCCCGCCGTCGCCGGGAACGCCCTCGGACTTCATCGGCAACACCGACCAATCGACGTTCGTGCGGCCGGAGGCGCTGGCATTCGTGACCAACGCCACGACCTTCCAGCTCGACCTGCTGATCGCCGACAACCAGCGCGGCACCCTGTATCGCTACCCCGGCGCACTCACGGTCCAGACGCCGCCGAACCCGACCGCCGCGACCCTGGTGTGGAATTCCAACACCCAGGGCGCCGGCCCCACGGCGCCGGACGCGCTCGCCGTCGACGGGCTGGGCAATCTCATGGTGGCCAATTCGACCTCCGGTCACAGCGCCAATGCCCAGCTGTGGGAGTTCCCGGTCGGGGCCTCGGGCGCGGGATCCTTCGGTGCCCCGGTGCTGCTCGACAGCAATTTCCAGAACAAGGAGACGCTGCTGGAGGTCGCATTTGCGCCGACCGACGTGGCCGGCGCCACCGGGGTTTCCGGCGGCGACCTGCTCCTGCTCACCACCAGCCGCGTGCTGGCCTATTCGCGCGCCAGCGGCTTCACCAGCCGCATCACACTCCTGAGCTTCCCCAACGGCTCGCCGGTGGCGGGCGGCATGGACTTCTGGCCGATCGGCAACGGCGCCGCGGCCAACTACAGCCTGCTGATCAGTTCCAGCGGCAGCAGCAGCATCAGCCGCTACTACTTCACCAACCCGCTCACGCCCGCGCCGGTGTTCGCCACCGGGCTCACCTCCCCTTTCAGGCTCAAGACCCTGTTCCAGGCGGGTGATCCACTGCTGTTCGTGTCCGAGAGCGGCGCCGTGCTGGAGTTCGGCGCCAATCCGGCCAACGGGTCGGGTGTGCTGCAGGCGAGCCTGATGCAGAACATCACGACGCCGCAGGGCTTCGCGGTGTCGAACGACTTCACCAACGCGGCAAGCGTGTGCCTGCAGGCGGGCGGCTGCAACCTGACGGGCCTGCTCGGTCACACGGTCAGCAGCAACATCACCACCCTGAACGGCGACATCGTCGAGGACGTCTGTACGGTCAACGCCGATCCGCGCGTCACCTTCGCAGGCGGTGCGTGGAGCTGCAGCGTGCCGTTCACGCCGCCGGCGGGCTTCACCTGTCCGCCGGGCACCCCCGCCAACGGGCCCGGTTGCCTGCCCGTGAATGCCATGTGCCCCGGCTTCGACGACACCGGTAAGATGGCGCTGCCGGACACCCTGTGCGGCCGGTCCGGCAAGACCGGCGCCGGGTTCTCCATCATCAAGACGCTGGTGACCCCCACCCAGTTCGTCGGCGGGCTGGTCGAGAACTCCGCCCTGCTGTCCGACGGCACCAATCCGGAGTGCGGTCCGAATACGCTGGCGGACCCCAACGCGGCGGACGGCGCCTTCCTGTTCGCACCGCTGAAGGCGGAAGGCACCATCCAGGAAGGCGCCAACGCCGTCGACATGACCGACGGCTGTGGCACCGTGCATTCCAGCGGCGGGCACATGTCGATCTATATCGTCGGGCCATCGGTGAACGAGGCCGCGCCCGAGCTGAACCCGGCTGGCGGCCTGCGCCATCCGCTGGAGAATTTCGCCCAGATCAAGTACCAGAACCTCACCAGCACTGTCACCGGCTGGACCAACGCCTTCAACAACATCTCCGCGCCGGTGTCAGGGGCGCTGTGGGCCGGCAACGTGCCGCCCGCCAGCGGCAACCAGCCGTTCGGCTGCCTGGACAAGAGCTGGGCGCTGTTCTACGCCGCCACGGTGCTCGATGCCGACGGCTCGCCGCAGGCCCGCGCGGATCTGCAGAACGCCGCCAACCTGCTGACCGATGCGGACTCCATCGGCAACAGCACCTGCGATGCGATCGCGGTGGCGAACCCGAATGCCTTCTCGCAAACGCCGAACGCCACCTTCCCCAACGCGCCGACGGTGCTCAATCCGTTCGGCGAGTTCCGCGGGCGGGACGCCAACCTGTACTACAGCATCGACGTGCGGCTGCTCGGCAACGCCGCGCCCAACCACTGGCCGCTGCCGGTCAGCGTGAACGTGTCGCCGACGGCCGTAACGCTGCCCTCCGCCAACTCGCCGGGCAGCGCGACGCTCTTCTGGAACGTCCACGGCGCCAGCGGCTGCACCCTGAGCAGCTCCGACGGCGTCTACGCGGGCGCAACGCTGGCCTCGCCGCAGTCGCTGACCATCCCGGTGGCCGATTCCGGCACCATCGTGGCCTACACCATCACCTGCGGCAGCGGACCCGCAGGCAACGCCGCCAACGCGGTCACGGCCTACGTCACGGTCTTCCCGCCGCCCACGGCCAGCGTCTCGCCGGCGGCCATCGTGCAGGGCGCGTCCTCGACATTGAGCTGGAACACCAGCACCGCCCAGGGCTGCAGCGGAAGCTCCAACGATCCTTCCGCCGCTGGCTTCTTCAACAATGTGGCGCTGAACGGCAGCGGGTCGCACAGCGTGACGCCGACCGCCGCCGGCTCGTTCACCTACACGCTCGCCTGCACCAGTCCCGCGACTTCCGTTTCGGCGACGTTGACCGTGGTGGCGCCGCCCACGCTCACGGCATCGCCCTCGACTGTGACCCTGGGTGCGCCCTCCCCCTCCAACAGCGCCACGCTGACCTGGAACGAGAACGGCAACACCGGCTGCACCTGGTCGAGCTCGGATGCGGGCTTCACGGCGCCCGCCGGCGCAAGCGGCACGCAGACTGTCACACCGCAGAGCGTCGGAACTGCCAGCTATACCCTCGCCTGCTCGACGCCCGGCCCGACTTCTCAGACGGTCAGCGTCACCGTGCAGGCGCAGCCACCGCTGATCAGCGTAGCGCCGAGCTCGATAATCCTGGGTTACCCCGCGACGCTGCAGTGGACCGAGTATCCCGGCGACGTATGCACCCCGAGCAGCAGCGGCACCGACACCAACGCGGCGGACCGCTTCTCCGGCCCCATCGCGATGAGTGGCTCGATGCCGCTGACGCCCAACGCCACCGGCACCAACACCTACACGCTGACCTGCACGGTGCCGGCGGTGACTCGCTCGGCCACCCTGACCGTCAACCCGCCGCCCACGGTCAGCGTCACGCCAGCGGCCCTCGTGCAGGGCGCGTCCTCGACATTGAGCTGGAACACCAGCACCGCCCAGGGCTGCAGCGGCAGCTCCAACGACCCGTCCGCCGCGGCCTTCAACGGGGCGCTGACCGGCACGGGCTCGAGCAGCGTGACACCGGCCGCCGGTTCGTTCACTTACACGCTCGCCTGCACCGGTCCCGCGACTTCCGTTTCGGCAACGCTGACGGTGGTGCCGGCGCCGACGCTCGGGATATCCCCCGCGACGATAACCCTCCCCGGCAGCGCCACGCTGACCTGGAACGAGAACGGCAACACCGGCTGCAGCTGGTCGAGCTCGGATGCGGGCTTTACGGCGCCCGCCGGCGCGAGCGGCACGCAGGCCGTTACTCCGCAGAGCGTCGGCACAGCCAGCTATACGCTGGCCTGCACGACGCCCGGCCCGACCTCAAAGACGGTCAGCGTCACGGTGCAGGCGCAGGCGCCGCTGATCAGCGTATCGCCCAGCTCGATTACCCTGGGTGACTCCGCGACGCTACAGTGGACGCAGTACAGCGGCGATGTGTGCACCGCAGGCAGCAGCGGCACCGACACCAACGCGGCGGACCGCTTCTCCGGCCCCATCACGATGAACGGCTCGATGGTGCTGACGCCCAACGCCACCGGAAATGACACCTACACGCTCACCTGCACGGTGCCGGCGGTGACTCGCTCGGCCACGCTGACCGTCAACCCGTCCCCGGCCATCATCAAGATCGCCGTGGTGCACAGCGGCTCCGAGATTGAAGTGCCCGACAGGGTAACGCTGACCTGGACAATCAGTGGTGGACCGGCCACCGGCTGCCAGGTGAGCGGCCAGTGGCCCTCCGGGGCCGTGCCGCAGTTCATACCCTTCCCTGTGTTCGCCAGCGGTACCAAGTCGCTGACGTACGCGACGCCCGGGACCTACACCTACACACTCAGCTGCACCAGCCCGGCGACGCCGGCAAAGACCAGCGTGTACGTCGAGCGGCGCGACGACTGATCGCCTGGGGTGCGCGCTACGGGCCGCAATACGGCCCGTAGCTGGTATAGCCCGCCGCGCCCGCCGTGTAGAGCGTCTTGCGGTCGAACTGCGCCAGCGGCCAGCCCTGGCGGTAGCGCGCCACCAGGTCGGGGTTGGCGATGTAGGCGCGCGCGAAGGACACCGCCGCCGCCTCGCCGCTGCGCACCGCCGCCTCGGCCGTGGTGAAATCAAATCCGTCGTTGAGTATCAGCGGGCCGGCGAAGTGCGCACGCGCCAGCGCGAAGGCGTCGAGTGCGGCGTCGGGGGAGCGGATCACGTGCAGGTACGCCAGCCGCAGCGGCGCCGCCGCATCGAGCAGCGTCGCATAAGTGGTACGCGGGTCGGCGTCACTCAGGTCGTTGAAGGGGTTGCCCGGACAGATGCGCATCCCCACGCGCCCGGCCCCCACGGCCGCGACCAGCGCTTCGAGCACTT
Organism: Pseudomonadota bacterium; assembly: GCA_018241445.1. Taxonomy (GTDB): domain Bacteria; phylum Pseudomonadota; class Gammaproteobacteria; order Steroidobacterales; family Steroidobacteraceae; genus 13-2-20CM-66-19. The sequence goes on from JAFEDT010000007.1 coordinate 47,397, forward strand.
CGACCACGAAGCGCACACGAGCGGTCACGCTGCCGCCGTAAGCATCGCTGCGCCGATTGGTTCCGGTGGACAGGAACTGCATCGGCAGATAGCCGGAGGCAGCGTGCAGCTCGACCCCGTCGAAGCCGGCAGCCCGCGCAGCGCGCGCCGCGCCGGCGAACTCGCCGATGACCTGCGGGATCTCGCTGAGCCCGAGCTCCTGCGGCATGTCGAAATCGACCATGCCGGCGGTGTCGGTGAACATGCGCCCCGCGGCGCGCAGCGCAGAAGGCGCGACCGTGCGCGCCCCCGGGTCCTTGTTGTAATGGCTGCCGATGCGGCCGCAGTGCATCAGCTGCGCCACCATGGCGCCCCCGCCGGCGTGCACCGCCGCGGTGACGGCCTGCCACGCCGCCACCTGCGCGGCATTGTGGATCCCGGGCGTGCGGCAATAGCCCTTGCCGTCGGGGCACGGTTGCGTGCCCTCGCTGACGATCAGCCCGGCGCTGCTGCGCTCACCGTAGTATTGCACGGCGAGTTCGCCCGGCAGGTCGCCGGCCAGCGCGCGGCTGCGCGTCATGGGCGCCATCACGATGCGATTGCGCAAGTTGAGTTCGCCGAGGGACAGCGGCGCCAACAGGGCCTGTCGCCTCACCGTACCCGGATCCTCGGGTCCGGCGCGCCGCGACGCATGTTCGCCAGGAACTCCCCGAGCGGCGCCGGCGGCGCCACTTCGGCGGCGCCGCTGGGCGGGTGCGCCCAGAATTCCTTCCAGGACGGCCACAGGTCGTGCCAGCTGCCCTCGTAGGGCTCGCGTCCCGGCCAGCGCATCTTGCGCGCCCCGAGCGGCGGGCGGTTGAGGTCGGTTGCGTACCAGTAGCACGGCAGCCGGCGGCGGAAGTACCAGCGCCCGTCGATGCGCTGGTAGTCGTCCCAGTACAGCATCTGCATGATGACCCATTCGTCGCCGGTCTCGTGCTCGTTCTTGGAATACAGCACGCCGTGCGCGTGGTCCGCGTCGCTGAACTCGATGATGTGGCCGCCGATATGGTGGGACGTCCCGGTGAACTGGTTGCGCAGGGTCGCATCGACCCATTCCTTGAGCGCGGCGCGGCCGACCTGCCCGCGGCCGACGCGGATGTCGGGCGCGAACAGGTTCACGTGCGCGTCCAGGTCACGCATGTCCAGCGACAGGCTGTACTTGGCGACCAGCATGCGGATCTCCTCGATCGCCTCCAGGCGGTCGAGGCGTGCTTCAGGAGACAGGGGCTCGCGAGGGTTCATTTTCCGGTTGTTCCGCGGAGCGTCTGAACAGCACCCAGGCCAGCAGCACGACCGCGATGGAGATGGTGCTGGTCCAGAATTCAGCGCGGTGCGAGGGCGTGAGCGCCATGGCGACCAGCACCATCGCCATGCCGGCGATCGCCAGGTAGCTCAGCCACGGAAACAGCCACATCGGCAATGCCGGCGGCGGGGCGCCGGCACGCTCGCGCGCGCGCCGCGTGCGCACCTGGGCCACGCCGATGGCCAGGTAGATGATGGCGATGATCGCACCGGAGGCGTTCACCAGGAAGGCGAACACAACACTCGGGGAAAGGATGGCGGCCGCCACACCGGCGAAGCCGACCGCGCTCGCCAGCAGCACCGCGCGCGCCGGCACGTGGCGGCGGTTGGTCCTGACCAGCCAGTGCGGCGCATCGCCGCGGCTGGCGAGGACGAACAGGACCCGCGACGCGACATAGAAGGACGAATTGAGGCACGACAGAACGGCCGTCAGGATCACGGCCGCCATGACGTCACTGGCGTACGGAAAATTGATCCCGTCCAGCGCCAGCGTGAAGGGTGACTGGCCCGACACCACGGACGTCCAGGGAACGGTGCTCACGATCACGAATATGGAGCAGACATAAAAGAGCAGGATGCGGGTCATGATGGTCGAGGTCATGCGCGCCACTGCCTTCGCCGGTTCCGGCGACTCCGCCGCCGCGATAGTCACCACCTCCGCTCCCATCATCGACCAGATGACGGTCGTGACAGCCGCGAGGACTGCAAACGGTCCGCGGGGTGCGAATCCCCCATGTTCCACCAGGTTACCGAAGGTGGGACCGCCGGCCGAGCGGAAGCCGAAGGCATGGGCGCCCACCACCACGATGAACACGATGATGGCGGCGACCTTGATCGAGGAGAACCAGAACTCGAACTCGCCGTAGGCGCGCGCCGACATCAGGTTGACCAGCGTCATCAGCAGCATCAGCGCCGCACCGATCTCCCAGGTCGGCAGGGGCAGCCAGCGCTGGATGATGCCCGCCCCGGCAATCGCCTCCACGGGAATCACCACGACCCAGAAGTACCAGTAGAGCCAGCCGACCGAAAAGCCCGCCCAGTTGCCGAGCGCGGGGCGCGTGAATTCCGTGAAGGAGCGGATCTGCGGCATTTCCACCGCCATCTCGCCCAGCATGCGCATAATCAGGAACACCAGCAGGCCCGTGAGCACGTAACTGATGAGGATCGCCGGCCCCGCGGCGGCGATCGCCACACTGCTGCCGACGAACAGACCCGCACCGATGACACCCCCGATGGTGATCATCGCCACGTGACGCGGCCGCAGGGAGCGGCTGAGGGTGTTCTGCTCCGCCTCGGCGGCCGGCTGTGCTGCGTGCATCACGCCACTATACCGGGTCTGTCCGCGGCTGCGACACGGGCTGGCGCACCTGGCGTTCCTGCGCCGCCAGGTACAGCCCCATCGCAAAACCGAGGCTGGTGAACAGGCTGAGCACGAAGTAGATCCAGGGTTGGCGCAACCCGCGCCTGCGGCCGTCGATGATGGTCCACAGTGGGAACAGGAACACGTTGGCGGCGATCAGATCCTGCGCCCCGGAACTGGCGGCCGGATTCGTGAACAGCATCTTCGTGAAGTGCACCCAGCCCGCCTCGGCGGGATAGGCCTGGATGTAACGGATGTCGAAGTACCAGCCCAGGCACAGCGACACCGCCGCGATCAGGTAATAGAGCGCTTCGAGCGCGCCCACACCCCCGGCCGGCGTGCCGCGCCCGTAGAGGTGCCGGTTGAAGCGCAGGAACAGCACCAGGCACAGCACGCCCAGCGCCGCGTGCACGTAGAACGAAGTCATGCGGACCCCCCTTGGCTCAGCCGGGCTGGCCTTGTTATATCAGTGTGCCCTCGAAACCCCGGTCGATGCCAGCGGTGGACCGGCCGCGGCCGGCACTGCGCTGCTCGCCGCTATACCGCGTCGGATGGCTGGCGGTCAGACCCGCCTAATCCAGCCGTGCCGGTCGCTGACACGCCCCTGCTGGATGGCCACCAGCTTCGCCCTCAGGGCCTGGGTGATCGGCCCGATCTGGCCGTTGCCGACGGTGTATTCCTGCTCGCGGTACACCAGCGTCCCCACTCCCGCCAGCACCGCCGCGGTCCCGGAAAGCGCAGCCTCGCCCGCCTTCGCCCACTCCAGCATCTCGGGCACTTTGAACACGCGCTCCTCCACCGTGAAGCCCTCATCGCGCGCCAGCGTCAGCAGGGAGTCGCGCGTGACCCCGTGCAGGAAGCTGGAATCCAGGCTGCGGGTCAGCAGGCGCTTGTCGCGGATCAGCACGAAGTTGGCCGCACCGGTCTCCTGCACCTCGCCTCCCGGGCAGAACAGCACCTGGTCGGTCTTGAAGCGCCGCCGCGCCTCGAGCGTCGGCCCCAGCGCCGCGGCGTAGTTACCGCCGGTCTTGACGCGCCCGGTATGCGCCGCCGAGCGGGTGTTGACGTCGTCCACCAGGATGCGCAGCGGCTTGGCCCCGCCGGCAAAGTAGTCCCACACCGGGCTGACGAGCACGATCAGCATCGCCTCGGTGGCGGGGGTGGCCGCGGCGCCGATGTTGGGTGTGGTGCCGATGAGCAGCGGGCGCAGGTACAGCGCGCCGGGCGCCTCCGGCACCGCGGCACGATTGGCATCGATGGTGGCGCGCACCATGGCGGCGAGCTGGGCCGCGTCGGGCTCCGGCAGCACCAGCGAACGGGCGCTCTGGCGCATGCGTTCGATGTGCCGGTCCATGCGGAACACGTTGATGCTGCCGTCGGCCCAGCGATACGCCTTGAAACCCTCGAAGCAGGTGCTGGCGTAGTGCAGCACATGCGCCCCCGGGTGCATCGGGATGGTTCCGGTGGCACGCAGCTCGTGAGGCTGCCACTTGCCGTCACGATACACCGCCACCGCCATCTGCTCCGCGAGGACAGTGCCGAAGGCCGGGCGGACCGGTTCCATGGTGCTGGGAGCAGTTGCCATAAGAGTCTCCATTACCGCAACAGGGGCGGGACAGCGATTTTACGCCATACCCGTGTAGACTTGCGCCATCTCGGAAGGAATGCGGCACTTGACAGCGAAATCGCAGCGCGCGAAGGCCCCCGTATACGTAATCGGCCCGCGGGGTTGGGCAACGGCCGCATCCCGGGGCCTGCTTCCGGCCACCGTTGCGTGCCTCGCCGCACTCACGGCGTGCAACCGTTCCCCGGCTCCCGCGGCTGCCGCGACCGCACAGGCACCCGCCCCGTCCACCGCTGACGCCACCGGCCCCACAACGCCGGCCAGTAGCGCCGACCTGGCGCAGCGGGCGCGCGACGCGCTGTCAGCCTGTCACATGCCGCTGACGCCGGACATTCCGGACGGCGCCAGCGCGACCACGCAACGGATGCTGGAGGGACAGCGCGCGTTCAAGGCCTACGACGCCGACACGGTCACCTACACGAAGTGCGTCGACAGTGCGATCGACCAGCTGACGCGGGAAGCCACTGGGCATGCCTCGGCCGCGGACCTCAATGATCTGGCCGCGGTCGGTGTGCGCGTGCACGATACCGCGATAGAGCAGGAACAGGTGGCGGCCGACAGCTTCAATCTGCAGGTACGCACCTTCAAGGCGAAGCACCCGAAGTAGTTCAGCGCCCCGACCCGGCCAGCCCGCGCCACAGCATGTACGCCGCCACGGTGAACACGACCGCGGCAAACGCGCGGTTCAGCGCGCCGGGTCGCAGGGCCAGCCGGCGGGCCAGGCGGGTGCCGCCGTACCCTCCCACGGCCGCCCCACCCACGAGGACCAGCGCCAGCGGCCAGTCAACCCAGCCGGCGCGCGTGTAACTGATCGCGGTCGTCAGGCCGAAGGCCGTCACGGCCACCAACGAGGAGGCCATCGCCTCCAGGATTGGCAACCGGGCGAAGCGTGTCAGCGCGGGCACGATCAGGAATCCGCCGCCGATCCCGAAGAAGCCGCACAGCAATCCGGTCACGGCTCCACCACCCAACAATGGCGCAAGCCCCGCCGGCCTGGCCGGCGCGGCCGCATCCGATGCACCGGGCGCCGCTGCCTGCGCCGGCCGGGCGCCACCCCCGGCCGGGGGTATGCGCGGGGCCGTTCCCCGCAGCATCCACGCGCCGACCGCAATCATCAGCGCGGCGAACGACAGCAGCAGCGTGGCGCCCGGTACTGCCTTGCCGCCGAGTGAACCGAACCAGGCGCCCGCGATCCCGGCGAGAGCGAAGGGCAGCGCCGCGGACCAGCGGACCGCCGAGCTCCCGTGGTGATGCCACAGGTTGATCAGCGCGCTCGCCGCCACCGCCAGCGCGCTGGTGCCCACGGCCCGGTGCGCATCGCCGACACCGACAGCGTAGACCAGCAGCGGCACGGCGAGAATGGAACCGCCGCCGCCGATCAATCCCAGGGAAAATCCCACCAGCGCCCCGCATGCGGCCCCGGTCAGGTACTGCAGCAGGCCCAGGGTCAAGGCGCGCGCGGCCCCGGGCGCGGAGATCTGCTGCCCAGCAGTTCCCCGTTCACCATCGTTCCGTAGACCCAGTCGGCCCCCGCATGAAAACGCGCGCGCGTCGCGGCGACCGAGCCGGTGAAGCGCGGGTCCTGCGGCCGGTCGTGGCTGTCCATGAAGCGCGCCACGTCCCAGGCCTGCTGGTCGGTCAGCGTGCCGCTCGCCCCGAGGGGCATGTTGGCCTTGATGAAGGCCGCCGCATTGCTGACAGCACCCATGCCCGCGCCCCAGTTGAACGAGTCCGCACCCCACAGCGCGGGGAACCCCGGCGAGCCATCGGCCGCGGCCTGTCCGGCGCCGTCGGTGGCGTGGCACAGGGCGCAGTGGTCGGCATAGACCCGCTCGCCCCGCGCGTAGTCCGGGGACTGAGCTGGCGCGGGTACTTTCGGATAGCCCCGCCCCGGGAGGTCAGGATCGACCGTCACGCCCTGGGCCATCCAGTAGGCATAGCTCTCCAGCGCCACCAGTACCGCATCGCCCGGCGGCGGCGCATGGCCGTTCATGCTGTACTGGAAGCAGCCCTGCAGGCGCTCCGCGAAGGTGTTGACCTGTTGCGTCTTCGCCCGGTAGGCGGGGTAGCTCACCCAGGCGGCCCACATCGGCGCGGAACCCACCCGGCGCCCCTGGTCCAGGTGACAGTTGGCGCAGCTGAGGCGGTTTCCGACCCAGGCCGCGGCGTAACGCGGCGTGTCATTGAAGATGCGCCGCCCCAGCTCCACTACCCGGCCGAAGTCGCTGTCGGGAATCGCGCGGCCTGCGGGAGACAGTGTCGGGGGTTCCACCGCTGCCAGTGTCGCCACCTTGCCTCCCTGGGTCTGCGGCGCTGCGGCGGCGAGCAGCCGCGCATCCGCGGCGGCGAAGTCGGCAAAGTAGCGCGACACTTCATCGATATCCGCATCGCCCAGGGCGGACGCCACGCGCCGCATCAGGCCCATTGGGTCTTCATGGCGCGTGCCGCTTCGCCACGCGCGCAGTTGCGCGGCGAGATAAGCGGCGGGCTGCCCGGCGAGTGGCGGCGAGACCGCGCCGATGCCGACGCCCCCGCGCCCGTGACATTGCACGCAGGCCGGCATCCCCTGCCCCCAGCGTCCGTGCAGGGCCAGCTCCACCCCCGCGTGCGGTCTGCGGGTCACGTCGGCCGACGGCGCCGTGGTCGTGCCCGCGACATTGCCCGCAGTTGCTGAAGCAGCAGGCCTCAACGCCGCGTAATAATCCGCCAGCTGCGCGCGCTCAAGCCCATTCAGTGCCTGTGCCACCTGGGCCATGACCGGGTGCTCACGGCTGCCGTCGGCGAAGGCCGCGATCTGCTGCCGCAGGTAGGCGCCGGGCAGTCCGGCAAGACGCGGATAGCCGGCCGCCGCATTGCCCTCACCCGCGGGGCCGTGGCAGGTGATGCAGCCCGGTACGCCATGTGCGCCCTGCTGCACCAGCGACTGCACTGCCGCGGGTACGGCAGGGGCCGCCGCGGAGGTTGCCGCCAGAACGGTCGCCGCCAACCCCGCCAGCGCGGCAAACCGCGACGGCATGCTATTTCGGCGTACCCGGCTCAAAGCGCTTGAAGCCGTAGCGTTCGAAGATGGCCAGCCCCTCGGGCGAGCGGATGAAGTCCAGCCACAGGCGCGCGGCTGTCTCGTGCGCGGCACCCCGCACCACCGCGGCGGCATACACACCGGAAGTGTTGTATTGCGGCGGTATGTCGACATGCGAAATCGGGTGTCCCACCTGCTCCTGGAACAGGGCCTCGGACTGCCAGGTGACGCCGGCCTGGGCACGGCCCTGCATGAGCCACAGCGGCGTCTGGCGGTGATGGATGCGTGTCAGGCGGGTGGTGCCATCCTTCACCTTGCTGTCATACACCGTCCGCGCCAGCGATTCGCCGCCCGCCTTGGTCAGCGACTCGGTGATCTGACGCGCCACGCCTTCGAATTCGGGGTTGGGCATGGCCAGCAGCAAGCCCGGGCGCGCCAGGTCGGCCAGCCCGCTGACGTGCCCGGGATTGCCGCGCGGCACCATGATGGTCAGGGTGTTGGTGACGTACGGCAGCGCCGGTCCGCTCAGCAACCCGGCGTCGATCTGCCGCTGCACGGCAGACAACCCGGCCAGGTAGACGTCGGGTTTCACCGTCCAGCTCATGTTGCCGACGGTGATGCGCCCGCCCGCCTTGATCTGCTGCACCAGCAGTCCTGGCGGCAGCGTCTCCCAGTACAGCCGCCCGCGGTACTGCGGGTGCTGTGCCTCGAAAGTCTTCACCAGCGGCGCCATGGCGAAGAAATAATTTCCACCGACATACAGCGCGAGCAGTGGATCGCGTGGGTCGCCGTGAAAGTCCGCGAGGTTGTCGGCGTCGGGGACCGTGAACGTAAGGCCACGCTCCACGGCATCGTTGTTGGCGCCGTGCTGCCAGGGCGGATACAGGCGCTCGTCCCAGGGGTCCGCCGGCCGCGTGGCGGCGTCTTGCGCCGCAGCCACCCGCGGGGTATCGGCGGCCGGTGTCGTGTCAGCGGCCGGCCCCAGGCCAGCGGCCTGCACTATAGCCGCAAGCCCCAGCAGCAGCGGCGCGCGCCACAGCGCGCGGCTGGCTCCGCGCCCGTCCATCACAGGAAGGGCATCAGGCTGTAGCCCTGACTCTCGAGCATCGTGATGGTCGTGATCGCCGACAGCGCCACGGTGACCGTGGGTTCGACCCAGTCATATTGATAGTGGTGTTCTGCCCAGGCCTGGCCGCATACCGCGATGTCGACGCCCGCCTTGCGCAGGGCCGCGATCACCGGCAGGTTGGGATTGGCAACACCGAATGCCGCACGGTACTGCGTATCGTTCAGGGCCACCGAGGTGGCGGGTCCGGCGGCGATGGCGACGAATTTCAGGTGGCTCAGCGGCACGCCGGCGGAGGCGTACAGGTTGACCGCGCGCGCCACGCGCTCGATCGCAGGATTGATCTCCCCGGGTTGCTTCGAGCCGGCAGTCATGAAGAACACGACCTTGTAGGTCTGGGCCGGGTCGGGCTGGTAGGCGGCCTTGGGCAGCGAATGGATCTGCCCGAAGCCCTCGATCGCCGGATGGGTCCAGAAGCCGGGTGGCGCCGCGACTTCTTCAGCACCGGCCGGGCCAACCCCTGCCACAGCCAGTGTCACGGCCAGCATCATGGTGATAGAGATCGCACGGGCGGATACAGCAGCAAAATGGGCAACGCGCACTGGAGGGCTCCCGGTTGCTGCGCGGGATTCGCGCAATCACACAAGTATAGCCCGTGCCGCCGGTGTCAGGATCCCGTGCAGCCCGCGGCGCTGTCGGCCAGCCAGGCGCGCGCCGTACCGGCGATCTGGCCGGCCAGTGCCGCGAGCGCGCGCTGGTGCGCATGGACCAGCTCGTCATACCCAGGTGCCGCATCTTCGCGCAGCGAACTGCGGCAGATCAGCGTGCCGGAGCGATTTGCCGACAGCGACAGGCTCCACACCGCCTCCAGCGCCGCGTACCGGCCGGGTGCGGAGTCGAAGCGGCGCACGTCCACCTTGACGCGCAGCACGGCCGGCACACCGACCTGGGGCTGGCCGCTGATGTCCGCGACCCTGAGGCGCTGCGCCAGGTCCTGCGACAGTGCCGCGCGCAGCTCATCCGCGAGCGGCGCAATCCAGCGTTCGTGCTCCAGCGGCAGCAGTTGCTCCCCGCCCGTGCGCACCACCAGCTGCGGCTGGTCCACCTGCGCCGGCACCAAGACCGGCAGGAGCTCGAACGGCATGCCGATGGCCACCGCGCCGGCGACTTCACCGGCCGGCGCGCCGCCACCGCTCACAGTGGCCAGCAGTGAATGAAAGTGGGTGGGAACGGCGGTCGCACAGCCGCCCAGCAGCAACGCCACGACGGCCAGGCGGCGCGATCGGCGGGTGTCTGCGGGTGCGCGGTAGTCGATCACGGCGTTTTCTCCTGCGGGGCTGGCGTCACGACGGGATCCGGCGGCAGGCCGCGCAACAGTGACTGCGGGTTGCGCTGCAGGGCATCGCTGAACACGCGCAGCGAGCGCGCCATGCGTTGCAGCTCCGCCAGGGTGCGCTCCAGGTTCTGCATCATCGGGCCATCCTGGGCCAGGGCCCGTTGCGCCACCGCGGTGGTGCCCTGCACGCCGCCGAGCGTATTGTTGAGCTGCGGCAGCGTGCGGCCCTGCACCTCCTGCAGTGTGGCGTCGAGACGCAGCAGGGTGTGGTCGAGGTCGTGCCCGATGGCATCGAAGGGGATGCGGTTGATCTTGTCCACCAGCTCCCCGAGTTGCTCCTGCAGACGGTCGAAGCTGCCCGGCGCCGTCGGCAGCTCCATCGGCCGCGCGCGCTCGTCGAAGCTCACCCGGCTGGCGCGCGGCACGAAGTCGAGCGCCACGAACAGCTGTCCGGTCAGCATGTTGCCGGTGCGCGCCTGCGCGCGCAGGCCGCCGGCCACGAAGGATTTCAGCAGCCGCGCGAAGCGCTCGGACTGCGTGCCGCCGCCGGCCGCCTCCGACAGCTTTTCGTAGGCGCGCCCGAAGCGCTGCGGGTACACCACCGCACCGACGATCAGCGGAAAGCGCTGGTGGGTGGCGTCGTAGTCCAGGTCGATCGATACCACCTTGCCAACCGTGATGCCGCGGAAGTCCACCGGCGAACCGACGATCAGCCCGCGCAGCGACTGCTCGAAGCGCATGCGCAGGTACTCCGGTGCGCCGTCCGGCGGCGCCATCGCACTGGCCTGGTCGTCGAACAGCGTGAACTGCGCGTTCTGCGGCGCCGGCGCGGCTGGCGGGCCGGGTGGCGTCAGAAAGGCGATGCCGCCGGCGATGACCGTGGCCAGGGATTGGGTGCTCAGGCGCAGGCCGCTGGCGTCCAGGTTCAGATCCAGCCCGCTGGCATTCCAGAAGCGGGTGTCGGAGTCGACGAAGCGGTCGTAGGGACTGTCGATGAAAATCCCGATCAGCATCTGCCGCCCGTCCGCATCGAGCTGGTAGGACACCACGCGGCCTACCTGGATGCGGCGGAAATACACCGGCGAGCCCACATCCAGCGAACCGATGTCGCTCGCCAACAGCAGGAAGCGCCGGCCGGGTGCGCCATGGATGACCGGCGGCGGCTCCTCCAGCCCGACGAAGGTGTAGCGCGGCGCGGTGGCCGCGCCGGTATCCGCCGCGATATAAGCGCCCGACAGCAGAGTGCCGATGCCACTTATACCGGTGGCGCCGAAGCGCGGGCGTACCACCCAGAAGCGCGAACCACTGGTGGCGAAACTGCGGGCGTCGTGATTGAGCTTTACCTGCACCCTCACCTTGCTCAGGTCGCGCGCCAGCCGCACGCTGGTGACTGTTCCGATGGTCACGTCCTTGAAGCGCACCGGCGTCTTGCCCGCCTCCAGGCCCTCGGCGGTCAGGAAGGAGATCTCGATGCCGGGGCCCTCGGTCGACCAGCTGTGGATCACCATCGACAGCCCGATGAGCGCGGCGACCGCGGGCACCAGCCAGATCAGCCCGGCACTCCAGCGGCTGCGCGGCTCTAGCGGCAGCGGCGGAATGTCCTGCGGCTCCCCTGCCGGCGTCGGCTCGCTCATCACCCCTCCCCCATGCGCCGCGCAGCGGGCGCGTCCCAGATCAGGCGCGGATCAAAACTCATCGCCGCCAGCATGGTCAACACCACCGCCAGCCCGAAGAACACAATTCCCACGCGCGGCTCGGCCGTACCGATGAACTGGAACTGCACCAGGCTGCACACCAGCGCCACCACTATCACATCCAGCATTGACCAGTAGCCGATGAACTCGATGGCACGGTACAGCTGGGTGCGCTGCAGGCGCGCCCAGCTGCTGCACCGCTGGCTGCTGACCAGCAGCGTGCCGATCACCAGGAATTTCACGGTCGGCACGGCGACACTGGCGACGAAGATCACCAGCGCGATCCCCCATGAGCCGGCGTGCCAGAAATCCACCACGCCCCCGAGGATGGTGCTGCTGGAGCCGGTGCCGAGGCTGCTGGTGTACATGACCGGCAGGACGTTGGCGGGGATGTACAGCAGCAGGGCGGCCAGCAACAGCGCCCAGGTGCGCCCGATCGATGCGGGCTTGCGTGCGGCGAGCGGCGTGCCACAGCGGCGGCAGCTGCCTGCGGCGGCAACGTTGGCCAGTCCGCAGGTGCGGCAGCCGATGAGACCGAAGTCGCGGGCGCGCGCCACCTTCACCTGCCACCCAGCTCCCACAGTGCCGCGGTGTCGCGCTTGGCAATCAGCGTGATCAGCAATGTCAGGGCCACGATGGCGTAAGTGCCGGCGCCGGTGATGACACTGAGCGATGCCGACAACTTCACGATCGCCACCAGCACGCCCAGCAACAGCACTTCGGTCATACTCCACGGATGGATCAGCTGCAGCACCCGCATCGCCGGTACGAACGCCGGGGCGCGCCGCCGCAGGCGTGCAAACGCCAATACCCAGGCGAGCAGCGCGATCTGCAGCAACGGCACCACGAACAGGGTGACGCCGACCATCACCCCGATCGCCGCGTCACTGCCACGCAGCATCGCCGCCACGGCCTGCAGCAGCGTGGCGTGGTTGAACTGCCCGTGGGCAGACAGGGTGATGACCGGTGAGGCGTTGGCGATCACGAACACGATGCCGGCCGCCACGGTCAGCGCCAGCAACCGGCCGGCATCCAGCCGTCCGCCCCGGCCCAGCACGGCGCGGCAGGAGGCGCAGCGCGCCAGCTGCGCCGGCGCCAGCGCACGGGCGCGGTAGAGCGCGTCACAGTACTGGCAGATGACCCACCCGGGCGCGGACATGGATCTGAGTGTTGCCGGGATGCGCGTCCTTGGCAACTGCAGCGGGGTAGCGAGGCGAGTCCGGAATGAACCCGCCGCACCCGCGGCCGTCACCCACTGACGGAGGCACTCCGATCCGTCACATTCTGTTGTGTTCCGAACTGGTACTGCTGGCCTGCGGCGTGCTGTCGCCGCAGGCCCGGAGTGCCGCGGCGGACTGGACCGCCGAGCCGGCCGTGGCGCAACGTCTGCTCGCGCAGGAAGTGGTGGTGGAGACCATATCCGCGGTCGACCCGGAGCATCCGCGTGGCTGGATCCGCGCCGCGGTGCGCATCAACGCCTCGCCGCAGGCGATATGGAGTGTCCTGACCGACTGTGCCCAGGCTGTCACCTACGTGCCATACCTGAAACTGTGTCGCCGCGTCGCGGAGGACCCCGGCGGCCGCTGGGCCGACATCGAGCATGAAGTGCGTTTCTCACGGCTGCTGCCGGGCATCGATTACGTCATTCACGCCCGCTATGACCCGCCGCGCCGGATCGACTTCCGGCGCATCCGTGGCGACCTGAATGACGAGGAGGGAACCTGGCTGCTGGTCGCGGCGCCCGGCGCAACCGTGACTACCGTCGAATACCAGGTCTACATCGACCCGGGCTTCTGGGTGCCGCACTTCCTGGTCAACCGCTCACTGCGCAAGGACCTGCCCGCCGCGCTCGCCGGTCTGCGCGAGCGGGCGGAACGTAACCAGACCCCGGCCGCCGGCAAGGGTCGCGCGCCCTAGCCGGTGGCAGCGGCCGAATGAAGTAGCAGGCCGTTTTTCTACGGGCTGCCAGGCCGCATCGACTCGAACTAAGCCGCGTCGACTCCCATCAGGGCCTTCACCTCGAGGAAGTCCTTCAGGCCGTGCACGCCCCACTCACGGCCGTTGCCGGAGCGCTTGAACCCGCCGAAGGGTGCGTGCAGATCGCCTCCCGCGCCATTGAGGCGCACCTGGCCTGCGCGGATGCGGCTGCCGACCCGGCGCGCATGCTCCAGGTCGCCGGCCCAGACATAGGCGGCGAGCCCATAGGGAGTGTCGTTGGCGATGCGGATGGCCTCATCCTCCGAGGTATAGGGCAGGATGCACAGGACCGGGCCGAAAATCTCCTCACGCGCGATGGCCATGTCGTTGCGCACACCGGAGAACACCGTCGGCCTGACGTAGTAGCCGCGCGTCAGCCCGGCCGGCCGGCCGACACCGCCGGTCAGGAGCTTCGCGCCCTCTTCGATCCCCCTGGCGATCAGCGCCTCGACCCGCTCGAACTGGATCTTTGACACCACCGGGCCCACCTGCGTCTTGTCCGAGGCGGGATCCCCCACCACCACCGACTCGGCCACGCGCTGTGCGATGGCTTCGACCTGCGCCAGCTTCGCCGCCGGCACCAGCATGCGCGTGGGGGCGTTGCAGGATTGACCGGTGTTCTCCATCACGCTCAGCACGCCGGCCTTCACCGCACGCTCCAGATCGACACCGTCCAGCAGGACGTTGGGGGACTTGCCGCCCAGTTCCTGGTGCACGCGCTTGATGCTGGGCGCCGCCAGCCGCGCCACCTCGGCGCCGGCACGGGTGGAGCCGGTGAACGACACCATGTCGATCTCGGGGTGGGAGGCCAGCGCTGCGCCAACGACGGCGCCCTCCCCGTTGACCAGGTTGAATACCCCGGCGGGTACGCCCGCCTCGTGCATCACCTTCGCCCACAGGATGGCGCTGAAGGGCGAGAACTCCGAGGGCTTGAGCACCATGGTGCAGCCGGCGGCCAGCGCCGGCACCACCTTGGCGGTGACCTGGTTGATGGGCCAGTTCCACGGCGTGATCAGCGCGCACACGCCCACCGGCTCCTGCACCAGGCGAGTCCTGCCGTGCTGCTCCTCGAAGCGGAAGGTTTCAAGCACGTCGATCATGGTCTTGAGATGCCCGACGCCGATGGCGGCCTGCGCATCGCGCGACAGCTTCGCGGGTGCGCCCATCTCCGCGGTGATGGCGGCGGCGAATTCGGCGTAGTGGGCCTTGTAGGCTGTCAGCACCCTCATCAGCAGCGCGCGCCGCTCCGCCGGTGTGGTGCGTGAATAACCGTCGAAGGCGCGCCGCGCAGCGGCCACGGCGCGCTCGACATCGGCGGCGCTGCCGAGACTGATCACCCCCGCGGGCCCCTCGGTTGCGGGGTTGATCACCGTGAAGTCACGGGCTACGGCCGGATCGACCCATTGGCCATCGATGTAGAACTGACGGTTTTCGTAGATCATGGTGCGCCTGCGGATGACTCTTCAGAGAGCCTGTTATTCTACCGCGGCCGTGCCTTGCGGTCCTGCAGCCCTCGCAGGCACCGCCGGCCATGCAGGTCGGTACAGTATGATGGCGTGGGGGATCATCAGGAGGACACCGTGGCCGCCACCGTCCGCTTCCGCATCGACCTGACCACGGCTTGCGCCGTCGGACCCGGCAAGATTGCGCTGCTGGAAGCCATCCGGCGCGGCGGCTCGCTGTCGCAGGCCGCACGCGAACTGCGCATGAGCTATCGGCGTGCCTGGCTGCTGCTGGAAAACCTCAATGCTGCGTTCCTGCACCCGGTTGCGACGCTGAGCACCGGCGGCCGCGGCGGCGGCGGCGCGCGGCTCACCCCCCTGGGCACCGAGTTGATCGCCACCTACCGTTCGCTGGAGGAACAGGTCGAGCGTGCCGCGCGTACGGCGTTCGTGCGGCTGGCCCGCGAGGCCCGCGCGCGCGCGCGGCCCGGCACGCCGCGCAGCTCACGCCGGCCCGTGAAGCCGGCGCGGCGGCGCGCCTGAATCAGCCCAACAGCCCGGGCAACAGCTCCGCCAGCGGACCGGGGCGGCCGTACAGGTAGCCCTGGGCGCACTGCACGCCGAGGGTTCGCAGACGTGCGGCCACCCGCTCGGTCTCTACGTATTCGGCGACAGTCTGCAGCTCCAGGCGCTCTGCGATCAGCACCAGTGCACGCACCAGGGCGTCGGAGCGCGGATTTTCGATTACGTCGCGGGTGAAGCGCCCGTCGATCTTGATCTGCTGGACCGCCAGCTCCTTCAGATGCATCAGGGACGACACCCCGGTGCCGAAATCATCCAGGGCCACGCGGGCGCCCAGCTCCGTCACCCGGTCGATGAAGCGCACGGTAGCCGCCAGGTTGCGCATTGCTGCAGCCTCGGTGCACTCGAACACCAGCAGGTCTCCCGGCACCGCGCGCTGCTTGAGCGTGGTACGCACGAAGTCGGCGAAGCCACGCTCCGAGAGCGACTGCCCGGTGACATTCACCGCGAAGCGCACCCCCCGCGCCAGCAGTTGTTGAGCGTGCGGCGCGATGCGCTCCAGGACGTGGAGCAACACCCAGCGGTCCAGCCGCTCCAGCAGCTGATAGCGGTCCGCCGCCGCGAGGTACTCGCTGACGCTCACCAGCTGACCGTCATCGTCCTTGACACGCAACAGGATCTCGAAGTGCGACGGCCGCCCGGGTGCGACCAGGCTGACTATCGGCTGCGCGTGCAGGACCAGGCGGTCTTCCGCGAGTGCGTCCGCGATGTCGCGCGATTCGCGCACCTCGGCGCGCCGCCGCACGATGGTGGCATCCGCGATGACGTAGCTCTCCACGCGGTCGCGGCCGCGTTCCTTGGCGACGCGACAGGCGGTCTCGGCGGCCGCCAGTGTCGAGCCGAGCGACTGTGCATCCGGCAGCTCCGCCAGGCCCACGCTGACGGTGACGCGTCCCGGGATATCCGGGAAGTGCGTGGCCGCGATCCGCTCGCGCACCCGGTCCGCCCAGGTGCGCGCCTGGTTCACGGTGTGGTTGAACAGCACCGCCGCATAACGATCGCCGGACAGGTGTACGGCGGCGCTGCCCTCGGGCAGCAGCCGGTCGCGCCACAGATACGCGACGTCGTGCAACACCCCATCGCCGCCCTGGAAACCCGCCACGTCGTTCACGGCGTGCATGTGATCCAGGTCGGCGTAGACGACGCAGGACGGCTGCCCCTCCTGGAAGCGCTGTACGACCTCGAGGTCCAGGGCGCGCCATGCCGACAGCCTGACGGGCGTCTCGACCTGCGCCGCAAGCTGACCTTGCAGCGGCAACACCGCCTGGCCCAGAACTGCACTGTCGGCGCCCGTGAAAGGCGCCTGCTCGACGGTGCGGATCGCAGCCACCAGGCCCACAGTGCTGCCGGCTGCCTGCAGCGGGTACAGCAGCGCGCGGTACGGCAACAGCGGGCCGCCGGACTTCATACGCATGCGATTCAGGGTCTGGGCGGGCAGGTGCTCGCGCGCCATCCACCACAGCAACTCACGGGTCAGTGTTTCCAGGACAGCCACCACTTCAGGCTGCGGCACCGGTTCGACCAGGTCTGCGTGCCACACCGGCGCATACACCGCCAGGTGTGCGCACTGCAGGCGCTTTGTCAGGGAAGCGAGGAATTCCAGCATGATCGGTTCCTCATTTGATGCGCCGCGCGCCGATGGCTACTTCGGTGCGGTCGCGAGTCTGCACCTCAACCTCGGTGCGGCCCGAGTCCGCCAGTGCCCAGGGCAACGGCAGATTGTCTGACTGCACGGTGATCACGTGATGACCCGCGATCACGGCGGGGAAATCGAAGCGCCCGCTGGCATCGGTGCGTACCGAGAAGCGCCCGTCCACGACGACGGTCACGTTGGCGGCGCCCGTCTCGCCGGCGTCGTAGCGGCCGTTCTCATTGGCGTCGAGATAGATTACGCCACTCAGCCGGCCCGACCCCGAGCCAGCCGTGCCGCCCAGCGGCACGAAGTGCCCGCCGCGCGCGTCCTGGTAACGCACTGTCAAAAACCAGCCACGCTGCCCCTGGGACGCCTGCGGCGTCGCCAGCGGCGGATTGATGGGTGAGTTCACGACCAGCGGAGTCCAGGACCCGGTCCGGTTCTCGTAGTAGCTGAACAGCACGGCCCAGTTGCGGCTCGCCTGGTAGTTGAGCGTGACGTCCGCGTTGGTGTTGGGTGCCGCGCGTCCCGCAATCGCCTGGGCCCACTGCACGCTGCCCACGAGCGACAGCCGCGCGCTCAGGTCCGCGCCGCCGTAGGCGGCCAGGCGCACGATGGTGGCGCCCTGCTGCGGCTGGCCGGGAATATCCTCGCCGCTGATCCGATCCAGGCCGGCGGCGCTGGACAACCGCCAGCCGGTGCGCAGACTCCAGTCCTGCTGCACGGTCACGGAAGCATCGTGCGTCTGTGCGCTGGAGGCATATCCGGCCTGCAAGCGCACAGTACCCAGTGCGTCGGCCTGATCGGCGTAGCCCTGCAGCGACCAGGCGCTGTTGTGGCTGCCGTCATGGGCCAGCAGCAGGTTGGCGATGGCGCCGACGCCGGTGTCGCGCAGAAGCTGGCGCCGCAGCCCGCCGTTGACGAAAGTACTGTCGACGCCGTGGCCCGAGACCGACAACACCTCGTCCACACCGAAGTCGGCGCTCCAGCGCCGCGTCTGGTAGTCGGCGCGGTAATAACCGCCCTGCAGGTCACTGGCGATGAGCTGATTGCCCCAGGCAAGCCCCGGGTCGACGCGGAAGGCGCCAAAGGACTGCGTGAGCGCGCCGCGGGCATGCACGCCGTCCAGCCACACGCCCACGGCGTTACCGCCGTGGTTGAGGGTGCCGTCGATCAGGTTCATCTGCGCACGGTTGCCGCCATCCTGCCAGGCTGCGCTCAGCAAAGCGGTGCTGGAGTCGATGCGCGAGTTCGCAGCCTGTCCCGGACCCGCGGCCGCATCCAGGGGCTGGTAGTAGATGTTGGCATTCTGCGCTGCGGCATATTCGCCGCCGACAATCCAGTGGGCCGCCGGCTGATACTGCGCACCCGCGCTGACGACCGAGCCGCCGAGGGTGGTGAAGGTTGGCACCTTGATGCCGCTGTAAATGCCCGGCTCGCCGGCGCCGGCAACCAGTTGCAATCCGGAGGGGCCGCGCCACTCGGTGGTCACGCCGAGCATCCCGGAACCGGGCAGCACGAAGCGCGGCTGGGCGCGTGCCAGCCCGATCAGCGGGCTGTTCAGGTCACCGAGCGTGTTGTCGGCCTGCCAGCCGTCGTCGAAAGGCATGGCCCTCTGGTGTATGACGAAGGAGCCGCGACTGTCACGCGGTCCGATGATGCCGGCGTCGCCGCTCAGGCGCAGCGCGCCGTCGGCCGACCACGCACCCCAGTTGCGGGTATCCCACTGCGCGTCCGCCACGACGCCGTTCTCGTGCACCTCCGGCGCCGCGTTGGCGCCCGACTGGCTCAGCCCGCTGGCCAGGGCATCGATACGAATGCTGCGCGCCGCGCCGGATGCATCACTGCCCGCGACCAGGTCGCCGCTCGACACGTCGGGCGCCAGGTTGCCACCGTCGATCAGGCGATCCTGGTATCCGGAGGGCGATCCGCCACCCGGCGGCGCCGGAGGCCCGGTAGCGCCGACCGCACCGGCAGCTCGCTCGGTGTCGGCGGCCTCACCGGCCCCAGCAGCCTCAGCAGCTCCGGCAGCGCCGGCGGCCGCGAGCGCCACGCACGCCACCAGCCACGGCCACGCACGCCGCGTGAGGCGTGGCGCGCGCGTGTTCATTTGAACTGCTCGTCGAGTTCTTTGCGCTGCTGGCCCCACTCAAGGGTTCCCTTGACCGTGACCGGGAATACCAGGGGCGGTGCGGCCTTGTCGCCGACGGAGGGGCTGAGCGCCAGGGTGCGCTCCTCCCCCGGCAGGATGGGAAAGTCCGAGGGTGTGAAATCGTACTTGTTGCCCGCGGCGTCGCGCCCGGACAGGAATCCGCCCAGGCGGGTATGGGCGGTGCCGGAATTGTGGATGCGCAGCGCCGGCAGCCGCTGGCCGTTGAGGGTGACCACGGTGGGCCCGAACACCTCGAGCTCCGGCGCCGCGTCGCCGATCGTGACGTACACAATGACGCCGATGCGGCCGACGATGGGCAGCTTCACCGCCGATGCCCGGGCGACCGAGGGCTCGTCCGCCTCGATCATGATGGCGAAACGGCACTCGGTGGCCGGCGCATCCCTGGGCACCTGCACCTCGAAGCGGTAGCGCGCGGTAGCGCCCGCGGCCAGCTTCACCAGCGGACGCTCGATGGCCACCCACGGGCGGCAACTCCCGGGAAGCGGTTCATCCTGGAAGCTCACGCTGTTGTCGCGGCCGAGCGCGAAGTCAGCGGTGTGCACCCTGAAGGCAGCCGGGTCACCGGCGCCGTTGGTGATCTCGATCACCTCGCGCAGCAGGGCCCCGGCGCGGGCGTTGGCCTCCACGCGCGGCGGGGAGACCAGTGCGGCGAAACCATCAGCGAGTGCCGTGCCGCTGCTGCAGATGAGGCAGAACAAGGCCGCGATGCAAGACGGATGGCGCACGATCAACCCTCGTCCATTTCAAAGTGGAAGTTCACGGGATAACTCTGCGAGAGGCGCCGGCCGTCGACCGTGACGGTCAACTGCACGACGTCCTCGATGACGGGACTCAGGATCGGCCCGACGTACACCAGGGCGCGGCTGCCCGCGTCCAGCTCACCGGGCAGCAACCGGCCCTGGGTGGTCCACGACGCATGCATCGCGCCAGGCTGCTGTGCCGGCAACACCATGTAGATACGTCCCCTGCGCTTCAGCCACGGTGCGACGTTCAGGCGCACGCGCAGTTGCAGCGTGCCGGTCAACTGCCGCGCAGCCGGGCCGCGTGGGGGCCCGGAGGGCCAGCGCATGGCAAGCGTGGCGTTGTAGGGCAGCGTGCCGGAGTCGTCGATGAGCGCCGGGGCGGCCTGCGCCAGAGTGGCCTGCGCCACGGCGGCGGCGAGTGCGAGCCAGATTATGCAGAATGGGCGGATGTACGAGCGTCGCATGGCGGGGTGCCTGGGTGATCCCGCCTCAAGGCGCAGAAATGGTGTAGGTGACGCGGCCCGTGAAGGTGCCCGCTGCCGGCACGACCGTGTTGCCGTAGGAGAAGCTCCAGCAGCTCTCGGCCCATTGATCGCGGCTGACGCTGCCGAGGGTCTGCGAGCCACCCGCCGTGAAGCTCCCGGCGGGGAAAGGTTCAGCGCCTAAATCGCCGTTGCCGCGGCTGGTCCAGCTGATCTGCGAAAACGGAATCGGGTCCCCGGCCGCATTCAGCAAAGTTGCCGGGACGGTAGCGATCAGGGTGGCACCGCTCGGGCCGCCGTTGCCCTGGCCCGTGGTGCGGTAGAAGGCCCCGACGTACAGCTCACCCGGGGCGTTGCAGAAGGGGTAGTTGTCCAGAAAGCTGTTCGACTGGGTGCTGTTGGTGGTCATGGTCTGCACGGCGCCACTGCCCACCGCGGCGGCCGGGACACTGACCGACACGACGTTGACCGTCGCGTTGTTCGCCGGCTTGCCCCCGGAGTTGTAGATTCCGACGCTGAAGCTGCCGACACCGACGGCCAGAAACAGCGTCTTGGGAGCCGCCGGCGTCAGGTTGACGGTATAGGCGGGCGCCGCGCCGCCGTAGCCGGCGGCACCGCAGGCCAGCAGCATCGCTGCTGCCGGCCCACGGAGGGTTCCGCGACAACGGGCGTCGCCGTTGCAGGTTCCGCGAAACATCGTCGCACCCGAGGCAGCCGTCCCGGAGCAGACGACTTCAGGGGAGCGAGGCGGTATAAACCACCCGCCCGTTGCCCGTGTTGCCCGCGCCGCCGCCGCCATAGGTGCCGGCCGCCGGCACGTTGGCATTGGCATAGGCGTAGGTCCACTTGGCATCCTGCTTCACGACCTTGCCCACCGCGTTGAGCGTGATGCTGGTGGTAGCGCCGTCGGCCAGCGCCGGCGCTGGGAGCACGGTGCCAGTCGTGTTGGCGGCGGCCGTCGTCGTGATCTGCCCGTAGCTGATGGTGTCGCCCGCACCGTCGTTGAGGGCGCCGGCCGTGGTCGAAGTGAAGGTGACGTTGCCGTTGTTACCCACGACCACCGCCGTCTCGATGCCACCGGCGAGGTCGCCGCCGACGCCGGCAATCGCCACGCCGTTACCGACCTGGGCGGCAGTGGGACTGAAGGTGATCTGGTCGACCGTGCCGAGGGTGCCGAAGCTGCCCACGGCGCTGCCGGTCCCGGTTCCAACTCGCAGGAACAGGAACTTCGGGATGGTGACCTGGAAGTCCACGTGGGCCGTGGCGGTCAGGGCCCCGCCGCCGGTCTGGAAGTTGGATTCGGCGTTTGCAAGCATCGGCGCCGCGAGGGCGGCCGTGGCCAGCAACGCCTTGACAGTTACTGGAATACGCATGTCGATGATTCCTGCCTGAAGGGTTGGAAGTTAGCCCGCGGACAGCTTAGGCAACGCCAACATGACTGCGGCGTGTGTTATGTCACACTTCGTCCGAGTTGCCGCAGTGCGACAAGAAGGGCCGCAGGGGAATTGTGATCGCGTTTGCAGTCAGCGATCGGGCGGGGCGCGCCCGCAGGGCCGGTGGCCCTGAGGTTGTTGCGGTGCCGCGGCCTCAGGCGGCCGCGGCCAGCCGCGCCCTTGGTGCGCGGCGGAACATGCTGCGGGCAATACCCGTCAGGCTGATGCCGGTGACATCGTCTATCCGGTACTCGACGCCTTCCAGGATGGCCTGCGCCGCGCGCTGGCCGCTGCGGATTGCGGGCCCGATGCCCTCTCCCAGGTCACGCGTCGCAAGCCCCGCGGCGTCGCCGGCGATGAAGGCGTTACCGATCCTGACGACATCCACCTTGCCGCGCAGAAAGTAACTGTAGCCGGTGGGATCGAAGTCGGCGCCGCGCGCCAGCTCCCGACCCAGCTTGCCGGTCAGATGCGCCCAGTGCTGCTTGATGTCCTGGCCGCGCGCCTTGATGCGTTGCGCGATGCCACCGACACCCACGTTGAGCCAGCCGCGCTCCTTGGGCACGTACCAGGAATAGCCGGGCAATTCGTGCTCGAAGAACCACAGGTGGCAGTCGCTCTCGCGCCAGTGGTACTCGAATTCCTGCTCCAGGGTCACCAGTTGCAGTTCCGCACTGCGCGGATTGCGCTCGCGGAACAGTTCGCGATACACGGGACAGCGGGTGCCGCCGGCGCCGATCAGGTAGCGGCAACGGAAGGCGTCGTCGATGAGGTAACCCTGGCCGTCGGCCACGATCTGCCGCACGTTGTGCTGCACCACCGGCGCCCCGCAGCGCTGCAGCAGCCAGGCGTCGAACTCGTAGCGGCGGATGGAGTGCTGCACGCACGGCAGCGACAGGTTCACGCGGCCCAGGTGCATGCGCAGGCGCGGAAAGGTCAGCAGGCGGTGCGGGTAGCCGGCCAGGTCGATGCCAAGGTCGCGGATCACCTCGGGCGTGATCCAGCCCGCGCATAACTTCAGACGCGGAAAGGTCTCGCGGTCGAGCACCAGGGTGTCGACACCGGCGTCGACCAGGCGCGCCGCGGCACTGGAGCCGGCCGGCCCGCCGCCGACGATCAGCACTTCACAGGAGCGCACCAGGAGTGGGCCTGCGACTCTTAGCGCACGAACAGGTGCGCGCGCGTCAACGGCACGTCGTTGCTCTCGCCCGGCGCGAACACCACCTGGAACAGTTGCAGTGTGCCGGTGGTGAAGGCGGCTTCCGAACCTGCCAGATACAGCCGCCACATGCGCTCGAACTTCGCATCGAACATGGCGCGCACCCGCGCCGCGGCGGCGTCGAAGCGCGCCAGCCAGTCGTGCAGGGTGCGGGCGTAGTGCAGCCGCAGGTTCTCGACGTCCAGGATCGACAGGTTCCAGGGTTCGAAGATCTGCGACATCTCGCTGAGCGCCGGCGGGTAAGCCCCCGGGAAGATGCGCCGCTCGATCCACGGCTGCAGCGGCGCCGGGTAGTTGCGCCCGATGGAATGGATCAGCCCGCGGCCCCGGTTCCCCAGGCAGCGACGGGCGACCTGCCCGAGCGTCGAATAGTTGGCAACCCCGACATGCTCCAGCATGCCCACCGACACGAATGCGTCGTAGTGGCCGCTGATGTTGCGGTAGTCGTCCTCGATGTATTCCACCTGCCCGGCCAGGCCGGCGCGGGCCGCCTGTTCGCGCGCCCAGGCGACCTGCTCCTTCGAGATGTTGAAAGCACGCACCCGTACGCCGTAGTGGCGCGCCATGTGCAGCGCCAGGGCGCCCCAACCGCAGCCGGCTTCTACCACGCTCTCGCCGGCTTTCAACTGCAATTTGCGGCTGACCAGGTCCATCTTGGCGAACTGCGCCTCGTCCAGCGTCGCCTGCGCTGCCGGGTAGTAGGCGCAGGTGTAGGCCATGGTCTCGCCCAGCCACAGGGCGTAGAACGGGTTGCCGATGTCGTAGTGGTGATGGATGTTGTCGCGCGAGCCGGCGAGGCTGTTGACGCGATGACGGCGCAGCGCGCTGCGCGCCCGCCGCCACAGTGAGCCGCTGCGGGCGCTGATGCTGCCTGCGCGGTAGACGGTCTCCAGCATCGCCACCAGGTCGCCCGCGATTTCGACCGTGCCTTCACTGTAGGCGTCGCCGAAGCGCACCCAGGGATCGGCCAGTATGGAAGTCAGGGTCGCACGGTCGGCAAAAATGACCCGCGCCACCGGCGCTTCGGCCTCAGGACCCACCTGGCTGCCGCCGCGCACCTCAAAAGCGACCGGTGGATTGCCCAGCACACGGCGCAGCTTGCCCAGCAACCAGCTCTCGACTGACGTCGTCGAACCGCCGGATACCTGGGGCGCGCCGGCACCCTCGCGCGGGCTCGCCGCAGATTCCTCTGCCGCCGCGCTCTCCTTCACCGCATTCACGTCGGTCTCCTGTGGTTTTGCGGGCCAGCCCCGCGCACGCGGGGCCTGAGGCCCGGCTGCCGGCCAGGCCCGCCCGATGGGTGCGGTCCCGGCGACTCCTTAATTTAGCACGGGCCGGCCCGGGGCAACTCCCCGGCGACGGCAGCCTAGCGCAGGGTGGCGTTCAGCAGGTTCGCCAGGCGCGCGCCCGCCAGCAACAGGCGCTCGCGGATGATGTCGGCCGCGTCCTGCTGGTATGGAACGTCCAGCACCACGATGGACGCCGGTGGCGTGTCGCATGCGAAACCCGGGTATCGGTACGCTACGTTGCGTGCCAGGTGGGTGGACTGCGCAGCCCAATCGTCCACTGTTCCCTGCCCTGCCTCCTGCACCAGCCCGCGCGCCTCGACGGCAAGTGCCTCGATGCTTGCGGGCGGCTGCTGGGCGTTGCGGGTCTGCAGCGCCAGTTTGACCAGGTCGCTGTCCCAGGCACGGTGCAGATTCTCGCGGCCACGCGTGCGCACGCCCCACAGGGCGACCTGCACCAGGTTGCCGCCACGATCGTCGTTGTCCGCGGCATGCAGCGGCTGGTGCAGATCCCCGACCAGGTGCACCACCCATTTCAGCGCCTCGTTGCGCTCGGCGTGCGAGGCGCGGGTATCTGCGAGCACTCCAATGAGACGCGGCAACTGTTCGCTGTTGCACTCCCCGTCGCGACAATAGCGGGTCTTCGGCACCGTGGCGCAGACCGGGGCATCGTCGTAGTGCCAGCGCGCATGGGCCGCGGGGGTGCCGGTGAGCTCGTCGGCCCATACCGAGACCGCTTCCAGCGTGGTGCGTCCGGAGGGCGCGCCGAACTTGTCCAGGTCTCCCGCCAGGAGCTGCGCGACCGCGGCATGCGCGGCGGGTGTAAGCAGCCGGTCGGCGATCGCACCAATGGTGCGGTGGCCCTGGGGGCCCCAGGCAAATGCCGCGGGCGCCAGGAGCAGCGACACGAGAACCGCGGCGACCGGCAAGCGCGCCCGCCGCGCTGGACTTCGCCGCTGGCGCGTACGGTGGGTGCCACTCGAGGGCCCACTGGGTTTCATGCCCGCAGTATCAGGGCAGGCAGTCGCGGGATTCAACACGCTTTCCGGTAAACTCGCCGGCCTCACGGCCTTGCCACCACAGAATTCAAGGAAACTGCATGCGCAAGTTCCATCCCTCGGGCCACAGCGCCCGGCCCGGCTTCCTGGCATTGATCCTGACCCTGGCCACCGCCACGAGCGCGGCGCGTGCGGCGACCGTTGAGACGGCGCCCGGCGAAGCCGCCCCCAGCCGTGGTGGCGTGGACGTCGCCGCCATGGATCGCACGGTCAGACCGGGAGACGACTTCTACCGCTATGCCAACGGCGGTTGGCTGCGCAGCGCGCAAATACCCCCGGATCGCAGCTCCTGGGGTCCGGCAGCACAGCTCACCGAGCTTACGAGCCACCGCACCGAGGAGTTGATCCGCGGCGCCGGGGCCGACGCTAAACCCGGCACCAATGCCGCGCGGATCGCCGACTATTACGCGGCGTTCATGGACGAGCGGCAGATCGAGCGCCGCGGACTTGCGCCACTGCAGGCGCAACTGCGGCAGATCGACGCCATTGCCGACCGCAAGGCCCTCGCGCGCGCGCTGGGGGCGACCTTGCGCGCCGACGTCGACGTGTTCAACAGCACGCAGCTGCACACGGCCAACCTGCTGGGCGTGTGGGTGGCCCAGGACCTCGACGACCCGGCGCACTACGCGGTGTTCCTGCTGCAGGGCGGCCTGACCATGCCAGACCGCGACTACTACCTGGACCCGGGTGCGAAGATGGCCGAGACCCGCGCGCAGTTCCGCCAGCATGTCGAGCGGGTGCTGACGCTGGCACACCTGCCGCAGCCGCACGAAGCCGCGGCGCGGGTAGTGGAACTGGAGGGGCGTCTGGCAGCAGTGCATGCCAGCCGCGAGTCTTCCGAGGACGTCCTGAAGGGTAACAACCGCTGGCAACGCAGCGAATTGCCCACCCGCGCACCGGGCATCGACTGGGACGCGTTCCTGGATGCGGCCCACCTGGCAGCGCAGCGCAGCTTCGTGGTGTGGCAGCCCGCGGCCGTCAGCGGCATCGCGGCGCTGGTGGGCAGCGAACCGCTGCAGGCGTGGAAGGACTTTTTGCGCTTTCACCTGGTCGAGCAGTATTCGCCCTACCTGCCGGCCGCCTTCGCGGCCGAGCACTTCGCCTTCCACGGCAAGGTGCTCGACGGCACGCCCCAGCAGGCGCCGCGGTGGAAGCGCGCGGTAGCGGCGACCGATCAGGCCCTCGGCGAGGCCGTCGGTCAGCTCTACGTGAACAAATACTTCCCGCCGGCCGCCAAGGCGCAGGTACAAGCCATGGTGCGCCAGCTTCTCGCCGCCTTCGGGCGACGCATCGACCACCTGGAGTGGATGGCGCCGCAGACCCGTGCGGTCGCCAAGGCCAAACTGGCGGCGCTGCGCGTCGGTGTGGGCTACCCCGACCACTGGCGCGACTACTCCGGACTGGTGGTAAAGCGCGCGGACGCACTCGGCAATGTGCAGCGCGCTGAACTGTTCGAGTACCAGCTCAGTCTTGCCAAGGTGGGCAAGCCGGTGGACCGCTCCGAGTGGGTGATGAATCCGCAGCTCGTCAACGCCGTCAACCTGCCGGCGATGAACGCCCTCAACTTCCCCGCGGCGATCCTGCAGGCGCCGTGGTTCGACCCCGCCGCCAGTGCCGCGGCCAACTACGGCGGCATTGGCGCGACCATCGGCCACGAGATCAGCCACAGCTTCGACGACCAGGGCGCGATGTTCGACGCCCAGGGCAGGCTGCGCAACTGGTGGACGCCGCAGGACCTGGCGCATTTCCGCGCGGCCGGTGCGGCTCTCGCGGCGCAGTTCAGCGCCTACCGGCCCTTCCCGGACCTGGCGGTCAACGGCAAGCAGACCCTGAGCGAGAACATTGCCGACGTCGCCGGCCTGTCTGCCGCCTACGACGCGTGGGAGGCAGCGCTCGCCGGCCAGCCGGCGCCGCGCAGCGGGGCCTTCAGCGGCCAGCAGGAGTTTTTCATCAGCTACGCACAGAGCTGGCAGCAGAAGGTGCGCGAGGCAGCATTGCGGCGCCGGATCGTCACCGACGGCCATGCGCCGGATGAGTACCGGGCCGACACGGTGCGCAACCTGGACGCCTGGTACCGGGCTTTCGACGTACAGCCGGGGGAACATCTGTACCTGACGCCGCAGCAGCGGGTGCACGTGTGGTAAACGCCTGATGTCCGCGGCGACGCTGGAACTGACGCTGCTCGGGATGATCTGGGGCGGCTCGTTCCTCTTCATGCGCATTGCCGCCGGTCCATTCGGTCCGCTGCCACTGGTGGAGACGCGCCTGGCGCTGGGCGCGCTGATCCTGCTGCCCTTCCTGTGGAGCGGCCGTACCCGCATGAACGCACGCCTGTGGTTGCGCTTCGCCGGAATTGCCGCGGTCAACTCGGTGATCCCGTTTTCATTGTTCGCCTGGGCGGCCGAGCGCGCGCCCGCTGGCATCGGCGCCATCACCAACGCCATGGCCGTCATGTTCACCGCCCTGTGGGCGCTGGTGCTGTTCCGCGAGCGCATCAGCCGGCCGCGGCTGATCGGTTTGATCGCGGGGTTTGCCGGCGTGGCAGTGCTGGCGCTGGGCCGCAGCGGCGGCACTCACGTCTGGCCGGCGGCGCTGGCGGGCATGACTGCGGCGCTCTGCTATGGATTGGGCCTTATCCTGGCACGGCACTACCTGGCGGGCCTGCCCTCAGGCCTGGTGGCAGCCGCCAATCTGACCACCGGCGCCATCATGCTGGCGCCGTTCGCGCTTGCCACCTGGCCCGCGCAGCCGATCCCTGTGAATGCCTGGGTATCCGCAGTGCTGCTCGGTGTGCTGTGCACCGGGATTGCCTTCGTGCTGTATTTCCGCCTGCTGGCCCGCATTGGCCCGCACCGCACCTCGACCGTAACCTACCTGGTGCCGCTATTCGCGGTGCTGTGGGCGTACCTGGCGCTGGGTGAGCCGCTGACGCCCACGATGGCCATTGCGGGGGTGTTGATCCTGGTGGGCGTCGCGCTGAGTCAGCAGGAGGCGCGGCGCTGAGGGCAGGCCCCGGCGGGTATTCACGCCCGGTTCAGGACCCGGCCGCGATACTGCGGTCCAGGGCACCGGATTGCTGCACTCTCCCACAAGCCGCCCACCTTCAAGACCGCGGGCACCTTATTTAGCAGCACGCTGTGGATTTGGGAGTGCACCTTCCGGTGCCATTGCCGGCGCTGCGGCGGCGCGCCCCCGGGGCGGCGCAAAGAGATCGACCGCCAGCCTCCCGATCCGAAAAGCTGGCGGCCGCAGAACTGCTTCTTGCGGCGTGACTACTTCTTGCGGCGTGCGCCGGCGCGCTTGGCAGCGCGGAAGGAAATGCCGGTGCGCATTGCCTTCTGCTGTACCGCCGCGGCCGTACGGCCGAGCTTCTTCGCGACCTGGCTGGTCGGAGTGCCCGCCTTGGCAAGGGTCTTGAGGGTCTGAAGTTCGCGAGCGCTCCAGGAAGCGCCGTCATTCGGTGGACGTCGTGCCATCATTCCTACTCCGCCAATCACCCCGACACAGGGCTGGATCGCGGATGATACACCGATACGCCTGTCGCGCCAGCCGTTTCATGCTCTGTTACATGTTGGAAACGGCGATGAAATCCAACCCCGACCGCGGCCGGCACCAACTTGCGTCGCCATAACCCGACTGCCGCGACCACGACCATGGCCTCAGACGAGACCCTTGCGGCGCTGCGCGGCCTCGACGGTGTTCGCCAGCAACATGGCGATGGTCATGGGACCCAGGCCGCCCGGCACTGGCGTGATCCAGCCGGCGCGCGCGGCGGCAGTGTCGAAGACCACGTCGCCGACAAGGTTGCCGGCGGCGGTACGGTTGATGCCGACATCAAACACCGCGGCGCCGGGGCGGATCCACTCCCCGGGTATGAAACCGGCCCTGCCGACCGCCGCCACCAGCACTTCCGCCCGCTCCACCTCGGCGCGCAGATCACGGGTGCCGGTGTGGCATACCGTCACGGTGGCGCGCGCCAACAGCAGCTCCTGCGCCATTGGCCGGCCGACGATGTTGGAAGCCCCGACCACGGTTGCCGTCCGCCCGGTAAGGGCGATGCCGTACTCCTGCGCCAGCCGGATCACACCCCAGGGCGTGCACGGCCGCAGGCGCGGACGCTTCTGCGCCAGCAGGCCGGTGTTGAGCGGATGGAACCCGTCGACGTCCTTGGCCGGATCGACGCTGTCCATGACGCTGTTGGTGTCGGTGGCCACCGGCAGCGGCAACTGCACCAGGATGCCATCGACGCGCTCGTCGGCGTTGAGGCGCCCGATCAGCGCCAGGATCTGCGCCGGCGCCGTATCGGCGGGCAGATCATGGGCAAAGGACTCGATCCCGGCTTCGAGCGAGGCACGGCGCTTGTTGCGCACGTACACGCTCGAAGCCGGATCGTTGCCGACCTGAACCACCGCCAGCCCCGGCTTGCGCCCGTAGCGGGCGCTGAAAGCCGCTGCCTGCGCGGCCACCTGGGCGCGCACCCGTGCGGCCACCGCCTTGCCGTCCAGCAGGATCGCACCGCCGGCGGTGCGCACAGGCGCGACGGCCGCCGGGGCCGCAGACGCGGCGGGAGCCGCGGGAGCCGCGGCGGAGGATGCGCTCATGGTCAGGCCTCGTGGTGCAGTTTCAGTAACGGTAGTGATCCGGCTTGTAGGGACCCGCCTCGTCCACGCCGATGTAGCGCGCCTGCTGGGGGGTGAGCCGCGACAGCTCGACGTTCAGCGTGCGCAGCTGCAGCCGCGCCACCTTCTCGTCCAGGTGCTTGGGCAGTACGTACACGCCCACCGGGTACCTGTCGGTGTGGGTGAACAGCTCCACCTGCGCGATGGTCTGGTTGGCGAAGCTGGAACTCATGACGTAACTGGGATGGCCGGTGCCGCAGCCCAGGTTCACCAGGCGCCCTTCCGCCAGCAGGATCAGCCGCCGTCCGTCCGGCAGGATGATGTGATCCACCTGTGGCTTGATGTTCTCCCAGCGGTACCGCTTCAGGCTCGCCACGTCGATCTCGTTGTCGAAGTGCCCGATGTTGCACACGATGGCGTTGTGCTTCATGCGCACCATGTGCTCGTGGGTGATGACGTGGAAGTTGCCGGTGCAGGTGACGAAGATGTCGGCCTTGTCGGCGGCGTATTCCATGGTGACCACACGGTAGCCCTCCATGGCCGCCTGCAGCGCGCAGATCGGATCGATCTCCGTGACCCACACCTGCGCCGACAGGGCGCGCAGCGCCTGGGCCGAGCCCTTGCCGACGTCGCCGTAGCCGCAGACCACCGCGATCTTGCCGGCGACCATCACGTCGGTGGCGCGCTTGATCGCATCCACCAGCGATTCGCGGCAGCCGTACAGGTTGTCGAACTTGCTCTTGGTGACCGAGTCGTTGACGTTGATCGCCGGGAAGGCCAGCTTGCCCTCCTTCGCCATCTGGTACAGGCGCTTCACCCCGGTGGTGGTCTCCTCGGTCACGCCCTTGATCTGCGCCAGGCGGGTGGAGTACCAGCGCGGCTCCTGCTTCAGCCGCGCGGCGATGGCGGCATACAGCGCGGTCTCCTCCTCGCTGCCCGGGTTGGCCAGCACCGCGGGGTCGCTCTCGGCGCGCGCACCCAGGTGCAGCAGCAGCGTGGCGTCGCCGCCGTCGTCCAGGATCATGTTGGAGAAGCCGCCGTCGCTCCACTCGAAGATGCGATGCGTGTACTCCCAGTACTCCGGCAGCGATTCGCCCTTGTGGGCGAACACCGGCGTGCCGCGGGCCGCGATGGCGGCGGCAGCATGGTCCTGGGTGGAGAATATGTTACATGAGGCCCAGCGTACCTCGGCGCCCAGGGCCTGCAGCGTTTCGATCAGCACCGCCGTCTGGATGGTCATGTGCAGGGAGCCTGCGATGCGCGCGCCCTTCAGCGGCTGGGTGCGGGCGTATTCCTCGCGGATTGCCATCAGCCCCGGCATCTCGGTCTGGGCGATGGCGATTTCCTTGCGGCCCCAGTCGGCCAGCGCCAGGTCGGCGACGCGGAAATCCTGGTTGGCGGGTGTCTTCGGATTGGCGTTCATGGTGTAAGTACCTTTACTTCACGCGAGCGCCGTATGGTGATCCGCACCGCGCCGAGCCTGGCAGGCCGACCGGTCCTTGCAGTCCGGTGAGGGCCTGTCGCAGCGCTCCTCGGCGGGCGCGGCTGCCGCAATGCGGCTACTTCTTTGATCGGGCGCGCTTGCCCTTGCCTTTGGCCTCCGCGGCCAGCGTGTCAGCCAGGTCGGTGCGCTCCCAGGTGAACTCCGGCTCCTCGCGGCCGAAGTGCCCGTAGGCGGCGGTCTTGTGATAGATCGGCCGCACCAGGTCGAGCATCTCGCGCAGGCCGTAGGGTGTCAGGTCGAAGTGCCGGCGCACCAGCTGGGTCAGGCGCTCGCGCGGCACGGTGCCGGTGCCGAAGGTCTCCACCGTGATGGAAGTGGGCTCGGCCACACCGATCGCATAGGACACCTGCACCTCGCAGCGCTCGGCCAGGCCCGCCGCCACGATGTTCTTGGCCACGTAGCGCGCGGCGTAGGCCGCCGACCGGTCCACCTTGGAGGGGTCCTTGCCGGAAAAGGCGCCGCCGCCATGGCGGGCATAGCCCCCGTAGGTGTCGACGATGATCTTGCGCCCGGTCAGGCCGCAGTCGCCGACCGGGCCGCCGATGACGAAACTGCCGGTGGGATTGATGTGGTACTTCGTGCGGCGGTCGAGCCACTTCGCCGGCAGCGTGGGCTTGATGATCTCCTCCATCACCGCCTCGCGCAGCGTGCGCGCCGACACGTCCGGGCTGTGCTGGGTGGATAGGACCACCGCTTCGATGCCGACGGGCTTGTGCCCCTCGTAGCGCAGGGTCACCTGGCTCTTGGCGTCGGGCCGCAGCCAGTTCAGCCGGCCTTGCTTGCGAATCTTCGCCTGGCGCTTCACCAGGCGGTGCGCCAGGGTGATCGGCGCCGGCATCAGCACGTCGGTCTCGTTGCAGGCGTAACCGAACATCAGGCCCTGGTCCCCGGCACCCTGCTTGCGCGCGTCCTTGCGGTCCACGCCCTGGGCGATGTCCGGCGACTGCTTGCCGATGACGTTGAGCACGCCGCAGCTGGCACCGTCAAAACCCATCTCCGAGGAGTTGTAGCCAATACCGAGCACCGTCCTGCGCACCAGCTCTTCCACGTCCACCCAGGCCCGGGTGGTGACCTCGCCGGCCACCACGACCACGCCCGTCTTGACCAGGGTCTCGCAGGCCACGCGCCCGCGCGGATCGTCCTTCAGGATGGCGTCGAGGATCGCGTCCGAGATCTGGTCGGCAACCTTGTCCGGGTGCCCTTCGGAAACCGACTCAGACGTGAACAGGTAGTCGTGGCTCATGAAATCCCGTGTCCTCGAGGAGGGTACAAAAGAGGAGCATTTTAACCCATGAGCGACCGGCTCCGCCGACAGAATTGGCCCTGAAACGGCCCATAAACCCCGGACCATACATCAGGGAGGTGACTGCGCCGGCAGGCCACCCTGTCATCGGCGCGGTGCCGGCGGACGCGGAGGCTGCCACGTCCTGAGTTCAATCACCGCTCCGGAATCCCTTGTGAGGCTGACATACCGGCCGTCGTCCGTGACGAACACGCCTTGATGCAGGAGTGCAAGTGCGTGATAGGCGGCATCGCAGAACGAGACCTCATATCGACGGGTCAACTCCAGTGCTTTGCTGAGCCAGGCCTGCGAAGGCAGAGCTTCTTGCACGCTGAACTGCAGGAGCGCGGCGAGACAGGGTCCGGTTCCAGGTGTTATTACCGTATATGCCGACAATGTGCCGCCAGCAACGGATTGCCTGGCCCCGGGAGTTCCCGCCGATGCCCTCGCCCGACCCGGGGCGTATACATATATCGGCGCGATGTGTGTATACCTTTACACACCTCCGCTCGGGACAGCTGGGACACCACATAGCCCCCGGATTCCAATGACCCTGCCGAGACCCGACTCATGACCCGCGCTCCACGCGGTGCAAACAAGGCCGCGCGGGGCCTCAGACTGCTGAAGAAGGCGGTAGGCTGAACTCCTGCCTTCGCTTGCTACGCGACAGAACGCCATCAGCGAACTGCCGCAAGTCGCTGGCGAAACTGCTGCATCGTGAAGCGGTGATTCTGGGTGCCCCGCGATTCAATCTTGATTGCACCCAGCAGCGAGGCGATGCGCCCGGTCTGCAGCCAGTCAAGTCCATGCAGCAGCCCGTGGATCAGCCCCGCGCGGTAGGCGTCACCGCAGCCCGTGGGATCCACCACCTGCGCGACCTTCACCACCGGGATATCAATCGTCCCCTCGCGGGTATGGATCAGCGAGCCCTGCGCGCCGCGGGTCACGACCAGCGCCTCGGCGTGCTCGAGGACCTGCGCGGCGGTCCAGCCGGTGCGCTGCTGCGTGAGCTCCCATTCGTAGTCGTTCATCGCCACCCAGCGCGACTGGGCAATGAAGCGCCGCAGATCCTCGCCGTCGAACATGGGCACGCCCTGCCCGGGATCGAAGATGTAGGGAATGCCCGCGGCGGCAAACTGGGCGGCGTGCTGCAACATGCCGTCGCGGCCGTCCGGCGCCACGATGCCCAGCGCGATGTCGCGCGCATCACCCACGGTGTTGGCATGCGAGTGCTGCATGGCCCCCGGGTGAAACGCCGTGATCTGGTTGTGGTCCTGGTCCGTGGTGATGAAACACTGCGCAGTGAACTCCGATTCCACGGTGCGCAGGTAGTCGCCGGGCACACCGCAGCGGCCCATCCACTCGCGGTAGGGCGCAAAATCGCTGCCAACCGTCGCCATGGGATAGCCCGGATCGCCCAGCAACGCCAGGTTGTAGGCGATGTTGCCCGCACAGCCGCCGAACTCGCGCCGCAACTGCGGCACCAGGAAAGACACATTCAGGATGTGGATCTTGTCGGGCAGGATGTGGCGCCTGAACTGGTCCTCGAACACCATGATGGTGTCGTAAGCCACGGAGCCGCAGATCAGCGCACGCCCGCGCAGGGGCGCGCTCAACGGTCGCCTCCCCTGGGGCTGGCCCCGCCGCCCGCCGCGCCGCCACCTGCTGCGCCCGCACCCGCCGCGCCGGCACCGGCCGCGCCGCCACCGGCCGCGCCGGCATCTTCCCGCGCCAGCAGGGCCACCCCCGCCAGCGCCAGCTCGGTGAGGCCCGCGCCGGCGCGCTCGCGGTAGTACTGCAGCATCTGCTGCCGCATGCGCGGCTCCCAGTAACGCTTCAGGTGCGCGGCCACCGCCTGCGGCGCGGCCGACTTGTCCCCGGCGCCGGCAAAGAAGGAGCCGATTTCGTTGGTCATCTTGATGAGCAGATCGATGTTCATGTCCGTCCCGTCGCCTGCAGTCGCCGCGGATGCGCGTACACCACGTGCTGGTCGCCGCGGGCGAATCCTACCAGTGTCAGGCCGCAGCGCTGCGCCAGCCGCACCGCAAAGGCCGTCGGCGCCGACACCGCCACCAGCATCGCGATGCCGACCGTCGCGCATTTCTGCACCATCTCGTAGCTGGCGCGGCTGCTGATCAGCATGTAGCCGCCCGCCAGATTGGCGCCCGTACGCAGCAGCGCCCCGATGGTCTTGTCCAGGGCATTGTGCCGGCCGACGTCCTCGCGCACGACCTGGATCCCGTGACCCGGCACCACCCAGGCCGCGGCGTGGATACTGCCGGTGCTTGCATTGAGCGGCTGGTGCGCCGGCAGCGCGGCCAGGGCCGCGTGCAGGTCCGCCGGGTCGACGACCGGCCCGTCAGGAACCGCCGGGGGTTCGCGGATGGCATCGTCGGCGCTTTCCGCGCCGCACAGGCCGCAGCCGCTGCGTCCCAGGAGATTGCGGCGCCGCTGCAGCAGTTCGCCGAAGCGCTCCCAGGCGACGCTGATGTTGACGTCCGCAGCCTCGGCCCCCAGGCGCACCTCCGCGCCCCGGATCTCCGCAGCGTTTGCCACCAGCGCCTCGCTCACCGTGAAGCCCCAGGCGTAATCGACCAGGTCCGCCGGCGTCGCCAGCATGACGACGTGCGGGGTGCCGTGATACAGCAGCGCCACCGGCATCTCCTCGGCGATGCGATCGGTGGTGCGCGTGAGCGCGCCACGCATCCAGCGCTCCACCGGCAGGTCGGCGATCGGGACCGCCATGCTCGCCCGTCAGGCCGGGGTGCGGTCCGGCCGGGTGTTGCGCTTCGAGCGCGGCAGCTCGCGCTCGGCGGCGGCGCGCTGGCTCCACGCATCCTTCTGCGTCACCAGCACCACTTCCACCGCGGTGACCTTGTATTCGGGACAGTTGGTGGCCCAGTCGGAATTTTCCGTCGTGACCACGTTGGCGTTGGTTTCCGGGAAATGGAAGGTGGTGTACACCACCCCCGGGGCGATCTTCTCTGACACCTTCGCGCGCAGCACGGTCTGGCCCGCGCGGCTGGTCAGGCCAACCCAGTCGCCGTCCTCGATGCCGCGCACCTCGGCGTCGTGCGGATGGATTTCCAGCACGTCCTCGGCGTGCCACACCACGTTGCCGGTGCGGCGGGTCTGGGCGCCGACGTTGTATTGCGTCAGCACCCGGCCGGTGGTCAGGATCAGCGGGAAGCGGCTGGTGGAGCGCTCACTGGTCGGGACGTACTCGGTCTGCCAGAAACGGCCCTTGCCGCGCACGAACTCCCCGACGTGCATGGTGGGAGTGCCCGTTGGCGCATCCTCATTGCAGGGCCACTGGATGCTGCCCTGGCGGTCGATCTTGTCGTAGGTGATGCCGGCGAAGGTCGGCGTCAGGCGCGCGATCTCCTCCATGATCTGCGAAGGGTGTTCGTAGTGCATCGGGTAGCCGAGCGCCTCGGACAGCAGGCAGGTGATCTGCCAGTCCTCGTAGCCGGCCGGCGGCGGCATCACCTTGCGCACCCGCGACACGCGCCGCTCGGCATTGGTGAAGGTGCCGTCCTTCTCCAGGAAAGTGGAGCCCGGCAGGAACACGTGGGCGTAGCGGGCGGTTTCGTTCAGGAACAGGTCCTGCACGATGACGCATTCCATGGCGCCCATCGCGGCGCTGACGTGATGGGTGTTGGGATCGGACTGCACGAAGTCCTCGCCCTGCACGTACATGCCGCGGAAGGTGCCGTCGAGCGAGGCCTCGAACATGTTGGGTATGCGCAGGCCCGGTTCAGCCTGCAGCGCCACGCCCCAGTCGCTCTCGAACTGTGCGCGCACCTTCGGGTCGGACACGTGGCGATAGGCGCTGAACTCGTGCGGGAAGGAGCCCATGTCGCACGACCCCTGCACGTTGTTCTGGCCGCGCAGCGGGCTCACGCCCACGCCCTCGCGTCCGAGATTGCCGGTGGCCATGGCCAGGTTGGCGATCGCCATCACCGCGGTGGTGCCCTGGCTGTGTTCGGTGATTCCCAGGCCGTAGTAGATGGCGGCGTTGCGCGCCCGTCCGTACAGGCGCGCAGCCTGGCGCAGCGCCTCGGCCGGCACGCCGGTGATGTCCGCGGTCGCCTCGGGGGAGTTGCGCGCCTCGGCCACGAAGGCGCGCCACTGTGCGAAGGAATCGGCCTCGCAGCGCTGCGCCACGTAGTCCTCGCGCACCAGGCCCTCGGTGACTACCACATGCGCCAGCGCATTCAGCAGCGCCACGTTGCTGCCCGGCTTCACCGGCAGGTGCACGTCCGCATCGATGTGCGCCGAGTGCACCAGCCCGGTGCGGCGCGGATCGGCGACGATCAGCTTCGCGCCTTCACGCAGGCGGCGCTTCAACTGCGAGGCGAACACCGGGTGGCCGTCGGTCGGGTTGGCGCCGATGACCAGGATCGTATCCGCCTGCATCACCGAATCGAAGGCCTGGGTGCCGGCCGACTCGCCCAGGGTGTTCTTCAGGCCGTAGCCGGTGGGCGAATGGCACACGCGCGCGCAGGTGTCGACGTTGTTGTTGCGGAAGGCGGCGCGCACCAGCTTCTGCACCAGGAAGGTCTCTTCGTTGGTGCAGCGTGAGGAGGTGATGCCGCCGATGGAATCGCGCCCGTACTTCGCCTGGATGCGCTTGAGCTCGCTGGCCGCGTAGCCGATCGCCTCCTGCCACGACACCTCGCGCCACGGCTCGCGGATGCTCTTGCGGATCATCGGCTTCAACACCCGGTCGGCGTGCGTGGCGTAACCCCAGGCGAAGCGCCCCTTCACGCAGGCATGGCCGTGATTGGCGCCGCCGGCGCGGTCGGGGACCATGCGCACCACCTCGGTGCCGGCGCCCTCAGCGCGCACCTCGGCCTTGAAGCCGCAGCCCACGCCGCAGTAGGCGCAGGTGGTGGCGACGGCGTGTTGCGCGGGCCCCTCGGCAATCAGGGACTTCTCCGCCAGCGCCGCCGTCGGACAGGCCTCCACGCAGGCGCCGCAGGAAACACATTCGGACTCCAGGAAGGACTGGTCCTCGCTGGCCGCCACCTTCGACTCGAAGCCACGCCCCTGGATGGTCAGCGCGAAGGTGCCCTGCACTTCCTCGCAGGCTCGCACGCAGCGCGAACAGACGATGCACAGCGAGGGATCGAAGGCGAAGTAGGGATTGCTGGTGTCGCGCGCCGCCGGGCGGTGCACCGCCCCGCCGCTGTAGGAGCTGTGCGTGACGCCAACCGCCGCTGCCATGTCCTGCAGTTCGCAGTGACTGTCGGCCGGGCAGCCCTGGCAGTCGAGGGGATGATCCGACACGTACAGGTCGATGACGCTGCGCCGCAGCTGAGTCAGGCGATCCGACTGGGTACGGATCTTCATGCCGGCGGAGACGGTCGTGGTGCAGGAGGCCGGGTAGCCCTTGCGGCCCTCGATCTCCACCAGGCACAGCCGGCAGGAGCCGAAAGCCTTCAGCGTATCGGTGGCGCACAGCTTCGGCACCGCCACGCCCGCAAGGTTCGCGGCGCGCATGACCGAGGTGCCCTCGGGCACGCTGACACTGCGGCCGTCGATCTCAAGCTGCACCAGTGCGGCCGCCGCATCCGCGGCGGCTGCGTCCGCGGCCGGGGCTGCCGGTGGTGCGTGTTCGCCGACCAGCACGTCCGCCCTGCGCAGCGGCGCCGGCGTACCGAGGTCTCGATGGTCGATGCTGTACATGTCGGGCCTCGTTGAAGTCAGCGGCGCGCGCCCTCAGCGGCGCGCGTGGAAGTCCTCGCGGAAATGCTTCAGGGCGCTCTGCACCGGGAACGGCGCCATGCCGCCCAGCCCGCAAAGCGAGCCCTGCACCATGGTGTCGCACAGGTCCTCCAGCAGGCGCAGGTTGCGCTCGCCGTCGACCCCTTGCAGGATGCGGTCGATCACTTCCATGCCGCGCACGGAACCGATGCGGCAGGGCGTGCACTTGCCGCAGGATTCCAGCGCGCAGAACTCCATCGCGTAACGCGCCATGCGCGCCATGTCCACGCTGTCGTCGAAGACCACGATGCCGCCATGGCCCAGCAGCGCGCCCACCGACGACAGCGCTTCGTAATCCACCAGCGTGTCGAACTGCGAGGCCGGCACGTACGCCCCCAGAGGGCCGCCGATCTGCACCGCGCGGATCGGGCGGCCGCTGGCGCTGCCGCCGCCGTAGTCATACAACAGTTCGCGCAGCGGCAGGCCAAAGGCGCGCTCGATCAGGCCGCCGCGGCGGATGTTGCCGGCCAGCTGGATCGGCAGCGTGCCGCGCGATTTGCCGACGCCGAAGTCGGCGTAGGCGCGCGCGCCGTGCGCCGCGATCCACGGCACCGAGCACAGCGTCACCACGTTGTTGACGATGGTGGGCTGGCCAAACAGCCCCTTGATCGCCGGCAACGGCGGGCGCACGCGCACCTCGCCGCGCCGTCCCTCGAGGCTCTCGAGCATCGAGGTTTCCTCGCCGCAGATGTAGGCGCCGGCGCCGAGGCGCACTTCCAGCTCGAAGCTCTTGCCGCTGCCGGCCACGTTCGGCCCCAGGTACCCGGCCTGGCGGGCGGCGGCGATGGCGGTGTTCAGTGCGCGCAGCGCGTGCGGATACTCCACCCGCAGGTAGATGTAGCCGCGGGTCGCCCCCACCGCCAGGGCGGCGATGGTCATGCCCTCGATGAGCGACAGCGGATCGCCCTCCAACAGCATGCGATCGGCGAAGGTACCCGAGTCACCCTCATCGGCGTTGCAGGTAACGTACTTTTGCGCCGCGGCCTGCTCCAGCACCGTGCGCCACTTGATTCCGGTGGGGAACGCCGCGCCGCCGCGACCGCGCAGGCCCGAGTCGGTGATCGCCTGCACGGTTGCCGCGGCCCCGGCACTGATCGACTGCGTCAGGCCCTGGTAGCCGCCGTGACGCAGGTAGTCGGCCACGCTGGCAGGATCGATGATCCCGACGCGGCTGAAGGTCAACCGCTGCTGGCCCGCGAACCAGTCATGCCGCGCAATGTCTCCCAGCGCCAGCGCATGTGCGCAGCCGCGCAGGAAGCCGGCGGAGAACAGTCCGGGCACGTCCGCGACAGTGACCGGGCCATAGGCGCGGCGGCCGGCGTCGGTCTCGACCTCCACCAGCGGCTCCAGCCAGTACGCCCCGCGCGAACCGTTGCGCACGATGCGCAGGGACTCCCCCAGCCGCGCGGCTTCCTGGCGCACGGCGCCTGCGACCTCGTCGGCCCCGACCGACTGCGCCCCGGCATCTCCGGGGATGTAGACCGTGGCGCTCACGACCCGGAAGCACCCTTGCCGGGGGCGCCGCGCAGTCCGCGCACCAGCTCGCCCAGCCGCTGCGCGGTCAGCCGCCCGTGCAGGCGCCCGTCGATCATGGCGCTGGGCGCGGCGGCGCAGTTACCCAGGCAGTACACCGGCTCCAGCGTGACGGCGCCGTCGGCAGTGGTCTGGTGCAGCGCCACTCCCAGGTCGCGCTGCGCATGCCCGGTCAGCGCCGCAGCGCCCACGGCCTGGCAGGCCTCGGCCTGGCACAGGCTCACGACGTGCCTGCCAGCGGGCTTGCGACGGAAGTGATGGTAGAAAGTCACCACGCCGTGAACCTCGGCGCGCGACAGGTTGAGCGTTTCGGCGAGGATCGCGACCGCGCCCGCGGGTATACAGCCCAGTTCGCCCTGGACCTGGTGCAGGATGTTCAGCAGCGGTCCGGGCTGGTCCTTCAGCTCCGCGGCAATACGCCGCACCCTACTGCCATCGGCCGGCGACAGTGTTTCCATGACACCTTAGTATAGCCCGATGCCCGCCGATACGCTCTGCTGGGCCGATATCGAGGCCGCGCAGGCGCGCCTCGCCGGCCGCATCCATCGCACCCCCGTACTCAGCAGCGCGGCGCTCGATGCCGCCAGCGGTGCGCGGCTGTTTTTCAAGTGCGAGAACTTCCAGAAGACCGGCGCCTTCAAGGCTCGCGGCGCCGGCAACGCGGTATTCGCGCTGGCGGACGCCGTGGCACGCCGGGGTGTCGCCACGCACTCCTCCGGCAACC
Source organism: Pseudomonadota bacterium (assembly GCA_018241445.1). GTDB lineage: Bacteria > Pseudomonadota > Gammaproteobacteria > Steroidobacterales > Steroidobacteraceae > 13-2-20CM-66-19. Next base: position 88,278 of record JAFEDT010000007.1, read on the forward strand.
ATGGCGCCGCGCTGGCGCGCGCCGCGCAGTTGCGCCGTATACCCGCCCATGTCGTCATGCCGGAGGGTACCGCGCGTGTCAAAGCTGAGGCCGTAGCGCGTTACGGCGCGACGATCACCTGGTGCGCGCCGACCCTCGCGGCGCGCGAAGCGACGGTGCGCGAAGTGCTCACCGCCACGGGCGCCACGCTGGTGCACCCCTACAACGACTACGCGGTAATGGCCGGCCAGGGGACCGCGGCTGTGGAACTGCTGCAGCAGGTTCCCGACCTCGACGCTGTGATCTGCCCGGTGGGCGGCGGCGGACTGATCAGCGGCACCGCGGTCGCCGCGCGGCACCTGCGGCCCGGCATCGGACTGTTCGGCGCCGAGCCTGCCGGCGCAGACGACGCTGCGCGCTCCCTGCACAGCGGTGTACTGCAACGCTGCGAAAAACCGCAGACCATCGCCGACGGGTTGCGCGGTGCGCTCGGTGATCGCACCTACCCGGTCATCCGCGAGCAGGTCGCAGACATCCTGACCGTATCGGAGGAGAGCATCATCGCGGCCATGCGCACCCTGTGGCAGGTGCTCAAGATCGTGGCGGAGCCCTCAGGCGCGGTGCCCCTGGCAGCGCTGCTGATGCCGCCGGCAGCACTGCGCGGCAAGCGCATCGGCGTCATCGTCAGCGGTGGCAACGTCGACCTGGACTCGCTGCCTTTCTGACTTCAGTTCTTGCAGCCGAACTTGCACTCCGCTGCGCCGTGGTAGTTGGAGCGCACCCAGGTGAGGATGTGCCACAGCTCGTCCGCGGTCTTCACCACCGTACCCATGGGCGGCATGGGAGCGACGACCTCTTCCTGGCCGACGCGGCTGTAACCCTTGTCCTGCAGTGCCTGGCTGCCGTAGGCCACCAGCCTGAAGAGCGTATCGTCGTCGCCGCCGTAGACCCAGACATCATTGGTCAGCGGCGGGCAAATGCCGCCGCCGCCGGTACCGCCGTGGCAGCCGTTGCAACCGTAGCTCATGTACAGCCGCTCGCCGGCCGCGACACTCGCAGCGTCGCCATCCGCATAGGGATTCTTCAACTGGCCCTTGGGGGTGGCGTCGGCCAGCTGCACCGGGGTTTGCGGCGCCGCGGCAGGGGGCTGCTGTGCGCACAGCAGTGATGAGCCAACGAGCAGGATGATCCCGCTCAACCCGGTATGTCGCTGCACGGCGCACCTCCCTCTTTGCGTCAGACCTTGCATCAGGCGCCCGGTCGTGCGTCGAGCAGCGCGATGACCTCGCGGTCACCCCTGGCGCGCGCGATGGACAGGGCGGTATCGCCGCGGTGGCTGCGCGCCTGCACGCTGGCACCCGCCCGCAGCAGGATATCCATCATGTCCGTGCGGCCCCCGGACACGGCCAGCATCAGCGCCGTGACGCCGCCGGCATTGCCGGCGTTGACGTCGGCTCCCCTCGCGATCAGGGCCCGCGCGAGCTGCGGTGCGCCGTTGGCGCTGGCGATCATGAGGGGCGTATAGCCGCCCTCGCCCACCGCACGGCCCGGGTCAGCGCCGAGCTCCACCAGCGCCAGTGCCGCCTGCTCCTTGCCGTACTGCGCAGCCACGCCGAGCGCGGTCAGGTTCTGGCGGCTGGCCGCGTTGAGATCCGCGCCGCGTGCGGCGAGCGCGCGCACCTCGGCGGCGTCATCGCAGTAAGCCGCGGTCATGATGGGGGTCCAGCCGTCACGGTCGCTTCTGTTCACGTCGGCGCCGTGCGCCAGCAGGAATCCGGCCATCGCCGCTAACCGCTGCACGATGGCGTTGTGCAGCGGCGCCTCCCCCTGCAGGTCCAGCGCATTTACGTCGGCATGCCTCTTCTGCAGCAGATAGCCGACCCGCGCCTGATCGTCCGCCAGTACCGCGTTGTTGAGTTCGGTGGTGAGGTCGGCGCCGTGCGCCAGCCAGTCCTCCACCTGGGCGATGCTCACCGCGGGGCCGGCGGGCCGTGGTGCCGGTGCGCGCTGACGATACGGGCCGTGGGCCGGCAGATCCCCGCTGATCAGGCAGCGCTCGCACTGCACCAGCGGCACGGCAAACTCCTTGAGCGCCGCCGCGAGCGCCTCACGGCTGCTGCGCATGGCCTGCTCCAGCTGCTGCTGGCGGCCGTGATCGCCGCGACGTACGGCGAGGGCCATGTCGAACTGCAGCGGCACCTCATCATCCATCAGGTTGACGGGCTGGATGGTCAGCGGCGAGTGCTGCGCCACCCGGTAGTAACCGGCCATCGGTCCCCAGGCGGCGGCCACGTCCAGCGTGCCCTCGATCACCTGCTGCACCTGGTAGCTCGGCTGATCCTGCGGCTTGAGATCGGCATCGTGACTGAGGTAGTGGACCTGCACGTTGCCGATGCCATGATCGGAGAGCGCCTCGCGGATCGCGGAAGTCTCGTAGACACCGATCCTGAGCGCCCGCAGGCGCGGGTCGTCCAGGCTGCTGAAATGCAGGCGGCGATCCGCCCGCGACACGAACACGAAAGTCGAGCGGTACAGCGGCGCCGTGGTCAGCACGTCCTCGGCATCCGACGGCATGTCGAACATCACATCGCACCGGTCGGCATCGAGCGTGTTGCGAATCAGTCCGCGCTCGATGCCCGGGCGGTAGTAATACTCCACGGTGGTGCCGAGCGCGCGCGCCAGCACCTGCGCCATCCTGTTCTCCAGGCCCTCACCCCTGCTGTTCGACAGCGGCATGTTGCCGGGGTCGGCGCACACCCGCAGCTGGGCGCGGCTCTGTCCGGGCAGCGCCAGCGCAGTCAGCCCCATCACCGCCGCCGCCGCGACCTGCGCCACACCGGCGCGCGCCGCCCGCCGCGCGCCGGCGTCCGGCCTCACCACCGGGCGCCGGCCATGCCTTGCCGCGCGGGGGCCGACGGTCACTGCTGTACGGCGAAGGTGTACAGCGTGCCGCCCTGCGGGATCAGGTTGAGTCCCGCCGCCTTGGTCATGGCGGTGGCGCCGATCGCCCCGAACTTGTCGTTCAGATCGAGCCCGGCCGTCACCGGCAGGCCGATCCACCCGCCGATGCCGCTCCACACGGACACGTACTGCTTACCCTTCACGCTGTAGGTGATCGGGTTGCCGATGATTCCCGAGCCCAGCCGCCGCTGCCACAGCACCTTGCCACTGGCACGGTCGACCGCCCGGAAGTCACCGTTCAGGCTGCCGTAGAACACCAGGCCGCCGTCGGTGACCAGGGCACCACCCCAGTTCGGGTAGGGATCGGGGATCTCCCACACGGTCTCCCCGGTCAGCACGTTGAACTTCTTGAACTTGCCGGTGATGCCGGGCTTCTCCGGGTACATGTAGACGTTGGCGAACACGTACACGATGCCCTGCTGGGTATGCGAGCGTTCCTGCGGCTCGTCTTCCATGCACCAGTTGTTGGTCGGGCAGTACGCCATGCCGGGCTCGTTCGGGTCGATCGCGCAGGGCTGCTGATCCTTGCCGCCCATCGCCGACGGGCACACCTGGGTATTGTCGTGCACCTTCAGGGGCGCGTGTTCGTACACCTTGATGGGGCGCCCGGTCTTCATGTCGACCTTCTCGGCCCAGTTGGCGGTGACGTACTTGTGTGCGCGCAGCAGCGTGCCGTCAGTGCGGTCGAGCATGTAGGCGAAGCCGTTACGGTCGAAGTGGATCAGGACGTGGCGCAGCTTGCCGTCGACGGTGGCATCCTCGAGCATGTTCTCGTTGATGCCGTCATAGTCCCACTGGTCGAACGGCGTCATCTGGTAGACCCAGACCACCTCGCCGGTATCCACCTTGCGGGCAAAGATGGCCATCGACCACTTGTTGTCCCATTTGCCGCTGTTGCAGGCCTGCTGGGAAACCGGCTGCGCGCCGCAGCGGTACTGCGGACTCCACAGGCCGGGGTTGCCGCTGGAGGCGTACACCAGGCGCAGCTGCGGATCGTAGCTGTACCAGCCCCACATCGCCCCGCCGCCGCGCTTCCATTCATCGCCCGGGTAGGTGCTGATGCCCAGGTCCTTGCCGGCCGTGCCGTACTCCGGATGCTTCCTGTTGGTGTCCTTGGTGAGGCACACGTCCTTGTCGCTGCCGTTGTTATAGCACTGCCATGCCTGGCTGCCGTCGGCGAGGTTGTAGGCGTTGAAGCGGCCGCGCGCGCCGAACTCATCGCCGCTCAGGCCGATCAGCACTTTGCCCTCGGCGATGATCGGCGCGGCGGTGATGGTCTCGCCCTTGTCCGGGTATGCATCCTTGACCACCCAGTCTTCCTTGCCGGTGCGGGCGTCCAGCGCGATGACGTAGCCGTCCAGTGTGCCGAACACCAGCTTGCCGTCCGCATACGACATGCCCCGGTTCACAGTGTCGCAGCAGGCGCGCGGCACGGCGGACTGGTCACGATTGCTGGTCTTGCGGTAGTTCCACACCTCTTTCGGGTGGTCGGGATCGCTCAGGTCGAGCGCCTGGATGATGTTCGGCCAGCCGCTCGCCAAATACATCATCGGCTTGCCGTCGATGACCACCATCAGCGGCTGTCCCTCGTGGCCGCGCAGCGCGCCGCTGGACTGCGACCACACCAGCTGCAGCGCGTGGACATTGGAGGCATTGATCTGGTCGAGCCGGCTGTGGCGCGTCAGCGCCGCATCACCGCCCGGTGCGGCCCACAGGTTGGGATCCTTGGTGCGCTCGGATACTTCGTCGCCGAACGCCACCGCACTCGATACGATCAGCGCCAGCATGATGCCGGTGGCGCGCAGGGTCCTTCCGCGTAGAGATTGCATGGACAGCCCTCCTCAGACCGATTGATGATCTCGCGTTCTTCTGTGTCCTTTCGGAGTGCCCGCCGCCGCAGCCCAACCGCGGTGCGCATGCACGGGCGACCCGGGGAACGTATCCTAGTCCTGTCCGCGCGGATATGCAGGTTTCCGTGCAGATACGCGGTTTCGATCTACACCCGCTCGATGATCATGGCGATGCCCTGGCCCACGCCGATGCACATGGTGCACAGGCCGTAACGGCCGCCGCCCGCCTCCAGCTGGCGCAGCGCCGTGGTGGCCAGCCGCGCCCCCGACATGCCCAGCGGATGCCCGAGCGCGATGGCGCCGCCGTTTGGATTGACCTGCGCGGAGTCATCCGCAAGCCCCAGCTGACGCATGACGGCCAGCGCCTGCGCCGCGAAAGCCTCGTTGAGCTCGATGGTCTGCATGTCCGCCAGCGTGAGTCCCGCCAGCGCCAGCACCTTGCGCGTCGCGGGCAGCGGGCCGATGCCCATGATGCGCGGTTCCACCCCGGCCGTGGCGGCCGCCACCACGCGGGCGCGCGCGCGCAGCCCGAGGCGGCGCGCCGCCGCCTCATTGGCCAGCAGCAGCGCGCAGGCGCCGTCGTTGATCCCCGAGGCATTACCCGCGGTCACCGTGCCGTTGTCGCGGAACGGGGTCGGCAGGGCGGCAAGCTGCGCGAGCGTGGTATCGGCGCGCGGGTGCTCGTCACGGGTCACCTGCAGCACCTTGCCCTTGCGCTGCGCGATCTCCACCGTCACCCGTTCGCCCTCGAAAAATCCGCGGGCCTCGGCCGCGGCGGTGCGCTGCTGGCTGCGCAGTGCGAAGGCATCCTGGTCGGCGCGCGCGACGCCGAACTGCGCCGCCACATTCTCGCCCGTCTCCGGCATGGAATCGGTGCCGTAGAGCTTGCGCAGGCGCGCATTCACGAAGCGCCAGCCGATGGTGGTGTCGTGGATCTCCGCGTGGCGGCTGAAGGCGCTGTCGGCCTTGGGCAGCACGAACGGCGCGCGGCTCATCGACTCCACGCCGCCGGCGATGACCACCTGCGCCTCGCCGCAACGGATGGCGCGCGCCGCCATCGCCACCGCATCCAGCCCGGAACCACACAGGCGATTGATGGTCGAACCCGCGACAGACACCGGCAGGCCGGCCAGCAGCGTCGCCATGCGCGCCACGTTGCGGTTGTCCTCGCCGGCCTGGTTGGCGCAGCCCAGCAGCACTTCGTCCACGGCCGCCGGGTCGAGCGTCGGGTTGCGCCTCAGCAGCGCCACGATCGGCACCGCCGCCAGGTCATCGGGCCGCACTGCCGCCAGAGCGCCGCCGTAGCGGCCGATGGGAGTACGGATGGCATCGCAGATGAAAGCATCGGTCATGGCAGTCACGTTATCATGCGCACATGGCATTCGCTCCACCCGTCACCCGCGCCCTGATCGGGGTCAACATCGGGGTGTTCCTGCTGCAGCAACTGGCTCCCGGGCCGCTGGCGACCCTGCTGGCGCTGTGGCCCCCGGCCAGCGGCATGTTTCACTTCTGGCAGGTCGTCACCTACGCCTTCCTGCACGGCAACCTGCTGCATATCTTCTTCAACATGTTTGCCCTGTACATGTTCGGCCAGACGCTGGAGGCCTACTGGGGCGGGCGGCGCTTCCTGGGCTTCTACCTGGTGTGCGTGGTGGCGGCTGCGGCCACGCAACTGGCGGTGCAGAGCGCTACCGGCGAACAGGAGCAGGTCATCGGCGCATCCGGCGGCGTGTTCGGCATCCTGCTCGCCTTCGCCTGGTACTTCCCGCGCCAGCGGATCCTGCTGCTGTTCCCGCCGATCCCGATGCCGGCCTGGCTGTTCGTGACGCTGTACGGCGCGCTGGAACTGTTCCTGGGCGTGACCGGCCGGCAGCAGGGCGTGGCGCACTTTGCGCACCTGGGCGGCATGCTGGGCGCGGCCCTGTGCATTCTTTACTGGCGCGCCCGCGGCCGCTTTGCCGGCGAAAACAACTGAGGACGGCATGATCCGCTGCGAAAATCTCAGCAAACACTACGGCCGGCTGCAGGCCGTGCAGGGCATCAGCTTCCAGGTGCAGCCCGGCGAGGTGCTCGGCTTCCTCGGTCCCAACGGCGCTGGCAAGACCACCACCATGCGCATGCTGGCAGGCTTCGTCACCCCCAGCGGCGGCAGCGCCAGCATCAACGGGCACGACGTGGTCGAGGATCCGCTGGCCGCCAAGGCACAACTGGGCTACCTGCCCGAAGGCGCCCCCAGCTACGCCGAGATGACGGTGCGGCAGTTCCTGAACTTCATCGCCGACCTGCGCGGCCTCACTGGCGCACGCCGGCGCGAACGCCTGGAGGCAGTGATCGGCCGCCTGCAGTTGGGCGGCGTGCTGCAGCAGAGCATCGAAACCCTGTCGAAAGGTTTCCGCCGCCGTGTCGCCCTGGCACAGGCAATCCTGCACGATCCGCCGGTGCTGATCCTGGACGAGCCGACCGACGGCCTGGACCCCAACCAGAAGCACGAGGTGCGCACCCTGATCGGCACCATGGCGCGCGACAAGATCATCGTGATCTCCACCCACGTGCTGGAGGAAGTGGATGCGCTGTGCACGCGCGCCATCATCATCGCCGGCGGCCGCATCGTGGCCGACGACACTCCGGCGGCGCTGGCGGCGCGCTCGCCGACGCACAGCCTGGAAGAAGTGTTCCGCAGCATCACCACCTGATCATGCACAACATCAACATCGTCATGCGGCGCGAGCTGGCAAGTTACTTCGCCACGCCGCTCGCCTACGTCTTCATCCTGATCTTCCTGGTGCTGGCCAACGCCTGCACCTTCTACTTCGGCGGACTGTACGAGCGCGGCCAGGCCGACCTCGACCCCTTCTTCAGCTTTCTGCCGTGGCTGTACCTGTTCCTGATCCCGGCGATCGCCATGCGGCTGTGGGCCGAGGAGCGCCACTCCGGCACCATCGAACTGCTGCTGACGCAGCCGCTGCGGCTGTCGCAGGCGGTGCTGGGCAAGTTCCTGGCGGCGTGGCTGTTCACCGCGCTGGCGCTGGCGCTGACCTTCCCGCTGTGGCTGACCATCAACTACCTCGGCCACCCGGACAATGGCGCAATCCTGGCCGCCTACCTCGGCAGCCTGCTGCTCGCCGGCGGCTTCCTCGCCGTCGGCTCCTGCATGTCGGCCCTGACACGCAGCCAGGTGGTCGCCTTCATCCTGGCGGTGTCGGTGTGCTTCCTGTTCATGCTGAGCGGCTTTCCGCTGGTGCTGGACGTGTTCCGCGGCTGGGCGCCTCAGGGCGTGGTGGACGCCGTGGCCTCCCTGTCCTTCCTCGGGCACTTCAGCGCCATCGTCAAGGGCGTCATCGACCTGCGTGACCTCTTGTACTTCGCCATGCTGATCGGCCTGTTCCTGCTGGCCACCACGGTCACACTCGATCTCCACAAGGCGGACTGAAGCGAATGAAGCGACGCACCACCCTGGGTGGCGGCCTGCTGCTGGCTTACGGCTTGCTGTTCATCGGCCTGACCATGCTGTTCAACCAGACGCTGCGCGGCTGGCGGCTCGACCTGACCCAGGGGCACCTGTACACCACCTCGCCTGGCACCAACCGCATCATCGCCGGGATCCGCGAGCCCATCACCCTCTACTACTTCTTCTCGGCCAGCACCGCGGCGCAACTGCCGCAAATCCAGACCTACGGTGTGCGGGTGCGTGAGTTCCTGGAAGAACTGGCGGCGCGCTCCAATGGCAAGATCCACCTGCGGGTGATCGACCCGCAGCCCTTCTCCGAGGAGGAGGATCGCGCCTCGGAGCTGGGGGTGCGCAGCACCCCGGTCGGCGCCAGCGGCAACCACCTGTATTTCGGCCTGGCCGGAACCAACTCCACCGACGGCCACGGCGCCATCGAGTTCTTCGATCCCGCCAAGGAGCAGTTCCTCGAATACGACGTGGTGAAGCTGATCCACCAGCTCGCCAACCCGAAGCGGCCGGTGGTCGCCTGGTACTCCAGCTTAGCCGTGAGTGGCGGCTTCGACCCGCAGACCGGGCAGCAGAGCGACCCCTGGACCGTGTACGCCGACGCGCAGCAACTGTTCGACGTGCGGCCACTTGCCGCCACTGCGACGCACATCGATCGCGACGTCAACGTGGTGGTGCTGGTGCACCCCAAGAACCTGCCCGCCCCTTTCAGGTACGCGCTCGACCAGTACGCGCTACGTGGCGGGCATCTGCTGGTGTTCGTCGATCCCCTGGCGGAGTCCGATCCCGCCGGCGGCGGCGGCAACCCGATGGCGGCGATGACCGCGGACAAGTCCTCTTCCCTGCCGCAGCTGTTTGCCGCCTGGGGCATTGCCTATAACCCCGCGCAGGTGGTCGTTGACCGTGGCAGCGCCATGTCGGTGACCATGCGCGAAGGCGAGGAGCCGGTGCAGCACCTGGGTGTGCTCGGCCTGGATCACGGCGACCTGTCTGCGGCCGACGTGGTCACCGCGGGCCTGGGACGCATCAATGTCGCCATGGCCGGCGACCTGGAACCCGTTCACGGCGCCACCACCCGCTTCGAGCCGCTGCTGCAGTCGAGCAGCGACGCCGCTCTCCTGCCGGTGGAGCGCTTCCGCATGCTGACGGACCCGTCCACCCTGCGAGAGGGCTTCAAGCCTACGGGCAAGCGCTACACCCTGGGTGCGCGTGTCAGTGGCAAGGTGCACAGCGCCTTCGCCAGCGGCCCGCCGCCGGGGGTGACGCCAGACCCTGCCACCCCGGCCCTCAAGGAGTCGGCACAGCCCCTGGCGCTGCTGGTGTTCGCCGACACTGACATGCTGTCGGACTTCCTGTGGGTGCGGCAGCAGAACTTCTTCGGCCAGCGCGTAGCCGAGGCCTGGGCCAGCAACGGCGCCCTGGTGCAGAACGCACTCGACAATCTCGCCGGCAGCTCGGACCTGATCAGCCTGCGCAGCCGCGCGACCTACTCACGACCGTTCGAGCGGGTCGAAGCCCTGCGCCGCACGGCCGACGACCGCTTCCGCAGCAAGGAACAGGAACTGGAACGGCAGCTCCAGGATACCGAGCAGCGCCTCTCCACCCTGCAGACCAAGGGTGACAACAAGGGCGAGCTCATCGTCACGCCGGAGCAGCAGCGCGAGATCGACCACTTCCAGACCGAGAAGCTGCGCATCCGCAAGGAACTGCGCGCGGTGCGCGCCGGCCTGGACGCGGACATTCACGGCATGGGCAACCGCCTGAAGCTGCTCAACATCGTGATCGTGCCGGCGCTGTTCGCGCTGCTCGCCGTACTGTTGGCGCTGTGGCGCCGCAATCGCAGCCGCGCGCAGACCCGGGGGGCGCCATGACACCCCGCCGTGTCGTCATCGCGCTCATCGCCGCCATCGCGGTGATCGCACTGTCCCTGTGGCTGTCGTCGCAGCGTCACCTGGAGCGCTCCACGGCCGCCGCCAGCCTGGTGCTGCCGGGACTGGCCGCCCGGCTCGGCGGCGTCACGGAGGTGGACGTGCGCAAGGGCGACGGCACCCGCGCGACGCTGAAGGCAACCGCCGGCAGCTGGCAGGTCGCGCAGCGTGACTGGCCCGCCGACACCGGCCGCGTGCGCAAGCTGCTGCTGGACCTGGCGGCACTGAATGTCGTGGAGGAAAAAACCAGCCTGCCAGCCAACTACCCGCAACTTGGCGTGGAGGATGTCAGTTCGCCACGGGCCGGCGGCACGCTGGTGACGCTGACTGCCGGGGCGCGCCAATGGTCGGTGATCATCGGCAAGGCCGGCAGCGGCAGGGACGGTTACGTGCGGGTTCCCACGGCCGCCACGAGCCTGCTGGCCGCACCCTTGCTCTCCGTGGACGCCGACCCCAAGTCGTGGCTGCAGACCGCGCTGCTGGATGTGCCGTCCCGGCAGCTGCGCCAGATACGGGTTCAACCCGCAGGCAAGCCAGCCTGGTCCGCTACGCGTGACAAGCCCGGCGCTACCTTCACCGTCAGCCCGCTGCCGAAGGGGCGGGTGCTGTCCGGCCCCTCCGCCGTGGACGCCAGCGCGGAGGCCCTGAGCGCCCTCACGCTCGATGATGTCCAGCCCGCACCCCCTGCACCCCCCGCGCCTCTTCAGACCGCGCATTCATCATTCAACACCTTCGACGGCCTGACCATCGAAGTCAGCGGACGTCAGGACGGCACCCGCACCTGGGTCACGTTCACCGTCAGCTCCGCGGCGCCCGCTTCGGCCGCACAGGCCCGGACGCTGTCACAGCGGCTGCAGGGACGGGAGTTCGCCATTGCGGGCTACCGCTACGATTCCATGTTCCGGGCACTCGAGGAGCTGCTGCAGCCGCTGCCGCAGCCGACGAAGAAACAGCCGCCAAAACATTGATCCCGAACCGGCCCGGGGGATCCAACACGGGGAGTCATGATGCCGGCCTGGGCGATTGGAATTCAGGCTATCTGTTCTTTTCGGCCTTCCTGCCGCAATTCATCAATCCTGCGTCACCTCAGGTTCAGCAATTTGCGCGGCTCGCCCTGGTCTTTGCGAGCATCGATCTCATGGTCATGTTGGAGTCCATACGCGGGTTCACCGCGGTCCGGCGCAACGCAATATGTCAAACGACCGGACCATGCGCGTCGCGGACGCTAACCAGTGACGCGCACGGAAGTCTGTCGCGGTTAGTAACCGGTTCGCATGGCCGGGAACCGCCGGGTCCGCCACTTGCATTGACAGCCCCAAAATTCCAGCCACAATTGCCGGCAATAGAAAAGCGATCCGGCGACGCCTGAGAGCGCGCCGGGTTTGATCCGAAAAACCCAATCGCCCGCCACCGGGATCAATAAGAACGAGGGAGTGTGTATGCGATTACTCAAGTTTCAAGTGAATCGGCCCATTCAGGGCAGGCCTGCCACCGTGGGCGGCAGCTCACTGATCGTCGCAGCGGCCGTGCTTGCGATGGCGGCATCTCAACTGGCCGACGCGCAGAGTGCGCCGCAAATGCGGCAAACGGTAAGGCAGCTCAAAACGCTGGGCCAGTCCACCATTCACGGCGGTGCGGTGAGCTCGGGTGCCATGGCGGCGCCGGAGCTGCAAAATCAGTATCAGAGCGCGGGCATCGGTGCCAGGTCGGCCGCCGCGAAGACGCCAGGGTCTTTCCTGCGGGGCCGGCACGGTCTGCCCATTCCGAGCAAAGCAGGCGGCGCCGCCGCTCAGGGCAGCGGGCGCCTGGCGCTGAATGCCGCACCCTCGGCGGCTATCCTGCCTCCGCCACCGACAAGCAACCCGGATCCCAAGGCTAGCGAGGTGATCGATTCATCGGCTTCGACCTTCGGCTTCAACGGCTTGACTCACCGCGATCAGCGCGTTGCCGGTACGGGCGCCTACTCCAACACGCAATTCTCACTCGAACCACCCGACCAGGGACTTTGCGCCGGCGGTGGGTTTGTCGTCGAGGCGATCAACAATGCGATCGCCATCTACGACAGCTCGGGAAATCTGCTGAGCGGTCCGGAGGCGCTGAGCCAGTTCTGGGGCCTGACGCCTGAGATCAATCGCACCACTGGGGTCACCGGGCAATTCATCAGCGATCCGAAATGCGTTTACGACCCTGATACCGAGCGCTGGTTTATCACGGAGCTGATGCAGGACACGGGGACCGGCGGCAGCAACCGCAACTTCAACCTGGTCGCGGTCAGCACCAGCTCCGATCCGCGCAGCCCCTTCCTGGTGCTCAGCTATGACGTGACCGACGACGGTCAGTTTGGCACGCCCGCTCATGCCGGCTGCCCGTGCTTCGGGGATCAACCGCTACTGGGCCTTGACGCGAACGGCATTTATCAATCAACCAACGAATTTGGCGCCACCACCTTCAACGGCGCGCAGATCTATGCGATTCCCAAGCGCGGCCTGATCGATGCGACCGCGGGGGATTTCTCTCATCTGTATCTGGTGACCTTCGATGCTTCGCAGGCCCTCGTGCCTTTCGGTGGCCTGAGCTACACCGTGCAGCCGGCGGTGAGCGTACGGGGAAATGATGGGAATGATGGAAATGATGGGAATGATGAAAGGGCCGCCTCCGGTCACGGTGTGGAGTATTTCCTCAGCGCCTTGCAATTCGGCAACCCTCCGTATCAGGTGCTGGACAACCGCATCGCCGTCTGGGCCCTGGGCAACACGCGTTCGTTGCGCACAATGGCGCCGAATCTGTCGCTGTCCTTCGAGGTGATCCCGTCCGAGACCTACGGGCAGCCAAACAACACGGCGCAGAAGCCGGGTCCAACCCCGCTGGCTTCCGCGCTCGGCGAAGCGGAGGAACTCGTCAACACCAACGACGATCGCATGAACCAGGTTGTTTTCGCGGACGGCGTGCTCTACTCCGGCGTCAACACCCTGATCGGCGACGGCAGCCGCACGGGAATCGCCTGGTTTGGCGTCAAACCACGTTTCAAGCGCGGCCACGTGTCGGGTCGGATGGTCCGTCAGGGCTATGTCGCGGTGCAAGGTAATAGCGTGATATTCCCATCGCTGGCCTTTACCGACGGCGGCGAAGGAATCGTCGGGTTCAGCTTGCTCGGACCGGACTACTACCCAAGCGCGGCCTACGCCAGGATCGACGACGAGGGCGTCTCGGCGGTGCACATCGCCGCGGACGGCGCCGCGCCGGATGATGGGTTCTCTGGCTACCGGGCTTTCGGTGGCAGCGGTGTCGGCCGCTGGGGCGACTACTCGGCCGCCGTGGCTGACGGTGAGCACGTCTGGTTCGCGAACGAATACATTCCCAACTCACCACGCACTACGTTGGCTAACTGGGGCACCTTCATCACCCGGGTGCGCCCTTAAGCGTCGACGGCGGGGCTGCGGGTACCTGTCAGCGCGCAGTGGCTGCCTTCGGGCAGCCACTGCGCGCTTGCTACGACGAGATCCGCATTTCTATGGCGCGCCACGGGCCGGAATGCGGTGAGGGGAATCAGCCCGACGCAGACGATCGTCAGTGTCCACGAGGATTTAATTTCTCTATCGGGGCAAGCGCGCTTGATTACCGCGCGCGCGCCAGCAGCGCCAGCACCAGCGCCGCCAGCAACGCGGTCGGCAGCCACGCCAGCAGCATCGGGTTGAGCGGGAACACCAGCGTGCCGCTCTCCACCAGCCGCTGCAGCAGGAACAGTCCCAGCCCCAGCATCAGTCCGATCAGCGTGCGCGTGCCCGCCCCCGCCGAGCGCAGCGAGCCCAGCACGAACGGGATCGCCAGCAACACCGCGAAAGCGATGGCGGCGGTACGCGCGATGCGCGACCAGAAAGCGAACAGGTACTCGCGCGTGTCGAGCGAGTTGGCCCGGTAATACCTGATCAGGCGCCACAGCGCGCGGCTGGTGAGCTGGCGCGGGTTGTCCACCGCCAGCCCCAGGAAGCCGGCGCTGATGTTGGAAGCGAAGATCCGCTGGCGCGGGGGCGTAGCCACCACCGTGTCCCCCTCGAAGCGCGATTCTGCGTAATCCGACAGCAGCCACTTGCCGTGGCTGGCCTCGGTCGCCTGGCGCGCGTGGCCGATCGCCTCCAGGCGGTGGTCACCCGACAGCTCGAATACCTGCATGCCGCCGAACTGCCGCTGACCCGACTGGCCGCCGACATTGAGGATGGTGTTGCCGTCGCGCATCCATGCGCCGCTGCCGACGCCGAAACTGAAGTCGTGGAACTTGCTGAAGGCCTTCTGCTCGCGCGCCGCCTGCTGCAGCGGCGGCGCCAGCACCTCCCCCAGCAGCACCTCCACCCCCACCAGCAGCAGCCCGGCGATCAGCGTCATGCCGGCGAGGCGCACCACTGAAATGCCGGTCGCGCGGATCACGGTCAGTTCGCTGCCGCGCGCCAGCGAGCCGAGCCCCAGCAGCGAGCCGATCAGCGCGGCGATGGGCAGCAGTTCATAGGCCTGCTGCGGCAGGTTCAGCAGCGTGAACCACAGCGCAGAACCGGCCGTGTAGCCGCCGACGCCGATGTCGTCCTGCTGGTCGATGAACACGAACAGTGCGCCCAGCACCAGCAACACCGCCAGCACCAGCAGCACCGAGCCCAGGATGCTGCGCACGATATAGCGGTCGAGGATGTTCATGCGCGGCGCAGCCGGTAACGGATCTGACCGAGCAGCCGCGGGCCCGCCAGGACCGGCAGCATCAGCAACAGCACCGCGGCGTGCGTCCACCACAGACCGAGCCAGTCGGGCACGGTGCCGCGCGCCAGCCAGGTTTTGCTGACCGCGAGCAGGTTCGAGTACACGAGGAACAGCGCCACCGCCAGCCACAGGCGCGCATATCGACCCTGCCGGGGCCGCAGCCGTGACAGCGGCAGGGCCAACAGGGTCATGACCAGACACATCACCGGCAACGCCAGCCGCCAGTGCAATTCGGCGCGCTGCGCCGGATCGCCCGAGGCGTACAGGGCTGCCGTGGGCCGCGCTTCCAGGCTGCGCACCTGCTGGCTCAGCGCCGGCACCCGCACCGGCACCACGTGCTCGGCAAAGCGCACGATGCGGAACTCCCTGCTGCCCGGCACCCCCTCGAATCGTTCCCCGTCATAAAGAGTCAGGATGTGCGTCGTCCCGTCGGTCGTCACTGTGTGGCGCGCCCGCCGCGCCAGGGCGACCTCCACCACCGGGCCGCGGTTGCGCTCGACGAACACATCCGCCAGGGTCCCGTCCGCATTGACCGCCTGCGCGTAGACGACGGCATTGGCGCCGCCGAAAGCGCGAAACCTGCCGGCCACCAGCGGCGCGAACTGCCCCGCCCGCAGGGCGGAGTTGCGCAGATTCAGGGCGCGCCCGGTGGCATCGGGCGCCAGGACCAGGGTGAGCCAGGCCAAAAGACCGCTGACCAGAACCGCCAGGACGATCACGGGCACATACAGGCTGCCGGGACCTGCGCCACAGGCCAGCGCGGCGGTCATCTCGCTGTCGTGGTAGAGGCGGCCGAAGGCCAGCACCACCCCGAGGAGCAGCCCCAGGGGCACCAGCACCGTCAGGTCCTGCAGCACCCCCAGCCAGATCAGCTCCGCCACCACCCCCTGCGGGTACTGGTTGGCGGCCGCGCGTTCCAGTACGCCTACCAGCTGGTTGACCAGCAGGATGGCCAGCAGCACGACGGTCACGACCAGCCAGGCGGCCACGACCTCGCGCAAAACATAACGGCCGAGGATATTTCCCAACGAACACCGCCGATTTGCGCCCGGATTCGGGCAGGATCTTGGGTTACACTAACTGCAACGTGCGCCTGCATTACGCGCGGCAGGCACAAAAAATTTCCGTACGGCGCGCGCAACCGCGGTCAGTCGCATAAGGTAAAGCTTAAAGCATGTGGTCCTCAACCGGGTGTCGGCGGTGAGTCCGCCCCGACACCGCATGCAGCGCTGGCCATCACCGCAGGGGGATGCGTAAATGGATTTCAGCGTCTGGACCAGGGAACTGCCCGAACTTGCAGCCGACTGCCTCGTCCTCGGGGTATTCGAGGAGTCGGAGCTGGGCGCGGAAGGCAAGGCCATCGACACGGCCAGCGGTGGACGCCTGCAGAAGCTGCTGTCGCGCGGTGACTTTCCCGGCCGCAGCGGCGACACACTGCTGATCACGGACCTGCCCGGCGTCAAGGCCACGCGGGTGCTGCTCACCGGACTGGGTCCCCGCGCGGGGCTGACACGCCGCACCTGGCGCAAGGCCCTGGCCAGCGCGGCCGCCGCGCTGGGACGCACCCGGGTCGCGAGCTGCGCCATCGCCCTCGACCGGCCGCCGGCGAAGGAGCTGGACGACTACTACTTTGGCCGCGCGGTCGGCGAGATCACGGCCGCCTCCGTCTACCGTATCAACGACCTGAAGACCGGCCGCAAGCCACCGACACCGGCCCTGAAGAAAGTCATCGCCGGCCCGGCGCGCAAGGCGCAGGCCGTGCAGCGCGGCCTGACCGAGGGCGCCGCCATCGCCGCGGCAATGGCCGTGCAGCGCGACCTGGCCAACCTGCCACCGAACGTCTGCACACCCAGTTACATCGCGGAGCAGGCACGCGCCCTGGGCGGGGGCCAGCCCAAGCTGCGCGTGCGGGTGCTGGATCAAGCGGCGATCCGCCGCGAGAGAATGGGTTGCCTGCTGGCCGTTTCGCAGGGCAGCCACGAACCGCCGCGCTTCATCGTGATGGAATACTCCGGCGGATCGAAGCAGCAGGCCCCCGTGGTGCTGGTGGGCAAAGGCGTGACCTTCGACAGCGGCGGCATCTCCCTCAAGGACCCGGGGGCGATGGACGAGATGAAATACGACATGAGCGGCGCGGCGGCGGTGATTGCCGCGCTGCTGCTGGTCGCGTCCCTGCGCCTGCCGCTGAACGTGGTCGGCCTGGTGGCCGCGGTGGAAAACATGCCCGACGGCAAGGCCGTCAAGCCGGGCGACATCGCCACCAGCGCTGCAGGCCTGACGGTGGAGATCCTCAATACCGATGCCGAGGGCCGGCTGATCCTGTGCGACGCCCTGCATTACGCGCGCCGTTTCAATCCCGCCGTGGTCATCGACATGGCGACCCTGACCGGCGCCTGCGTGATCGCGCTCGGACACCATCACGCCGGCCTGATGGGCAACGACGAGGCGTTGCAGCAGGAACTGTTCGAGGCCGGCCAGCGTGCTGACGATCGTTGCTGGCGGCTGCCGCTCACGGATGATTACGCCGAACAGATCAAGAGCAACT
Organism: Pseudomonadota bacterium; assembly: GCA_018241445.1. GTDB lineage: Bacteria > Pseudomonadota > Gammaproteobacteria > Steroidobacterales > Steroidobacteraceae > 13-2-20CM-66-19. The sequence continues at coordinate 105,738 of JAFEDT010000007.1, forward strand.
TCGCGGACATGGCCAACGTCGGTGGCCGCGACGGCGGCGCCATCACCGCGGCGGCCTTCCTGGGCAAGTTCACCCAGGGGCTGAAGTGGGCGCACCTGGACATCGCCGGCACGGCCTACACGGGCGGCACAACCCAGAAAGGCAGCACCGGCAGGCCCACGCCGCTGCTGGCGGAGTTCCTGTTGCGCCGCGCGGCGCGCTAAAGCTCGCTCCCGAAGCTCCATGGACAAGGTCTACGCGCCGCAGGACATCGAGCGGCGCATTTACGAGCGCTGGGAGTCGCGCGGCTGGTTCCAGCCCAGCGGCCACGGCACGCCCTACTGCATCATGATCCCGCCACCGAACGTGACGGGCACGCTGCACATGGGTCACGCCTTCCAGCACACGCTGATGGATACGCTGACCCGCTACCAGCGCATGCGCGGCAGCGACACCCTGTGGCAGCCGGGCACGGACCACGCGGGCATCGCCACGCAGATGGTGGTGGAGCGCCAGCTCAATGCCCAGGGGTTGCGGCGTGGCGAGATGTCGCGCGAGGACTTCGTGGCGCGCGTGTGGCAATGGAAGGCGCAGTCCGGCGGCACGATCGCCGCGCAGATGCGCCGCCTGGGCGACTCGGTCGACTGGTCGCGCGACCGCTTCACCATGGACCCCGACCTGTCGCGTGCCGTGATCGAGGTCTTCGTACGCCTGTATGACGAGGGGCTGATCTACCGCGGCAAGCGCCTGGTCAACTGGGACCCGGTGCTGCTGACGGCACTGTCGGACCTGGAAGTGCAGTCCGCGGAGGAAGACGGCCAGATCTGGCACATCCGCTACCCCTTTGCCGGGGGCAAGGTTGCCGCCGCCGACGGACATGACTATGTCGTGGTCGCCACCACGCGCCCGGAAACGCTGTTCGGCGACGTGGCGGTTGCCGTCAACCCCGCCGACGAGCGCTACCAGGCCCTGGTGGGACGCCGGCTCACACTGCCGCTCGCCGGCCGCGAAGTCCCGCTGATCGCCGACGACTACGTCGACGCCGCCTTCGGTACCGGCGCAGTCAAGATCACCCCGGCCCATGACTTCAACGACTACGAGGTTGGCCTCCGCCATGCCCTGCCGCAGATCAGCGTGTTCACCGCGCGCGCGACCATGGCCGACAACGTGCCGGAGCGCTTCCGCGGCCTGGACCGCTTCGAGGCGCGCCGTCGCGTGGTGGCGGAGCTCACCGACGCCGGCCTGATCGAGCGCACCGAGAAGCACCGCGCGGCGATCCCGCGCGGAGATCGCAGCGGCGCGGCGCTGGAGCCCTACCTGACCGACCAGTGGTACGTGAAAATCGCCCCGCTGGCGCGCCCTGCCATCGAGGCGGTGGAGAGCGGCCGCACACGCTTCGTCCCGGAAAACTGGGCGCGCACCTACTTCGAATGGATGCGCAACATCAAGGACTGGTGCGTCAGCCGCCAGCTGTGGTGGGGTCATCGCATCCCGGCGTGGTACGACAGCGCCGGCCGGGTCTATGTCGGGCGCGATGAAGCCGAGGTGCGCAGGCGCCACGGGCTCGACGCCTCGGTGGCGCTGACCCAGGACAACGACGTGCTCGACACCTGGTTCTCCTCGGCGTTGTGGCCCTTCGCCACGCTGGGCTGGCCGCAGTCCAACGACGCCCTCATGCGCTTCTATCCCGGCAGCGTGCTGATCACGGGTTTCGACATCATTTTCTTCTGGGTGGCGCGGATGATGATGATGGGACTGAAGTTCATGGGCGAGGTGCCGTTCCGCGACGTCTACATCACCGGCCTGATCCGCGACGAGCACGGCGACAAGATGTCCAAGTCCAAGGGCAACGTGATCGATCCGCTGGACATTGTCGACGGCATCGACCTGGAGTCCCTGGTCGCCAAGCGCACCAGCGGGCTGATGCAGCCGCAGCTGGAGCCGGCAATCGAGAAAGCCACGCGCCGCCAGTACCCGCAGGGCATCCCGGCCAGCGGCACCGACGCGCTGCGCTTCACCTTCGCCGCACTCGCCTCGCCGAGCCGCGACATCCGTTTCGACCTGGCGCGGGTGGCCGGCTACCGCAACTTCTGCAACAAGCTGTGGAACGCAGCGCGCTTCGTATCCCTGTCGCTGGAGGATCCCGCGTCGGCGCCCGGCGTGACAGCACCGGCCGCGGTGCGGGACAGCCCTGCCGCGCACGCGCCGGATGCGCACCTGTCGGTCGCGGACCGCTGGATCAGTGCGCGCTTCGGCCGCACGCTCACGGCGGTGGACGAGGCACTGCGCAACTACCGCTTCGACTTCGCCTCCAGCGCCCTGTACGAATTCACCTGGTACGACTTCTGCGACTGGTACCTGGAGATGACCAAGGTGGTGCTGCAGGACCCGCAGGCGCCCGCCGAGGCGCGCGCCGCCACCCGCCGCACGCTGGCGCGCCTGCTGGAGGCGCTGCAACGCGCCCTGCACCCGCTGATGCCCTTCATCACCGAGGAGATCTGGCAGCGCGCCGCGCCGCTGGCCGGCGTCAGCGGCGAGACGGTGATGCTGCAGCCCTGGCCGCAGGCCGGCGACTTCCCCGCCGACGAAGCCGCCGAGCGCGAAGCGCGCTGGATCCAGTCGGTCGTGCTGGGCGTGCGCCAGATCCGCGGCGAGGTCAACATCAGCCCGGGCAAGCGCATCCCGCTGCTGATCAGGGACGCCAGCGCGCAGGACCTGGACCTGATCGAACGCCACCGCGCCTGGCTGGAACGCCTTGCGGGCCTCGCGAGTGTCACGGCGCTGGCGGCCGGCGCAGCCGCACCACAGGCCGCCGTGGCGCTGGTCGGCGGCATGAGCCTGCTGGTGCCGCTGGCCGGGCTGATCGACGCGCGCGCGGAGGTGGAGCGCCTGACCAAGCAGCTGGCGAAGACACAGGCAGACCTGCTGAAGACCCGCGGCCGCCTGGACAACGAGAGCTTCGTGCGGGGCGCGCCACCGCAGGTGGTGGCGGCTGAGCGCGAGCGGGTCGCGGAGCTCGAACGCTCGGCGGCGGCCTTCAGCGCGCAGCTGGCGCGCGTACGGGAGCTGCTGCCGCCGTGAGCGGTGCGGCGACGTACGGGCCACCCGAGGCCATCGCCCGTGCCCTGGCGGCGCTGACCAGCGTCATCCTCGGCAAGCCCGCGCAAGTGCGACTGTGCCTCGCCTGCCTGCTGGCACGCGGTCACCTGCTGATCGAGGACGTCCCCGGCGTCGGCAAGACGACACTGGCGCACGCGCTGGCGCAGATCCTGGGGCTGCAATGGCAGCGGGTGCAGTTCACCAGCGACCTGCTGCCCGCCGACATCATCGGCGTGTCGGTGTTCGACCGCGCGCGACAGCAGTTCGACTTCCGCCGCGGCCCGCTTTTTACACAACTGCTGCTGGCGGACGAAGTCAACCGCGCCAGCCCGCGCACCCAGAGCGCGCTGCTGGAAGCCATGGAAGAGCGCCAGGTCAGCGTCGACGGACACAGCTGGCCGCTGCCGCAACCCTTCTTCGTCGTCGCCACGCAGAACCCGCACGAGCAGCTCGGTACCTTCGCCCTGCCGGAGTCCCAGCTCGACCGCTTCCTGATGCGCGTCACGCTCGGCTACCCGGACGCCGCGCATGAGCGTGAGCTGCTGCGCGGCGGCGAACGGCGCGAGCTGTTGGCGGCGCTGCCGCCGGCGCTGTCCGCCGGCGATGTTCTGGAGGCGCAGCAGGCGGTGCGCCAGGTCCACGTCTCCGATCCGCTGCTCGACTACGTCCAGGCACTGATCGCGGCCAGCCGCGCGGGCACCAACACGGGTCCCGGCCTGTCCCCGCGCGCAGGCCAGGGACTGATCCGTGCCGCGCAGGCGGCCAGTTACCTGGCCGGTCGCGCAGCGGTGCTGCCGGAGGACGTGCAGCAGGTGCTGCCCGCCGTGGCCGCACACCGCCTGGAGTCCCGCGAACAGACGGGCGCTCCCGGCGCGGGCAATGACGCTGTGCGGCTGCTGCAGGCCGTGCCCGTCCCGGTGTGACAGCATGAGAATGGGCGTTCGCCGCCTGCGATGATGCTGACCGGCCGCATGCGCGCACGCGCGGCGCGTTGGGTGCTGGAGCGACAAGGCCCCGATGTCCTGCCCGTGACACTGCACCGGCGCCGGCTGTACATCCTGCCGACCCGCCGCGGCCTTGCCTTCACCGCGCTGCTGCTGCCGATGCTGCTGGCCGGCCTCAACTACGCCAACAGCCTGGCGCTGTTCCTGACCTTCCTGGGCGGCGCCTGGGGCCTGGTGGTCATGCACCAGTGCCATCGCAACCTGTTGGGTGCCACGATCGCCTCGGCCGGGGCGCCGCCGCACTTCGCGCGCGCAGCGGGTACGCTGGTGGTCACGCTGGCCAACAGCGGACCTCGCCCCCGCCTGGCGGTCGGTTGTGCGCTGCCGGGTGAGGCAGGCAGTGCCGCGGACTTGCCCGCCGGCGAGAGTCGCCAGTTGCACATCGCGCTGCCGCCGCGGCGCCGCGGCGTGCACGTCCTGGGGCGCGTGCGGGTCTATACCACACAGCCGTTCGGCCTGTTTCGCGCCTGGACCTGGCTGCATGCAGCCATAGACGAGGTGGTCTACCCCGATCCCTCAGGGCGCCTGCCGCCACCGGCGGGTGAGGAACCCGGCAGCGCCCGCGCGCCGGGTGATGCGGGCCACGAGCCCGACGAGTGGTCGGGCCTGCGCCCCTTCCGCGAGGGTGACTCGCCCCGGCACGTGGACTGGAAGGCCTACGCCCGCGAAGCGCCGCTGCTGGTGAAGGAATACCGGCCCCTGTCCGGACCCAACCGCATGTTCGATCCGCGGCAGCTGCGCATCGCGGACCTGGAACAACGCCTGTCACAGCTCGCCCGCTGGATTGTCGATGCCGAGGCGCGCGGCGAGCGCTACGGGCTGATACTCGGTGCGCTGCTGGTGCCGCAGGGCCGCGGGACGGAACACCGGCACCGCTGTCTGAGCGCACTCGCCGCATACACGCAGCCCTGAAGTCCTGTGCCACCCGTGATCACACCCGGCTCTCCCCCGCAGCGGCGCGCCGTCCTGTGGACCTGCGCCGCTTTCGCCGGCGGCGTACTGCTGCACGCCGACCGCCTGCCCCCCTGGGCGGTTGCCGTTGCCCTCGCCCTGCTCACCTGGCGCGCCCTGACGGCGGGACACACTCGCGCCGTACCGCTGCCGGTACGCGCGCTGCTGGCGGCACTGCTCGCGGCCGTGGTGCTGCTGCGCTTTCGCACCTGGAACGGCCTGACTGCCGGCTCGACGCTGCTGATGTTGATGGCGGCCCTGAAGCTGACTGAACTGCGCAGCGCCCGCGATCTGCTGGTCATCGTGGCGGCAGCCACCTTCCTGCTGCTGTCGGCCTGTCTTGACCGCCAGGACCTGCCGCGCGTTCCGCTGTATGCACTGCAGGCCTGGCTGTGCTGCGCGACACTGGCCGTGATCAGCGCATCGGCGATGAGGGCCCGCACCGCGCTGGCGCTCGCCGCACGCTCATTGCTGTATGCCTTGCCGCTGGCGCTGGCCCTGTTCCTGTTCTTCCCGCGGCTGCAAGGTGCGTTCTGGGCCATTCCGCGCGGCGGCGCGGCACTGACCGGGCTGTCCGACAGCATGACGCCCGGCGGCATCGGTGAGCTGATCGCCCAATACGACATCGCTTTTCGCGTGAGCTTCCCGGCGGCTGTGCCGCCACCGCAGGAACGCTACTGGCGCGGGCCGGTGCTGCACCTGTTCGATGGCAGGACCTGGCGCGTCGCGCCGACGGTAGCGGCAGTCGCCGCGCCCGCCGCGCCAGACCGGGAGGCCACACCCTACCCGCAACACATCGTCGAAGAGCCCAGCGAGCGGCGTTGGGCCTTCGCCCTCGATACGCCGGTGCGCAGCGCCGGCACGCAACTGACCACCGACTCGCAACTGCTGGCCACGGCGCCGCTCACCGCGGCCACTGCCTTCGACGTACTGTCCTACACCCGCGTACGTAGCGCACGTCCACCCAGTCCCCTCGAGCGGCGCATTGACATGTCACTACCGGCGGACGCGAACCCGCGCAGCCGGGCGCTCGCACTGGCGCTGCGCCAGCACGCAGCCGATGATTCCGCTTTCGCGCTGGCATTGCTGGAGTATTTCCGTCGCGGCGGCTTCCAGTACACGCTCACACCGGGCACGCTCGGCATGGATTCGGTGGACGATTTCCTGTTCCGCAGCCGCGAAGGTTTCTGCGGCCACTACGCCTCCGCCTTCGCCGCGCTGCTGCGCGCGGCCGGCGTGCCGGCGCGCGTCGTCACCGGTTACCTCGGCGGGGAGTGGAACCCTGTCGGGCGCTTCTTCGTGGTACGACAGTCCGACGCGCACGCCTGGGTGGAGGCGTGGCTCCCGGCGCGCGGCTGGACGCGCTTCGATCCCACCGCCGCGGTGGAGCCCGAACGACTGCGGCGCGGCGTGCTCGACCTGCTGCCCCAGGGACTGTCGGTGTCCGAGCGCCTGTGGCGCCGTTCCCCCTGGCTCCTGCACCTGCTGCAGCGGTGGGAGGCCGCGAACGCCTGGTGGACCGACCGCGTGGTGCGTTACGACTACGCCTCGCAGCTCGACCTCCTGGCCCGCCTGGGCGTGCGCTCCCCGGACGTCGCCTGGCTGGGCTGGGCTGTCGCTGCGGGGCTCGCGCTGTGGCTGGGCGCGCTGGCGTGGTGGCTTGGCCGCGAGCCGCGCCCGCTGCGCGCCTCAGCCCTGCCGCGCGCCTATCGCCGCCTGTGTCGCAAGCTGGCGGCGCGGGGCGTGGCGCGTCAGGACACCGAAGGACCGCTCGCCTACGCCGCGCGCCTGGCCGCACAGCAGCCCGTCCTGGCGGCGGGCGGCGGCGCGCAGCTGCTGCAGCGCTATGCGCAACTGCGCTACGGGCCGCCCGGGACGCGGCACGCGCAGGAGGTCGGTGACTTCGCCCGTGCGGTCGCGCGCCTCCCATAGAACAGACTGGCGACACCGTTTACGCCGGCCTTGCTGCTGCGAACCGGCAGAATACGCCTCCTGTCAAGGCATCGCGTGCTCACGGGTCTCGCTGAAGCGGATATCGGGCCAGCGCTCCAGCGTGAGCTGCAGGTTCACCCGCGAGGGCGCCAGGAACACCAGTGAGCCGGTGTGATCGAGCGCCAGGTGGTCGAAGGCGCGGCTGCGGAATTCCTCGAGCTTTGCCGGGTTGTCGCTGTCGACCCAGCGCGCCGTATGCACGGCGACCGGATCGAACACGCACTGCACCGCGTACTCGTCCTGCAGGCGGAAGGCCACCACCTCGAACTGCAGTTGCCCGACCGCGCCCAGGATCAGGTCGTTGTTGCGCAGCGGCTTGAACAGCTGCGTGGCGCCCTCCTCGCACAGCTGCGACAGGCCCTTCTGCAACGCCTTGGCTTTCAGGGGATCCTTCAGCACCGCGCGGCGGAAGATCTCGGGTGCGAAGTTGGGGACACCGGTGAAGTTCAGCCGCTCGCCCTGGGTGAAGGTGTCGCCGATGTTGATGGTGCCGTGGTTGTGCAGCCCGAGGATGTCGCCGGCGAAGGCTTCCTGCGCCTGCGCGCGCTCCGCGGCCATGAAGGTCAACGCATCCGCCACGCGCACTTCCTTGCCCAGGCGCACATGGAACAGGCGCATGCCGCGGGCATAGCGGCCGGAACATAGCCGCAGGAAGGCGACGCGGTCGCGATGCGCCGGGTCCATGTTGGCCTGGATCTTGAACACGAAGCCCGTCAGGGCGCCCTCCACCGGGCTCACCTCGCGCTCGCGCGCCGCGCGCGCCAGCGGGCCAGGGGCGTGGGCGCTGAAGGCGGCCAGCAGCTCCTCGATACCGAAGTTGTTGATGGCCGAGCCGAAGAACACCGGCGTCTGACGGCCGGCGCGGTAGGCTTGCGGGTCGAAGGCATGCGTTGCGCCGCGCACCAGCTCGATTTCCTCGTCGAACGCCGCCGCCTGGTCCCCGAGAAACTCGCGCGCCGCGGCGCTCGCCAGTCCGTCGATGGTGCGGTTCTCCCCCACGCGGCCGCGCTCGCCGGCCGCGTATACGTAGATGCGGTCCTCGACCAGGTGATAGATGCCGCGCAGCTCCCGTCCCATGCCAATCGGCCAGGTCATCGGCGCCGTGCCTATCTTGAGCACCTGCTCGATCTCGTCCAGCAGCTCGATCGGCGCACGGCCGTCGCGGTCGAGCTTGTTGATGAAGGTCATGATCGGCGTGTCGCGCAGCCGGCACACCTCCATCAGCTTGATGGTCCGCTCCTCCACACCCTTGGCGCAGTCGATCACCATCAGTGCCGAGTCGACCGCAGTCAGCGTGCGGTAAGTGTCTTCGGAGAAGTCCTCGTGGCCCGGCGTGTCCAGCAGGTTGACGATGCAGTCGCGATACGGGAACTGCATCACCGAGGAGGTCACGGAGATGCCGCGCTGCTGCTCCAGGCGCATCCAGTCGCTGGTTGCATGGCGGGCGGCCTTGCGGCCCTTGACGGTGCCGGCCATCTGGATCGCGCCGCCGAACAGCAGCAGCTTTTCTGTCAGCGTGGTCTTGCCGGCGTCGGGATGGGAGATGATCGCGAAGGTCCTGCGACGATTGATTTCATTGGATATTGCTGACTCGGCGTCCGCCACGATTCTCACCTGTAAGGGGATCCGGGCAGTACCGCCCGGAATCGGCCGCGCACGATACCCCAGAAAACGGTCTGACCGAATAACCTGTAAATGCTGGCGGCTACAGCGAGTCCGGGGTTCGCCGCCCCCAAGGACCGCAGGATCGCAGGGAGTTCGCCGCCTTGAACAGGTGCCGCCAACTGTGATACTGTGTTAACGTGAAAAATGTCACAATATCACTTGACGATGACACCTACCGCAGAGCGCGGATTGCTGCCGCGGAAAGGGATACCTCCCTCTCCGCCCTGGTGAAGGGATATCTGACGCAACTGGGCGCGGGCGAAAGCAACAGCGAGCGGCTCAAACGTCAGGAGCGCGCGCTGCGCGAGCGGATCGCAGCATTTCGCGCCAGCGAGCGGATTTCGCGCGACAAACTGCACGACCGCAAGGCGTGATCAGCCTTGCACTTTCTCGACACCAACATTCTCCTGTATTCCATCAGCGGCGACCCCGCCGAGGCCTCCAAGCGGGCGCGCGCCATCGACCTGCTCGACCGCGATGACGGCGCGCTTTCCATCCAGGTCCTGCAGGAGTTCTACGTGCAGGCAACCCGCCCGACGCGGGACGATGCGCTCTCACACGAAATCGCGTCCGGATTGATCGACAGCTGGATGAGGTTTGCCGTTCAGGACATCAACACCTCGATCCTGAGGTCGGCGTTGCAGATCAAGTCCGCCCATGGCTTCTCCTATTGGGACAGCGCGATCATCGCCGCCGCCCGCGCACTCGGCTGCCACGAACTCTATTCAGAGGACATGACCCACGGCAGAGAGGTCGAGGGCGTTCTGATCACCAACCCTTTCCGCTAGGCCGCACGCTGCGGGCCACCGCACTGCCGGGCAGCAGGAGACACCATGGATCGAAACATTCTGCGCGTGGACACCCTGGTCACGCACACCGACCGCTCGCCGGGCGCCCCTGCCGACGTCGCACCTGTCCTGCACCAGACAGCGACCTTCCGTGCGCCCGATGACGACACCTTCCGCCAGATGGCGGGCGCGCCGCGCCACGATGGCTACTACACCCGCGACGGTAATCCAACCCTTTCGGCGGTGGAGTCGTTGCTGGCGTCACTGGAGGGCGCGCAAAGCTGCCTGCTGACCGCCTCGGGCATGGGCGCGCTGAGCACCGCGGTCCTGGGCATCGTGCGCCATGGCGATCACGTGGTTGCGCAGCGCAGCCACTACATGGGCACGACGCAGCTGCTGGGCGAGGTACTGCCCCGCTTCGGCGTCGATGCGAGCATCGTGGACGAGGCTGACCCGGACGCCATGGCTGCGGCCGTCGGCTCACGCACACGATTGATCCTGGTGGAGACGCCCGCAAATCCCCTGCTGCGCCTGACCGACCTGGCGCGGGTGGCGGAACTGGGCCGGCGCCACGGCGTGCTGACGCTGTGCGACAACACCATCGGCACGCCCGTCAACCAGCAGCCGATCGCGCTGGGCATCGACCTGGTCGTGCACAGCGCGACCAAGTTCCTGGGTGGCCATCATGACCTGATGGCGGGTGCGATCCTTGGCAGCCGTGACCTGGTGCAGCAGATCTGGCGCAGCCACGTCGTGCTGGGCGCGGTCGCGGATCCCTTTGCCGCCTGGCTGCTGCTGCGCGGAATGCGGACCCTGGCGCTCCGCGTCCAGCGGCAGAACCAGACCGCGCTGCGGCTGGCGCAGCATCTTGCCGGGCACCCGAAGGTGGCGCGCGTGCATTACCCGGGCCTGCCCTCCCATCCCCAGCACGCCCTGGCCGCCCGGCAGATGCCCGGCGGCTTTGGCGGACTGCTGAGCTTCGAGCTGCAGGGCGGATTCGCGGCGGGCAACGCCTTCGTGAACGCCATGCGGATTCCGGCGCGTGCTGTCAGTTTCGGCGGCTTCGAGTCCCTGGCGACCCAACCAGCGGCGATGTGGTCTGGCTCGATTGGCGATGATGCCGCGCGAGCGGCCGGGATTTCCCCGGGGCTCATCCGCTTCTCGGTCGGGCTGGAGCACCCGGATGACCTGATCGCCGACCTGGACCGCACCCTGGCTGTTATTTGAACGGAGAGATCGAATGTATTGCCCAGACCTGTTCCGCGAGGATCGTCCCGAAGTTTTGCATGAATTCATCCGCAGCCAGCCGCTCGGTTTACTGATCTCGCACGGACCGGAAGGGCTGCTCGCCAACCTGCTGCCGTTCATTATTCAGACCAGCGGCAACGGGCCCGGCCTGCTCCAGGCGCACATGGCGCGCGCCAACCCGCAGTGGCGGCAACTCGATGGCCAGCCCGTGCTGGTGGTGTTCCGCGGTCCGGACGCCTACGTCAGCCCGTCCCTGTATGTAACCAAAAAGGAAACCGGGAAGGTCGTGCCCACCTGGAACTACGCCATGGTGCAGGCCCGGGGAACCGCGAGATTGCCCGGCCAGGGCGAGTGGCTGGCGAAGCAGTTGAACGCGCTGACAACGGGTCGCGAGGCCGGCCGGCCGGAACCCTGGGCGGTCACCGACGCCCCGTCCGACTACATCGAGGCGCAGAAACGCGGCATCGTCGGGCTCGAGATCGAGCTGACCTCCCTGGAAGGCAAGTGGAAGGTCAGCCAGAACCAGCCGGAGGAAAATCGCCGCGCCGTCGCGGCCGCCTTCGAACTGGATGAAAAGACGCGCGAGATGGCCGCGCTGGTGCGCAGCTACGGCGGGATCGAGTAGCCGGGCGACTGCAACGACGCCAGCGCCAGCCGCAGCACCGCCGCATCCTCGCGGCCGCCGACCGTCTGGTAGTAGCCGCGGCGCTGACCCGCCTGCACGAAACCAAGCGACTGGTACAGCCGGATCGCCGCGGTGTTGGAAGGTCGAACCTCGAGGAAGGCTTCAGTCATTCCCGCTGTACGCGCCGCCTGCAACAGGTACAGCAGCAGCGCGCGCCCGGTGCCGCGGCAACGGAACTGCTCCGCGACACACAGGTTGAGCACGTGCGCCTCCCCTGCGCCGTAACTGAGGATGCCATAGCCCACCACCTGCAGTTGCGCCACGGCGACGTGACACAGGTAGCCGACCCGCAGGCAATCGCGAAAAATCGCTTCACTCCACGGGAAGCGGTAGGCAGCCCGTTCGAGGGCTGCCACCGTCGACAGGTCCTCGGCACGCATGGCGCGCAACTGCGGCGGATACAACAGGTCGGCGGCGGTAGCCATCAGGTGGCGGCTGTCAGTTTCGCGTAAAGATCGCGCGCGAACTTGAGATCCTCCCACGCCTTGCGCTTGTCTGCCGGGGTACGCAGCAGGTACGCGGGATGGTAGGTGACCACCAGCGGGATGGCGCTGGCGCCGAAGGCGTGGGCGCGCCCGCGCAAGCGTCCGAGCGGCACGTCGGTCTGCAGCAGGTTCTGCGCGGCAATGCGGCCGACCGCCAGCATGATCTTCGGCTGCAGCAGCCCGATCTGGCGCAGCAGGTACGGCATGCAGGCCGTGACTTCCTCAGGTCCCGGGTCGCGGTTGCCCGGCGGCCGGCTCTTGAGGATGTTGGCGATATAGACGTTGCGCGTGCGGTCGAGCCCGATGGCCTGCAGCATCTTGTCGAGCAGCTGTCCGGCGGCGCCGACGAAGGGTTCGCCGCGCCGATCCTCCTCCGCACCTGGCGCCTCGCCGATCACCAGCCAGTCGCAACGCGCGGGTCCCACTCCGAACACGCCCTGGGTGCGGGTGGTGTGCAGGCCGCAGCGCGTGCAGGCCATGACTTCGCGGCGCAACTGCGCCCAGGCCGCCACGCTGTCCGCGGGTACGGCAGGCGCCTCCGCCATGGGCGGCGCTGCGGGAACAGCCGCGGTTGCTGCGGGAACAGCGTCCGGGGCAGCGGGGACAGCTGGGCCACCCGCGACCGCGGCGGCCCGCGGCACCCACAGCTCGATGCCCAGTGCTTCCAGGTAACGCAGGTCGCGAGCGTGCATCGTTCAGGCGCCTGCCCGGGACCTGCGAATCAGGCGCCGCAGCCGCCGCCCCACCCACAACAGCGGGGCCGATGCGGCGTAGGTGCCGAACAGTGACAGCAGCATGGTCGAGGGCTCCACCGCGATCAGCACGAACACCAGCGGCACCAGCAGCAGGTAGACGAAGCGGATGCGCCGGTCCAGGTCGAACTGCTTGAAACTGGGATAACTGAAGCGGCTCACCATCAGCGCGCCGGCACTGGCGGTCACCAGGAAGGCGGCGATCAGGCCGGGCAGTCCCGGCTCGTGCCAGTCGCTGAAGAACCAGACGAAGGCTGCCACGATTGCGGCGGCGGACGGGCTGGGCAGCCCCTCGAAGTAGCGCTTGTCGGCGGTGGCGGCGCGGGAATTGAACCGCGCCAGCCGCAACGCCGCCGTCACCGCGTAGAAAAAGCAGGCCAGCCAGCCGAAACGGCCCCAGGAGTGGCCGAATTCCGCGATGCGCACCACGCCCCACTGGTAGGCCACGATTGCCGGGGCGACGCCGAAGGACACCATGTCGGCGAGGCTGTCGTACTCCTTGCCGAACAGGCTCTCGGTGCGGGTCATGCGCGCTGTGCGCCCGTCCAGGGTGTCGAAGATCATGGCGGCGAACACCGCCATGCCGGCGTGGGCGAAGTGCTCGTCGATCGCGGCCACCACCGCGTAGAAGCCGGAAAACAGGCAACCAGTGGTCAGCAGGTTGGGCAGCAGGTAGATCGCGCGGCTGCGCGGGCGCACCGGTGCTTCGTTGTCTGAGCTCACACCCGCCATCTTATCAGGGCCAACTTCCGATAATATGCCGCCCTTGCAGCATCGAGGCATTCCGGCGGAAAAATGAGGCTGTCGCATTACCCCATCAACACCCTGAAGGAGATCCCCGCCGAGGCGGAGATCGCCAGTCACCAGCTCATGCTGCGCGCCGGGCTCATCCGCCGCCTGGCCTCGGGCCAGTACTCCTGGCTGCCCATCGGCCTGCGCGTGCTGCGCAAAGTGGAGCAGATCCTGCGCGAGGAGATGAACCGCGCCGGCGCCCTGGAGCTCCTGATGCCGGTGACACAGCCGGCGGAGCTGTGGCAGGAATCGCGCCGCTGGCAGGAATACGGGCCGGAGCTGTTGCGCTTCAAGGACCGCCACGAGCGCGACTTCGTGCTCGGTCCCACCCACGAGGAGGTCATCACCGACATCGCGCGCCGCGAGCTCAAGAGCTACCGCCAGCTGCCGGTGAACTTCTACCAGATCCAGACCAAGTTCCGCGACGAGGTGCGGCCGCGCTTCGGCGTCATGCGCGCGCGCGAGTTCATCATGAAGGACGCCTACTCCTTCCACCTGGACGAGGCCTCGCTGCAGCAGGGCTATCGCGCCATGTACGACGCCTACACCCGCATCTTCACCCGCACCGGACTCACCTTCCGTGCCGTGCGTGCCGACTCCGGCGCCATCGGCGGCGACGTGTCGCAGGAGTTCCACGTCCTGGCTGATTCCGGCGAAGACGCCATCGTCTTTTCCGACGGCGACGACTACGCCGCCAACCTGGAGGCCGCTGCCACCGTGCCGCCGCCCGGCAGCCGGCCCGCACCCGGCGCCACGCTGGCGCGCGTAGCCACCCCGGGCGCGCGCACCATCGCCGGCCTGAGCAGTTTTCTCAAGGTGACGCCCGAGCGCTGCATCAAGACCCTGATCGTCAACGGCACCGACTCCGGCAGCGTCGTGGCGCTGGTGGTGCGCGGCGACCACGAGCTGAACGCCGCCAAGGCGGGCAAGCTGCCCGGCGTCGCGAGCCCCCTCACCCTGGCGGCAGCGCCGGCGGTGCTCGCGGCCACGGGTACGGAACCGGGTTTTGTCGGCCCGGTGGGCCTGAAGTGCCGCGTGTACGTGGACTACGCCGCGCTGGCACTGGCGGACTTCGTGTGCGGCGCCAACGAGAAGGATATGCACCTGACGGGCGTCAACTGGGAACGCGACACCGGCGCGGTCACGGCCGCCGACCTGCGCAACGCGGTGGACGGCGACCCGAGCCCGACGGGCCGGGGCCGGCTGCGCCTGGCGCGCGGCATCGAGGTGGGACATATCTTCCAGCTCGGCCGCAAGTACAGCGAGTCGATGAAGGCCATGGTGCTGGATGAATCCGGCCGCGAGGTCACGCTGCTGATGGGCTGCTATGGCATCGGTGTGACGCGGGTCGTCGCAGCGGCCATCGAACAGAATCACGATGAGCGCGGCATCATCTGGCCGGCGCCGATCGCGCCCTTCCAGGTGGTGCTGGTGCCCGTGAACCCGCAGCAGTCCGAACGTGTCCGTGAAACCAGCGACCGCCTCTACGACCAGCTCACCGCCGCCGGCATCGAGGTGCTGTACGACGACCGCGATGCCCGCCCGGGCGTCAAGTTCGCCGACGCGGAACTGCTGGGTATCCCGCACCGGATCGTGGTGGGCGAGCGCGGACTCAAGTCCGGCCAGCTGGAGTACCGCGGGCGGCGCGACAGCGCCAGCACCGACCTGCCCGCCGACCAGGCGCTGGAATTCATCCGGCGCGCGGTGGCGCACAGCGCTGCGGCGGGTTGAGCCGTTGCGCCGGGGCGCAGCGCTTGCGCTGGCGGCCCTCGCCTGGCTGGCGCTGTGCGGCAGTGCGCGCGCCGATCAGCAGCGCGACCCGGAGCTGCAGGCCGTGGTGGCGCGTGCCATCGCCCAGGCCGACTGCTTCGTCGACCAGTACGACTCGGCGGTGTGGTACACCCTGATGGAGCCGCGGCTGCGCAGGCTGGTGAAGGAAAAAAACGAGCGTGTCGACATCCTGCGGCAGGTGTACTGCGAAGCGCACCGCCCGGGTGAGACCCACCTGGCGCCTGGCCTGGTGATGGCGGTGATCGCGGTGGAAAGCCGCTTCGACCGCTGGGCGGTATCCAATGCCGGCGCGGTCGGGCTGATGCAGGTGATGCCCTTCTGGCCGGAGCGCCTCGGCATGCGCCGCTACGAGCTGACGCACATCGCCCCCAACATCCACATGGGCTGCGCCATCCTGCGCTATTACCTGCAGTACGAGCACAACAACGTGCGCCGCGCGCTGGCGCGCTACAACGGCAGCGTCGGCCGGCACAGCTACCCGGAACTGGTGCTGAGCCAGTGGGCGCGCTGGAACGGCGCCGACGACCTCGGCACCCACCATTGACTCGACGGGCAAGCGGACACGACAAGAAGATGTTCAGGCCGGGGGCGTCGAAAACAGGGATGTTTTCGCGCAGGCTCCAGGGAAGGATTCACGCCGGCCCCGGAATGAACATCTTCTTGTCGGGGACGCGGACCAGGAAAAACGCTACGCCGCGTGTCTGCGCGCCGGCGCCTTGGGCGCAAGCATGCGCGCCACACCCTCGCGGCGCGAATCGGCTGCGCCCTCGCAGGTGCCGTCGGGGCGGCAGGCAATGGCGTGCAGGCCCGAATTCTCCGCACGTCCCAGCTTCAGTTCCATGCCGCGTTCACGCAGCCCGTTCACCACCGCCGGCACGAACTTCGACAGCTCGCCGCTGTAATACTCGCCGCGTGCGATCAGGTTCGGCAGCTCGATCGCCTGCTTCACCGGCAGCTTCCACGCCAGCAGGCCGACCAGCGCTTTGGCGTTGTATTCCGTGATCGCCGAGCCGCCCGGCGAGCCCAGGGCGGCGACGAAATTGCCGCTGCGATCCAGCACGATCACCGGCGCCATCGAGGAGCGCGGGCGCTTGCCGCCGCGCACCGCGTTGGCCACGGGTTCGCCACCGTCGGTGGCGACGAAGGAGAAATCCGTGAGCTGATTGTTGAGCACGAAGCCGCCAACAGTGCGTCCGGACCCGAACACCGATTCCACCGTGGTGGTCATCGACACCACGTTGCCGTCCGCATCCATGATGACGCAGTGGCTGGTGCCCGCCGCCTCGGTGGTCGCATCGCGCCCGCGGCGCACGTCGACGACGCCGGGTGCAGGTGTTGGCCCGGCGCGCTCGCCGATGAGCTGCGCGCGCTGGCGGATGTAGGCGGGATCGAGCAGGCGATCCACCGGCACCCGCACGAAGCGCGGATCGGCGATGTAGCGGTCGCGGTCCGCGTAGGCCAGGCGGCTGGCCTGCGCGAACAGGAACCAGGCCCGCGGATCGGCAGGTCCGCGACTGGCGATGTCGGTCCGATCCAGGATCTGCAGCACCTGCAGCAGCGACACGCCACCGCTCGGCGGCGGCGGCACACACACCTGGTAGCCCCGGTACGGCCGGCACAGCGCATCGGACCACTGCGCATGGTAGGAGGCGAGGTCCTTCAGCGTCAGCGTCCCGGGCAGCGGGTCGTGATGGGTCGCCTGCACGATTGCCTGGGCCAGGGGACCGGAGTAGAAGGCGCGCGGCCCGTGCTGCGCGATGCGCTGCAGGGTGCGCGCGTATTCCGGGTTGCGGAACAGGTCGCCCTCGTTGACGGGCGTGCCGTCCGGGCGTGAGAACAGCGTGCGTACCTCGTTGGTGGGCGGAAACGGCGATCCTTCGCCCAGGAACATCGCCAGCCGCTGCGGCACCGGGAACCCCTGGGTCGCGGTGCGGATCACGCCCTGGAACAGATCCTTCCAGTGCAGACGCCCAAGCTTGTCGTGAGCCATGGACAGCAGGGACACGATTCCGGGCACGCCGGTGGAGCGGCCGCTGCGCACCGCTTCCACGTAGGGCAGCGGCCTGCCGTGCTCGTCGAGGAACATGTCCGGGCGGGCGCCCGCCGGCGCGGTCTCGCGCCCGTCTAGCGCGCTCACCTTCCCCGAACGCGCATCGAAGTAGGTCAGGAAGGCCCCGCCACCCAGGCCGGAACTCTGCGGCTCGACCAGCCCCAGCATCGCCTGCACGGCCACCGCCGCGTCCACGGCGTTGCCGCCGCGGGCGAGAATCTCCAGGCCCGCCTCGACCGCCATGGGGTTGGCGGCCGCGATCCAGGCCTTGCCGGCATGGCGCGCCCGGCGCTGCACGGGGCGTACGGCCGGCTCCGCCGCGCTCGACTCGGGTGCCCGCGCGGGAGCGGGTGCCGCGCTGCCGTCCGCCGGCGTGGACACGGGTGCATCCGTCGGGGTTGCGACAGGACCGGATGCGGAAGATCCCGGAGGCGCCTCGGGGGTCTGCGCGAGAACACCAGCCAGTGGCACGGACGCAAGCAGGACCCACAGCAGACGGACGCGGCGGCGTCGGGACGACCTCATGCGGTCACGAAAGCGTCGCAGGAAGGCGCCTTGTCCGCCGGTGGCTCGCTGATGCTGATCGCGGTCACGCGGGAGTCCGGTGAGCCGGTCCACAGCCACTGCACGAAGGCCTCGACCGCGGCATCCTCGCCACAGGCCAGCACTTCCACCCGCCCGTCGGGCAGGTTGCGGGCATAGCCATTGACGCCCAGCTCGCGCGCGCGGCTGGCCGCGCAGGCGCGGTAGTACACGCCCTGCACACGTCCGCTCACCAGACACTTTTTGTACACTGATGGACCCGCTTGCGAGGGAAAGCGGAATACTACCAACTATTGCCGTGCCGATTGTGTCGGGTGGGATCACCGATGACTGAAGTGCTCGTACTCTATTACTCGCACAGTGGCGCCACCGCCGCGCTGGCGCGACAGGTATGCCGTGGCGTGGAGGCGGCCGGGGCGGCCGCGCGCCTGCGCACCGTGCCGCCCGTGACCGCCCGCAGCGAGGGGGCGCCCCAGCCTGTGCCCGCGCAGGGCGCGCCCTACGCCTCGCTTGCCGATCTGCGCGAAACCGCGGGCCTGCTGCTGGGCAGCCCTACGCGCTTCGGCAATATGGCGGCGCCGCTGAAGTACTTTCTGGACGGTACCTCGAGCTTGTGGCTGTCGGGCGCGCTCGCCGGCAAGCCCGCCGGTGTGTTCACCTCGACGCAGACGCAGCACGGCGGACAGGAGAGCACGCTGTTGTCCATGATGCTGCCGCTGCTGCACCATGGAATGTACCTGGTGGGCATCCCCTATACCGAGGCGGCGCTGTCGCAGACCGCCAGTGGCGGGACGCCCTACGGCGCCAGCCACGTCGGCGGCGCGGACGGTGCCCCGGTGCTCACGGCTCACGAGCAGGCGCTGGCCCAGGTTCTGGGCCGGCGGGTGGCGAGCCTGGCCCTGCGCCTCGGTTCAGCACCGCGCGGATGAAGGGAACGGTCAGACGCCGCTGCGCCACCAGCGCAGCGGTATCGAGCGTGTCCAGCAGCGCGTACTGACTGTGCATGTCGCGCGCGAAGCGCCGCTGCAGCCATAGTGCCGTCTGGCGCGGCAGCTCCACGCCGCGCAGCCGCGCCCGCAACTGCAGGGCCTCGATCTGCTGGCGTTCATCCAGCGCCTTAAGCACGTGGACGGCGGCGGCGGCGCAGCGCGAACCCAGGTCGGGCAGCAGCCACTGCGCCACAGCCGGCGGCGCGGCGGCACTCATCGCCAGGCGCGCACCGCTGTCCTGCAGATCGTGCAGCAGCGCCAGCAGCGCCCGCTCCCACTCCATGCGGCCGATTACCCCGTCCACGTCGTCCAGGCAGACACAGGCGAAATCCCGCAGGCCCTCCAGCACGCCGGCACCGAGCGCGGCCATCTCCTTCATCGGCAGGAACACCGCGCGTCGCGGCGAGGCGGCCGCGCAGATCGCCTGCAGCAGGTGGGTCTTGCCGGCGGCGGGCGGACCGCACAGCCACAGCGGCGGACCAGGCTCGCCCCGCGCCAGTTGCTGCGCGCCGGCGAGCGCCTGGCCGTTGGCTGCGGCGAGGAAGCTCGCGAATACGGCGTGGTCGGCGAGGCGCACGCCCAGGGGCAGCTGCTGCACGCTCCCGGATCCCCTTAAGCCGGCAGGGCCAGCGCGCGCCGCGTGGTGATCAGCACGTAGTGCACGCCCGACAGCACGGTGGTGGCGAACGTCACCACCGCAAAGGCCGCCAGCACTTCACGCGGCGGCACGCCGGCGGCGGCGTGCAGCAGTGTCACGATTACAAACAGCAGTTGTGCGGCGGTGTTGATCTTGCTGATCGGTGTCGGCCGCGCCTGCAGCGCGCCGAACCACAGGTGAAAGACCGCAGCGCCCAGCACGATCAGCACATCGCGCGCCACCACCGCAGCGGCCAGCCACCAGGGAATCAGGCCGAGCCAGCTGCCGGCGACAAACACCACTACCAGCAGCAGCTTGTCGGCCAGCGGGTCCAGCAGCCGCCCCAGGTCCGAAGTCCAGCGGTAGCGTTTGGCCAGAAAACCGTCCAGTCCGTCGCTGACCGCGGCCAGGACGAACAACCCCAGGGCTGCCGCGTAGCGCCCGCCATGCAGGTACCACAGCACCGGCCAGATCAGCGCGATCCGCAGCAGGCAGATGATGTTGGGAATGTGGCGCACCGGCGGCGCTGCTGCCCCTAACCCTGGGGCTGGGACGGCTGGTAGTGGTAACTGTGCGCCGCGCCCGCTGTGGCGCTGAGTCCCGCCACGGCGCCCAGTGCCTGAGCGAGCTGCGCCTCGTCGCCGCGGCCCACGATCTCGAAGCGCGCCGTGTTGCCGCGCGCCGCGACGATGTTGACACGGCGCACACCCGCGGCGCCCTGCAGCAGCCGCGTCACCGCGGCGTAATCGGACAGGCCGCGCACCGGCTCGACCGTCACGCGCACCGTGCTCTCGGGGGCCTCCGCCACATCGGCGGCGGGCGGCTCGGCCGCAGCCGCCACCGCGCCGCCCAGGACACCCGCCAGCAGCAGGCACAGCATGCCGCCGCCGGCGCACAGGCCCGCTCGCGGTCGTTGCCGGCGCGTAGCGGGTGATTGGTTGGATCGGGGCATGGATCGAGGCATGGCTTGCAGCGCACGCGCGGGCGCGCCGGCAGGTACAATACCACACCCCTCCCGCTGCAAGGCCGGCTGCGCCCCAACACATGACAGAACCCAGCGGCATTACCTATCGTGATGCCGGCGTCGACATCGACGCCGGCGACGAGTTGGTCGAGCGGATCAAACCGCTGGTCCAGCGCACCCAGCGGCCGGAGGTTCTGGCCGGCATTGGCGGATTCGGTGCGCTGGTGGAGCTGCCGGCCGGCTACCGGCGCCCGGTGCTGGTTTCCGGCACTGACGGGGTGGGCACCAAGCTGCGCCTGGCAATCGAGACCGGCCGGCACGACACCATCGGCATCGACCTGGTCGCCATGTGCGCCAACGACGTGGTGGTCCAGGGCGCCGAGCCGCTGTTCTTCCTCGACTACTACGCCACCGGCAAGCTGCGGGTGGCGGTCGCGGAGGCGGTGGTGCGCGGCATTGCCGCCGGCTGCATGCAGGCCGGTGCCGCGCTCGTCGGCGGCGAGACCGCCGAGATGCCCGGCATGTATCACGGCGAAGACTACGACCTGGCCGGCTTCTGCGTGGGCGTGGTCGAGAAGGGCGCCATCATCGACGGCAGCAGGGTGGCGCCCGGGGACAGCGTGATCGGGCTCGCCTCCTCCGGCCCGCATTCCAACGGCTACTCACTGATCCGCCGCCTGCTCAGCGTCGCCGGCGCCGGGCCGGACACCATGGTCGCGGGCGTCAGTCTGTACCAGAGACTGCTGGAGCCGACGCGCATATATGTGAAGCCGCTGCTGGCGCTGATCCGTGCGTTGCCGGTACACGGTCTGGCGCACATCACTGGTGGCGGTCTGAGCGACAACATTCCGCGCGTGCTGGGCGAAGGGCTGGAAGTGGTGCTGCAGCGGCGCCAGTGGCCCGTCAACCCGCTGTTCGAGTGGCTGCAACGGGCGGGCAACATCGCGAGCGCCGAAATGTACCGCACCTTCAACTGCGGCATCGGCATGGTGGTGATCGTCGCCGCCGAGCGCGCCGCCGCTGCGCTGGAGCTGCTGCGCGCGCAAGGCGAGACCGCGCAGGTCATCGGCAGCGTGCGCCGCGGCGGCCGGGGCGTGCACATCGAGCCATGAACGCTGCGGCACCCGCGCGGCTGGTCATCCTCATTTCCGGCCGCGGCTCCAACATGGTCGCAATCGTCAGGGCCTGCCAGGCGGGCGCCATCGCCGCGCACCCCGTGGCGGTGATCAGCGACCGCCCGGAGGCGCAGGGACTGGCAAGCGCCGCGGCCTTCGGCCTGCCGGCCCTGCCGGTCGCGCGCGCCGCCGCGGTGGATGCGGCAGCTTTCGAAGCAACACTGGCCGGCACGATCGACGCCTATCAGCCGCAATTCATCGCCCTGGCCGGCTTCATGCGCATCCTGTCGGCTGGCTTCGTGGAGCGCTACGCCGGCCGCATGTTCAACATCCACCCCTCGCTGCTGCCCGCCTACCGCGGCCTGCACACCCACGCACGGGTGCTCGCCGCGCACGAACGCTGGCACGGCGCCAGCGTGCATTTCGTGACACCGCAGCTGGACAGCGGCCCGGTGGTGCTGCAATCGCGGCTGGCGGTGCGGCCCGGGGATACCGAAGAGTCCCTGTCAGCGCGCGTTCAGGCGAGCGAACACATCATCTATCCGCGGGTGCTGTCGTGGTTCGCCAGCGGCAGGCTCACCTGGCAAGCCGGTGGGGCCTGGCTCGATGGCGCACCCCTGCGCACACCGCTGGTGGAGGATTTCGATGCCGGGGATCTGCCGCACTGAGTTGCATCGCGCGGTGCGCAGCCGCGGCCCGGCGGCGGCCTGCGCGACCGTGTTTGCGGCGCTCACGCTGCACGCCGTGCCAAGCCCCGCACCGGCAGATGTCGCGCCCGCAGCAGCGGTTTCCGCCGCTGCCCTGCGGCCCTTCGAGGCATCCTATTCCTGGCAGTGGCACGGCCTGACCGTGGCGTTGTCCAGCCTGCGCCTGCGCCGCGACGGCGACACCTGGACCTACGACTCGCGCAGCGAGCCGCGCGGCATCGGCGTGGTGTTCAGCGAGCGCCCCGTGCAGCACAGCGTACTGCGCGTCACCCCCGCGGGTGTTCAGCCGCTCTCGTACAGCGCCAGCGACGGTACCCGCTCCACCAGGCGGTCGGTCGAGGTGCGCTACGACCGGGAGCGCGGCCGCGTCACCGGGGTGTACGAGGACACCCCGGTAGACCTGCCCCTGACCGCCGACATACAGGACGACGCCTCGGTGCAGGTGGCGCTGATGGTCGATCTGCTGGCCGGACGCGACCACGTGACGTTCGGCCTGCTGGACCGCAACTCGGTGCGCGAGTACCGCTTCACGCGCGAGGGCGAGCAGGCGCTGTCAACCGCATTGGGTCCGGTCAGCACGGTGGTGTACCGCGCGCAAAAGCAGGGCTCCCCAAGGGTGACGCGCTTCTGGTGCGATCCGGCGCGCGGCTACGTGCCGCTGAAAGTCGAACAGACGCGCGGCGACGACGTGCAGTGGACCATGTTGATCGCCAGCTTCAGCCGCGGCGCCTGAAGAGCGCGGCGCCGGCAGCAGCGCTCAGGTTTTCGGCAGCGTGACGCCGCGCTGGCCCTGGTACTTGCCGCCGCGGTCGGCGTACGAGGTGGAACACACCTCGTCTGACTCGAAGAACAGCATCTGCGCCACGCCCTCGTTGGCGTAGATCTTCGCCGGCAGCGGCGTGGTGTTGGAAAACTCCAGCGTCACGTGCCCCTCCCACTCCGGCTCCAAAGGCGTTACGTTCACCACAATACCGCAGCGTGCATACGAGCTTTTTCCAAGACAGATCACCAACACGCTGCGCGGGATGCGGAAGTACTCCACCGTGCGCGCCAGGGCGAAGGAGTTGGGCGGAATGATGCACACCTCGCCGCTGAAGTCCACGAAGCTCTTTTCGTCGAAGTTCTTCGGATCGACGATGGTGGAGTTGATGTTGGTGAAGATCTTGAACTCGTTGGCGCAACGCACGTCGTAGCCGTAGCTGGACGTGCCGTAGGAAACGATGCGGTTGCCGCCGGCCGCGCGCACCTGCTCGGGCGCAAAGGGCTCGATCATGCGCTGCTGCTGCGCCATGCGGCGGATCCAGTTGTCTGACTTGATGCTCATGTACCCGTGCCTTATCAGGTTTCTTCGACCACGATCTTCGGGAACACGGCGCTGCGGTCGCGGGCGCGCAGCGCCAGGGCCGCCGCGGTGCGCCGCGCCATGGCGAAATAGGCTGCGGCGCGCGCTGACTGCGGCGCGGCCACCACCGTCGGCCGGCCGCCGTCGGCCTCCTCGCGGATGTGCGCATCCAGCGGCAACTCCCCCAGCAGGCGCACTCCGTATTCGCGCGCCATGCGCGCACCACCGCCGGCGCCGAAGATATGCTCGCTGTGTCCGCAGTGGCTGCACACGTGCACGCTCATGTTCTCCACGATCCCCAGCACCGGCACCGACACCTTCTCGAACATGCGCAGGCCCTTGCGGGCGTCCGCCAGCGAGATGTCCTGGGGCGTGGTGACAATCACCGCACCGGCCACCGGCACGCGCTGCGCCAGGGTCAGCTGGATGTCGCCCGTGCCGGGGGGCATGTCAATGACCAGGTAGTCGAGCGCGCCCCACAGGGTCTCCCCCAGCAGCTGTGTCAGCGCCTGGGTGACCATCGGGCCGCGCCACACCATCGGCTGTTCGGCATCCACCAGGAAGCCGATCGACATGGCCTGGATACCATGACTTTCCAGCGGCCGCAGGTGCTTGCCGTCGGGGGCGGACGGCCGCTGCCCGGTGAGGCCCAGCATCAGCGGCTGACTGGGCCCGTAGATGTCCGCGTCCAGCAGACCTACGCGCGCCCCCTGCGCCGCCCAGGCGAGCGCCAGATTCACCGCCACGGTGGACTTGCCGACCCCGCCTTTACCCGAGGCGACCGCGACCACGTTGCGCACCTCGCCCAGGGGCTTGAGATTGCGCTGCACAGCGTGGGCGACGATTTCGGGCTCCAGGATCACCGTCAGCGGCACCGGCATGCCCGCGGCCGCGAGGTGGGCTGCCAGGGCGCCCGTGAACTCCGTCTGGTAGCCCCCCACCGGAAATCCGAGCGTCACCCGGACGGTGAACCCTTCCGCGGCGGGTTGCAGTTGCCGTATCGCCCGCGCCGCCGCCAGCGATTCACCGAGATAAGGATCGACGTACGCGTCCAGTACCGCGCGTACCGCCTCCGGGGATACTTGGGGGGTCATGTTGGCTCACGAAAGGGGTGAACCTTGGATTGTAGTGTCTGGCGCAGCCGGCCGCATGACCCTGGAGCCCCGGCCTGCCGCGGCCCTGTGGCATAATTTTCCCCTTAATGAGCATTTTCTCCAACCTGCGCGCCGATCGGCTGATCACCGAGATCCGCTCTTCCACCGACCCTGCCAGCCCGGCGACACAGAAGGCGGTTGCGCGGCTGAAGGAAATCGGCCCGGCGGCCCTGGAGCCGGTGTTCGGCGCATTGCCGGACGCCGACAAGGCCGCCACCACGGCTTTCGTGGAGGCGCTTGCCGCCCTGGTCAGCGCCAAGACCTTTCCAGTGTTCACCCGCGGCCTGATTGAAGGCAGCCCCCGTGTAGTCTCCGGCATCACCTGGGCACTGGCTGCCAGCCGCAACTACCCCCCCAACCTCCTGCTCGATGCGCTGGGCCTGCAGGGCATCTCCAAGCCGGCAATCCTCGAGGTCATCGCGGCCCAGAAGTCGCGTTTCGGGGTACGCGAACTGCTCAACGCCGCCTACGCGCAGGAGCCGAACGAGAAGGCCGCGCTGTTCCGCATCATCGCGGAGATTGCCGACGCCAACTCGATCCCGGAGCTGATCGGCCGGGTGCACGGCAAGGACCAGATCGCGCGGGTGCATATCATCAGCACCCTCGGGCGCTTCCACACGCCGGAGGTTCAGACCGCGCTGCTCGGACTGCTCAACGATCCCAACAAGATGATCCGCAGCGCGGCCCTGGGCGCCCTGCAGCACACCGCGGGCCCCATCGACGTGGAGCGCGTATGCGCGCTGCTGCGCGACCCCGACATCGAGGTGGCAAACCGGGCGGTGGACGTGGTCATCAAGGCCCGCCACCCGGACACCATCCGCTACCTGATCGATGTCCTCAAGGACGAGAACGAGAACGCGCGGCGCGCGGCCGTGGAGGTTTTGAACGAGGTCGGAGACGCCAACTCGGTCAAGTACCTGCTGGCATCCCTGAAGGACAGCGACTGGTGGGTGCGCAGCCGCGCCGCCGATGCGCTCGGCAAGATCGGTGGACCGAAGGTGATCGAGGCGGTGTTGCTGCTGGTGCGCGACAAGGACGACGACATCCGTCGCGCCGCGATCGAGATCCTGAACCAGACCAAGGACGAGCGGGCCGTGGACTCGCTGATCCAGGCCACCCGCGATTCGGACTGGTGGGTCAGCGAGCGCGCGGTGGACGCACTGGCGGAGATCGGCAGCAAGCGCGCCGTGCCGCGGCTGATGGAAATGCTGAAAAGTCCGCCGGTGGGCGGCAAGGCCGTGCCGATCGTGGTTCGAGCGCTGGGCAAGCTCGGCGACTCGCAGGTACTGGACAACATCATGCCGCTGATCGGCGGCGGCGAACGCGAAGCGCGCCTGGAGGCCATCCAGGCGGTGGCGCGCCTGGCCGATGGCTCGCAGGTGGAACGGGTGCGCACGGAATTGCAGGCACAGGCGGCCTCCGCGGACCAGACCATCGCCCGCATCGCCGCGACCGCGGTCAGCGAACTCGACGGTCGCATCGCCGGCATCGCCCCGATCGCGGCCGGCTCGGTGTCGCCGACCACCGATAGCCGGCCCGCAGCGGCCGCCGCCGCGGCCGGCGCTGCTCGCGCTGCCTCCGGCGAGGCGGCCCGCACCCTGCTGGTTTCCGACCAGGCGCTGGCGCAGGCCACGCGCCAGTCGCAGACCATTGCGGCGCTGGACATCCAGACCCTCAAGCCCGGCGACATCCTCGAGGGGCGCTACAAGTACATCGATCGCATTGGCCGTGGCGCCTTCGGCACCGTGCTGCTGATGGAAGACACCGTGGTCGATGAGCGGCTGATTCTCAAGTTCCTGAACCCCAACGTGGCGCAGGACGAGGAAGTGATGAAGCGCTTCGTGCACGAGCTGCGCTACTCACGCAAGATCACCCACAAGAACGTCATCCGCATCTACGATTTCCTGTTCATCCAGGGCAACTACGCCATATCGATGGAGTACTTCCCCTCGCACACGCTCGGCAGCGAGGTGGTGAACGACAAGCCGCTGGACTTGAAGCGCGCCATGCAGTTCGGCATCGACATCTGCACCGGCATGACCGTGGCGCACCAGGTCGGCATCGTGCACCGCGACCTCAAGCCCGCCAACGTGCTCATCAACCAGGAGGGCCTGCTGAAGATCGTGGACTTCGGCGTGGCGGCAGCGCAGCGCGAGGGCGACACCCAGCTCACCAAGACCGGCTATGTCATCGGTTCGCCCAAGTACATGGCACCCGAACAGATCCTGGGCAAGAAGGTGGACGAGCGCGCCGACATCTACGCCCTGGGCGTGATGCTCTACGAGATGGTGACCGGCGTACCGCCCTACTCCCGCGGCGACCACATGTCGGTCATGTATCAGCACGTGCAGGGCAAGGCGCGTACGCCCCAGGACGTAAACCCGAACCTGCCGCCGGGTCTGTCGGACCTGGTGGTGCGGGCGATGGCGGTGGACAAGGCCAAGCGCTTCCAGACGATGGACGAGTTGCGCGGCGCGCTGGAGCGCTACCTGCGCTGACTGCCTTGGGCCGTGCGCGGCTGTGGGGTCAGCGCCGCGTGTGTCTGTGGAGAGTCAGTGAAGCATCCGCCTTACTGTCCAGGCGGCTTCCGCACAGACATTTCCTTTGAAAATCATTGGCCTGCCTGCGAAGCAAGCTGCCCGGAAACCGAAGCTGCTGCCTTACCAACACCGGAAGGGAACCCACGCTCCGGCCTCGCGGTGTCCTTGCGAAACTCCGTGCGTTAGGTCAAATTTCCAGCAGCAAGTCATTGATCCTCAAGCGCTTGCCGGATAAAGATGTCCGCGGATCTGGCCGCGGGCCATTACAGCCGATCGAATCACCGGGAGGGCGCTTGGCGCGCATCGACGCATTTCTGAAGCTCGGTACCCAGCAGGGCTGTTCCGACGTGCACCTGGCGGTGGGCGTTCCACCCATGCTGCGCATGCACGGCGACCTGATGCCGATCAAGTTCCGCGACCTGCGTGGGCCCGAGCTCGAGGGCTATATCACTGAGATCCTTACGCGCTCGCAGAGTGAGCTGTTCAACAAGGGCTCGGACCTGGACTTTTCCTATGTTTCCTCCGAGGGCGGGCGCTTTCGCGTCAACGTCTACCGCAAGGACACCGGCGTCGGCGCCACCTTTCGCTCCATTCCTTCCGCGGTACCGACCCTGGAGAAGCTGGCGCTGCCGCCGATCGTGACCAAGCTGTGTGATTTCCACCAGGGCATGGTGCTGGTCACCGGCTCCACCGGCACCGGCAAGTCGACCACGCTGGCGGCGATGATCGATCACCTCAACAGCACCCGCAAACTCAACATCATCAGCCTCGAGGACCCGATCGAGTTCGTGCATCCGAGCAAGAACAGCCAGGTGATCCAGCGCGAACTGGGGACGCACATCCCGAGCTTCGCCGAGGGCGTGCGCGCCGCCATGCGCGAGGACCCGGACGTGATCCTGGTAGGTGAGCTGCGCGATGCCGAGACCATCTCGATGGCCATGACGGCCGCCGAGACCGGCCACCTGGTGCTGGGCACCCTGCATACCACCAGCGCGGTAAAGACCATCGACCGCATCATCGACGCGCTGCCGGTGGAGGAACGCGAACAGACCAAGAGCTTCCTGGCGCAGAGCCTGCTGGCGGTCGTCACCCAGATACTGGTGAAGACCCCCGACAGCCACGGCCGCAAGGCGATCTGCGAGGTGCTGATGATGACCAAGGCGATCGCCAAGCTCATCCAGACCGAGCAGACCCACCAGATTCCCAGTCAGCTGCAGATGGGACGCGACCTGGGCATGCAGCTGCTCGACCAGGCATTGCTGGCCGCAATCGCCCAGCGCAGCATCGACCCGGACGACGCCTACGCCTACGCGACCGAGAAGCGCGCTTTCCAGAAGTACGTCACCGATACCAGCATGCTGCCCAAGGCGGACATCACCGGCAGCACGCCGCGGCCCGGCGTTACGGCCGAATCCGCGAGCGGCGGGGGCTGAGGCACCCATGGCGCAGATCGACACGCTGCTGAGCGAAGTGCTTGAGAAGCGCGGCTCGGACCTGCACTTCATCGCCGGCGATCCGCCGCGCATCCGCCTGTACGGCGACCTGTCGCACCTGCGGCCGGACAAGCTGTCCGCGGAGGAGGTGCGTACGGCGCTTTACGAGATCATGCCGCGCACGGCCGTGGAGCGGTTCGAGAGCAAGGACGGCGCCGACTTCGCCTACACTCTCGCCGATCGCGGCCGGTTCCGCGTCAACGTGATGCGCCAGCTGAACGGCATGGGCGCGGTGTTCCGCGCCATCCCGTCCAAGGCCATGACGCTCGATGAACTGAAGTTGCCGGAAGCGGTGCGGCAGATGAGCCGTGCCAACAACGGGCTGATCCTGGTGACCGGCAAGACCGGCTCGGGCAAGTCCACCACGCTTGCGGCCATGGTCGATGACATCAACCGGCGCACCAAGGGACACATACTGACCGTCGAGGATCCGATCGAATTCGTGCACGAGCGCAAGAACTGCCTCATCAGCCAGCGCGAGATCGGCGTACATACCTCGAGTTTCGCCGCCGCCCTGCACTCTGCCCTGCGCGAGGACCCGGACGTCATCCTGGTGGGTGAGTTGCGTGACCTGGAGACCATGAGCATCGCGGTCACCGCCGCCGAGATGGGCATCCTGGTGATGGGGACGCTGCACACCAACGGCGCCGCCCAGACCGTGGATCGCATGGTCAATGTATTCCCCTCCGACAAGCAGTCGCACGTGCGCACCATGCTCTCGACCTCGCTGCGCGGGGTGGTATCGCAGCAGCTGCTGCAGCGCGCCGACAAGCAGGGCCGGGTCGCGGCGCTGGAAATCCTGGTCAACACCCCGGCGGCCTCCAACCTGATCCGCCAGGGCAAGCTCGATCAGCTGGAGAACACCATGCAGGCGGGCGGCCAGTTCGGCATGCGCACCATGGACAGTGCGATCGAGCAGCTGCTGCGGGAGCGGCTGATCACGGGCAAGGAAGCCTTCAAGAAGGCCATCAACAAGGGCAAGTTCGAGGAGTTCCGCGACACCGGCTGAGGTGGACGGCCGCACTCCCTGTAGACTAGCGGGATGACCCGCAAGCTCTTCGTCAGCACCGCCCTGCCGTACGCCAACGGCCCGTTCCACATCGGCCACATCATGGAGTACATCCAGGCCGACGTCTGGGTGCGCTTCCAGCGCCTGTGCGGCCATGAGGTGATCTTCGTCGGCGCGGATGACGCCCACGGCGCGCCCATCATGCTCAAGGCCGAAGCCGAACGAATCACACCGCAGGAGCTGGTGGGGCGCATCGCCGCCGGGCGCCCGCGCTACCTGCAGGGCTTCCACCTCGGCTATGACCACTGGTACAGCACGGATTCACCGGAAAACACCGCGCTCTCGCAGGACGTGTACCGGCGCCTGAAGGCCGCCGGATTCATCTACAGCAAGGCGGTCGAGCAGTTCTTCGACCCGGTCAAGGGCATGTTCCTGCCCGACCGCTACATCAAGGGGGAATGCCCCAACTGCCACTCGAAGGACCAGTACGGCGACGCCTGCGAGGTCTGCAGCACCGTCTATTCCCCGACCGAGCTGATCAATCCATACTCGACCCTGAGTGGCGTCGCGCCGGTACTCAGGACCTCGGATCATTTCTTCTTCCGCCTGTCCGATCCGCGCTGCACCGCATTCCTGAAGGATTGGCTGGATACGCCGGGCCGGCTGCAGGGCCAGGTCGTCAACAAGGCGCGTGAATGGCTGACCGGCGAGGGCGCGCAGGCGCTCGCGGACTGGGACATCTCGCGTGAGGCGCCCTACTTCGGCATTCCGATCCCGGACGCCCCCGGCAAGTACTTCTACGTCTGGCTGGATGCGCCGATCGGCTACCTGGCAGCGCTGCAGCACTACTTCACGACCGGCAAGGCGCGCGCCGCCGGGGAGCCGCGCAGCTTCGAGGAATTCCTGTCGGCCCCCGACACGGAGCAGATCCACTTCATCGGCAAGGACATCATCTACTTCCATACCCTGTTCTGGCCGGCGATGCTGCACTTCGCCGGCGCGCCCTACCGCGTGCCCAGCCATGTGTACGTGCACGGCTTCATCACGGTGTCGGGCGAGAAGATGTCCAAGTCTCGCGGCACGGGGATCAGCCCACTGCGCTACCTGGAAGTCGGCATGAATGCGGAATGGCTGCGTTATTACATTGCGGCCAAACTCAACGCCCGCGTCGAGGACCTGGACTTCAACCCGGATGATTTCCTGGTGCGGGTCAACAGCGACCTCATCGGCAAGTACGTCAACATCGCCAGCCGCGCGTCCAACTTCATCACCCGTCACTTTGGCGGTGAACTGCGTTATGCGCCGCAGGCCGACGGGTTCAGCGCGGAAGCCCGGGCAGCGGCAAAGTCTGTGGCGGAGGCCTACGAAGGGCGCGAGTTCGGCCGCGCCATGCGCGACATCATGGCGGTCGCGGACCGCATCAACCAGGACTTCGACGCCCGCCAGCCGTGGGTGCTGGCAAAGGACCCGCAGCGGCGCGCGGAGCTGCAGCAGGTCTGCTCGCAGGCGCTGGCCGGATTCCACCTGCTGTCGGTGCTGCTGGCGCCCGTGTTGCCGCAGACGGCAGAGCGCGTGGCGCGGCAGCTCTTTGGCATGGACCGCGCGTTCCGTTGGAGTGACGCGACGACCCGGCCGGGGCGCATCAACCCCTATCAGCACCTGATGACCCGCGTTGATATGAAGCAGCTCGATGCACTGTTCGACGTGGAATCCCCGGGCGCAGCGCCGGCAGTTGCGGCGGCGCCCGCGGGTGCCGCCTCCGTACCCGCGACCGACGGCGTACTGTCGATCGATGACTTCCGCAAGGTCGACCTGCGCGTGGCGCGCATCGCGCGCGCCGAGTTCGTCGAGGGCTCGGACAAACTGTTGCGCCTGACACTCGATCTCGGCAACGAGACCCGCAATGTGTTCGCGGGCATCAAGGCAGCGTACGACCCGTCCACGCTGACCGGGCGCCTCACGGTCATGGTCGCCAACCTGGCGCCGCGCAAGATGAAGTTCGGCGTCTCCGAGGGGATGGTGCTGGCGGCCAGCGGCGGCGCCGGCCTCTACCTGCTTTCGCCGGACAGTGGCGCCACACCCGGCATGCGGATCAGCTGATACCGGCGGGGGAAGCGCATGGCCGGCGTCGACGATATCGATATGCTGTTGCCGCAGACCCAGTGCACACGCTGCGGCTACGAGGGCTGCCGCCCCTATGCACAGGCGATCATCGACGGGGAAGCTCAGATCAACCAGTGTCCACCCGGGGGTGACGCCACCATTGCGGCGCTGGCCGCGCTGCTGGGACGCGCCGTGCTGCCGCTGAACCCGGCCAACGGCACGCACGGTCCGCAGCGCGTGGCACAGATCGACGAGGAAGCCTGCATCGGCTGCGCCAAGTGCCTCCCGCCGTGCCCCGTGGATGCGATCCTGGGCGCGCAGCGGCATATGCACACCGTCCTGGTGGAGTTGTGCAACGGCTGTGAACTGTGCGTCGCGCCCTGCCCGGTCGACTGCATCCGCATGGTCGATCGCACTGAACTTGTCGACCGCAAGATCGCCGCCGCGGCCAGCGCGCCCACGACGGAGGACAACCGCCGGCGCTTCCAGGCCCATGCTGCGCGCCGACTTGAGCGCACGGCAGCCCGCGAGCGGCTGCTGGCCGAGCGCAAGAGCGGCAGCACGGCAGGTGGCCCGTGAGCCCGGCGAAGCGCCTGGAACTGTTCCGTCGCCTGCGCGCGGCCAACCCGGCGCCGACGACCGAACTCCTGTACAGCACGCCGTTCGAACTGCTGGTAGCGGTGATGCTGTCGGCGCACACCACCGACAAGAGCGTCAACGCCGCCACCCGCAGGCTGTTCCCGGCCGCCAACACGCCGGCCGCCATCCTCGCCCTGGGGGTGGAGGGCGTAAAGGAATACATCCGTACCGTCGGCCTTTACAACACCAAGGCGGCCAACCTGATCGGACTGTGCCAGCAGCTGGTGCAGCTGCACCAGGGCCAGGTGCCCGACAGCCGCGAGGCCCTCGAGGCGCTCCCGGGAGTGGGCCGCAAAACGGCCAACATCATTCTCAACATGGTATTTGGCCACAGCGAGATCGCGGTCGACACGCATATCTTTCGCGTGGCCAACCGCACCGGCATCGCCCCCGGCAAGACCCCGCGGGAAGTCGAGCAGGGCTTGCGCGCCGTCACGCCGGCGGAATTCGCGCACGACGCGCACCACTGGCTGCTGCTGCACGGGCGCTACGTGTGTCTTGCGCGCTCACCGCGCTGCCCGGACTGCATCCTGCGCGACCTGTGCGGTTACCGCGACAAGACA
The DNA here is from genome assembly GCA_018241445.1 of Pseudomonadota bacterium. Classification (GTDB taxonomy): domain Bacteria; phylum Pseudomonadota; class Gammaproteobacteria; order Steroidobacterales; family Steroidobacteraceae; genus 13-2-20CM-66-19. The sequence goes on from JAFEDT010000007.1 coordinate 138,817, forward strand.
CCGGTCCGCAAGGCCCCCGTGCGCCGCGGTATCGCCGCGGCCGTGCGGGCCGCTGCCGCCAGATCCGCCGCGCGGGCGGACAAGCCTGCCGCGGCCGGCCGGCGTACCAGAGGCACTGCGGCCCCACGCACAACCGCGCGCAGGGGCCGCGGGAACTGAAGGCCATGTCCTTCTTCCAGGACCAGTCGCGCCAGCAGCTTCGCAGCCGGTACCTGGAAGCATGGCGCAAATACCGCGCCCGCGCCCCGCTCGAGCCGCTGGAAGCACAGCTCGCCGCGGTGATCGCCGAGCATCCCGAGTACGTGCCGTGGCTGGAATCCGCCACCGCGCTGGAGGATGAGTTCCGCCCCGAGGGCGGACAGTCCAACCCCTTCCTGCACATGGGGCTGCACCTGGCAGTGCGCGAACAGGTTGCCACCGACCGCCCCGCGGGCATTGCCCAGGTCCACCGCGCGCTGGCGCAGCGGCTCAAGGACGCGCACGCGGCCGAGCACACCATGATCGAGGTGCTGGCCGAGACCCTGTGGGAGGCGCAGCGCGCTGGCCGGCAACCAGACGAGCAGGTCTACCTGGAGCGGCTGCGGCGGCTGCCGGCCGGGCGCGCACCGGCATGACCGGCTGCCCGCCCGGGAATACAGTGCGCGGATCACGGCGAATATGAAGTTGGTGCGCGGGAGGCCATGTTGCTCGGGCTGATCGTCCTGCTGCCGTTTCTGGGCAGCCTGGCTGCTGCGTTTGTGGGTCCGCACGCCCGCAACGCCGCGGCGTGGCTTGCAGGACTTACCGCCCTGGCGTGCGTCCTGCTCCTGGCGGCTCTATTTCCGCAGGTCGCGGGCGGGGACATCGTGCGGCTTGACGTTGCGTGGATGCCGCGTTTTGGGCTTGCGCTGAGCTTCAGGCTGGATGGCTACGCCTGGTTGTTCGCCATGCTGGTCGCCTCGATGGGTGCGCTGGTGGTCATCTATGCGCGCTACTACATGTCGCCCGGCGATTCCGTGCCACGCTTTTTCTCGTTCCTGCTGGCGTTCATGGGCGCCATGCTCGGCACGGTACTGTCGGGCAACCTGATCCAGCTTGTCGTGTTCTGGGAACTCACCAGCCTTACCTCGTTCATGCTGATTGCATATTGGTACCAACGCGAGGATGCGCGACGCGGGGCCCGCATGGCGCTCATCGTGACGATGGGCGGTGGCCTGAGTCTGCTGCTCGGGGTGCTGATGCTGGGCGCGGTCGTCGGCGGTTACGATCTGGACACGGTGCTTGCAGCCGGCGATACCATTCGCGCCCACCCCTGGTATCCGGCAGTCCTGCTGCTGATCGTTGCAGGCGTACTGACCAAGAGCGCCCAGTTCCCCTTTCATTTCTGGCTGCCGCAGGCGATGGCCGCGCCGACGCCGGTATCAGCCTACCTGCACTCTGCAACCCTGGTCATGGCCGGCGTTTTCCTCTTGGCCCGATTGTGGCCTGCCCTGCACGGTACGGACCTGTGGTTCTGGGTAATTTCAGGCGCCGGCGGCGCCTCGCTGTTGATTGGCGCCTTTTCCGCCACATACCAGCGCGATCTGAAAGGGGTACTGGCGTACTCGACGATCAGTCATTTGGGATTGATCACGCTGCTGCTCGGCATGGACAGCCCCCTGGCGCTGGTGGCGGCGGTGTTTCACATGATGAATCACGCCACGTTCAAAGCCTCGTTATTCATGGCGGCTGGCATCATTGAGCACGAAACCGGAACACGCGACATCAAACGGCTGCGCGGCCTGCGTCACCTGATGCCGATCACCGCCACGGTCGCAACAGTGGCTGCCGCTGCGATGGCCGGGGTGCCGCTCATGAATGGATTCCTTTCGAAGGAAATGTTCTTTGCCGAAGCAATCGTTGCCGGCAGCGCCAGCGGCTTGCGTTTCACATTCCCCCTCATGGCCACCCTTGCCGGGGTCTTCAGCGTTGCCTACTCGCTGCGCCTGATTGACCGGGTGTTTCTGGGCCCGGTTGCGCAGGATCTGCCGCGCATGCCGGGGGAGCCCACCCGGGGCATGCTGCTGCCGAGCGCCGTCCTGGTCGCTGCGTGTCTGCTGGTCGGCGTCCTGCCGGCGCAAACGGTCGGGCCGCTGCTGCACATCGCCGCCCGGTCGATCCTGGGGCCTGCACTCCCGCAGTATGAGCTGGCAGTCTGGCACGGGTTCAGCGCGCCACTGCTGATGAGCCTCGTCGCGCTCTCGGGCGGCGTTGTGTTCTACGTGGCCCAGTCGCGGCGCGGCCGCACCTTTGCACCGACGCCACTGTTGTCCCGATGGGATGCGGCGCGCATGTTCGACATCGTCAATGCGGTCGTCATTCGCGGGTCCGGCCGGGTGGCTGGCCTGCTCTTTCCCTCGCGCCTGCAGTTGCAGGTGCTGATGATTTTCCTGGCCGCCATTGTCGCGGGGATGCTGCCATTGCTGCGTACCGGCCCGGGCGGCGGCAATTTGCCGCTGACAACGTTCGATCCTTCGTTCGGCCTGCTGTGGCTGGCTGGCGCGGCCTGTGCCATTGGAGCGGCGTTCCGGGCCAAATTCCATCGCCTGGCGGCGTTGATCATGGTGGGCGGAGTCGGCCTCGTGACCTGCCTGACCTTTGCCTGGTTCTCGGCACCGGATCTGGCCCTCACTCAAGTGGCAGTCGAGGTCGTCACCCTGGTCCTCATCCTGCTCGGATTGCGATGGCTCCCGGAACGTCTCGACAGCGAGGCGCTCCGACGGCGAACGCCGCGCGCGCGGGCTCGTCGTGCCAGGGATCTGGTCGTAGCCCTGATCGCAGGCGGCGGGGTCAGTGTTCTGACCTATGCGGTACTGCGCCGGTCCGGCGCAGGCGTGCTCACGCCCTTTTTCCTGAAAAACTCCCTGGAGCAGGCCGGCGGACGCAATGTCGTCAACGTGATGCTGGTCGATTTTCGCGGCTTTGACACCTTTGGGGAGATCACCGTGGTAGGCATCGTTGCCATCACCGTGTACGCACTCCTGCGCCGGTTCCGCCCGGCACCCGAGAGCATGGCGCCGACGCGTTTTGAATCCCGCGCGTCCGCGGAGGAGATGGCGCTTGCCCATGTGAATGACCCGCTGCCGCCCGGCGAATTCAGGATTGCAGCCGTATTGGCGCGCCCGCTTCTGCCGCTGGCGGGCGTGGTCTCGCTATACCTGCTGGTGCGCGGGCACCATGCGCCGGGCGGCGGCTTCGTCGGTGGACTGGTCATGGCGAGCGCCGTGATCGCCCAGTACATGCTGAACGGCACGATCTGGGTGGAGTCGCGCCTGCGGGTTCATCCGCTGAACTGGATCGGTATTGGCCTGTTGACGGCTGCCGCCGCTGGCTTGAGCGCGTGGGCCTGGTCTCTGCCATTCCTCACCGCGCTTACCGCAAGCGTACATCTGCCGCTGGTCGGTGAGATCGATCTTGCGAGCGTCCTGCTCTTTGACGCGGGGGTGTACCTGCTCGTGGTCGGCGCGACACTGCTGATTCTCGTGGCGCTGGCCCATCAATCTCTGCGCCGGCCGCGCAAGACGGTCACACCCGTGGCTGCACCGCTGGAAGACACCTGATGGAAGTGGTCTACGCCCTCGCGACCGGGATCCTGGCTGGCGCAGGAGTATGGCTGCTGCTGCGACCCCGCACCTTCCAGGTGCTGATGGGGCTGACGCTCTTTTCCTATGCGACCAATCTGTTTATTTTTGGAATGGGCCGGCTCGCGGTGCATCGGGTACCCATGATTGATGGGGGCGCCGCCTCCGTTGACCCGGCTCTGTACGCCGACCCCGTGCCGCAGGCGCTCACTCTCACCGCCATCGTCATCGGGTTTGCCACCACCGCATTGTTCCTGGTCGTGCTGCTCGCGCTGCGTGGCCTCACCGGCACGGATCATGTGGATGGAAGAGAGCCGGAGGCATGAATGCGATTCTGCGCCACCTGATCGTCCTGCCAGTCGTGGTCCCGCTTGTTGCGGGCGCAGTGATGTTCTTTGTCCCGGAAGCGCGCCGCACGGCGCGGGTGGCACTCGCCGCCGCCTCAATGTTGATGCAACTGGCCGTGGCTGCCGGGCTCGTGTATCTGACAAGCGATGCGGCGCCATTCATCTGGCCCGAAGGTGTGGGCGTCTATGCGATCGGCGGCTGGCCGGCGCCTTTCGGCATCGTGCTGGTGGTCGACCGGCTGTCTGCGGTGATGCTGACACTGGGCGCCGTCGTGGCGCTGTCTACCCTGGCCTACTCCGTTGCGCGCTGGGATAAGCCCGGGCAACCGTTCCATTCCTTGTTTCAGTTCATGACGATGGGGCTCAACGGCGCCTTCCTGACGGGGGATCTGTTCAATCTCTTTGTGTTTTTCGAGATCCTGCTTGCGGCCTCCTATGGGCTGCTGCTGCGCGGCGGGGGCGCATTGCGGGTCAAGCTGAGCCTGCATTACATCACCGTCAACCTGATCGCCTCCGCTTTGTTCCTGCTGGGTGTCGCCTTGATCTACGGCGTGGCCGGCACTCTGAACATGGCGGACCTGTCAGGCCGCGCCGCGGCGCTGGCCGCCGGTGATCGTGCGCTGCTCGATGCAGGTGCAGCGATCCTGGTGATCGCCTTTCTGACCAAGGCTGCCAGCTGGCCACTCAATTTCTGGCTCCCGGGCGCCTACTCGGTCGCCCTGGCACCGGTGGCCGCGGCCTTTGCCATGATGACCAAGGTGGGATTTTACGCGCTGCTGCGCCTCGGCACGCTGACGCAGGAGTACGAGACACTCTACGGCGCGCTGCTGTACATCGGGCTTGCGACCCTCGCGTCCGGCATGATCGGCATGCTCGCCTCGATACACCTGGCGCGGGCAATCGCGTATTCCGTCCTGGTGTCCATGGGTATTCTGCTGGCCGCCCTGGGCCTGCGCATCGAAGCGCTCACGACTTCCATTTTGTTCTATCTGATCATCTCGGTCCTCACGACCTGCACCTTCTTCATGCTGAGCGGCATGACCGACCGCACGCGCGTCACGGATCCAGCGGATGCCGCCCCGGACAGCGTCGCGGAACAAGCCCCCACCGGATATAGCGCCTATGGCATCAAGCAACCCTCGACCTATGCGAGCGGTGAGGATGTCGGCATCGCAATCCCAGCCGCCAGGGCCTTCCTCGGCATGGGCTTCGTTTGCTGCGTGCTGCTCGTGAGCGGCCTGCCGCCGCTGCCGGGCTTTATTGCGAAATTCGCGCTGCTGGCCACGGTGCTGCGCTCGCCATCAGTCCACGACGCCCCCGTGTCAACGTGGATCGTGTGCGCTGCGCTGGTACTCTCGGGGTTCGTCAGCATCATTGCCCTGAGCCGCATCGGCATGCGGCTTTTCTGGAGTCCGGCTGCGCGCACTACCCCGCGCTTGCGACTGCTGGAAGCAACCCCGATCGCAGCGCTGATACTGCTGTGCGCCGGCCTGGCCGTCGCGGCGGATCCGGTCACCCGCTACCTGGAGCGTGCTGCGCGCTCACTTCACCATCCCGACACGTACATTCACGCTGTATTGTCGCGGGACACCCGCCGTGAGCAAGCCCGGGGGCGCAAGCCATGAAACGAGTTGCGAGGTCCGTGTCGCCCTTCCTGGTGCTGGCGCTTACCGCAGTGTGGCTGCTACTGAACCAGACGCTCGATCTGGCACAAATTGCACTGGGCGCCGTCCTGGCCGTGGGCCTGGCGTGGTCGGCGTCGGCGCTGCGCCCCGTGCAGACCCGCCTGCGGCGGCTGGATGTCGCACTTGCCCTCACGATGGTGGTGCTCGCTGACATTGTGAGCTCGAGCGTCGCGGTCGGCCGGCTGGTCCTCGCCTGGGGCCACGCCCGTGAATTCCGCCCGGGGTTTCTCACGATCCCCATCGAGTTGCGCAATCCGTATGGGCTTGCGGCACTGGCGGTCATCGTAACCTCGACTCCAGGCACGGTGTGGGCGGGGCTTTCTCCGGCCGGTGATGCGCTGACCCTGCACGTGCTCGACCTGAAGGACGAGGACGAGTGGATCCGGCACTTCAAGCAGCGCTACGAGCGACCCCTGACAAGGATCTTCCAATGAACAATCTCCCCGCATCGGCCGCAGGTTTTGCCGCGCTTTGTTTTGTCGGCGCGATGCTCATTGCGCTCCTGCGCCTCTTTCGCGGCCCGTCTGCACAGGACCGTGTGCTTGCTTTCGACACTTTCTATGTCAACGGCACGCTTACGCTGCTGATGCTGGGCATCCGCACCGCCTCGACCGTCTACTTCGAGGTGGCGCTGCTGATCGCGATGTTCGGCTTCATCGGGACCACTGCGCTTGCCAAGTTCCTGTTGCGCGGCGAGGTCATCGAGCCATGATCACCTGGACGCTGCCAGTCTGGGCTGCGCTGCCGGTCACGCTGCTCCTTGTCTGCGGGGGAACATTTTCACTGATCGGCGCGCTTGGGCTGTTGCGAATGAAGACGTTCTATGCCCGGATGCACCCGCCCACGATGGGCGCTACCCTGGGTGTCGGCTGCGTGCTGATCGCATCGATGCTGCTCTCGACAGCGATTCTCCACCACCCGGTGACGCACGAGTTGCTGATCATGCTGTTCATGGCGCTGACCTCGCCCATCAGCGCGATGACATTGATGCGCGCGGCCATGCACCGCGCCCGAACTACGCCTTCTTCTTCGGGATATACAGGTCCGTGAGTGTGCCCTCGAAGGCCTCGGCCGCGCCGGCAACCGTCTCCGACAGGGTCGGATGCGGATGGATGGTCAGGCCGATGTCGGCGGCGTCGCAGCCGTTCTCGATGGCCAGCGCGACCTCGCTGACCAGCTCCCCGGCATTGGTGCCGACGATGCCGGCGCCCAGCACCCGGTGGGAGTCCGGCTCGAACAGGATCTTCGTGAACCCCTCGTCCCGCCCCAGCGAAAGCGAGCGGCCGTTGGCGATCCAGGGGAAGGCGCCCTTGCGGAAGACGGTTCCGCGGGCCTTTGCCTCGGTTTCCGTGAGACCTGCCCAGGCAATCTCGGGATCCGTGTAGGCCACCGAGGGAATCACGCGCCAGTCCGCGGCGCGCTTCTCGCCGGCGGCGACCTCGGCGGCCACCTTGCCCTCGTGCATGGCCTTGTGCGCCAGCAGCGGCGGGCCGGCAATGTCGCCGATCGCGAAGATGTGTGGCACGTTGGTGCGCATCTGCCGGTCGACCGGGATGAAACCGCGTTCCGATACCGTGACACCGGCAAGCTCCGCGCCGATCTCATGGCCATTGGGTGACCGCCCCACCGCGACCAGTACGCGGGAGAAGACCTGCGGCGCGGGCGCCTTGTCACCCGCAAAGCTGACCCGCAGCCCCTCCTTGAGGGCCTCGACTCCCGTCACGCGCGTGCCGGTCAGGATCTGGCGGTAGCGCGCCCGTATGCGCTTCTCGAGCGGGCGCAGCAGATCCGGGTCGCAGCCGGGCATCAACTGTGGCGTCAGTTCCACCACGCTGACCTTCGCGCCCAGCGCGTCGTACACGCACGCCATTTCCAGGCCGATGATGCCGCCGCCGATCACCAGCAGCTCGCCTTCGATGCCGCCGAGTTCCAGTGCGCCGGTGGAATCGATGACGCGCGGGTCGTCGGGCAGGCCGGGCAGGCGCACCGACTCCGAGCCGGCGGCGATGATGCACTGCTCGAAGCGCACCCGCTGCACGGCGCCGCCGTCGTTCACCTCGAGCAGATTTGGCCCCAGAAAGCGGCCGCTGCCGCGCAGCACCTCCACTTTGCGCTGCTTCGCCAGCACCACCAGACCGCCGGTCAGCTTGCCGACCACCGAGTTCTTCCAGGCGCGCAGGCGGGTGCTGTCGATTTGCGGTGAGCCGAAGCTGACGCCGTGCCCGGACATCTCGCGGGCTTCCTCGATGACACGCGCCGCATGCAGCAGTGCCTTGGAGGGGATGCAGCCGACATTCAGGCACACGCCGCCCAGTTGCTGCCAGCGCTCCACCAGCAGCACCTTCATCCCGAGGTCGGCGGCACGGAACGCGGCGGTGTAGCCGCCGGGGCCGGAACCGAGCACCAGCAGCTGCACGCTGCCATCGGCCTGCGCCGCCTGCACCACGCCCGCGGCGGATGCGGCCGGTCCGGGCATGCGCACCGTGTCGCCCGCCGCGGCTGCGGCCGGCACGCGCACGGTATCGCCCGCCGCCGTGGGCGATGTCACCGGGACCGGTGCGGCAGTGGCTGCGGGCGCGGCGGTCGCCGCTGCCGGCCCGGCGCCCGCGGCTGCCGCGTCCACGCGCGCGATGAGCGATCCCTTGGATACCTTGTCACCGCGCTTCAACAACACTTCCATGATCACGCCCGCCGCGGCGGACGGCACGTCCATGGAGGCCTTGTCGGTTTCCAGGGTCACCAGCGGCGAGTCCACGGCGACGGAGTCGCCGGCCTTCACCAGCACCTCCACCACCGACACGTCGCTGAAATTTCCGATGTCGGGAATCGTCAGATCGACGCGGCTCACGGCACCGCCTCGATCAGCAGCCGTGGTGTCGCCAGCACCTGCGCCAGCGCCGTGGTGAAGCGTGCCGCCATGGCGCCGTCGATCACGCGGTGATCGTAGGACAGGGACAGCGGCAACATCAGCCGCGGCACGAAGGCGCCGGATTGCAACACCGGGCGCATGGCGGAGCGCGACACACCCAGGATCGCGACTTCCGGTGCGTTGATGATGGGGGTAAAAGCCGTGCCGCCGATGCCGCCCAGGCTGGAAATGGTGAAGCAACCGCCCTGCATGTCCGTCGGCGGCAACTTGCCGGCGCGCGCCTTCTCCGACAGCTGCCCGAGCTGGCGCGCCAGTTCGTAGATGTCCTTGCGGTGGGCGTCACGCACCACGGGCACGACCAGGCCGTGCGGCGTGTCGGCCGCGAAACCCATGTGCACGTACTGGCGCACGATCAGGCTGCTACCGCCGGGATCGAGCGCGGAGTTGAAGCGCGGAAATTTCTGCAGCATGAGCACGCAGGCGCGCATGATGAAGGACAGCGGCGTGAGCTTCACGCCAGCCGCCTGCGCCTTGTCCTTGAGGCTGCCGCGCAATTCCTCCAGCCCGGTGATGTCGGCCTCGTCGAACTGCGTGACGTGCGGAATGTTGACCCAGCTCGCGTGCAGCCGCGGGCCGGAGATCTTCTGGATGCGAGTCAGCGGTTCGACCGTTACCGGCCCGAACTGGCTGTAATCCACCACCGGCACTGCCGGCAGCGCGGCCGCTCCAGCCGCGGCGGCGGGCGCCGCGCCGGTGAGCGCGCCCTTGACGAAAGCCTTCACATCCTCGTGCGTGATGCGGCCCTTTTCACCACTGCCCTTCACCTGCGCCAGGTTGACGCCCAGCTCGCGCGCGAACTTGCGCACCGAGGGACCGGCATGAGCGCGCGAGAAGCCCGGCTCGTCGATGGGCGCCAGGTCGGTACGCACGCCCGGAATGGGCGCGACCGGCGCGGCAGCCGGCGCGGGCTGCGATGCCGGCGCTGCGGGACGCGGCGTCGCCGCCGCAGCCACCGGGGGTGCTGGCGCCACGGGAGAGGCAGTCGCCGCCGGCGCCACAGGCGCGGCGGCCGCCGGTGCTGCTGGTGCCGCTGACGCTGCTGTACCGGCCGCGCCGGTGCGCACGGTGACGACCAGGTCCCCGGTCGAGAGGCGCGAATCGCGCGTCACGTGTACGCGCTCGATCACGCCGGCGGCAGTGGACGGTACGTCCATCGCGGCCTTCTCCGACTCCAGGGTGACCAGCGGCGTGTCGATTGCCACGCTATCGCCGGCCTTCACCATCACGTCGATGACGGCCACGTCCTTGAAGTTGCCCAGGTCGGGCACGCGCACTTCGGTCAGATTCGCATCACTCACAGGCATGCCACCGCGGTTGGCGGGCGGGTACTCGTGTACATCACGTGTTCCAGGGCACGGGCTTCTCGGGATCGACGCCCAGCTTAGCAATCGCCTGTACGACCGAAGCCGGGTCGATGCCGCCGCCGTCGGCCAGCGCCTTCAGGGCAGCGATCACGATGTAACGACGATCGACCTCGAAGTGCTGGCGCAGGGCGGCGCGTGAATCGGAGCGGCCAAAACCGTCGGTGCCCAGGGTCACGTAGCGCCCATCCACCCACTGGCGGATCTGGTCGGGCACGATGCGCATGTAGTCGGTGGCCGCGACCACCGGGCCGCCGCGGCCCTCGAGCAGCGTGCGCACGTAGGGCATCCGTGGCGGCTTGCCCGGATGCAGCAGGTTCCAGCGCTCGCACTCGAGAGCCTGACGGCGCAACTCGCTGAAGCTGGTCACTGACAGCACATCGGCGGGGATGTGGAAGTCCTCTTCCAGCATCTTCGCCGCCGCGATGCACTCGCGCAGGATCGTGCCCGAGCCGAGCAGCGTGGCGCGCACCTTGCCGCGGCCGCCGCTTTGCAACAGATAACCCCCGGCCAGGATGCCCGCCTCCGCGCCGGCCGGCATGGCGGGCTGCGGGTAGTTTTCGTTCATCACCGTGAGGTAGTAGAAGATGCTCTCCTGCTCGGCGTACATGCGGCGCATGCCGTCCTGGATGATCACAGCCAGCTCGTAGGCGAAGGCCGGGTCGTAGGCATGGCAGTTGGGCACGGTGGTGGCCACCAGCTGGCTGTGGCCGTCCTGGTGCTGCAGCCCCTCGCCGGCGAGCGTGGTGCGCCCGGCGGTGGCGCCGAGCAGAAAGCCACGCGCCTGGATGTCGCCCGCGGCCCAGATGAAATCACCCACCCGCTGGAAACCGAACATCGAGTAGAAGATATAGAACGGCACCATGTTGATGCCGTGATTGCTGTAGGCGGTGCCGGCGGCGATCCACGAGCACAGCGCGCCGGCCTCGTTGATGCCCTCCTCGATCATCTGTCCCTTCTTGTCCTCGCGGTAGGACATGAGGGTCTCGGCATCCTGGGGCGTGTAGAGCTGTCCGACGGAGGAATAGATGCCGATCTGGCGGAACAATCCCTCCATACCGAAGGTGCGCGCCTCGTCGGGCACGATCGGCACGATATTGCGGCCGATGTTGCGGTCCTTCAGCAGTATGTTGAGGATGCGCACGAAGGCCATGGTGGTGGAAATCTCGCGCTCCCCGGTACCCTCCAGCACCGGCGCGAAGGCCGTCAGCGGCGGCACCGCCAGGGGATCGGCCGTGCGCCGCCGCGCCGGCAGCGACCCGCCGAGCGCCGCGCGCTTTCCCATCATGTAGCGCTGCTCTTCGGAATCCGGCTCAGGCTTGCGGAACGGCAGGCGCGCCAGGTCGGCATCCGACACCGGGATGTTGAAGCGGTCACGGAAGGCGCGCAGGTCCTCCTCGGAAAGCTTCTTCTGCTGGTGGGCGATCATCTGCCCCTCGCCGCCCTTGCCGAGCCCGAAGCCCTTGACCGTCTTGGCGAAGATCACGGTGGGCCGCCCCTTGTGGGCCATCGCGGCCGCGTAGGCGGCATACACCTTGTGGGGATCGTGGCCGCCGCGGTTCAGCCGCCAGATCTCCTCGTCGGACATGTTGGCGACCATGGCCTTCAGTTCTGGATACTTGCCGAAGAAGTGCTCGCGGGTATAGGCGCCGCCCTTGGCCTTGAAGTTCTGGTACTCGCCGTCGACACACTCCTCCATCACCCGGCGCAACAGCCCCTGGGTGTCGCGCGCCAGCAGTGGATCCCAGCGCGAACCCCACAGCACCTTGATCACGTTCCAGCCGGCGCCCAGGAAAGCGGCCTCCAGCTCCTGGATGATCTTGCCGTTGCCGCGCACCGGGCCGTCCAGGCGTTGCAGGTTGCAGTTGACGACCACGATCAGGTTGTCGAGGCCCTCGCGCACCGGCATGGTCAGCGCGCCCATCGACTCCGGCTCGTCCATCTCGCCGTCACCGAGGAAGGCCCAGATCTTCTGGTCCGACGGCGGCACCAGTCCGCGGTGTTCCAGGTAACGCGTAAAACGGGCCTGGAAGATCGCCATCATGGGACCCAGGCCCATGGAGACGGTCGGGAACTGCCAGAAGTCCGGCATCAGCCAGGGGTGCGGGTATGAGGACAGCCCGATTCCCGGTCCGTCGGCTTCCTGGCGGAAGTGCCGCAGCTGCGAGTCCGTCAGCCGCCCCTCCAGGTAGGCGCGCGCGTAGATGCCGGGCGAGGAATGCCCCTGGATGAACACCATGTCCCCGGGGTGCTGCGCCGAGGGCGCGCGCCACACGTGGTTGAATCCGACTTCGTACAGCGTCGCCGATGAGGCGTAACTGGCCAGGTGGCCGCCGTACTCCGAGGAGGTCTTGTTGGCGGCCAGCACCATCGCCAGCGCATTCCAGCGGATGTAGGCCTCCACACGCCGCTCCAGCGCACGGTTGCCCGGGTACTCGGCCTCCCGTCCGGTGGGGATGGTGTTGACGTAGGCGGTGTTGGGCCGGAACGGCAGGTACGCACCGCTGCGGCGCGTGTAGTCGATCAGGCGATCCAGCAGGAAGTGGGCCCGCTGCGGTCCCTGGGCCTTGAGCACGGAGTCAATCGATTCGAGCCACTCGCGGGTCTCGATCGGGTCTATATCTTCAGGTTTCTGCAGTTCGCTCATGAGACAATATCGAACAATGTTAGCACGTTACGCAGATCCAGCCGCGACCGGGCGACTCAGCCTGGCACGCCCCGACGACTGGCACCTGCACCTGCGCGACGGCACGGCGCTGCGCGCGGTACTGCCGTTCACGGTCGCGCAGTTCGCCCGGGCAATCATCATGCCCAACCTCTCGCCGCCGGTCACCAGCGCAGCGGCAGCAACTGCCTACCGGCAGCGCATCCTCGATGCACTACCCCCGCACGCGCAGTTTACGCCCCTGATGACCCTGTACCTGACAGATCGCACGCCGCCTGAGGAGATCGACGCCGCCCGCGAGAGCGGCGTGGTGGGCTGCAAACTCTACCCTGCCGGGGCCACCACGCATTCCGAGGCCGGGGTCACGGACGTGCGGCGCCTGGACGGGGTATTCGAGCGCATGGCCCGCGCCGGCCTGGTATTGCAGGTACACGGCGAGGTGACCGACCCGGCGGTGGACGTGTTCGAGCGCGAGGCGGTATTCATCGACACGGTGCTGGCGCCGCTCGCGGCGCGCCATCCGCAGCTGAAGATCGTGTTCGAGCACATCACCACGCACCAGGCGCTGCAGTTCGTGCTCGGCGGCCGCGAGGGAATCGCGGCCACTGTGACACCCCAGCACCTGCTGATGAACCGTAACGCCCTGTTCGCCGGCGGCCTGCGACCGCACCACTACTGTCTGCCGGTACTGAAGGCCGAAGAACACCGGCGCGCGCTGCTGGCGGCGGTTGCCCGCGGCGAACGGCGGCTGTTTCTGGGCACCGACAGCGCGCCGCACGCCCGCCGGGCCAAGGAAGCCGCCTGCGGTTGTGCGGGAGTTTTCTCCGCACACGCGGCGCTGGAGCTGTACGCCGAGGCCTTCGAAGCCGCCGGGGCCCTGCAACACCTGGAGGCCTTCGCCTCCCACAACGGCGCCGACTTCTACGGCCTGCCGCGCAACCGCGACGCGGTACTGCTGATCAGGGAGGGCTGGACGGTCCCTGCGAAATACGACTACGCGGACGGCGGTGAGCTGGTGCCGCTGCGCGCTGGCGAGACGCTGGCGTGGCGCCTGGCCGCGCGGCACGAGGCTGCGCAGTGAACGACACGGCCGCGGCGCTGATGGCGCGCCGCTTCCGCGGCTACCTGCCGGTGGCCATCGACGTGGAGTGCGGAGGCTTCAATGCCGCAACCGACGCGCTGCTGGAAATCGCCGCCGTGCTGGTGGACATGGAGCCGGACGGCACGCTGCGGCGCGGCGAGTCCTGGCACTTCCACGTGCAGCCCTTTCCAGGCGCGCGCCTGGAGCCGGCCGCGCTCAGTGTGACCGGCATCGATCCCTTCCATCCGCTGCGGCCGGCTCTGCCCGAGCACGACGCACTGCAGCGCGTGTTCCGCGAGGTGCGACGTGCGGTGCGTGCATACGAGTGCCGGCGCGCGATCCTGGTCGGGCACAACGCCGCCTTCGATCTCGGCTTCCTCAACGCCGCGGTGGAACGCACCAGGATCAAACGCAACCCTTTCCATCCATTCTCGTGTTTCGACACCGCCACCCTGGCAGGCGCTGCGCTCGGCCAGACGGTGCTGGCCAAGGCGGTACGCGTGGCGGGGCTCGAGTGGGATGCGAGCAGTGCACACAGCGCACGCTACGACGCGGAACGCAGCGCCGACCTGTTCTGCCTGGCCTGCAATCGTCTCAACGACAGCTTCCAGGTGGCCGACCAGCGGGCCCGCGCCTTCGGTTGGGGCGTATCGGGTCCTGAGGCGGGCGAGAGCGAGGCTCAGTCGCCGGACGACAGCGCCAATCCGGCTTCTTAAGTGGCGGCGGCGCCGGCGTCCGCGAGCAACTTCTTCAGCTCGCCGCTCTTGTACATCTGCAGCGCGATGTCGCAGCCGCCGACCAGCTCGCCCTTGACGTACAGCTGCGGATAGGTGGGCCAGTTGGAATAGCGCTTCAGCGCCTCGCGCAGCTCGGGCTGCTCGAAGATATTGACACTGTGGAACTTCGCGCCCACGGCACGCAACGCCGCCACGGTCTGCGCCGAGAATCCGCATTGCGGAAAGTCCGGCGTTCCCTTCATGAATAGCACCACGGGGCTGGTTGCCAGCTCCGCCTTGATCTTCTCTGCCACGTCGTCCATTGGGTCCTCACTTGATCCTGTCCGGCTGCGCGCGCCGCCGCGCCAGCTCCTCGAGCAACTGCCGTTGCTCCGACGCACTCATTCCCAGCCAGCGCCCGATCTCGTCGATGGTGCGCAGGCAGCCGCGGCAGTAGCCGCGCGGGTCGAGCACGCAGGCGCTGATGCAGGGTGACGGGGGACGCCCGCCCGGATGCTCCGGCGTGCTCGGCAAGAAGTCCTCGATGCGGCCCCTTCAGCGGCCTTCTCTCCCGCCTGTGCTACGTGCGGGATTGGCATTATGGGGGCCGCTCGCCTATTCTTCAAACGTGTGGAATCACCCCTGACCAGCGGAAACAACAACTTGGGAGCTTTTTTGCCATGAATCCTCTCAACAATCACCGTCACACCCTCATCCTGGGCGTAGTGCTTGGCCTGATCCTGACCGTGGCGATCGGCGGCACCCATTTCAACTCCCTGGGATTCGCACGCTGGTTCCACATCGTTGCGGGCGTCTTCTGGATCGGGCTGCTGTACTACTTCAACGTCGTGCAGACCCCGGCGATGGCTGACGCGGCAGCCGACAAGGGTGGCCCCGGCGGCGCCGGCATCAGCAAGTATGTCGCGCCGCGCGGGTTGTTCTGGTTCCGCTGGGGTGCAGTGGCCACCTGGGTGGGCGGCGTGTGGCTGCTGGGTCGGAAGTTCGTTCCGGCCTTCACCCTGGGCGCCGGACTGGACGATCCCACCCATTACTTCCTGATCATCGGCATCGGCGCCTGGCTGGGCACCATCATGCTATTCAATGTCTGGGTCCTGATCTGGCCGAACCAGAAGAAGATCCTGGGGATCGTGGCCGCCACCGACGACGAGAAGGCTCGCGCCCGCAAGACCGCCGGCCTGGCCTCGCGCGTCAACTTCCTGCTGTCGATCCCCATGCTGATGTGCATGGCCTCCGCCAGCCACGGGCTGCCGCTGATTCATTAGAGACTTGAGGCAGGCTCCCGTTCCGCCGCCGCCCGACCTGCCGCAGCAGGTCGAGGCGGCGCTGCGCGAAGACATCGGCACGGGAGACGTGACCGCTGCGCTGGTGCCCGCGCAGCAACAGGTACACGGACACGTCATCACCCGCGAGGACGCCATCCTGTGCGGCCGGCCGTGGGCCGAGGAAACTTTCCGCCGTCTTGATCCGCGCGTGGTCCTGCAATGGCACGCCGCGGACGGCGAGCCGCTGCGCGCAGGCCAGGTCATCGTGGACATCAGTGGACCTGCGCGCGCAGTCCTGACCGGCGAGCGTACCGCGCTCAACTTCCTGCAGCTGCTGTCGGCAACCGCCACCGCCTCACAACGCTTCGTCCAGGCGGTAGCCGGAACGGGCTGCACCATCCTGGATACCCGCAAGACCCTGCCGGGCCTGCGCACGGCGCAGAAATACGCCGTGCGCTGCGGCGGCGCCGACAATCTGCGCATGGGCCTGTACGACCGCGTGCTCATCAAGGAAAACCATATCGCCGCCGCCGGTTCCATCGGCGCCGCGGTAGCCGCCGCGCGCCGCAGCGCACCGGGGATCGTAGTGGAGGTGGAGGTCGAGAACCTCGCGGAGTTTGCGCAGGCGCTCGCGGCCGCGGCCGACATCGTCATGCTCGATGAATTCAGCCGGGCTGACATGATGAGCGCCGTAGCGCGCAACCGCGATCTCGGCCGCCCGGTGAAACTGGAAGCCTCCGGCGGAGTATCGCTCGAGACCGTGCGTGAAATTGCCCTGACGGGCGTGGATTACGTGTCGGTCGGTTCCATCACCAAGCACGTGCGGGCGGTTGATCTGTCGATGCGCCTGCAGTTCGGCGCTTCGTAGACCCGTGGCCTCCCGGCGGGCGGCGTCCCTGCCGCCCGCGGCGAGTGTCTGCGCTGCGTACTGCCTGCCTGAGCCTTAGGACCGGCCGCAGCGTGCCGGCCCCAAGGCCGTCCGCTCAACTAGTGCGGCGCGCCAGTCTGGTCGCTCAGTTGCTTTTTGCAGTAGTCACCGATATCGCGCTCCGTCATACCGGGATTGCTGCGCTGCACCTGCGCCACACACTCCTTCATCTGCGCCTTCTTGTCGGTGCTGTGAGTGCTGCTGTGCTGTTCCGAGGGAGCGGTGGTGGCCGGCTGCGAAGGATCGGGCGCCGGGGCCGACTGCGCGACGGCAAGCCCGCAGGCGCCGAGCGACAGCAGGACGGATGTAATGATGAGTTTCATGGGGCTCTCTCCTTGACTCCAACAGTCCTGTGGCGGACGGCGATCAATCTACGTCGCGCACCGGCGCAACTGTAGCGCCCGCGTGCCGCGTCCGGCCGTCGGTGTTCTCCTACCCGACTGTCGCCGAATGGCGAAGCTGGCGCGATGGCGGCGACCGTGGTCTCATCGGTGAATGGCGAACGTGCTCATCGCCGACGACCACGCGGTGTTCCGCACCGGGGTGCGCTACTACCTCGAGCAGGACCGCGCCGTCGAAGCCATTGGCGAGGCCGCAAGCGGTGCGGAGACGCTGCAACGGCTGCGCGACGGCCAGTGGGACCTGGTGCTGCTGGATATCAACATGCCCGACCGCACCGGCGTGGACATCCTGCGGCACATCCGCGCCACTTGCCCCGCAACACGCGTGCTGGTGTTGAGCGGCTTCGCGGAAAAGCAGTACGCCATCAACGTGCTGCGCGCCGGCGCGGCGGGCTACCTGGCCAAGGATCAGGCGCCGGAGGAACTGCTGCGCGCGCTGCACATCGTGCTGTCGGGCCGCCGCTATGTCAGCGTGGCGCTGGCGGAGATCCTGGCCGGGCTGCTGGACGAGCCGGAGGATCAGCCGCTGCACTCGGCGCTGTCGCAGCGCGAATTCCAGATCATGTGCAAGCTGGCCGTGGGCCGCAGCGTTTCGGAGATTGCCGGGGAACTGTGCCTGAGCGTCAAGACGGTGAGCACCTATCGCGCGCGCGTGCTGCAGAAGATGCACCTGCGCACCAACGCGGACCTGACGACCTACGCGCTGCGCAACGGCCTGGTGCAGTGAGCGCGGGCGCGGCGCACCGTCGGGATTTCCGGCAGTAGGTTTACCAGCGGCAGGCGCGCCTCGATGCGCGTACCGCCGTTCGCCGGCCGCAGCAGGCGCCACTGCCCGCCCAGCCCCGTCACCCGGTGCCGCATGGCCATGATGCCGTGGCCGCTCGAGACCGGCTGCACGCCGGCAGGTGCGCCGATGCCATCATCCTGGATCCGCAGCTCCAGCCACGGGCCCGCCAGCCGGATCCGCAGTTGCACATGACGCGCGCGGGCATGCTTGAGGATGTTGGTGAGCGCCTCCTGGACGACGCGGAACACCGCGATGGAGGCGTCTGCGGTCAGTTCCAGCTCCTGCTCGGGGTAGCTCTCCGTGTAGCCAATCCCGGCGCGACCGCAGGTATTCTCCATCTGCCAGCGCAGCGCCGCCAGCAACCCGAAGTTGTCGAGCAGCGTCGGGCGCAGGTTTTCCACCACCCGGCGCTTCACGTCCACGCCGGTCTGCAGTGCCTCGTGCAGGTGACGGAAGTGCGCCCGCACCTGCGGGTCGCCGCCGGGGGCGCGCTGTTCCAGCCAGGTGACGTCCATCCGCGCCGCCACCAGCACGCCGCCAAGTTCATCGTGCAGCTCGCGTGACAGCGCAGCACGCTCCTGCTCCGTGACACTCTGCAGATGGGTGGAGAGCTGCGACAGCTCCAGGGTCCGCACCGACACCAGTTTCTCCAGCTCGGCACTCTTCTCTGACAGTTGCTCGGTCTCCTGTTCCTTGTGCCGCAGGTAGCGCAGCACCCCGCTGCGCAGCAGCAGCAGCAGCGCCAGAGCAACCGCCAGCGCGGAGGTCGTGACGGCCAGGTTGATCCAGCGCACGTTGCGCCAGGAACGCGCCGCCGCCACGACGCTGGCGGCCTCGGCCGCCTGCATCTTCTGAGCCCGGGCCGACAGGTGCGTCATGGTCCACTTGCCGATGTCGGTGCGGGTCACCTCCACCGCGGATTTGCGCCCGTGCTCGCGATACAGGCGCAGCACCTCGCCCAGCTCGATGAACTTGGCGCGGCTCAGGCGCACGATATCCTCCACATCCCTGCGCTGCGCCGCTGATGCGCCGGCAAAGCCCTGCTCCAGGCGCGCCAGGGCGGTGGGGACCTGGTCCACGGCAATCTCGTAGGGCGCCAGGTAACTGTCGTCGCCCAGCAGGATGTAGCCGCGCTGGCTGCTCTCGGCCTGGTTCAGCAGGCGCAGCAGGTCGCCGATGGCGTGGTCGCGCGCCGCCGCCGTCGCCACCTGCCGGCTGACCACGTCCAGTCGTTGCTGACCCGACTGCGCCGCCAGGTACAGACCGAGCACCGCCGCGAGCAGCACCGCCAGGCCGAGCTGGCGGATGGCAGGATTCATGAGGCGTTGCAACTCCATTGCATGGCACTCCGCGCCGCACCCGAAGCGGTACGCCCCGATGATAGTCCGCGACAGGCTGTCGAGACGATGTCCGCAGAATCCGACAGCCCCTGTCAGTGTCGGCTGACGGCGACAGCCTGTGACAGCCGGCATCGGTCGGCGCATCGCGCGCCCACAGTGAGGCCGATATGTCAGCAGTACCCTACACTCCACTCCCGCCCGAGCACACGCTTCCGTTCGAACTCCCGGCCACGTGTGCACTTCCCGGACTTGATCCATCGGCCTGTGCCTTCCTGCTCGACGTCGACGGCACGCTCCTGCCCTTCGCGCCGCGCCCGGAGCAGGTGCGCGTCGATCTGCCCCTGTTGCTGCTGCTGGCACGACTGTACCGGCACTGTGCGGGTGCGCTGGCGCTGGTGAGCGGGCGCAGCATCGCCGACCTGGACAGTCTGTTTGCGCCGTTGCACCTGCCAGCTTCCGGCTTGCATGGCGCCGAACTGCGCGGCGCCGACGGCGTGCACACGGGCCGCCACGACGAAGAGCGCGCAAGCCTGAGGGCGGCCAAGCCGCTGTTGCTGCAGTTCAGCTCACAGCATCCGGGCGTGTGGCTGGAGGACAAAAGAGTGGCGCTGGCCCTGCACTACCGCCAGGTGCCGCACCTGGCAGGGCTTGCCGCCGCCGTGGCCGGGCAACTGGCGGCACGCGCAGCGGGAAGGCTGGTGGTGCGTACCGGCCCGATGGTGCTGGAGCTTGGCGCCGTGGATACCGACAAGGGCGACGGAGTGCGCGACCTGATGGGCGCCCCGCCCTTTCGCGGCCGCCGGCCGGTATACCTCGGCGATGACCTGCTGGACGAACCGGCCTTCGTCCGCGTCAACTCCACCGGCGGGCTGTCAGTGATCGTGGGTAGCGCACGCGCCAGCGCGGCCTGCCTGCGACTCGCGGACATCGCCGCCGCGCGTACCTGGCTGGGCTCGTTGCTGCCGCAGGCGCAGCCGTGACAGCGACCGCACCGCCCGGCGTGCTCGCCGACGTCGGCATCGTCGGCAACGGCCAGATCACCGCGCTGGTGCGCGCCGACGGCAGCGTGCCGTGGTGCTGCTGGCCACGGCCCGACGGCGATCCGGTGTTCTGCGAGTTGCTGTCGGGCCATGCAGGCGCGGATGAACGCGGCGTTTTCGCCATCCGCCTGCTGGACCAGGCTGAATGCAGGCTCAGTTACCAGCGCAACACCGCGATCCTGGAGTCGGTGGCGCGCGATGAACGCGGCAACGCCATCCGCATCACCACCTGGTGCCCGCGCTTCCAGCGCCAGGGGCGGCTTTTCCGACCCACAATGCTGCTGCGGCGGATCGAACCGGTCAGCGGCCGGCCGGCGGTGCGGATCACGCTACGGCCGGCGGCCGATTACGGCGCGCGCAGCTTCAAACGCCAGCTCGGCAGTCACCACGTGCGCTTCTTCGATGCCACGCAGTCACTGCGAATGACGACCGACGCACCGGTGTCCCACCTGGTGGAAGAGCGTGTGTTCGTGCTGAACCGCACCCTCGACCTGGTACTCGGGGACGACGAGACGCTGCCGGCGCCGGCGCACGAAGTCGCGGCCGAGACCCTGCGCGGCACGGCGCTGTACTGGCAGTACTGGGTGCGCGGGCTCGCCATTCCGTTCGAGTGGCAGGAGGCTACCATTCGCGCCGCCATCACCCTGCAGCTATGCACCTACGACGACAACGGCTCGGTGCTCGCCGCGCCGACCACCTCGATTCCGGAGGCTCCCGGCAGTGGCCGCAACTGGGATTACCGCTACTGCTGGTTGCGCGACGCCTACTTCACCGTGCAGGCGCTCAACCGCCTGGGCGCCACCGGCGCGATGGAATCCTTCCTGCACTACCTGGACGACATCGTCGTACGCGAAGGCCCGGCGCCGCTGCAGCCCGTCTATGGCATCACCGGCGAGAGCGACCTGAGCGAACGCACGGTGGACACGCTCGCCGGCGTCGGCGGGCTGGGCCCCGTGCGCGTCGGCAATCTCGCCTGTCGCCAGCGCCAACACGACGTGTACGGCTCGGTGATCCTCGCCGCGGCGCAGAGTTTCTTCGACGAGCGCCTGGAGTTTCCGGGCGATGAGGCGCAGTGGCGGCGCCTGGAGGCGCTGGGCCAGCAGGCGGTGCAGGTGTTCGACGAACCAGACGCGGGCATCTGGGAGTTCCGCGGCGTGCAGCGCCGCCACACGCTCTCGGCGGCCATGTGCTGGGCCGCGTGCGACCGCCTGGCGCGAATCGCGGCGCGTCTCACACTCACCGACAGCGTGCTGACGTGGCGCGGGCACGCCGATCGCCTGCAACAGCGCATCCTCGCAAGCGCCTGGGACGAATCGCGCGGCACCTTCTCCGCGGTGTTCGGCGCATCGGTGATCGATGCCAGCCTGCTGCTGCTGCCGGAGCTGGGCCTGGTCCAGTGGCGCGATCCGCGCTTCATCGCCACCCTCGCCGCGATAGAAAGGGAGTTGCGCGCCGGTGACTTCCTGCTGCGCTACCGCCATCCGGATGACTTCGGCGACACCACGCATGCTTTCACCGTGTGTTCGTTCTGGTGGGCGAACGCGCTGGCCGGTGTCGGCAATCTCACCGCGGCCCGCACCCTGTTCGAACGCCTGCTCAGCGCGCGCAACTGCGTCGGGCTGCTGTCGGAGCAACTCGATCCGCACAGCGGCGCGCTGTGGGGGAATTTTCCGCAGACCTACAGCATGGTCGGCATCATCACCACCGCCTCGCGCCTGAGCCGCCGCTGGGAGGACGAGGTATGAGCAGGCTGGTCAACGTCTCCAACCGCGTCATCCTGCCGCGCGCCGTCGCCAGTGCCGGCGGCCTCGCGGTCGGGATCAACGCGGCCATGCGCGAGTCCGGCGGCCTGTGGTTCGGCTGGAGCGGCCGCACCGTGGCCGGCGCAGTGCAAACGCCGTCGGCGCGGGTGGTCAGGCGCGGCAGCAGCACCTACGCAACGATCGACCTGCCGCGCAAGCCCTTCGATCTCTACTACAACGGTTTCGCGAACGGCACCTTGTGGCCGCTGCTGCATACCTTCCTCGACCGCTTCCGCTTCCGTCACGAGGAGCACGAGGCTTACCTGGAGGTCAACCGGCTGTTCGCGCTTGCCCTGTTGCCGCTGCTGCAGCCCGGCGATGCCATCTGGGTCCACGACTACCACCTGATGCCCCTCGCCGCGCAACTGCGCGCGCTCGGCGTGCACTCAGCGATCGGCTTCTTCCTGCACGTCCCGTTTCCGGGCTTCGATGTATGGCGGGCGCTGCCGGCGCACGCCTCGTTGCTGCGGGCGCTGCTGGCCTGCGACGTGCTGGGATTCCAGACCGAACCGGACCGGGTTGCTTTCGTGGAGGCGGTGCGCGCGGCGCTGCCGCAGTGCCGGATCAGCGGCGCAGGCTCAATCGAAGTCGCCGGCCGGACGGTGCTCGCCGGTGTCTATCCGATCGGCATCGATCCGGCGGCAGTCCAGGCGGAGGCCGCAAAGGCCGCGGGCGGCGGGCAGGTGCACGATGCGGGCCTGGGATTGCAGGGGCGGCGGCTGATCATCGGCGTCGACCGCATCGACTACAGCAAGGGGCTGTTGCAACGCTTCGAGGCCTACCAGCATTTCCTGGAAACAGCGCCCCAGTACCGCAGCGCGGTGACCTACCTGCAGCTCGCACAGCTCGGCCGCCAGCGGGTGCACGCTTACAGCAGCATGCGCCGTGCCCTGGAGCGCAGTGCCGGCAGCATCAACGGGCGCTTTGCCGAGGTCGACTGGACGCCGATCCGCTACGTCAACAGGCCGTTCCCGCACGAGACGGTGATGGGCCTGCTGCGCCTGGCACGGGTGTGCCTGGTGACGCCGCTGCGCGACGGCATGAACCTGGTAGCCAAGGAATTCATCGCGGCACAGGACCCGTCCGATCCCGGGGTGCTGGTGCTGTCGGATCGAGCGGGCGCAGCGCGCGAGCTGCGCGATGCGCTGCTGGTCAACCCTTATGACATCCTCGCAATCGCGCAGGCCCTGCGCCAGGCACTGGATATGCCGCTGGCGCAACGCCGTGCGCGCCACGCGCGCCTGCTGCAGGCGCTGCACCGGCACGACATCCGCTTGTGGCAGACACGCTTTGTGGCAAGCCTGCGGGCCAGCCAGGACGGGCAGGAGGCGACCGGGCAGCCGCTGCTGTTCGCCGCGACGCTCCCACCCACCCAGCGGACCGGTTGACCTGTCGAGACACCCGTGGTCCGGCACACGCGGTCCGGCATACGCTGCTAGCGCGTGGTGACGAGTTGCGGGACGTTCGCGACATGCGCGTGCGCGGCCAGCCGGTGCGTATACCCATTCTGGCGGCAGCCCGGCTCGCAGGCGCAGTGGCAGGAGCGCGGCGCCGCATTCGATGATTCGCTGACGGTGCTGGCGGCGGCCGAACAGGGACAGGGCCTGGCACTGACGCGCTGGTCACTGGTGCAGCAGGACATCGCCAGCGGCCGCATCGTGCGCGCCAGCGAGCAGCTGCTGCCCTGTCCGCGCGCTTATTACTTCGTCTGCCCCGAGGGCTATCTGGCGCTGCCCAAGATCCAGCAGCTGCTCACCTGGCTGCGCGAGATGGCCGCGGCCTTCCCGAGGCCGGACGGCACGGTGCTGCACCTGAAGGAGGTTAAGGACGAGCCGCGGCCGGCAACGCGGCGCAGCCGGCCTTAGCGGGCCGCGGGCGCTTGATCCTGCGAGCGCCTGTCAGGCGACCGCGGACTTCAGCACGCGCTGCGGCTGGGCGATGCCGTAGCCCTGCGCATAGTCGACGCCCAAGCTCCTGAGCATCTGGATGATCTCGTCGTTCTCGGCGAACTCGGCGATGGTCTGCTTGCCGGTCAGGTGTCCGATCTCGTTGATGGAGCGCACCATCTCGCGATCGATCGGGTCGCGCAGGATCTCGCGCACGAAGCTGCCGTCGATCTTGAGGAAGTCCACCGGGAAGTGCTTGAGGTAACCGAAGGAGGACAGGCCGGCGCCAAAGTCATCGAGCGCGAACTTGCAGCCCAGCTCCTTCAGCGACTGGATGAAGCGGTTGGCTTGCGAGAAGCTGCGCACCGCGGCAGTCTCGGTGATCTCGAAGCAGATCTTGGAGGCATCCAGGCCGCTCTTGTGGAACTGCTCGATCACGAACGGCAGGAACTTGTCGTCGCCGAAGCTCTGGCCGGACAGATTGATGGAGCACTGCGCCAGCTTCTCGCGCTCGTCGGCCTCCGATACCAGCCAGCGGAAGGCGTTCTCGATCACCCAGCGGTCGATGGCCGGGGCGATGTTGTAGCGCTCGGCGGCGGCGATGAAGTCGTTGGGCGAGATGATGCGGCCGCTCTCGTCCTTCATGCGCAGCAGCAGCTCGTAGTGCGCGCCGGTCTCCACCCGCTGCAGCGGCTGGATCGCCATGCGGAACAGCTCGAAGCGGCCCTCTTCCAGCGCCGCATTGATGCGCGCCGCCCACTGCATCTCCTTGCGGCGGCGCATCAGCTCGATGTCGTTTTCCGCGAAGCTGTGGACACGGTTGCGCCCGGCTTCCTTGGCGGCAGCGCAGGCGCTGTCGGCGGCGGAGATGATGGAGGCCACGTCCTCGTTGTCGGCGGTGATCGGCACCACGCCGATGCTGGCGCCCAGGCGGAACACGCGATCCTCCCAGGTGAAGCGGAAGTTGCGCACGCTCTCGCGCAGCGTCTCGGCGGTGTGCATCGCCTCATCCAGCGAGCAGCTTTCCAGCAGGATGCCGAACTCATCGCCGCCCAGGCGCGACAGCGTGTCGCGCCAGCGGATCTTGGCTTTCAGCAGCGCGCCCACCTGGCCCAGCAGGGCATCGCCGGCGCCGTGGCCGCAGGAATCATTGACGATCTTGAACTGGTCGATGTCCAGGTAGCACAGCGCGTAGGAGGCCTCGCGCGCCTTGGCGCTCTTCAGCGCCCGCTCCAGGCGCATCTCGAACTCGCGGCGGTTGACCAGCCCGGTCAGCAGATCGTGGCTGGCGTGGTAGGACAGGCGGCGATTGAGCTCGCGCGATTCGCTGACGTCGTGGAACACCAGCACGCCGCCGGCCACGTTGCCGCCGCCGCCGCGGATCGGCGCCGCGGTGCTCTCCACGTACAGCTCGTTGCCGTCGCGGCGGATCAGCAGCATCGGCCGCACCGACTTGATCGGGCGGATGCGGCGGATCGACACCGTCAGCGGGTTCTCCAGCGGTTCGCAGGTTTCCTCGTGGAAGGCGCGGAAAATCTCCTCCACCGGGCGCCCCATGGCGTCTTCCAGGCGCCAGCCGGTCAGCTCCTCCGCCACCGGGTTGATATAGTCGATGGTGGAACTGGCATCGGTGGTGATGACGCCGTCGCCGATCGACTGCAGTGTGATCTGCGCGCTCTCCTTCTCGCGGAACAGCGCCTCCTCGAACAGCTTGCGCTCGGTGATGTCCGCCTCCACGCCCACCAGGCGCAGCAGCCGACCGTGCTTGTCGACGCGGGCGCTGGCGCGGCTGATCACCCAGCGCCACTCGCCGTTGCGGTGGTGCATGCGGTGCGTGCTCTCGAAGATCGGCGTCTTGCCGGCGACGTGGTCGCGGATGGCGTTCTGCACCCGTGGCAGATCCTCGGGGTGCACCAGGCTGCGCCAGTCGGGCGTGCCGCGCATGTCATCGTCGGTGTAGCCGAGCATCTCTTTCCAGCGCGGCGAAAAGTAGACCTCGTTGCTCTCGACGTCGAAGTCCCACAGGCCGTCGTTGGCCGTGGTCTGGAACAGGTTGGTGCGCTCCTCCAGCCTGGCCAGGCGCGCCTCGGTGCGCAGCCGCTCCAGGCCCGTCGCCAGGCTGGTGCCGATCAGCTTCATCAGCAGCTGCAGGTTCACGTCCCACGGCCCGCGTGGCAGTGCCTGCGCCAGGGCCAGGAAGCCGGCCGGATGACCCTGCACCCGCAGTGACACCAGCAGTACCGATCCGATCTGCAGGGTCGCGAAGCGCGCCCCTTCCGCCGCCTGCTCGCGCCGCGGCGCGCTGGTATCGCGCAGCTCGGACAGCCGCAGGTGCTCCAGGCGTCCCTTCAGCCAGGGCAGGTCCTCGAGCGAGGCGCCCACCAGCCCTTCCGGGCGGCACTGGGCAAAGGCGCTACGTGCCAGCTGCACGTCACCGATACGGGTCTCATCCGGTTTGAAGGCGGCGAGGAAAACGCAGTCGATGCCGGCGGCACTGCGCAACAGCTCCAGGTTGCGCCGGATGCACTCGTCCACGTTGCCGCGGCGCATGTTCTGGAAGTCGACGGCGATCTTGGTGCACACCACGTCGACGCCCAGCGCCGGGCGCGCGGCGCGGCTGGTCCAGGCATCCGCGGAAAGGATGTCTGATGCGCTGTAGTCCGCCGGGCTCTCGGCAGGCTTGTCCGGCGGCGCAGTGCTCATCGGCCCGCATCCTCCAGCGAAATTTCAGGATTCAAGCTTTTCCGACTCTATAGCACTATTGCTGGTACGACCGTGCTGCGACCCGAAGTTTTCAGCTTCTCCCCACCCATCTGTCCCAAGGGCTTGCGACGGATTCTGTCATAACGAATCAGGATTACAAGATAAGACCCCGTTGCACCACGTATTTGTGGCACGCAACCGGTGGCGAATTCCGCCCTCCGAGTTGACAGAATCTGGCCTTGCACGCGCTGCCAAGCTGGTAAAACACGCCATTTGCCGGCCGCAAGCAGCGCGGTATCAATTACCCAAGGGCGGCGCGCGCCACGCCGTACAGGCGCTTCAGCTCCGCCTGCATCTGCTGCTGCAGCGATGCGAACAGAGCCGGGTCGGTCACGCGCGGCACATAGACCGGCGGCCCGATGGCAATGGCGATGCGGGCCGAGGGCATGGGCAGCACAAACTTGTCCCACTTGAGCAGCCAGGCCCGGGAGGCGGCGTAGGCCATCGGCAGGATAGGCCGGCCGGACATCTGCGACAGCAGCAGCGCGCCCGGCTTGAACTGGAAGCGCGGCCCGCGTGGCCCGTCCGGAGTGATCACCGGGGAGATGCCGTCCTTCGCCAGGGCCTGGTAGTAGTCGCGCAGGGCGCGCGCGCCGGTGTGACTGGAAGACCCGCGGATGACGGCGCCACCGAAGCGCCGCACCAACATCGCGCCCAGCTCCCCGTCGACCGAGGGGCTGATGAGCCAGCCCACCGTCAGGCCGCGCGAGCGCTGCTCGACCAGGAATTTTCCGCAGAACAGCTGGTGCTGGTGCCAATAGCAGGGCACCAGCGAAGGTGCGCGTTCCAGGGCCGCCTGCAGGTGTTCTATGCCGCTGACGCTGACCATGCGGCACATCCGCCACCACAGGCGGATCAGGCCGTACCCGAGCGGTACTACCACGCGATACAGCAGCCGCCGCGCAGGGGTCATGCGCCGGCCGGAGCGGGTGGTGGTGCGATAGAGGGTGTTGCGCAGGCCGCCGTCGTCGCCGGATGTCATCGTGAACAGGTCTGTGTGATGTAAGATTAAGTTTTGGCTTTCAACAGCTTGCATGACAGCCAGCGCCAGCGCCAGCATCGCCCCGCCCGAGGCGGAACTGCAGTTCGATATCGGCTCCACGGAGGACTCCCTGGAGCGGATGACCGAATTGTTCCATCGCCACGGCGATACCTACCGGGTATTCGTTCCCGCGCGCGGATCTTATACCTACGTCGTGCACCATCCCGACGACGTCAAGCGCGTGCTGGTCAACAACCACCGCAATTACACCAAGGGCCTGGGCCTGGACCGGGTGAAGATCCTGCTGGGCAAGGGCATCATGACCAGCGAGGGCGAGCTATGGAAGCGCCAGCGCTACATGATGCAGCCCTACTTCCACCGCCGCGTGATCACGCAGTTCGCCGGCACCATCGCCGCGGCCAACGACAGCTTGCTGCAGCGCTGGTCGGCGCTGGCCGATCACGGTGAGCCGGTGAACCTGACCGAGGAGATGAGCGAGCTGACGCTGGAGGTCGTGCTGCGGGCGATCTTCGGCACCGACCTCGACCGGCTGCGCCAGCAGCCTGGCGGCAACCCCTTCGACGTGGTCACACGCACGCCTGAGCGCGACCTGCAGTTCGCCTATCGCTTCCGCTCCCTGGCGAAGCTGGTGGCGCAGCTGATGGCGCGGCGCCGTGCCGAACCGGAAACCCACTTCGACTACCTGGCGATGCTGATGGAGGCGCGCGACAAGGAAAGCGGCGAGCCCATGAGCGAGCGCGAGCTCATCGACGAAGTCATGACGCTGGTGGTCGCCGGGCACGAGACCACCGCCAGCGCCCTGAACTGGACCTGGTACCTGCTGTCGCAGCACCCGCAGGCGCAGCAGCGCCTGCACGCCGAGATCGACACTGCCCCTGTCAACGCGGCGCCGGACCTGGCCAGCATGGAAGCGCTCACCTACACCCACCAGGTGGTCGATGAGGCGCTGCGCCTGTATCCGCCGGGTTGGCTGCTTTCGCGCCGTACCATAGAGAGCGACACGCTGGGGGGCTATCACATCCCGCCGGGCGCCAACGTGTTGCTGCCGCTGTACCTGCTGCACCGCCACCCGAAATTCTGGAAGGAGCCGGACGCCTTCCAGCCCGAGCGCTTCGCGCCGGAGCACGAGGAGCAGCGGCCGCGCTTTGCCTACATGCCCTTCGCCGCGGGCCCGCGCCACTGCATCGGCGAGACCCTGGCGCTGTACGAGATGCTGATGCACCTGTACAAGGTGGCCCGCCATTACCGGCTGCGCTGGGTCGCAGACCGGCCCCTGGAACTGGAAGCGCAAATCAACCTGCGCAGCCGTCACCCGCTTTACATGAGGCTGGAACGCCGCTGATGCCCGACTTCAAGACCCTGACCGAGATCATCCAGGCGCACCGCGCCCTGCCGTTGCAGATCACCTACCTGGAGGGCGAGAAGGACAGCCGCAGCGTCAGCGCCGCGGAGCTCTACGAGCGCGCGCTGGGCATCCTGTACCACCTGCAGCGCCTGGGCGCGCGCCGCGGCGACCGGCTGATCCTGTTCCTCAACAACAACGAGCAGTTCATCGATGCCTTCTGGGCGGCGGTACTGGGCGGGATCGTGCCAGTGCCGGTGGCGCTGGGGATCAGCGACGAGCACCGCCACAAGCTGTTGCGCATCGCGCGCCGCCTCGGCAAGCCGTTCATCTACACGGAAAAACGCTCGCTGGAGCGCATCGAGGCTTTCGCCCGGCAGGCAGGCGAGACGGACACCTTCACGGCGCTGCGGCAGCGCGCCTTCCTGGTGGATGACCTGGACGACATCTCGCGCGCCGGCACCGTGCAGCCGGCCGGGCCTGCCGACGTGGCCTTCATCCAGTTCTCCTCCGGCTCCACCAGCGAACCGAAGGGCGTGGTGCTGACCCACGGCAACCTGGTGGCCAACATTCGCGGCTCGACCGAGGTGGCAGGCTTCAACGAGCGGGATGTCAGCCTGTCGTGGATGCCGTTGACCCACGACATGGGCCTGATCGGCTTCCACCTGGTGATGTTCGCCAACCGGGTGCACGCGCACCTGATGCCTACGGAACTGTTCGTGCGCCGGCCGCTGCTGTGGCTGCAGCTCGCCTCCAGAATACGCGCCAGCATCCTCTGCTCGCCCAACTTCGGTTACCGGCACTACCTCAAGGTACTCGGCGAGCGCGCACCCGAGGACCTGGACCTGTCCGCGGTGCGCCTGATCTTCAACGGCGCCGAGCCGATCTCGGTGGAGCTGTGCGAGGAGTTCCTGACACGGCTGGCAGCGTCGCAGCTGCAACGCAACGCGATGTACCCGGTATACGGCCTGGCCGAGGCCTCCCTCGCCGTGGCCTTTCCCGCGCCGCACACGCCGCTGCGCACGCTGACGCTCAACCGCCATCGCCTCGCCGCCGGCACAGCGGTGCAACGGCTCACCGAGGCTGATCGCGACGGCATCCGCCTGGTGTGCGAGGGCAAGGCGATTCCTTACTGTCACCTGCGCATCTGCGACGACCAGGACCGCGAACTGCCGCCGGAGCACATCGGCAACATCCACATCAGCGGCGACAACGTCACGCGCGGCTACTTCGAGGATGCGGCTGCCAACGCCGCGGCGTTCAGCGCCGATGGCTGGCTGCGCACCGGCGACCTGGGCGTGATCCACGGCGGGGAGCTGTACGTCACCGGCCGCGCCAAGGAGATCATCTTCGTCAACGGGCAGAACTACTACCCGCACGACCTGGAGGCCATTGCGCAGCGCCTGCCGGGGCTGGAGCTGGGTAAGGTGGTCGCCGCCGGCGTGCGCGCCCCCGGGGCGCAGACCGAGCAGCTGGTGCTGTTCATCCTGCACCGCGGCGGCATGCCGGAGTTCCTGCCCGTCGCTACGCAGGCGGCACGGCTGATCAACGAGCAGACCGGCCTGGAGGTCGCCGACGTGGTCCCGGTCAAACGCATTCCCAAGACCACCAGCGGCAAGATCCAGCGGCACCTGCTGGAGGAGAACTACGGCAGCGGCGAGTTTGCCGAGGAACTGGCCGAGCTCGCCGCGCTGCGCGCCGCGCAGGGCGGCAGCTCCGCACAATCGGGCAACGAGATCGAGTCCCGGCTGCAGGCCATCTGCGACAGCGCCCTGGGGGGCCGCCGACTGGGTGTCGACGACAACCTGTTCGAGATCGGCGCCAGCTCACTGAAGCTAATCGAAATCCACGAACAGATCGACCGCGAGTTCCCGGGCAAGGTCGACCTCACCGAACTGTTCGACTACCCCACCATCGGTGAGCTCGCCCGGCACCTGCAGGCCAAGCTGGCGTAGGAACACAGTCCTCCAACGGCAGTCCCGATCAGAAAATAGTCCTCCCGGGGCCGCCGTGAATCCATCCATGGAGGCTGCGGCTCGGCATCCTGCCTCGCACGCCCCCGGGACGACTATTTTCTGCTCGTGCCTGCCTGGCATCGTGACTGTTGCCCCTAATCCCGTATGGGCTAGGCCGGAAGCAGGTATCAGGCTTAAAATGACGGGTTATGGAAAGAGCCCCTCCGGCGGCCGACCTGCGCGACTGCGAGCGGCGCCTGGTAGGCTGCGGCATCCGCCCCACCGCGCAGCGCGTACGGATCGCCGCCGTGCTGCTCAGCGCCCCACAACATCTGTCGGCCGAGCAGATCCTGGCGGGCCTGCGCTGCGGCGGCGCCCGCGTGTCCAAGGCGACGGTCTACAACACACTCAACCTGTTTGCGACCCATGGCCTGATCCGCCAGCTGTCGGTGGATGGCGCGCGGGCCTGGTTTGATTCCAACGTCGAGCCGCACTACCACTTTCATGACATCGGCACCGGCGCCCTGCTGGATGTCCCCGTGCAGCAGGTGCAGTTCAGCCGCCTGCCCGCCCCTCCTGCGGGCACCGAGGTCGCCGGAATCGACCTGGTGATCCGCCTGCGCAAAAAAAGCATGTAGAATGTCCGGCTCTGCGCAGCGCCGGGGTAGCTCAGTTGGTAGAGCAACGCATTCGTAATGCGTGGGTCGCAGGTTCGACTCCTGTCCCCGGCACCATCTGCGGAACCGATCGGATCTGAACTGATCTGATCTATTCGGCCCACCGCCGCGGGCACTCATCCTGACGCTTTGCGGCAGATTGCGGGCGCTGAGGCGCCTAGACTGCCCGCATCGACCCGGAGACCACACTGTGGGCACAAACCTGGATCCTGTGAGCGAACGCGACGAACCACGCGCGGATTCCGTGACGTGGATCGGGCGCGAGCGCGGCACTCCGGCCGCGTCCGCCCCGCCACCCCTCACCTCCGCCCCGCAGCAGCAGGACGGCGGCGGACGGCGGCGCCAGCTCCTGGTAGCCGCGGCCATCGCGGTGGCCCTGGCCCTGGGCGCCGCCTGGTGGATGAAGCGCGGCAGCAATGGCCCCGCCGCCACGATAGCGGCAACCGACCAGCAGACCCGCCAGACCGTGAGTGTCGTTTCCCCCGGCAAGGCAACGGTGTCCTCCAGTGTCAGCCTGACCGGTGCGATTGCGGCACGCTATGACATGCCGATCGGCAACGAGGGCGATACCGGCCGAGTCATAGGCGTATACGCCGAGGCGGGCGACAAGGTGAAGCGCGGCCAGATCCTGGCGCGACTCGACGACGCGGTACTGGTACAGCAGGTCAACCGCCTCGCGGCGTCCCTGGAACAGGCGCGCGCCCAGGCGGCACTGTCGGCGGCCGAATACCGCCGCGCCCAGGGTGTGGAAGCCGCCGGCGCGCTGTCGGCGGAGGACATCGAGAAGCGGCGCGCCACCTCCGTGACCGACGCCGCCAATGTGAAGGTGGTGGCGGCCCAGCTCGCCGAGGCGCAGGCGCGCCTGGGCCGCGCCCGCATCACCGCGCCGGTGGACGGTACCGTCCTGACCCGCAATGCCGAGGTGGGCCAGATCGTCAATCCCGGGGGCGAACCCCTGTTCCGGGTCGCCAGTGGTGGCGAGGTGGAGATGCGGGCCCAGATCGCCGAGCAGGACCTGGCGCAGATCAGGACCGGACAGGCCGCGACCGTCTACCTGACCGGCCTGTCGCAGCCCTTTGAAGGGCAGGTGCGCCTGCTGGGTGCTGTCATCGATCCCAAGACCCGCCTGGGAGACATCCGCATCCGCCTCAAGCCCGACCCTGCCCTGCGGCCGGGCGCCTTCGCGCGCGCCGTGGTGATGGTCGGCAAGGCGCAGCGCGTGGTGGTGCCGCAGACCGCGGTGATGTCCGACGCGAAAGGGAGTTTTGTATACGTCGCGGGTGAGGGCGACCGGATCGAGCGGCGCGCGGTGACCGTCGCCGGCGTCAACGAGCAGGGCGCCATCATCGCCAGCGGACTGAGCGGCGCGGAGCGTGTGGTCGCGAGCGCCGGCGGCTTCCTGCGCGAAGGTGAAATCGTACGGGTTGCGGCGCCATGAAGAACATCTCCGCCTGGGCTATCCGCCATCCCGTCTCCCCGATCGTCCTGTTCGTGGTGCTGCTGTTCATGGGGCTGGTGGCCTTCAAACGCCTGCCGATCACGCTCAACCCGGATATCTCTTTTCCGGCTGTGGAGGTGAGCGTGTCGCAGCCGGGCGCGTCGCCGCAGGAGATCGAGACCCAGATCATGCAGAAGGTCGAGGGCGCGGTCGCCGGCATCGGCAACATCGACAACATCACCTCGCTGGCGGTCGAGGGGCAGTGCAACGTCTTCGTCCAGTTCCAGATCGGCACACCCATCGATCGCGCGGTAGCCGACGTGCGCGATGCGGTCTCCAAGGTGCGGGTGCAACTGCCCAACGGCATCCAGGAGCCGACCGTGACGCGGGTCAACATCGACGGCCCGCCGATCGTCTACTACGCCGTCAGCTCCAGCCAGCTGGACACCGAGGCCATCTCCTGGTTCATCGACAACACCATCACCAAGCGGCTGCTGTCGATCGAGGGTGTGGCCCAGGTGACGCGCGGCGGCGGGGTCAGCCGCGAAATCCGCATCGAGCTGGATCCGGCGCGCATGCAGGCCCTGGGCGTTACGGCGGCGGAGGTCAACGACCAGCTGCGCCAGCTCAACCTCGACTCCCCGGGGGGCCGCGCCGAGCTGGGCGGCGGCGAGCAGTCCATCCGGGTGCTCGGGCAGGCGCGCACCGCGCAGGCCCTGGGGCAGACGCAGATCGCCTTGTCTGGCGGGCGCTTCGCACGCCTGTCGGACCTGGCCGAGGTGCACGACGGTGTCGGCGAGGTCCGCTCCCTGGCGCGCCTGAACGGCCGCCCCGCCACCACCTTCAGTGTCTTCCGGGCGCGCGGCTCCTCCGACGTGACCGTGTACAACGGCATCGAGGAAGAGTTGACGAAGATCCGCAAGGAAAACCCGCAGGTCAACCTGACGCAGATCTTCACCACGACCGACTACACCAACGAGGATTACCACTCCGCCATGAGCGCCTTCATCGAGGGCTCGGTGCTGGCGGTGCTGGTGGTGTTCCTGTTCCTGCGCGACGGCCGCGCCACCGCCATCTCGGCGCTCGCCATCCCGCTGTCGGCGATCCCGACTTTTGCGGTCATGTACTGGCTGGACTTCACGCTCAACTTCATCAGCCTGATGGCGCTGTCGCTGGTGGCGGGGGTGCTGGTCGACGATGCGATCGTGGAGATCGAGAACATCGTGCGCCACATGCGCATGGGCAAGAGTGGCTACCAGGCCGCGCTCGACGCGGCTGACCAGATCGGACTGGCGGTGGTGGCCACCTCCTGCACCATCATCGCGGTGTTCCTGCCGGTGAGCTTCATGGGCGGCATCACCGGGCAGTTCTTCAAGCAGTTCGGCCTCACGGTGGCCGCGGCGGTGTTCTTCTCGCTGCTGGTGGCGCGCCTGATCACCCCGGTGCTGGCGGCCTACACGCTGCGCAGCCACGGCGTCGCCACGCATGCCGACGGCCCGTGGATGACCCGCTACCAGCAGCTGTTGCGCTGGTGCGCGCTGCACCGCTGGAAGACCGTCATCGGCGCCACCGTGTTCTTCGGGCTGTCGATCGTGGGCCTGATAGCGGTACCGAAGGCGCTGTTCCCCGACCAGGATGACAGCCAGGCGACACTGCAGATCGAACTGCCCGCCGGCGTGCAGCTGGAGGATACCTCCGCCGCTTCGGCGTCCGCCTACCGCATCCTGTCGCACGATCCGGCGGTCACCAAGGTGGTCGAGACCGTCGGCGGCCTCGACTTCGGGGAGGTGCGCACCGCCGAACTCGACATCACGCTGGTGCACCGCAACCAGCGCCGGGAAACCAAGCGCCAGTGGGAAGACCGCATCCTGCTGCAGCTGGCGAAGATCCCCGATGCGCGCATGCATTTCGAGCGTGGCAACGGCGGCCGCGACATCAATGTCTACATGACCGGCGACGACCCGCAGCTGGTGGAGCGCAGCGCGCGCACCCTGGTGGAGCAGATGCGCGCCCTGCCGATACTCAAGAACGCCGGCATCGACGGCGACATGCCGCGCCCGGAGATACTGATCCGCCCGCACCTGGATCTGGCCTCGCAGCTGGGCGTAACGGTTGCGGCCTTGAGTGAGACCATCCGCATCGCAACCCTGGGGGACCTTGACCAGAACAGCGCCAAGTTTTCGCTGTCAGACCGGCAGATCCCGGTGCGGGTCAGCCTGCTTGAGAGCACGCGCCGCGACCTGACGACGCTCGAGAACCTGCCGGTGCCCACGGCCAGTGGCACGGCCGTGCCGCTGAAGGCGGTGGCCGACATCGGCTTCGGTGACGGGCCGACGCGCGTGCGGCGCTACAACCAGGCACGCCGCCTGTCGGTGGTGGCGGACCTGAACGGCGTGGAACTGGGCACGGCGATGACGAAGATCCACGACCTGCCGATCCTCAAGCACCTGCCGCAGGGTGTGCGCCTGGTGGACGTCGGCGACGCCAAGATCATGAACGAGCTGTTCACCAACTTCATGCTGGCGATGGTCACCGGGGTGCTGATGGTGTTCGCGGTGCTAGTGCTGTTGTTCGCGCGGGTGCTGCCGCCGATCACGATCCTGTCCTCGCTGCCGCTGTCGATCGGCGGCGCGGTGGCGGCACTGATGCTGACCCGCTATGCGCTTTCCTTGGGGGCGATGATCGGCTTCCTGATGCTGATGGGTATCGTGGCCAAGAACTCCATCCTGCTGGTGGACTATGCCATCGAGGAAATGCGCGCCGGCAAGGACCGGCTGACGGCGATCCTGGAGGCTGGCCACACCCGCGCACGCCCCATCGTGATGACCACCGTGGCCATGATTGCCGGCATGCTGCCGGTCGCCATCGGCCTGGGCGGCGACACGGGCTTCCGCGCTCCCATGGCCATCGCGGTGATCGGTGGCCTGATCACCTCCACCGCCCTGACACTGGTGGTCGTGCCGGCCGCCTTCACCATCGTCGACGACATCGAACGTTGGCTCGCGCCCCGGTTCGGCCGGATGTTGAGCACACATCCGCGGGCGCACGCCGCCAATCCGGCGGGGGCAGCGCTGAAGTAATATCGTCTGGATGACGATAGACC
Source organism: Pseudomonadota bacterium (assembly GCA_018241445.1). Taxonomy (GTDB): domain Bacteria; phylum Pseudomonadota; class Gammaproteobacteria; order Steroidobacterales; family Steroidobacteraceae; genus 13-2-20CM-66-19. The sequence continues at coordinate 174,948 of JAFEDT010000007.1, forward strand.
CGGCTCCCGCAGACCCCGCGAGTGCGGCACATTCAGCCGCGGCCACCCCGGGTGCGGCGCCCGCCCCGACAGCCGCCGCGCCCGCCCCCGCGCATGCCGGCCGCCCGGCATGGTGGGTGCGCAGCGCCTCGCTGCTGCCGCTCGCACTCACCTACCCGCTGGCACGCTTCCTCGCCTGGCTCACGTTCCGGTTTTTCCCCTACCGCCAGCGGCTGGTGCAGGAAAACCTGAAACTCGCCTTCCCGGATTTCAGCCGCGCGCGGCTGCGCGAGGTCACGCACCAGTACTACCTGGGTTTCGCGCAGATGCTGATGGAGATCGTCCGCGGGGCGCGACTGGCGCCGCAGGAGCTGCGGCGCCGGGTGCGGATCGTGAACCTGGGGGCGCCGCAGGAGCACCTGGCGCGCGGCCAGTCGGTGCTGCTGGTCGCCGCGCACCAGTGCAACTGGGAATGGATGCTGCTGGCGCTGTCGCTGCAGCTGGGTTACCCGCTGGACGCCGCCTATAAGCCGCTGGTGAATCCCTGGGCCGAGCGCGAGATGAAACTGCTGCGCACACGCTTCGGCAGCCGCCTGGTGCCGGCGCAGGAGCTGCTGGCGGACATCATCCGCCGCCGCAAGGTCGTGCGCGCGGTGGCGATGGTGGCGGACCAGGAACCCACCACCAGCGAGCACAAGTACTGGACCCGCTTCCTCAACCGCGATACCGCTTTTTACATGGGAGCCGAGGAGATCGCGCGGGTGACGCACTTCCCGGTGTTCTTCATCGGTATGCGCCGTGTGCGCCGCGGCTACTACGAGATGGACTTCCGGCCGCTCGCCGCCGCGCGCGAGACGCTGCCCACCGGCGCACTCACCCAGCGCTATGCGGAGGCGGTGGAGGCGCAGATCCGCGCGGCCCCACCCGACTGGCCCTGGTCACACAAGCGCTGGAAGCTGAGGAGATCGTTGTACCAGAAGCGCGCCGGCGCGGGCTGACGTGCCGCATTCATGCGGTGTTACACCGAGTCGGGCAGGCCGGCGTGAGGGGCGGCTATTCCTTAGGGTGAGCCACCGCGGTGCGCAGCTCGCGCGGCAGGGTGAAGAACACCCGCTCCTCGCGGCCCACGACTTCATGCGGCGCCTCCCCGCCCCAGCTCCGCAACTGGGCGATCACCTGCTGCACCAGCAGCTCCGGCGCGGAGGCGCCCGCCGTCACGCCCACGGCCTTGCGGCCTGCGAACCATTCGGCCTTGAGATCCGCCGGTCCATCGATGAGATAGCCGGGCACGCCGGCGCGATCGGCCAGCTCGCGCAGGCGGTTGGAGTTGGAACTGGCGCGCGAGCCGACCACCAGCAGCACGTCGCACTGGGTCAACAGTTTCTTTACCGCGTCCTGGCGGTTCTGCGTGGCATAGCAGATGTCCTCATGGCGCGGGATCGCCAGCTGCGGGAAACGCTGCCGCAACGCGGCCACGATGTCGGCGGTGTCATCCACCGACAGGGTCGTCTGCGTCACCAGCGCCAGGTGCTCAGGGTCGCGCACCGCCAGTGCGGCGACGTCGGCGATGTTTTCCACCAGGTGGATGCGGCCGCCCGCGGAGGAATCGAACCGCCCCATGGTGCCCTCGACCTCCGGGTGGCCGGCGTGCCCGATGAGGACGACGTCGCGGCCGTCGCGCGCATACCGCTGCACCTCCATGTGCACCTTGGTCACCAGTGGACAGGTGGCGTCGAACACGGTCAGCCCACGGCCGCGCGCCTCCTGCTCCACCGCGCTGGATACCCCGTGGGCCGAGAAGATGACCGTGCCGCCGGCGGGCACCTGCTGCAGTTCGTCGACGAACACCGCCCCCAGGGCGCGCAGCCTCTCCACCACGTGGCGGTTGTGCACCACCTCGTGGCGCACGTAGATCGGGGGACCGAACAGCTCAATTGCGCGCTCCACGATGTCGATCGCCCGGTCGACACCGGCACAGAAGCCGCGCGGATTGGCGAGCAGCACCTGCATGGGTCAGGCCTTCCCGCCGGGGTCGCCGCCAGCAGGGCCACGGCCGTCGGTGTCACGGTCGCGGCGCGCCGCGCGCCCGGTAAACCAGGCATCGATGATGAGCAGCGCCGCGCCGACGGTGATGGCGGAGTCGGCGAGGTTGAAAGCCGGGAAGTGATGTCCAGCCCAATGAGCGTCGATGAAGTCCACCACGCGCCCACGCGTCAGCCGGTCGACCAGGTTGCCCAGCGCCCCGCCCACGATCAGGGCCAGCGCCGCGCACAGCCACGGCTGGCTGGCGGATCGCAGCCGCCGCAGCCACCCCAGCAGCACGCCGCTGACCGCCAGCGCCAGGATCGCGAACAGCCAGCGTTGCCAGCCAGCCTGTTGCGCCAGGAAGCTGAAGGCAGCGCCCGTGTTGTATGTCAGGATGAAGTCCAGCACCGGCAGTACCCGCACCGGCTGCCACAGTGTGAAATGCTGCTCGATCAGCGCCTTCACCCCCTGGTCGGCGGCGATGATCGCGCCGGTGAGCGGCAGCCAGCGCCAGCCGCTCGCCGCCAGCGGCGGGATGATGGGCGCCGCGTCCAGCGATACCACTGTGGTCGTGTCCTCGTGGCGGCGTGTCATACGAAGCGCCGCTCCTCGCCCGGGCCGTCGACATTGCTGACGCAACGGCCGCACAGCTGCGGATGCTGCGCGTGACTGCCGACGTCTGCGCGGCGCTGCCAGCAGCGCACGCACTTGGGGTCATCGATGGCGCGCACCGCGATCCACACACCCGGCACGGTGCCGGCCACCACCCCGGGCGGCGCGCTGTCGGTGAGCTGCACGCGCGCAGCGGAGGTGATCAGCAGGAACCGCAGTTCCTCCCCGAGGACCGACAGCGCGGGGTAATGCGCCGCGGTGCACCACACGTCCACCTGCGCATCCAGCGGCGCGCCGATGGCGCCGGTGTCGCGCAGCTTTTCCAGTTCACGGGTGACATCGCCGCGCAGGCTCAGCAGCGCCTGCCAGTCGATCGACGCTGGCGGCAGCGCCGGCAGCGGATGCCAGGTCTCGAAGAACACCGACTCGCCGCGCGTCCCCGGCAGGTAGCGCCAGGCCTCCTCCGCGGTGAAGGACAGGATCGGCGCCAGCCAGCGCACCATGCTCTCGGCCACGTGCAGCATCGCGGTTTGCGCGGAGCGGCGCGCGTGCCCGCGTGCAGGCGTGGTGTACATGCGGTCCTTCAGCACGTCCAGGTAGAAGCCGCCCAGGTCCACGCTGCAGAAGTTGTGCACCTTCTGGTAGATAAGGTGAAAGGCGTAGCGGCGGTAGGCGTCACTGATCTCGCCGTGCAGCTGCGCGGTGCGCGAGAGCACCCAGGCGTCCAGCGCCAGCAGCTCCCCGGCCGGCAGCGCATCACGCGCCGGGTCGAAGCCGTGCAGATTGCCCAGCAGGAAGCGCAGGGTATTGCGCATGCGCCGGTAGGAGTCCGCCATGCGCTTCAAGATCTCGTCCGAGACGGCGATCTCGTTGGCGTAGTCGGTGGCGGACACCCACAGCCGCAGCACGTCGGCGCCCAGGGAGTGCATCACCTTCTGCGGCGCGATGACGTTGCCCAGCGACTTGGACATCTTGCGGCCCTTGTCGTCCACGGTGAAGCCGTGGGTCAGCACGCCGCGGTACGGCGGTCGCTGGTACAGCGCCTCGGACATCAGCAGCGAGCTGTGGAACCAGCCGCGATGCTGGTCGGAGCCCTCCAGGTACAGGTCCACCGGCGCGCTGACCTCCGGGCGCTCGGTGCCGACACATTCGAAGGACAGGCCCGAGTCCGCCCACACGTCCATGACGTCCCTGACCTTCTCATAGTCCGCTGCCTCCGCGCCCAGCAGCTCGGCCGGCTCGAGCCCAAACCAGGCGTCGATGCCCTCGCGCTCGACGCGCGCCGCCACTGCCTCGATCAGCTCCTGGGTGCGCGGGTGCAGTTGGCCGCTCGCGCGATGCACGAACAGCGGGATCGGCACGCCCCAGGTGCGCTGGCGGGAGATGCACCAGTCGGGGCGGCTCTCGATCATGGCGGTGATGCGCGGCTCGCCCCAGGACGGCGTCCATTGCACACCGGGGATGTCGCGCAGGGTGTGGGCGCGCAGGTCACGCTGCTCCATGCTGATGAACCACTGCGGCGTGGCGCGGAAGATGACCGGGGTCTTGTGGCGCCAGCAGTGCGGATAACTGTGGCGCAGGGTGGTCTCGTGCACCAGTCGGCCGGCCTGCGCCAGCGCGGCCACGGTCGCCGCACTGGCGTCGCCAACCTTCAGCCCGCCCACCGCCGGCGTGTCGGGGAGAAAGCGGCCGTCGTCGCCCACCGGGTTGGTGACCGGCAGGCCGTAGCGCTGCCCGACCACGAAGTCCTCCTGGCCATGCCCGGGCGCGGTGTGCACGGCGCCGGTACCGGCGTCCAGCGTCACGTGCTCGCCCAGGATCACGGGCACCTGCCTCGGTTCCAGCGGATGCCACAACGTCAGTCCTTCGAGGGCGCGTCCCGGGAAGCGCGCCAGCTCGCCCGCGGCAGTGAGGCCGTAACGCTTCAGACTGGGCTCGGCCAGTTCCGCCGCCATGATCAGCAGGCGTGATTCCCCCGGTTGCGTCGCCTGGACAGGCAACAGCACGTAGCTGAACTCCGGATGCAGGGCCACCGCCTGGTTGGCCCACAGGGTCCACGGTGTCGTGGTCCAGATCACGACATCGACCGGGCTTGCACCCAGGCCCTGCCGCAGGCCCAGGATTCGCGCCAACGTCTCGTTGTCGGCGACGCGGAAGGCGACGTCGATGGCGGGGGAGGTCCTCTCCTCGTACTCGACCTCCGCCTCCGCCAGGGCCGAGCGGCAGTCCAGGCACCAGTACACCGGCTTGAAGCCCTTGTAGAGGTGGCCGTTGGCGATGACGCGCCCGAAGGCGCGCAACTGCTGCGCCTCGTAGCGCGGCGCCATGGTCAGGTAAGGGCGCTCCCAGTCGCCGAGGACCCCCAGGCGCTTGAAGTCGGCGCGCTGCAGCTCCACCTGCTCCTGCGCGAAGGCGCGGCAGGCGGCGCGAAAGGCGCGCGCATCCAGCTTCTGCCCCGGCCGTCCGTGCTTGCGTTCCACCTGGTGCTCGATCGGCAGGCCATGGCAGTCCCAACCCGGGATATAGGGTGCGTCGAAGCCGTCCATGGAACGGGACTTGACCACGATGTCCTTGAGGATCTTGTTGACCGCGTGGCCGATATGGATGGCGCCGTTGGCGTAGGGCGGCCCGTCGTGCAGTACGAAGCGGGGCCGCCCGCGCGCCCGCTCGCGCAGCTTGCCGTAAATGTCCCGCTGCTCCCAGGCACGCACCGCGGCCGGCTCGCGCTGAGCCAGGTCCGCCTTCATCGGAAAATCGGTCTGTGGCAGGTTGATCGTGTGCTTGTAGTCGGCCATGTCAGCTTGTGTCAGGTGTCCAGTATCCGCCGCGCGGCGGCCGCATCGCGGTGCATCTGCGCGCTCAGTTCCCCGAGCGTCGCAAAGCGCTCCTCGTCGCGCAGCTTCGCCACGAACTCCACTTCTATCTCGCGACCGTACAGGTCGCCCTCGAAGTCGAACAGGTACGCTTCCAGCAGCGCCTCGCCGCCTCCACCGAGCGTCGGCCTGGTGCCCAGGCTCGCCACCGCGGCGCGCGGCGCGGCAGTGGCGCCATGCACGCGTACCGCGAAGATGCCCGCCACCGGCGAGCGGCGCCGTTCCAGCGGCACGTTGGCGGTCGGAAAGCCGAGCGTGCGCCCCAGGCGCTTGCCCGCGATCACCCGGCCACGCATCGACCAGCGTCGCCCCAGCGCGCGCGCGGCGCGCGCGAAATCCGCCTCGGCCAGCGCGCTGCGGATCGCGCTGCTGCTGACACGCTCGCCGCCCTTGAGCACGGGGGCCTGCACCTCGACCGTGAAGCCGAGGCGCTGGCCGGCCGCAGCCAGCTCCCCGGGACCTGCGCTGGCGCTGTTGCCGTAGCGGAAGTCGTGACCCACCACGACCGTGCGCGCCCCCACCTGGCGGGCCAGGAAGCTCGCGAAGTCCTGCGCTGACAGGTTACGCAAAGCCTCGCCAAAGCGCAGCAGCCACAGGTACTTCAGTCCGCGCGGCGCCAGCAGCCGCCAGCGCTCGCGCAGCGTGGTCAGCCGGGCCGGCGGCGCCTGTGGGGCCAGGTACTCCCGCGGCAGCGGCTCGAAGGACAGCAGCACCGCCGGTTCGCCGGCAGCCTGCGCCAGCGTCACCGTCCGTTCGATGAGCGCCTGATGTCCCAGGTGCAGACCATCGTAGGCCCCGACCGTGACCGCGCAACGCCCCGGCTCGCGGCGCCGGCCGCCCATTCCGCGGATCAGTTCCATGGGATCAACTGGTTGATTCAGAAAGATAATACAGGCATCCCGCCAGTCAGTGTCCAGGCGCGGAATCCGGCAGTTTATTGGAATTGACAAGCCCGGGGGCGATCCTCAGACTACGCCGCCTTCGCAAACCCCCGGGAATTGAAGTTCGTGGCCAATACCAAGTCCGCCGAAAAGGCTGCCCGTCAGGCTGAGAAGCATCGCGCGCGCAACGTTACGCTGCGTTCGCGCATGCGTACAGCCGTGCGCACCGTGACCGCCGCCATCGCCGGCGGGGACAAGGAAGCCGCCAAGGCGGGCTACCAGAAGGCCGTGCCGATCATCGACTCGCTGGCGGGCAAGCAGATCATCCACCGCAACAAGGCGGCACGGCACAAGAGCCGTCTGGCAGCGCGCATCCGCGCAATGACTTAACAGGCGCTTCGCGCCGGATTCACCCGGGTTCGCCAAAGCGCGAACCCGGTACATGAAGCTAGGACGAAGAGCCGGCCTGCGCGGCGGCCGCTTCACGCTGCCGCTCCTCCAGGAAGGCCATCACCTGCGCGCACAGCTCCCGCGTGCCCTCGCCCGTGGCGCCCGATATCAGGAAGTGCGGCCCGCGGAAGCGCAGGGCCCGCACGATGGCGCTGGCGCGCTTGCGCGCCTCGGGGGCTGGCAACAGGTCGCTCTTGTTCAACACCAGCCAGCGGGGCTTCGCCGCCAGCTCACGGCTGAATTTCTTCAGCTCCGCGACGATCGCGCGGGCATCGCGCACCGGGTCGGCCTCGGGATCCAGCGGCGCGATATCCACCAGGTGCAGCAACACACCCGTGCGTTGCAGGTGCTTGAGGAAGCGGATGCCTAGCCCGGCGCCTTCGGCGGCCCCCTCGATGAGACCGGGAATGTCCGCCATGACGAAGCTGCGGTGCTCCCCCACCGCCACCACGCCCAGGTTGGGATACAGCGTAGTGAACGGATAATCGGCCACCTTGGGCCGTGCCGCCGATACCGCGCGGATCAGCGTTGACTTGCCCGCGTTGGGCAGGCCGAGCAGGCCCACGTCCGCGATCACCTTCAGCTCGAATTCCAGGGAACGCTTCTCCCCGGGGAGCCCGGGACCGAACTGGCGCGGCGAACGGTTGGTACTGGACTTGAAGCGCTGGTTGCCCCAGCCGCCCTTGCCGCCACGCGCCACCAGCAGTTCCTGGCCGTCGCGCGTCAGATCACCCAGCACCTCGCCCGTGTCGGCGTCACGCACTACCGTGCCGATCGGTACCGGCACGTAGAGATCCGCACCGCCGCGGCCAAAGCAGTCGTTGGCGCCGCCCGGCTCGCCATGCTCTGCCCGATAAGTGCGCTCGATGCGGAAGTCCGCCAGGGTGTTGATGCCGGTGGTGGCACGCAGGTAGACGCTGCCGCCCAGGCCGCCGTCCCCCCCGTCAGGGCCGCCGAAGGGGACGAACTTCTCGCGGCGGAAACTGGTGCTGCCGCGCCCGCCGTTGCCCGCCTGGACCCGGGTGCGCGCTTCGTCGACAAATTTCATTGGCCCGTTACCTTGAGGTCAGGCGCGACTTTAGCGCATCGGCACGCCGGAAGCGCCGGTACGGCCCGCGGCCGGACCGCGGCCGATCAGCCGCAGCTCGATTGACGCCCGCCCGCCTGCGGGCCTAAAGTCCCGCCCGGCTGGCGATACAAGAATATCGATAATCGATAGCTGACGGTTACGGGGGATACAGCAATGCGTTGGCGAAATGCTGCGGGCGCACGCCCGCTGTTGCGTACATCAACCAACCTCACGGCGCTGGCCGGACTGCTGCTCGCTGCGGCCGCGGGCGCGCCGCACGCCGGCGAGGCGGCGCTGGAGGAGATCACTGTGACCGCGCAGCGCGTCAGTGAGCGCCTGCAGGACGTACCGATTGCGGTCACCGCGCTGTCGGGGAGCGACCTGCTCGAGCGCGGCGTGCGCCAGGCGGGCGACATCACCGCCGCGGTGCCGAACCTGCTGCTCAACTCGCCCTATGGGCCGGAAGCGCAGCCGACCTTCACGCTGCGCGGGGTCACGACCCAGGACTTCAGCGAGAACCAGAGCAGCCCGGTGGCCATGTACGTCGACGAGGTATACAAGCCGGTCGGCGCCGTGCAGGCCCTGCAGATCTACGACCTGGACCGGGTGGAGGTATTGCGCGGACCGCAAGGCACGCTGTACGGCAAGAATGCCACCGGCGGCGCAGTCAACTTCTATACGCGCAATCCCAGCCTGACGGGCTATGACGGCTACGTCACCGCGGGTGCCGGCAACTACAACGCCTGGTCGGTGCGGGCCGCGGCCGGTGGCCCACTGGTCGATAACGAGCTCGGCTGGCGGGCCGCCCTGCTGTACGACAAGCGCGACGGCTGGGTGCGCAGCGTGGTCCCGGGAGTCGAGCCGCTCAACGGTGTCGACGCCCTCGCGGGCCGATTCACGCTGCTGGCGAAGCCCGCCGACACCCTCACCGCCACGCTGAAACTGGCCTTCAGCCGCTCCGGGGGCACGCCCTACGGCGCGCACGCGCTCAACTACGACGCGAACGGGCTCGGCGTGCCGTACATCGGCTGGTTCGACAATGGCGCCAAGTATGCCGTCCACAAGGACATCCGCAACGACAGTGCCGCGCTCAAGCTCGACTGGGCGCTCGCCGCGCACCTGACCCTCACCTCGGTGACAGGCTTTGACTACGGGCGCTGGTACGAGAAGAGCGACGACGGCGGGCTGCCGATCACGGCGCGGCTCGACGACCCCAACACCTACTTCTCCAGCGTCAACGCCTTCTCGCAGGAGATCCGCCTCACCTCGCACGACACCGGCCCGTTCAACTGGCTGGCCGGCCTGTACTACGGCCGCGAGAGTACTCATGCGACCGTGCAGTTCCACTTCTTCGACGGTTATCTGGGATGCGCTTCGGCGGGTCCAGTGCCGCCGCCTGGAACGCCAATAAGCTGCTGGGCGCCGGCCGATCCGGCGATACCGACGCTGTTCGGCTTCGACGAATACAACAGCTTCGATCAGCTCAAGGACAGCCGCGCCGCGTTCCTCAATCTGACACTGCACGTGACGCCGGCGCTGACGCTGCGTGGCGGACTGCGCTACACCCGGGACAAGGTCACCATCAGCCACTTTTATGCGCTCGAGGGCGGGCTGCCGAGCCCCGGTTCAGTGGGTCTGAGCCCGGACATCGACGCGGCGACCTGGTGGACCCAGACCATCGGCAATCCCGCGCTCTACTCACCGCCCAACAGCACGGCGCCGCGCTCGGTTTTCCAGCAGGGCCTGGCAGTGCAGGGACTGGGGTTCGTGCCAGAGTTTGCCAACACCACCAGCAACTTCAGCGGCAAGGCCGGCATCGACTGGAAGGTGAGCGAGCAGGTGCTGGCGTACCTGAGCCTCAGCCAGGGCTACCGCGGGGTGGCCTTCAACGGCCAGGCTTACAACGACAACAGCGAACTCACCTTCGCCGCACCGGAAAAGCTGACCTCGCTGGAGCTCGGGGCCAAGGCGGAGTTCTGGAATCACCGCGCGGTGCTGAACACCGCGCTGTTCCACTACGACTACAAGAATCAGCAGTTCCTGGACGCCTTCGCCCTGCCGGGCGGCCTCGGCACCGGATTCCGCACCGTCAACGCGCCGAAGTCCCGGGTCGACGGGGCGGAATTCGAGTTGCGCCTCAAGGCAACTGACGACCTGGAGATCCAGTCCAGCCTCGGCCTCATGCACAGCAAGTACGTCGACCTGACGCTGCACGCGGGCGAGAACCAGGCGCCGGGTGTGCCGCGCGTCTGCTGCGTCGGCAACAAGCTGATCCAGGCGCCGGACTACAGCGCCATGCTGGGCATCGACTGGCGCCTGCTGCACCTGGCCGCCGGGGATCTGCGGCTGTTTGCCGACGGCAACTATTACGGCAAGCAGTATTTCGATGCGTTCAATACCGAGCGCATCGCGCAGGGCGCCTACGGGGTCGCCAACGCGCGGCTGTCGTTCGAGAGCCCGGGCACGCGCGGCTTCGGCGTCGGGGTGTGGGTGAGGAACCTGACCAACCGGCAATACCTGGCGTACGGCCTCAACCAGAACGACCTGGATACCGGCATCCTGGGCTTCGACTATGCCCTGGTGGGTGAGCCGCGGACCTATGGCATCGACGCGACGCTGCGATTCTAGCGGGCCTCGCGGCCTCGGGGGCCTCGCGGAGCGCCGCGCGGCGCCATAAAGCAAAAACCCCGGCGCTTGAGGCCGGGGTTGTTCGCAAACCGACGCGGCTGGTACGCGCTCTAGGACTTCGGCGGCAGCACGCTCACGTACAGGTGCTGCTCGGCACCCTTCTTCGTGAAGTGCACCGTGCCGGCGACCTTCGCGAACAGGGTGTGATCGGTGCCGATGCCAACACCGGGGCCCGGCCGCACCGGCGTGCCGCGCTGGCGCACGATGATGTTGCCGGCTACCACCGCCTCGCCGCCGAAGCGCTTCACGCCCAGCCGCTTGGAGTGGGAGTCGCGGCCGTTCTTGGTACTGCCGCCAGCCTTTTTATGTGCCATGAGCTGATCTTCCGTCTGTTGGATGCAGCGCTCAGCCGGCGCTGATGTCGGTGACTTTGACTTCCGTAAAGGGCTGCCGGTGGTTCTTCTGCCGCAGGTAGTGGGCGCGGCGCTTGAACTTCACGATCGACACCTTGGCGCCCTTGCCGTGGCGCACGACGGTGGCCAGAACCTTGCCCCCCTTGAGGGTCGGCTTGCCGACCTTCACCTCGGTGCCCTGCCCCACCAGCAGGACCTGCCCGAATTCCACGGTGGCGCCCGGCTCGGCCTCGAGCTTCTCGACTCGCAGCACACCGTCCTTCGTCACCCGATATTGCTTGCCGCCCGTGGCGATAACCGCGTACATAAGTGTCCAGACTTTACAGGGGGATGGGGCCTTATGGGCCCGAAAGGCCGCGCATTCTACTGGCGCACCGGGGCGCGGTCAAACTGGGTTTTGCCATGCGCGCCGGGGACTTAGGCTGAAAATCGGCCCTGCCGGAAGGCGCGCGGCCGCGTTTCCCCTTCAGCGCGGCACTCGGCTACGATGCGCCGGCCCTCACTGCGTCCGAATCGAAAATTTTCCAGAAGCGATCCCGGCACCCATGACCCTGGCAGAGATCCGTGCACTGGTCCCCGAGGACCTGCGGTCCCTGGATGAGATCATCCGCGCCCGCATGACGAGCGCTGTCCCCCTGGTAGACCAGGTGGCCGGCCATATCATCGCGGGCGGCGGTAAGCGGCTGCGCCCCCTGATGGTACTGCTGGCGGCGCGGGCCTGCGGCGCGAGCGGCGCCAGTGGCGGCGCGCATGTCGAGGCGGCCGCGCTCATCGAGTTCATCCACACCGCCACGCTGCTGCACGACGATGTAGTGGATGGTTCCTCGCTGCGCCGCGGCCGATACACGGCCAATCACATCTTCGGCAACCAGGCGAGCGTGCTGGTCGGGGACTTTGTCTACTCGCGCGCCTTCCAGATGATGGCGCAGCTCGCCAGCCAGCCGGTGATGGAAATCATGGCCAACGCCACCAACATGATCGCCGAGGGCGAGGTGCTGCAGCTCATGAATGCGCATGACCCGCAGACCACCGAGCAGCGCTACCTGGAGGTCATCCATCGCAAGACCGCGAAACTGTTCGAGGCCGGCGCCGAAATCGCCGCGGTGCTCGGCGGCTCCAGCCCCGCGGTGCGCTCGGCACTCGCCTGCTACGGCCGGCACCTGGGCACCGCCTACCAGCTCGTCGATGACGTGCTCGACTACCGTTCCAACCCGCAAGAGCGCGGCAAGAATCTCGGCGAAGACCTGGCCGAGGGCAAACCCACCCTGCCGCTGATCCATGCACTGAAGAACGGCAGCCCGCAGCAGCAGGCGATCATCCGCCGTGCCATCGAGCAGGGCGGCGGCGATGGGTTGGCGTCAGTGGTGGCGGCGATCGACTCCACCGGAGGACTGGACTACACGGCGGCACTGGCCAGTGCGCAGAGGGAGCAGGCACTGGCGGCACTGGATGCCCTGCCGCCGTCCCCCTTCCGGCAGGGACTGGCAGCGCTGGCGCACTTCGCGGTGTCGCACACTGTCTAGGCGCTGCCCTTCCCAGGCGCTAACCCGGCAGGTGAGACGGTGCGAGGCTCGCGCTACGGCGACCCGGCGGTTGTATGTACCCTGACTCGATGTGTGTAACGATATACACACACCTCTGGTGGATGCGGGCAAACTCCCGGGGCGCGCAGACGCATCGGCCTGGACCGCTCCCATCGCTTCAACAAGCCTTACACACGGGGATCCCCACGAAATGACCGCTCATCTCAACAAGCGCCACGGTCGCGGCGCGATGCTCGCCACCTTCTGCCTGACCGCTGCCGGCGCGCTTGCGGCCCTGGCCTTGTCGCCAATGGCGCGCGCGCAGCAGCCCGCCGGTGACGCACCCGTCATCGCCATCCGGGGCGCGCACCTGTTTGACGGCACGGGCGCTTCGCTGAAGGATGGCGGCGTCATCGTGGTCCAGGGCGGGCGGATTGTGTCGGTGGGTGGCCCCGTGCCGGCCAGCGCGCAGGTCATCGACCTGGGCAATGTCACGCTGCTGCCGGGCTTCATCGACGCCCACACGCACCTGACGATGCAGATGCAGAAGGATTACTACAAGGAAGCCTACGAGTCGCTCAAGCGCTTTCCGGCAGAACAGGCGCTGCAGGCCGCTGTGTACGCACGGCGCACGCTCGAGGCCGGCTTCACCACGGTGCGCAACGTCGGCGCCGAGGACTTCGTCGACATCGGCCTGCGCAACTCCATCAACAAGGGCGTCACCGAGGGTCCGCGCATGCTGACCGCCGCGCACGGCATCGGCTCTCCGGGCGGACACTTCGACCACACCTCGTTCCGTCCGGACATCGTCCCGCCGCTCGGCCCGTTGCAGGGCATCTGCAGCGGCCCGGAGCAGTGCCGCGAGGCCGTGCGTTACCAGATGAAGTGGGGTGCCGATGTCATCAAGATTGCCGCCAGCGGCGGTGTGCTGTCGGAGACCGACCCCGTCGATGTGCCACAGCTCACCGCGGAAGAGATGTCGGCGATCATCTCCGAGGCTCACAAGTGGAACCGCAAGGTTGCAGCGCATTCCCACGGCGATACCGCGGCCCGCATGGCGATCGCCGCCGGCATCGACTCCATCGAGCACGGCAGCTTTCTGAGCGAAGACACCCTCAGGTTGATGAAGACCAAAGGCGTGTACCTGGTGCCAACCCGCATGGCGGTGTGGTGGGTCAACAAGGAGGCGGACACCTACCCGCCGCAGATCGCAGCCAAGGCGCGTGCCGCCAAGGCCGCGGCAGACCAGAGCTTCAGGACTGCATTGCGGGTGGGCACCCCGATCGCCTTCGGCACAGACGCCGGGGTCTATCCGCACGGCATGAATGCCCATGAGTTCTTTCTGATGACCGACGGAGGGATGAGCCCCGCCGCCGCGCTTTTGACCACGCGCGGTGCCGCGAAGCTGCTGGGAATCGACAGCGAGGTAGGCACGCTCGAGACCGGCAAGGTGGCGGACATCGTCGCCGTACCCGGCAATGTGCTCAGCGACATCACAGCCACTGAACACCCGGTGTTCGTCATGCACCAGGGCAAGGTGGTTGTGCACAAGAGCGGGAGCTGAGGGCGCGGAAGCGGCCCGCAGCTGCGGCGGCAGAGGCCGCCTTGATGGCAGCAAGCGTCATTTCGCATTGAAGGCGCCGCGCCCCTTCAGTACACTCCCCGCCCCCGCCCGGGCCCTCCCTTCAGAGGCCGCGGCGCGGGCCTTCCGCCGGTTCGGGGTGTAGCTCAGCCTGGTAGAGCACTACGTTCGGGACGTAGGTGTCGCAGGTTCAAATCCTGTCACCCCGACCATTGAAATCCCTAGGATTTTTCCTGGTATGAAAGTCGCGGCGATACCTGATTACCGTGAGCTTGCGCGGCGGCGCCTGCCGAAGTTTCTGTTTGAGTACATCGACGGCGGCTCCTACGCAGAGGTAACCCTGCGTCGCAACGTTCTTGACCTCGAGGCCGTGAGCCTGCGCCAACGCGTGCTGCGCAATGTGTTGACGCTTGATCTGTCGACCGAGCTCTTCGGAACGAAACAGTCCCTTCCAGTCGCCCTCGGGCCCATCGGCCTCGCGGGCCTCAATGCGCGCCGCGGTGAGGTCCGGGCCGCGCGCGCAGCCGAGGCTGCCGGCATCCCTTTTTGCCTGTCGACCCTGTCCGTTTGCGCGCTCGACGAGGTGGCCAGGGGCATCACACGCCCCTTGTGGTTCCAGCTCTACATGATCCGTGATCGGGCATTCATGTGCGACCTGCTGGCGCATGCCGCGGCGGTGCGCTGCTCGGCTCTTGTTTTCACGGTGGACATGCCCGTTCCAGGATCGCGATATCGGGACATACGCAGCGGTCTCGCTGGTGCGCCCGGTCTTGCTGGCAAGGTACGACGGGGAACCCAGGCATTGGCGAAGCCGCGCTGGGCCTGGGACGTCGGGATCTGTGGTCGCCCCCATACACTTGGCAACATCGCACCCGTTCTGGGCAAGAACTCGGGGCTCGAGGACTTCTTCGCGTGGATGCGCAACAACTTCGACCCGAGCGTAACCTGGAATGACCTCGAGTGGGTTCGCAGCCGCTGGCAGGGCCCATTGATCGTCAAGGGAATCCTTGACGCGAGCGACGCCCGAACAGCCGCCGGACTTGGCGCGGACGGGCTCGTAGTGTCAAATCACGGCGGCCGCCAGCTCGACGGCACGCCGTCGACGGCCAGGGCGCTACCAGCGATTGCGGCCGCGGTCGGCGACCGGCTGACGGTACTCGCGGACGGCGGCATTCGCTCCGGCCTTGACGTGGTCCGGATGCTCGCATTGGGGGCCAGCGGCGTACTGCTCGGACGCTCATGGGCCTATGCGCTCGCGGGTCGAGGTGAAGACGGGGTCTCCCATATGCTGGAACTAATCGCGGCCGAAATGCGTGTCGCCCTGGCGCTGACCGGCTGCACGCACGTCCGCGACGTCAGTCCTGAGATCCTGGTCCGCGACCTTTAATTCAACTGCCTTCAGGCGAGGTGGGTTGTATGAACGGCACATACCTGCGCTTCTACACGCACGAGAATGTCAGGCACCACCACCAGTTGCTGTACGAATGGCTGTTACAGCACGCGAAACGGCTGGGGGTGCACGGCGGCTCGGCTTTCAAGGCAATCGAGGGCTTTGGCCGCCATGGTGTCCTGCACTCGCAACACTTCTTTGAATTGGCCGGGGACATGACCGTCAAGGTCGAGTTCATCCTGACCGATGCAATGGCCGACAAGCTGCTTGAGAGCCTGGGCCGCGAGAATGTCAGTGTTGTCTACGCGCGCCTGCCGGCGCAGTTCGGAGTCATCGGCGCCCGTACGCCGGCCGACACCCCCAGGGTGCCGTGATCGTGATGTCTGGCCGTGCTGAGAGTCCGGGTTTGACCATCAACTGTACGGACTGTACACTATGATTCCGTACAGACAGTACGTATCTGGTGGGAGCGGCCATGGCAAAGATTCTGCGGAAAGGAGCCGAGGAGGCCCGCAATCAGTTACCGGAGCTGCTGCTGGCCGCGCAGCGCGGCCGGCAGACGATCATCACCCGGCACGGGCGCCCGGTCGCGGTGCTCTCGCCCATCCCGTCAGGCGGGACCGCACACCCCCAGCGCTCGCTGCTGCCCCTGGTTGGCAGCGCCCGGGGGATCTACGGGCGTGACAGCGCGAGCGCACTGCGTCGGCTGAGAGACGAATGGGACCGGTGAGCCTGGACGGGCTGCCAGCGTGCCCCTTGCTGCTGGTCGATTCGGCGCCAATCATCTACGTGCTGCAGGATCATCCAAAACTTGCGGCGCCGTTCATGCCGCTGTTCGAGGCCCATGACAGCGGGCTCGCACGTTTTGCCGTGACCACGATCACCATCGCCGAAGTGCTTACCGGACCCTTGGGCAATCGTGACGAAGTTCTGGCCGAGAGGTATCGGGCCACACTGAAATCGTGGTTCGTCGTCGACCTGGACGCGGAAATCGCGGAAAGCGCAGCGCGCCTGCGGGCGGCACTCAAGTTGAAGCTCGCCGATGCAGTGCAGGCTGCGAGCGCGCTGGCGATCGGAGCGGATGCTTTGGTTACACACGATCGCGATTTTTCCGCGCTAACCAATCTGCGCATACTCGGATTGGCTCGGGCCTGATGCCCGACCAAACGGGCGGTCAGCCAATGCCCGCACATCGGCGCCGCCATCGGATGCCCCGCACATAATGCCATCCCTGGTCCTGGAGCGGCGCCGCAACACCCTGGCCTTCTGGTGCGGCTGCCTGCTGGTCGTGGCCGGCGTGCTGCTGCACCTGCCGATGTTCGTCATGGCGCGCGGCGCACACTACCGCCTTGCGGGCATGCCAATGGACCGCAGCATGGCCGCCGGCATGGGCGCCATCGTCACCGGCGTGCTGCTGGCCTGCTACGGCCTGCTGCCGCGGTTGCCCGCACGGCGGTCCCCGGACGCGCTGCGGCAGGTGATCACTCACATCGAGAACGCACCGCTGACCGCGGCGCACTGGCGGGTCGCGGCGCTGCTGGCACTGGCGCTGGTCATCGACGTCATGAAACCCGCCAGCCTGGGCTTCGTGACGCCGGGTATGCGCAGCGAGTACGGCATCGATGCGCGCACCGTGGCCTGGCTGCCCTTCGCCGCCCTCGCGGGCACCGTGGCCGGCTCTTTCCTGTGGGGCACGCTCGCCGACCTGTACGGGCGGCGCGCCAGCATTGTTCTGTCGTCGGTCATGTTCGTCGGCACCTCCATCTGCGGCGCCATGCCGGGTTTCTGGTGGAACGTCCTCATGTGCTTCATGATGGGTGCGGCCGCAGGCGGCATGCTGCCGGTTGCCTACGCCCTGCTCGCGGAGATCATGCCGCGGCGCCACCGCGGCTGGAGCCTGGTCCTGGTAGGCGGTGTCGGCGCTGTGGGCGGCTTTTTTGCCGCCAGCGCGCTGTCGGCGGTCCTGCAACCGCTGTTCGGCTGGCGGATCATGTGGTTCCTCAACCTGCCAACCGGCCTTATTCTCGTGCTGCTCAGTCCCCTGCTGCCGGAGTCGGCGCGCTTCCTCGCGCTAGTCGGCCGCATGGACGTCGCGCAGGCCACCCTCGCGCGCTTCGGAGTGGTCCTGACGCAGGCAGCCCCTGCCACCGCCCCGAAATTGACGCCGCAGTTGCGCACGCGCGGCAGTCTCGTCGGCATTACCGCTGCCCTGACGCTGTCCGGCCTGGTCTGGGGCCTGGTCAACTTCGGAGTGCTGTTGTGGCTGCCGGCAACACTGGTCGCCGAGGGGCGCAGCGTCAGCGTCGCGAGCGGCCTGATTGCGCGCTCCACACTCATTGCTCTGCCGACGGTAGTCCTGTGCACCTGGATGTTCAGCGCGTGGAGCAGTAAACGCTCGCTGGTGGCGATGACAGCGGTCATGGTTGCCGGTCTCGCCGGCCTGGCATCGCAGCAGGGCGCCGGTGGCCTGCCTCATCCCGTCATACCGCTGGCGCTAATCGTCATCGGCTCCTGCGGTGTCATTTCCATGCTGCTGCCCTATGCGGCGGAAAACTTTCCGCTGTGGATCCGTGGCCGGGCCACCGGCTGGGTGGCCGCGTGCAGCAAGCTGGGCGGGCTCATCGCACAGACCCTCAGCGTGCTGGGGGCCGTCCCCTCGCTGCGCGTGAGTATCCTGACGATCGCCGTACCGGCGCTCGCATCGGGCCTGATGATTGGTTGGTTCGGACACGAGACCCGCGGCCGCGATCTCGAGGACAATCGTGCCTGACCGGCCCTCGAGCGCGGGTTCTGCTAGCCTTGCCTCACCATGCAACTTACCCGATTTTCCGCGGACGGCCTGATCGTCACAGGTTCCTCACCCATGCAGCGCATGGCGCGCGGCGTCGATTCGGTGCTGCGCGGCATCGCACAGGTGATGTTGCAGAACAACAGCTACGCCGGCGCACTCTTCCTGGCGGGAATTTTCTACAACTCCGCGACATTTGGCTGGGCGGCCCTGCTCGGCACGGCCGCCAGTACCGTCACGGCGCACATGCTCGGGGCGGAACCTGTTGACCTGCGCGCCGGACTGTTCGGCTTCAATGGCGCGCTGGTCGCCATCGCGCTGGCCTATTTTCTGCAGCCGGGCGCATTGACCTGCTGCTACATGGTGCTCGCCGCGGCCTGCACCACGGCAATCATGGCGGCGCTACTCAATCTGCTGCGCACGTGGAAAATCCCCGCGCTCACCGCACCGTTCGTGATCACCACGTTGCTGTTCGTGCTTGCCTGTGCGCGCTTCGGCCGGCTGCATTCGACTGCCATGCTGCCCACCGCCGGCCTGCCACAGGCGGCGAGCCTCGAGGGCGTCGTCAGCGCCGCAACCATCGCCCAGGGCCTCTTCAATGGTCTTGCCCAGGTCTTCTTCCAGGGCAACGTGGTCACCGGCGTGTTCTTCGCCGTCGGGCTGCTCGTCAGCTCATGGCGGGCATGTGTTGCGGCGCTGTTGGGCTCGTTCACGGGGCTCGCAGTCGCATGGGGCATGGGCGCCGCCGAACCAGCCATCCGTTCCGGCGCCTTCGGCTTCAACGCAGTACTGACGGCACTCGCACTCGGCAGCGGTATTTTTCTGGCGCTCGATGCGGCATCCCTGGCATACAGCGCACTCGCCGTGGCGACGGCGGTGGTGGTGTTTGCCGCACTGTCGGCGGCGCTGCAGCCGCTGGGTATGCCGGCGCTCACGGCACCGTTCGTACTGGTGGTCTGGCTGTTCCTGCTGGCGAGTCCGTTGTTCCGGCGCTTGCGGTCCGCACCGGCCGGCAGCTGAAAGCCAGCCGCGGGCAAAGGGCCGATCGGGCGGATCCCCGGCGCCAGCGTCGCCATCTCGCGACAGGATCTGCGTCACAGTTCTCCCCGAACTGTGACGGCGTTCAGCTCCCGTGCAGCTTTGCCGCCCTACCTTGGTCCGCAACAGTGCTGCAAGGTAAACGCTATGGACAAGTCTCTGGTAACCGGCCTGGTCGTCGGTGGAATAGCCGCCACGGCCGTGGGTGCATTTGCAAGCTACAAGGTGCTGAACCGCGGCCCCGAGTACGCCCAGGTCGTGAAGGTGACGCCGCTCATGAGGACGGTACACACGCCGCGGCAGGCGTGCCACGACGAAACCGTCACGCGGCAGAAGCCGGTCCAGGATCAGCACCAGATGATCGGCACCGTGGCCGGTGCGGTGCTTGGCGGCGTCCTGGGCAACCAGGTCGGTCATGGAGCCGGCAGGGACATTGCAACGGTCGCCGGAGCGGCCGCTGGCGGCTACGCGGGAAACCGCGTGCAGAAGCACGTGCAGGACAACGACACTTACACGACTACCGAGCAGCAGTGCAACACGGTGTACGACTCGGCACAGAAAGCCACCGGCCGCTACGAGGTGCGCTACCGGCTGGGCGACCAGGAACACACGATCCGCATGGACCATGACCCGGGTGACCGCCTGCCGGTGCATGACGGCAAGGTCGTAACCGACAGCACTGCCCCCAGGGGCTGACACGCCAGCGACACTGGCGCGCCCTGTCCGCGGCCGGAAGGGACAGGCGTATCCCACAGGATTGGCACTTGTGGGATATTGAGCTTGCGCGTTACTATATCCCACACAAGCACGCGATGTGGGATATGGCCGCACTCACTTCCCCCCATGAACGGGCCCTGACGCTGCTCTTCGCGGAACTGGAAAGCACCGCAGCGGAGCAGCGCGAGGCATTCCTGGGATCCCCCGGAGCGCTCACGCAGCGCAGCAACGAGAACGGCACCAGATATTGGGTGCACCGGTATTCGGATGGAGTCGGCCGACGCCACGAGACCTATCTGGGGACAACCGACGATCCGGCCGCAATCGCCCGTGTTGGCGCCTTACGTGACAGAATCGAATCCGCCAACGCGACGATTGCCAGGGTCAGGATACTAGCGCGTGCTGGATTCGCCAGTGTCGACCGCAAGACGTTTTCCACGCTCGCCAGCCTGCACAACCACGGGTTGTTCCGGGCCGGCGCCCTCCTGATCGGCTCTCACGCCTTTGGCGCATTGCTGAATGCGATGGGCGCCAGAGCAGTGCCCTACGCAACTGAAGACGTGGACATTGCACGGCGGGAGCAGCTGGTCCTTCCTGGAATACCGGCATTTCTCGATATGCTCCGCGAAACCGGAATCCGGTTCTTCGAGGTACCCTCGCTGAACCGCCGTGGGCACTCGACCTCGTATGCCGAACCCGGGGGCTCACGACTGAAGGTCGATCTGCTGGTGCCCTCGCCCGATGAAAGTTATCCGACCATCGCGGTGCCGGAACTGAAAGCCCATGCGCAGGGGCTGCCTTACCTTCGGTACCTGCTGGGAAACTCGATGGAAGTGCCGATATTGAGCCCCCATGGGGTTGTCCGAGTGCGCGTACCGGTCGCGGAACGCTACGCGATCCACAAACTCATCGTGTCCCAGCTCAGGAGCAGGTCGACCAGCAAACCCGCGAAGGATCTGCGGCAGGCCGCTACGCTCGTGGAAGCCGTCGTTGAACGATTCCCTGGCGCCGTGGAGGATGCGTTGGCGAGCGTACCCAGGAGCGCGCTACGACACCTGCGCCGTGCACTGGCAGCACTCGCGCATCATCTCCCGACATCGGCGGAGGCGGCCTGGGAGGCACTGCGGTCGCCCCTGTAAACACTCCTTCCCCCACCCTGCCGGCGCTGTCAGGATTCTCCGCAGCGCGGCCGCGTTTCACTATGATGGGAAGTGATCGCGGGTCGCGATCGGTTGGAGGTCTGATGATGGAAGCCGCGGGACAGGGCCGCAGCATGACCGGCGGTGAGGCGCTCACCGAGCGGCTCATCCGCCACGGGCTCACGACCATCTACGCCCTGCCCGGCGTGCAGAACGACGCGCTCTTCAACGCCTTCTACGACCGGCGCAGTGAGCTGCGCATCGTCCACACGCGCCATGAGCAGGGCGCCGCCTACATGGCCCTTGGCGCGGCGCTGGCCACAGGCCGACCCCAGGTGTGCAGCGTGGTGCCCGGACCAGGGTTGCTCAATGCGGGCGCCGCGCTTGCCACCGCACAGGCACTCAACGCGCCCGTGCTGTTCCTGGTCGGACAGATCCCGCTGGCGCAGATCGGCCGCGGCACAGGCGCCCTGCACGAGATCCCTGACCAGCTGGCGATCCTGCGCCAGCTCACCCGCTTCGCCGCCCGCATCCAGCATCCGGCGGAAGTCGGCCGGCTGTTCGCGGCGGCGGTCCAGGCGCTCGCGGCCGGCCGGCCGGGACCGGTCGCCCTGGAAATCCCGATGGACGTGCTGGCGCAGTCCGCGCCAGTGCCCGACTTCCCCGCTGTCGCGCTGCAGCCGCCACCCCTGCCCGTGGACGAGGCCGGGATCGAGCGGGTCGCCTCCGTCCTGGCGCAGGCCCGCGCGCCCCTGCTGTTCGCAGGGTCCGGCGCCCAGGGCAGCGCAGAGCACGTACGGGCGCTGGCGGCGCTGTTGCAGGCCCCGGTGGTCAGCTATCGCACCGGGCGCGGCGTGATGGACAGCCGCAGCTCGCTGAGCTTCGTGCTGCCCGCGGCCCGGGATCTGTGGCGCAGCAGCGATGCGGTGCTGGCGCTCGGCAGCACAATGCGCATCCCGCTGCAGGGCTGGGAACGCGTCGCGGGACAAAAGCTGCTGCGGATCGACGTGGATCCGGCCAGCCACGCACTGCTGCGCAGGCCCGACATCGCCGTCACGGCGCGGCTCGAGGACGCACTGCCTCACCTGGTGGAACGGGTGCGCGCGCTGGGCGGCGCGCGGCCGGCGCGCGATGCGCAGCTGCTGCGGCTGCAAAGCGAGTGGCGGCAGCGCAGCGCGGTGCTGCAGCCGCAAATTTCCTTCCTCGAGGTCATCCGCGAGGAGCTGGGCGAGCACGGCATCCTGGTGGACGAACTCACACAGGTGGGCTTTGCCAGCCGGCTGGTCTACCCGGTCTACCGGCCGCGCACCTTCCTCTCCACGGGCTACATGGGCACCCTGGGCTGGGGCTTCCCCAGCGCACTGGGCGCCAAGGCCGCCTGCCCGGACCTGCCGGTGGTCTCCCTGGCCGGTGACGGCGGCTTCCTGTTCGCCGCCTGTGAACTCGCCACCGCCGTACAGCACCGCATTGCGCTGGTGACGGTGCTGTTCAATAACAACCAGTACGGCAACGTGCAGCAGATGCAGCGCGACCTGTACGGCGGACGCATCATCGCCTCCGACCTGGTCAACCCGGACTTCGTACAACTGGCGCACAGTTTCGGTGCGCGCGCAGTTCGCGCCCACAACCCGCAGCAGCTCGCGCCCGCCCTGCGCGAAGCGCTCGGCGCGGCCCTGCCGACGCTCATCGAAGTCCCGGTCGGTGACATGCCCAGCGTGGACCAGTTCCGCTGATACTGCGCAGCGATCGCGAAGAGCCTCACGTGCACAGCATCGAACCGGTCTTCGCGGCAGGCACTGCCGCACGGCTTGTGCTCGAGGAGGCGGCGTCGCGAGCCCGCTGTGTGGTCATCTGCGGCATCCCGGGTGTCGGCAAGAGCCTGTTCCTGCACCAGCAGGTCCTGCTCGCCCGCCTGCGCGGACGCCGCGTGCAGCGCATGGAGTGGGACGTCGTGCGCCTGGCCTTCGAGCAGCCTGCGATCCTCGCGAGCTACCCGGAGATCGACGACGTGACTCACCCGGTGATCCGTCGTGCCGCCGGCCTGTGGGCGCGCCAGGCACTTTCACTGTGGTCAAAGGAGGTGCGTACCGCGGAATCGCTGCTGGTGATCGAGGCGCCGCTGATCGGCGGGCGCT
The DNA here is from genome assembly GCA_018241445.1 of Pseudomonadota bacterium. Taxonomy (GTDB): domain Bacteria; phylum Pseudomonadota; class Gammaproteobacteria; order Steroidobacterales; family Steroidobacteraceae; genus 13-2-20CM-66-19. The sequence goes on from JAFEDT010000007.1 coordinate 198,190, forward strand.
TCGTGGAACTGGCCCGCGTCGTGAGCGACGCCGCGGAGTCCCTGCTCGCCGGGAGCGACACGCTGTTCCTCGTGCCGCAGCCCTCGCGCGCCGTGCGCAGTGCGATCGAGGTGGCGCGCGCGCAGGAGAGCGCGCAGCACCGCCACGCTCTCGACAGCAACAACGCCCCGCCGCCGCTGGTGGATGCGCTGTGGCGGCAGGTGCTCGACACCGCCGATGTGTTGGGAGTTGCACGCGACCGTAATGACCTGTCGTACTCGCCGGAACTCTACTTTGCCGTGTACCGCCTGCTGTTGCGCCATCGCCAGGTGCGCGCGGTGCCGGTGACGGAAGTCGTAGCCCTTGCGGGCTCGCCGCACGACCTGGACCAGTCGGCGCCCTCGCTTGCCCCAACCGCCCGACAGGCGCGCGAGCTGATCGCACAGCTGGAATCCGCGGGCATCGAAGGCGCGATACGCAGCGTGCAGGAGTGGCACCGGGTATAGGATTGGCGGATGCAACGCTTTGATAACTTCTACGCCGACGGCCGCTGGCACCCCGCGCAGGGGGACGAAATCACCCTGTACAACCCCACCACCGAAGAACCATCCGCGGCCGTGCGCTTCGCCACGGTGAACCAGGTGCGCCTCGCAACCGCCGCCGCCGCCGCCGCACTGCCGGCATGGTCGGCCCGGCCCATGGGCGAACGCGCCGCGATCCTGGCTGCGGCGGGCGAGGCACTGGTGGCGCAGGCCGATGAGCTGGCGCGAACCCTGAGTGCCGAGGTCGGCACGCCGATCGCGCAGTCGCGACGTCTGCACGTGCAGACCGCGATCCACACGCTGTTGCAGGCGCCACGCTGGGCACAGCAGCAACAGCCACAGGAAGGACCGGGGCGCACGCTGGTGGAACAGATCCCCATCGGCGTCGCCGCCTGCGTCACACCCTGGAACTACCCGCTGTACCTGGCGGCCACCAAGATCGTGCCGGCGCTGCTGAGTGGCGCGAGCGTGGTGCTGAAACCCAGCGAGCTAGCCCCCGCCTCCATCGCGGCGCTGGTGGGCGCCTTCGAACGGGCGCGCCTGCCGCCGGGCGTGCTCAACGTCGTGTTCGGCGGGGCCGCCACCGGTGAGGCCCTGATCCGCGACCGCCAAGTCGAGGTCATCTCCTTCACCGGTTCCACGGCGGTCGGACGCCAGATTGCCGCGATCGGCGGCGGACTTCTGAAGAAGGTCTCGCTGGAACTGGGCGGCAAGTCTCCCAGCGTTGTGTTGCCGGATGCTGCGCTCGCACGGGCAGTCAGCGGTACGCTGCAGAAGGCCTTCCAGAACGCCGGCCAGACATGCACGGCCTCCTCACGCCTGCTGGTGCCACAGGCGCAGTTCAGCGAGGCCTGCGAGCTGGCGGCCGCCGGCGCACGCGCCCTGCGCAGCGGCGACCCGCTTGACCCGCAGACGGAACTCGGCCCGCTGATCAGCGCTGCGCAGCGTTCCCGCGCAATGCAACTCATCGCCACCGCTGTGCAACAGGGGGCGCACCTCCTCGCCGGCGGTGCCGGGGCACCACGCCCCGCGCGCGGCTACTTCGTGCCTCCCACAGTGTTTGCAACGGCCGACCCTGCCCTGGAAATCGTGCAGACGGAGGCCTTCGCGCCCGTGCTGGTCATCATGGCTTACCGCGGCCTGGATCACGCCGTTGAGCTGGCCAATGCCACGCCCTTCGGCCTGTCCGCCGCAGTGTGGTCCGCGGATGAGGCACAGGCCATGGCCGTCGCGCGCCGCGTGCGCGCCGGCAGTGTCAGCATCAACGGGGCACATACCCACCCCGATGCTCCATTCGGGGGTTTCGGAGCATCAGGGCTGGGCCGTGAGCGCGGACCGCTGGCGCTGGAAGAGTTCCGCGCCACGCGATCCCTGCACCGGGACAGCGGCCAGCGCCCACCGTCGGACGGGCCCGCCCGCGCAGGATAGACCCTCGCCGCGGCAGGTCAGCCCGTCACTGCCGCATCCTGGCTGCGGAACGCGGCCTCTCCGGCGTCGGACACCTGCACCCACTTCGCGTTGGGCGCGGCTTCGGCCGCATAGTTGTCGTGCCAGTTCCACCACTTGTAGGGGCGCCCCTGCGGATAGCCCGCCGGCGAGTCCTCCCAGACCTCCTGGCGACCCAGGGGAGTCACGTCCAGGTAGCTCCAGGTGGTGCCCAGCGCCTCATCGCCGCGGCTGCTGATGAAATAGGTGCGGAACACGCTCGCGCCGTCGCGGAAGAAGACGTTGTGTCCGTGCCATTCGTCGACACCGAAATCGGCGTCGAAGCTGTCGGTGATGCTGTACCAGGGCATCCGCCAGCCCATGCGCGCCTTCAGTGCACGGATGTTCGGCTGCGGGGCGCGCGAGACATACGCGAGGGTGGTGTCACGGGCGTTCAGGTGAGCGAGGTGGGCAACCTGGTCGGCGCCCAGTGAGCAACCGCGGCAGGCATTCTCAGGCCAGCCGAACACCCCGGGTTCAAAAAAGGCGCGATACACGATCAGCTGGCGGCGGCCTTCGAACAGGTCCAGCAGTGTGGCGGCGCCGTCGGGCCCTTCGAACGCATACTGCTTTTCGACAGCCATCCACGGCATGCGGCGGCGCTCGGCGGCCAGCGCGTCGCGAGCGCGCGTCAGCGCCTTTTCCTTCACCAGCATCTGCTCGCGCGCTGCCTCCCAGCTCTGCCGCGAGACGACCGGCGGCGTGTGCATGACGGCCGGTCCAGCCGACGGGTCGGTTTCTTTTGTCGTCGCGGTCCTGGTCTGCTTCGTCATGGCTTCTGTCTCCTGAGGGTTTGCGTGTGATGCGGTTGCCCGCGCCACAGGCGAGGGCCGGTACGCGCTTACCCTGACAGGCAAAGCCGGCTGCGTGTGAGTGACAAAGGTGACGCGATTTGCGCGAGATCCCAGGGCGGACGCGCGCAAGCAAATCCGCCAGCCCCGGCGGGGCTCCTCAGGCCTGCAGGATGCCGCTCATCACCGGCACGGCACGGCCGCCCACGTGCACGGCGGTCACCTCGCCGGCGCGCTTGTGTACGCGGGCCAGCAGCAGGCTCGGGCGTCCCATCTGGACTCCCTGCTGCACCTGCCACTGGCTCTCCCCGTCGGGCGCCGCCAGGGTCCGTGCCAGCATCGCCACGGCGGCGGCCGTGGCGATGCCGGTTGCCGGGTCCTCCACGACGCCATCCAGCGGCGCGAACATGCGCGCCTGCAGCTGCCCCGCCTCTGCGCCGCGGCACCAGGCGAACACCGCATCCGTTGCCAGCGGCGGCAGCAGCCGACGGTGGGTGGTCACATCCGGCTGCGCGCGCTCGAGTGCGTGCGCGCTGCGCAGCGCCACGATCAGGAATCGCGCCCCCACCGAGGCCACCCGCGGCGCGTGCACCTCGCTGTCGATGTCATCGGCGGCGAGCGACAGGCTCGCGGCGGCATCGGCAGTGGTGACGCACGCGCCCAGGTCCAGACCCTGCGGTGCGGTGAGCTCGGCGCCGACCACCTCCCCACCCGCCCGCAGCAGCCGCACGGGCACCGTGCCGGCCACCTCCTCGAACAGGAAGCGCTCCGGCACGGGGCGCCCCGAGCGCTGCAACTCGTGCGCCAGCACCACCGCAGTGCCGACATTCGGGTGGCCGGCGAACGGCATTTCACTGCGCGGGGTGAAGATGCGCACCTGCGCATCGTGGGACGGCCGGGACGCCGGCAGCACGAAGGTGGTTTCCGAGTAGTTGAATTCCGCGGCAATCGCCTGCATGCGCGCGCTGTCCAGCTGCTGCGCATCGAGCACCACGGCCAGGGGGTTGCCGCCGAACACCCGGTCGGTGAACACATCCACCGTGACGTAGCGGCGCCGCATACCCCGCCGGAATCCTGGCCTACTGCACGGCGGCGCGCAGCCGCGCCAGGTCGGCATGCCGCGTGGCGACATCGGTGCGCTCGGCGGCAAGGCGCATGTCGCGCAGCAGCTCCAGCGAGCGCAGCAGTACCGGCAGTGGCGGACCACTGGCGGTGATTCCCTGCAGGTTCTCCGGAGGCAACTGCGCGGCCGGCTGCTCGATGAAACGCTTCACCAACTGGTCGTGGTGCTGACGGGCGGTCTCCCCGAACAGCTGCACCACCTCCAGGAAGGCCGTGGCGTTGGCGCGGAACCAGGGCGCGCGCGCGTGCGCCGGCGCCAGCGCCAGCAACTCATCCAGCAGGCTGCGGTAGGTCATGCACTCGCGCAGGCGCGCCTGGTCGGCGGGCAGCATGAACAGCATCTTGTCTACCAGCAGCCCGGCGTAATAGGCGTCGTTGGCCCGGCACAGGCCCAGCAGCAGGTCGATCTCGTTGATGCCGGAAAAGTCACCGGCATTGGCGCCGCGATATTCCTGGCGCCCGACCCGGTACGGCTTGTAGTAGGGCCGCACGCAGTAGAAGAAGCGCTGCAAATCCAGCCGCTGGTACAGCCGTTCGTTGGTGGCGATCACCGCGCGCAGTGCCTGCGATGCGGCCGCGAATGGCAGGTCGGCGACCGGGCTCGAGACACCGAGGTGCACAATGCGCGTCAGGGCATCGGCCGCCGCCTGCAGCGCCAGGATGCCGCGGGTGTTCTCGTCGATGAACAGGAACTCGTCCGGCAGCGAAGTGAAGCTCTTGCGCAGGCCGGCGACGGCGCGGTTGTGTGTGGCCAGGTGCGCGGTGGCGAAGCGCGGCGCCATGCCGAGCGAGGCGCCCACATGGAAGGCCAGCGAGGAGGCCTCGGGGAACGGCGAACGCTCCTCGCGCGCCGGGTTGGTCAGTTCGTGGCGGCGCAAGGCGCCCAGGTACATGCCGACGCTGCCCAGCACACCGAAGGCGCTCTCGAAACCGTCACCGGTGTTGCCCTCCGCCAGCAGCGCCGTGACGTGCACCCGCCCCTCATCGCGCAGACGTGCCTTGATCGCCTCCCCGGTGCCGACCACGCGCGCGCGGTCTTCCTGCGCAAAGTAGAGCTCTTCCAGCTCGGTGTTCATCTGCACGAAGGACGTGCGGATCCAGTGGTCGAAGTCGGCTGCCTTGCGGCTCAGTTGGGTCACGGACTGCCTCTCACACACATCTGTTCACATTCACCGGGCGCGCGGGCCGCCCTTGTCTGCGGATTGTCGCGCGATCACGGGCAGAATTGCAGCGGCCTTGTGGCTCTGCCCATAATTCATGGTGCCAGTGTCCCCAGAACCCGCTGCCGCGCCGCTCACCCCCGGTCCGCCAGGTCCCAGCGCCAACGTCCTGCGCATGCTGCCGTGGCTGGTGGCGGTGTCGCTGTTCATGGAGTCACTGGACACCACGATCCTGGCGACCGCCGTGCCGAGCATCGCCGACGCACTGGCTGTCCCGCCGCTGAGCCTGAAGGCGGTGATGTCCAGCTATACGCTGAGCCTGGCGGTGTTCATCCCGATCAGCGGCTGGATGGCCAATCGCTTCGGTACACGGCGCGTATTCAGTGGCGCGATCCTGGTGTTCACCGTCGGCTCTTTGCTGTGCGGCCTGGCGCGCAACGTGCACCTGTTGGTGGCGTGCCGCATCCTGCAGGGTTGCGGCGGCGCCATGATGGTGCCCGTCGGCCGCCTGACGCTGGTGCGCGCCTTCCCCAAGTCGGACCTGGTCCGCGCCATCAGCTTCATGAGCATCCCGGGCCTGATCGGCCCGATGCTCGGGCCGGTGGCCGGCGGCTTCATCACCGCCTGGCTGCACTGGAGTGTCATTTTCTTCCTGAATATCCCGATCGGACTGGTTGGCCTGTACCTGGCGTGGCGGCACCTGCCCGACTTTCGCCAGCCACACAGCACCCCGCCCGACCTGGTGGGGATGGTGCTGTTCGGCTCCGGGGTGGCGCTGCTGTCGTACGTACTGGAGGTGTTCGGCGAACACTCCATGGGGGGCGCGCAGATTGCCGCCCTGCTGCTGCTGGCGGCGCTGCTGCTGTTCGCCTACGGCCTGCACGCCGAGCACGTACCGCAGCCGCTGCTGCGCCTGTCACTGCTGCGGGTGCGCACCTTCCGCACCGCGGTCACCGGCAGCTACCTGACCCGCATCGGCATAGGCGGCATGCCGTTCCTGCTGCCGCTGCTGTACCAGGTGGGCCTGGGCTACACCCCGCTGCAGTCCGGCCTGCTGCAGATGCCGCCGGCGATCGCGGCCATGTGCCTGAAGTTCCTGTTGCCCGGAGTGCTGGCACGCTACGGCTTCCGCAGCATCCTGGTGACCAACACCGTGCTGCTGGGTGTAATGATCTTCGGCTTCGCGACCATCGGCATCCACACGCCCGTGTGGCTGATCGTGCTGCAGGCACTGGTCTACGGCTTCTTCACCTCCATGCAGTACACCAGCATGAACTCGCTGGTCTATGCCGATGTCAGTGCCGACTCGGCCGGCGACGCCAGCACCATCGCCAGCACCGCGCAGCAGATGGCGATCAGCTTCGGGGTCGCGGCCGCCTCCCTGGTGACGGGGCTGTTCCTGCCCGACCGCTTCCATAGCACTGCGCCGCAGATGATCCACGGCATCCACCTGGCTTTCCTGACCATGGGGGCCGCGACGCTGGTATCGTCGCTGGTATTCCGCAACCTGCGCGACGGTGACGGCCGCTCGGTCAGCCAGCACCGTCCCGACGGCGCACCTGCCTGAAGCGCAGGTTGCGCCTGGCGCGATCGCGGCCGCTGAAAGGAAATGGTATGGACGCCTCCCACTTCAAGGTTGAGGTGAACAGGTGAGGAAGTGGACCCTCCGGGCCGACGGCATCAAAGTGCCAAGGTGGAAGGTGTTCAGTCTTCACAGGCAACCG
>JAFEDT010000008.1 GCA_018241445.1 Pseudomonadota bacterium
CGCAAAACAGCGCTTCTGACCGGCCTTCGGCCGGTCAGACTGCGCTGCGGGTGAGACCACTGATGAAGAAAACGAGACCGGAAGAAATAGTCGTCGTCAGAGGAAGAAGTAGTTGACGCCGCCCACGGAGGGCACCGTCTACGGCAGCGAGGACGTGATTGATGCCGACGTTCGATGGCTTGGCACCACTGACCCTGAGCGTCTAGGGTATCCCACACAGAAACCGATTGGTTTGTTGGAACGAATCGTAAAGTCGTCTAGCAAGCCAGGGGACGTCGTGCTTGATCCGTTCTGTGGTTGTGGGACCGCTGTTCATGCGGCGCAGAAGCTAGGCCGTCAGTGGATCGGTATCGACATCACACATCTAGCAATATCGCTCATTGAGAAGCGCCTGAAGGATGCGTTTCCTATGATTGCCTTCGAGGTCCATGGCACACCGAAGGATTTGGATGGTGCCAAGGATCTGGCAGACCGTGATAAGTACCAGTTTCAGTGGTGGGCATGTTCTCTGGTCAACGCACAACCATACGCCGGCAAGAAGAAGGGCGCGGACGGCGGCGTTGATGGCTTGATCTATTTCAGCGATGAGTTGAATAAGACAAAGAAGATCGTCGTGTCGGTCAAAGGCGGAGAAAACGTCGATGTGAAGATGGTTCGGGAACTTATCACTGTCGTTGAACAGCAGAAGGCTGAAATCGGCGTCTTCATAAGCATCTCGCCTGCCACAAAGCCAATGATCACAGAAGCAGCGGCTGCTGGCTTCTACACGTCCGCGTTTAACAAGGATTCGAAGTTTCCGAAGATTCAGCTTCTCACCATTGAGAGCCTACTTGAGAAGAAGGACTCTGCGCGGTATCCAAACTTGGATGCTGGTGCTCTCACGTTCAAGAAGGCCCAAGTCGAACACGGCGAGGACAAACAGCACGACCTATTCACGGTATCCGCTAAGCCCAAAAAGGGTTCAAAGGCAAAACCCTAATGCCTGAACAGAACCCTCAATCGCGTTCGTGCTGGCGTCGCCTCGGACATATTCGTCTTGGCTGTAGTTCACGGTCCATGTGCTCCGCGAACTGGGCGGCGATCTTGCGATACATGCGTGCTTCGTCGGTTGCAAGCCAATCCTCCGGGGAGACGTTCTTCCGTAGGGCTTTCTTGATGCCGTCGAACATCTTCCCGGTAATGTGGCAGGAGCACTTGGCCGCCGCGTTCGAATCGCCAGATGGATACAAAATGGGTACATCGCCCGTCCGGACGAACCCCCTGTCATTCTAACTTCTTGATTTGAATGGTGGCCGGGGTCGGAATCGAACCAACGACACGCGGATTTTCAATCCGCTGCTCTACCAACTGAGCTACCCGGCCGCCGTTTGAAGGAAGGCCGCGTATTAGGCCCGCAGTCCCCTCGCCAGGCAAGTCCCACGCGCTCACACCTACCCCCGGACAGACTATCTATAAAGAGGAGTACCCCCCCTACCCTTGGGCTCCCCCGGGCTCCGCCGGCCGGGACATGCCTGTCCGTGGGCCGGCCCCCTACAATCTCCCTGAGGTCCGGGTATCAGGGACACAGCCCGGTGGAGTCAAGTACTTGATTTACAAGTTTTCGGGCCGGCAGTCGCCCCGCGCGGAGCAGAAGGGGCATTGCCTTTCCGGTGAGCATCTGCCCCGCGGGGTGAAGCGCGACCCCGCCGCCAGTCCCGGCGGGCGCGCTAGACTGTGCAATGCACCTGCGCCATCCGATGCGAGACCGCCCGTCATGAACGCCGACGCGAAGTCCCTGGAAGATACCGGCCTGGAATACCTGGGCCAGCCGGCACTGCGTACCGGCGAGCTCGCCCGGGTCAGCGAGTCCCTGCATGCGCGCGAGCGTCTGCTGGTGGCCTCGGCCCGCGCCAGCCGCCTGCTGCTGGAGGCGCCGGACCTGCGTGCCGCCATTCCCGACGTGCTGGCGCTGCTCGGTGAAGCGGCGCACGTCGACAGTGTGAAGGTGATGGAATCGCGACGCGGCGACGAAGGCCAGCCGCAGCTGGTCGTCACCGCCGCGTGGAGCGCCCCGGGCGTCAACTCACCCATGTCGGTGGGCACGACGATCTGCATGGCCGAGGACAGCTGCACCCCGGTGTTCCAGGAACTGCGGGCTGGCCGCAGCGTGTGTTTCAGCAAAGTGGACGTCTGCCCGGAAGCACTCGCCCCCCTCGGTGTCGTGCACGGAGCGCATGCGCTCACCAAGGCCATCGTGCCGATCTTCCTCGCCGGCGAATTCATCGGCGTACTCGGATTCGACAACGCGCGACAGGAGCGCCCCATCGATGCCTCGGAGCTCGCGGCGCTGGAGACCGCGGCGGGTGTGATCGGCGCCGCCCTGCACCGCGAGCGGCTGGTGGACGACGTGCGGCGCGAACGCGAGCGTGCCGCCGAGGAACGCGCCGCGGAGCTGGCGCGCGCCAACGCCGTCATCCGCGCCAACCTGGAGCGGCTTGCCGGACAGACCGATCTGCACAGTTTCATGGGCCACATGCTGCTGGAGGCGACCCGCCAGTTCGACGCCATTTCCGGCGCGGTGATTGTCCTGAAGGAGTCCACGCAGGAGTGGGCGATCGTGGCGCACGCGCGTGGCGGCGAGCTGGCGACACCGTTCATGCCGCGCACCATTCCGGTGGCCGGCTCGGTGTTCACGCAGCGCATCGCGGCCCTCAACGCACCGGTGCACCTGGAGATCGCCAGCGATAGCGACGAGATCTGGCCGGGTCTGCTGGCGTTCCAGAGGCGCAGCGGCGCCCTCAGCACCGTGTTGTACCCGTTGATCTTCGGCGGCCAGAACATCGGCTTCCTGGCCATGAGCTTCACTCGCCTGGCCACCGACGTGCAGCGCAGCGAGCTGCTGGTGGCGCTGGCGCAGCAGGCGACACTTGCTGTACAGCTCACCCGGGTGGCCGCGGCGGCGAAGGAAGCGGCGGTGCTCATGGAGCGCGCCCGCATCGGCCAGGAGATCCACGACGGCCTGGCGCAGGCCTTCACCGGGATCCTCATGCAGCTGGGCGCCGCCGAGGAGTTTCCGCTGTGCAAGAAGCGCGACAGCGCGCTGTCGCTGATCCTCTCGCGCGTACGCGGACTGGCGCGCGACGGCCTGGCGGACGCGCGCCGCTCGGTCATGGCACTGCGCCTGGACCAGACGCGGCGCAAGGGACTGGAGCTGGCGCTGCGGCAGCTGGCCGAGCGCTCCACCGTCCCCGGCGGCGTCACCTGCACTTTCGAGGGCGGCGGTATCTCCACCGGGCTGCGTCCCGAGCACGAACACGAACTGCTGCGCATCGCCCAGGAGGCGGTGAGCAACGCCGTGCGCCACGCGCACCCGCACACCGTGCGCATCAGCATGCTCACCGAGGATGCGCACTGGGAGATGAGTGTGGCCGACGACGGCGTCGGCATGGAGCAGCGGCCGGAACAGTACGCGCGCGAGGGTTTCGGTCTGTCGAGCATGCGCCAGCGGGCGGGTGCGATCGGCGGGGAGTGGAGCATCGAGAGCCAGCCAGGCCACGGCACGCGCGTGAGTGTGCGCATCCTGAAGCAGGCCGCCTGATGGCGGCCGAGTTGAAACCGAAGATCCGCGTCGTGCTTGCCGACGATCACCCGGTGGTGCGCGACGGGCTGGCGGCCATGGTCAACCAGCAGCCTGACATGGAAGTGGTGGCCGAGGCGGGCGACGGAGACGAAGCCATCGCGCTGTATGCCCAGCACCGCCCCGACGTGATGGTGCTCGACCTGCGCATGCCCAAGCGCGACGGCGTGGCGGTGGTGCAGCGCGTGCTGGAGGCGCACCCCAAGGCCTGCATCCTGATCATGACCACCTACGACGGCGACGAGGACATCTTCCAGTGCCTGTCGCAGGGCGCCAAGGGTTATCTGCTGAAGGATGCGCCGCGCCAGGAAATCCTGTCCGCCATCCGCGCGGTCAGCGAAGACCGGCCCTATACCTCCTCGACGGTGGCGGCCAAGGCGCTGCAGCGCATGGCGAAGCCGAGCCTGACCCAGCGTGAGCTGGACGTGTTGCAGCTGGTGGCCGAGGGCCGCAGCAACAAGGACATCGCGCGCCGGCTGTCGATCACCGAAGGCACCGCCAAGACTCACGTCAAGGCGATCCTGACCAAGCTCGATGCCATCAGCCGCACCGAAGCGGTCGCGGTCGCGCACAAGCGCGGGCTGATCCACCTGTAAGCGCGGACCTTCGCGCATCCGCCAGCGGCGTCTGGCAGGGCGACCTACGGCTTCGGTGGCTGAAAACCCTCGGGCGCCTGCGAACCGGCGCCGAAGAAGAACTTTTCCATCTCCCCCTCGAGAAACTTGCGCGCCTTCGGCTCGATGGGAGTCAGGCGGTACTCGTTCATGAGCATCGTCTGGTGTTGCAGCCAGCGCGCCCAACCTTCCTTCGAGACATGCTCGAAGACCCGCTTGCCGAGGTCGCCGGGATACGGCGCCCGCTCCAGGCCCGGCGCCTCGTGTTTCAACACCACGCATTGCACTGTCCGCGCCACGCTCAATCTCCTTCCGGCGCGCTGCCGCCGAAGCGCCGCAGCAAGGCCATGACTGGCGCCGGCAGGCCCAGGCGCGCCGGCGCGCGCGTGTTATACCAGACGCACTCCGTCGCATCCATGACTGCCCCCCCGGCAGCACCGGGAAGGTCGCTGGCCCGGGCGCGCGCACTTGCGGTGGCGGGCAGTTGCGCCAGCAGCGGCGCGATGCGCAGGTCGAAGTGCGTGAAAGCGTGCTGGACTTCTTCCAGCGGGGTGAGGGGTGTGCTCAGGGCGAACGACTCCTCGAGAAACTGCCGCGCTGCCTCGGCGGTCTCGAACTGCGGCAGGCACCACAGGCCGCCCCAGATGCCGCTGGGCGGCCGGCGCCGCAGCAGCACCGACTGTCCGGCAAGGGCAATGAGCATGCAGGTCTGCCTGCTGGGACGCGCACGCGCGCCGCGGGGTGCGGGCAGCTCGTGCTGGCGCCCCTGTGAACGCGCCAGGCATCCCGGCGCCAGCGGGCAGTCACCGCAGCGTGGCTGGCGCCGTGTACACACGCCCGCGCCCAGGTCCATGATCGCCTGCGTGTAACGGGCCACCTCGCGCGCGGGAGTGCATTCATCGGCCAGTCGCCACAGGCGCGCCAGCGTCCCGCGGTCGGCCGGGTTGCCCTCGACCGCGAAGTAACGCGACAGCACGCGCCGTACATTGCCGTCGAGGATGGCGTAGCGCTCGCCGCGGCTCAGGGCCAGGATAGCCCCGGCGGTGGAGCGGCCGATGCCCGGCAGTGCCGCCACCGCGGCAAAGTCTGTTGGGAACCGGCCGTCGTGATCCGCGCAGATCTGCTGCGCGGCGCGCTGCAGGTTGCGCGCGCGCGCGTAGTAACCCAGCCCGGCCCACAGGTGCAACACCTCGTCCAGCGGCGCGGCTGCGAGCGCGTGCACGTCGGGGAAGCGCTCCATGAAGCGCTGGTAGTAGGGAACAACGGTGGCAACCTGCGTCTGCTGCAGCATGATTTCCGACACCCACACGCGGTAGGCGCTGCGCTCATGCTGCCAGGGCAGGTCGTGCCGGCCGGCGCGCGCGTGCCAGGCAAGCAGCGCTGCCGGCAGGGCTTCAGGATCGCCGCGCACGGTGCCTGCTCAGTGGTCGCACACCGTCACGTCGCCACTGAGGGTCTTCACGCGCAGGCTGCCGGCGCCCTCGCCGAAGGTACCCTGCTGTGAATGGCCCACGGCCTCGCCGGTATCGCCGGCCGCGCGCAGGCAGTTGTGCAGGTCGCCGCTGAAGGTCGACAGCTCGTAGCGGTAGCCGCCCGGTGCTGCGGCGTGCAGGGTGACGGCGCCGCTGATCGAGGCGAGATCCAGGTTCGCGCCACGCGCCAGCGTACCGGTGAACTTCAGGTCACCGGCCGTGGTCCGCACGCGCACCGAGCGGGCGTTCTGCAGGCCCGCCACCAGGTTGCCGCTGGTGGTGCCGCCCTCGATCTCCCCGCCGGCGCCCGTCAGGCGGATGTCGCCGCTGATGCTGCTGACGTGCCAGCGCGCACTCGGGCCGTGCCCCTTGAGAATCATGTCGCCGCTGACACTCTTCAGGTCCGCATCCTTGTCCGCAAGTTCAGCCTGGATGTCGCCGCTGACCGAGTTCAGCCGCTGGACTCCCAGCACACCGGTGGTGCTGATGTCGGCGCTGACCGCAGAGACATGCACCTCACTGTCTTTGGGCACCTTCACGGTCAGCTCGGCATCGCCGGAACGCATCAGCAGATGCGGCGGCAGGATCACCTTCACGACGGTGCGTCCCGGCTGGTGGGTGACGTCGACGCGCTCCACGCCGCTGCCCAGCTCCCCGGTCACACTGACCTGGGGCTGCTCCCACCCCATGACCTTGACGGTGCCGCTGACGTTGCTCACTTCCACGATCCCGCGCGCATCGGCAGGCACGGCCTGCTGGAAATCGTGCGGCTCTGCGGCTGCGGCCGGCGCCGCGAGCGGCAGGGTCGCTGCGGCAATCATTACAAGGCGGCGATACATGTCAGATCCCCCTGCCGGTGTCGCCGGCGGTGTGCACATCCGTGAGGACGCGCATTTCATCCTGGTAGGTGTTGATGAGCAGTTCCTGCAGCAGCGCGTTGCCCGGGTCCTTGCCGAGCGCGGCCTCCAGGTCTTCCTTGGCCTTGCGAATCGTCTCCAGGCTGAACAGCACCCGCGCCCGCGAAGCCGGCGGCAGGGCTGCAATCTTCGCCTGCAGCGACTGCAGCAGCGCGGCACGCTGGCGCTCGAAGCGCGGATCGCTGACGAACGCCGCATCGAGCGCGGTGGGCGCATCGAGCACCGCCGGGTTCGCCTGCGCCCCCCCGGGCGCGGCGGCCACGGTCGCCCCAGCGCGGGCCGCCACGGGCGGCGCCCGCGGGCCGGACAACAAGTCGCGGCCAATCCACACGCCAAGGGCCACGCTCGCCACCATCGCCGCGGCAGCAAGCCACGGCTGCGCCATGAATCGCCGGGCGCCGCGGGACGGCAGCGCCGCGGGGCCCACCCCCTCACCCGCATCGGCCGCCGGCGCGGCGTCCGCCTGGCTGGCGCGGATTCGCGCCTCGATCTGCGGCCACAGGTCCCGCGCCGGCTCGATGGCCCGCGGCAGCTCGCCGAGCGACTTCACCTTGTCCATCACGCCACCTCCAGGTCCAGCCGGTCGCGCAGCAGCCGTCGTGCCCGGTGCAGCTGCGCCTTGCAGGTCCCCTCGGCGATTCCCAGCATGCGGGCCGCCTCCTCGTGCGAATACCCGTACAACGCATGCAGGACCAGCGCATCGCGCGCCCCCTCGGGCAGCTCGCCGATCGCGATCTCGATGTCCTGCACTTCCATGGGAGTCTCCAGTATCCACTCAGCGGCCGGCGCGTCCTCGTCCGGCGATTCCACCACCTGTTCCACATCCCGGTTCTTGCGGCGCTTCGCCAGCGCCACGTTGACCGCAATGCGGTGCAGCCAGGTCGACAGCGAGCTGCGGGTCTCGAACCGGGCCAGGGCCCGCCAGGCGTTCACGAAGGTCTCCTGCGTACAATCCTCGGCCAGCGCGGCGTCGCGGGTCATCCGCAGGCACAGGCCATGAACCCGCCCGGCGTGCTCCCGGTACAAACGCTCGAAGGCACGGGTATCCCCGGACCGGGCGCGTTGCACCAGCGCCCCCTCCCAGTCGACCCGGCTTTCCTGCGGCTCGGCGTGTGTCATCGGTAAGTTGGAGGACGATTCGGCCCCAAGGGTTTAAATGCGCAAAAGTCGCCGCCGTGCGACGCTTTTGCAACCCCGTTGTCACGTCACTCCTGTTAACTTCCATACCTGCGGGTTCAAGGTGCCCGCCGGTAAGGACGCCAGACGACAGCGGACTTCAAGGAGCGGCAGATGGGACAGTACAACACCCTCAGGGGACTGAAGCTCCCCACTTCCGGGACGGTCGATGCGATCGCCGCGGTGCTGCGCAATCACTGGCGCGCCGCCGCGCGTGCCCCCATGCTGCGCCGCCTCGGCGCTTCCCCCTGGATCCAGGGTCTGCACGTGCGCGCGGTTACCCTGCGCCTGGAGGAAGCCCTGCGCCTGGGAGAAGGCGTTCACCACCTGACCAGGGGCGGCAGGCTCATCAGGTAGGCCTCGGGGTCGGCGTCCGTGCTGAAGCCGAACTTCGTACCCCGGTCGTAGACCAGGTTGAATTCCACGTAGCGGCCACGCTTGAGCAGCAGCCGCTCGCGCGCTGCGTCGTCGAAGGGCGTGTCCTTGCGGCGCGCCACCAGAGGCGGGTACACGGCGAGAAACGCCTCCCCCACGGAACGTACGAAAGCGAAGTCCGCCTGCGGGTCGTCGCTGGCCAGGTCGTCGAAGAAAATCCCGCCCACGCCGCGCGCCTCCTGCCGGTGCGGCAGATAGAAGTAGCGGTCGCACCAGGCCTTGAACTGCGCATAGGCATCCGGCCGCCACCCATCGCAGGCACTGCGCAGCGCGCGGTGGAAGTCCGCGGTGTCCTCTTCGAATGGAAAGGTCGGTGTCAGGTCGGCGCCGCCGCCGAACCAGGCACGGCTGGTCGACAGGTAACGCACGTTCATGTGCACGGCCGGCACGTAGGGATTGCTCATGTGCGCCACCAGCGAGATGCCACAGGCCGTGAAGCGCCCCTGAGATTCGCGCGCACCGGCCACCTGGCCATGCGCCTCGGGGGGCAGGACGCCCCACACGTGACTGACGTTGACGCCGACCTTCTCGAACACCGCGCCACGCATCAGCCGCGACTCGCCACCGCCCTCCAGGGCGTGGCCAGGAGGCTTTGACCAGCGGTTCGAGCTGAAGCGCGCCTGCGGCTCGAAGGCTTCGAAGGCGCCGCACACGCGATCCTGCAGATCGCGGCAGTACGCCGCCATCGCCGGGGCGAGCCCCGCGGCCGTGTCAGGACTGGCGGCGTTCATGCACGTAGTCCACCAGGCGCGCCACGGCATCCGGGTCGGTGTCCGGCCAGATCCCATGCCCGAGGTTGAAGATGTGTCCGGGAGCATCCCCGGCGGCCGCCAGCACCGCATCCACGTGGCGGCGCAGCTCCTGCGGGGCGGCGAACAGCGCCGCGGGGTCGAGGTTGCCCTGCACCGCCTTGCCTGCGCCGAGCTCCTTTCGAACCTGTGCCAGGTCGCTTCTCCAGTCGACCCCGATCACGTCCGCATCCAGGTCAGCGACCGCGCTGGTAAGCGCACTGCCCTGGTTCATGTAGTAGATCAGCGGCACGCCCGCGGCGCGCAGGGACGCCATCACGCGGCGCACCGCCGGCAGCGCAAACTGCCGGTACTCGCGCGGCCCCAGCAGTCCCGCCCACGATTCGAACAGCATCAGCGCCTGGGCGCCCGCGGCGGCCTGCGCCGCCAGGTACTGCGCCATCGCATCCGCAAGGTGAGTCAGCAGCCGTTGCGCCGCCTGCGGCTGCTGGTACAGGAAGCTACGCGCCGGCGCGAACTCCTTGGAGGGTTTGCCACACACCAGGTAACACAACAGCGTGAACGGGGCGCCCGCGAAGCCGATCAGCGGCACCCCCTGCGGCAGACCGGCGCGCACCAGTTCCACCGTCTTCAGGACGAAAGGCACGTCACGCTGCGGCACCAACTGCGGCAGCGCCTCGATCTGCGCTTCGCTGCGGATCGGGTCGCGCACCACCGGGCCGGGCGCGAAGGTGATCTCCACCCCCATGCCCTGCAGCGGCGTCATGATGTCGCTGAACAGGATCGCCGCATCCAGCGGAAAACGCCGCAGCGGCTGCAGCGTGACTTCCGCGGCCAGCTCGGGCGTGCGGGTCAGCGCCTCGAAGTCCACCCGGGCGCGCAGCGCGCGATACTCCGGCAGGTAGCGGCCCGCCTGCCGCATGATCCACACGGGACGGTGGCTTGTGGGCTGCCGCTGGCAGGCCGCCAGGAACGCCGGCGTCCCCGCGGCCGCAGCGGCCGGCGCCGCAGGTGCGCCGCTCAAGTCCGCAGCCATTGCGCCACCTCCACCGCAAAGTAGCTGATGACCAGGTCCGCACCCGCTCGCTTAATCCCGGTCAGGGTCTCCAGCACCGCGGCACGCTCATCGATCCAGCCCTGGGCCGCGGCCGCCTTGATCAGGCTGTACTCTCCCGAGACCTGGTAGGCCACCACCGGGACGCTCACGCGGTCGCGCACCTGCCGGATCACGTCCAGATACGGCCCGGCGGGCTTGACCATCACCATGTCCGCACCCTCACCCACGTCCAGCAGCACCTCGCGCAGCGCCTCGCGCGCGTTGGCCGGATCCATCTGGTAGGAGCGCCGGTCGCCAAAGGCCGGCGCCGACTCCGCCGCCTCGCGGAATGGCCCATAGAATGACGAGGCGTACTTGGCTGCATAGGCGATGACCGGCGTGGTGCTGAAGCCGGCCGCATCCAGCCGGGCGCGGATGGCGCCGACGCGCCCGTCCATCATGTCCGAGGGTGCCACGGCGTCGGCTCCCGCGCGGACATAATTCAGCGACACTTCGGCGAGTGTCGCCACCGAGGAATCGTTGTCGATCGCACCCTGCGCCGTGACGTGACCGCAGTGCCCATGATCGGTGGCGCCGCACAGGCAGACATCCGCCCACACCAGCAGCTTCGGACAGGCGGCCTTGATGGCGCTGATGGCCTGCGCCGCCAGTCCCTGGTGGTCGAGGGCGGCACTGGCCGCAGCATCCTTGTGGTCGGGCGCGGCAAACAACAGTACCGCGGGAACACCGGCCTCCTCTGCACGGCGCGCCTCCAGCACGGCCTGGTCCACCGACAACTGGAAAATCCCCGGCATGCTGCCGACCGGATGGCGCACTTGCCTGCCCGGAACCACGAACATCGGGTAGATGAAGCTGTCGGCGCACAGGCGCGTCTCGCGCACCATGCGGCGCCACGCATCGGACTGGCGGGTGCGGCGCGGCCGCTCCTGGGGAAATGGCATATCGCTAGGATCCTGTGTTCAATAGTTGATGGGTGGCGCGTGCGACGCCTTCCAGCGTCGCGGACTGCGCGAGTACGGCGCCGTGGCCGTGCCGGGCCAGTTCCTGCGCCGTGGTCGGACCGATGACCACCGCGCGCGCCGCGCGCAACAGCCGCGAGAAATCCTCTGCGCCGAGCGCCCGCGCCAGTTCCTGCACCGCGGAGGGGCTGGTGAAGGTGACGGCGGCCACACGCCCCGCGGCAATCGCTTCGCGACAGGCAGCGGTATCCAGGGGCGCGCCCTCCGTGCGGTAGGCCTCAACCTGTGTGACCTCGGCGCCAAGCCGGGTGAGACCCGCCGCGAGCGTCGG
Source organism: Pseudomonadota bacterium (assembly GCA_018241445.1). Classification (GTDB taxonomy): domain Bacteria; phylum Pseudomonadota; class Gammaproteobacteria; order Steroidobacterales; family Steroidobacteraceae; genus 13-2-20CM-66-19. The sequence goes on from JAFEDT010000008.1 coordinate 11,327, forward strand.
CAACGCGCGCGAACTGGCTGGATATAACACGCGCGGCCGCGCACCCTGCGCTGCCTTGTCGGGCTGGGCGCGTTGCCAGGCCTCGAAGGCCTGCACCAGGCCGGCCGCATTGGCATCCCGGGGGATCACATCCAGCGACCAGCCGCGCCGGCGCAGCACCTTCGCCGTCGCAGTGCCGATCACCGCGACCCGCAGATGCGGCGGGGGAGCCGACAGGTATTCCAGTACCGCCGCGACGGCGGGGCGGCTGGCGAACACGATCCAGTCGAACTGCCCGATCCGGGTCAACGCTTCGCGCAGCAGCGCCGGATCGGCGGCGTGGATCTGCACCGCCGGCCACAGCAGCACCGGCAGGCCCAGCCGCTTCAATTCGCGGCACAGCGGGCCATCGTGCGATTCCGCACGGGTGACCACCACCGCCCGTTGCGCAGTGGCCGGCGAGAGTGCCGCGGCGACGCCGCGCGGCGTCACGAGGCGCGCCCCGGGTCTGCGCGGCCTGGCACGTCTATCAGTCGCGCCGCCCCCTGCTGCAGCAGTTGCTCCGCCACCTGCACGCCCAGGGCCGCTGCCCGGGCCAGGATCTCCTGCGCGGGATGACCGCGCTCGTGCGCCGCGGCGCCCAGCTCTACAGTGGCGCGGGCATCGATCCGGCGCGAGCCGTCCACTGCACACGCACTCCCCGACAGTTGCAGCGACCCGCCCGCCAGTTGCGCCAGCGCGCCGAGTGGCACCTGGCAGCCCCCTTCGATGTGCGCCAGCAGTGCACGCTCGGCGGTGGCCGCCAGTCGCGCTTCCCTGTCATCCAGTGGCGCCAGCCACCGCTGCGTGAAGGCATCCTCCGCCCGTGCGCACACGCCGATGATCCCCTGCGAGACCGCCGGCGGGAACGCGTCGACCGCCAGGTACTCGCTCACGTGCGTCTGCAATCCCAGGCGTGTCAGCCCGGCCGCCGCCAGCACGATGCCGTCGTAGTCACCGCGTTGCAGCTTTTCCAGGCGCGTGGGCACGTTGCCACGCAGTTCCAGCGGCTCGAGGTCCCCGCGCAGATGCGCCAGGAAGGCGCGGCGGCGCAGGCTGCTGCTGCCGATGCGCGCCGCGTGCGGCAGCTGCGCCAGGACCCGGCCGTCACGGCTCAGCAGCACATCGCGCGGATCGGCGCGCGGCAGCGCCGCCGCCAGTGTCAATCCCGCCTCGATGGCGGTCGTCAGGTCCTTGAGGCTGTGCACCGCGATGTCGACTTCACCGGCCAGCAGCGCACGATCGATCTCGCGGGTGAAGAATCCCCGCCCCGGGGTCTGCCACAACGGCACCTCGGTCTGGAGGTCGCCGGCGGTGCGGATGTGCACCAGCTCCACCGCCGGCGCCCCGGGTTGCGCCTGCAGCAGGGACTCGACGTGCCGCGCCTGCCACAGCGCCAGCTGCGAGCCGCGCGTGCCGATGCGCAGGATGCGTGGCGTGCTCATGGCGCTGCGTCCCCATTGAAGCGGTAGCCGACGCCCCAGACGGTCTGGAAGTGCTGCGGATTGGCCGGGTCGCGCTCGAAGCGCTTGCGCAGGCGCAGGATGAAGTTGTCGACGGTGCGCGTGGAGGGAAACACGTCATAACCCCACACCCGCTCCAGCAGGTCCTCGCGCGAGACGATCTCGCCCGCGTGGCCGGCCAGCACCTTGAGGATCATGGCCTCCTTCTCCGTCAGCTCCTGGGCCTCGCCGTTCCAGGAGCGGCCGCGGAAGCTGCGGAAGTCCACCTCGTTGCCGCCGAACAGCAGCACCTGGGCGCCGCTGGCGGCTGCGGCGCCGCGGTACCACTCCCAGCGCCGCAGGATGGCGCGCACGCGCAGCAGCAGCTCCTGCAGGTGAAATGGCTTGGCCAGGTAGTCGTCGCCGCCGGCCTGCAGGCCGCGCACGCGGTCCGCAGGATCGCCGCGCGCCGTCAGGAACAGTACCGGCGTGTTGTTGCCCTGGGCACGCAGCGCGCGGCACACCGCCAGGCCGTCGATGCCGGGTAACATCACGTCGAGCAGGATCAGGGCGCAGGCGTTGCCGCTGAGCCACGCCAGGGCCTGCTCGCCGTCGCTGGCGGCGCTGACCTCGTAGCCCTCAGCGCGCAGGTTCTCCAGCACGCCTGCCGCGAGGTGCGGATCGTCCTCCACCACCAGCACCGGCGCCGTCACGGTTGGCGTGTTCATGCGCCCTCCTGCCCGGCGGCCGGCCAGGTGAGGGTGAAGCTCGCCCCCTTCCCCGGTCCTTCGCTGGCGGCGCTGACGCGCCCGTGGGCCAGGTCCATCAGGCGGCGCACGATGAACAGTCCCAGCCCGGTGCCGTAGTGCCCGCCACGCACCTGCAGACGCGTGAAGCGCTCGAACAGCTGCGCGGCATCCGCGGCGCTGAATCCAACACCGCTGTCGCGCACGGTCAGCTCGACCTGCCCCGGCAGGGTGCGCGCCGTCAGTGCCACCGTGCCACTGCCGCCACCCGCGGCCGCCACGGCGGCGAGGGCGTTCTCCAGGATGTTGCGCACCACCACGTCCAGCGCCAGCGGGTCGGCCAGTACCTGCAACTGCGGGGCGATGTCGCTGTTGATGCTGATCTGCTGGCGCCGCGCGCGCTCGTCCAGCTGCGTGACCACGTGCGCCACCGCGCTCGCGAGCGCGACGGGCTCGGGACGGAAGTCGACGCGCCCGCGTTCCAGGCGGGCACTTTCCAGGATCTGCGTGACCATCAGTTCCATGCGCGCCACGTCGGCGAGCATGCGGTCGATGAGCGTGCGCGCCTGCGGCGGCGGCGGCGCGCGCAGCGCCAGCGTTTCCAGCGACAGCTGCAGGCTCGCCAGCGGCGTCTTGAACTGATGGGAGACCAGCGACAGGAAGCTGTCCTGTTCCTCCAGCACCCGCGCCTCCGCGCGCAGCGCGCGTGTGATCACCAGCAGGCCCGCGCCAAGCGCCAGCAGGAAGAACGCGCCCTCCCAGGCATACTGATTGCTGCGACGCTGTTCTTCCTGCAGCAGTTGCGTCTCCAGCTCGCGGCTCGGCCGCGCCCGCCCGTCGCTGACACTGATCTGCGGCAGCAGCGACTGCACCCGCGCCGCGGGCGTGCCGGCATCCAGCAGCGCCTGCGCGGCGGCGGCCTGCTGTGTGTAGGCCGCGCGTGCGGCCCGCGCCTTCTGCAGGGCGTAGGTATGCTGGTCGAACAGCCACCACAGCGCCTGCACCACGGCGATCAGCACCAGGGCCAGCGCGATGCGCTGCAGGGTCTGCCGGGTCTTCATGGTGTCAGCGCCGGGCCCAGGCTGCTCTCACGCCGCCGCCCTGAGCGATTCACGCAGCGCGGCCGCAAAGCGCTGCAGATCGGCGGGGCTATGCGCCAGCGACAGGAAACAGCCCTCGTAGGCCGAGGGCGGCAGGTACATGCCGCGCGCCAGCATGGCGTGGAACAACGCGGCGAAGCGCGCCGTCTCCTGCGGCGACAGCGGCGTGGCATCGCGTGGCGCACCGCCGCCGTGCAGCGACAACCACAGCAGGGAACCTGCGCGCACCAGCTGCAGCGGGTAAGGCGCCGTTGCCAGCACCGGCGCCAGCAGCCGCTCGGCCTCGGCGCCCAGCGCCGTAAGGCGCGCCCAGCCGGACTCGCGTTCCAGCAGGTCGAGGGTCGCCAGGCCCGCGCTCATCGCCACCGGATTGCCCGAGAGCGTGCCCGCCTGGTAGGTGTCGCCCTCCGGGGCCAGGCGCGACATGATGCGGCGCGATGCGCCGAAGGCGCCCACCGGCATGCCGCCGCCGATCACTTTGCCGAAGGTGGCCATGTCGGGGCGGATGCCGAGCACCTCGGCGGCGCCGCCGCGCGCCAACCGGAAGCCGCAGATCACCTCGTCGAAAATCAACAACGCGCCGTGTTCCTGTGTCAGGCGCCGCAAGGTGGTGAGAAACTCCGGCCGCTGCACCAGCAGGCCGTGGTTGGCCGGGAACGGCTCGACGATCAGCGCCGCGATGCGCGGGCCCTCGCGTGCGAACAGTTCCTCGGCGGCCGCCTCGTCATCCAGCGGCAGCACGCGCGTGCAGGCGGTGAAAGCCTCCGGCACCCCGGCCGAGGAGGGGCGGCCGAAAGTCGCAAGTCCGGAGCCGGCGGCGACCAGCAGGTGATCGGCGTGGCCGTGATAGCAGCCGGCGAACTTCACGATCAGGTCGCGGCCGGTGTACGCGCGTGCCAGGCGTATGGCACTCATCACCGCCTCGGTGCCCGAGGACACGAAGCGCACCTGCTCGGCGGCCGGATACGCGGCCGTGACCCGTTCGGCCAGTTCCACCTCCGCCGCGCACGGCGCGCCGTAGGTCGTGCCGCGCGCCACGGCCTGCGTCACCGCCTCCACTACCGCCGGATGTGCATGCCCCGCGATCAGCGGGCCCCAGGAACCCACCATGTCGAGGTAGGCGTTGCCGTCGGCATCGAATACCTGGCTGCCTGCGCCGCGCGTGATGAACAGCGGCGTGCCGCCGACCGCGCGGAAGGCGCGCACCGGGGAGCTGACCCCGCCGGGGATGACGCGCTGGGCGCGCTCGAACCAGGAGGCGGAACGCGCGTACGGCGTCGCGGCGCTCACGGCGGCCATGGAAGCATTCGTCATGATTTCTCCGTGTCGTGATGGGCGCGACCCGCGTCGAGTGCGCCAAAAAAAGCCTCCACCGCATCGCTGCTCGCGTGCACTGCCGCCGCCCGCAGGCCGCTTAGCGGCAGGTGCGCCAGCCGGTGCGCCAGCAGTGACGCCAGCCGCTCGACCCCCGCGCGCTGCTGCGGGTCCAGTGTACGCAACTCATGCGCCAGCGCGCGTGCCGCCTCGACGCCTGCGATCTGTTCGAAGCTCGCCCGTAGCTCCGCCAGCCGCGGACCCAGCGCCCGCGCCGCCAGTTCGGTGCGCAGGTGCGCCAGGCGCTCGTCGATCGCGGCGCGCACCGGGGCCAGTCGAACCAGTTCGTCCACCCGGCGCCCCTGCGCGGCGTCGATCAGGGCGTCCATCCCCAGGCGCGTCAGCCGCGCAGCGCGGGCTGCCGCCGCATCCACGTTGGGCGGCACGCCGAAGTCGATCAGCAGCGGGCCGGCCGCAGGCGCCGTGGCGCCGTTGCCCGCCTGTGCGCCCGCCGGCAGGTCGGCGGTGCCGGGACCTGCGGCGGCGAGTCTTGCGAGGTCAGTCGCGTCCAGTATCGCGGCATCGGTGCCGGCGGCCATCACCAGGGCCGCGAGCGCCGGCGGTCGCTCGCGCAGCGCCGCGAGCGGCAGCGCCTCACCGCCCACCTGCGCGGCAAGCTCCTGCGCGCGCGCCAGGGTGCGGTTGACGATGACCAGCGACACCCCCGCTTCCTGCAGCTTCAGGGCGCAGCGGCGCGTCATCGGTGAGACGCCGAGCAGGCCGACACGCCCGCGGTGTTGTTTCAGGTGTTGGAGAACCCGGTCGGCAGCCAGGTCCGCGAGTGACGGCGTCTGCACCCCGGCCGACAGCCGCCGCACGCGACGGGACATGGCCAGCGCCTCCCCGACTACGCGGTCCAGCAGCGGGCCGCTGGTGCGGGCAGCGCGGGCCTCTTCCCATGCCCCGCGCAACTGCGTGGCGATCTCCTGCTCGCCCGCCTGCGCGGAATCCAGCCCACAGGCCAGCAGCATCAGGTGTTCCAGCGCAGCCTCCCCGGTCCAGGCACGCAGTACGCGCGCCGCCTCGGCAGGACCCGGATCGCGTCCCGCGAGACCGCGGAACACGGCGGCGCGGGCATCGCCGGCCGCCTCGCCATCCTTCAGCGCAAAGACCACCTCGACCCGGTTGCAGGTGCCCAGGTACAGCACCTCGGCGGCGTCCAGTCCCTCGCGCAGCATCGCCAGCCGCGCGGGAATATCGGCGCGCGGCACGGCAAAGCGCGCGACGTCGTCCACGCCGGCATGGCGATACGACAGCCCGACGACCCCGATCTGCTGCATCCGGCAATGCTAGTGGCGGGCGGCGCGGGGAGTGTCACCGAAAAGTCATGGCGCGAGCCGTCGGATAAATACCGTAACTTATTGAATTTACTTTTAATTTGTATGAGCTAAAGCGAGCGGGAGCGCTCGATCCCCGCTCGGTCACGAAGTAGCCGCATTCTAAGGGACAGCTACGCGCCGGATTCATGCTCCGGCGTCATCTGGGCGGCGGTACGAATCCTTACTACTTGTTCCCACCCCTTACTACTTGTTGCTACTTCTTACCACCGGCGGAGAATCTCAGATCCGTACTACCACAGTGGAGGCTCCTCGCCTCCCCGCACCAGGACCACAACGCCGCCGGTTCTCAGGAACGGTCTGGTCAGATCGGGTCAGGTCGGTCAGGTCCCGCAGAAGGTCTGAAGCACCCGTTCCCCTGGATCGGGCGGCACTGCAAAGGCTTCCATCCCGGGCTGGTCATCGAAGGGGCGCTGCAAAACGGTGAGCAGCGAGTTGAAAGGGCCGTAATTGCCGCTCTCGGCCGCCGTAAGCGCCGCCTCCACCCGGTGATTGCGCGGGATGAAGGCGGGATTGGCGGCGCGCATGGCCGCGATCCGGGCTGGCGCGGGCTCGCGATCGGCAGCCAGGCGCGCCGTCCACTCCGCGAGCCAGGTTGCAAAGTTGCTGTCAGCTGAAAACTGTTTGAGCAGCTCATCGCCGCGCCCGGGATCCTGCGCGACACTCGCGAGACCGCGGAAGATGAGCGTGAAATCCGCGGTCGTGCGCTGCATCGAGGCGAGCAGGCGGCTGATCAGATCGGCGTCGCCCTCCATCGCCGTGAAGAAGCCGAGCTTGCGGCGCATGCGCGCCAGGAACTGCTCATCAAACTCGCTGCCGAATCCGCGCACCGCTTCAGTCGCCAGATCGACGGCGCGGGCCTCGTCCGCATCGATCAGCGGCAGCAGCGTGTCCGCCAGGCGCGCCAGGTTCCACTGGGCGATGGCAGGCTGGTTGGCAAAGCGGTAACGGCCGCCGCTGTCGATGGAACTGAACACCTGGTTTGAATCGTAGTGATCCAGGAACGCGCAGGGGCCGTAGTCGATCGTCTCGCCGCTGATCGCCATGTTGTCGGTATTCATCACGCCGTGGATGAAGCCCACCGACATCCAGCCGGCGATCAGGGCCGCCTGTCGTTGTGCCACCGCCTGCAGCACCGCGAGCGCCGGGGAAGTGGCCTCACGGGCCTGCGGGTAGTGGCGCGTGATCACGTAGTCCAGCAGCGCCTGCAGTGCCTCGCGGTCCTGCCGGGCGGCAAAGTACTGGAAGGTGCCGACGCGCAGGTGACTGGCCGCGACGCGGGTCAGCACCGCGCCCGGCAGGGGCTTCTCGCGCCATACCTGCTCGCCGCTGCTCACGACCGCGAGCGACCGTGTGGTCGGTATGCCCAGCGCGTGCATCGCCTCACTGACCAGGTACTCGCGCAACATGGGCCCGATGGTCGCGCGGCCGTCGCCGTTGCGGGAGAAGGGCGTCGGGCCCGCGCCCTTGAGCTGTACGTCGCGCAGCGCGCCATCGCGGCCGCGCAGCTCACCCAGCAGCAGGGCGCGCCCGTCTCCAAGTCGCGGCACGAAGGTCCCGAACTGATGCCCCGCGTAGGCCATCGCCAGCGGTTCGGCATCCTCGGGCAGTTGATTGCCGCTGAACATCGCTGCCGCCAGCGGCTGCACCCGCTGCGCATCCAGGCCCAGCTCCACCGCCAGCGGTGCGTTGAAGACTACGAGGCGCGGGTCGGCCACGGGAGTGGGTTCGCTGCGGGCGTAGCAGCGCTCCGGCAGGGTGGCGTAGGTGTGCACGAATCCCAGGCGCATGGTGGGCAGATCGTACCGGGCCGGGCCACCCGGTGACATCATCGGATCAGCGCGCCCTCATCCGGGGCGCTGCTGCGAAGCTTGTCCGGGAACGGCCGTGAGCGCATCCTCGCCACAACCGCAGGAGGCTCATCATGAAATACCGGGTAGTCATTTTGTCGGCCGTGCTTTCCCTGGGCCTGGCCGCAAGCGCGGCCCACGCCGCCGAGAGCCAGGCCGTGCGCACCATGGCCGGCATACTGCTGCATCTTCAGCATTTTGCGACGGACACAGATAAACAATCATTGAAGCAGATCGTGCAGGACAGCTCGGCCACGCCGGACGAGCACACCGTCGCCGAGGCGCTGATGGACGTCAAGCACACCGTGCCAGCAGCCGACCGGCCGAAACTCGCAGCCATCGTGAAGGATGACAAGGCGTCCGCAGGGGTGAAGACGCTGGCCTCGGTGCTGCTCGAACTGAAGCACGTGCCGTCCGCTGGCGACAAGGAAAAACTCGAGCCCCTGGCCAAGTGAGCCTGCGCCGGCCTGCGCGCACGCCGGCGCAGGCTCGCCGCGATGCGACCCTGCCGCGGCGCGGCCGTGCGGCCTTCCCCTTACCTGACAGCTGCGCGCCGCTGCCCGCGCATGGCCCGAAGCTGGATCAATGGTTCCGCGACCAGCAGCGGCACGGCCCAGCAGGCCCACGCCAGCAGCGTATCGATGCCATCGGCCAGGTCCGAATCGGGTACGTGCCACCAGCGACGCAGCCAGTAGGAGGCCAGCCGGTAAGTCACGAACGCAAAGGTCACCGTGTAACTGCGCAGCATCCACTCGCGGTGCTGCACGATGCGCCGCGTACTGATGGCGTAGAGCGCCATGCCGGTCGTGAGCACCCACGCAACGCACAGCATGAACAACCCGGCAGCGTACGGCAGCGGCCCGGGAACGGTCAGCGCAAGATAGAAGCCGCCGGCGCTGCCGAGCAGCACGCCCCCGGCATAGATCCGGCCGAGTACGCGGTGCAGCGTGCTGACGCGATGCGTGAGTCCCAGCCAGATCTGCACCAGCCCGGTCGTTATCGCGATGGCACCGCCGGCCAGGTGCGCAATGAGACCGCCACGGCGCGGCCAGTAGTAATCGCTGTAGGAACGGAGCGAGTAATCCGTGAGGTAGTGAATCTTCTGGATGGCAAACCACAGCAAGGCCAGTACCAGTGCGGCCAACACCAGGGCAAGTGGCAGGTGCGACTCACGCGCGCGGGCAGCCGAAGCGGTAGCGTTCATGGAGAATCCCCCGAAAGACTTTGTTGTTCTGAACCACCGCGGCACCAGCCGCGGTCTGGAGCGGGTGATGGGAATCGAACCCACGTTAGCAGCTTGGGAAGCTGCAGTTCTACCATTGAACTACACCCGCGGCCGGACGGCATTCTACGGCGCTTTGCCTGGCTCAGAAAGGGTAGTCGATTCCGCTGAACACCGCCGAGCGGCCGCCGCTGAAACCGAAGTCGACGTAGCCAACCACTGAGGGGCTGGCGACAGCGCGTATCCCCAGTCCGACGCTGTGGTGCAGCTTCGTCAGGGGGTTGCCCCCGGAGGTGCCGAACACCTTGCCGGCGTCCACGAACGGGGCCACCTCGAGACTCACGTGCGTTCCCATGAGCCTGAAGTTGCCGGCCACCGCCCGCAACTCGGCGCCGGCGGCATACAGGTTGCGATCGATGTAGCGATCCTCGCCGTAGGCGCGCAGCGGTTCACGCTCGCCGGTGACGCTGCGGTCGCCTCCCAGGCTCGACAGCGCCCAGAACGGTGCGTCGGACGCCTCGGGCATGTAACGCACCGCGGCGTGCCACGCCAGTGTCAGGGTTTCACTCAGCGGCCAGTACTGGCGCAGTTCCATTCCCAGGTAGCTGTAGGACGCCGAGCTGCCCAGCGCGCGGCTCACCACGCCGCCGTAGGCGATGTAGCGCGCGCCACTGTGCGGGATCACCGGGGAGTCGCGGGTGTCGACGGTCAGCGCCAACCCCGGCTGCAGCACGTGTTTCATCCCCAGTCCCGGCAGCTGGGGAAACAGCGCCGCGATGCCCGGCAGGCCTTTCAGGACGCCGGGCAGCACGTCGAAGTAGTGCACGCGCAGCTGCCACGCCAGTTGCAGCACCGGGGAGAAGTTGTATCCGACGGCGAGATCCAGCCGGCTCTGATCCGCCACGTAGGTGGTCTCATTGTGGCGCGAGGACTCGTTGCCGATGCCGAAGAAACGCGGCACGCCGCTGCGGTCGTAGATGGCCTCGACGGACCAGCTCCACGCATCGCGCCGTGTCTGGCCGTCGATGAAGCGCGCATCGAACTCGCGCTCCACGCGCTGCTTGGCGCCGCCGACGATCGACCACTGCCGGTCCGTGGAGGGATAGCCAAACACCCGCATGCGGCTGCCCCAGCCGAAGTACTGGCTGTGAATCACATCGGGCGCGATGATGCGATCGATGTCACCCCGGGAGTTGGTTCGCAGCGCGACCGGTATCAGGCCCAGGGTCACGCCGCTGTGCGGGTCGACGTCGATCTCCGGTACCGCGAATAGTGCCGTCCCCGCGGCGGCCTGGACCGCCGGGTCATCCGGCGGCGGGGTCGCAGCAGCGCAGATCACCGCGGCGCCCGCCAGTGCGGCCGCCGCTGCCGCGGTCCATACCGCCCCCACCCTCACCTGCTGCGGCCGCGCTCAGCGGCCGGAGTTCCAGCGCCAGGTTCCCTCCACACCCACCAGTCGGCGCGCGCCGGGGATCTGCCAGGCGATGGTGGGGCTCGGTGAGAGCGGCGCCCCCAGCGTGCCCCCGGTATAGGCGTAGCGGCGATCGGTGAGGTTGGTTGCGTACAGCGCCAGCTCCCAGCTTTGAACAGGGCTCGCCAGCGCCACGCGCGCATTGGCGGTGCCGTAAGCACCCTGGAAGTTGAAATCGTTGATGACGTTGAACTGCACCGCGCTCTGCCACGCGTAGTCGGCCCGCAGCAGCACATCGCCCGCGGCGGTCGGGAACTGGTAGCTGGCCGCAACGTCGCCCTGCAGGCGCGGCGTCTGGTAGAAGGAGTTGCCCGACAGGTCCTGCGTCGGTGCGCCCGGGACCGGCGTGTAGAGGAACTGCCGGTAACGCGCGTCGGTCCAGCCGAACACCGCCTGCAATGCTGCCTGGCGGGTGAAGTGCCACATCGCCTCCAGCTCCGCGCCGCCCACACGCGCCCGTCCGGCGTTGGTCACGGTGGTCACCGGCGTGCCGTCCGGGTTCAGGCGCGCCAGCAGCCGCTGCATGTCGTCATAGTTGCCGTAGAACACATCACCACTGACAGCCAGCGCGCCGCCAAACAGGTTGCCCTTGAGGCCCAGCTCGTAGTCGGTGAGCTGCTCCGGCCGGTACGGCTGATCCTGCAGCGTCGCGAGCGGGATGTTCCAGCCCCCGGAGCGCTGGCTGCGCCCGATGCGTGCATAGGTGTTCCACCCGGGGCTCAGGCGATAGCGCGTGGAGAACTCCCACGACCAGAACCCGTAGCCCACGCTGCGGTGGATCGCAGGACAGGGGCCGGCGATCTGGTACGTTGGTGGTTGCGTCAGGTCGAGCAGGGTGCAGCCGTGGCCCACGCCCGGAATATCGACGAAGCTGTCATCGTCCACCGCGCGCCGGTCTTGCGTGTAGCGCACCCCCGCCGCCACTGCCCAGGCGGAGGTGAGGTGATACTCGCCATGCAGATAGGCGGCCGATGAGGTGTTGGTGGCGGAGTTGTGATCGTAAACCGGCCACGGACTGAAGTAGGGCAGCAGATTCACCGCACCGCTGCTGGCCTGCGCGACCGCCACCAGTGCGTCCAGGAACTGCGGGGAGGCTGGTGCCTGCACCGAGGGCGCCCCACCGTTGTCGCGGAACGCGTAAAGCCCTGCGACCCAGTCGAGCGGTCCGGACTTGCCGTTGAACTGCAGCTCGGCACTTTTCTGGTTGGAGGTGTTGTACAGCGTCGTGTCCGCGAGCGGCAGCGGCGAGGCGTCCACGTCGAGCGCCGTCTGGGCATCGAGGTGCCGGTAGCCCAGGATCAGCTTCATGGTCAGGTCCGTTGCCAACCGCTGGCTGAATGTCAGGTGCAACAGGTCGGTACGGGCGTTGTCGAAAGCCGGATAGCTGCCGTCGGTCTGGTAAGGGTCGCCCGGGAACGCCACTGCCGGCAGGCCGGGGATGGGGAACAGCCCCAGTACCGCCCCGATCTGCGACACCAGCGTGCCGGGCTGCGGGCCGGAGAGCGGATGCAGGACGGCGCCGCCTTCGCGGGCCTCGAAGCGTTCGTAGGTGAAGTAGAGTTCCGACGTCTCGCCGGGCCTCCACAACGCCCCGAAGCGCGCCTGGTAGCGGTGCTGGTTCTCCAGGTTGTCCTGCCCGGTGCTGAAACTGGAGCCGAAGCCGCGATGCTGGTCGCCCTGGAAGGCCAGACGCACGGCGAGGGTGGAACTGAGGGGCACATTGACGATCGCGCGGTCCATGAACGCGCCGTACTCACCACCGCCGACCGCCAGTTCCGCCGCCATGCCGGCGAAGTCAGGGCGGCGGCTGTTGAGCGAAATGGACCCGCCGGTGTTGTTGCGGCCAAACAGGGTTCCTTGCGAGCCGCGCACCACCTCGACCGAGTCGATGTCCAGCAGGGTCGCCATCGAGCCCTGGCCATTGGCGATGTAGACCCCGTCCACATACAAGCCGACCGCCGGGTCGAACATGATGGCCGAGCGGTTCACCGTCTGCCCACGCATGGTGACGTCCAGTGCCGAAACCGACTGCGGCGAGCTGACCATGCGCACGTTGGGCACGTCCCGTCCCACGTCCTGCAGCAGTTCCGCCGACTCGCGCCGCAGCTCCTCGCCGGACACTGCCGTGACGGATACCGGTATGTCCTGGATGCGTTCCGCGCGCCGCCGCGCGTGCACGATCACCTCCTCCAGCGGGGTGTCGGCTGCCGCGGTTTCAGCCCATACGTCCGGCACGCAACCCAGCCATCCCGCCGCCCCCAGGCATGCGGCGGCGGCGAGCGCGGCGGGTGCGCGGCTGGAGCCACGGGGAAACACGCGCGCCGTCTGGCATTCTGTCGGGCATCGCGCCTGTTGCTTCATGGCCCATCCTCCACTCACGCCACCAGTGCATCCGGTTGCAGATGATGCCACAGCGGCATGCCACGGCGGCTCGCGTATAGTTGCGCCGGTGAACAGCGACCGACCCGTTGCCGCACCCGCGGTGTGCGTCTACTGCGCCTCCAGCCGCTCTGCCCATCCCGAATACCGCAGCGCCGCCCATCGCCTGGGGGAGATACTCGCCGGGCGCGGAGTTGGAATCGTTTACGGCGGCGGCGCGGTCGGCTCGATGGGCGCGCTGGCCGACGGCGCCCTCGGCCGTGGCGGCCGCGTCACCGGCATCCTGCCGCGCTTCATGGCGGACCTGGAGTGGGGTCACCCGGGCCTGACGGACCTGCGGCTGGTCGAGGATATGCGCACCCGCAAGCACCTGATGCTGACACTGAGCCAGGCGGCCATCGCGCTGCCCGGCGGCTGCGGCACGCTGGAGGAACTGCTGGAGGCGATCACCCTCAAGCGGCTCGGGCTCTACGTCAATCCCATCATCCTGGTGAACACCCGCGGCTTCTTCACACCGCTGGTGCAGACGCTGTCACTGGCGGTAAGCGAGCGCTTCATGGACCAGCGGCACCTCGACATGTGGCAGGTGGTCGATACGCCCGAGGAGGTGCCCGGCGCACTCGAGCGCGCGCCGGCCTGGAGCCCGCAGCACGCACAGGCTTTCGCGGCGGTCTAGGAAATCAGCTCTTCGCCGCACGCGCCGCGGCGAGATCGAACGGCAGCGAATGCAGCCTGACACCAGTGGCCATGCGCACTGCGTTGGCCACGGCCGGGGCGATGGGCGGCGTGCCCGGCTCGCCCACCCCGGAAGGGGCGCCGGTCGATGGCAGGATGTGCACCTCGATGACCCGCGGCATCTCGTTGATGCGCAATACCTGGTACTGGTGGAAGTTGGTCTGATCCACATGCCCGTCGGTCAGCGTGATGCGCCCGTACAGCGCGGCTGACAGGCCGTAAGCGATGGCGCCCTGCATCTGCGCGCGCACCACGTCGGGCGTGACGGCAATGCCGCAATCGACGGCACAGACCACGCGATCCACCGTGATGTGATCGTCCTTCACCGTCACCTCTGCCACCTGCGCGACTACGGAGCCGAAAGACTCATGCACCGCCACGCCCCTGCCACGGCCCTTGCCACCGGCGAAGGGCTGGTTCCAGCCGGACTTTTCCGCGGCCAGCTTCAGCACGGCCGTGTGCCGCGGGTGCTTGCCCAGCAGCTTCAGGCGAAAGGCAACCGGGTCCTCGCCGGCCGCCTGCGCCAGTTCGTCGATCATCACTTCCTTGGAATAGGCCGTGTGCGTGTGGCCCACCGAGCGCCACCACAGCACCGGCACGCCCACGGTCGGACCGTTCCAGCGAACGTCGACGTGGTCCAGGTCGTACTCCTCGGCGACGTTGCCCTCCACCGCGGTCGGGTCCACGCCGTCCTTTATCATCATCGGCCCAAACGGCGTGCCGGCGACGATGGACTGCCCCACGATGCGCTGCCGGATGGCCACCTTGCCGTCGCTGCCGATCGCGGCGCTGATGCGGTGGAAGTTGAGCGGCCGGTAGCGGCCACCGGTGATGTCGTCCTCCCGGGTCCAGATCAGGCGCACCGGGAACTTGCCACCCGTGGCCTTCGCGATCGAGGCCACCTCGGAGATGTAGTCGGATTCCGGGTTGGCGCGACGTCCGAACGTTCCGCCGGCTGCGAGGGTATGGATGGTCACCTGCTCGGGCTTCAGGCCCACCGCTGCGGCCGCCATGGCCTGGTCCAGGGTCTGGAACTGGCTGCCGGCCCAGATCTCGCACTGGTCCTTTCCCAGGCGGCACACGGCTGTCAGCGGCTCCATGGGCGCGTGCGCAAGGTAGGGGAACTCGAATTCGCCCTCGACATGATGGGCTGCGCGCGCGATCGCGGCGTCGGCATCGCCCGCGCTCGCCACCTTGATTGCATCCTGGCTGTGCGCCAGGTCGCGGTACTCCTGCAGCAGCCCGGCCGTGCCGCGTTTCTCGGCGCCGGATTCGTCCCAGGTCACGCTCAGGGCTTCACGGCCCTTGCGCGCGGCCCACAGCCCGCGCGCCACCACCGCGACACCGCGCGGAATCTGCACCACGTCGACGACGCCGGCCACCGCCCTGGCTTTGCTGGCATCGATGGAAGCAACCTTGCCACCGAAGCGCGGCGGCCGCAGCACCACGGCCGTCATCATGCCCGGCAACATGACATCGATGGCGAACTGCTGCCTGCCGGAAGACTTGGCACGGCTGTCCAGCCGCGGCAGATGCTCGTTGCCGATAATGCGGAACTTCGCCGGATCCTTCAGCGTGACTTGCGCCGGCACCGCCTGGCGTGCAGCGCTGCCAGCCAGCTCGCCGAAGCGCGCCGAGCGTCCGCTGGCCGCGTGCGACAGCACGCCTTCGCTCACGGTGACTTCGCCGGCGGGCACCTTCCAGTGCTCGGCGGCTGCGGCAACCAGCATGGCGCGCGCGGTTGCGCCCGCCTGCCGCAGCTGGTTCCAGGAGTTGGCCACGGCGGTGGAACCCCCGGTCAGCTGGACCTTGCCCCCCATCGCCAGGTTGCCGTACATCGGCACGAGCGCCGGGGCGTTCTCCACCCGCATCTGTGCCCAGGAGGCATCCAGCTCCTCGGCCACGATGGCGGGCAGGCCGGTCCATACGCCCTGCCCGGCTTCCAGGTGCTTGGAAATCACGGTCACCGTGTCATCGGGGGCGATATGCACGAATGGCATCGCGAACGAACCAGGTACGGCACCCGCGGCGGCCGCGGACTGCGCCGCCGCCTCGCCGCCGGGAAGGATGATGCCCAGGGTCAGCCCGGTCCCCGCCAGGGTGCTCAACTGCAGGAACTGGCGGCGGGTCAGATCCCGGCCGGTGCCGGACCCGGCCGCGGCGGCGGCCTCTTCTACATGACGGAAGTACATGCGCGCTCCGTGACCGGTCGGTGGGAAGAGCCGGTGATCCTGCGCGGATCATAGCCCTGTACCCGAACAGCGCACACCTCCCCTTCGGAGGGCCGCGGTGTGCGGCGATCGCGGAGGCGGGGGCTAGTGCCGATCCGTGGCGTCGATGAAGGAATCCAGGTCCGCCTTCATCTTCGCCATCGACGGTGGATTCACATACATCATGTGCCCGGCTTCGTAGTACTTCATCTGGATCCGGGTTCCGACGCCGGGAGGCAATCCCAGGTGCGCCATGACGTACTCGGTCGCGGAAAACGGCGTCGCCAGGTCGTAATACCCGTTCAGCACCAGCACGCGCAGGTTGGCGTCCTGGGTCAGCGCCTGCGCCAGGTCGACGCCGGAATTGACCATCGGCTGCGTCCCCTGCGAAGTGTTATGTGTCCATTTCCACTTGTCGCCGATGGCGAAGTTGGTGGCATGGTAGGTGGCGTCCTGGCCGAATTTCAGCTCGCCGTGGTAGTAGTCGAGAAACGCCGCGGTGAAGGCGGCGCTGATGGCCGCGGCCTGCGGATCGTAGTCGGTCTCCTTGGCGCGCGGGTCGGAGCTGGGTCCGGTGAAGCGGCCGTCCAGGCGCCCGACCACTTTGCGCTGCGCGCGCAGCAGTTCGTGCGCAAACTGGTTCTCACTGACGCGCAGGTTGGCGGCTTCCAGGTACTCCGGGCTCAGGCCCGTGTACTCATGCATCTTCTCCACCACCGCCGCACGCTCCTGCGCGCCCAGCGCGTCACCCTTCAGCAGCGCCGAGGCGTACGGCCCCTGCGCGTAGGCGCGCACCTCGTCCAGGAACGGCTCGAGCGCCGCGGGCTGAGTGGGCAGGGCGTGCTGATACCAGGCCACGGCCGCAAAGCCCGGCAGGTACACCGAGTAGGGCCGGTCGTTGCCGGGCAGCTCGGCAAAGATCGCCTCCAGGTCCGTCGCCACCGACACCAGGACCAGGCCGTTGAAACTGACCGAGCGGCGCGCACGCAGCCAGTTCACGATCGCCGCGCCACGCGTGGTGCCGTAGCTCTCGCCCAGCAGGTACTTGGGAGAGCTCCAGCGGTTGTTGTCGCTCAGGTACTGTGCGATGAAACGGCCGATGGAGTCGATGTCCGGATCGACGCTCCAGAACTCCTCGTCCTTGTGTCCGCAGAGCGCGTGGCTCAATCCCGTGCCGACCGGGTCGATCATCACCAGGTCGCTGCGGTCCAGCACCCCGTACTCGTTCTGCACCGTGCGATAGGGACCGGCGGGAGTGGGCGCCTGATCGGCCACCACCACGCGCTTCGGTCCCAGGACCCCCATGTGCAGCCACATGGACGAGGAACCGGGCCCGCCATTGAAGGCGAACATGATGGGCCGGCTCGCCGGATCCTTCACACCACTGCGCGTGTAGGCCACGTAGCCGAGGCTTGCGATCGGCCGGTCCTCGTCATCGCGCACGATCAGCTTTCCGGCCGTGGCGGTGTAGTCGAAGGCCTGGCCGCGCACGTCCAGGCGGTGGTGGGTCACGGAGCTGGCCGGGTCCGGCAGGCGTACCCACTGGTCCTTCATCTCCGGTTTCACGTCGATGCGGCATTGCTGCAGGACCGCCGCAGCCATGGGACCCAGCACGGCGGCAGCGGATGCCGGCGCGGCGGCGGCGGACGCCGCCCCGGTGGCATCGGCCGTGCGGGCCTGCAGGGGGAGTGCCGGGACCGTGGCCGCAATCACCGTTAACGTCAGTGCGCTGCGGATCCCTGCGATCGGGCTCGTCATATCTCCGTTCTCCCTGGCTGCCACAGGTCATGCGGCCGCAGGCTTATACCATGCGCCGTGCCACAGGCGGCTCGCGTACCGCGCAGATGCGCCATGACGACCCGGTCCCGCGGCAAGCCGTTAAGATGCGGCAGGTCATGATTCAGCACCCGCGCGCCATCCGCTCCTTTGTCACCCGCACCGGGCGCATCACCGCCGCCCAGGAACGCGCGCTCGAGGAGTTCTGGCCGCACTTCGGGGTGGACTTCAGTCCCGCGCCGCTGGACCTCACCCAGCTGTTCGGGCGCACGGTCCCGCTGACCGTGGAGATTGGTTTCGGCAACGGCGACAACCTGCTGGCGCTGGCCGCCACGCACCCCGAGCGTAGTTACCTCGGTATCGAGGTGCACCGGCCCGGGGTCGGGCGGCTGATGCTCGCGCTGCACGAGCGGGGCCTGGCCAACGTGCGGGTCGTCCGCCACGACGCGGTCGAGGTACTGCGCCACCAACTCGCACCCGGGGCGGCCGAGGAGATCCTGATCCTGTTTCCCGACCCGTGGCCCAAGAAGCGCCATCACAAGCGCCGCCTGCTGCAGCGCGATTTCGCCGAACTGGCGGCCAGCCGCTTGTGTTCGGACGGGGTGCTGCGGCTGGCGACCGACTGGGAGCCTTACGCCGGGCAGATGCTGGAGGTGCTGGAGCAGACCGCCGGCCTGCGCAACCTTTCGACGCAGGGCGGCTTCGTCCCCCGCCCCGCCACCCGCGAGCCCACTCGCTTCGAACGCCGCGGCGAGCGGCTCGGGCACGGCGTGTGGGATCTCGCCTTCCAGCGCCGATAGCCTCACGACCCGAAGACGTGACGCAGGCCATCCAGCACAAACTGCACCGCGAGCGCCCCCAGGATCACCCCCGAGAGGCGACTGGCGACATTGGCCCCCGTGACGCCAATGACGCGCATCAGGGGTTCCGCCGCCAGCATCAACAGCAGGGAGATCGCCAGCACCAGCAGCACCGCCGCCAGGTAGGCCAGAAAGACCACCGGATGGTCGGCGATGTGGATCGGTCCGAACCACAACAGGATGGTAGCGAGCGCACCGGGCCCGGCGATGAAGGGAAACGCCAGCGGGAACACCGAGATGTCCGCGCGGCGGCGGCTTTCGGCCGCCTCGTCGCTGGAGGTGCGCGTTCCGGACTCGCGCGCGAATACCATCTCCAGGGACAGCAGGAACAGCAGCAGGCCACCGAATATGCGGAATGCCTCCAGGCTGATGCCCATCAGCTCCAGGAACGCTGCACCCCCCAACGCGAACAGCAACAGGATCGCCGTCGCCACCAGCACCGCCTTGACCGCCATGCGCCGCTTGAAGGCCGTCGCGGCGCCGGCCGTCAGTCCTGAAAACAGTGGAATGAGTGAAATCGGCTCCACCACCACGAAGAAGACGACGAAGAATTTGAGTGGCTGTTCCAGCATGGCAGTGCAACAAAAAGGGTTCTTGAAAGCCGCCCGGGTGAGGCGCACCATCGACCGGGAATTGTAGGCGCACGACGCGACGGGCAATAGCCCGCGAGACCCTGGCAACGAACGAGGTGGCGAATGACGACTCCTCGACCCGACATCGGCGGCTGGTACCGCCTGGACGGCAGCGCCCTGTTCGAAGTGGTTGCGCTGGATGAGGACGACGGCACCGTCGAGATCCAGTACTTCGACGGCACCGTTGAAGAGATGGATATCGAGGACTGGGAAGCGCAGTGGGATGACGGCGCGCTCGAGGCGGCCGAAGCCCCCGAGGACTGGTCCGGCTCGGTCGATGTCGACGAGGAAGACGACACCGCCGCGCATGGCGGCAAAGCCGAGGATCGCGAGGTGCGCGCCAGTGGCTACGAGGGCATCGATCTGTTCGAGTAGGCCGGCGGAGCCTCCGCCGGCGGCGCCTCCGCCAGCAGCACCAGGTCGTCGAACACCTGCACCGCCACCGGGGTGAGTGAGCGCCCCGCGCAGGGGCCCGCCAGGCACAGGCCGCTCTCCTTGTCGAAGACCGCGCCGTGCGAGCAGCACACGATCAGCGCACCGTCGGCGCTGAGGAAGCGCCCCGGAACCAGGTCGAGCGGGTGACCCGCGTGCGGGCAGCGGTTGACGAAGGCGCGCACTCCGCCGGTCGTATTCAACACCAGGCCCCGCAGCGGCCATTCACCACCGCCGACGCAGAAGGCGCGCGCAGTGTCCGGGGCGAGGTCGCTGACGCGGCAGATGACCCGCGTGAGATCCAGTTCGGGTGGGGCGCTCATGCGGCCTGCGGCCGTTGATCGAGCGACTCGATGCGGCGGCGGTTCCACCACACACAGGCGAGCCCGGGCAAAGCGAGCACGAAGCTCGCCACATAATAGATGTACCAGCCGCCGTGGTCGGCAACCCAGCCGGCCGGATATCCCAGACTGTAGCGCGGCAGCACTGCCAGGGCAGACAGCAAGGCGTATTGAAACGCACTGTAGCGCGTGTCGCACATCGCCATGATCAGCGCGACCAGGGCGATGTTGCCCATGGCGGCGGCGAGGTGCTCGATGACGACCGCCGCGGCCATCACCGCGTAGCTCTTGCCGCTGAGCGCGAGCACACAGTAGAGCAGGTTGGAGAGCGCCTGCAGCACCCCGAAAGCCAGCATGGAACGCAGCAGTCCCAGGCGCACCATGAAGATGCCGCCGAGCAGGGAGCCCGCCAGCGAACTGACGGTGAACAGCGCCTTCACGATGGCGCCGATCTCGTGTTTGGAGAAACCGACGTCCATCATGAAGGGCGTGAACAGCTTGTTGGCGAACGCATCGCCGATCTTGAACAACAGCACCACCGCAATCAGCGCCTGCGCGCCCGGCGTGGCCAGCAGTTCCCGCAGCGGCGTCACCACCGATTCGGCAAGGGAGCGCGGCCGGTACTGGTTGTGCGATGACGGCGCACGCCACGTGGCCAGGCAGAACAGCGCCATGACGCCCGCCAGCACCAGCAAGGCGACGCGCCAGCCGAAGTAGTCGGCCGCGATCAGCGAGAAGGCCGAGGCCGCGTAGGCGGCGGTGCGGTAACCCAGGTTCACGGCCGCGGCCGCCATGCCACGCTCCTGCGGCAGCGTGACATCCGTGCGCCAGGCATCGTAGGCGATGTCCTGGGTGGCCGAAAAAAACACGATGGCGAACGCGCACAGCGCGAAGGGCAGCAGGTGGGCGGCCGGATCCTGCACGGCGAACAGGGCGATCGCCGCCGCCAGCGCCAGCTGCATCAGCATGATCCAGCCACGGCGGCGACCCAGGAACGGCAGCGTGTAGCGGTCGATCAGCGGCGCCCACAGGGGCTTGAGCAGGTAGGGGATCGCAACATAGGTCAGCAACCCGATGGTGGTGTTGCTGGCGCCGACGTCCTTCAGCCAGGCCTGCAGTGAGCTCTCGGTGACCTGGTTCGGAAAACCCGAGGCCGCTCCCAGCAGCAGGATTGCCAGCATCTTCGGCGTGGCCAGCACCTCGCGCAGACGCGGCTTCACCGCGGAGGCCGGCTGGTTCAAAGGGCGTAGTCCAGGGTGAGCGGCGCGTGGTCGGAGAAACGCGCCGCCGTGTAGATGCTGCCGCGGCGCGCCCGTCCGGCGAGTGAGCGGCTGACCACCTGGTAATCGATGCGCCAGCCGACATTGTTCTGCCGCGCGCGACCGCGGTTGGACCACCAGGTGTACAGGTCCGGACCCGGGCACACCTCGCGGAACGCGTCCACGTAGCCGCGGCGGCCGAACAGGTCATCCATCCAGGCGCGCTCCCCGGGCAGGAAGCCGGAGTTCTTCTGGTTGGACTTCCAGTTGCGCAGATCGATGGGGCGATGGGCAATGTTCCAGTCGCCGCTGAGGATGTACGGCAGCCTGCGGCGCCGCAGCCGCGCCAGGTGCGGCACGAAGGCATCCAGGAAACGGTACTTGGACGCCTGGCGTTCCTCGCCCGCCGAGCCGGACGGCAGGTACAGCGATACGACCGCGACCTTGCCGAGCTGCGCCTCCAGGTAGCGCCCCTCGCCGTCGAACTCCGGCACCCCGAAACCGCGCAACACGCGCGCGGGTTTCTCGCGGCTGTACAGCGCCACGCCGGCGTAGCCCTTGCGCTGCGCCGCGCAGAAATAGGCGTGGTACCCCGGCAGCTCCACGTCGTGGCCGGCGAGCTGCGACTCCTGGCAGCGGGTCTCCTGCAGGCAGATCACGTCGGCGTTCTGCCGCCGCAGCCAGGGGTACAGGCCCTTGGTCGCCGCCGAGCGCAGGCCGCAGACATTGACGGTGACGACACGCATCAGGCAATCATATGACATGCAGCAATACCAGCTCACCTTCATAGACCTGGCGCTCAAGCGCTCCGCGCTGCGCTTCGGGCAGTTCACGCTCAAATCCGGGCGCCGCAGTCCCTATTTCTTCAACGCCGGCCTGTTCAGCGACGGCGAGTCGGCTGCGGTGCTGGGCCGCTGTTACGCGGACGCCATCGTCGCCTCGGGACTGGGTTTCGACATGCTGTTCGGTCCGGCCTACAAGGGAATCCCGCTCGCCACAGCGACTGCGGTGGGACTGGCGACAGCGCACGGCCGCAACGTGCCCTACGCCTTCAATCGCAAGGAGGCCAAGGATCACGGCGAGGGCGGCAACATCGTCGGCACGCCGCTCGCCGGCCGCGTGTTGATCGTGGACGATGTCATCACCGCCGGTACGGCGGTGCGCGAATCACTGCAGGTCATCCGCGCCGCCGGGGCGCAAGCGGTCGGCGTGGCGCTGGCCCTGGACCGCCAGGAGCGGGGCCAGGGGACGCTGACAGCGGTGCAGGAGGTGCAGCAGCAGTACGGGCTCGCCTGTGTGAGCATCGTCACACTCGCCGACCTGATCGAGGCGCTGTCGCAGCCCGGCAGCACCGCCGCGCGCATTTCTGACGAGCAGCTCACAGCCCTGCGCGCCTACCAGGGTGAGTACGGACCTCTTTAGGCTTGCCACGCGCCGCCGGCGGGGCGGAAACTAGGGCCATGCACCTGCTGCGATCCTGTCTGCCTGTTGCGTTGGCCGCCACGCTGTGGCTCGGGTTCCCCGGCGCCGCCGCGGCCGCGCCCGCCACGACCAAGGGAACTGCGACCTACCGCTGGGTGGACGAGCACGGCGAGGTGCACTACGGCGACCAGATCCCGCCGCAGTACGCGAAGCAGGAACGCACGGTACTGAACGCCGAGGGTATCCCGGTACAGACCATGGAGGCGCAGAAGACGCCCGAGCAGCAGGCCAACGAAGCGCAGGAGCGCGCGCAGCAGATGAGGCAGCGCCAGCACGATGCCTTCCTGGTGACGACCTATACCTCGGTCAAGGACATCGAGTCGCTGCGCGATGCGCGCCTGGAGCAGATGCAGGGCCAGCGCGCCGCGGCCGATCAGTACGTGGAGACGCTGCGCTCGCGCCTGGCGACGCTGCAGACACGCGCCTTCAACTTCCGGCCCTACAGCGCCAATCCCGCGGCACGGCGTATGCCGGACGACCTGGCGGAGAACCTGATCCGCACCGTGAGCGAGATGCAGACCCAGGCGGCCGCCCTGACTGCCAGGACCCAGGAGGAGGCCGAACTGCGGGCGCAGTTCCAGGCTGACATCGAGCGCTACAAGGAACTGCACACCATCCACTCCCAGTGAACGGGCCGCAAGCGCCTTTGCCGATGGCGCCGCGGTCCGCCTCTACTGTCGGCCCGAGTGCCCGAAGCCCCCTTCCCCGCGCGCCGACGTGGTGAAGTCGGCAACCACTTCCAGATCCACCTGCACCACCGGCATCACCACCAGTTGCGCGATGCGCTCGCCGGGCTGCACGGTGAAGGGTTCGCGGCCACGGTTCCAGCAGGACACCATGAGTTGCCCCTGGTAGTCGGAATCGATCAGCCCGACCAGGTTGCCCAGCACGATGCCGTGCTTATGGCCCAGCCCGGAGCGCGGCAGTATCACCGCGGCCAGCCCCGGATCCTCCACGTGGATGGCCAGCCCCGTCGGCAGCAGCTGAGCTTCGCCCGGCGCCAGCAGCCGCGGCGCGTCCAGGCAGGCGCGCAGATCCAGGCCGGCGGAGCCCGCGGTGGCGTAGGCTGGCAGGGGAAACTCGCGCCCGATGCGCTCATCGAGAATCCGCACCTGCAAGGCACGGCGGCCAGGCGCGGATGCGCTCACGCGCTGGCGCTATCGCGCACTGGCGCGCTGCCGCGCTGGCCGACCTCGCGGGCAATCAGCCCGATGAGACCGCGGGCCAGTGTCAGCTTGTCGGCACGCGCCAGCTCGTGACGCCCGCTACGGGTGAGGACCACGAGCTGGTTGTCGTCGCAATCGAAGGCCTTGGCGTGCCCGACCTCGTTGGCGGCGATCATGTCGAGGTTCTTCTTCATGAGCTTGGTGCGCGCATTCTGCTCGACGGCCTCGGTCTCGGCCGCAAAGCCCACCACGAAGGGCCGGTCGGGGCGTGCGGCAACACTGGCCAGCACGTCCACGGTGCGCGCCAGCGTAAGCTCGAGGGTCGTTGCAGTCTTTTTGATCTTCTGCGAAGCGGGGTGGGTGGGACGGTAATCGGCCACCGCTGCGGTCGAGATGAAGATGTCGGCGCCGGCGACCTCGCGCGTGACGGTCGCCAGCATGTCTGCGGCGCTCTCCACGTCTACGCGATGCACGCCCGCGGGAGTCGGCAGGCTGACAGGACCTGCCACCAGTACCACCGAGGCGCCCGCCTCCGCGGCCGCCTGCGCCACCGCAAACCCCATCTTGCCGGAGCTGCGGTTGCTGATGAACCGCACCGGGTCGATGAGTTCCCGCGTTGGTCCGGCGGTGACCAGGACGCGCCGGCCGGCGAGTTCCGGGGGACTGTCCTGATGTTGCGGGCCAGCCTGCAGCAGCGCGGCTGCGCGCTGCACCAGTTCCAGGGGTTCCAGCATGCGGCCCTCGCCCACCTCGCCGCAGGCCTGGTCGCCTTGCGCCGGGCCCAGCATGCGGATGCCGCGCGCCTGCAACGTCTGCACGTTGGCGCGGGTCGCGGGGTGGGCCCACATCAGGTGGTTCATGGCGGGTGCGAGCGCAATCGGCGCCGCGGTTGCCAGGCACAGCGTGGTCAGCAGGTCATCCGCCAGCCCCATTGCCAGACGCGCCAGGAAATCGGCGGTCGCCGGGGCCACCAGCACCAGGTCCGCCCAGCGCGCCAGCTCGATGTGCCCCATGGCCGCCTCGGCTGCGGCGTCCCATAAGTCGCTGCGCACACTGTTGCCGCTGACGGCCTGGAAGGTCGTCGCCGTCACGAAATGCGCCGCGCCGTGGGTCATCACCACCTGCACCTGCGCACCGCGTTCGCGCAGGCGGCGTACGAGATCGGGGCTCTTGTAGGCGGCGATGCCGCCCGTGACCCCCAGGAGAATGCGTTTGCCCTGCATGCGCTTCGTAAGCCCCTTTGAGGGAGGATTATGGCACCGGGCCGGCCCCTTACGGCAGACCCGCAGCGCCAAAGTGGGATATCAGCCCGTTTACGGCAGTTTGTCCCCCTCGCCTCCGCGGGCACGCATCCTAGACTTGCGGCTCATGTCCATCCGCCAATGGCCCATCGCGGAGCGGCCGCGCGAGAAACTACTGGAATTCGGCGCCCAGGCCCTTTCGGACGCCGAGCTGCTGGCGTTGCTGCTGGGCGCCGGCGTCCGGGGCGGCTCCGCGGTGGAGCTGGCCCGCTCGCTGCTCAATCACTTCGGATCGCTGCGCGGACTGCTGGGCGCCGAACGGCGCCGCTGCCTGCAGCAGCGCGGTATCGGGCCCGCGCGCTACGCGGTGCTGACCGCCGCGGTGGAACTGGCACGACGGCATTTCCGGGAGGCGCTGCGCTTCGGTCCCGCGCTCGCAGAGCCGCACACCACGCGCGCCTTCCTGCTCACGCAGCTGCGCGATCGTCCCTACGAGGTGTTCTGCTGCCTGTTCCTGGACAACCGGCACCGGCTGATCGCATTTGAGGAACTGTTCCGCGGCACCATCGACCGCGCCGGCGTGCACCCGCGCGAGGTCCTGCGCCAGACGCTGCTGCACAACGCCGCCGCGGTGATCCTCGCCCACAACCATCCCTCAGGCGTGCTGGAGCCCAGCCAGGCGGACGAGCTGATCACCCGCCGCCTGAAGGAGACCCTGGCGCTGATCGACGTGCGCGTGCTGGATCACTTCATCATCGGCGACGGGCACTGCTACTCGTTCAGCGAACACGGGCTGCTGTGAGGGCAGTGGGTCGCGGCGCTGCTGCCGCGATCTCCGGGTGCGCGTGTGCACGACAGCATCGGCGGGCTTACCATGCGCCACAGGGTCATTTGCGGAGATTCCCATGGCGGCCGAACTCAACAAAACCGAAACCGCCAGGGTGGTCGACATCCTGGCGCGGATCCTCGAGCTCGAACTCGCGGGGCTCGTGCGCTATCTGCACTACAGCTTCATGATATTCGGCCACAACCGCATCCCGATCGTCGGCTGGCTGCGCGCACAGGCGGACGAATCGCAGGCGCACGCTGTACTGGCCGGGGAGCACATCACCAGTCTCGGCGGGCACCCGTCGCTCAAGATCGGGCCGCTTTTGGAGACGCACAAGCACAACGTCGACGAGATCCTGCGCGAGGCGCTCGAGCACGAGCGCGTGGGCCTTGGCGAGTACCGCAAGCTGCTCGACACGGTTACCGGGCGCAGTGTCATGCTCGAGGAATACGCGCGCGCGCAGATCGCAGCCGAAGAGGCGCACGCGGCCGACATCGGCAAGATGCTACGCAAGCCCGGCTCCATCACCTGACAGGCATCCTGCCACCTCGGCTTGAGATAAGGCGCCCGGGCTGGTATAAAGCCCGGCCCGGCTGGGCGCAAAACGCCCGTCGGACTGTCGTAAGTCTTTGAAACAGCTCAAGGTTGCGTCCTATGTCCCGCGTCTGCGAGATCACCGGCAAGAAGCCGGCCACCGGTAACCGCGTCTCCCACGCCAATAACAAGAAGCGCCGCCGCTTCCTGCCCAACCTGCACAGCCAGCGGTTCTGGCTGGAGACGGAGAAGCGCTGGGTCACGCTGCGCCTGACGGCCAACGCCATGCGCACCGTGGAAAAGAAGGGCATCGACAAGGTCGTAGGCGAGCTGCGCGCCAAGGGCGTACGGCTGTAAGGAGCATCCCATGCGCGAGAAAGTCAAACTGCTTTCCTCCGCCGGCACCGGCCATTTCTACGTGACCACCAAGAACAAGCGCCTGCATCCGGACAAGATGGAAGTGCGCAAGTTCGACCCGGTGGCCCGCAAGCACGTGGCGTACAAAGAGTCCAAGATCAAGTAACGCTTAGCGCCGCGGAGCGCTCCGCGTGCCCGAGCTTCCCGAGGTCGAGACCACCCGCCGCGGCGTGGCTCCCCACGCGCGTGGCAGGCGCATCGCGCGCCTCGCCGTACATGAACCCCGGCTGCGCTGGCCGATCGCCCCGACCCTGCCGCGTGCCCTGAGCGGCGCGCGCATCGAGCGCGTGGGCCGACGCGCCAAGTACCTGCTGTTGCACCTGGATCGCGGCACCCTGCTGTTGCACCTGGGAATGTCCGGCAGCCTGCGCGTCGTCTCCGTCGACGCCCCTCGCCGACTGCACGACCACTTCGACCTGGTGCTGGACTCCGGAACCGCGCTGCGCTTTCACGACCCGCGCCGTTTCGGCAGCCTGCTGTACACCCGCGAGGATCCCGCCCGCCATCCGCTGCTGCGCCACCTGGCGCCCGAGCCGCTGGGAGCGGCCTTCACGCCAGACTACCTGTGGCGCCTCACCCGCGGCCGACGAGTGACGATCAAGCAGCTGCTCATGAACAGTCACTGTGTCGTGGGTGTCGGCAACATCTACGCCAGCGAGGCGCTGTTCCGCGCCCGCATCCGCCCGCAGCGCCGCGCCGCCAGCCTGACGCAGGCGGAATCCGTGCAACTGGTGCGCGCCATCCGCACCGTCCTGACCCAGGCCATCCGCGCCGGCGGCACCACCCTGCGCGACTTCCTGCGCAGCGACGGCGAGCCGGGTTACTTCCGCCAGCGGCTGTATGTCTACGAGCGCGCCGGCCGCGCCTGCCGCCGCTGCGGCAGCCGCATCCGCCAGCTCACACAGGGCCAGCGCTCGACGTACTATTGTCCCGCCTGTCAGCAGTGAGTTTTGCGAGAGTCGGACCTGCCATGAATCAGCACATCGTCGATCACCTGGGCAAGGCCGATGCAGTGCTCGCGGGCGTCATGCGCGCCGTCGGACCGCCTGCCATCGAGCTGGACGCCGAGTGCCATCCCTTCGAGGCGTTGGCCCGCGCCATCGCACATCAGCAGCTCAACGGCACCGCGGCGGGCACCATCCTCAGGCGCCTGGTGGAGAGCTGCGGTACCGGGGCTTTCCCGACCCCGCGGCAGATCCTGGATGCGCCGCAGCCGCGGCTGAGGGCGGCCGGCTTCTCCTTCGCCAAGATCGCTGCGCTGCGGGATCTTGCGGCCCGGACGCTGGATGAGATCGTCCCCGACCACGCTACGCTGCAGGCACTCGGTGATGAGGAGATCGTGGCGCGCCTGACCGAGGTACGCGGCATCGGGCGCTGGACGGTGGAGATGCTGCTGATGTTCCGCCTGGGTCGCCCCGACGTGCTGCCGATCGATGACTTCGGGGTGCAGGCGGGATTCAAGGCGGCCTACGGGCTGAAGAAGCTGCCCCAGCCGAAGGCCCTGGCGAAGTGGGGCGAGCGCTGGAAGCCCTATCGTTCGACGGCGGCGTGGTACCTGTGGCGGGCACTGGAACTGGCGCGCGAGGGCCGGCTCCCGCCCCCTGCGGAACGCATCCGCCTGCCGGTGATCCGGCGGCGGCGCAAACGCAGCGCTCCGATCCGCAAGAGCCGCAAACGGCCATCGCGGCGACCTGATCGCCGAGAGCGAACAGCGCGCAGCAGTCGTTCCGCTATGCGCGCCGCATCTTCCTCAGCTCGGCTGCGACCAGCGGGTGCACGAACTCCTTCACGTCGCCGCCCAGCACGGCGATCTCGCGCACCAGCGTCGAAGAAATGAAGGTGAACGGCTCCTGCGGCGTCAGGAACACCGTCTCGAAATTGCGGTCCAGGTGGCGCGACATGTTGGCCAGCTGGAATTCGAACTCGAAGTCAGACACCGCCCGCAGGCCACGCACCACCACCGCACCCTGGTTGCGGCGGGCGAACTCCACCGTCAGGCCCTCATAACCCTCCACCTCGACATTGGGCAGGTCCTGCAGCACCTGGCGCGCCATTTCCACCCGCTGCTGCAGGCTGAACATCGGCGTCTTGTTGGGGTTGGCCGCCACCGCCACGACCACCTTGTCGAAGATGCCGGCGGCGCGCCGGACCAGGTCCTGGTGGCCGTTGGTGATCGGGTCGAACGTGCCCGGGTAAACCGCGTTGCGTTTCATGCGAACAGATGATAACCGACCTCGCCCGCGCGCCCTGATTTCAGCAGCCGCCAGGCCGGTGGCACTGGCGGCAGACCAACCCGGGCCGGGCATTCGAGGTAAACCCGGAACCCGTCCGCCAGCCACCGGCCCTGCGCCAGGGCCGCCGCGGCCTGCGGCAGCAGCCCGGAGTCGAAGGGCGGATCGAGGAACACGATGTCGAAGGAGGACGCGGGCGGCTGCGCCAGGAAACCCAACGCATCGGTGCGCAGCACCCGGGCATCGGGGGCGCGCCACTCGCTGAGGCGCGCGCTCAGCTCGCGCGCCGCGCCGGCATCCTGATCCACGAAGGTGGCATGCGCAGCACCCCGCGACAGGGCCTCCAGCCCCAGCGCGCCGCTGCCGGCAAACAGGTCCAGGCAGCGCGCCCCCGCGAGCCGCGGTCCCAGCCAGTTGAACAGTGTCTCGCGTACGCGGTCGGGTGTCGGCCGGATCGCACCTTCCGGGAAACGCCACTTCCGGCCGCGCCATGCGCCGGCAATGATGCGCAGCGTGCGCTGCTCGCCCGCTCGCCGCACCACCCGTGGCGCCGGCCTTTCACGCCGCTGATTCATTGTCCGACAACTGGCCATCCGCCCGCCGTGGCGTACCTTGCCACTGTTCTTGGGCTGAGCGTACTCTAGCCGCGCGATCCCGCAGAACAGAACAAGTGGACCAGCGGAACGACAGCCGAAGTCCGGGAAGCGGCTTGTGGGCGCTTTGCAATGGACCTGAGGGAACCGGGTGGGGGTTCATCATATGACACAGTTAAGCAAGAGCTTCGGCGTTACGATCGTCCTGGTCACCAGCCTGCTGGTTGGCGCCTGCTCCGGCAGCGGCTACGGCTCGGTCGGTAGCGCAAATCTCAGCTCCGGCAATGGCAACCCCGGCGGCACATCGTGCATCTCGCCGCAGCGCATGGCCAACACAGCGCTGTATTGCCCCTCTGGCGGAGTGCTCCCCTATCCGTTCGATGCGTACTTCGCCGGCTCCACCGACGGCACGTTGAACATCCAGCCCGCCAATCCGCTGTGGCCCGGGCAGTCGGCGCTGAACGGCCTCGACGGTTTCTCGACCACCGCGCCGATCCGCGAGACCTTCAACGGCCCGATCGATGCGGCCTCGCTTGGCACGCCGGGCGCGGTGGTCGTGGTTCACATCAGCACCAACAATCGCACCAAGGCGCCGGTGTCGCCGCTGCAAGGTGGCACTTTCGTGCCACTGGCGGGCTGCGTGAAGGGCAGCGCCAACTGCACGGCCGCCAATTACGACTATATGGTGGCGCCGGCGTCCGAGAACCCGACGATCCTGGAGATCACACCGCTCAAACCGCTGGCGGCGAGCACCTGCCTGCCGACGCCGCCGCAAACCACCTCGCCCTGCGCGGCCGCCAACGGCGGCAACGGCGAGGGTTACCTGGTCATCCTGACCAGGGCCATCACCGTCGGCGGAGTGTCCGCGGTTCCCGATGCCGACTATGCCAGTTTCCAGGCGGCGCTCGCCGCAGGTGGCCCGACCTGTCCGGCCATCACCAACCCGCAGTTGAATGGCCTGTGCCAGCTCACCGGTGCGCACCTGGCCCTCGGCCAGGCGCTCGGCATCAACCCCGCCAACGTGGTGGCCTCGTTCACTTTCTCCACGCTCTCGACCGTCGACACGATCGCGGCGGCCGCCTCGCAGGCCACCCCGCAGGCCATCAAGGTGAACTTCACCGGGCAGACCACCGCGGCATTTCGCGGTTTCGGGCTCGCCGACGTGTACGTGGGCGTGATCACGCTGCCGTACTACCTGAGCACCACCGCCCCGGACACCGCGTCCTGGCAGGCCCCCGCGGCGCACGCGCCCGACGGCGCCAGCACCTACACCACGCGCTTCAACCCGTTCCCGGTCGCAACCGTGCCGGCGCTGCAGGTGCCGGTGCTGATGACCGTTCCCAACACGAATTCGGGCGCGGTGAAACCCGCGGCCGGCTGGCCGGTCGTCATCTTCGAGCACGGCATCACCGCGGACCGCACCAACCTGCTGGCGCTCGCCGATTCGCTGGCGCGTGGCGGCTTCATCGGCATCACCATTGACCTGCCGCTGCACGGTCTTACCCGGCCGTTCAACCCGGCCGACCCCACCACCTACCTGTATGCGATCGGCACCAACCCGCTGTATGCCGGCCTGGGGCTGCCGAGCGCGCATTCGATCGAGCGTACTTTCGACCTGAACACGCAGAACATGGCCGCGGGAATGCCGGGGCTGGATTCCAGCGGCTCACATTTCGTCGCCCTGGGGCACCTGCTCACCTTCCGCGACAACATGCGTGAGGCGTCGGTGGACCTGGTGACGCTGGCCGAGTCGGTCGGCACCATCACGCTGCCCGCACCCGCAACCGCACCGTACGTCGATCTCACGCAGGTTCATTACATCGGCCACTCGCAGGGGGCGATCGACGGTGTGCCGTTCCTCGCCGTGATGCCTCCGAACCTCGTCAGTACCGCCACGCTCGCCAACGGCGGTGGCCAGTTCATCTACCTGGGAATCGAGTCGCCCACCTTCGGTCCGCAGTTCATCCCGGGCCTGGTGGCGGCAAGCGGCGGCCTGTTGACTCCTGGCACCACGCCCTTCGCCCTGTTTGCACGCGATGCGCAGACCGCGCTCGACTCCGCGGACCCGTGGAACTTCATCGCGCGCGCCGCGGCGCTGCACCCGATCCACATGATCGAAGTGATCGGCCCCCCTCCCGATCAGGTGGTGCCGAACGACGCCACCGACCGGCTGATCAGTGCCGGCGGCTTCACGCAGGCCTCCCCGCCGGGGGTGCCACCTGGCGCCGCTCCCCTGCACAAGGTGGTGAAGTTCACCGCGGGCGTGCACACCTCGCTCCTCGACCCGACCAGGAGCAGCGCTGCCACCGCGGAAATGCAGACCGAGGCCGTATCGTTCGCGGTGGCGAACGGACTGGCGCTGCCGGTCACACCGGGCGCGCCGGTGCAGTAGCTGACCGCCCGGCGCAGGAGCCACCGGCGCCTGCCGGCCGCGCGGCTGTCCTGCTGCCTTGCTTCGGTACAATGCGGCAGCCATGTCCCGCCGCGCCCCGCAACCCGCCATCACCGTGGATGATCGCCCCGGCTTTCTTGCCCGGCTGCGCAGCCGGCTGAACCGCGGCAACTCCTGGCTCACCTACGATCTGACCAACCTGGTCCGGGGCCGCAGCATCGACGCGGCGATCCTGGAGGAGCTGGAGACCCGCCTGATCATGGCGGATGTCGGAGTGCCGGCCACCGGGCGTATTCTCGATGAACTGCGCCGGCGCGTCGCGCGCCAGGAACTCGCCGACGTCGACGCCCTGACCGCCGCGCTGCGCGATGACATCCGCGCGATCGTGGCGCCGTGCGCACGCCCGCTGGTGATCGATCCGGGCCACAAACCCTTCGTCATCCTGGTGGTCGGGGTCAACGGCTCCGGCAAGACCACCACCATCGGCAAGCTGGCGCACCGCTTCGCGGACGAAGGACGCAGCACACTGCTGGCCGCGGGCGACACGTTCCGCGCGGCGGCCATCGAGCAGCTCAAAGTCTGGGCGGATCGCAGCGCTGCGGGCTTCATCGCCCAGGCGGCGGGTGCCGATCCCGGCGCGGTGATTTTCGACGCCCTGCAGGCCGCGCGCGCGCGCGGCAGCGACGTGCTGCTGGCGGACACGGCGGGCCGGCTGCACAGCCAGTCCCACCTGATGGAGGAGTTGAAGAAAGTGCGGCGCGTGATCCAACGTGCCGACCCCACCGCACCCCACGAGGTGCTGCTGGTGCTGGACGCCAGCCAGGGGCAGAACGCACTGGCGCAGGCGCGCCAGTTCCACCAGGCCGTCGGCGTTACCGGCGTCGTGCTCACCAAGCTGGACGGCAGTGCCAAAGGCGGCATTGTGGTGGCGCTGGCCCAGGAACTGAAACTGCCGATCCGCTACCTGGGTGTGGGCGAGACGGCGCAGGACTTCGGCGAGTTCGACGCCGCCGCGTATGCCGCCGCGCTGGTGGAAGGCCCGGCGCCGTGATCAGTTTCGAGCGCGTCAGCAAGCGCTACCCCAACGGGCGCGAAGCCCTGAGCAACGTCGGCTTCAGCGTCCACAAGGGCGAGATGGTGTTCCTCACCGGGCGCTCCGGCGCCGGCAAGAGCACGGTGCTGAAGCTGATCGCGCTGCTGGAACGGCCGACGCGCGGCACGGTGCGGGTCAACGGCAGGAATACCCAGACACTGAAGTCGCGCCACATCGCCGCCTTCCGCCGCGGGGTCGGCGTGGTGTTCCAGGACCACCGGCTGCTCGCCGACCGTCCCATCTACGACAACGTGGCGCTGCCGCTGGCGGTGGCCGGGACGCCACTGAAAGAAATCGACAGGCGCGTACGCGCCGCCCTCGACCAGGTGGGACTGCTGGGCCGCGAACGGGCATTGCCGCTGGAGCTGTCGGTGGGCGAACAGCAGCGCGTCGGCATCGCGCGCGCCGTGATCAGCAAGCCGCCGCTGCTGATCGCCGATGAGCCCACCGGCAATCTCGATCCCGACCTGTCGCTCGAGGTCCTGCGACTGTTCCGCCGCTTCCAGGACGTCGGCGTCACAGTCGTGATCGCCACCCACGACATGAACCTGGTGCGCGAGGCTGGCCAGCGGGTCATCACCCTCGAGGGCGGCCAGGTCCACGGCGCCGGCGATCCCCTGCCGAGCGTGGTGGCCAGCCGATGAGCCTCGCGGTGTACGGCGCGCGCCACCTGCAGGCGCTGTTGGGATCCTTGGGCCGGCTGGCGCGCAGCCCCCTGTCCACCCTCATGACACTGAGCGTACTGGGATTGGCGCTGGCCCTGCCTGTCGCCCTGTACCTGTTCGCCCTCAACGCGCAGGCGGCGACCGGCAATTTCTCCAGCGCCATCGACATGTCGGTCTACTTCAAGACCGACACCCCGCTCGCCAAGGCGCAGCAGCTGGCGCAGGCGGCACGCCAGCGCGGCGACATCGAGGCAGTGGTGCTGATCCCGGCCGACCAGGGATTGGCGGAGTTCCGCACCTATTCCGGATTCGGCGACGCCCTGCAGGCGCTGAAGGAGAATCCCCTGCCGCACGTGCTGCATGTGCGTCCGCGCGCGGGCGCGGGTGCCAGCACGGTGGAGAACCTGCGCCGTTACTTCAGCGCCTGGCCGGAGGTGGACCTGGTGCAGGCCGATGCGCAGTGGGTGATGCGTTTCAACGCCATCCTGGAGGTGCTGCGCCGCCTGCTGTTGATCGTCGCGATGCTGTTAGGCCTGGGCGTGGTCGCCGTCATCGGCAACACCATCCGCCTGGAGATCCAGTCGCGGCGCGCGGAAATCGAGGTCACCAAGCTGGTCGGCGGCTCGAATGCCTTCGTGCGCCGACCGTTCCTGTACACGGGTGTCCTCTACGGCCTGGGCGGTGCATTGCTGGCGCTGGGCATGGTGGTGCTCGCCATCGTACTGCTGCAACAGCCGGTAGCGCAGCTGGCGCACCTGTACGGCAGCCAGTACCTGCTGCGCGGGTTGCTGCTTCCTGAAGTGGCGGCGCTGTTGGGAGCCGGCGCCGCACTGGGCTGGCTGGGCGCCTGGGTGGCCTCGGCGCGCCACCTGCGCGCCATCGAACCGCGCGCCTAGTTTGAATCTGATCATGTGGCGGGCTGTGGGCTTGGCACGGCCCAGCCGGCAAAAGCCGCGCCTTTTGCCGGCGGCAGTCAAGCCGATGCCCGAAAAACGGCCGCAGGCCGTTTTTCCAATGGGTTAGCTCAGGTCGCGGCGAGGCGGCTGCCGCGCGAGCGCACGGTGGCCTCCAGCCACCGGCGGACGCGGCGTGCGTCCGCGGTGCGCGTGCGCTTGCCGAAGGAATTCATCAACACGATGACCACGTTGCGCTCGTCGATCACCGTCTGCATCACCAGGCAGCGGCCCGCCTCGGAGATATAACCGGTCTTCTGCACCACGATGTCCCAGTCGGGCTTCGTGACCAGCGAGTCGGTGGTGCGAAAGCGCATCATCCGCCGGCCGACCCGCAGGGTGTAGTTGCCGTCGGTGGAATACTCGCGGATCAGGGGCACCCTGGCAGCGGCCTGCACCAGTTTCGCCAGGTCGGCCGGGCTCGCCACGTTCTCATCCGACAGGCCAGTCGGCTCCACGAAGTGCGCCGAGGTCATGCCCAGAGCGTGCGCCTTGGCGTTCATCGCCCGGACGCAGGCCGCGATGCCACCGGGGTAGTTGCGCCCCAGCGCGTGCGCCGCGCGGTTCTCGGAGGCCATCAGCGCCAGATGCAGCAGGTCGCCGCGGGTCAGTTGCACCCCGGGGGCCAGGCGCGAGCCGGCGCCCTTGCGGCCGAGATTGCGGTCCTCGGCAGTGATGGTCAGGTGTTCGTCGAGCGGCTGGCCGGCCTCGGTGACTACCAGCGCAGTCATCAGCTTGGTGATCGAGGCTATCGGCATCGCCACGTCGGCGTGCCGCGAATACAGCACGGAGGAATGAGTCGTATCCAGCACCAGGGCCGCCATGGAATGCAGCGCGGGCTCCCCCACTCCGGCGCGGTTGCGGTACTGCAGGTGCGTCGGCATCAGGGCGCCCTCGTCCTGGGCGAACACGGGACCCGTGAACACCAATGCCGCGGTCATCGCCGCCATCACCATGCGTATGCCGGAGTTCATCGGTCCCGTTTGCCTTGTACCAGCCTCGACGGACTGTATCAGAACATGTTTTATGTCATGCATTCGTGACGCACTCTTAAGTTTCCTTCGAGTTTCTGCCGGTTAGGTGCGGCAACTCGTCATAACCTGGCAAACACCGCGGGGCTCGCTGCCTGGCGCCCAGGGGTGGCGTGCACGCCTTCCCACTGGCGCGCAGACACCCGGGCGCGGCTCGCATCCGGGAACCCACGGCGCGTGCTGATCTGTGTTCCCCACCCGGCAGGTACCTCCAAGCTCCCCCCGGCCTACCCCTCTCCAGGGGGATGCCGACGGGCCCAGGACCGGCGCAAGCTCTTGTTCTGGCAGTGCATATAATCCTGCCCAGGCAGGGAACTTCCGCTGTACTTAGCACTCGAAGGTAGTGACTGCTAAAATCTCGCAACCCAACGGGAGAATCCATGACTGCAGGTACCGCATTGGTCGCCCGCATCGGCGATCAGTCCCTGACCGGACCGCTCGGTAGTCTCGACGCCTACCTGGAGCGAGTCAGCCGCATTCCAGTCCTGTCCCGCGAGGAGGAACGCGAGCTCGCGGAGAAATTCCGCTCGCACGATGACCTGGACGCGGCGCGCCAGCTGGTGCTGTCGCACCTGCGCTTCGTCGTGCACATCGCGCGGGGCTACAGCGGTTATGGCCTGCCGGTCGGCGACCTGGTGCAGGAGGGCAACGTCGGCCTGATGAAGGCCGTGAAGCGCTTCGACCCCTCGGTCAACGTGCGGCTGGTGTCCTTCGCCGTCCACTGGATCCGCGCGGAGATCCATGAGTACGTGCTGCGCAACTGGCGGCTGGTGAAGATCGCCACCACCAAGGCGCAGCGCAAGCTGTTCTTCAACCTGCGCCGCCTGAAGAAGAACCTCAGCTGGCTCTCGGCGGAGGAGACCGCGGCCGTCGCGCGCGACCTGGGCGTGAGTGAGCGCGAAGTCACCGAGATGGAAAAGCGTCTGGCCGCGCGCGACCTGTCCTTCGACCCGACTCCCGAGTCGGAGGAGGAGGAAACCTGGAGTCCGGCGGCCGTCCTGCCGGCCCCCGATGCGGATCCGGCTGAGCAGGTGGAGAGCGCCGAGAGCGCGGACGATACCTCGGCACGCCTGCACGGCGCGCTGCAGCGGCTGGATGCACGCAGCCGCGACATCGTGACGCGCCGCTGGATGAACGACGACAAGGCCACGCTGCACGAGCTGGCGGACAGGTACGGCGTCTCCGCCGAACGCATCCGTCAGATCGAGGCCAGTGCGCTCGGCAAGCTGCGCGGACTGATGGCGGCCTGAAGCCGCCCCCGCCCAGGCTGGGTTGCGCACATGACTTTCCCGCCTGCCGGCGGGCGGGCGGGAGTCCTGCGATCCGCGGCTACCCGGCTGACCTGCCGGCACTTGCACGCTGCCGCCCGGGCAGCGTAGCGTGCACACATGCGCAGCGTCGGCGACTGGCTTGCGGAGTACGGCGAGAGTCACCGCAACCCCACCAACAAACTCCTGCACTGGATCTGCGTACCCCTGATCGTGCTGTCGATCCTGGGGCTGCTGTGGACCCTGCCGCGCCCCGCCTTCCTCGCCGCTCTGCCCACCTGGCTCAACTGGGCCAGCATCGTTGCCGCCGCCGCACTGATCTATTACACACTGCTTTCACCGCGACTGACCCTGGGGGTTGCGGTCGCCTTCGTCGCCCTGCTGTGGCTGACGCTGCAGTTGAGTCACCTGCCGTGGCCCCTGTGGCAGACCTCGCTCGTGATCTTCGTGGCGGCCTGGATAGGCCAGTTCATCGGCCACGCGGTCGAGGGCCGGCGCCCGTCCTTCTTCAAGGACGTGCAGTTCCTGATGATCGGACCGCTCTGGCTAGTTGCGGCCCTCTACAGGGGCACGGCGTACCACAGGTAGACCCTCAGGCAGCCGCGGCGGCCTGGCAGGCTCGTTCACCGCGCATGGGTGGCGGGGGCGCCGTGTGTTACCCTTTTCCCAAAGAATAACCCCGCATTCCAAGAAGGACGATGACACCGCCAGCAGAGGTCTTCCTCAGCTATTCCCGCCATGATCAGGATCGGGTCCTGGAGCTCGCGGGAAAGCTGCGCGCGGTCGGCGTATCGCTGTGGATCGACCAGGGCGCCATCGATGCCGCGACACTTTGGAGCGAGCAGATCGTCAACGCGCTGGAGAGCGCCAAGGTACTGCTCCTCCTGGTGACGGAGGCGGCCGTTCACTCGGACAACGTCGCCAAAGAAGTGATGCTGGTCAGCGAGCGCAAGGGCCACATCCTGCCCGTGTATCTCGAGCCCACGGTGGTAACGCCCACGTTGAAATATCAACTGGCGGGTATCCAGCACGTCGAATACTTCCAGGGCGGCGACTCCGAGGCGAGCCTCAAGGCGATTCTGCGCTCGCTCGAGCGGCTCGGGGTCAAGCTGGCACCGCCGGAGCCCAAGGGACCGCCCCCCTCCACCGTCCGCGCCGAGGGTCGCACTGGAAAGCCGATCGCGCGGGACGCGCTGGCGGTTTTGCCGTTCGACAACATCAGTCCGGACCAGGAGACCGATTACTTCAGCAGCGGGTTGACTGAGGAACTGATCGCACGCCTTTCGGTCTTGAGCGAGATCGATCTCATCTCCCGGTGGGCATCGATGCAATTGAAGGACCGCAAGCAGGACATCCCCTCGATCGGCAGCGAGCTGGGCGCGCGCTACGTCGTAGGCGGCAGCGTGCGACGATTTCAGGACTCGGTGCGAATTACGGTGCAGCTCGTCGATGCCGGAACGAACCGGCAACTCTGGGGGAATACCTATAAGGGCAAGCTCGACGATATCTTCGATATCCAGGAGCAGGTCGCACAGCAGATCGTGGACGCATTGAAGCTCAAGCTGTCTTTCAAGGAAAAGATCTCGCTAACCAAACGGCAGACGGTCAATGCACAGGCTTACGATCTGTACCTGAGGGGTCAAGACTATCTGTATCGATTTACCAAGCGGAATATTGAGCGAGCAATCCAGCTCTTCGAGAAAGCCATCGAGCTTGACCCACGTTATGCGGCCGCATATGCCGGCTGCTCCAATGCCTACGGTCAGCTGTACTGGCTTTTCGAGCGTAACCAGAAATACCACGATCGCGCACAGGAGCTCAGCTTCAAGGCGCTGATGTACGACAACAACCTGGCTGAAGCCTACGCCGCGATGGGCATGTCTTACTTCATCGCCGGTAAGTTCGAGGAGGCCACCGCTTCTAACCGCAAGGCAATCGAGCTCGACCCGGAAGATGCCATCGCGTACTGGACGTTGGGACGGATCCATTTCACCAAGGGTGAATTCGAGCAGGCATATGATCTCTACCGGCGGGTTATCGAGCTGAATCCCGGGTTCCTGTCTGTCTACGCAGACTTGAAGATGACCTGCGAGCACTTGGGGCGGCACGAAGGAGTGGAATCCGCGCGGAACACGCTACTCGAGCGCCTGCCGACCCACCTGCTGCAGAACCCCGATGACGCGCGAGCACACATCATTCACG
This sequence comes from Pseudomonadota bacterium, assembly GCA_018241445.1. Lineage (GTDB taxonomy): Bacteria > Pseudomonadota > Gammaproteobacteria > Steroidobacterales > Steroidobacteraceae > 13-2-20CM-66-19. Next base: position 50,608 of record JAFEDT010000008.1, read on the forward strand.
CGTTAATGCTGGCCGACACGAACAGGAAAGACGAAGCGCTCCCCGAGTGTACCCAGGCATTGGAGCTGAGCCCCGGCGATCCCCTGATGCTGTACAACTGCGCGTGCCTCTATTCGCGGCTTGGCGAGGCCGATCGCGCACTGGTAGCGCTGCGACAGGCGATCACCGAGGGGTACGCGAATATCGAATGGGCCAAACAGGATCCAGACCTGAATCTGCTGCGTGACAATCCTGAGTTCCTGACTCTATTTGAAAATCTTGCCCGGAATCGGAACGCTCAGCCTGCAGTGGACTGATCACGAGCACGACACGGCGCCGTTCGCTGCCACAGCGAGAACTACTGTCTATCCGGCACCGGCGGCTGCGCGAACCGCCGCGGTCACCTTCTCGTGCACAGCGTGGTTCAGGGCGTCAGGGACCAGTTCCTCGCCCTGCGCCAGCGATGCAATGGCGCTTGCGGCGGCCATCAGCATGGCGTCGGTGAAGGCACGCGCGCGTGCCTCCAGCGCGCCCTTGAACAGGCCCGGAAAGGCCAGCACGTTGTTGATGCCCTTGCCGTCCGCCGCGAAGACGGCCCCGCGCTCGCGGGCAGCGTGGGGCTCGATCTCGGGATCGGGATTCGACAGCGCCAGGATCACCTGCCCGCTGCGCACCCACTCGGGACGGATCAGGCCCCTGACCCCGGTGGTCGCCACCACGATATCGGCGCGCTCCATGAGCTGCTGCAGCGAGGCGCCCTCTCCGCCCAGTCCTTCCAGGCGGCGCACCGCGCCCGCGTCGCGGTCTGCCCCCAGCACACGCTTGACGCCGTAGGCCCGCAGCAGGCGCACGATCCCGGTCCCGGCGGCACCCAGCCCGATCTGGCCGACCACGCTGTGGCGCAGGTCGACACCGCTGTGGCGTGTGGCGCTGATCAGCGCGGCCAGGGTCACCACCGCCGTACCGTGCTGATCGTCGTGCAGCACGGGCCGATCGAGCCGCTCGCGCAGGCGGGTCTCGATCTCGAAACACTCCGGTGCGGCGAAGTCCTCGAGCTGGATGGCGCCGAAGCCGCCGGCAATGCCCGCTACCAGCTCGACCACCCGCTCCGGGGCCGTCTCGTTGATCAGGATAGGCACGCCGCTCAATCCCACCAGGTCGGAGAACAGCGCCGCCTTGCCCTCCATCACCGGCAGCCCCGCCAGTGCCCCGATGTTGCCCAGGCCCAGCACCGCCGTGCCGTTGGTGACCACGGCCACCGTGCGGTCGAGTGCCGTGAAGTCGTGCGCCAGCTGCGGGTCCTTGCGGATGGCCAGGCACACCCGCGCGACTCCCGGGGTATAGACGTCGCGCAGCACCTGCTGGCTGTTGATCGCCAGCGTCGGCACCGTACGGATCTTGCCGCCGCGGTGCCGGTTGAAGACCCGGTCGGACTTGCCGACGAAACGCGCCGCCGGCAGGCCGTCGAGGCGCCCGTACAGCGAACGGTCGGCCTCCTCGTCCATCTCCAGGGTGATCTCCCACAGGGTGCGGTCCTGGTCGCGGCGCAGGGATGTCAGGTGCTCTATGGTCAGCCCGGCCTCGGCGATCACCTGCAGCACGCTCGCCAGGGCGCCCGGCCGGTGGACGGTCTCTACAATCAGGATCTCGGGTATCTTCATCGTGTGGCAATGATGACGGATGTCCCGCCGGGGGGATACCCGCTATGATTCGCGCCTCCCCGCCCATTCGCTTTAGACCTAAAGGAGATACCCCGTGACCCAGGCCGCAACCGCAGCTGCCGCACGCCGCACGCTGGACCCGATGGACCTGTACGACGTGCGCGCCTCGCTGAGCGAGGAGGAGCGGCTGGTGCAGGATTCGGTGGCGCGCCTGGTCGACGGCGAGGTGTTGCCGATCATCCAGCGTTGCTTCGAGGAGCACCGCTTCCCGCGCGAGCTGATCCCGCAGCTGGGCGCGGCCGGACTGCTCGGCTCCTCCATCCACGGCTACGACTGCGCCGGACTGAACTCCGTCAGCTACGGACTGATCTGCCAGGAGCTGGAGCGCGGTGACTCCGGCATCCGCAGCTTCGTCTCGGTGCAGTCGTCGCTGTGCATGTACCCGATCTGGGCCTTCGGTTCCGAGGAGCAGAAGCGGAAGTACCTGCCGCGCATGGCGCGCGGCGAGCTGATCGGCTGCTTCGGCCTGACCGAGCCGCACGGCGGCTCCGATCCCGCCAACATGAAGACCCACGCCCGCAAGCGCGGCGGCGACTGGGTGTTGAACGGCGCGAAGATGTGGATCACCAACGGCGCGATCGCCAACGTCGCGCTGGTGTGGGCCATGACACCCGAGGGCATCCGCGGCTTCCTGGTCGACAAGGGCACGCCCGGGTTCACGGCGCCGGAGATCCAGCATAAGTTCTCGCTGCGCGCCTCCATCACCTCCTCGCTGTTCCTGGACAACGTGGTGGTGCCCGACAGCCAGGTGCTGCCCGGTGTGGTCGGCCTGAAGGGCCCGCTCTCCTGCCTGACCCAGGCGCGCTACGGCATCGCCTGGGGTGTCATCGGCGCCGCCCAGGCGTGTCTGCGGCAGCTCATCGACTACAGCGGCACCCGCGTGCTGTTCGGACGCCCGCTGGCCGCCAACCAGGCCATCCAGATCCGCCTCGCCAACATGGCGCGCGGCATCACCGCCGCGCAGCTGGTGGCGCTGCAGCTCGGCAGGCTGAAGGAGGCCGGCACGATGCAGCCGGCGCAGGTGTCCCTGGCCAAGTGGAACAACTGCCGCATGGCGCTGGACGTGGCGCGCGACTGCCGCGACATGCTGGGCGGCGCCGGCATCAGCGCGGAGTTCGTGCCGATCCGCCACATGCTCAACCTGGAGAGCGTCATCACCTACGAGGGCACCGAGACCATCCACCAGCTCACGCTGGGGCGCGAGCTGACGGGGATCAACGCTTTCTAGGGCACCTCACACAACGCACAGCGACAGCAGTGCCAGTAACGCCAGCCAGTTGAACAGTTGCTGGCGCAACCGCGGGTGTGTGGACAACATTGTCATGGCTGACTCCCGTGGCTTCATGGGGAGCCATTGCAGCAGCGCGGCCGGCACGCCGCGCTGACGACAATCGGGCGGCGCGCCGGCAGATCGTGGCGAATTATGGCGGCGCGGACGCCTTCCGCCCGCCGCGCGCAGCCTGTAGCCTGTACAAGGCATGAAACGCCTCATCGCGATCGTCGAAGACGAAGCCGCCATCCGTGACAACTATGCCGCCGCCTTCACCCGCGAGGGCTACGCGGTGCGTGCCTACGCCAACCGCCGCGAGGCGCTCGCGGCCTTCTCACAGCGGCTGCCCGACCTGGCGGTGATCGACATCTCGCTGCAGGACGAGCCCGAGGGCGGCTTCGAGCTGTGCCGCGAACTGCGTGCCCTCTCGGCACAACTGCCGATCATCTTCCTGACGGCGCGCGACAGCGAACTGGACGCGGTGTCGGGCCTGCGCCTCGGCGCGGACGACTTCCTGACCAAGGATCTGAGCCTGCCGCACCTGCTGGCGCGCGTGAACGCGCTGTTCCGCCGCATCGACGCGCTGCGTCACCCGCACACGCCGGAACAGATCCTGCGCCGCGGCGCGCTGACGCTCGACACCGAGCGCATTCAGGCGCAATGGAACGGGCAGGTGCTGCCACTGTCGCTCACGGAGTTGTGGATCGTGCACGCACTGGCGAAGCACCCCGGGCACGTGCGCAACCGCCAGCAGCTCATGGACGCGGCCAATGTCGTGCTCGACGACGACACCATCACCTCGCATGTGAAGCGCATCCGCCGCAAGTTCCAGGCGGTCGAACCGCGCTTCGACGCACTGCAGACCGTGTACGGCATGGGATATCGCTGGGTGGAGTGATCTGCCGCGGGAGGCGCTACCGGTGTCGCTGCGACTGAAACTGCTGCTGCTCGGGCTCGCGACGCTGGTGTTGCCCTGGGCCGGCTGCCAATACGCGCGCGAGATGGAGGGCGCACTGCGCGAGGGTGAGCGCAGTTCGCTCGCCGCGGTCGCGCAGACCATCGCCGCCTCGCTCGAGGGACGCACCGACCTGCTGTACCGCGCCACACCCCCCGCGGCCCCCGCGACGGGGCCGTCGTCGTCGCAACCCGCGGATGCCGGCCCACCGCCGTTCCCGGAGGCCGGGCCCTACGATCTCAAGCCGCTCGACCTGGCCAGCGCGCCGCCGCTCGACGGCAATGGCGAGGACTGGCCTCGCGCGCCTCAGGCCTGGGCCTGGTTTTCCGCAGGTCCCCAGCGCCGCCTCGGCGTCCTCACCGGCGTGTATCAGCGCATGCTCTACCTGCTGCTGGCGGTCTACGACGCGCACCCGGTCTTCGACGCGCCAGGGGCCGATCCACTCGACCCGGCCGGCTTCGGCGACCGGGTGTGGATCGGCTTCACCGACCCGCACGGGCTGGAGCAGCAGGTGTTCCTCGCCGCCACCGGCCCCGGCGCCGTCGTGGCGCGACGCATTGAGGCTGGCGAGTACGGTCAGCAATCGACGTCGCTGGAGCCTCGCATCCGTGCCACATGGCAGATCACCGGCTCCGGCTATCGCATCCAGGCCCGCGTTCCGCTGTCCATGCTGGGGGAGCGCCTGGGCGTACTGGTGGATGACCGCGACAGCCGCGGCGGAGAGGCGGTGAGTTATGGCTCGCTCGTTCCCGACACCCTGCACACGCGTGGCGCACTGCTCGCTGCCGCCCCCGAGCTGCCGTTCTACCTGGCGCAGTTCCTGCAACCCGGGCTGAAGCTCACGGTCACGGCGCCCGACGGCCGGGTGCTGGCGCGGGCCGACGCCCTGGCGCGCACAGCTGCTCTGGGCAGCTCCCCGCCGCTGCTGGCGAGGTTGTACCGGCGCTTCGTCGACCGCCCGGGGGCACGGCGCGCAATCGAGGCCGGCGCGCCTGTCTACGACAGTGACCATGCCCGCGTCATCGGGCAACTGCAGGTCGTCCAGGCCGCCGACCGCTGGGGCGGGCTGCGCGACCACGCACTGATGCGCATGCTGAACTTCACGCTCGCCACCAGCGTGCTGGCGGTGGCGGCCATGTTCGCCTTCGCCGCCTGGCTGGCCCTGCGCCTGTCGCGGCTGCGCCTGGCCAGCGAATCGGCCCTGACCCGCACCGGTCTGACCACGGAATTTCCCGAGACCGCAGCGCCGGATGAACTGGGGGACGTGGCGCGCAGCTTCGCCACCCTGCTGTCGAGGCTGGACGAATACACCCGCTACCTGCGCACCCTGGCCGGCAAGCTGGCGCATGAGATCCGCACGCCGCTGACCATCGTGCGTTCCTCGCTGGACAACCTGGAATCCGAGCCCCTGCCCGAGAGCGCCCGGGACTACCTGCGCCGCGCCCGCCAGGGCAGTGAACGCCTCGGGGGCATCCTGCTCGCCATGGGGGCGGCCGGCCGGGTGGAGGAAGCCATTGGCAGCGCGGAACGGGTTCCCTTCGACCTCGTCGCGGTGGTCACGGGCGCGATCGAAGCCTACCGGGGCGCTTTCCCGCAGCGGCGCTTCGAGCTGGTCGTGCCCGCAACGCCGCTGACCATGGCCGGCGCCCCGGACCTGCTGGTGCAGATGCTGGACAAGCTCATCGACAACGCGGTGGATTTCAGCCCTGCCGGCGGCCTGATCCGCGTCGAGGTGTCCGCCGCGGGGGGCGATGCCCTGCTCAGCGTCGACAATCCGGGCCCGCCGCTGGCCGTGGGCGTGCGGGCGCGGCTGTTCGAGTCCCTGTGGCAGTCACGCAGCAGTGGCGACAGCCGGCCGCACTTCGGCCTGGGACTGTACATCGTGCGGCTCATCGCCCAGTTCCACGGCGGTACGCCGGACGCCGTGAACCTGCCCCAGGGTGGCGGGGTACGCTTCACCGTCCGGTTGTCGCGAAACTGACACATGATTTCCCTGCCTGGAATCAGTACAATCACAGCCGGAACCTCCTGCCAGCGTTAGGAATTCGGGCGCAGCGCCCGGGATCTCTGGCGGGGGCTGATGCAGATAAGCAGCGGGTAATCGAGGAGGCTTGGACCGAAAACCACAAGAAATCCGAAGATCGACGCGAGCACGGGTAAGGGCAACCGCTAACTTGCTGCGAGTTGCCAGGAACGACAGGGCGCGTGGATGGACATGCGGGCCTCGTGTAGGAAGCCGGAGCTGAAGTCTCCAGTACGTTTCGCACCGCAAAGTCTAGATGCTCGTGAAGGCGACCCGGCCGCGAGGGCAGCGCCGCTTTATGGATGTGAAGCGAAGCGCGCCACGAGGCCGGAGCTGACAGCGGTCGATCGGGTCGTTTGCAGCGCGCAGCGCAACTCAACAGCCCCGCTTCGGCGGGGCTTTTTATAACACCCCGCTACCGCGGCGTCATCGCGACTAACTGACGCGCAGTTTTCTCGCGCCGCGCGTCACCGCACCTGATGCACCGCCGCGCAGCCCGGCGCGCGCCGTCGACTTTGGCTCCGGCGGCGGCCCCCACGGTTTTCCGGTCCGCTCCTCGATGTAGCCGCGTATCAGCCGCCGTACGACCTGCGATGGCGTGGCGTCCTCTTCCGCACATAACCGCTCGAACAGCGCCTTCTTGCGCGGATCGACCAGGATGGTCAGTCGTGCGGTCCGTTCTTCGATGGTCACGGAGGGGATTCCCTTCAGGCGGCTTGCGCCTGCAAGTCACTGTCATCGGCGGCGCTTCTGATTATAATCCAATGTGTATCCGAAGCATCATCCGTGATACCACTCATCCACTCGCCGCTGTCCGCCTGCCTGACGCTGCTGGCGGCCTGGGGGCTGCTGGGGCTGGCAGGGCTGCTGCGCCCGCGCAGCCTGCGGCTCGCGGGGCGGACACTGTTTCCGCTGGGCGCGCTATGCGGTGTGGCGCTGGCGCTGGTTGCACTGCTGGCGCTGTTCTCCCCGGTGGAACAGCGCACGCTGCTTCTCGGCTTGCCCGATCTGCCGATGCACATGCGCCTCGATCCGCTGGCCAGCGTGTTCCTGTTCCTGCTGGGAATCGTGTCGGCGGGCATATCGGTGTTTGCCGCCGGCTACTTCCGCCGCGGCCCGGGCACGCCGCCCGGCCTGCTGTGCCTGCAATACCACCTGTTCCTGGCCAGCATGGGCCTGGTGCTGCTGGCCGACGACGCCTACACCTTCATGGTGGCATGGGAAGTCATGGCGCTGTCGTCGTATTTCCTGGTCACGACGCAACACGCTCTGGCGGAGATCCGTCGCGCCGGGTTCATCTACCTGTTGATCGCGCACCTGGGCGCGACCTGCGTCCTGCTCAGCTTCGGCGTGATGCAGGGCGGCAGCTGGCAATTCACCTTCGATGCCATGCGCGCCGCACACCTGACAGCGCCGTGGGCCAGTGCCGCCTTCCTGCTGGCGCTGGCCGGCTTTGGCGCCAAGGCGGGCCTGGCGCCGCTGCACGTATGGCTCCCGGAAGCGCATCCAGCTGCGCCGTCGCCCGTGTCAGCTCTCATGAGCGGCGTGATGCTCAAGACCGCGGTTTACGGAATGCTGCGGGTCAGCTTCGATCTGCTGGGCCATCCGCAATGGTGGTGGGGGCTGGTGCCCCTCGCACTGGGCCTGTTTACCGCCCTGTTTGGCGCGGTGTTCGCGGCGGTCCAGACCGACATGAAGCGGCTGCTGGCCTGGTCCTCCATCGAGAATCTCGGCATCATTTTCGGCGCGCTGGGCCTTGCGCTGGTATTCAGGGAATCAGGCATGCTGGCGCTCGCCAGTCTCGCGCTCATCGCGCTCCTGTACCACAGCCTCAATCACGCCTGCATCAAGAGCCTGCTGTTTCTGGGCACCGGGGCGGTGCTGCACTCCACCGGCGAGCGCAGTCTCGGGCGGCTGGGAGGCCTGATCCACCGCATGCCCTGGGTTGCCTGGCTGACACTCATTGGCGCATTGGCCCTGTCGGGACTGCCGCCGCTCAACGGGTTCATCTCCGAATGGTTGCTGCTGCAGGCATTCCTGTTTGCGCACGAAGTGCCACGCCCATTCGTCAATATGCTGTTGCCGCTGGGGGCGGCCCTGCTGGCCCTCGCCGCGGCATTGGCGGCGTACGTCATGGTGAAGTTCTTCGGCGTGACCTTTCTGGGCCAGCCGCGCGAGGCCGCGCTGGCCCGGGCGCGCGACGCCGGGATCCTGGAACGGATCGGACTGGTCTGGCTCGCACTCGCTTGCCTCGCGCTCGCTTTGCTGCCGACCCAGATCATCACTGCCCTGCGCCCGGTGCTCATGGAGTTGGGCGGAGTAGCTGTGAGCGGGACCTCGCCCTGGTGGCTGCTGGCGCCGGTACCGGGACGGCAGGTGTCCTACGCGCCGCTGGTGTTCTTGCTGGTCATCGTGATGACCGTGCTGGTGACGGCGCTGGCAATGCGGCTGTTCTATCACCACCGTACGCGCCTGGCGCGGGCGTGGGATTGCGGCTTCGGCGCGCTGACGGCGCGGATGCAGGACACTGCCGAGGGCTTCGGGCAGCCGATCCGCCATATCTTCAGCAGCTTCTTCATGATGACGCGCGAGCTGCCCTCACCGTTCGACCGCAGTCCGCATTACCGGGTGGTGGTGCACGACCGCATCTGGCAGACGCTGTACCTGCCACTGACGTCGGTGGTGCAGCGAGCCACCGATTCGGTCGCCTGGCTGCAGCGGGGGCGTATCGCGGCCTACCTGCTGTACAGCTTCGTCACACTTGTCGTGCTGCTGGCGCTGATGTTATGACGCCCATGGCCCTCATCACCCAGCTGCTGCAGATCGTCAGTGCGCTGGCCGCGGCCCCGCTGTTCATCGGCTGGGTCAATCAGTGTCGCGCCTGGCTGGGTAATCGCAGCGCGCCGAGTGTCTGGCTGCCGTATCGCAGTCTGCGCAAGCTCTTTCACAAGGAGGCGGTGATCGCCGAGGGCGCCTCGCCGCTGTTTCGCGTGACACCCTACGTCGTGTTCGGTGCGATGACCCTGGCCGCCGCGATCATTCCCTCCATGGGTACGCGGCTGCCGCTGACCCTGGCCGCGGATGCCATCGCCCTGGTCGGGCTGCTGGCCACCGCCCGGGTATTCCAGTCCCTGGCCGCCATCGACATCGGCACCGCCTTCGGCACACTGGGTGCGCGGCGCGAGATGATGGTGGGTTTTCTCGCCGAACCGGCGCTGCTGATGGTCATCTTCGTCGCCTCGCTGATTTCAGCAACCACGGCGCTGCCGGCCATCGCCGAGAGCCTCGCTACCCGCAGCTTCGGACTCTATCCGAGCCTGGCATTCACGGCGGTTGCCTTCACGATGGTGCTGCTGGCGGAAAACGCGCGTATCCCCATAGACAACCCCGCCACACACCTGGAACTGACGATGATCCACGAGGCGCAGCTGCTGGAGTACTCCGCGCGCCACCTGGCGCTGATGGAGTGGGCGGCGGCGCTGAAGCTGTTCAATTACGCCTGCATCGGCTTCGCGCTGTTCGTGCCATGGGGCGTCTCGACCCGCGCCGGCGGACCTGCGGCGCTGTTCGCCTCGATCCCGCTGCTTGCCCTGAAGCTCATGGTCGCGGGCGCCGCACTGGCGGTCATCGAGACGGTCTCCGCCAAGCTGCGCGTCTTCCGCGCCCCGGAGTTTCTCGGGTTCGCATTCGTGTTTGCGGTGCTGGGGCTGCTGGTGCACCTGCTGCTGGGGGCCTGAGGCACGTGGCCGGAGTCCCCATAGACCTGCAACTGCTGAATCTGTGCGCGGCGCTGCTGCTGCTGCTGTCGTTCGCCATGCTGGCGCAGCGGCGCATCGTCAACCTGGTCAACCTGCTGGCATTGCAGGGAGCGCTGCTGTTGTGCGCCACCCTGCTGCTGGCGTGGCGCACCGGTCAGGCGCACCTGTACGTTTCGGCGCTGCTGACGCTCGCCCTCAAGGTGCTGTTCCTGCCCTGGCTGCTGCACCGGCTGATCCGGCGTCTGCAGGTGTACTGGGACAGCGAGCCGCTGCTGAACATCCCGGTCACCATGCTTGCGGGCCTGGCGGTGGTGGTATTCGCCTTTGGCCTGGCGCAACCGATCTCGGCGCTCGGCAGCACCGCGACCCGCAATTCCATCGGCATCGCGCTGGCCGTGGTACTGCTGTCGTTCATCACCATGATCACGCGGCGCAAAGCCATGTCGCAGGTGGTCGGCTTCCTGTCGATGGAGAACGGCCTGTTCTTCGGCGCCATGAGCGCCACCTACGGTATGCCGATGGTGGTGGAGTTCGGCGTGGCGCTCGACGTGCTGGTCGCGGTACTGGTGCTGGGCGTGTTTTTCTTCCAGATCCGCGAGCAGTTCGACAGCCTGGACCTGCAGCACCTGGAAAAGCTGCGTGAAGAGGCGGCCGCAGCGGGCGGCGGCGGCAACACCTCGGGGGGGGACAACTGACCATGGAGTTGGTATTGCTGCTGAGCAGTCCGCTGCTGGGCGCGCTGGTGCTGGGGCTGGTGGGCGGGCGCCGCAGCGCGCCGGAGCTCAACGTGGCATTCAGCCTCGCGACTTTCCTGGCCGCGTGCCTGCTCACGCTGCGTGTCATCGGCACCGGCAACCTGCTGGTGGCCCACGAGCAGTTCTTCATCGATCCTCTGAACGTGTTTCTGGTCACCCTGACCTCCCTGGTGGGCCTGACCACTTCGCTGTTTTCGCGGCCTTACATGCGCATCGAGCGCGACCACGGCCGGGTCAGCGGCGCGCGCCTGCGCCTGTATCACGGCATGTATCAGCTGTTCATGGCCACCATGCTCGTGGCCCTGACTACCAACAACCTGGGCCTTCTATGGGTGGCGATGGAGGGGGCAACGCTGTCCACGGTGCTGCTGGTGACGCTGTACCGTACGCCGGCGAGCCTGGAAGCGGGCTGGAAGTATTTCATCCTGTGCGGCGTGGGGATCGCGCAGGCGCTGTTCGGTACCATCCTGCTGTATTTCGCGGCCGAGCACAGCCTGGGTATCGAGGGGGCCAGCGCACTGCTGTGGACGCACCTGAATGGCGTCAAGGGCCAGCTGGAGCCGGCAGTGCTGGGCCTGGCATTCGTATTCCTGCTGGTCGGTTATGGCACCAAGGTCGGACTTGCCCCGCTGCACAACTGGCTGCCAGATGCCCATGCCGAGGGTCCCACGCCCATCTCCGCGGTACTCTCCGGGTTGCTGCTCAACGTCGCCATCTACGCGGTCGTGCGCTGCAAGGTGCTGGTGGAGGGTGCGCTGCACTCCGCTCTGCCCTCGCGGATGCTGATGGGATTCGGCCTGCTGTCGGTGGTGCTGGCGGCGTGCTTCCTGTGGCGGCAGCGGGACATCAAGCGCCTGTTTGCCTACTCGTCCATCGAACACATGGGCATCATCACCTTCGCCTTCGGGATGGGTGGGCCGGTGGCGAATTTCGCCGCCCTGCTGCATATGACCGTACATTCCCTCACCAAGTCGGCGATCTTTTTTGCGGCCGGGCATGCCGCGCAGAAGGCGGGCTCGCAGCTCATGGACGACATCCGCGGACTGATCACGCTCAGCCCCACCGTGGGCTGGGGCCTGATGCTGGGGTCACTGGCTATCCTGGGCCTGCCGCCGTTCGGGGTATTTGCCAGCGAGTTCCTCATCCTCACCACCGCCATGCGCGAGCAGCCGTGGGCGATTCCCATCCTGCTGCTGGCGCTCGCGGTCGCCTTTGCCGCCATCTTCGGCCGCGTGCAGCCCATGGTGTTTGGCGAGACCCGCGCCCGACGCCTGCCGCACCCACCGGCGCTGCTGCCGGTGTTCGCGCACCTGGCAATCGTGCTGCTGCTCGGGCTGTACATCCCGCCGTACCTGGCCGACTGGTATCGCGCCGCGGCGCGTCTCATCGCGGGGCAGTGACGTGCCACTGGCCGCATGGTTTGCGCGCAGCCAGCCCCAGGCGGGCGCCCCGGGGCTGCGCGCGCTCGGTGTCGGTGCGGAGGAATGGCGATCCGTGATGCGGGATGTGCAACGGGCCTCCGGGCGCCTGCTCGCGCTATGGGCCAGCCGCGACGCGCAGTCCGATACCGTGCACGCCCTGGTGTTGGCCGGATCGCAGGGACTGCATATCACCCTGGCGCTCCGGGAGCCGCAGGCGTCGTACCCGGGCATCGAAGACCTGTTTCCTGCCGCGGCACGCCTGCAACGAGCGCTGCGCGATCTTTCGGGGGTTGACGCGGTGGATCCGGATCGCCGCCCGTGGCTGCGTCATGCCTGCTGGCCACAGGGTTACCGGCCACTGATCGACGCCCCGGTGCCGCCACCCGCGACCGCGGTCGTCGATCAGTACGAGTTTGTCCGCGTAGGCGGCGAGGGCGTGCACGAGATTGCCGTGGGACCTGTGCACGCCGGAACCATCGAGCCGGGGCACTTCCGCTTCTCGGTCGTGGGCGAGAAGGTCCTGCGGCTGGAGGAGCGCCTCGGCTACACGCACAAGGGCATCGAACAGCACTTCGCCCGGCTGCCGATCCTCACTGGCCACCGGCTCGCGGCACGTATCTGCGGCGACTCGACCGTGGCCTATTCCTGGGCTTATGTACAGGCGCTGGAAGCCATGGCGGCGGTCGAGGTGCCGCGGCGCTCGACCTGGCTGCGGGCCCTGTGCCTGGAACTGGAACGCCTCGCCAATCACCTGGGCGACCTGGGTGCGCTCGGCAATGACGCCGGCTTCGCCTTCGGGCTCTCGCAGTTCTCGCGTCTGAAAGAGCTGCTGCTGCGAGCCACGCAGGCAGCGCTCGGGTCGCGCTATCTCATGGATGTAATCGTCCCGGGTGGCACGCATTGCGACCTGGCGGATCCCGGTGCGGCACAGCTCGCGCAGTGCGTGCGCATGCTGGCGGCGGCGACGGCGCAATTGCGTACGATCTATGACGAGCACGAGGGATTGCGCGACCGCTTTGCCGGGGCCGGTACCGTCACACCCGATCTGGCCGCACGGCTGGGTTTGATCGGCCTCGCCGGGCGCGCCAGCGGTCAACGCTTCGATGTGCGCGTTGATCTGCCGTGCGGCCCTTACCCCGACCTGGCACCCGTGACATGCGCGCGGCTCGAGGGCGATGTCGCGGCGCGCGTGGCAGTGCGCTTCGACGAAGTGCAGGAATCCTGCCGCCTGATCCATGAAATTCTGGCCAATCTGCCCGGTGGCATGCACCGCGCCGCCATGGCTGTGCCGCCCGCGGGAGCGACGGGTATCGGCCTGATCGAGGGCTGGCGCGGCCCGGTGATGCTTGCGCTGCAGGCCGGTGAAGCCGGCGCCATCCACCGCTGCCATCCGCACGATCCTTCATGGCAGAACTGGCCGGTGATCGAGCACGCGATCATCGGCAACATCGTTCCCGACTTCCCGCTGATCAACAAGTCCTTCAACCTGGCCTACAGCGGCCATGATCTTTGAACCGACGCAGCCCCCATGTTGAAAACACTGCGACAGATTGCCTCGATCGGTATCGTCACCGAAGCGCCGCCGGCCGCGGACGACAGCCTGCGGGTGCGCGCTGCGCTGCAGGAGAAAATCCGCACCGTGCTGGGGCGCGCCCTGTGCATCCGTCATGTGGACGCCGGCTCGTGCAACGGCTGCGAGCTGGAGATCCACGCCCTCAACAACCCGATCTATAACCTCGAGGGCCTGGGCGTGCGCTTCGTGGCCAGTCCGCGGCACGCGGACCTGCTGCTGGTGACCGGCCCGGTATCCAGGCATATGGAAGCCGCGTTGCTGAGCGTCTATGCAGCCACGCCGGATCCGAAGCTGGTCGTCGCCCTGGGCGATTGCGGCTGCACTGGCGGGGTGTTTGGCGAGAACTATGCCAGCCGCGGACCGGTGGCCAACGTCATCCCCGTCGACGTCGCGGTACCCGGCTGCCCGCCTGCGCCGATCCGCATACTCGAAGGCATTCTCGCCGCCGTGTCACCCGCTGCAGGGACGGCGGCGGCGCACGCACGCCGCGAACCGCAGGCGTGAAAATGAGCCCCCGTGGGGGGCTCACTCGCTCAGTGTTCCGCCGCGGCCGCCTTGTGACCCGGATCGTCCGCCGGGTTGACGTAGGTGATGCCGAACGGGCCGTTGAGATTGATCTGGATGACCGCGCCGGTTCTCGTGAACGCGTAATGATGCATGTTGGCGGGCACGACGCCATAACCGCCCGCTGTCAGCGTCTTCGACTGCGCGCGATCGATCTTGTCGCCCATGCCCACCGCGAGCGTACCCGACAGCACGGTGACGTGCTCATCCGTGGGATGCCAGTGCGGCGGCACCTTGTACCCCGCGGGCATCTTCAATCGCACCGTTATCAAACCGGTGGAAGCCGGATCACCCGCGAGCACCGCCATGTGCGCGTTGGGCGGAAGATTCGGCGGTGCCGGGCCCCACTTCACGTCCTTCGATCCGCCGACCAGCGGGGTCTCCCCGGCCGCGGCGAGCGGGGCCGCCGCACAGCCCAGGATCAGCAACGACGCAACACCGATTGCAATACGAGTAGTCATGCAGCCCCCTTGCCTGGTCGTTATCCCGGTCCGCACAGCGTCACCGCTGCGGGCCGCGCGATTGTGCGCCCCTGCCCCAGCCGGCTCAACCACCGCACGGGTGCGTGCAAGCGTGGCAGGTGCCGCACTGTCGTGCCTCAGCTCACGCCAGTTGATGCGCCGCGAGCGGCAGGCTCCTCACGCGACGGCCGGTGGCCGCATACACGGCATTGCACAGCGCGGGCGCCACTTGCGCCACGGCGATCTCTCCCACGCCGCCGGGCGTCGCCTCGCTCGGCAGGACGTGGGTCTCGACCTGCGGCATCTCGTTCAGGCGCAACACCCGGTAGTCGTTGAAATTGCGTTGCTGCACCTGGCCGTTGCGCACGGTGATATCGCCCCACAACGCCGCCGAGAGGCCGTAGACGATGCCGCTCTCCAGTTGCGACTGCACGATGCGTGGATTCACCGCCAGGCCGCAATCGATTACCGCGGTGATCCGGTGGATCTTCAGCTTGCCGGTCTCGATGGACACTTCGGCCACCTGCGCAATCACCGAGGTGTAGCCCACCATGAAGGCGAGGCCCAGGAAGCGACCCGGCGCCGCGTGACCCCAGCCGGAGCGGTCGGCGACTTCCTTGAGCACGCGCAGGTGGCGCGGATTGCCCGCCAGCAGTTCCAGGCGAAACCGCAGCGGATCCTTCGACAGCAGCGCCGCGATCTCGTCGATCGAACTCTCGATGGCGAAGCAGTTGGCGTTGTGGCTGACTGAACGCAGGTAACCGACCGGCACGCCGACCTCGCGGCGCGTGTAGTGCAGGTCGAAGTTCGGCACCGCATACGGGAAGTTCTGCACGTACTCGATCACAGAATCGAAGGGATCCTTGACCGTCGGATCGAAGCGTGAGGTGATCGATGGGCCGATGATGTGCAGCGTCCAGGCGCTCAGCTTGCCGTCGGCGTCGATCGCGGCGCTGACGCGCTCGCGGGCCGGCGGGCGGTAGAAGTCATGCGTCATGTCGTCTTCGCGCGTCCAGACCAGCTTGACCGGCGCGCCGACCGCCTTCGACGCGGCCACCGCGGCCGGTACGAAGTCCGCCTCCAGCCGGCGGCCGAACCCGCCGCCAATCAGCGTGGTGTGAACGTTCACCTGCTCGGGCTTGAGGCCCGCGGTCTGGGCGGCGACCGTCTGCGTGATCGCCTGGACCTGCGTGCCGACATAGACGTCGCAGGCGCCGGGCCGCACGTCGGCGGTGCAGTTCATCGGTTCCATGGTGGCGTGCGCCAGCAGCGGCACGTCGTAATCCGCGTGGAAGGCGCGGGCGGCATTCTTGAGCGCCTGCTGCGCATGGCCGCCCTTCAGTCCCGCGGCGACATTGTCGCTGGCGAGGGCGGAAAGGCCGGGCTGGCTGCTCGCCGCCTCGATCTGTGACCAGATGGCGGCATTGTCAACTCGTGCGCCCGCCCCGGGCCGCCAGCTGATCTTCAGGGCGTCGCGTGCCTTGCGGGCCTGCCAGAAGCGCTCGGCGACCACGACCACGGCGTCCGCCAGCGCCAGGACGCGCCGCACACCCGGCATGCCCTGCGCGGCCGCGGCATCGACCGAACCCACCTGCGCGCCCAGCTCCGGCGGCAGCGCGATCGCTGCCTGCAGCATGCCGGGCAGGCGCATGTCCAGGCCGAACTGCGCGCGGCCGTCGACTTTTTGCGCCGTATCCAGCCGCGGCAGCGGCTTGCCGATCAGCCGGGAGTCGGCGGGCTTCTTCAGTGCGACCTGTTTTGGAACGGGCAACCCGGCCGCGCTATCCGCGAGTTGGCCGTACGACAGGCTGCGGCCCGTGCCGTCCATCACCCGCCCATCGCGGGCATGACAGGTCTGTGGGTCTACGCGCCAGCGCTGCGCCGCTGCCGCGATCAGCATGAAACGCGCCTGTGCACCCGCCGTGCGCAGCTTCACCCACGCATCCGTCACGCTGTTGCTGGTGCCGGTCATCTGCCCGCCGTTCAGGGCGTTGACGTAGGCCGCGCCCACGGGCGCAGCCTCCACGACGATGCGCGCAGGCTCGACTTCCAGTTCCTCGGCAATCAAGGTCGGCAGCGCGGTGTAGACGCCCTGCCCCATTTCCGAGCGATCCACCAGGATGGTGATCGAGTCGTCGCTGCCGATCCGCAACCAGGCGTTCAGTTCTTTGACCGACCCCTGGGCCTTGCGGCCACCGGCCAGCCCTGGCAGCGCCATGGCCAACACCAGGGCACCGCCCAGCCGCGCCGTGCCCTGCAGAAAATCCCGGCGCGACAGGGCGTCGGCATTTGTGTTCTCAAGAGGATGGGTAGGCATATATCCGATCAAGGTTATCGCGCGACGTGTCTCGCGCCAACAGCCTGTCCGTGCGCATGCCTTTGGAACAATGCTCAACAATCGACCTCACTGATTCTCGGAGACGCCCCCATGTCAAGCCATTGATTCTCCGCAACTTCCCGGACCTGAAAAGCCGAACGACGCTGAAGCGGATGGTTAAGTACCTGGAAGCACCCGCTTACCCTTCGGCAGCCGTCATTGATGACCCCAGGGGACTGCTTCAGTGACTTCCCTGGCCGCGGCCACCTTTTCACCACCGCCGCCGCGGTGTCATGATGACTCTCATGAACATGCCTGCTGCCATACGCTGGGTGGTGAGGATCTTCGCGGGCGCCCTTGCACTGGGCCTGATCACGTTCGGCTGGTACGCCACCCGTCCCGGACCCTTCGCGTTCGCAGGTGGCCGCCCCGTGGCGCTGGCGAACTACGCGGGCCACCCCACCGGCACGCCACAGGATTTCAAGGAAGCCGATCCGATCGCGCGCGGGCGCTACCTGGCGCAGGCGGCGGATTGCGAAGCCTGCCATACCCGCCCTGGCGGGGTGCCGTTTGCCGGTGGCCTGGGCTTCAAGACCCCTTTCGGCACTCTGTACTCACCCAACATCACACCTGATACCCGGACCGGCATCGGTGCCTGGAGCGATGCCGATTTCCTCAAGGCCGTGCACGAGGGCATTGGCCGCGGTGGTAAGCGTCTGTACCCCGCGTTCCCTTACGCCTCCTACACCTACCTGACCGATGAGGACGTACTGGCCATCAAGGCGTTCCTGTTCTCGCTGCCACCGGTCGAAAGCGTCGCGCCCGCCTCGGAGCTCACCTTTCCCTACAACCAGCGCTGGCTGATGAAGTTCTGGTCCGCCCTGTTCAATCCGCAGCGACGTTTCGCGCCGCTCGCCGATCACAGTGCCGAATGGAACCGTGGCGCATACCTGGTCGAAGCCCTGGGCCATTGCGGCGACTGCCACACTCCCCGCAACCGCCTGCAGGCACTCGACAACACCAACAAGTTTTCCGGTACGGTCATCGAGGGCTGGCGGGCATATAACATCACCGCCGACCCGGCCACCGGCGTTGGCGCATGGAGCGACTCCGGGCTCGCCGACTACCTCGCGCGCGGACATGCGGCGCCGCACGGCACGGCGTCCGGACCGATGGCGCAGGTGGTGGACCTGAGCCTGAGCAGACTGACGCCCGGTGATATCGGCGCCATCGTCACCTACCTGCGAAGCATCCCGGCCGTGGTGTCGACCGATTTGCCGGCGGTGAGGCGCGAGGCCGCCCCGGCAAGTGCGGCGCAGGGCGTGCCGGCTACGCTCGACCCGCGCGGCAAGGCCATCTACGCGGGCGACTGCGCCAGTTGCCACACCTGGACGGGTGTAAATCCGCTCGAGGCGCGCGCCAGCCTGATCGGCAGCCGCTCGGTGAACGACCCCAGCGCCGTCAACGTCGTGCAGGCGATCTTGAGGGGTTCACAGCGACCGGCGGTCAGCGGCACGATGTTCATGCCCGCATTCGGCGCTGCGCACAACGACGGCGAGATTGCCGCCGTGGCCAACTACGTCACCGCGCGTTTCGGCGCGCGGGCCTCGTCGGTCAGCGAGACGGACGTGCGCGCGCTGCGCGCGGCCTCGGCCCACGCCGAGTAGGCCCGCGGCGCCGATTCGAACTCATCCTCGCGGGCATCGATACGATCCTCGGGCGGTAGCGCGACCAACTGCCACGCCGGCCCGCCACGCGCGTCTGCCGCGGGGCAACTGGCTGCTGCCTCAGCCCACCCCGAGTGAGTCAAGAATGCCGCGCGCGGCTTCGCGGCCCTCGAACACCGCCGTCACCACCAGGTCCGAGCCGCGCACCATGTCCCCGCCGGCGAATACCCGTGCGTGCGTGGTCTGGAACGGCCGGCGCGCATCCGCCGACACCCGCACCCGCCCGTTGTCGTGCAATGCGATGCCATGCTGTCCCAGCCATCGGGGCGGGCTGGGCAGGAAGCCGAAGGCAATGATCACGGCGTCTGCCGGGATGATCTCCTCGGAACCCTCGATCGCCTGCGGCACGCGCCGGCCGCGCGCATCCGGCTCACCGAGACGGGTCTGCACCAGCTTCACCCCCTCCACCTGCGAGCCGCCGACGATCTCGATCGGCTGGCGGTTGAACAGGAACTCCACGCCCTCCTCGCGACTGTTCTTATAGTCACGCCGCGAGCCGGGCATGTTGGCTTCGTCCCGCCGGTAAGTGCAGGTGACCGACTGCGCACCCTGGCGCAGCGCGGTGCGGTTGCAATCCATGGCGGTGTCGCCGCCGCCGAGCACCACGACGCGCCGGCCGCGCAGGCCTGGCGGTGCATCGCCGGGAATGCCCAGCTCCGCGCGGATGCTGGCGACAAGAAAGGGCAGCGCCTCGTGCACGCCCGGCAAATCCTCGCCCGGGAAACCGCCGCGCACCGCGGTGTAGGTCCCCATCCCCAGGAACACGGCGTCGAACTGTGCCAGCAGTTCCTCGACGGTGACGTCGGTGCCGACGTCGCAGCCGAGGCGGAACTCCACCCCCATGCCCTCCATGATCTCGCGGCGCTTCTCCACCACTTCCTTCTCGAGCTTGAAGGGCGGAATGCCGAAGGTCAGCAGGCCGCCGATGCGCGGGTGGCGGTCGAACACCACCGGCTGCACGCCGTTGCGCACCAGCACGTCGGCACAGGCCAGCCCCGCCGGCCCCGCGCCGATCACCGCCACACGCCTGCCGGTGGGCTGCACCTGCGACATGTCGGGCCGCCAGCCGGCCTTGAGTGCCTCGTCGGTGATGTATTTCTCGATCGAGCCGATGGTGACCGCGCCCAGCCCGTCGTTGAGCGTGCAGGCGCCCTCGCACAGCCGGTCCTGCGGGCAGATGCGGCCGCATACCTCCGGCAGCGAGTTGGTCTTGTGCGACAGCTCCGCGGCCTCGAACAGGTTGCCTTCCTCGATCAGCTTCAGCCAGTTGGGAATGTAGTTGTGGACCGGGCACTTCCACTCGCAGAAGGGATTGCCGCACGCCAGGCAGCGGCCGGCCTGCTGCTGGGCTGTTGCCGCGTCGAACGGCACGTAGATCTCGCGCGAACTGGCGAGGCGCGCCTCCACCGGCAGCTTGGGTGGATCAGTGCGGGGGATTTCCAGGAATTGCAGGTTCTTGTCGGCCATGGTCGCAGGTCAGGCAAGGGGTGGCATCACGCGGCGCGCCGCAGGCTGTCGATGAGGGAGTCGATGGAGGCGGCTTTGGGCTTCACCACCCAGAACTTCGGCAGGAAGCTGCGCAGGTCGGCCAGGATCTCCTCTGCCCAGACACTGGCGGTCTCCTCGACGTGCCGCTGCAGCAGCCCCTCCAGGTGCTGCACATGCGACTGCATTGCTTCCGGATGCACGCGGCTGATGTCGATCAGCTCGTGGTTGTAGCGGTCGACGAAGTTGCGTTCCAGGTCCAGCACGTAGGCAAAGCCGCCGGTGAAGCCGGCGCCGAAGTTGACGCCGGTGCGGCCGAGCACGCACACGGCGCCGCCGGTCATGTACTCGCAGCAGTGGTCGCCTGCCCCCTCGATCACCGCCACCGCGCCGGAGTTGCGCACGGCGAAGCGCTCGCCGGCCACCCCGGCGGCGTACAGCTCGCCGCCGGTGGCGCCGTACAGGCAGGTGTTGCCCATGATGATGGTGTCGCGCGCCACGAAGCGCGCGCGCGTGGAGTGCCTGAGCACGATGCGGCCCGCCGCCATGCCCTTGCCGACGTAGTCGTTGGCGTCGCCCTCGAGGTACAGGTGCAGGCCGCCGGCGTTCCACACGCCGAAGCTCTGGCCCGCATTGCCACTGCAGCGCACCGTGACGGGCGCATCCTCCATGCCGTGGTTGCCCCAGCGCCGGGCGATCTCCCCCGACAGCCGTGCGCCAATCGAGCGGTTGAAGTTGCTGAGCGCGTAGTGCCACTCGCCGCCGCTCTTGTCGTGAATCGCGGCTGCGAGATCCTGCACCATGCGCTCGGCCAGTTCGCCCTTGTCGAAGGGCGCGTTGCGCTGCGTGCCGCAACTGCGCGGGGCGTCGCGCGCCGCGCCGGCGTCCGAGAGGATCGGACCCAGGTCGAGCTTGCGCTGCCGCGCCGTCGTGCCCTCCAGCACCTGCAGGTACTCGGTGCGGCCGATCAGCTCGGCGAGCGAACGCACGCCCAGGTGCGCCAGGATCTCGCGCACCTCCTGCGCCACGAAGCGGAAGTAGTTGATCACCATCTCCGGCAACCCGGTGAAGTACTTCGAGCGCAGCACCTTGTGCTGGGTGGCCACACCGGTGGCGCAGTTGTTGAGATGACAGATGCGCAGGTACTTGCAGCCCAGCGCCACCATCGGCGCGGTGCCAAAGCCGAAACTCTCGGCGCCGATGATCGCCGCCTTCACCACGTCCAGCCCGGTCTTCAGTCCCCCGTCGGCCTGCAGCCGCACCCGGTGGCGCAGATCGTTCAGGCGCAGGGTCTGGTGCGTTTCCGCCAGCCCCAGCTCCCACGGCGTGCCGGCATACTTGATGGACGACAGCGGGCTCGCCCCCGTGCCGCCGTCATGGCCGGAGATGGTGATCAGGTCGGCGTAGGCCTTGGCGACGCCCGCGGCGACCGTGCCGACGCCGGGCTCGGCCACCAGCTTCACCGACACCAGCGCCTGCGGGTTGACCTGCTTCAGGTCGAAGATCAGCTGCGCCAGGTCCTCGATGGAATAGATGTCGTGATGGGGGGGCGGGGAGATCAGGCCTACTCCCGGGCGCGCGAAGCGCAAGCTTGCGATCATGTCGTTGACCTTGTGCCCCGGCAGCTGACCGCCCTCCCCGGGCTTGGCGCCCTGGGCAATCTTGATCTGCAGCACCTCGGCGTTGATCAGGTACTCCGGGGTGACGCCGAAGCGCCCCGAGGCCACCTGCTTGATGCGCGAATTCTTCTCGGTGGCGTAGCGCGCCGGATCCTCGCCGCCCTCGCCGGAGTTGGAACGCGCCCCCAGGCGGTTCATGGCAATGGCGAGTGCTTCGTGCGCCTCGGGCGACAGCGCCCCGAGCGACATCCCGGCGCTGTCGAAGCGCGCCAGTATTGCCTCGACAGGCTCGATCTCGCTCAGCGGCACCGGCGCGCCGGCGGGCTTGAGCGCCAGCAGGTCGCGGAAGGTCGCGGGCGGGCGGCTGTTGACCAGATGCGAGAACAGCCGGTAGTGGTCCGCCTCCCCGCTCACCACCGCCGCCTGCAGCGCCGCGATGACATCGGGGTTGTACATGTGGTACTCGCCGCCATGCACGTACTTGAGCAGACCGCCCTGCGCGAGTGCCTCGCGCGGATTCCAGGCGCGCGCCGCCAGCTGCAGTGCATCGGCTTCCAGGTCACTGAAGTCCGCGCCCTGCACCCGGCTCTCGGTGCCGGTGAAACACAGGCTCACCACCTCGTCGGCCAGGCCCACGATCTCGAACAGCTGCGAGCTGCGGTAGCTGGCGATGGTGGAGATGCCCATCTTCGACATGATCTTGAACAGGCCCTTGCGCACCGCGGCGCGGTAACTGCGCCCCAGTTCCAGGCGGGCGGCGAAGTCGAGCTTCACGCGCCCGCCGCGCATCATGTCGAACAGCACCTGGTAGGCCATGTAGGGATAGACGGCGGTGGCGCCATAGCCGATCAGGCAGGCGAAGTGATGCGGCTCGCGCGCGGTGCCGGTCTCCACCAGCAGGTTGCACTTGCAGCGCAGCCCGGTCCTGACCAGGTGCTGGTGCACCGCGCCGGTCGCCAGCAGCGCGTGCGCCGGGAGGCGGCCGCGCACCAGGTAGCGATCCGAAAGCAGCAGCACCAGCTTGCCGGCGCGCACGGCGGCTTCCGCCCGGCTGCAGATCCGCCCGATGGCCGCGTGCAGCCCCTCCTGCGGGTCGTACTGCAGGTCGATGAACTCGTGCGTCAGTCCCTCCACCGCCAGGATCTGCCGCAGCTTGCGCTGCGACAGGATCGGCGAGCCCAGCACCACCTGGCGCGCGTGCTCTGGTGCGGGCACGAAGATGTTGCACTCCGGCCCGATCTGGGTCTGCAGCGACATCACGATGCTCTCGCGCAGCGGGTCGATCGGCGGGTTCGTCACCTGCGCGAACTGCTGGCGGAAGTAGTCATACAGCGAGCGCACGCCATGCGACAGCACCGGCATGGGTGTGTCGTCGCCCATGGAGCCGACCGCCTCGTTCTCGTCTTGCGCCAGCACCCGGATGATGTCGTCGCGCTCCTCCTGGCTGACGTTGAACATCTTCTGGTACAGCGTCAGGGTGGCGCGATCCATGGGTTCGGCCGCCAGGCGCGGATCGACCAGGTCGCTCTCCAGGTAACGCACACCCTTCTTCAGCCAGGTCTTGTAGGGATGGCGCGACTTGAGGATCTGGTCGATGTCGCTGGAGCTGAGCAGTGTCCCGGTCTGCAGATCGAGCGCGATCATGTCACCCGGGCCGAGCTTGCCTTTGCGCACCACGTCCTCCGGCGGGTAATCCCACACACCGGTCTCGGAGGCCACTGTCAGGCAGCGGTTGCGGGTGATGCAGTAGCGCGCCGGCCGCAACCCGTTGCGGTCGAGGGTGCACACTGCATGGCGGCCGTCGGTCAGCACCACTCCCGCCGGACCGTCCCACGGCTCCATGTGCGGCGAGTAGTACTCGTAGAAGGCGCGCAGATCCGGGTCGAGCGTGTCGAGTCCGTGCCAGGCCGGCGGCACCAGCAGGCGCATGGCGTGCAGCGGGTCCAGGCCGCCCATCAGCAGCACTTCCAGCATGTTGTCCAGGCTCTGCGAATCCGAGCCGGTGGCCGACACCAGCGGCAGCACGTCCTGCAGGTCCGGCAGCAGCGGCGAGCGCAACAGCGGCCCGCGCGCCTGGGCCCAGTTGCGGTTGCCCTGCACGGTGTTGATCTCGCCGTTGTGGGCGAGATAGCGGTAAGGGTGCGCCAGGCGCCACTGCGGCAGGGTGTTGGTCGAGAAGCGCTGGTGGAACACCGCCACCGAGCTCGCCAGGCGCGCATCCGCCAGGTCGGGGTAGAACTGCGCCAGGTACTGCGGCATCACCATGCCCTTGAAGACGATGGTGCTCGCCGACAGGCTGGGGATGTAGAACACCGGGTCGTCCGCCAGCGCCAGCTCGGCGCGCCGGCGCGCCATGAACAGGCGGCGATTGAAGGCGGCTTCGTCGACGTCGGCGCCCTGGCTGTTGACGAACACCTGTTCGATGCGCGGCAGGGATTTCAGGGCCTCGGCGCCGCAGGCGCCGGGGTCCACCGGCACGACGCGCCAGCCCGCAAGCGCAAGACCGGTGCGGGTGAGCTGCGCGGCAAGCGTCGCGCGCGCGCGCTGCGCCGCGCCGGGGTCGTTCGACAGGAAGACCAGCCCGGATGCGAAGGCACCGCCCAGGGTGATGCCGGCCTCGGCGGCGATGGCGCGCAGGAAGCCCTCGGGTTTCTTCAGCAGCAGTCCGCAGCCGTCGCCGGTCTTGCCGTCGGCCGCCACCGCCCCGCGATGGGTCAGGCGGTTGAGCGAGGTGATGGCGGTGCGCACCAGCCAGTGGCTGGGCGCATCGTCGAGGCTGGCGATCAGCCCGAACCCGCAACTGTCGCGCTCGTAGGCGTCCTTGTAGAGTCCCCGCTCGGGAGCTGGCATTGGTTGGCCTCGGTCTTCAAGTGACAGGCCCGCCCCGCAAGAGCAATAGCTGCCCGCGAGGAACAGGACCTTACTAAAAACACGCGTTCAGGGTTCGCGCCACCTGGGGGTGTCCAGGGATGCACGAAAATGATAGCCGAGGCCAGACGGGGCCTGCAGGCACGCCCGTCGATCGACTGTCTTACACCGTCACTATGCCCCCGATATTACCGGCCCCTCAGGGGCTTGCAAGAGCCATAACCCAGGCGTATTTGTCTAGACAAATAATACTACTTGTGCTGCAATGAACCGTGCCGGACTGACTGGAGGGGAATCGTGGCATCCACTTACGAAGTGGCACCCAGTGACCGCGCGGCTTTCGCGCGCGATGGCGCCGTCTGCATCCGCGGCCTGCTGGCGCCAGATCAGCTGGCGGTGCTGGCCGCGGGTATCGAACGCAACCTGCGCGAACCGGGTCCCAACGCCAAGGTCACCAGTAAGCCGGACGACCCGGGTTCGTTCTTCAACGACTTCTGCAACTGGCAGTGGATTGCCGAGTACCGGGAACTCATATTCGACAGCGCCGCGGCACAGGTGGCGGCGCAACTGATGGGGGCATCAACCGTCCGCCTGTACCACGATCACCTGCTGGTCAAGGAGCCGGGCACGCGCCAGCGCACACCCTGGCACCAGGACCAGCCGTACTACAACATCGAAGGCCGCATGAACGCGAGCATGTGGCTGCCGCTCGATCCCGTGCCGCGCGAATCGACCCTGGAGTTCATCGCCGGTTCCCATCGGGGACCGTGGTGTATGCCGCGGGCCTTCCTCGACAACGAGGCACGCTGGTTTCCCGAAGGCAGCCTGGCGCCGTTGCCGGACATCGAGGCCAACCGCTCCGATTATCCGATCCTCGGCTGGGCGCTGGAGCCCGGGGATGCGGTGTTCTTCCACATGCTCACCCTGCACGGAGCGCCGGGCGTCGGCGATGAGCGCCGACGCCGCGTGCTATCGGTGCGCTTCATGGGAGAGGACGTCCGGCATGCGCCGCGCCGCTGGAAGACCTCGCCGCCATTCCCGGGCCTGGTCGATGAGCTGCCGCCTGGAGCGGCGATGAACCATCCGTTGTTCCCGATCGTGTGGCCTGTCACCCACCGGTCGGCTTGAAGCGGGCCGTAAGGTCATACACGTCGCCGCGGAAAATGGTGCGCACGTACGTGATCTGTTCCTCACCGCGCCAGGTGCGCCGCACGACTGCGAGGCAGGCGGTGTCGGGGGCGATCTGCAGCAGCCCCGCGGATTGAGCGGCAACGTTGATAGCGGCTATGCGATGCTCGGCGTCGGTCCAGGTGCGGCTGAGCGTCGGGTGCTGCAGCAGCCAGGTGCCGGGCGGAACGGCATGAAAGTCGGCGTCGGCAGCTTCCGGCACCACCGCCAGGCTGACCAGGCGCTCCTCGAGCGCGAACGGCCGGTGGTTGACCGTATGCAGGCCACGCAGTTCCAGCAGCGGCCGGCCACGCGCCAGTGCCAGCTCCTCGGTGCGGCGTGCCGCCGCCTTGCGCTTGCGGCGCAGCAGCAGCTGGAATACATAGTCGCCGCCCTGACGGGCAATCAGCGCCTGGATATCCGGGATCTCGACGACCGCGGACTGGATATGTGGCTGGGCCACGAACGAGCCCGCACGACGCCGCCGTTCGATCAGTCCCGCAGAGGCAAGCGCCGACACGGCCTTGTTGACGGTGGCGCGCGCGCAGCCGTACTGCTGCATCAACGCATACTCGACCGGGATTCGCATCCCCGCCGCCCATTCGCCGCTGCGGATCTTCTTCTCGATGTCGGAGTGGATTCGCTGGTAGAGCGCCTGCGGCTGCTTAAGCTTGGACATGGTTGCCGTAGCTTATTTCAAAAACGATAGATGAGCCTTCATGAAGCGCCCAACCACGCAGATTTACCCAACCAACACTACGCTGGCCTCGCCACAGGCAGCGGCATCGCGTGGACACCCGCGGGTCGTGTTGGCTTCCTCGCTGGGCGCCCTGTTCGAATTCTACGATTTCTACCTCTATGGCGCGCTGGCGGCGACGATCGGCAGGCAGTTCTTCTCCGCACTCAACGATACCAGCGCCTTCATCCTCGCCCTGCTGGCCTTCGCGGCCGGCTTCGTGGTGCGGCCATTCGGCGCACTGGTGTTCGGCCGCCTCGGCGACCTGGTCGGGCGCAAGTACACGTTCCTCATCACCCTGTCGATCATGGGCGGCTCGACGTTCCTGGTGGGCTGCCTGCCGACTTACGCGAGCGCCGGGGTGGCGGCGCCGATTGCGCTGGTCCTGCTGCGCATGCTGCAGGGCCTGGCGCTGGGCGGCGAATATGGCGGGGCCGCGACCTACGTCGCCGAGCACGTCGCGCCACGCCGGCGCGGCTATGCCACCAGCTGGATCCAGGCAACCGGGTCGATCGGCCTGCTGCTGTCACTGGTGGTGATCCTGGTCTGCCGCGGCGCGCTCGGCGCCAGCTTCGACGCCTGGGGCTGGCGCATTCCATTCCTGCTGTCGGCCATCCTGCTCGCAATATCGATTCACATCAGGCTGCGGTTGCGCGAGTCGCCGGTATTTCTCGACATGCAGCGCCAGGGCACCGTCGCCAGGGCGCCGCTACGGGAGGCGTTCGGCCAGTGGCGCAACGCACGACTGGTGCTGGCAGTGCTTTTCGGCGTGACCATCGGACAGGCCATGGTGATCTACACCGGCGAGCTGTACGCGCTGTATTTCGTCGATATCAGCCTCAAGATCGACTCCGTCACCGCCAATACGCTGATGGCGCTCGCGTTGGCGATCGGTACGCCTTTCTCGCTGCTGGCCGGCTGGCTTGCAGACCGGGTGGGACGCAAGCGCATTGTGCTCGTGACCACCCTGATCGCGGCGCTCAGCATATTTCCCGTCTTCCGAGGCCTGACGCACTTCGGCAATCCAGCCCTGGAGCGCGCCATCGTTCACTCGCCGGTCACGGTGCGCGCCGATCCGGCGCGTTGCCACCTGCAGTTCGACCCGATCGGCAAGACGCGCTTCAGGACCTCCTGCGATGTGGCCAAGACCTTCCTCGCACACACCGGCATCCCCTACAGCAACGTCGCCGCCCCGACCGGCAGTGTGGCCCAGGTGCTGGTGGGCAATACCGTGGTGACCTCCTTCGAGGGCGAGGAGCTCGCACTACCGCAGTTCGACCTCGAGCAGACCGTGTTTCGCGGCGCCCTGTCCGGCGCCCTCGATGCCGCCGGTTACCCGCACCAGGCCGATCCGCGGGAAATCAACAGGGGGGCGGTGCTGGCCCTGCTGACCCTGCTGGTCATTTACGTGTCGATTGTCTTCGGACCGCTGGCGGCGTGGCTGGTCGAGCTGTTCCCGCCGCGCATCCGCTACAGCGCGGTTTCGCTGCCCTTCCACATCGGATTCGGCTGGTTCGGCGGCTTCCTGCCGGCCGTGGCCTTCGCCCTGGTCGCCCGCACCGGCGATATCTACGGTGGACTGTGGTACCCCGTGCTGGCCGCACTCGCCAGTGTGACGATCGGTCTGTTCGCGGTTCCGGAAACCCTTGCAACGGACACCCGGTAGAAATGGAAGGATGCCGACGATGCCGCTGATCCAGGTTGATATGTTCAAGGGCCGCAGCGAGGAGCAGATTCGCGAGTTCGTGGCAGCCATTACCCTCACGACCTGCCGAGTGCTGGGATGCTCGGCCGGCGACGTGTCGATCATCGTCCGGGATATCCCGCGGTCGCGCTGGGCTACCGGCGGCGTACTGGCAACGGCGAACAGCCCGCCGCCTTAGGGCGTAGCAACGCTGTCGCTGCGGCGCGGGCAGGCGCGCCTGGAAAAAGCCGGGAATTCTCTTGCTGCTAATTGTCTAGACAAAAATAAACCGCGATGATTTAATCGGCCGCGGCGATCTCACGCATCTGCGCGATCAGTTGGGGAGTGCGGCGGTGCAATCAGTCTCGCGTTCGAACTCGCAGGTTTCTGCGGCGCTGGCGCTTGCCGCGCTCACCTGCACCATGACGGGTGCGGCCTTGGGCGCCGCAGTCGCCGCAGACGGCGGCGGACTTGAGGAGGTCGTGGTGACCGCGCAGAAGGTCACGGAGGACGTGCGCAAGGTGCCGGCGAGCATCAGCGTACTGTCGGCCACCGATATTGCCGACCAACACATGAGCGAGATCGCCGACCTGACACGGTCAGTGCCCAACCTGTCGTTCTCCACCCAGGGCGGGCCGGGCAATCAGAATATCGAACTGCGCGGCATCAGTTCGACCGCCGGGTCCTCCACGGTTGCGGTCTATCTGGATGATATTCCACTGACGGTGCGCAACCTGGACACCCAGGGCCAGGTCGAGCCCAGCTTCTTTGACTTGCAGCGCGTCGAGGTCCTGCGTGGCCCGCAGGGGACCCTGTACGGCGCCAGCTCCGAAGGCGGCACGATCCGCTACATCTCCAGCCCCGTAAACCTCGAGCAGGTCGGCGGCGAGGCGTTTGCGGAAGCTTCCTGGACCAAACACGGCGGTAGCAACTACCAGGCGCGGGCGATCGTCAACCTGCCGATCATCGAGGGCAAATTGGGCGTGCGCGGCGGGATCCTCGCGACCTCCGACAGCGGCTACGTGGATCACTACTCGCCGGATGACCCGAGTCAGTTGCTGGCCCGGGGCGTCAACGGCAACAAGGTGCTGGCGGCGCGGCTGGCGCTGGAGTGGCGGCCGTCCGCGGCACTCGACATCAAGCCCTCGTTTCTGTACCAGAGTACCCACACCGCGGATCTCGACGTCCTGGACCTCGGCTCGCCGGACCTGCTGTCGCAGCACAAGCGCGTGGTGGAGTCGGGCAAGGACACGTTGTTTGTCCCCAGCCTGACGGTGAACTACGATCTCGACGGCGCAGACCTGACCTCGGTCACAAGCTATTTCTACCGCTACTTCGATCGCTGGGTGGATGGCACCTTCTACGGCTCGGGGTACATCGGCTCCGTGCTCGACGGCGCCGGCCTCGTCGGCCTGGACGGCAACCTGGACGGATACAAGATCGGCAACGTCCCATTGCCGGTGCATTACCGGATCTGGACCCAGCAGTTCTCGCAGGAGCTGCGGATCACCTCCAGGCCCTATGCGCCGGGCGGGTCGAAGCTGACCTGGATCGCCGGCGCGTTCTACTCGGACCAGAAACTCGACTCGCACGACTACGAGGTTTCACCCGGTCTCAACGCCGCCATCACCGCCACGTACGGACCGGGCTTCCTGACCTCACCGGCTTTCCTGCAGGCACTCGGCAACCCGACGCCGCCGGTGTTCCCCAACGACCAGCAGTACCTCAGCAACAAGCTGTTCAATGAACGGCAGATGGCTGTATTCGGCGAGGCCACCTGGCACGTTACCCCCGCGCTGCGGGCCACTGCCGGCCTGCGCTACCTCACGGCGCGGACCTCGCTGTTGCGCGTCGGGGATTTCTACTTCGCGCTCGGTTCGCCGCCGGCCCTCACGGTCGTCGATCACGCCAGACCCACGACACCCAAGTTCAGTCTCAGTTACGACTTGGACGCGGACACCACCACTTACCTGACGGCCAGCAAGGGTTTCCGCCTCGGCGGACCCAACCGGCCCCTCCCCTCGTTCTGTCCCTCCACGCCGGAGCAGTACGGACCGGACTTCCTGTGGAACTACGAGGCCGGCGTCAAGTCGCGGCTGCTGAACGGCACCCTGGCCGTCTCCGCCGACGCGTTCTACATCGACTGGAAGAACATCCAGGTCGATATCAACCTGCCGTGCACCTTCGATTACAACACCAACGCCGGCACCGCCCGCAGCTACGGCAGCGAGGCGGAGATCCGCTACAAGCCCGTGCCCAGCCTGACCCTGGGAGTGGCCGGCGGATACACCAACGCGACCCTGACGTCGGACGTACCGGCGCTGGCCATCACGCGCGGCCAGGCCATACCCGGCGTACCACGCTGGAGCGTCGACCTGTCCACGCGCTACGACCGGCGCCTGGCCGGCGACGTCAGCGGCTTCGCCACCGCGGACTGGAACTATATCGGCTCCAGCTACGGCACCGTCGGGCTAACCGACCCGGACTACCGCCGGCCGTCGTACGCGCTCATGACACTTGGCACTGGCGTGAACTACCGGGCGCTGCAGGTCTCCCTGTTCGCCAGAAACGTATTCAACGACCAGAAGATCATCCAGCGGCCCAACCTGCAGACCGTCAACCGCGGCTATACACTGACGCCGCGCACCATAGGCCTGTCCGTGCAGTACCAGTTCTGAGGACGACTGCGTATGAGCAGTGCCTCAGCGGCCATCACTCTCAACGCGGGCGCGCTGCGCCTGGGCGATCTGGTGCACTTCGCGCGCAACCCGCGACTCGAGGTGGATGTTGCCTGCGAGCGGCGGTTCGCCGACGGACAGAGGCTGGTCGCGGCGCAGGTGCGTCGGGGCCGGCACATCTACGGCGTTAACACCGGCTTCGGCAAGCTCGCCGACACCGTCATTCCGCTGGAGCAGCTGTCGGAACTGCAGCATCGCCTGGTGCTGTCCACCGCTGCCGGCTACGGGGCGCTGCTCCCCGACGCCACGGTGCGCTTGTGTCTGCTGCTGAAGGTGAACGCGCTGGCGCAGGGCTACTCGGGTGTCAGGGCGGAGGTAGTGCAGGCGCTATTGCAGCTGCTGAACCGCAATGCCTGCCCGTGTGTGCCGGCCAAGGGCTCGGTCGGTGCCTCGGGTGATCTTGCGCCGCTGGCGCACCTGGTGGCGCCGATCATCGGCCACGGCGAGGTGCGCCTGGACGGTAAGGTGATGCCGGCCGCGGCAGCGCTGGCAGCACTGGGCATGCAGCCGCTGCGCCTCGAGGCCAAGGAGGGTCTGGCGCTGGTGAACGGCACACAGGTGTCGACCGCCCTCGCGATCGAGGGTCTGCTGGCGATCGAGAAGGTGTTCGCGGCGGCACTGACCGCCGGCGCGCTGACGACGGAGGCGGTGCGCGGCAGCCTGGCTGCGTTCGATGCGCGCATCCATGCAGTGCGGCGGCAACCGGGACAGATTGACGTCGCCGCGGCGCTGCGGCGGATTTTCTCCGGGTGCCGGCGCATACAGGGACCGCGCGTGCAGGACCCCTACAGCGTCCGCTGCCAGCCCCAGGTGATGGGCGCCTGCCTCGACATGATCCGCTTTGCCGCCGGGGTGATCGAGAGGGAAATCTCTGCCGTCACCGACAACCCGCTGGTGTTCGCAGAGGACGGGGACATGCTGTCGGGCGGTAATTTCCATGCCGAGCCGATCGCCATGGCCGCCGACATGCTGGCGATCGCCGTGGCGGAAGTTGGGGCGCTCTCCGAGAGACGCATCGCGCTGCTCGTCGATCAGCACAGCAGCCGCCTGCCGCCGTTCCTGGTTGCCGAGAGCGGCCTGAATACCGGCTTCATGGTTCCCCAAGTCACCGCCGCGGCGCTGGCGAGCGAGAACAAGTCGCTGGCGCACCCGGCCAGCGTCGACAGCCTGCCGACTTCGGCCAACCAGGAAGACCACGTCAGTATGGCCACCTTCGCCGCCCGGCGCCTGCGCGACATGGCGGAGAACACCCGCGGGATCGTGGCGATCGAGCTGCTTGCCGCTGCGCAGGGCGTGGAGCTGAACGGTGCTGGAATCGAGGCGCCCGGCCTGCTGTGGGTTCAGGAGGTCATCCGCGGCCGTGTGCCCAGCCTGGTGCACGACCGCTATTTCGCGACCGATTTGCGCCTGGCTGCGGATCTGGTGGACGAAGACTTCTTCAGGGATTTCTGCGGCAAGGGTCTGCTGCCTTCGATGAGCGCGTCATGACCGCGCCCCGGATCGCCCCGCAACCCCGGCCCGGTGTACTGCAGGTTGCGG
Source organism: Pseudomonadota bacterium (assembly GCA_018241445.1). Taxonomy (GTDB): domain Bacteria; phylum Pseudomonadota; class Gammaproteobacteria; order Steroidobacterales; family Steroidobacteraceae; genus 13-2-20CM-66-19. The sequence continues at coordinate 82,968 of JAFEDT010000008.1, forward strand.
CGTATGTGCCAGGCCCACCCGCTGCCAGCGGGCACCGCAGCTTCAAGCTGTCGTCCAATGAGTCCGTACTGGGGCCGACTCCGCTTGCGGTCGAGGCGTTCCACGGCGCCGCCACGTCGCTGCACGTCTATCCCGACAGCACGGCCACTGCCCTGCGCACTCAGCTGCAGATTTCACACGGCATCCCCGCATGCCAGATTGTCTGTGGGGCCGGATCGGACGAGCTGCTGAAGCTGATCGGCTACTGCTACCTGCGCGATGGCGACGAGGCCATATTTTCCCGCTATGCCTTCGTTTCCTACCTGATCAACACACTGGCCGCGGGCGCCACACCGGTGGTCGTCGATGAGCAGGATTACCGGGTCGATCTGGGCGCGATGCTGGAGCGCGTCACATCCCGGACCCGGGTGGTTTTCCTGGCCAATCCCAACAATCCGACCGGCACCTATGTCCCGCGCCAGGAGATCATCGAATTCCACCGGCGCCTGCCACAAAATGTGCTGCTGGTGCTCGATGAGGCCTACGCGGAATACGTGACCCGCGACGACTACGGCAGCTGCCTCGCGCTGGCGGCCGCTGCGCCCAACGTGGTGGTGCTGCGAACGTTCTCCAAGATCTACGGCCTGGCCGCGTTGCGACTCGGCTGGTGCGCCGCATCGCCCCCCATCGTGCAGGCACTGCAGCGTATCCGGCCGCCCTTCAGTGTCTCGAGCGCGGCGGCCCTGGCGGGTGTGGCGGCAATCGGCGATCTCGCCCATCTCGAGGCTGCGCTGAGGCACAACGAACGATGGCGACCGTGGCTGGCGGCGCAGATCGCGGCGCTGGGATACGGCGTGACCCCCAGCGTGACCAACTTCCTGCTGCTGCATTTCGACCCGCGAGCCGGGGAATCGGGGATTTGGGCCTTCAACGCTCTGGCCGAACAGGGACTGATCCTGCGCCCGGTGGACAACTACGAACTCCCCCACTCGCTGCGGCTGACGGTAGGCACAGCGGAGGCGAACCAGCTGGTGGTCGACGGGCTGCGCACCCTGCGGCGCAGGACTGCCGCTTCCTGACGGGGGCTCGGTCTGCCCAGGCAAGCCGCCCCGTCCGGGGTGCTGGCTGCCGCGGCGATACCGGCAGGAATGCTACTCTCACGCCCCGTAGTGGAACCGGACGCACAATGATCTCCCTGTCCCAGACCACGGTGCTGCTGGCCGCGGCGGTCATCGCCGTCTCGCTGTTCCGCCTCCTGCGCCTGTCCTCGATCCTGGGTTACCTCGCCGCCGGTCTCGTCATCGGGCCCTGGGGGCTGAACCTGATCGGTAACGTCGAGCAGATCGTGCAGGTTTCGGAGTTCGGCATCGTGCTGCTGCTGTTCATCATCGGGCTGGAGCTGCAGCCGACCCGCCTGTGGGTCATGCGGCGGGTGGTGTTCGGGCTGGGCGCGGCGCAGGTGCTGCTGGGCACGCTGCTGCTCGGCGCCGTCGCCCGGGCGCTGGGCGCTGCCCCGGCGGCAGCCGTGATCATCGGTTTCGGGCTGTCACTGTCTTCCACCCCGCTGGTACTGCAGGTCCTGTCGGAACGCCGCCAGTTGAAGTCCCCGCACGGCCGCGCGGCCTTCGGCATCCTGCTGTTCCAGGACCTCGCGGTGCTGCCGGCGCTGGCCGTGCTGCCCCTGTTGGCGCCGCACGCCACGGTGCACGGCAGCGGACCGTGGTGGCTCAGCCTGCTGAAGCTGCTGCTGGTGATGGCGGTGGTGGTCGTCGGCGGGCGTCTGCTGCTGCGCCCGGCACTGCGGCTGGTGGCGCGGGTGAAGGTGACGGAAGTCTTCACCGCCGCCGCCTTCCTGACGGTGATCGGCACCACGTGGCTGGTCCACCTGGTGGGCCTGTCGGCAACCCTCGGCGCCTTCCTGGCCGGCGTGCTGCTGGCGGACAGCGAGTTCCGCCACGAAATGGAAGCGGACCTGGAGCCCTTCAAAGGTCTGCTGCTCGGGCTGTTCTTCGTCGGGGTCGGCATGTCCGCCAACCTCGGCCTGCTGCACTCGCGGCCGCTGGAACTGCTGTGCCTGACATTGGGGTTCATGGCCATCAAGATCGCCGCGGTCGCACTGCTGGGCAGCGCCGCGCGCTTCGACGCCGGCACGCGCTGGAAGCTGGCGTTCGCACTGCCCGCCGGTGGCGAGTTCGCCTTCGTGCTGTTCACGCTGGCTGCGCGTGAACGCCTGCTGGACGCTACCACCGCCGACCTGCTGGTGCTGGCGGTCACGCTGTCGATGATGTTGGGTCCGCTGCTGGCGCTGGCGCGCGACCAGCTGGCGCTGCGCTGGCGTGGCGGAGAGTCACGGCCCTACGACACCATCGACGCCCACGACATCCCGGTGATCATCGCCGGCTTCGGCCGCTTCGGGCAGATCGTGGCGCGAGTGCTGCGCATGAAGGGTCTGCACTTCACCGCGCTCGACAGCAACCAGACGCACGTGGACTTCGTGCGCCGCTTCGGCAACCGGATCTACTACGGCGACGCCTCGCGGCTTGACCTGCTGCGCTCGGCCGGCGCCGACAGTGCCCGCGTCCTGGTGCTGGCGCTGGACGACACCGACGCCTCGGTGCGCGCCGCGCAGCTGGCGCGCGAGTCCTTTCCCCGCCTGCAGGTGTTTGCGCGCGCGCGCAATCGCCAGCACGCCTTCGCGCTCATGGATGCCGGCGCGCACGTGATCGTGCGCGAGACCCTCGGCTCCAGCCTGGAGATGAGCGAGGCGGTGCTGCTGAGTCTGGGCCAGAGCCCGGCGGCGGCCCGGGAGGCGGTGCGGCGCTTCCGCCGGCACGACGAGGAAACCCTGGCGGCGCAGTACGCGGTGAAGGAGGACGAGGAGAAATTCCTGGCCACCTCGCGCGAGGCCGCACGCCAGCTCGAGCACCTGTTCGACACCGACAGCGAACCGGCGCCGCAGGACGAACCCGGCCTGTTCAGGAGGCAGCGGGCGTGAGGGCCCGCAGCCGCGGTCGCGCGCCGCTCATGGGCGCGGCGGGTTGACCGGTGGACGAGGCGCGCGGCATCCGTCAGTTCTGGTTCGGCACACTGCCGCTGGATGCGGCAGCACTCGATGAACGCATGCGCTTCTGGTTCGGAGGCCGCGGCCGTGCGGCGCGGGATGAGCTGATCCGTAGCCGCTACGGCGCGCTGCTGGAACGCGCGGCGGGGGGCGCTCTGGACAACTGGGGTGACGGGCCGCGGCGGCGCCTGAGCCTGATCATCCTCTTCGACCAGTTTCCGCGTCACGTGCACCGTGGCACGGCGCGCGCCTTCGCCTGGGATGAGCGTGCGCTGGCGCTGGCGCTGTCGGGGATGCAGTCGGCGGCGGATGCGGCACTGGATCCGGTGGAGCGGATCTTCTTCTACATGCCGCTGCAGCACGCGGAGAATCGTGAAGTACAGGATGAATCGGTGGCCGCCTACCGGCGCTTGCTGCAGGAAGCGCCGCAGCCCCTGCAGGGGCCCTTCGCCGGCGCGTTACGCTCGGCGGACAACCACCGCGGCATCGTCGAGCGTTTCGGCCGCTTCCCGGCGCGCAATGCGGTGCTGGGCCGCGACAGCACACCCGAGGAGGTGGCGTGGCTGGCGCAGGGAGGCGAGCGTTTCGGGCAGTAAGCGCAGGCGCCGCTTATTCTTCCTCGAGCAACTGCTCCAGGCTGGCAATGCGCCGCTGCAGCTGTCGCTGCGCCTCCAGCAGCTCCACCGCCAGCACGGCGCCGCTGGCGTTCACGCCCAGGTCGCGCATCAGCCGCGCCATGACGCGCAGCCGCGGCAGCGCCGCGGCGGGCACCTGCCATTCACCAGCGTGGGGTTCGCGGTGCGCGAAGACGCCGAGCTCCACCAGCTCGTGCAGGTCGTGCGCCCCGATGTGACACAGCTGCGAGACCTCGGTCACGGCAATCCAGTCGCCCTCGCCCAGCACCTGGGCCTGCACCGTCTGTGTAGTGATCCGCATGGTGCCCCTCATCCGGCGCGCGGATTGAAGTTGAGTTTGTCGCGCATTTCTTCGTACAGCGCCTTCGCCTGCGGTGTGTCGGCGCGTGGCAGCACGACCTTCAGCTGCAGGTACTCGTCGCCCGCCGGATTGCCAGGCAGGCCGCGGCCGCGCAGGCGCAGCTTCTGTCCCGCCTGCGAGCCAGGGGGAATGCGCATGTCCACCGGGCCGCCGAGCGTGGGGGCCGTGATGGTTGCACCCAGCGCCGCCTCCCAGGGCGCGACGGCCAGTGTCACGGTGACGTCGCGGCCGTCGAGCTGGTACTGCCGGTTCGGCAGAATGTTGGCTTCCAGGTAAAGGTCTCCCGCCGGCGCCTTGCCGTGCGACGGCGAGCCCTGGCCGGCGAGCCGGATGAGCTGTCCCTGGGTGACGCCGGCGGGAATGGTGACGCGTACCGCGTGGCGGCGCAGCTCGACCGTGCCGTCCGGCTTCACCTCCGGCCGCTGCAGCTCCAGCGTGCGCGTGGTCCCCGAATACGCCTCCTCCAGCTCGATGTCGATGCGCGCGTGATGATCGCGGCCGCCAGGCATGCCGCCGGCGCCGAACGGGGTGCCGCGTCCGAACAGCGATGAAAAGAATTCACTGTAGTCCTCCTCGCTCGCCCCGCCGTCCGCCGGCGCAGCCCGCGCGCGTCCGCGTCCGGAGCGTGGAGGCGCGCCGTCAAACTCATAGCCGCTGCCGAAGTCCGGCGGCGCGCGGAACTGCTGCCCGGCCTTCCAGTCGGAGCCGAGCTGGTCGTAGGCGGCGCGCTTCTCGGGATCCTTCAGGACCTCGTAGGCCTCCTGCACTTCCTTGAAGCGCGCCTCGGCGTTGGCGACTTTGCTGACGTCGGGGTGGAACTTGCGCGCCAGGCGCCGGTAGGCGCTCTTGATCTGGTCGGCGCCTGCAGTGCGCTCGACGCCGAGAAGCTTGTAGTAGTCGCGGAATTCCATCTTGCCCTTGCGGTTACTTCTGCGGGATTCTAGCGGCGCAACCACCGGGCTGCGCCGTGCAGCGCGGCGCCAGTTTAGTGGGGTACGTTGCCTGCTTACTCAAGGGGTGGAAGGCCCGCCGGGCCCTTGGGCGCGGGCCGGTGTGAAAGCCTGGCAGCCAGAAAAAACGCCGCGGCGGGGGAATCGCCGCGGCGCTGTAAAGAGCGAACACGGGGAGGGTTGTTCGCGCTACGGGAAAACCAGCAATCCCCGTGCCAGAACATGAACTACCGCAAAATCATGAGCTTAAGACGCGCGCCACCGGACGCCAACCTGCGCGCCTGACGCGTCAGGTCACTTTGGGACCTGTGGCAACACCGGCACGCAGGATTGGGCCTGGGCCCGGAGCGCCTCGCAAATCGCACGTGCGCGGGTCTCGTCCGCCTCCGGGGCCTGCAGCCGGAACATCGGACCGGAGGGCCCTTCGGCTGCGACGATCCGGGGCGTCACACCCGCAAACTGCTCGCCGAATCGCGCCTGAAGGCGCTGCCACTCGCGCCCGGCGCTCGTCGGATTGCCAAAGGCGCCGAGTTGCACGGCGTAACCCGTCATCGCCGCGGCGGTCGTCACCCCTTGTGGCGCAGTCACGGAATCACTCGCATCCGCCCGCGCCTCTTCGCCAGGCATCGCGCGCCCGGGCTGCAAGACCGGACTCTGTGGGGACACCGCGGCCTGGCCGGTGGGACCGGACGCGGATGAGGTGCCGGCATCGGCGAGCTGCATCGCGCGCACTCCGTTGACACCCTGCAGGGAGCTGGTTGGCGCGGCCGCCGAGATCCTGGGAGTGGAACCCAGGGAAAAGCCCTCGATGCGGATGCGCGCCTCCTCCGCCAGGCGGCCCGCCGGGTGCTGGGCCAGGAACTCCCGGTAACCCTCCAGGGTTCCAGCCGCTTGCGCGTGTTGCCAGGCGCGTTGCTCGAGCACCTGCGCCAGGCGGGCGCGCGCGTGCGACGCCAGCTCGCTGTCCGGATGCTGCCGGATGAAACGGTCGAAGGCTTCGCTGGTTCCCGCGGCTTCCGCGGCACGCCAGTCCTGCTGCTCGCGACTGCAACCCGCCAACGCGGCGACGGCCAGCAGCGCCAGGGCACCTGCACGGAATGTGATCGACGTCGGCATCTTCGCCTCTCCCCCGTCCCTATTATGGGGCAGGCCAGACAAGGGAGCAGTGAATGATCGAGAAACTGCGGCGCAGACTGATCGATCAGATCGGCAGTTCACCGACATTCGTCTCAGAAGGCTCCACTATTACGGGAGATCTGGAAACTTCCGGCCCACTGGTGGTGTGCGGCAATGTCCGGGGCGATGGCCGGGTCGCAGGCGCCCTGCACCTGACCCTGACCAGCCACTGGGAAGGGGAGGTCCACGCCCAGGACGCTATTGTCGCCGGTCATCTGACGGGGCGGCTGGTGGTCGCCGAGAAAGTGGAGATCGGTGCCCGTGCGGTGGTCCGGGCGGACATCGTCGCCGGGCGCATCGCGGTGGCACGCGGCGCGGTCATCGAGGGCGCCATGACGGTCACCAGCGGTGAGGCGGTGGTGCAGTTCGAGGAAAAGCGCGAGCCGGCCTGAGCTTCAGGCGGCGGCCACGCCCGCGTCCGCAGCTGTCACCGGCAGCGCGGCCTGCAGCAGCTCTGTCACGCGCCGTTCCAGCCAGCTCGGCCCACGGAATCCCTCGAAGAAGCCGCAATGCCCGCCCAGGCGCGTAACCAGCAGTGACAGCGCCGGGGTCCGCGCCAGGCGCGCGAGCGCACCGGCGGGAATGATCGGGTCGTCCTGCGCGGTGATCACCGTCGCCGGGGTGGCGAGCGACGCCAGGCAATCGCCGGTGATGGCGTAGCCATCCAGGTAGTCGCGCAGCGAGGGAAAAGGTGTGTAAAGCCGCACCAGCTCCGCGGTCATGGGCTCCAGGCCCCTCAGTCGCGAGACGCCGGCAAAGTCGTACTCCTGCGGCCACGCCTGCTGCTTGCGGCGCAACGAACGCATCCACTTGCGCACGAAGTACTGCTCGTATCCCGGCGGGCCGCTCTGCAGGGCGCGCATGGTCTCCGTCGGCTCCAGCACCGGAGAGATCGCCACCACTTGCGCGAGCATCAGGCCCGCGGCCTGCGCCTGCGCCGCGACGCGCAGCATGAAATTCCCGCCCAGCGAGAATCCGGCGAGCTGCAGCGCCCGTCCGGGGTGTTGCCTCTGCAGCGCGCCTACAGCCCCGACCACCTCCGCCAGCCGGCAGGAATGGAACAGTCCGCGGTTGAGATGATGGGTATCGCCGTGGTCGCGCAGGTTCAGCCGCGCCACCTCGAAGCCGCGCTCGAACAGGCGCTGCGCCAGGGAGACCACGTACAGCGAATCCGCGCTGCCCTCCCAGCCGTGCAGCAGCACGATCAGGCCGGCGCTGCGGCCCGGCGGGGCTGACAGGAAACACTGCAGCCGCACTCCCGCGCCGCAGTCCAGCAACAGCTCGCGCTGCGCCGCCAGCAGCGCGGTCGCCGCGCGCAGTACGCGGCCGCGGCGCCAGCCGGTGCTCGCCATCATTGTCTGCAGGTGCCGGTTGCGCAGCCAGCGCGCCGGTCTGAAGTCATCGCCGCCGGTATTCAACGCAGGCGGATCTCGAGTCGGTTGTTGGCCATCGCGACCCGGTTCCAGGCGCCGGCCGTGAGATCCACCGCGCGGGGTGGGTAAGGCACGGCTGCCGCTTCCCCCGTTGCAGTCTGCACCTGCAGCGCACCGTGGGTCGCCGCGCGCACCCCGGCGATCAGGTTGGCAAGCGGTAGCGGGATGCGTTGCGTGGGCGTCAGCGCCTCGTCCGAAGGATTGCCAACCAGGTCGCAACGGCTGAACAGGGTCTCATCGGGAGCGGGCGAGTAGCCATCGGTCTGGTTGCCCATCAGGCAGAAGCGCCCCGGAAAACTTCGCAACTCCACGACCCCGGTGGCCTTCTGCCGCTGCAGGTTGCCGAGAATCTGGCGGATCGCCTCCAGCCGCGGCCCGCCCAATGCATCAGCGCCATAGGGCACCGGCAGTACCACCGGGCCCGCCTGCGCGGATGAGTCCGGCGGCGCAGCCGCTCCCAGCGCGGCGGTTGTTGCCGCTGCCGGGGAAGCCCCTGCCGCCGCCACTGCGGTCATATCCGGCGCGGCCTGGCTGCGCGCGGCAAGCTGCGCACGCAGGTCCCGCAACTCGCCGGTGGTGCGCACCCAGGCCGTGAGCGCGATGGCCGCGATCAACAACGACAGGGCCGCGACGCCAAGTGAGGCCGGCAGCAGCCGCTCCGGCCTGGAGGAGCGCACACCGATGCGCGCCTCGTCCTCCGCGACAGCCGGCGACGGCGGCGCGGAACGCGGCGGCAGGGAATCCAGCAGCATGGCGCGCACCTCGGCGACGATGCTGTCACTCTGCGCCTCCAGCGCCGCCAGCAGGCTGCGGCGCAGATCACCGCCCTGCTCGCGCAACGCGGCGATCTGTCCGGTCAACGGTGAAGCCGCCGCATCGGCTGGCTGCTGCGGCAGGTGCGCCGGCGTGAAGGTGGTCTGCTGCGGGTTGCGCCGGTCGGCGACCAGGTGCAGCTGATAGAGCACCTTGGACACGTCGGCGGGCTTGATCTGCTTCGGCAGCACCCCTAAGGCACCCAGGGCGCGCGCCTGGCCCAGGTACAGCTCCCCTTCCTGCGAGGTGTACATCATGATGGGGATGGTCGCGGTGCGCGGATCGTTCTTGATCGCCTGCACCGCCTGCAGTCCGTCCATCCCGGGCATGAGATGGTCCATGAAGATGACATCGGGACGGTTGGCGACCAGGTAGTCGATGGCCGCCTCGGCGGTCTCGGCGCTGTCGACGTCGATGTCGAACTTCTCCAGCGCGCGGGCCAGAAACAGGCGCGCGGACTTCGAGTCGTCCACGATCAAGGCCCGTCTTGCGCCCATCAGCTTAGACTTTCCGCCCTGCCCTTGGAGTACGGGCCCTCGCAGCAGTGTATATCAGGCGTTCCGCTGATCAACTGCCGGCGGGGTCACGGATTTCGAGGCCGCGCCGCCCCGTCGCTTCACACCGACAGGCCGCGGGCGGGAGGTAATTCGCCCACGACGGCCTGGACAGCCGCCGCTGCGATGCCGACGATCTCGTCGATCTCCGCCCTGGTGACGACCAGCGGCGGGGCGAAGCCCAGGATGTCGCCGTGCGGCATGGCGCGGGCGATCAGCCCGCGCGCCCGGGCCGCCGCCGACACCCGCGCGCCGACCTTCAGGCCAGGATCGAAGCGGGTCTTGTTGGCGCGATCCGCAACGAACTCGATGGCGCCCATGAGTCCCACGCCCCGCACTTCACCGACGATCGGCAGCGAAGCGAATGCCGCCTTGAGCTGCTGCTGCAGGTAAGCGCCCACCTCGCGGGCATTGCCGGGCAGGTTCTCCTTCTCGACGATGTCCAGTGCAGCATTCGCAGCCGCCGCGCCGATCGGGTGGCCTGAGTAGGTGTAGCCGTGAGAGAACGAGCCCACACGGTCGGCCCCGTCCTCGATCACCCCGGCGACCTTCTCGCCGATGAGCGAGGCTGACATCGGGAAATAGGCCGACGTCAGCCCCTTGGCGAGTGTGATCAGATCCGGCTCCATGCCGTACAGCTGGCTGCCGAACATGGCGCCGGTGCGTCCGAAGCCGGTAATGACCTCATCCGCGATCAGCAGGACATCATGCTTCTTCAGCACGGCCTGGATCGCTTCCCAATAGCCCTGCGGGGGTGGCGTAAGACCGCCGGTGCCCAGAACCGGCTCACCGATGAAGGCGCCGACGGTATCAGGGTCCTCGCGCTCGATCAGTTCATCCAGTTCCCTGGCGCGGCGCCTGGAGAATTCAAGCCCGGTCTCGCCGGGGTGGGCGCCCCAGTAGTGATGGGGCACGCCGGTGCGGATGATGCCGGGGAACGGCAGGTCCATGTGGTCGTGATAGAAGCTCATGCCAGTCATCGAACCTGACATGACCGAGCAGCCGTGATAACCCCGCTCACGGGCGATGATTTTCTTCTTTCTCTTCTTGCCGCGCAGGTTGTTGTAATACCAGACGAGTTTTGCCTGGGTCTCGTTGGCGTCCGAGCCGGAGGTGCCATAGAACACCTTGCTCATCCGGCCCGGCGCCATCCTGACCAGCCGGTCAGAAAGCATCGCCAGCTCGTCCGTCGTATGAGCGGCGTAGGTGTGGTAGTAGGCCAGCCGATGGGCCTGGCGCGAAATTGCCTCCGCAATTTCCGTGCGGCCATAGCCCACGTTCACGCAGTACAACCCGGCGAAGCCATCGATCAGCTGCCTGCCGGTCGCGTCCTGGATGCGGATCCCCCGGCCGGTCTCGACGATGGTCGGGCCGCCGATCCTGCCGGTGGCGAAATCCTTCAGCTGGGTAAAGGGGTGCAGGACGCTCCCGCGGTCCATCTGGCTGATCTTGGGGATGTCGATCGTCATGGGAGTCCTCGTTCCGCGCTACGGCTGTGCCGCCTGCAGGTGCGTTGGCGTCGTGTAAGCCAGGCGCTTCAGTGTCGCCGCCGCCAGGCGCTGCGCGGCGCCGCTGGCGTAGCTGAAGTACAGCGAGGGTTCGCACAACTCCAGTTCCAGCACGCATGGGCGGTCCCCGGCATCACGGACCAGGTCGACGCGCCCGTACAGCAGTGGCGCGCCCGGTACCGCTGCCAGCGCCTGCCGGGCCAGCGCCAGCTCGTCCGCGCCCGGTTCGCGCCGGGTGATGTCCTCGGCCGCGAACAGCCCGGCCGTAGAGGCGGCACCCGCGGTCAGCAGCGGGCCCTTGCGGATCGCGTGGCTGAACTGCCCGTCGATGTACATCAGCGCGGTCTCGCCGTCGCGGTCCACCGACGCCAGGTACGGCTGCAGCATCACGCTGCGCCCGGCGTCCAGCAGCGCACTCACGTGTCCCAGGGTTTCCTGCCGCGCACTACGCGCGTGCCGGCGCGCACCGCGCGCGCCAGCGCCCACCGCGGGCTTCACCACCAGCTCCGACGCCCCGGGATGGGCGGCGAGGAACTGCTCCAGCGCCCGCGGCGCGCTGTCTGCCGGTTCGACGAATCTGGTTGGAACCGTCGCCGCCCCCGCTGCCGCCAGGTCGCGCAGGTAGTGCTTGTCGCTGTTCCAGCGCACCACGGGCGGCGGATTCAGCAAGAGCGTCTGCGCGGCGGCGCGCTCCACCCAGGCGAGAAACTCCTGCACGCGCTCGGCGTAGTCCCAGGCCGAGCGCAGCAGGGCGGCATCGAAACGCGACCAGTCGCAGTCCGGGTCGTCCCAGATCGTGATTTCGCAGCCCGCCCCGGCCTGCGCGAACGCCGCCGCCAGCGGCGGCAGGTCCTCGTCCACGCCGAGCGCCGCGCGCGCGCTGACCAGTGCGATGCGCACTGCGATCAGTCCCTGATGCCGCTGCCGCGGTTCATCAGGGCAACGGCCAGGGCAAACAGCGCCGCGGCCGCGGCCAGCATCAGGCCGAAGGCTGCCGTGATGCTGACATCCGACACGCCGAGGAATCCGTAGCGGAAGGCGTTGACCATGTGCAGGATCGGGTTGACGTAGGAGGCCTGCTGCGCCCAATGCGGCAGCAGCGAGATTGAGTAGAACACGCCCCCGAAGTAGGTGAGCGGCGTAAGAATGAACGTTGGAATCCAGTTGACCTGGTCGAAGTTCTTCGCGAACAGGGCGTTGAGGAAGCCGCCCAGCGAGAAGATCAACGAGGTCAGCAGGCCCGCCAGCAGCACTACGCCCAGGTGGTGCACGTGCAGGTGCGTGAACAGCAGCGCCACCACCGATACCGCCAGCCCGACCAGGGTGCCGCGCACCACACCGCCGGTGGCGTAGCCGGCCACGATCAGCCAGTTGGGCAGCGGCGACACCAGCAGCTCCTCCACGTGCTTGCCAAACTTGGCACCAAAAAACGAGGCCACCACGTTGCCGTAGGAGTTGGTGATGATCGACATCATGATCAGGCCCGGGGCGATGTACTGCATGTACGGGAAGCCGCCCATGCCGCCGACCCGCCTGCCGATCAGGCTGCCGAAGATCACGAAATACAGCGTCACGGTCACCACCGGCGGCACGATGGTCTGGCCCCAGATGCGGATGATGCGGCCGTACTCGCGGATCACGATGGTGCAGAAGCCCACCCAGCGCACCCGGCTCATGCTCGCAGCTCCCGGCGCTGCCGCGGTGCCGGTGGCATTGGTGATACTGGCGCCGTTCACGCCGCCGCTCCCGCGGCTGCGTCGCCAGCGGCGCGGCCCTCGACCAGCCGCATGAAGATCTCCTCCAGGCGGTTGACCTTGTTGCGCATGCTCAGCACCTCGATGCCGGCCGCCGACAGCAGCGCGAACAGCTCATTCAGGTTCTCCTCCCGCGAGATCTCGACCTCCATGGTGCAGGGGTCGGACAGGCGCAGGCTGTAGCCCGGCAGCGCCGGCGGCGCGGCCAGCGGATCGCGCAGGTTGAGCACGAACGTCTCCACGTGCAGGCGCAGCAGCAGACTGCTCATGCGGTCGCGCTCCACGATGCGCCCACCGTTGATGATCGCGATGTTGCGGCACAGGGTCTCGGCCTCCTCCAGGTAGTGGGTGGTGAGGATGATGGTCGTGCCGCTGGCGTTGATCTGGCGCAGAAAGTCCCACATGGAGCGGCGGATCTCGATGTCCACACCCGCAGTGGGCTCATCGAGGATCAGCAGCCGCGGCTCGTGCATCAGCGCGCGCGCGATCATCAGCCGTCGCTTCATGCCGCCGGACAGGCCGCGCGAGATGCCATTGCGCTTGTCCCACAGCTGCAGCTGGCGCAGATACTTCTCGGCGCGCTGGCGCGCCACCGCGCGCGGGATGCCGTAGAACCCCGCCTGGTTGATGGTGATGGTGAGCGGGGTCTCGAACATGTTGAAGTTGATTTCCTGCGGCACCACGCCGATGCAAGCCTTGGCTGCCTCCAGTTCATGGTCGATGTCATGGCCGAAGACCGTCGCCACGCCGGCGCTCTTGTTGACCAGGGAGGTGATGATGCCGATCAGCGTGGTCTTGCCGGCCCCGTTGGGGCCCAGCAGCGCAAAGAAATCCCCCTGCTCCACGTCCAGGTCGATGCCCTGCAGCGCGTGCACGCCGTTGCCATAGGTCTTGGTGAGTCCACGGACAGAAAGTGCGTTCATGAAAGCGGTCTACCTGGGATCGGGTGCGCACGGGCATGAAGCGGGGCGCCATTCTGCATCATCGTGGCCGCGGTGGTTGTCCGCCATACTGACAGCGGGGGATTGACGCGGTGGCGGCCAGCCGCCCGCTCGCCGCGGCCGCGAATTCAGGCGCTCAGCCGCTGGCCGGCGCCGGCAGCCGCAGCGGCTTCGGCAGCCGCGGCGGCGTCGGCCTCGAAGGTGGTCTCGGCCCCGGGGCCGGCGGCCGGCGGATCGTAGGCCATCCAGCCATCCCGGCCGCGTGCCTTGGCGGCATACAGCGCGATGTCCGCCAGCCGCACCGCCTGCTCCTGGCCATGGCCGTCCGCGGCGCTAAGCGTGGCGGCGCCTACGCTGACCGTCAGGCACGACCCCGCCTGGGAGGCGAGATGCTCGATGTTCAGCGCCTTCACTGCGGCAACCACGGTCGCCGCCGCCGCTGAGGCCGTGGCGCGGTCACAGCCGGACAACACGGCGATGATCTCCTCGCCACCATAACGGGCGACGATGTCGCGCGCGTGCCGGGTGGCGGCAGCGTGGATGACGGGCGCGACGACGCGCAGACAGTAGTCGCCGGCGAGGTGACCGTAGCGGTCGTTGTAGGCCTTGAAGTAGTCGATGTCGATCAGCAGCACCGAGACCGGCTCGCCGCTGATGCGCGCCTGCTGCCACAGCGCCTGCGCCTGCTCCTCGAGCGCTGCGCGGTTGGACAGGCCGGTGAGCGCATCGCGCGAGGCCATCTCCTTCAGGCGCTGCCGCTCCAGAAATGCCACACGGTTGGCGTGCTCCAGCGCGTAGCAGCCCGCGGCGCCAATCACGTTGGCGCACAGCAGCACGAACAGCGAGTACACCGCCACCGGGAAGGCAATGGCGCCGGAGAGCGCGGCGATGGCGTAGGCCGCGATCAGCGCCGCGTTGGTGCGCAGCGCCGCGCCGAACGACAGGCCCAGCATGAAGTAGAAGAAGAAAGCGGCGAGCACCAGCCGCGCGGCAATCAGCGGCAGTTGCGCCGGCGTGGCCTCCACCGCCATCAGTACCGTGCCAACGCCGAACAGGGGTGCGGCGATCTGGATCGCTGGTGAATACCAGCGAGCGTACAGCCGCGGCGAAGTCAGCACCGTCATGATCAGGATCAGCGGAATCTGCAGGCCGAAACGCCACAGGTCCGGGTGCGCCAGCCGCGGACCGACCAGCAGCCAGTGGTCGATGACGGCAAAACCGAGCGTCGTGCACAGCGCAACCAGGATGCTGATACGCACCCACGGGCGCGCCGCGGCGCGGTAACTCCCTGTGAACTGGCGCTCGAGTCCCGCGTCCGGGAATCGCAAGCGCAGCCGCCTCGCGGCGGCAAGAACGGTCCCCACCATGGTGGGGAGCAGATTACCGCATCAGGTCGCGGTCTTCTTTCTTCTCTATGGGAAGGTGCCTGGAGGAAGCCTTCACGCGTGTACGCCAGACTTCATAAGCATCCCAGCCTGCGGTGCGCGGACGCGAGGCGCCGCCCGTACCCGCGAAATCCTCGTTGGCAGCGGCAATGACCTGTGGCCGTGACGCAGCATCCGGTGCTTTCGTGCGCTTCATGTCCTTATCGCTCCTGCTTTTGTTCTCGATGATCTTCGGGCTTCCGTACCCGGCACGCCGTTCCGTGGTGTGCTGGGAAAGCGATCTTACGAGCCTCACATGACAAAAGCGAGACAAAAGCGAGAGCCGAATCTCAAATGTATTTGATTATGTTAAGAGTTTTATACGCCGGCAGAATTGTCGCAGGCGCGCTACAGCCAGCGGGATTCAATCGGCGAAATAACCCGCCAGGTACTGCTCGAAGGTGCCGGTGTCGGCCTTCTCTATGCGCTGCTGCGCGGCGAGGGAGTCGCGCGCCTCACCGGCAAACTCCGCCAGCCGGTCCTCATTGGGCGGGTAGAGATCCAGGAAGTAGGCCTTGTGGGCCGCCGACATGCGCAGGGCCAGGTCGAAAAAGGACTCACCCGCGTTGAGATCAGCCATCAGCCTGGCCGAGGGTGTCAGGGCGACGTCCAGGACCTTGGCGGCCTGGATGGCGAGCGCCTGCGAGTAGGGTCGCGCCGGGTCGCCGCGATCCAGGATCTCGCAAATACCCGTCATGGCATCGAGCAGCTCCGCGGCCCACTCGCGCAGCGGCACACTACGTCCGTCGCGAGCCAGCAGCAGCCCCGGTTCGCGCCCGCGCCGGGCGACGGCAATGTGGTTCTGGTCCAGCAGTTGCTGTTCCGCGGTGCCGATGGGCGGACTGTCCTTGATCAGGCACAACGCCATGAAGGCCTCGAGGAAACGCAGCTTGTTCTGGTTGACGCCGACCGGATCGAAGGCACTGACGTCCAGCGCCCGCACCTCGACATACTCCACTCCGGCGCGGCGCAGGGCCTTGGTAGGGCGCTCGCCCGAGCGCGCCACGCGCTTGGGCCGGATGAAGCTGTAATACTCGTTCTCGATCTGCAGGATGTTGGCGTTGAGCTGCCGATACTCGCCGTCGACGCACACGCCCAGCGCTGCGTAGGGCGGATAAGGTGTGCTGATCGCCCTTGCCAGGTCCGCGACGTATTCCTCCAGGCTGTTGACACTCACGGCCACGCCTGCCTGGCTGCGGTTGCGATAACCGACATCGCTCATGCGCAGGCTGGTGGCCCACGGCTCGTAGGCCGTGTCATTGCCGAAGTCCTGCAGGTGCGCAGCGGCGCCGCGCAGGAAGGACTTGCACACCACCGGCGACACGCCGAACAGGTACAGCACCAGCCAGCCGTGGCGCCGGTAGTTGCGCAGCAGGTCGAAATAACAGTCGGAGACGAAGCCGGCGCCGTGGCCCGCGCGCGCGCGCGCATCGCCGCGCGCCGCGGCCCAGGCCTCCCAGAACGGCACCGGGAACGAGTAATTGAAGTGCACACCCGAGATCGCCTGCATCATGCGCCCGTAGCGCAGGCCCAGTCCGTTGCGGTACACGGTCTTCATGCGCCCGACGTGTGAGCTGCCGTACTGCGCCAGCGGTATATCGGCGTCGCCGCGGATGGCGCACGGCATGCTCGTGGCCCACAGCAGCTCGTCCGCCAGGTGCCGGTAGACGAACTGGTGCAGGTCGAGCAGGTACTGCAGCAACTCCCAGCTCTGTGTGAAGGCGGGCGTGACCAGCTCGATCAGCGACTCTGAGTAGTCGGTGGTGATGTGCTCGTTGGTCAGGGCCGACCCCAGGGCGCGCGGGTGTGGCGTGTGCGCCAGCGCCCCGTCGGGCCGCACCCGCAGGGATTCCTTCTCGACGCCCTTGCGCCCGCCCTGCAGCAGCTGCGGCGCACCGCCGTTGACCAGGGCGGACAGGCGCCGTTCAAAGACGCGGTCGATGGCGCGGCTCATGATCTGGCGGCCTTGCTACCAGCGCACGCGGCCGCGCAGCACGCCCCACAGCATGGTGAGGTCACCACGCAGACTGTAGAGCGGATGCCGGAAGGTCGCCGGGTGGTTGTGTTCGAAGAAGAAGTGGCCGATCCACGCCGGCAGGTAACCCGCCACGGGCGCCGCCAGCAGCCACGCCCAGCGGCCCGACAGCAGCGCCGCGGCGGCGATGAGCACAGCAAGCAACGTGCCGGCCACGTGCAGCCGCCGCGAGACCCGATTGCTGTGCTCACCCAGGTAATAGACATAGAACTCACGAAAGTTCGCGAAGCCGCGGTGTTGTGATCCCGGAACGAACACGGTCTGTCAGCGTTCGAGGATCGCCGTGACACCCATACCGCCGGCCGTACATATGGAGATCAGGCCGCGGCGCGCCTTCGTGTCCGCGGCCAGCAGCTTCGCCAGGGTGGCGACGATGCGGGTGCCCGTGGCGGCGAAGGGATGGCCGAGCCCTAAGCTGCCGCCCTTCACGTTGAGGCGGCTGCGGTCGATGCTGCCCAGCGGCCCGGGCAGCCCGAGGGTCTCGCGGCAGTATTGCTCAGTCTCCCACGCCTTGAGGGTGCACAGCACCTGGGCGGCAAAGGCCTCGTGGATTTCGTAGTAGTCGAAGTCCTGCAGCGTCAGGCCCGCGTCGCGCAGCATCGCCGGCACCGCGTAGGCGGGGGCCATCAGCAGACCCTCCTTGCCGCTGACATAGTCAACCGCCCACACCTTGCCGTAACGCAGGTACGCCAGCACCGGCAGCTTGCGCTGCGCGGCCCATTCCTCGCTGGCCAGCAGCACCGCACTGGCGCCGTCGGTCAGCGGGGTGCTGTTGCCGGCCGTCAGGGTGCCGGTGGTGGAAAAACTGGGGCGCAGTCGCGCGAGCTTCTCCAGGCTGGTGTCCGCACGGATGTTATTATCGGTTTTCAGACCGCGGAACTCCACCACCAGGTCGTCGAAGAAACCTTCGGTCCAGGCGGCGGCGGCCTTGTGGTGGCTGTCGCAGGCCAGCTGGTCCTGCTCGGCGCGGCCGATCTGCCAGCGCTGCGCCATGAGCTCGCAGCTCTGGCCCATCGACAGCCCGGTGCGCGGCTCCACCACCGCCGGCAGCACCGGCTTGAAGTGCCGTGGCCGCAGGCCCAGGAAGGGACTCATCTTCTCCCAGGCGCTGCGGCCGCGATGGCTGCGCAGCAGCAACTGCTGGTAGTCGTGCGAGTAAACCAGCGGCGCATCGCTGATGGAATCGGTGCCGCCGGCAAGGGCGACGTCGACCTGGCCGAGGGCGATGCGGTGGCCCATGACAAGGGCGGCGTCCAGGCCGGTGCCGCAGGCCCGCTGCAGATCCAGGCCGGGGGTCTGTGGATCCAGTCCGCAGCCGAGCACGGACTCGCGCACCAGGTTGTAGTCGCGCGGGTGCTTGATGACCGCGCCGCCGGCGGCATCGCCCAGTCTCTGCCCCTGCAGGCCGAAGCGGCTCACCAGGGCTTGGAACACCGCTGTCAGCATTTCCTGGTTGCTGGCCGTGGCGTAAGCCGTATAGGCGCGCGCGAAGGGGATACGTACTCCGCCGAGGATGGCGACGCGCCTGACTGCGGATCCGACCAGCATGGCTCCTCCCAATGGCAGCAGGCCGACCCGGCCGATGGAACTGCGGTGTACGGACATGCGGCTGCCTGCATAGGCACGGTCCGCAAAAGCGCCGCAGGCGACTTTTGCCAATGGATTAGAATGCCACGTTCACGCAGGCAGTTCCAAACCGATCCGCCACCGCAATGGGCGACTACACCACCATCATGGCCCGCGACGGCCACGAGTTTCAGGCCTGGCTGGCGGCCCCGCCGGCACGGCCGCTGGGCGCCGTGGTCGTGCTGCAGGAGATCTTCGGCGTCAACGCGCACATTCGCGGCCTCGCCGACGGCTTCGCGGCGGGCGGCTACACCGCGATCGCGCCCTGCCTGTTCGATCGCGTGCGCCGCGGCATCGAACTGGGTTATTCGGCGGCCGAGCAGCAGCAGGGCCTGGGCTATGCCAAGCAGATTCCGCAGGAAGCCGCACTGCGCGACATCGCCGCCGCCATCGCGGTGGTGCGGCGTTCCGGGCGCACCGCCGCAGTGGGTTACTGCCGCGGGGGCCTGTACGCTTACCTGGCCGCAGTGCAACTGCCGCTCGCTTGCGCGGTGGTGTACTACGGACGGGTCGCAGACCAGCTGGGCAGCGCGCCGCGCTGCCCGGTGCAGTATCACTTCGGCAGCCTCGACTCCAGCATACCGCCCGCCGACGTGGAGCGCGTGCATGCCGCGCTGAGCGCACCGTCGGAGCTGTACCTCTACGAAGGCGCCCGTCACGGCTTCAACTGTGACCAGCGCGACAGTTATGACGCCGCCGCCGCAACACTGGCGCGCACGCGCACGCAGGAGTTCCTGCGGCGCTGGCTGACTGCACCGTCCTGATCTTCCATCGACATCCACTACATCACTACTGCAGGCCTGACCATCGTGAAGCTGAAAGACCCCTCACTGCTGCGCACCCAGGCGCTGATCGACGGCAAGTGGGTGAATGCCGCCGGCGGCGCTACCCATCCCGTCACCAACCCCGCCACTGGCGCCGCGCTCGGCACCGTGCCGCAGATGGGTGCCGCGGAGACGCGCCAGGCGATAGATGCGGCCGCGCGCGCTTTCCCCGCCTGGGCGGCACTGACCGCAAAGGAACGCGCGACCATCCTGCATCGCTGGTTCGAGCTGCTGATGGCCAACCAGGAGGACCTGGCGGTGCTGATGACTGCCGAGCAGGGCAAGCCGCTCGCCGAGAGCCGCGGCGAGATCGCCTATGCTGCCTCGTTCATCGAATGGTTTGCCGAGGAAGGCAAGCGCCTGTACGGCGACGTGATCCCCGGCCACCAGCGCGACAAGCGCATCGTGGTGTTGCGCCAGCCGGTGGGCGTGGTTGCCGCCATCACACCGTGGAACTTCCCGCTGGCGATGATCACGCGCAAAGCGGGCCCGGCGCTGGCCGCAGGCTGCACTTTCATCTGCAAGCCCGCCAACCAGACGCCCTACTCCGCGCTCGCGGCGGCGGAGCTGGCAGTGCGCGCCGGCGTGCCCGCCGGTGTGATCAACATCGTCACCGGCAGCGCCACCGCCATCGGCGGTGAGATGACTTCCAACCCGCTGGTGCGCAAGGTGACCTTCACCGGCTCGACGCAGATCGGCAAGCTGCTGCTGCAGCAGTGCGCCGGTACCGTGAAGAAGGTATCGATGGAACTGGGGGGCAACGCACCTTTCATCGTCTTCGAGGACGCCGACCTGGACGCGGCGGTCGCCGGCGCCATCGCCAGCAAGTACCGCAACACCGGCCAGACCTGTGTGTGCGCCAACCGGCTGCTGGTGCAGGCGCCGGTCTACGAGGAGTTCACCCGCCGTCTGGTGAAGGCGGTGTCGCAGCTGCGCATCGGCGACGGCCTCGCTGGCCCCACCGAACAGGGCCCGCTGATCGACAGCAAGGCGCTTGCCAAGGTGGAGGAGCACATCGCCGACGCCCTCGGCAAGGGCGCGCACCTCGCCTACGGCGGCAAGCGGCATGCGCTCGGCGGCACCTTCTTCGAGCCCACCGTTCTCACGGGGGTAACCCCCGAGATGATGGTGGCGCGCGAGGAAACCTTCGGACCCGTCGCGCCGCTGTTCCGCTTCCAGACCGAGGAGCAGGCGATACGCATGGCCAACGACACGGAGTTCGGCCTGGCCGCGTACTTCTACACGCGCGACCTGTCGCGCTCCTGGCGCGTGGGCGAGGCGCTCGAGTACGGTATCGTCGGGCTCAACACCGGCATCATCTCCACCGAGGTGGCGCCCTTCGGCGGCGTAAAAGAGTCCGGCGTCGGGCGTGAGGGTTCCAGGTACGGCATCCTCGACTACACGGAGCTGAAATATCTCTGTATCGGCCTCGGCTGAGGCGCCCGGACAGGCGGCGGGAGCGGCCGGCTACGCCGGCCCGACCGGCATCCTGCTGGTCAACTCGGGTACGCCCGAGGCGGCTACGCCGCCGGCCGTGCGCGCGTTCCTGGCGCGCTTCCTGTCCGACCCGCGCGTGGTGCAGCTGCCGCGCCTGTTGTGGCTGCCGCTGCTGTACGGCATCGTGCTGCCGCGCCGGCCTCACCAGGTGGCGCGCAAGTACCGGCAGATCTGGAGCGAGCGCGGCTCGCCGTTGCGCTTCCTGACATTGCAGTTGCGCGGCGCGCTCGCCGAGGCGCTGGCGCGGCGGCTGGCGCCGCAGGCGGCGGCAGTGGAGGCAGGCATGCTCTACAGCTCACCGGAGCTGACGCAGGCGCTGGCCGCACTGCAGGCGGCGGGCGCACGGCGCGTACTGGTCCTGCCGCTGTTTCCGCAGTACTGCGGCGCCACCACCGGCGCGGTGTTCGACCACGTCAACGCCGCGACCGCACGCCTGCCGGCGCCACCCCAACTGCGTTTCGTCAACGACTACCACAACGATGCGGCTTACCTCGACGCGCTTGCCGCCAGCATTGCCGCCCGCCGCGAAAGCAGCCCGGACGCCGGCCACCTGCTCATTTCGTTCCACGGCATCCCGCAGCGCAGCGTGGACCGCGGCGATCCTTACCAGCAGCAGTGCCAGGCGACGGCGCGGGCGCTCGCCGCACGGCTGCGCCTGGCGGACCGGCAGTGGAGCCTTGCCTTCCAGTCGCGCTTCGGCGCCGCGCGCTGGCTGACACCCTACACGCGCGAACTGCTGAGGCAGCTGCCGGCGCGCGGCGAGCGCAGCGTTACCGTGGTATGCCCCGGCTTCGCAGTCGACTGCCTGGAAACCTTGGAGGAGATCGCACTGGAAAACCGTGCGGCGTTCCTGGCGGCGGGCGGTGAGCACTACGACTACGTGCCGGCGCTCAACGACGGCGCGCCGCATGCCGCAGCGCTTGCCGCACTGGTTTTGCGGCACGCCGCGGACTGGCTCGAGCCAACCGCCGCTGCAGCGGGCGCGCACGCGGGCTGCGTGCACGCCCGGCCCGCCGACGGCGCCCAACCGGACCCGGCGCAGGAGTCCGGCGCGTGAGCGGCGCGCCCCTGCCATTGCTGGGCACCTTCCACGAGTTCAGCATCGACAGCGCGGACGTGCGCGCGGCGCTGGAATGCTACGAGCGGTTCGGGCTGGTGCAGGCCACCACCACCGACACCTGGCGCCATCCCTATGGCGTGCTCGGCGCCGGCGGGGTGTACCTGGGACTGCACCGGCGTACCGGCCCTTCACCGGTGCTGACGTTCGTGCGGCCCGGCGTGGCGGACTGCCTGCCGGGGCTCAGGTCGGCTGGCGTGCAGCCGACCCTGGTTGAGACCGGCGAGGAAATGTTCAACCGCATAGGCTTCGACGATCCCTGTGGCCAGAGCGTCGCCATCATCGAGGCACGGACTTTCTCTCCGCTTCCCGCCGGTTCCGGTGAGGTGTTGGGTGACTTCTCCTGGGTCAGCCTGCCGGCCGCGGACCTTACGGCAGCGCGCGTCTTCTGGGAGGCGCTGGGGTTCGTCGCTGCCGAGGAGAGCGACCTGCCCTACCCGCACCTGCCACTGACCAGTGACCTGCTGAACCTGTCGTTCCACGGCCCGCGCCTGTACGAGCGGCCGTTCCTGGTGTTCCACTGCACGGACCTGCCGGGGCGCGTCGCGGCGCTGACCGCGCGCGGCGCATCGTTCGCCGCGCGGCCGCCGCGCGGGATGAGCACCGCCGGCACCGCATGGCTGGAAGGACCCGACGGCACAGCGCTGCTGCTGGCGGCGGCGTGAACGGCCGGCCCCACGGCGCACGAAGAGCGTCTGCCGCGGCGAGGCCGGGCGAAAATCGAGCATAATGGCGCGCATCGCGCCCGCCCAAGCCGCGGGGCCACGAAAACAAATGAGGACTGCGATGCGCCCGAACCGCCTGTTGCTGCTGCTGTGCCTGCTGCTGTCGTCCCCGGCCTTCAGTGATGCCGGCATGTGGACCTTCCATGATTTTCCCAGCCAGCTGGTCAAGAGCCGGTACGGTGCCGACATCGACGGCGCCTGGCTGCAGCGGGTGCGCACCGCGACCATCCGCCTGTCCAACTGCACCGCCTCGTTCGTGTCGCCCGACGGCCTGATCCTGACCAATCATCATTGCGCCGAGGCCTGCCTCGACGAGCATTCCACACCCGACAGCAACCTGATAGCCGCCGGCTTCCTCGCCCGGCGGCGCGACCAGGAACTGAAGTGCGGCACACAGATCGCCGACGTCCTGATGGGCATGGACAACGTGACTGCGCGGGTGCAGGCCGCCACACACGGGCTGGATGCACGCGCCGCCAACGACACCCGCAAACGCGTGCTGACGCAGCTGGAACAGCAGTGCGAGCAGGACAGCCGCAAGGCGCAAGGCGGACCCTACAAGTGCGAAACGGTGGTGCTGTACGACGGCGGCCAGTACTGGCTGTACCGCTATCACCGCTACGACGACGTGCGCCTGGTTTTCGCGCCAGAGCGCGGCATCGCGGCCTTCGGCGGCGATCCCGACAACTTCCAGTTCCCGCGCTGGTGCCTGGACATGTCGGTGCTGCGTGCCTATGGGCCGGACGGCAAGCCTGCCGCCATGCCGGATTTCCTGCACGTGCGCGCCGACGGTCCCGCCCCCGGCGAGCTGGTGTTTGTTTCCGGGCACCCGGGCTCCACCGACCGCCTGTTGACGGTGGCGCAACTGCAGAGTCTGCGCGACGTCGACCTGCCGCGCTGGCTGCTGCGTGCCTCGGAACTGCGCGGCCGCTACATCCAGTTCGGCAAGAGCGGCGCCGAGGCGAACCGCATCGTCGAAGACCCACTCAACAGCCTGGAAAACGCCATCAAGGTGCGCCGCAAGCAGCTCGATGCACTGCTGGACGATCGCCTGCTGGACGCCAAGCGCGCCGACGAAGCGCAGCTGAAGGCGAAAGTGGCGGCCGATCCCGCGCTGGCCGCCAGCATCGGCGACCCATGGGCCGAGATTGCCCGCGCGCAGGAGAAGGAGCACCAGCTCTACCTGCCCTACACCTTCCTCGAACAGGGTGCCGGCTTCAACAGCCGCCTGTTCGGCTATGCGCGCGCCCTGGTGCGGGCCGCCGCCGAGCGCGGCAAACCCAACACCCAGCGCCTGCGCGAATTCAGCGAGGCGGCGCTGCCGCGCGTACGGCAGCGGCTGCTGGCGCCGGTGCCCGTGTACCCGCAACTGGAACGCCTGACGCTGTCATTCTCGCTGGAACGCATGCGCGAGTGGCTGGGCCCGGACGCGCCCGTGGTGCGGCAGCTGCTGGTGGAGGATTCGCCCGACACGCTGGCAGAGCGCACCATCAACGGCACGCAGCTCGGCGACCCGCGGGTGCGGCAGCAGCTGTGGGAGGGGGGCGCGGCGGCTGTGAACGCCTCGCATGACCCGATGATCGAACTGGCCCGCGCGGTCGATGACGCCGCGCGTGCGGTGCGCAAGCGCCTGGAGGACGAGGTGGAGGCCCCGGTCGATGCCGCCACGGAGAAAATCGCGCAGGCGCGCTTCGCCGTCTACGGCACCAGCATGGCGCCGGATGCCACCTTCACGCTGCGCCTGAACTTCGGCACCGTCAAAGGCTGGCAGGAAGACGGCCGCGAGATCGAGCCGTACACCCACCTGGCGCAGCTCTACGCCCGGGCGACCCGCCAGGCGCCGTTCCTGGTTCCCGCGAGCTGGATGGCGGCACGGCCGCAGCTCGACCCGGCAACGCGCTTCGACCTGTCGACCGACAATGACATCGTCGGCGGCAACTCCGGCAGCCCGCTGATCGACGTGCAGGGGCGGCTGGTAGGGCTGATGTTCGACGGCAACATCCACTCCATCGCCGGCTCCTACTGGTTCGATCCGAAGATGAACCGCGCTATCGCCGTGGATGCAACCATCATCGTCGCGGCGCTGCACAAGGTGTATCACGCCGACGAGCTGCTGGCGGAGATGGGACTGAAGTAGGCTGCGCCGCAGGATATGGCCGGCTGCCGTAAGGAGGAGCCTGGCCGTAATTGTGGCTGCTTGCGGGTTGCCGGCGGATTGCCGCGGGTTGCCTGCGAATTGCCTTTGATCGAGGTGCGCTATGACGTCCGCCCGGGGAGTGTGTAACAACTTACACACTCCCGCGAGGACTACGTGTCGGGCGCCACTCCGCGATGCCTCCCTGATCAAGGTGCCGTAACGGCGCGCTGCGCCAGCAGACGTACGCGCACCCGCATCTCGTCGCGGACCTGCAGCGCGCCCAGCATGGCATTGAGGGGCGTGAGTCCCAGGTCGCTCTGCCGCAATGCCGTCTCTCCGCTGACGGTCAGCTGCCCGCCCGACAGCTGCCAATGCAGCGGTAGCGCCAGCTGGCGCGTAACGCCACGGACCGTGACGGCGACACAGACCGGCGCGCTTGCCGCGCCCGAAAGCTGCCGGCGCGCCGCACAGTCGCCGCCTGCGTCCAGCTCGATCACTGGAAACTCCGCGGCATCGAGCACCGCACTGCCGAGCATGTTGCGCCGGGTACCCTCACGCGCTTCCTGCGGCACCGCTGCCGCGAAATCCGGTCCCGCATCGGCCCGCAACGAGGGCTCGTCCACCGTCAGGGAATCCACCGGGATCTCCACCCGCGCGCTGGCCGCGTCCGGGTTGGCGGGAAGGTAGAGCGTGCCGCGCAGATCGTGGGAGGCGATGACGTGACTGTGCCCGAAGGCCGCGAGCGTGCCGGCGGGCCAGACCAGTACCGTCAGCAGCGACCCGGCCGCGTCGATATCGTAAGGCTGCCCGAGGTTGGCAGCGGCATGCGCCGACGGCAGCGGCCGCGGCTGAGCCGGGCCGGGCGCTGACGGCCGAGGGGACGGCATACACCCGGCCAATCCCAGCAACAGCGCCACGGACGGCCCGCGCAGTTTGCAATGCCCGCTCACGCCCCGTAGCTTAGCGGCCCATGGCCATCCGCAACACCACGCTGCGCTGGGGCGCCGTAGCGCAGTTCTTTCACTGGCTGATCGTGCTGCTGCTGATCGCGCAGTTCACGCTGGCGTGGCTCGCGGACGATCAGCCGCTGGGCTTGAAAAAGCTGATCCTGCTGGCGCGTCACAAGTCCATCGGGATCACCATCCTCGCCCTGGTACTGCTGCGCCTGCTGTGGCGCTGGTCCCAGCACGATTCACCGCCCCTGCCCGCGGGCCTGAAGCCCTATGAGCGGGTGCTCGCCCGCCTCACGCACGGCCTGCTTTACATCCTGCTGCTCGCCATGCCGCTGACCGGGTGGATGATGTCCTCGGCGCGCGGTTTCCCGGTGAGCTGGTTCAACCTGTTTCAGCTCCCGGACCTGGTCGGCAAGAGCAAGCCCCTCTACGACGCGCTCGTGAACGTCCACGGCACATTGGCCTTCATCCTGCTCGTGGTGGTCGGCCTGCACGTCGCCGCCGCGTTCAAACACCACTTCTGGCTCAAGGACGACGTGCTGCGGCGGATGCTGCCGGGCATGTCCACTCGTCGGGGAGACCACACGTGAATGTCGTTGCGCGTATCGCACTGCCCGCCACCGCTACGCTGCTGCTGTCAGCCCTGTGTGCTGCTGCCCAACCGGCTGTCGCGCCTGCGGGCGCCAGGGCCGCGCCCACGGACACAAGCAGCACCGCTGGGGCGCCAGCCACCAACGCTGCGACCAACGCCACCCACTACAAGCTGGACGCGGCCAAAAGCTCGCTGGAGTTCGGCTTCGTGCAGGCCGGTGCGCAGAACAAGGGCCACTTCCGCAGCTTCCCGGTCAGCATGGACTTTTCGCCCGACAACCCGGCGGCCGGCAAGCTGGACGTGACGGTGGAAATGAATTCCCTGGATACCGGCGACAAGGAGCGCGACGACACGCTGCGTGGCGCGGACCTGTTCGCGGTGGCGAAGTATCCCCAGGCGCACTTCACGGCTGCGCAGATCACGAAGACTCCCACCGGCTTCCTGGCCAACGGCTCACTGACGCTGCGTGGCGTCACCCGCCCGCTGGCGGTACCCTTCACTTTCCGGACAGCCACCGAAGCGGGCGCGGCGGCCGGCTACATGAATGGCAAGGTCACCCTGCATCGCCTGGACTTCGGTGTCGGCCAGGGGGACTGGAAGTCCACCGAGTGGGTCGGCAACGACGTGACGGTGAACTTCGCGCTGCGGCTGGTGAAGTAGCCTCCTCAAAGGACAGAAGCGCTGACGTTGCAACTTTGGGGCCCGGGCTGGCGGCGGGTTCATGACGGACTCCGTCGATACTGGTCTCTACGCAATCACCTCAACCGTCTGAAGCCGGTGCCCGCGCCGGATTCGGTAAGCCGCGAAATCTGTCCGATCCAGGGTAAAAACCTTGCGGGTCTGCCATGACTCCGCGGCGACGATCACAGAAGCGTCCGCGAGGTCCATGGGCCGGTCTGCGTACTGCTCCATCAACTCGAAACTTCGCACCAGACCCGCGGAATCGAGAAACCAGACGTCGATCCCACCGCGCGCAACAAACTCGCGCACCCGATCAGAGCCGATGCTGTGTGGCTGCAACATGTGGAACACCTCGGTCAGCACCGGGACTGTCGTGCAAAGTCGATCCGTAAGTATCTTCAGAACGCTCGCTGCACGGCTGTGCTGCCCATCCCTCGGATCGAACAGCGCAACCAGCGGACCGGTGTCCACCAAGATCATCGCGCGCGCTTGTCGGCCAGAAGCTTTCGCAGGGTGGCGCGTGATTGTGTCGATGGACCGATTGCATAGCCGCCCGGGCCCAGATCAAGGTCCCGATAGATCTCGTAAGGCGACCGGGCGGGAACACCGTTCTTTAGTTGATGTCGCAACGCACGCAGCCCCGCCTTGAAGGCCTCCGAAATGGGCAAGCCGGTGGCCGCCCGAACCTCATCGAGCACTTTCTCAGCTTCTGGGTCGAGTCTGACCGTCCGGGTAGTCATAGGGCCTTCCGTAATACGGAGTGTATTACGCAGCTTGTTTCGGGTCAATTCGCTCGGACGGTGGGCGCACGCCTCGGCGGGCTGGCCTAACGCCTGCGCGTTCGCCGGTTGCGACCTGACGCCCTGACGCGCCGGGCAGGCGACTTCTGCGGCATACTTCCCTTGGCGCGCGTCCTCGCCACGCCCCCCCGCACCGCGGTTACCTTCGACTTGCGCGCGACTTTACGCCCGGCGGCACGCTTCTTCGCTGAGACACGCTTCCTCGCGGTGGCGCGACGCTTGGCGGGAGCAGGCCGGGCGCCCTTCCTGGCCGCGGCTGGCTTCGACGCCCGCTTCTTCAAACTTCGCCTCTTTTTCACCGCCGCCTTCCGCAATCGCTTCTTCGGAGCCGCCTTGCGGGCGGCGCTGGCCGGGGTGGCGCGTTGTGCAGCCGGTGCCCCGGTCACACCGCGCAACTGGTCCAGGATCGCCGGGTTCTCCAGCGTGGAAACGTCCTGCGTGATGGCCTCCCCGCGCGCGATCGCCTTCAACAGGCGGCGCATGATCTTGCCCGAACGGGTCTTGGGCAGGTTGTCGGCGAAGCGGATGTCGTCGGGCCTGGCGATGGCGCCGAGGTGCTCGCTCACCCATTCGCGCAGTTCCCGGACCAGCCCCTTGTCGTCGCCGGCCGGGCGGGCGCCGCGCAGCACCACGTAGGCGAACACCGACTCGCCCTTGATCTCGTGGGGCTTGCCCACGACCGCAGCTTCGGCAACCCGCGGATGGGATACCAGCGCGGATTCGATCTCCATCGTGCCCAGGCGGTGACCGGCGACGTTGAGCACGTCGTCGATGCGACCCATGATCCAGTAGTAGCCGTCCTTGTCGCGGTGGGCGCTGTCGCCCGCGACGTAGTAGCGGTTGTTGAACTTCTCCCAGTAAGCGCCCAGGTAACGCGCATTGTTGCCCCAGATGGTGCGCAGCATCGCCGGCCAGGGCTTGCGGATCACCAGGTAACCGCCGGCGTCCGGCCGCGTGACCGGATTGCCGTGGTCGTCGACGATGTCGGCCTCGATGCCCGGCAGCGGCAGGGTGCACGAGCCGGGCTTGGCAGCCATTGCGCCGGGGATGGGCGAGATCATGGTCGCGCCGGTCTCGGTCTGCCACCAGGTGTCGATGATCGGGCAGCGACCGCCGCCGATCACATGGTGATACCACATCCACGCTTCCGGGTTGATCGGCTCGCCAACGGTGCCCAGCAGGCGCAGCCGCGACAGGTCGTAGCGGCGCGGCACGTCGTCACCGAGCTTCATCAGGGCGCGGATGGCGGTCGGCGCGGTGTAGAGAATGGTCACGCCGTGGGTCTGGCAGTTCTTCCAGAAACGTCCGCCGTCCGGGTACGTCGGCGCGCCCTCGTACAACACCACCGTGGCTGCATTGGCCAGGGGGCCGTAGGCGACATAGGTATGCCCGGTCACCCAGCCGACGTCCGCCGTGCACCAGAACACGTCGTCATTGCGCAGGTCGAATATCCAGCGGGTCGTGACCTTCGCGCCCAGCAGGTAGCCGCCGGTGGAGTGCTGGATGCCCTTGGGCCTCCCGGTGGAGCCGGAGGTGTAGAGCAGGAACAGTGGGTGTTCGGCGTCGACGTACGTCGGCTCGCAGCTCGCGCTCTGGCCGTCCACCTGGTCGTGCCACCACAGGTCGCGCCCCGCGGTCATGGGGACAGTTCGCCCGGTGCGCTTCAGCACCAGCACGTGCTCCACGCTGCCGCAGCCCTGCTCCAGCGCCTTGTCGGTGGCGGCCTTCAGCTCGATCACCTGGCCGCCGCGCCAGGCGCCGTCGGCAGTGATCACCAGGCGCGCGCCGGTGTCCTCGATGCGGTCGCGCAGCGCCGGCGCCGAGAAGCCGCCGAACACCACCGAGTGGATGGCGCCGATACGATTGCAGGCGTGCATGGCGACGATGATCTCCGGCACCAGCGGCATATATATGATGACGCGGTCCCCGGACTGCACGCCCAAAGCACGCAGCGCATTGGCGCAGCGGCAGACCTGCGCGTGCAGGTCGCGGTAGCTCAGGCGCCGGCTGTCGCCCGGTTCGCCCTCGAAGATGATGGCGGTCTTGTTGCCGTGCTCGGCGAGGTTCACGTCCAGGCAGTTGACCGAGGCGTTGAGCTTGCCGTCACTGAACCAGCGATAGTTGGGCGCCCGCGAGTCGTCGAGTGTCACCGTGAAGGGGGTCTGCCAGGTCAGTTCGCTGCGCGCCAGATCGCTCCAGAAGCCGACCTGGTCAGCGCTCGCGCGGCGGCGCAGTTCCGCGAGCCCCTGCGGCTTGAGGCTGGCGCGCGCGGCGAACTGGGGCGGCGGGGGAAAGCTGCGTTCTTCGAGCAGTACCGACTGTATGTTCTGGTCAGCCACGAAACTCTCCTCGCCTCATGCCGTTGCCGGGTTACGGAGCATAAACTCACGGCGCCAGCGCAGTCGATCGTGCGGCAGCACCGGGGCCCGGCCATCTTGCAGTTCCCCTGGGATAAGATGCCGGTCGCGGGCCTGGCCGCTTCAATCCAGGCGCAGGACTTTTTAAGTATGGCAACATTTCGAAGCTCGGCAGCCTGCTACCTCACCCTGATGTTCGTGGGCAGCAGCGCGGTGGGGGCGCAGCCCCCAAAACTGTCGGCCGAAGTGCAGCGCTACGTTCGCGTGCAGGCGCCGACCGTAATCCTCGCGCATGTGCGGGTCATCGACGGTACCGGCAAACCGGCGGCCGCGGACCAGGACCTCGTCATCGAGAACGGCATGATCACCCGCGTCGGGGCGGCCGCAAAGCATGCGCCGGCCCCAGGCACAACGACACTTGACCTGCACGGCTACAGCGTGATGCCGGGGATCGTCGGCATGCACGACCACCTGTACTACATTGCGCGCCCGAACCTGGAACCGGGCAGGACGCCACCCCGGGAGGCGCCGCTGCTGGTGCCGCAGATGCTGTTTTCCTCGCCACGGCTATATCTGGCAGCCGGCGTCACCACCCTGCGCACGACCGGCAGTGTCGAGCCGTACGCCGACCTGAATCTGCGTGACCAGATCGAGGCTGGAATGCTGCCCGGCCCGCACCTCGACGTGACCGCACCCTATATAGAAGGTAAAGGCTCCAGCTTCATCCAGATGCATCAGCTCGCCAGCCCCGCCGAGGCGCGGCAATTCGTCCAATACTGGGCGAGCGTCGGCGCCACCTCGTTCAAAGCCTACATGCACATCACGCGCGCAGAGCTGAAGGCCGCCATCGATGAGGCGCATCGCCACGGGCTCAAACTTACCGGCCACCTGTGTTCGGTCACCTACCCGGAAGCGGTGGCCCTGGGCATCGATGATCTGGAGCACGGATTTTTCGTGAACACCCAGCTCGACACCGGCAAGCAGCCGGATGAATGCCCTGACGGCAAGCCGTTCGAGACGCTCAGGAACATGGACCCCGACGGCCCCGCGGCGGCGGCGCTTATCCAGCTGCTGGTATCACACCGTGTCGCGGTGACCTCCACCCTGCCGGTGTTTGAATCCCTGGTGCCCGGGCGGCCGCCGCTGCAATCACGCATGCTGGATGCGCTGGCGCCCGAGGCGCGCGACGCGTACCTCTACCAGCGCAATCGCGGCTTCGAAAAGCCGTTTGCGGATGGAGCCCTGCTGCTGGCGCGTGACATGAAATTGGAGCGCAAGTTTGCCGCCGCAGGCGGGCTGCTGCTGGCCGGCCCCGACCCGACCGGCAATGGCGACACGCTGCCGGGTTTTGGGGATCAGCGGGAAATCGAACTGCTGGTTGAGGCGGGCTTCACGCCGCTGGAAGCGATCCGGGTTGCGACCCTCAATGGCGCGATCTATGAGGGCAGGCAGGCCACTATCGGCTCGATCGAGGCGGGCAAGCATGCCGACCTGATCGTGATCCAGGGCGATCCTTCACAACACATCGCGGACATCGAGAACGTGGCGATCGTCTTCAAGGACGGCGTCGGCTACGATTCCGCGAAGCTGCTGGCCTCGGTTGCCGGGCGCTACGGGCAGTACTAACAGGCGAGCTGCGCCAGGCGCTCACCCTGCCGGCGCAGGAAGGGCCCGAAGCCGAGCTGATCGTACAGGCCCGACAGCGCCGGAAGGTCCGGCGCCCGGCGCTTCAGTCCGTCCCGATCGACTCCCAGGGACAGGTCGCAGCGGATCCGGGTCAGCCGCCGGGCCAGGAACACCGTTTCGCGGTGTTCGGTGAGGCGTGCCGCCAGCGTGCCAGCGCCGCGTAGCTTCAATTGCGCGACACCCGGCAGGTCGCCGTACAGGTCCTCCAGCGAACCGAAGGCCTTCATCAGCGCCGCGCCGGTGCGATGGCCGACGCCGGGCACGCCGGGGATGTTGTCCGAATCATCGCCGGTCAGGGCCAGGTAGTCCGCGAAGCGCTCGGGCCTCACGCCGTAGTGGCGCTCGATGTCGTGGTAACCGAACTGTCCGCGCGCGCCGAAGTCCCAGAACAGGTCGCCGTCGTGCATCAGCTGCGCCAGGTCCTTGTCGCGCGTGATGAAAGCCGAGCGCATGCCCTGGGCGCGCATCTGCTGCGCCAGGGTTCCGATAATGTCGTCTGCCTCGAACTGCGGCTGCACGAACGACGCCAGCCCCAGGTGCCGGCACAATTCCCGGCAGCGCTCGAACTGCAGCACCAGGTCGGCCGGTGCGCGCTCGCGATTGGCCTTGTAAGCCGGGTAGATACCACTGCGCCAGGAATCGGCGCGCCGCTGGTCGAATGCCACCGCCATGTGGACGGGCCGCAGCCGCTCGATCAGATCGCCGAGGAAGCGTGCGAAGCCGAATACCGCGTGCATCGGGTTGCCATCCCGGTCGCGCATGTCCGGCAACATGGAGCGGTAGGCGCGAAAGACGTAGACCGAGGCGTCGACGAGATAGATCAAGACAGCCAGCGCTGGATGCGGTCGTGCAGTGGGCTGCTACGCGGGAAGTGCGCCACCAGGTACTCCATCTGGTCGGCCAGCACGCGCCGGCCCTTCAGGAAGATGTACTCGGCGTAAGTCGGCGTGAATGGCACGGCAATGAGCTGCATCTTCGCCTGCTCCGGGGTGCGAGAGGCCTTGTGGTTGTTGCAGCGGCGGCAGGCGGCGACCACGTTGGTCCACACATCGGCGCCTCCGCGGCTGAAAGGCCGGATGTGATCGCGCGACAGCTCCCGCGCCGTGAAGCGCTGGGCGCAGTACATGCACAGGTAGGCGTCGCGGCGGAACAGGGTCTGGTTGTTCAGCGGCGGCACGTAGTCGTGGCGGCAGTTGCCCGGATTGCCGGTGTGGCCGACGGTGGCGACGATGGAGTTGACCGGCACCACCGTGCGCCGCCCGCTGCGGGCATTGACGCCGCCATACAGCTCGTACAGCAGCGAACCGCAGGTGTATGCAATCTGCTCCTGATGATAGAGTCGGGCTGCTTCGCGGTAGTCGATCCACTCGAGCGGCATGCCAGCCACGTCGGTGCGCAGCACCAGCTGCGACAGGCCGCGCGCGGCCGACCGCGGAATCACCGCAGTTGAACCGGCAAGACCGTGGTCAGCGCGCTCGAGATCGATACCCAGCATAGCCGCTGTAAGATACGGCAGATTTGTGCAGGAATTCAACAATACAACGCATTGAATACCTTGGGATTTTCTACCACCGTGGCAGCGTGGCCACGAATCCGTGAAGACCCTGGGTGAATGGCAGCGACTCCTGGCGCCTCGCGCGAGCGTGCGCCGGCGACCTGGCCACGCTCAGCAGTGCCCCACGAAAGACATCTGATGCAAACCAACTCCGCCCAGGCTGCCCAACGCATCGGCGTACCCCGCGAGACCTACGCAGGCGAAAAGCGTGTCGCCACCGTCCCCGAGGTGGTGGAGAAACTCCTCAAACTCGGCTTCAAGGTCGCCGTCGAATCCGGCGCCGGTGAGGCCGCGAACTTCAGCGACGACGCCTATCGCGCCGTGGGTGCTGAAGTGGTGCCCGATGCCGCAACACTGTGGGCCGGCTCCGACATCGTCCTCAAGGTCCGCCCGCCCGCCGCGCAGGAAGTGGCCCTCATGCGCGCAGGTGGCACGCTCATCGGCTTCATCTGGCCCGCGCAGAACCCCGGACTGATGCAGGAACTGGCTGCCAGGGGAGCCACGGTGCTCGCCATCGATTGCCTGCCGCGCACCCTGAGCCGGGCACAGAAGATGGACGCCCTGACCTCGATGGCGGGTGTCTCCGGCTATCGCGCCGTGATCGAAGCCGCCAATGCCTTCGGCCGCTACTTCAGCGGCCAGATCACGGCTGCGGGCAAGGTGCCCCCGGCCAAGGTGTTCATCGCCGGCGCCGGCGTGGCGGGCCTGGCCGCCATTGGCACCGCCGCCAACCTGGGCGCCATCGTGCGCGCCAACGACACCCGCGCCGAAGTAGCCGACCAGGTCAAGTCCCTGGGCGGCGAGTTCGTCAAGGTCGATTACGAAGAAGAAGGCTCGGGCGGCGGCGGCTACGCCCGGGTGATGAGCGAGGGCTTCCAGGCCGCGCAGCGCCAGATGTACGCGCAGCAGGCGAAGGATGCGGACATCATCATCACCACCGCGCTGATTCCCGGCAAGCCGGCGCCGAAGCTGATCACCGCCGAGATGGTGCGCAGCATGAAGCCCGGCAGCGTGATAGTGGACATGGCCGCGGAACAGGGCGGCAACTGCGAACTCACGGTGCCCGGCGAGGCGGTGGTGCGCCATGGCGTGACCATCATCGGCTACACCGACCTCGCCTCCCGCATGGCCAGGCAGTCCTCCACGCTGTACGCCACCAACCTGCTGCGCCTGGTCGAAGAGCTCTGCAAGGCCAAAGACGGCCACGCCGTCGTCAACATGGAGGACGAGGCGATTCGCGGCCTGACGGTCATCAAGGGCGGTACGGTGACCTGGCCCGCGCCGCCGCTCAAGCCGGCCGCGGTGCCCGCCGCCAGGCCCGCTGCCGCGCCGGTGCCCGAAAAGAAGAGTGGGCACGGCCATGGGGGCGGCGCGCCCGTGTCCGCCAGGACGCTGATCATCATCTTCGCCGCCGCAGCAGCGCTGTTTGCATGCATTGGCGCCTTCGCGCCCGCAGCGTTCCTCGGACACTTCACCGTCTTCGTGCTGGCCTGTTTCATCGGCTACATGGTGGTGTGGAACGTGACGCCGGCGCTGCACACGCCGCTGATGAGCGTCACCAACGCCATCTCCAGCATCATCGCCATCGGCGCGCTGGTGCAGATTGCGCCGCCTGAAGCCGGGACAGGCGGGAGGCCTGATGAGCTGATCCGCTGGCTGGCCCTTGCCGCCCTCGTGCTCACCGGCGTCAACATGTTCGGCGGCTTCGACGTCACGCGCCGCATGCTGGCGATGTTCCGCAAATAACAGCAACGGGATACAACGATGTCGCAGAGTCTTGCCTCCGTCGCCTACCTGGGTGCGGCCATCCTGTTCATCCTGAGCCTGGGCGGGCTGTCCAACCCCGAGAGCTCGCGTCGCGGCAACCTGCTCGGCATGATCGGCATGACGCTGGCCGTTCTGGCCACCGTCTTCGGACCGCGTGTCACTGAGAGCGGCATCGCCTGGATCGTCATCGCCCTGGCTGTCGGCGGCAGCGTCGGCATCTTTGCCGCCCGGACCGTCAGGATGACGCAGATGCCGGAGCTGGTGGCGCTGATGCACAGCCTGGTGGGCCTCGCGGCCTGCCTGGTCGGGTTCGCCAGCTACGTCGATACCTCCGTGCCGTTCCAGGGCGCGGAGAAGACGGTTCACGAAGCGGAGATCTACGTCGGGATCCTGATAGGCGCGGTCACGTTTTCTGGCTCGCTCATCGCCTTCGGCAAACTCAGCGGCAGGATCGGCGGCAAGCCGCTGCTGCTACCGGCGCGACACTGGCTCAACCTGGTGGCGCTGGTCGTGGTCATCGGGCTCGGCAGGCAATTCCTGAATGCGCCCGATGCACACACGGGCCTCGCGGCGCTGGTCGCCATGACAGCCATCGCGCTCTTGTTCGGCATCCACATGGTGATGGCCATCGGCGGGGCCGACATGCCGGTGGTGATCTCCATGCTCAACAGCTACTCGGGCTGGGCGGCGGCCGCTACGGGCTTCATGCTCAACAACGACCTGCTGATCGTCACCGGGGCGCTGGTGGGATCCTCGGGCGCCATCCTCAGCTACATCATGTGCGCGGCGATGAACCGCAGCTTCATCAGCGTGATCGCCGGTGGCTTCGGGTCCGGCGCACCAAAGAAGGCCACTGCCGGTGGCCAGGCTGAACCGCAGCGCGAGGTGGTGGCCATCAGCGCCCAGGAAACCGCCGACCTGCTGCG
The DNA here is from genome assembly GCA_018241445.1 of Pseudomonadota bacterium. GTDB lineage: Bacteria > Pseudomonadota > Gammaproteobacteria > Steroidobacterales > Steroidobacteraceae > 13-2-20CM-66-19. The sequence goes on from JAFEDT010000008.1 coordinate 118,835, forward strand.
CGAAGCCAAAAGCGTGATCATCGTGCCCGGCTACGGCATGGCGGTGGCGCAGGCCCAGCACACGGTGAATGAAATCACCCAGGTGCTGCGCGCCAGGGGCGTGCAGGTGCGCTTCGGGATCCACCCGGTCGCGGGACGCATGCCCGGCCACATGAACGTGCTGCTGGCCGAAGCCAAGGTGCCCTACGACATCGTGCTGGAGATGGATGAGATCAATGGGGACTTCCCCGACACTGATTTGGCGATGGTGATCGGCGCCAACGACATCGTGAACCCCAGCGCGCTGGAAGACCCCACCAGCCCCATCGCCGGCATGCCGGTGCTGGAGGTGTGGAAGGCGAAGACGTCTATCGTGATGAAGCGCAGCATGGCCTCCGGTTACGCGGGCGTGGACAATCCGCTGTTCTATAAGGAGAACAACCGCATGCTGTTCGGCGACGCCAAGAAGATGCTGGACGAGGTGCTGGCGGCGCTGAAGGGCTGACGCGCTCCGGGGCCGCTGGCGAAGGCAAGCCACTCAGGCCGCTGGCGGAACCATCCGCCCGTTGTCGCGGTCGGCTCGACCCGCTGGAATGCTGCAATGTACGAACACATCCGCAAGCCTTCGCTCTCGCGCCGCCAGTTTGCCCTGAGATTGCTGCGTCACTTCGCGGCCGCGGCAGCCCTGCTGTTGGTGTCGCTGGCGCTGGGGATGTGGGGCTACGCCCGCTACGAACACCTCGGCTGGGTCGACGGTTTCCTCAACGCCAGCATGCTGCTGGGTGGCATGGGGCCGGTGAACACGCCGGTCACGGTGGCCGGCAAGCTGTTCGCCGGCTGCTATGCGCTGTACGCGGGCCTGGTATTCATCTTCGGCAGCGGCATCATCCTCGCTCCGTTGCTGCACCGGATGCTGCACGCCATGCACTGCGACGAGAGGGATCGATGAGAATGTCCATTGCCGAATCGATTGCAGCCCGCAACGCAGGGGCGGCCGCTACACTGGTACTGTTGCTGTCGCTGACCACTGCAGGGTCACCGACACCCGCATGGTCCGCACCCCCTGCGGCTCCGGCCGCCCACGCGCCGGCGCGCACAGGGAGCACCCCGCCGCTGCGGCCGACAACCGCGGCTCAGGTGCTGGCCGCTTCGGCGGCCGCCGACTGGCGTAGGCCCGACCCGCAGGACACCCTGTACCTGGAGCTGCCGGCGGGGCGTGTGGTACTGGAGCTGTCGCCGCAGTTCGCGCCGCGCCACACCGCCAACATCCTGGCGCTGGTTCGCGGCGGATTCTTCGATGGCCTGACCGTAGAGCGGGTGCAGGACAACTACGTGGTGCAGTGGGGCGATCCCGATGGCACACGGCCCGTCGGCGCCGCGCAGCGCACGCTGCCGGCGGAATTCGAGCGCGCGCTCAGCGGGCTCGCCTTCCAGCGACTGCCCGACACCGACACCTACGCGCCGCTGACCGGCTTCGCCGCGGAGCTGCCGGCTGCGGCCGATCCGGCGGTAGGTCGGGCCTGGCCGGTGCACTGCTACGGGGCGGTGGGTGTGGGACGCGACAACGATGTCGACAGCGGTGGCGGCACGGAGCTGTATGTCGTCATCGGCCAGGCACCGCGGCACCTGGACCGCAATATCACCGTCGTGGGCCGCGTGCTATCCGGCATGGAGCTGCTGTCAGCCCTGCCGCGCGGCACCGGCCCGCTGGGCTTCTACGAGAAACCCGAACAGCGGCTGCCGATCCGCTCGGTACGGATCGCGGCTGACGTCCCGGCCGCGCAGCGCAGCGACCTGGAGGTGCTGCGCACCGGCACCGCCACCTTCGCCGCGTGGGTCGAGGCGCGCCGCAACCGCCGCGAGGAATGGTTCAAGGTCCCGGCCGGGCACGTCGACGTCTGCAACCTGCCGATCCCGGTGCGGCAGCGTACTCACGGTTGAGCAACCCAGCCTCGCGCTCAGATGTCTCCGTCGGGCGCCGCGCCCGGGTGCGACAGCAGCTCCAGCGTGCGGCCGTCCGGATCCTGTGCGTAGCAGGCGCGCGCCCCATCCCAGGTGGAGCCCGGCTCTGACAGCACCGCTGGCGGCGTGCAGGGCCGGCCCAGTTCGATCGTCAGCCGGCGGTAGAGCGTGTCCAGGTCGTGCACGCGGAAGGCAATCTGCGTGTGCCCGGTCTGCGCGGGCTGCTGCCGCAGGGGCGATAGGGCCGGGTTCAGGTACTGAATCAGCTCTATCAGAGTGCCGTCCGGTGCAATCAGGTCGGCGGCCACGATCGAGGCCGCGGGTACGCCAGTCAACTGAGCGAGTTCCGGCGTGTTGTTCGAACCTCGCTCCTGCAAATGGCAGTGCAGCACCCCGCAGTAGAAAGCAATCGATTCCTCCAGATCGCCGACGGTCATGCCGATGTGACTCAAGCTGATCATGGTGTCAGCTCATCACGGCTCTGACTGGCGAAGATCACCGACCGCTCGCGCTTGAAGCGCGCGCCCTCGCCCCGGTCCTCACCCAGTTCACGCGCAAAACGGTGCCCGGCATACACCGCGGCGGCGATGGTGCCGGGCACATGACAGTCGCCGATGGCCGTGACCGACTCGATGCCGGCGCGCTGCAGGCGCTGCGGATCGGCCTGCAGTCCGTTCAACAACGTCTCATCCGGCAGGCGGCTGGTCACCATGACCACCGCGGCGCACTCGAGCTCGCGCGGACGGTGTGAGTGGCGATGCTCCAGATGAATGCGGTGGGTCTCGATGAGCCGGACCGTGTGCAGGGGAACGGCCTCGATACCCAGCTCGTAGATGCGCTGCAGGGTGCGCCGGCGCTCCATGGTGTACTGGGTGAACTGCGCCGGTTCGCCGGCCGCGGTGACCAGGGTCACCTCGCGGCCCGCCAGGCGCAGCTTCTCCGCCAGCACGTTGCCGATGTAATAGTGATCGTCGTCGATGACAACCACCGGTCCGGCCGGCAACGGCTCGCTGCGGATGACGCTGTCGGCGCCGAACACCACCGGTAACTCCGCCCCCGGGATCCCGTCGGGGTGGGCGAGCCCGAAGCCGTCGCGGCGCCAGCTGGCACCGGTTGCAATCACGACGTGTTGCGCGCCCAGCTCGCACAACGCCTCCACATCCAGGTCGTTGTCAGGGAAGATGCTGACATTGGGCAACCGCGCCAGCTGCTGCACGCGGTAGTCGCGCACACGGATCCATTCCGCCAGGCCGGGCAGCCGTGCTTCGCGCGCCACGCGCCCACCTAACTCCCGCTCGCGCTCCGCCAGCAGCACCTCGTAGCCGCGCTTCCCCAGGATGTGCGCGCATTCCAGGCCCGCAGGCCCCGCGCCAACCACCAGCACTTTGGCGGGCCGGCGCGCCGGAGCAACCCGCTCCGGGTGCCAGTCACGGCGCCACTCCTCGCCGACCGTAGGATTCTGGGTGCAGCGGCTTGGCGCCTTGAGCGCAAAGCCACTGGCGCAGACATTGCATCCGATGCATTCGCGGATCTCCTCCTCCCTGCCCTCCTCGATTTTCTTCGGCAGGAAGGGGTCGGCAATGGAGGGGCGGGCTGCACCGATGAAGTCCTGTACACCCCGACGGATGAGCGATGCCATGGCATCGGGTGAGGTGTAGCGACCGACCCCCACCACCGGCCTGGTGGTGCGCTGCTTGACGAACGCGGCGAAGCGCTCCTGCGAACCCATCGGGCCGAAGCGCGATACCAGCGAATCGTTCTCCCAATCGCTGATATTGATGTCCCACAGATCGGGAAGCTCGCCCACCAGTGCCATCACTGCGGCGCCTTCCTCCTCGATCGTGATCCCCCGTGGGCCCTGCAACTCATCCATGCAGATACGCACTGCCACCGCCCGGTCGGGCCCTGCGCCCTCGCGGGTGGCTTCGATGTACTGCCGCAGCAGGCGCACGCGATTCTCAAGACTCCCCCCGTAGGCGTCGGTGCGGCGGTTGAAGTGCCGTGACAGAAACGACAGCGGCGGACCCTCCACACCCGAGGCGTCGGCATAGATGATGTCCACGCCGGCCTGTCGCGCGCGGCGCGCGGCGTCCCGCTGATTGTCGAGAAAGGTACGGATATCGCGGCGGGTCATGGCGCGCACCTGCACCGGGTAGCCGGTGAGCACCGGGTAGATCGAGGGCCCGATCGGCGCCTCACGCGTATACAGGTTGGCAGCGCCGGCTCCCAGGTGCCCGATCTCCGTGCCCGCCAGGGCGCCGTGACGATGAATGGCCTCCACCACCCGGGCGAGGGGCTCGATGTCGCCGTCGTCCCAGAGTTTCATGCCCGGATAGCCCTGATCGCTGTCGTATTGGCTCTCGCAGATCTCAGTGTTGACCACGGCCCAGCCGCCCTCGGCCTTGATGGCGCGATGACCGATCTGCCCGTTGATGTACTGGTCGCCCATGCCGGCGCATTGCGGGGTCTGATAGAAGCGGTTGCGCGCCACCACCGGTCCGATGCGCACCGGCTCGAACAGGATGTCGTAGCGGGGATTGCGCCGGGTCACGACGTGAGGTTCCCGTTGTCAGTGCTGTCGAGAGCAGTGCCGATGCAGACCGGGGCGGCGTCCGGTACCTCGCGCGCCAGCACGTCGTCCAGGTTCTCGGGGCGCTTGATCCAGCGTGCCTGCGAGCCAGACACCAGCACCGTTCCCGGCCTGCCCAGCAGGTTGAAGTTGGACGCCACGGCGTCCTGGTATGCACCGGTATCCAGGAATGCGATCACGTCGCCGGATTGCAGTGGTGGCGCCGGCACATCCAGAGCCAGCAGATCGAAGCCGCACGAAGCGCCGACGAGATCCACCACCTGCCGGCACGGCTGCGCGCCCCGGGTGGCAAACACCGGTGCGAAGGCCGCGTGCTCGATCAACAGATCCGGCAGGAACATCTCGCTGGTATCCAGTTGTACCCAGGTGCGTGGCACCGGGCGCTCCTGGCGCTTCACATGCAACACCCGACTCAGATGCACGCCGGCGTCAGCATACAGGCTGCGGCCGGGTTCCACCTGCAGCGCGATCCGCTGCGGACTCAGACCGCCTTCACCCAGCACCGCCGTCAGGGAGACCGCTACCGCCTCCGCGTAACGCTCGATCGGATGCGCGGGGCGGCGGGCCGGACTGGTCGGATCACGCCGGCAGGGCCAGCCACCGCCGACATCGAGTTCCGCCGGAACCCACGGCGACCAGTTGCGGCACAGTTCCACGACCGTCGCACCGAATCCCAGCGCCATCTTGTGCCAGACGCCCAGATCCGCGCTGTGGCGTCCGAGGTGCGCCATCAGGCCCGTGAGCTGTACGCGACCCGAGTCCAGCATTGCGGCCCCCAGGGTGCGGGCCGCGGCGGGCTCGATTCCCGGACGGTAGCGCTGCGCGGCCTGTGCGATCGACCCGTCTGGAAAGAAGTCCGAGGGTTCCGTCAGGTCAGTGAAGTCCGGACGCAGCCGCAAATGCGCGCGCGGGCGGCAGCCGTGCGCCTGGGCGACCTCCAGCAGGATCTGCACTTCTTCCGCGCTATCGAGCGTGAGGGTGGCGTCGCACGCAATAGCCTGCTCGATCAGCGCGCGCCCCTTGGCCGTTCCGTTGACGGAAATGGTCCTCGGTGCCACACCGGCACGCAGTGCCGCCTGCAATTCATGGCTGCCAAATACGTCGCACCCTACCTGCTCCTCGTTGAGCACGCGCCGCACGGCGGCGATCGGGTTGGCTTTCAGGGACGGCAGCAACTGCACCGGACCGCCCCAGTAGCGCTGCACGCCCAGGCGCAGTTCCCGGCAGTTGGCGCGCAGCCGCGATTCCGACAGCACATACAGCGGCGTGCCGAAGTGTTGGGCCAGGGCTGCCGCACCGCACTGTTCCACGAACAACTCCTGGCCGTGCCACGAGCAGGATTCGTCCACGTAGAACGGTGCTGCCGGGGTATGCGGGGTCGCGACTGTCATCGGCTGTGCTGCCTCATGCGTGAAACCCCCACAACTCGATGCCCTACTCTACGAAGCGATGCGGATATGCGCTGTACCGCAAATCAGGTACAGCGGCGCGAGGCATAAACGATCGCGTAGCACAGCGCTGCCAGGGCCGCCGCCGCCGCGGCCACCGCCAGCACCGCGGCGTAGCTGTGGGCGAGATCGAGCGCCAGTGCTCCGGCCGCGGGACCGATCGCCAACGCCAGCCCCTGGGCGGCCGGCACCAGCGCCACGGCCCGTCCGCTTGGCTCCACTTCCGCCAGCGTTCCGAGCTGATAGATATCGATGAAGTTCCAGCAGGCCTGGAACGCCACCACGGTCAGCACGTACATCAGCGCATCGTTATGCGCTGCGTTGATCAGCAGCAGCACCGTGAGCACGCCGAGCGTGCTCAAGAGGGGCCGCGACTGGCCGAAGGAGCGCGCCAGCCGCAGCGCAGCTGCGCACGCGGCCGTACTCAACAGCACCCCGGCGGTAAGCAGCGTGTGCACCGTCGGTGCGGTGAGGCCCGCGGCAAGGCCCATGCGTTCGGCGTACGCCCAGTAGCAGCCGATGGCGACGTAGACACACGCCACGGCGCCGATACACAGCGCCGCAGCGCCGCGCGAGCCCTGCCGCCCGTCGTCACCCAGTGCGGCAAGCACCGGCGCCGTGTCCGCTTCGCGGTCACGCAACTGCGGCACCGCGAAGATCGCCGGCAAGGTCCCCAGGAGCAGCAACGCCAGGGTGAGGAACAGTCCCGGCGGCCCGAAGCGGCTGCCGATGACCGGGAACACCGCGATCACCACGGCGTTGGCAACCACCTGCCAGAACACCATGAGCGCGAAGCCCCGTGCGGCGTCCGGGAAGCGGGCCAGCAGCGTGAGCGAATACGCGTAGGTCATACCGGCCGTCACGCCTGCGATGAAACGCAGCGCGAACAGCGCCGGCAGCGGGTGCCAGAATGCGCACAGCAGGTTGCTCAATGCGCAGATCACAACCGCCGCCGTGACCCGCGTGCTACGCCCGAATGCCCTCGTCACGCTTGCGGTGACCACTGAACCCAGGAACAGGCCTGCCAGGTCGACCGAGGTGACGTATCCGGCTATCGAGGCGGAGAAGCCCCAGTGATCGACCATCGCCCCGACCAGCAGCGGCATGCCCAGAATGGGCAGGACGCTGCCGATCGCCAGGGCAATGGACGGCCACAGCAGTGCGCCCGATTCGTCACGCGTCGCTGCTCGCGGCCACCATCGTCCCGGGCGCAGCGCACGCCAATGCACGACACCCGGCTCAGAAGCGATGGGACACCGTGGCACCAAGTGTTCGCGGGCGAATGGTGTGCACGAAGAACAGGTCGGAATCGGTCGAGTCGCGGCTTCGGTACACCACAGGATGCGCGTTGGTCAGGTTGTTGGCAAACACGGACAGATCCCAACCGTCATGCCGCCACCCGGCGCGCAGCGCCAGCGTGGCCACGTTCGGCAATCCGGGGTACGACGGATCCGACACGCCATTGTTGGGATTCTGGTAGGGCTGCAGCCGGGTCTGCGCCAGCGCCAGTTGATAGTCCAGTCGGACATAGGGCGCACTGGCACCGGGTCCGGTGTATTCCGCCGAGGCATGCACGGTCCACGGCGCCGCGGGCAGCCGGTCACCCTCACTGACAACCGGACTCGCCGCCGCCGCCGGGCCGCTGCACGGCGTCGAGCCAGCACATACCGTGTGGGTATAGCGCGCATCGACATAGGCGAGCGACAGACCCAGGCGCAGTCCCTGCCATGCGAGCAGCTGTGTTTCCAGCTCCCCGCCGACGCTGTGCACCGTCCCCAGATTCTCGATCAGACCCTGCCCGCAGTTGGGCAGGTATACCGCCTGTTGAATGTTGTGCCAGTCGACGCTGAACAGGCTCGCGTCGGTGTGCAGACGCCCCCCGAACCAGCTTGCCTTGGCGCCCAGCTCGTAGCTCCACAGCGAGTCGGGCGCGTAGGTCGGCGGTGCGGCGGCCAGGCCGATCGACCCGAGGTCATCGGCACACAGGGACGACAGCGACAGATTGATGCCGCCGACGCGATAGCCCTTGGCGATGCTGGCATAGGCCATGCGATCACGGTCCGGAGAATAGCTGAGCACCATCCTGGGGGTGAGCGGGGTCTGCGTCGCGCTGCTGGCGCCCGTCAACGCAGTGGTCGGCCCGATATCCGGCCCGAAGAACGGGCCGTAGTTGATGAGCGTGCCGGCGTAATGGCTGCGCTCTACCCGCAGTCCGGCATCCAGCTTCCAGTGATCGGCGAAGGCGTAGGCCACATCGCCGAACAGGGCGAGCTGCGTGTCGATCACCTGGAAGCGGGGTTGCGTGATGATCTGCCCACCGGGACACGGCGCGACGTCGGTGCACAGCGGCGCGCCGTAGAACGCCGCGTATTCGGCATCGAGCCTCGGGTCCGTGACACGCTCGGTCGTATTCTCGTCCAGGCGCGCGAAATACAATCCCGCGCTCCAGTTGAGGCCCGCCGGCGCCGAAGGGGACTGCAGACGCGTCTCGAAATAGAAGTTGCGTTGCGCGTCGCTGTCGAAGGTCGTGCCCAGATCTCCCGGTGGCGGCCGCGGACCGACGTCCGTCAGGCCGAACACTGTGCGATCGTACTGCGTGTAGTCCTGCGTCGAGTGCTGCTGGCGGGAGAAGTACGAGACGGTGGAAGTGAGGTCGGCTACACCCAAGCTCCACTGCAATTTGACCGCCGCGAGATAGAAGGGATCGATGCTCTGGTTGCGTTGCGCATTGCCGTTCAGGTACCGCGAAGCACCCGGATCGGACAGGTCCTGCCAGTACGCCGAGGTGTCACGAAGCTGCAGACGCTGGAAGTACAGGGAGGGAGTGATCGTCAGCGCGTCGCTGGGCTTCCAGGCCGCCGCCGCCCGCAGCACCACAGTGGTCTGGGAGTTGCTGGCGGAGCGCGTGATCTGGCCGGTGCGCCAGTCGGCCCGATCCACCCAGCCGCCGTCCTGGCGGGCGAAGGCGCTGAGCCGCAAGGCCCAGGTATCCGTGACCGGCCCGCCCACAGCGGCGCCGAGCTCGTAGCTGGGATCGCCGTTGCGCGTGCTCGACAGCTCTGCGCGGGCAAAGCCGCCGCTGCGGCGCAGGTCCGGCGCGGGCTGGATGAAGCGCACGGTGCCGCCCTCCGACCCCGCCCCGAACAGCGTGCCCTGCGGACCGCGCAGGACCTCGATCCGTTCCAGATCGAACACCGCAGGATAGGTACTGAAAGAAGTGAAGGTGAGATGCCGTCCCTGGATGGGGGTATCGTCGATGTACACGCCTACCGTGGCAGTGCCCGCGCTCGATTCTATGCCACGGATATTGATGCTCGAGTCTTCGTCGTTCTCGTTACCGGTGTTGCCCGTACTGGTGCGCTGGAAGGTGAGGCTCGGCGCCACACGCGACAGATCGTCGATGCTGTGGATCCCCTGCGCCGCGATCGACTCCGGGGTAAACACCGTTGCGCTGATCGGGACATCCTGCAACCGCTCCTCGCGACGAGTGGCGGTGACGACGACTTCGCTCAGGTCCGTCGCTGCCGTATTGCTGTCGGTTGCCGCCCCGGGCGCAGCGGACTGCGCCGGCAATGCCACCGCCACCGCGAGCAGCAGTCCACAGGCCGAAAGTATCGGATGCTTGCAGATCACTTCGGTCGCCCCTTCCGCTTGACCCCACCGGGCGTGGCCCCTGGCGCCGACACTCGGGCAAGCCCGGATACTGTGGCAATACCGGACATTAGGTATGCCGCGTGCGCCGTGGAAATCCATACTGAAGCACGCATGGACACCCACGCCTCCGCACCGCCACCGCGACGGGTCCGACTCACGGTGGCCAGCATCGAGCGTTCGCTCGAGTTCTATTGCGGCCTGCTGGGCTGCACCCTGGAACAGGACTCGACGGACGCCGCAACGCGCCGCGAGATCACGGTGATCGCGGCCGACGGACTCTCGATCCGTCTGCTGACCGCCACCACCCCTTCCCCGCCGACGACCCCAGTGACTGCGAACCAACGCGGTCACACGCACCTGGCCTTCACGGTGCAGGACGTCGAGCAGGTTCGTCGCTGCATCGTCGAAAGCTTCGGCCTGCCCTGCACGCCCACGATCGTGGTTCGCGAGCCCGGCGGTGCGTGGGATGGACTGTGCCTGTGTTACGCCCAGGATCCGGACGGTCGCACACTGGAACTGATCGAGGCGGCCCCGCAGGTGCCGCCCACGGCCTGAGCAAAGGCCGCAATTGTTTGTCCCGCGGCGGGGTATCGGCTACGGTTGGCCGGTGGATCCGCAATCGATCGTCGAGACCGACGGCAGCTTTCCCCGTCTCATGGGCGGCGCCATATCAGTCGTCGGCCGGCCGGAATTCTTTACCTCCCTGTGCGACTGCATGCGTCGCGTGCTGCCCTTCAGCAGCTCCGACCTGGTCATCGCGGATCTTCAGGCGCCCCACGCACCCCCGGTGCTGGTGGGCGTGCGCGCCGAGCGCGGCGCCTACTCGAAGGTGATCGAGGAGCGCTATCTCAAGTGGGGCTATCACTTCTGTCCCGAACTCGCTGCCATCCACAGTGGCCGCGTCAACGACATCTACTCGATGTCGGACCTGGGTGCCGCCAGCTTCTTCGAGCCCGAGTGCTACAACGCCTACTACGGGTTGCTGGAGCTCAAGGATTTCTACGACATCTTCGCGGATCTGGGGGATGGCAGGGTTGCCGGCTGGAGCATCTGCCGCCGCACCGACGAAGCTGACTTCAGCGATGCCGAGGACCGGCGAATCCGCGCCATAGCGCCGCTGTTTCTGGGGCTGCTACGGCGCCACTGCCAGCTCGCCTATCCCGAACGTGCCTCTGTCGCCTCGCCACGCAGAGACTTCCGCTCGCAGATACTGGAAGCCCTGCGCGCCATCAGCACCGAACCCCTCACTGAACGCGAGGCCGATGTGGCGATCCTCATGTCAAGAGGACTGTCCAGCAAAGCCGCATCCAACACCCTGGGCATCTCGCCGCTGACCGAATCGGTGCACCGGCGCAATATCTTCCGCAAGCTGCGCATGTCCTCGCAGGTGGAGATCGTGGCGTATTGCCTGCGCGATCTGCTGGGCGTCGGGTAAGCTCCATCGACCGACGTCGCCGCTTCCGTCTCCTTATCTCTTATCGCGTGGAGGCAACAGGACAACGTTGCCAGACGACGCAGGGGCTGGCTTCGCCGACGCGAGTCGCTGCAGGAACTCAGGCGCGACATTCCAGCGACGTCCGTCCTCGGTCACTATGGTCACCGTTTTGCGGTTGTAGCGCGTGATGATCCCCTCGACCGGCGCGCTTCCATGGGGCTCAAACCGCACCCGTTCCCCGATACGGAATTCCAGCATCGTGGCGTGGGCACCGAGCTGCTGCAGGAATCGCAGCCGGGCCACGATCCGATGGTTGAGGTCGATGAGTTCGGCTTCAGTCAGCCGGTCAATGTCGATCTTCATGCCGGTTTCAGTTCAGTCCTACCACGAGACGCTTACCGAGGGCGGCGGCGGCACGCTCCAACTGCTTGAGGGTCGGGTTACCACCCGGTTGTTCCAGGCGCTGTGCGGCAGGCCACGATGTGTCCAGCGCTCGTGCGAGATCTGCCAGCGTCTTTCCCTGTTTCTCACGCGCCTGCTTCATCAGCAGGGCAGCCTGAACCGCAGCCGCTGGTTCGATCCATTCCCCGCCCTTCACCTTTGACGCGACCGGAATGGCTTCCCCGTCCTCCATACGCTGTTCCAGGCACAGGGTCAGAACCTCCGCGGCATTGAACAGAGCCGCATCGCGATCATTCCCCTCGGTGATGGCCTCTGGAATATCCGGGAAGGTAACGGTAAACCCGCCCTCCGGCTGGGGTGCCAGGACCGCGGCATAGCGGATGGTGACGCTCATTTCAGTTTCACTCCGGCCTGCTTTTCAATGCTCTTGAACGTGCCGATCTTCACATCAGCCGAGCCATGAACCGGGACAGTCACCTTGCGCTGACCATTGGACAGGATGTGGTGGCTGCCACTGACGCGGATCACCCTGAAGCCATTCTGTTCCAGCGCCTTGATGACCTGCTTCCCGTTCATTGGAGCCAATGTATATCATAGGCGATATATCGTTGGAGGTCTAATTGAATTATAGTGACTTTATCGTAAGTTGATAAACTCGCTAAGCTCACTCAAATCAAGAGCGCACCCGCAAGCGGCTCGCGTGAGGCGACGCACCGAGCCTCAAAACAGCTCCTGCGGATCCACGTCCAGCGACCACCGCACCGCCCGCGCGCTCTTCAACGCCTCCACCTGCGGCAACCATTCCGTCAGGAAGGCCTGCAGGCGCGTGCGATCCGGGCTCTCGATCAGCAACTGCGCGTGATGGCGGCCGGCGCGGCGCGCCATCGCGGCGGGCACCGGTCCCAGCAGGCGTACGTCGGCGGCCTCGCCGGCGAGCGCACGCGCCTCACGCAGGAACAGGAGCGCCGCCTGCGGCGTGCGCGCCGAGTCGCGCAGTGCCGCCAGGCGCGAGAACGGCGGCCAGTGCGCCTGGGCGCGCTCCTCCAGTGCCACCTGCGCAAAGCCGTCGTAACCTTCGGCCAGCAACTGTCGCAGCAGCGGATGATCCGGGAACTCCGTCTGGATCAACACCTCCCCCGGCCGGCTGCCGCGGCCGGCGCGGCCGGCGACCTGCACGATGGTCTGGGCCAGTCGCTCGGAGGCACGGAAGTCGCTGCTGAACAGCCCCTGGTCGGCGTTCAGCACCACGACCAGCGTGACATTGGGAAAGTCATGGCCCTTGGTCACCATCTGCGTACCGACCAGGATGCGTGCTTCGCCCCCGGCGACGCGCCGCATGATTTCCTCCATGTCGTCGCGACGGCGCACGACGTCGCGGTCCAGGCGCGCGATCGGCGCCTGCGGGAACAGTTCCTGCAGCGTCTGCTCGATGCGCTCGGTGCCGGCGCCCACCGGCCGCACCGGGTAGCCGCACTGCGGGCAGGCGGCGGGCAGTGGTGAATCCGCGCCGCAGTGATGACAGCGCAGCCGCTGGTGTGCCAGGTGCACCGTCATGCGCGCGTCGCACTCGCGGCACGGGGCGATCCAGCCGCAGGCGGTGCACAACAGCGTTGGCGCGTAGCCGCGGCGGTTCAGGTACACCAGCACCTGGTCGCCGGCCGCCAGGTGCTTACTAATCGCGAGCACCGCCGGTGTGGAAATGCCGGTGCGCACCGCGTGGCTGCGCAGGTCGATGAGTTTCAGTTGCGGCGGCGTGGCCGCGCCCGCCCGCTCGGTCAGGCGCAGGTGTGTGTAGCGGGCGGTGCCGGCGTTGTGCAGCGTCTCCAGCGATGGGGTCGCTGAACCCAACACCACCGGCACCCCGGCGTGGTGTGCCCGCAGTACCGCCAGGTCACGCGCCGAGTAGTGCCAGCCGCCCTCGTGCTGCTTGAAGGAGGCGTCGTGCTCCTCGTCCACAACAATGAGTCCCAGGTCCGGCACCGGCGCGAACACCGCCGAGCGGGTGCCGAGTACGATCGCGGCCGTACCCTGCCACGCGGCCCGCCAGGCCTGCAGACGCTCCGCATCCGTGAGACCGGAGTGCAGCACCGCCGGCGGCACTCCCAGGCGCGCATGGAACCGCTGCACCAGCTGCGGCGTGAGCCCGATCTCCGGCACCAGCACCAGTGCGCGCCTGCCGGCGCGCAGCACTCGTTCGATGACGTGCAGGTATACCTCGGTCTTGCCGCTGCCGGTAATGCCCTGCAGGACGAAGGCGTCGTAGCGCCCCAACGATGCTGAAATCCGCTCGACCGCGTCGGCCTGGCCCGCCAGCAGCTGTGGCGCGGGATCGTTCGGTGCGGCGGACACAGCGACGGCTTCCGCCACGTCGAGTTCCCGCTGTTCGACCCAGCCGCGCGCCCGCAGAGCCCTGGCCGCGGTGCGCCATTCCCCGTCCCGGTCCAGGACCTCCGCCGGGCATGGCCCCAGCTGCGCAATGCGCGCCAGCAGCGCCTGCTGCCGGGGTGCGCGGCGCGGCTCCCCCACCGCGGCTGCCTCCCGACCTTCAGCCGTGGCCTGCCAGCTTTCGCTGCGCCGCGCGGCGGCGGCCCCCAGTCGCAGGGCCCTGGGAAGCGCCGCCATCGCGACCTCCCCTATGGGGTGCTGGTAGTACTGCGACGCCCAGGCCAGCAGCTCCACCACATCGGGACTGAGTACCGGGCGGGGATCCAGGATCTCCAGGATGGGCTTCAGGCGCTCGGCGGGAACCGCGGACTCCTCCGCCGTGCCCAGAACGATCCCCACCAGGGTGCGTCGGCCGAAAGGCACGCGCACCCGCGCGCCGACCTGCGGTGCGGCACCCCCGGCCACGGGGGTGGTGTAGTCGAACAGCCGCCGCAACGGGGTATCCAGGGCGACGCGAAACAGCGGGGACATTGGGCCTTTGGTCAAATCCACCGGGGAAAGGGGCGAAACCGACCCGTCAACCGCTCCCCGCGCGGGCGCGTTATACAGGCCATGTCCGAGTTTGCTACGCTCGCGTCGCCTTATAGCATGCCTGCCGCACTACACGGCGACGTGGACCTGACAGACTCTCCCGACCGGACGCGCACGCGCGCGCTGGACCAGTTCCTGGCCAGCGTGGAGCTCAAGGCGTTCCGCATCGCGCAGGCAGGACTGCGCGACGAAGACGACGCCCTGGACGCGGTCCAGGACGCGATGCTGCAGCTCGCCCGTGCCTACGGGAAGCGGCCGGCGGCGGAATGGAAGCCGCTGTTCTATCGCATCCTGGAGAACCGCATCCGCGACATGCAGCGGCGCCGCACCGTGCGGGGCCGCATCATGTCCTGGCTGCCACGGCGCGTTGGCGACGACGGGGAGGAAGAACCGGATCCCATCGCCCAGGCGGTCAGTCCCGACGTGCAGCCGCCACAGCGCCTGGAGCTGGACCAGGCCATGGCGGCCCTGGAACAGGCGCTGCAACGGCTGCCGCCGCGCCAGCGCCAGGCCTTCCTGCTGCGCACTCTGGAGGGCCTGGATGTGGCGCAGACCGCCCGGGCGATGGGCTGCTCGGAGGGCAGCGTGAAGACACATTATTTCCGCGCAGTGCAGGCCCTGCGCACCCAGCTTGGGGAGCTGTACGTATGAACGTGATGGACGAGACAGCAAGCGATTTCGAGCGCCGCGCGCAGCGGGTGCTCGAGGCCAGCCTGACGCGCATCGACGGTCGCACGCGCTCGCGTCTCAACCGCGCGCGCCAGGCCGCCCTGGAGCAGGCAACCAGCTCAGGCGGAGCGCTCCGCTGGCGGATGGGCTTCATGCCGGCGGCGGGCGCCGTCGCGGTGACATTGCTGATGGCGGTGGTGCTATGGCACCGTGTGCTCCCGGCCGCGGGCCCGGGAACCGCCGGGCAGCGCCCGGCCGTGGAGGACATGGCATTGCTGGCAGACGGTGAAGCCCTCGACCTGATAGAGGGTGGGGACGGGGACGGCTTGTTCTATGAGTGGGCGGCCGGCCAGACCGACGCCAATGCCGCGGGCCAGGGATAATGCCTCGCCTTGCGGGCGTGATAGCTGCGGCGGTGATGGCACTGCCGGGCATCGCCGTGACGCAGAGCCCACCGGCGCGCGCACCCGTGCAGCCGGATGCCGGCTTCCTGGAGTTCCTGGGCAGCGTCGATGGCCTGTCGGAACTCAGCCCGGATTACCTGTCGCAGGGACGGACCCCTGCGGCGCATCAACCCGACCCTGGCAACCAGACCCCTGCGGCGCCCCCTGCTTCGGCCCCGGCTCCGAGCACGCCGTCATCGCCGCCACTGGCGCAGGCAAAATCATGATCCAGCGCAATCGTGATCTGCGGGGCAAAGCGGCGCGATCGCGGCGAATCCGGCCCCTGCTGCTGGCCGCATGGCTTGCCGTCGGCACCCCGGTCCTGGCGCAGCAGTCCGCCGAACCCGCCGCCCAGGCGCCGGCGGCGCCGATCACCTGGTCGAGCCTGGCCCCCGAACAGCAGCGGCTGCTGTCCGGCTTCAACGGCGAATGGAAAAACCTGCCGCCGGCCCGCCAGCAGGCGCTTGCCCAGGGCAGCCAGCGCTGGCTGTCGATGTCCGACGCCCAGCGCCAGCAGGCGAGCGAGCGTTTCTCGCGCTGGCGGGCGCTGCCCCCGGAGGAGCGCGCGGTGCTGCGCAATCGCTGGCAGAATTTTCAGTCGCTGACACCGGCGCAGCAGGCCGCGATGCGCCAGAATTTCCACCGTTTCCAGCAGCTGCCGCCGCAGCGGCGCCAGTACCTGCGCGAGCAGTGGCGCAATGCCAGCCCCGGCGAACGCCGGCAGATGATCGAGCAGGCGCGCGCGCAGCGGCAGCGCGAATTCGGGCGGCCGCTGCCACACCCCCCGCCGCGCCCGCACCGCTGAACTCACCGGCCCCCTGGGGGGGGGTTGCACGGCGGGGCTGCGCAGCCGCGGTGGCCCCGCGACCCCCGGCGCCCGCGGGAACGGATGGTAAACTCGCGCGCCATTCGTTTGCGGATTCCGGCCTTGAAACAGGAACTCGAGCAGCTGCTGCTGGCCGCCGTCGGCCGGCTCGTGGGTGAGACTTTGCCGCAGATGCCGCCGGCCGGCACGGTGGTGATCGAACGCGCCCGCGACACGCGCCACGGCGACTTCGCCAGCAACGTCGCACTGCGCCTGGCGAAAGGCGCGCGCCGCAATCCGCGCGAGCTGGCGGCCGCGATAGTCGCCGCCCTGCCCCCCCAGGACTGGGTGGCCCGGGCCGAGGTGGCCGGCGCGGGCTTCATCAATTTCCACCTGGCCCCGGGGGCCTGGGGCCGCGAGCTGGCGCAGGTCCTCACACTGGGCAAGACCTACGGCACCAGCCGCCTGGGCGGCGGCGAGCGTGTGCTGGTGGAATTCGTTTCGGCCAACCCGACCGGCCCGCTGCACGTCGGTCATGGACGCCAGGCCGCCTACGGCGCCACCCTGGCCAACCTGCTGGCGGCGGCCGGCTACGCGGTGGAGCGCGAGTACTACGTCAACGACGCGGGCCGCCAGATGGACATCCTGGCCGTCAGCACCTGGGTGCGCTACCTGCAGGCGGCCGGAGAGTCCGTGCCCTTCCCCGAGAACGGCTACCGGGGCGACTACGTGCTGCCACTGGCGCAGGCGCTGCGGGACGAGGCCGGCTCCACCCTGCGCCATCCGGCCGCGGCGGTGCTCGCCGGCTTGCCGGCGGATGCGCCGGCCGGCGACAAGGAAGCCTACATCGATGGGCTGATCGCGCGGGCGCGGGGGCTGATCGGCGCCGAGGGTTTTCGCCGCGTGCTCGACCTGTCGCTCGCGCGGATGCTGCACGACATCCGCGACGACCTCGCCGGCTTCGGCGTGCGTTTCGATCACTGGGTGTCGGAGCGGACGCTGGCCGAGGAAGGTGCGATCGATCACGCGTTGCAGGTACTGGAGAGCCAGGGCCGGCTGCGCCGCCAGGACGGCGCACTGTGGTTCGCCGCCACGGAATTCGGCGACGAGAAGGACCGCGTCGTGGTGCGCGAGAACGGCCAGAAGACCTACTTCGCCTCCGACATCGCCTATCACCTGAGCAAGCGCGAGCGCGGATTCAGCCGCCTGATCGACGTGCTCGGCGCCGACCACCACGGTTATGTGGCGCGGGTGCGCGCGGGGCTGATGGCCATGGGACAGCCCGGGGATTGCCTGGAGGCGCCGCTGATCCAGTTCGTCAGCCTGTTCCGCGGCGCCGAGAAAATCCCCATGGGCAAGCGCGAGGCGCAGTTCGTGACCCTGC
Source organism: Pseudomonadota bacterium (assembly GCA_018241445.1). GTDB lineage: Bacteria > Pseudomonadota > Gammaproteobacteria > Steroidobacterales > Steroidobacteraceae > 13-2-20CM-66-19. Next base: position 136,582 of record JAFEDT010000008.1, read on the forward strand.
GCCAGTTGCGCGAGGAAGTCGGCAACGACGCCTGCCGTTTCTTCTACCTGATGCGCAGCCACGACCAGCCGCTGGACTTCGACCTGGAGCTGGCCAAGTCGCGCAGCAACGAGAATCCGGTCTATTACATCCAGTATGCCCACGCGCGCGTTGCCAGCGTGATGAAACAGCTCGGCGCGCGCGGGCTTGCCTTCGACCGCGCCGCGGGGCTGGGCAACACGGCGCTGCTGACCAGCGAGCACGAGCAGGCGGTGCTCGCCAGCCTGACTCGCTACCCGGAAATCCTGGAGCAGGCCGCCGTCGCCCGTGCCCCGCATGCGCTGGTGCACTACCTGCGCGAGCTGGCGAACGCCTTCCACACTTATTACAACGCCGCGCAGTTCCTGGTGGAGGACGCGCCGCTGCGCAATGCGCGCCTGGCACTGGTGCTCGCCGTGCAGCAGGTGCTGCGCAACGGCCTGACGTTGCTGGGCGTGTCGGCCCCCGAGAGCATGTAGCACGGAGATGGCAAAGCTAACCGCCCGCGACTACAAGTCACCGCAGCACCGCCCCCTGGATGCGGGTCGGCTGCGCGAGTTTGCCTGGGGCGCGCTCGCCGGTGTCATCGTCAGCGGTGTCGCCTTCGCCTGGTACAACAATCACGCCCGCCCCGCGCACGACATCGCCGAGACGCCGCGACCCGATCCGCGGCGCGTCGCCGCGGTGGCCCGCGACGGCGAGTCTGCCGATGCCGACGGCAGCGGCAAGCCGCAGAAATACGACTTCTACGAGATGCTGCCCAACTTCGAAGTGGTGGTGCCGGAGAAGGACAAGGACGTCAAGCGCGATTTGCCCGCCGCCGCCCGCATCGATCGTCCCGGCGTTTACGTGCTGCAGGCGGGCTCCTACCGCAACGCCGCCGATGCGGAACGGGTGCGCGCGCAGCTCAAACTGCAGGGCGTGGACGCAAAGGTGCAACGGGTTGCCGTCGATAATGACGTGTGGCACAGGGTGCGCATCGGGCCGATCGGCAACCTCGCCGAACTCAACAAGGTGCGCCGTCAGCTGCAGGCGGCGGAAGTGGACGCGCTGGTGATCCGGGTTGGAGACTGAGCGGCGGGCTCGAGTCCCGGGTCGGGACTGACGCGGCGCACCACAACTAGTCCATAGTAGGTAGAATCCTGTCTACCGTCGGGCGTTTCCCTTCTCAGCGCCCGGCGTTCAGACTCGCGCACTCGGATCGGCCGGCCGTGCCCGTGCTGTCGCCGATCCACAACAGACCAGAGGATGCTCGCGCCCCGTGTTCAGACCCGTGCCTGCCACAACACGCGCCGCAGGGGCCCCACCGTATGCCCGGGTGAGGGTCCGCCCGGCGCAGCGACTCGCCGCGACGGCCGTGCTGACCGCGCTGCTGGCCGGCGGCTGTGCCGTCGGGCCGGATTTCCATCGGCCCGCCGCGCCGCGGACTGATTCCTACACGGCGGCCGCGTTACCGCAGAACACCGCCGCCAGCGCCGGTCCCGCGGGTGCCCCGCAGGCGCTGGTGTACGGCGCCGACATCCCGGCGCAGTGGTGGGAGCTGTTTCATTCGCCGAAGCTCAACGCGCTGGTGGAGCAGGCCCTCAAGGCGAATACCGACGTCGCCGCCGCGCAGGCGGCGTTGCGGCAGGCCCACGAGAACCTGCTGGCGCAGCGCGGCAGCCTGCTGCCCTCGATTGACGGCAGCGCCAGCGCCACCCGTGAAAAGATCTCGGCCGCCCAGTTCGGGCAACCGGGCGGTGGCTCGTTCATCTACAACCTGTTCAATGCCTCCGCCAGCGTCTCCTACACACTGGACGTGTGGGGCGGCGTGCGCCGCGGCGTCGAGGCCGCCGGCGCGCAGGCGGACTACCAGAAGTTCCAGCTCGAGGCCACCTACCTCAGCCTGGCCGCCAACGTGGTGACCACCGCCATCCAGGATGCCTCGCTGCGCGCGCAGATCGAAGCCTCAGAACAGATCATCGACGCCGACCGCAAGCAGCTCCAGACCACGCAGACGCGGCTCTCCCTGGGCGGCGTGTCGCGCCTGGACGTGCTGACCCAGCAGACACAGCTGGCCAACGAGCTGGTCAGCCTGGAGACGCTGCGCAAGCAGCAGCGGCAGACCCGCGACCTGCTGGCGTGGCTGTTGGGGCACCTGCCGAGCGAACAGCCGGACGTCGACCTGACCCTCGAGGATCTGACCCTGCCGCCACAGCTGCCGCTGGGCTTGCCCGCACAGCTGATCGAGCGGCGACCCGACGTGCGCGCCTACGAGGCGCTGCTGCACCAGGCGAGCGCGCAGATCGGGGTAGCCACCGCCGACATGCTGCCGCAGATCAGCCTGACCGGGCACGTTGGGGGTGTCAGCACGGAACTGTCGGACCTGCTGAAGTCGGGCAGCGGCGTGTGGGGCCTCGGTGCCGGCATCACCCAGCCGCTGTTCCACGGCGGCGCGCTGCTGCACAAGCGCCGTGCCGCCGTCGCCGCCTATGACCAGGCCGCGGCGAACTACCGCGGCACGGTGCTCAACGCCTTCCGCAACGTAGCCGACGCGTTGCACGCCGTCGATTCCGACGCCACGGTGCTGGCGCAACAGGACGTGGCCGCCGCCGCCGCGGCCGAGACACTGGACGTGGCGCGCAAGCGCTACCAGGCCGGCTCGATCAGTCCGTTCGACCTGCAGAACGTGCAGCGCAGCTACTGGGTGGCGCGCATCGCGCAACTGCAGGCGCAGGCGGCACGCCATGCCGACAGCGCCGCGCTGCTGCAGGCGCTCGGCGGCGGCTGGTGGCACCGTACGGCGCCGCCGGCGGCGGCCGCCAACTCTCAACCGCAGGTACGCGCCGCGAGCGCGCAACGCTAAGGGACAAGATGAAACGCTGGCTGACTTTCGTGTTGGTGGTCGTGGGCCTGATCCTGGTGATCGCCGCGGTCAAGGGCTTCGGTGTGTACCGGATGATGCAGGGCTTCGCGGCGCAGGGTGCGCCGAAGTTCACCGTCAGCACCATGCGTGTCGGCTACCAGGACTGGCAGCCACAGCTCAGCGCCGTCGGCAGCCTGCGCGCCGAGCGCGGCGCGCAGCTTTCCGCCGAGGTCGCCGGGATCGTCGCTGCCATCGAGTTCCGCTCCGGGCAGGACGTGAGCGCGGGCACCACGCTGCTGCGGCTGCGGGACGCGGATGACCGCGCCCATCTTGAATCCCTGCGCGCCGCCGCGGCGCTGGCGCAGACCACGTGGCAGCGCGACAAAGCGCAGTTCGAGGCACAGGCCATTAGCCAGGCGGTGCTGGACACTGATGCCGCCAACCTGCGCAGCGCGCGCGCGCAGGTGGCCGAGCAGGAGGCGCTGGTGGCCAAGAAGCGCGTGATCGCGCCCTTCGCCGGCCGCATCGGCATCCGCGCGGTGGACCTCGGCCAGTACCTGGCGGCCGGCACCGCCATCGCGACCCTGCAGCAGCTCGATCCGATCTTCGTGGACTTCAGCCTGCCGCAGCAGGCGTTGACCGCGGTTCACCCGGGTCAGAAAGTCAGCCTGACCACCGATGCTTTCCCCGGCCAGGTCTTCAACGGCGAGGTGGCGGCGCTGGATCCCGCCGTCGACACCAGCACGCGCAACATCAACCTGCGCGCGGTGCTCAAGAACCCGGACCGCCGGCTGCTGCCGGGCATGTACGCCAACGTCAGTGTGACCACCGGCGCGGCCGTGCGGCAGCTGACCCTGCCGCAGACCGCGATCGCCTACAACCCTTACGGCGCCACGGTTTACCTGGCGGTCCCGCCCGACACGCAGGGCACCGGCGAGGGCGGTGCCGCCAGGCCTGCCGCGGCAGGTGGCGCAGGGGCCGCGGCGAGCGCGCCGGCGCTGGTGGCCAAGCAGGTGTTCGTCACCACCGGCGATACCCGAGGTGACCAGGTGGCCATCCTCAGCGGCGTGAAGGAAGGCGACGAGGTGGTGACCTCGGGCCAGATCAAGCTGCGTAACGGCGTGGCGATCGTCGTCAACAACAGCGTGCAGCCGAGCGACGATCCCAACCCGAAGCCGCAGGAGCATTAGGCCGTGGCGAACTTCACCGACATCTTCATCCGCCGGCCGGTGCTTGCCACCGTCATCAGCCTGCTGGTGCTGGTGCTGGGACTGCGCGCGGTCGCCGAGCTGCCCATCCGGCAGTTCCCCAAGACCGAAAACGCCACTGTGACGGTGACCACCCTCTACTACGGCGCGAGCGCCGAGCTGGTGGCGGGCTTCATCACCACGCCCATCGAGTCGGCGGTCGCCGAGGCCCAGGGGATCGACTACCTGACCTCTTCGAGTGTGACCGGCGCCTCCACGGTCACCGCGGTGCTGCGCCTGAACTACGATTCCAACCGCGCACAGTCGGAGATCAGCAGCAAGGTCAACTCGGTACTCAACCAGCTGCCGCCCGGCACCCAGCAGCCGGTGATCACGGTACAGGTGGGCGAGCAGACCGCCGGCATGTACATCGGCTTCAACAGCGAAACACTGCCGGCCAACCAGATCACCGACTACGTGATCCGCGTGGTGCAGCCGAAACTGCAGGCGGTCCCCGGCGTACAACAGGCGCAGCTGCTCGGCGGCCGCCCCTATGCGCTGCGCGCCTGGCTCGACCCGGTGAAGCTGGCCGCCAACGGCGTCACCGCGGCCGATGTGTCCGCGGCGCTGCAGGCCAACAACTACCTCTCGACGCTCGGCGCCACCAAGGGCCAGATGGTCAGCGTCGACCTGACGGCGGGCACGGACCTGCACTCGGCGGAGGAATTCCGCAACCTGATCGTCAAGCAGAAGGACGGTGGGTTCGTACGCCTCAAGGACCTGGGCAGCGTGGTGCTGGGATCGGAGAATTACGATTCCGTGGTGGCCTTCAAGGGCAAGGGCGCGGTGTTCGTAGCCATCCGCGTGGCCCCGGACGCCAACATCCTCACGGTCATGAAGATCATCCGCAAGGAGTTCCCGCAGATCCAGGCGCAGCTGCCCGCCGGGCTGCACGCCCAGATCGGCTACGACGCCACCGGCTACATCCGCTCCGCCATCCGTGACGTGGTCAAGACCCTGGTGGAGACGCTGCTGATCGTCACGCTGGTGATCTTCCTGTTCCTGGGCAGCGTGCGCTCGGTGATCGTACCGGTGGTCGCCATGCCGCTGTCACTGATCGGCGCGTTCTTCATCATGCTGGCGCTCGGCTACACCATCAACCTGCTGACGCTACTGGCGCTGGTGCTGGCAATTGGCCTGGTAGTGGACGACGCCATTATCGTGGTCGAGAACGTCGATCGCCACATGAAGCTCGGCCAGAGCCCCGCTGCGGCCGCACTGGCCGCGGCGCGCGAACTGGCCGGCCCCATCATCGCCATATCGCTGGTGCTGGTGGCGGTATACGTACCGATCGGCTTCCAGGGCGGACTGACCGGCTCACTGTTCTCGGAGTTCGCCTTCACGCTTGCCGGCGCGGTCGCCGTCTCGGCGCTGATCGCCCTCACCCTGTCGCCGATGATGTGCGCGCGCTTCTTCAGAATGGAGCACGGCAACGGCAACGGCAACCGCCTGGTCAAGGTGATTGATCATAACTTCGAGCGCGTCACCCGTATCTACCATCGCCTGCTGCACACCATGCTCGGGGCCTGGAAGACGGTGGTGGCATTCGGCGCGGTGGTGGTGGTGCTGCTCGTGGTCATGATGGCGATGCCCATGATGGGGGTGAGCGCCAAGAGCGAGCTCGCGCCGCCTGAGGACCAGAGCTTCATGTTCTATATCGCCACCGGCCCCGCCAACGCCTCGATCCAGCAGATGGCCGGCTACCAGCGACAGGCCTTCCAGTCGCTGTCGTCGATACCCGAGTACGAGAACTCCTTCCAGTTTGTCGGCCAGGGCGTGGGCACCAACAACATGGGCTTCGGCGGCATCATCCTCAAGGACTACGCGCAGCGCAGCCGCGGCGCGCCTGCGATCCAGCAGGACCTGCAGCAGCGCGCCAACCAGATCGCCGGCGCCAACGTGTTCTGGGTCAACCCGCCCTCGCTGCCCGGCGCCGGCCGCGGCTACCCGGTGGAGTTCGTCATCCAGAGCGCCGCGCCCTTCAACGAACTGTACCAGGTGTCGCAAGCGGTACTCGCCAAGGCCCAGGCGACCGGCAAGTTCTGGGTGGTCGAGAACAGCCTGAAGCTGGACAAGCCGCAGACCACGGTGACGGTTGATCGCGACAAGGCAGCGCTGCTCGGACTGACCATGAAGGACCTGGGTGCAGCGTTGAGCAGCATGCTCGGCGGCGGCTACACCAACTACTTCAGCATCGCCGGCCGCTCCTACAAGGTGATTCCGCAGGTGCTGCAGGACGAGCGGCTCAACCCGCGGCAGGTCGGCAACTACTACATCCGCACCGCCAGCGGCGAGGTGGTGCCGGCCTCCACCGTGATCTCGTTCCGCACCGACACCGAGCCGCAGTCGATCGACCACTTCCAACGCCTGAACTCCGCCACCATCCAGGGTGTATACGGCGGCACGCAGGGCGAGGCGCTCGCCGCGCTGTCGAAGATCGCGAAAGAGACGCTGCCGCAGGGCTACACGGTGGATTTTGGCGGAGCGTCACGACAGTTCAAGCAGGAGTCCGGCGGCTTCATGACCACGCTCGGCTTCGCCATTGTGATCATCTTCCTGGTGCTGGCGGCGCTGTTCGAGAGTTTCCGCGACCCGCTGGTGATCCTGATGTCGGTGCCGATGGCGATCTTCGGCGCGGTGCTGTTCCTGTTCCTGGGTTTTGCCACCCTCAACGTCTATACCCAGGTTGGGCTGGTGACGCTGGTCGGCCTGATCGCCAAGCACGGCATCCTGATCGTGCAGTTCGCCAATGATCAGCAGCGCGCCGGCAGGTCCAAACGCGAAGCCATCGAGGAGGCGGCCACCATCCGCCTGCGGCCGATCCTGATGACCTCGGCCTCGATGGTGGTGGGCGTGGTGCCGCTCCTGATCGCCACCGGCGCCGGCGCCATGGGCCGCTACCACATGGGCCTGGTGATCTTCACCGGCATCTCCATCGGCACGCTGTTCACGCTGTTCGTGGTGCCGGCGATGTACATGTTCATCGGCGCCGAGCACCACGAGGCGGGCCGCCAGGGTACGACCGCCGCGGCCACCGAAGCGCTGCCCGCTACGCCGGCGCACTGACCCTGGGGGCAGTTCTCTGATCCTTGGGGGGCAGCTCTCTGACCTCGGGGGCAGCTCTCTGACCCTGGACGGCAGATGCTCTCTGCCCGGAAGTGTGTATGGGTATACACACCTCCGCTGGACGCGCGTTGGCTCCCGCCGCGAGCCGTTGCTAACGCGCCGGTCTCTTGCCCTGCCGCGTTGCAGACAGCGAATCCTCGACCAGGCTGAAAAGCCCGCCCGGGGCGGGTTTTGGGTTGTGCACGAAGACGATGACGAGCGGGCCCTCCATTCTCCGGTGCCGGGTGCGGTGGGCGCGCACCCGATTGCCGCACACGGTCTCGTCAAAGTCCCGACCGACGGGGTCGCGCAGCCGCTGGCTAAGTTCTGCGACAGTCCTTGCCGGCAGCAGAATGGGTGCGGTGATCGACACGATCAGCAACTCTGTCTCAGACAAGGCGGGAAGCAGCGCGGATTGCAGTGTCTGCACCACTCGCTGGGCGACCCGATCGAACCGCAGACGCGGCAGATCCCTGCTCCACATACCCGGGGGCAAACGCCCTTGCGTGAATGCCCTGAGTGCTGCCTGGCGCGCAGCATCGATGACCGGGTGCGGGGCGCTGACCGTCATCGGCGCCGCCCGCCTCAATCCTCGCTGATATTGCGGAAATCAACACCGAGCGAGCGCAGCTTGCGGTACAGATGCGTGCGCTCCATTCCCACGCGCTTGGCCAGCTGCCCCACCTTGCCGTTGCACAACAACAGCTGCTGCTGCAGGTAGGAGCGCTCGAACTGCTCACGCGCCTCACGCAGCGGCAGGGCCAGCAGGTCCTGCTTCACCAGCGGTTCCTGCGGCGGCGCCTGCACCGCCAGTTCGCGCTCGATCTCCTCCAGGCGGATCTCCTCCGGTCCGCCGTGGATCAGCAGGCGGTGCACCAGGTGGCGCAGTTCGCGCACGTTGTCGGGCCAGGGATAGTTGCGCAGCCGGTTCTGTGCCGCGACGCTGAACCGGCGGAACGGCAGGCCCTCCGCATCCACCAGCCGGTCGACCTGGTGCCGCAGCAGTTCCGGCACGTCCTCGGCGTACTCGCGCAGCGGCGGCACGCGAACAATCAGCACGTTCAGATGCGCCAGCAGGTCGCGCCGCAATGACTCACCGCCGGCGCGCTGCTCCACCCCGGGTTGCGCCGAGACCAGCAGGCGCGCGCGGAAGCCGACCGGCTCGGTCTCTCCCAGCCGCGTGAAGCCTGCGGATTCAAACACGCCCGCCAGCAGGCGCTGCGCGCCGGGCGGCAGGTCTTCCAGTTCCTGGATGAACAGCGTGCCGTTGGCCGCCTGCTCCAGCAGCCCCGGCTGCCGCGCCTGGCCGTCGCCGCGGCCGAACAGGCGTACTTCCGCGTCGGCTTCCCGCAGGCTGCTGCCGCCCAGTTCCACGAACGGCGCCGCGGCACGCGGCCCCTGGGCGTGCAGGAAGCGCGCCACGGCCTCGCGGCCGCTGCCCGGCTCGCCCACCAGCAGCACCGGCGAGGGATTGGCCGCGATCTGTTGCAGCTCCGCGCGCAGCTGCTGCATGGCGCGGCTCTTGCCGACCGGCACGGCGATGGGCTCGCCCAGCAGCTTACCGGACTGACGCTGGCGCCGGCCGGCGTCCAGCGCCCGCTCCACCGTGCGCAGCAGCTTGGCGAGCGACAGCGGCTTCTCCACGAAATCGAAGGCGCCCAGGCGCGTCGCCTCCACCGCGGTCTCGACGGTTCCGTGGCCTGACATCATCACCACCGGGCAGCCGTCGGCGGCCGTCGCCGACCACTCGCGCAAGAGCGTGATGCCGTCGACGTCGGGCATCCAGATGTCCAGCAGCACCAGGTCGGGGTTCTGGCGCGCCCGCGAGGCCCGCGCCTGCGCTGCATCGGCCGCCACCTCCACCTCGTAGCCCTCCTCGGAGAGGATCTCCTTCAACAGGCCGCGGATATCGGCCTCGTCGTCGACCACCAGGATGTGCGGACCGCTCATGCCCTCTCCCTTGTGCGATTGGCCGGATAGGCCTGCGGCCATCCGGCGGATATCGGTTCAACTTCCGCCGGCAAAGGGCGCGGCCTTTGCCGGCTGCCGCGGCGGGCGCCCTTGAGTGCACCGCTCATGCCCTCTCCCTTGTACCATTGGCCGGGTCGGCCTGCGGCGATCCGGCGGATATTGGCTCCACTCGCGCCGGCGGCTTGCTCACGTCCGCAATTGCCGGGGCAATTGCGCTACGCGGCCTCTGCCGGCTACGGCTGTTGTCCTGCAGCGGCAGCACCACGCGCACGCGCGCGCCGCCCTCGGGACGATTGTCGGCGTCGATGCGACCGCCGTGCTCTTCGATGATCTTCTTCACGATCGCCAATCCCAGCCCGGTGCCCTTGGGTTTGCTGGTAACGTAGGGATCGAACACGCGTCCCAGCAGCTCCCGCTGGAAACCCTGGCCATTGTCACACACCGTCAGGATCGCGTACGGCAGGTCGCCGCCGTTCTCCAGCCGCGTGCTGATCGCCAGCTGCGCGCCCTCGATCCCCTCCAGCGCCTCAAGGGCGTTGGTCACCAGGTTGTTGAGGATCTGGCGCACCCGGCCGCGGTCGGCCTCGATGTACTCGAGGTGCGGGTCCAGTTCCAGGCGGATGGCGACGCGCGGATCCTGGGAGCGGTACAGGTCGGCAACCTCGGTCACGAGCGTGTTGAGGCTGAAGCGCGTGACGTGCATGTCGGGCGCGCGCGCGTACTCACTGAACGCGTTGACCATCTGCTGCATGGTCTGCACCTGTTGCACGATGGTGTGCGTGCCGCGCTCGAGGATCTCGGCGTCGCGCTCGCTCATGCCGGCCAGCAGCCGGCGGCGCAGCCGTTCCGCCGAGAGCTGGATCGGTGTCAGCGGGTTCTTGATCTCGTGCGCCAGGCGGCGCGCCACCTCGCCCCAGGCGGCGTCGCGCTGCGCCTGCAGCAGTGCCGTGATGTCGTCGAAGACGATGACGAAGCCGCCGCCACCGTCGGCGCCGGGCAAGGGCGTACAGGCGCACATCAGCGTGCGCCGGCCGGAGTCGCTCTCCAGTTCCAGCTGCTCACGCCACTCCTCGCGCCCGGCGGCGAAGCGCACCGCGATCGCCGCCACGAACTGGCCGAGGCGCTGGTTGTCGGCGGCGAGCGCCGGCAGCGATCGCCCGCCGGCGCCCGACAGGTCGGCGCCCAGGATCGCGCCGGCGGCCTCGTTGGCGGTGCGCACCGTCAGGTCGCGCTCGATCGCCAGCACGCCGGTCGACAGGCGCGCCAGGATGATCGCCAGGCGCTGCCGCTCACGCTCCACCGCCTGCTGGCTGTGGGTGGCCTCGGCGCGCGCGCGCCGCAGGCGCTTGGTCATGTCGTTGAAGGAGTGCACCAGGAAACCCATCTCGTCGCGCGATGGCAGCGGCAGACGCGTGCCAAAGTCGCCCTTGCCGACCGCACGAGTACCTTCGATCAGGTCCTGCACCGGCCGCACCAGGCGCTGCGCCGAATAGATCGCGCCATAGATGGCCGCCAGCATCGCCAGCAGCAGCACCAGTGTCAGGGTCAGGCGGAAGCTGTACTTGAGCGGCTCGCGCATGGCGGCGAGCTCCCCGTACTGGTTGAAGGAGCTCTGCACCGCCTCGGACAGCGCCGCGAGCTGCGCCGGCACCTGGTAGATCGCGACCACGTAGCGCGGCTCGACACCGCTGCCCCCCTCCAGCGCCGCGGCGGTGCGGATCAGGTAGCGACCGCCGTTCTGCGGCTCCAGGCTGACATACGGCTGGTGCTGTCCCACCTGGCGGATCAGGTCCGGCGACGGCCGTGACGGCAGACTGTCGAGCGGCCCGTCGAGGCTCGCCGCCAGGATCCGTTCATGAGCACCGAACAGCGCGATCTCCAGCGCGTGGCTGGCGCGCCGCTCGGTGTCGAGCCTGCCTGGCACCTCGGCGAGCGGCAGCCTTGCCAGCGCCGCGGCCAGCCCCGCAGTGCGGTTCGAGTACTCACGCATGCGCAGGTCCAGCGCGGCGCGCGACAGGTCGAGGGCGTCGTTGAGTCCGCGCTTCACCTCCACGTTGAACCAGCTGTCTATGCCGCGGTTGATGAACTCCAGCGACGACAGGTAGACGATCAGCAGCGGCGCGATCACCAGCGCGCCGAAGATGCCGACGGTGCGAGCGGTCAGGCGCGAGCCCGGCACGTGCGCGCGGAAGTCGCGGACCAGGCGCCAGAGTTTGCGCGCCAGCAGCACCGTCAGCGCCACCACGCCGACGACGTCGACCAGCAGCACCCATAGCTGCAGGCGGCCGAAGGCCGAGGAGTTCTGCACGCTCTTGGCCAGCAGCAGGAACGCGCCCAGCCCGATTGCCGCCCACAGCAGCCCCTGGCCGATCGCGACCCAGCGCATGCCGCGCGGTGAGTGCCCCCTCACACCGGCAGTGACCATGTGTACCACTCGCTCTGGCGCGCCCAGTCGTCGGTCCAGAACAGGATGGCGCGCAGGGATGCCGGTAAGTGACCCCGCCGCATGCCGGCGCGCACGCTGATGGTGTAGTTGCCGCCGTCGAGCTGCGGCTCCACCAGCACCGGCCAGGCGTCCACCTTGCCCAGGAACGCCAGCGCCTCATCGAGGGTGGCGAAAGTGGTCTGGTCGCCGCTCCTGACGTCGTGCACCACGTAGCGATCGCTGACCACGTGATAGGTCAGCTCGCGGCGCAGTGTCAGGTCGACCACGCTGGAGTTGAACCACATGCGGCGCTGGCGCTCGACGCGCACTTCCAGGTCGAAGGTCAGCGAGATGCCATCGCGCAGCGCCTCGTTGATCGCCGGCGTCATCGGATACTCCACCCGCGAGTAGAGCAGGAACACGCCCTTGTCTATGTTGACGTAGGCGGAACGGACCTCCAGCACCCCGTCGAGCGCGTCCGCCGCCGCCGGCCGGGCCCACACCAGCGCAAGGGCAAGTGCCAGGCCCAGGGCCGGGGCACACCCGAACGCCGCCAGGAGGCGCCGGGTAAGCAACAGCAGGCTGCACGGTACAGGGGGCATAGTCGCTTCTGCCCGGTCAGGGCCGCTCGCCGGGCGCGTCAGGCTCCGTTCGTTGCCTTTTCGACACAAGCATAATAGAACCCGTCGGTCCCTGCCTGCGTGCCGGGCAGCAGCTGAATTCCCACGGGACGGGCGACGGCTCCGGGCGGCAGGGCCACCCCGGGTGGTATCGGCGCGACGGCCAGCTCCGGGATTTCCGCCAGCAGGCGGCTTACGACCGCCTCGTTCTCCCGCGACAGGACTGAGCAGGTGCAATAGAGCAGGCGGCCGCCCGGCGCCAGCAGCGGGGCCACCGCCTTGAGGATGGCGAACTGGGTCGCGGCGAATGCGGCGACATCGCTCTCGCGCCGCAGCAGCTTGATGTCCGGATGGCGGCGGATCACCCCGGTGGACGAGCAAGGTGCATCGACCAGGATCCGCTCGAACTGCTCCCCGGCGAGCGCCGCGACCGGCTCGCGCAGGTCCCCGACACAGACGCGCGCGGAGCGTCCCAGACGTGCAAGGGTCGCTTCCACCAGTGCCGTGCGCCCGGCATCCACATCCACCGCCGTGACCGCCACCGCGGCTCGCTCCAGGATATGGCCGGTCTTGCCACCCGGCGCCGCACAGGCATCGAGGACCCTCTGCCCGGCACGTACATCCAGCAGCCAGGCCGCGAGCTGGGCCCCCAGGTCCTGCACGGACACTCGCCCCTGGGCGAAACCTGGGAGCTCATTTACCCCCATGGGTCGATCCAGAATTACTCCGGATGGCATCCATTGGATCATATGAGATCCAATCTCTACATCTTCGAGCTCGGCAGTGAAATCAGGCGCGGTGGTCCGGCTGAGATCCACCCGCAGCGCCATGGGCGGATGCAGGTTGTTGCCCTCGAGAATTGCCGGCACCCGCTCCGGCCAGTCACGCGCCAGCTCCCGAACCAGCCACGCCGGATGTGCCGTACGCCCCGCCAGGCTGGTATCGACTCTCGCGAACACCCCGGGCCGGCCGGCGACGAAGCGCCGCAGGACAGCGTTCACCAGGCCAGCCGCGCGCGGCTGCTGCAGCACCCGTGCCGCATCGACGGCCGCGTGCACGCTGAGCTCAGGTGCATTGCGGGAATACTCGACCTGGTGCGCCGCCACCGACAGCAGCGATCGCAGCAGCGGATCCAGGGACTGCGGGCGCGGCAGCAGGGATTCGACAGCAGGCTTCAGCCGCAGGTACCAGCGCAGTGTCCCCAGCGTGATCGCCTGCACGGCCGCGCGGCCGGCGCCCTCGCCCGCAGACAGCGCCGCATCCGCGGAGCGACCGTCGAAGGCGACCTGCTCCACCGCCCGCGCTGCGTCGGCCAGTACCTGCGCGCCCGGTGCCCAGCGGGTCCTGGTCTTATCCAAGGCGCAGGCCCGAAAGCGGCAGGCTGCTGGCCAGCTCCGCCCCGGTCACGGGGCGGCGGCCTGGCCGTTGTACCTCTTCGAGGATCAGGCTTCCCGCTCCACACTGGACACTGGGCTCTCTGGCCGCAGTCATCGTGATCAGCCCGGCGTCTGGAGATTTTCCAGGAGGATCAACCCTGTTACCGCCAAGATTGGTACCAATCAACGCCAGATTACGCGAGACCTCCCCCTCAATCCCGGCGGACGCCACACGGGCCCGGTAGATCCGAAGCTGCTCCCCCTCGAGCCGGGTCTCTGCCACCGGCCAGGGATTCAGGGCCCGCACCTGCCGACCGATCTCCTCGGCACTGGCGCTCCAGTCGATCCGGGCTTCGGACTTGTTGAGCTTGGCGGCGTAGGTCACTCCTTCCGGGCGCTGCGGCACCGCTCTCGCGGTCCCGGCCTCCAGGGCAGCCATCACCTCCAGGAGGGCCTGTGCCCCCAGCTCCGCCAGTTCTGCCGCCAGCGTCCCGGCCGTCTGCGTGGGGCCAATGGCGAGGGTGCGGGAGAGCAGGACGGGTCCGGTATCCAGCCCGGACTCCATCTGCATGATGGCAACCCCGGTGTGCGTGTCACCCGCCAGGATCGCGCGCTGTATTGGGGCCGCCCCCCGCCAGCGCGGTAACAGCGAAGCATGGATATTGAGGCAGCCCAGCGGCGGCAGGGCCAGGATCGGGGGCGGCAGGATCATGCCGTAGGCCACCACGACCAGCGCCCGCGGCTGCCAGTGCCGCAGCACCTCCAGTGCCGCCGCATCCTTGAGGGACGCCGGCTGTTCCAGCGGCAGTCCCAGCTCCAGTGTCGCGCGCTTGACCGCGCCGGCAGTCAGCCTGCGTCCGCGGCCGACAGGCCGGTCCGGCTGGGTCAGGACCCCGGCGACCTGGTGATGCGCGTGCAACGCCCGCAGCGCCGGCACCGCGAATTCCGGCGTGCCGGCGAAGACGACGCGCAAGTTAACAGCCCTTCGGCAGGCGACTTTTTCTCATCGACTAGTACGCGCGGCGGGCGCCGCCGGCACCACTGCGCGCCGCGCGCTCCCGGCGCCCCTTGTCGAGTTTTTTACGGATGCGCAGGCGCTTGAGGTCCGACAGGTAGTCGACGAACAGCTTGCCCTCGAGGTGGTCCATCTCGTGCTGCACGCATACGGCCAGTGTTTCCTCGCAATCGCGCTCGAACCACTCGCCCTTCACATCCTGGGCACGCACCCGCACGCGGGCGGCCCGCTTCACCTCGTCGTAGATGCCGGGTACCGACAGGCAGCCCTCTTCGCCGCTGGCATCGCCCTCGGCGGACAACAGGGTCGGGTTGATCAACAGCACCGGCTCGTTGCGGCCCTCGGACACGTCAATGACAATGATGCGTTGGTGGACGTCGATCTGGGTCGCCGCCAATCCGATCCCGGGAGCGGCATACATGGTCTCGAACATGTCCCGCACCACGTCGGCCAGGGGTGCGTCGAAGCGCGTTACCGGGGCGGCGCGGGTACGCAGGCGCGGATCGGGGTATTCAAGGACGGTTCGAAGAGCCATGGTACGGACCTGTATGGGGGCGGAAGGCGCGTGATCCAGCGCACAAAGTTGACATTAAGTGGTGCCGGGACCGGCCACGGTGCCAGTATAACAACTAGAATCCGGGCCGTAGCTTGTGTGGTCCGCCTCGCATCATGAGGAGTGGATGATGGTCTCGAATCAAGTACATGGCGCGCGTATCGCCGCGCTCCTGGCTGTGTCGCTGGGCCTTGGCGCCTGTTCCCAATTGCGGCACCACAGCGATGCCCAGGCGACCGCCGCAGCGCCCCCGCCCGTCAGCGCGGCGCCTGCCGCGGCGCCAGCGCCGGAAGTCACCGCGACCCAGGCGGCCATAGAGGCCGCCGGCAGTGGCGCGAGCGCGCCGCTGACCGCCGCCGCCGTCAATCCGACCGCGCCGATGCGCTACACGGTCAAGCGCGGGGACACCCTGTGGGGCATCTCCTCGATGTTCCTGCGTGACCCCTGGCTGTGGCCAGAGGTCTGGATCATCAATCCGCAGATACCCAACCCGCACCGCATCTATCCGGGCGATGTCCTGGCGCTGGCCTACGGGGCCGACGGCCGTCCCCAGGTCTCCGTGGCGCAGGCGGGCGAATTGCGGCTGAATCCGCAGCTGCGCAGCACCCCGCTGGATGAGGCGATACCGACCATTCCCTATTCGGTGATCTCTGCCTTCCTGTCACGGCCGACGGTCCTGACGAAGGACCAGATCCGTCACTCGCCCTACGTGCTCGCCATCCGGGATATGCACGAAGTGGCTGGCACCGGCAACGAGGTGTACGTACGCAACCTGACTGCCGCCGAGAACGACCGTTACGCGGTGGTGCACGTCGCGGGCCCGCTGGTCGATCCGGACGATGGCAAGGTGCTCGGCTATGAGGGCATCTACACCGCAACCGCGCTGGTACAGCGCCCCGGTGATCCCGCCAAGGCCGTGCTGGTCGATCCCGCGCGCGAGACCCTGCGCGGCGACCGGCTGCTGTCGGTCGACGGCAGCGAGACGCCGCTGAACTTCGTATTGCACTCACCCAGCACTGACCTGCGCGGACGCATTGTCGATGTAGTCGGCGGCACGGACCTGGTGGGCCAGTACCAGGTGGTGGTGCTCAACCGCGGCAAGAACCAGGGGCTCGAGGCCGGCAACGTGCTCGCCATCGACGAGGCTGGCGAAGTGGTGCGCGATGAGTACCGCAACGGCAACGCCGCCGAGTCCACCGCGCTGAGCCGCAGCTTTGCCCGCAAAGTTGCCCTGCCGGAGGAGCGTGTCGGGACGCTGCTGGTGTTCCGCGCCTTCGACCAGGTCAGCTACGGGCTGGTCGTGGCCGCCAATGACACCATCCATGTCGGGGATTTCGTCCGCAAACCCTGATTGACTGCACGCGGCTGCGGACCCGCCTTAGGTCCGTGGCCAGTTGCTGGCGGAATTGGCCAGTTATGCAGGGATCGCGCGCGCGTGGGCTTCCTATAAGCTCACCCGATGCAAACCGGGAGGGCCACAGCGGTACTGGCGCGTGCGACAGGGCTTCCCGCGTCTGCGCTGCAGCGGCTGATGGAGCTGGCGGGCGGGGATCCGGCGGATGCGATCACGGCGCCCCGCCTGCGCACACTCGAACCCACCGCGCTGCCGGACGCTGCGCGCCAGGCTCTGCTCTCACCGGACCTGGCTGCCATCGAGGCCGACCTGGCGTGGCTCAAGGACAGCGGCGCGCAGATCCTGTTGTGCACCGATCCGCGCTATCCGCCCTTGCTGGCGCAGGTGGACAGTGCGCCAGCCGCGCTGTATGTGCTGGGCGACCCGGCGGTGCTGCAGGAAGCGCAGCTGGCGGTAGTGGGATCGCGCAACCCGACTCCCCTGGGCTACGACACGGCGCGCGATTTCTGCGCCTGGTTCGCGCGCGCCGGGCTCGTGGTGACCAGCGGACTGGCGCTGGGCATCGACGCCGCTGCGCACATCGGCGCCCTGCGTGGCGACGGCGTCACCATCGCGGTGTTTGGCACGGGCCTGGATCGCGTCTACCCGGCCGAACACGGCGCTCTCGCCGCGCGCATCCGCGAGCGCGGCGCGCTGGTGGCGGAACTGCCGCCCCGCACCGCACCGCTGCGCCACCACTTTCCGCTGCGCAACCGCATCATCGCGGGCCTGTCGCTTGGCACCCTGGTGGTGGAGGCGGCGCGCCGCAGTGGTTCGCTGATCACCGCGCGCCTGGCCGGCGAGCAGGGTCGCGACGTGTTTGCCATACCCGGCTCGATCCACAGCCCGCTGTCGCGTGGTTGCAACCAACTCATCCGTGACGGCGCGCACCTGGTCACGGAGGCGGCCGACGTGCTGCGCGTGCTGCAAATCCCGCTGCCGCAGGAACGGGTCCGGTCCGCACAACAGCCGGCCCCGGCCCTTGCGGAATTGGACAAGGAGTATGAAATGCTGTTAGATGCGCTCGATTTTGCGCCGGCGGCCATCGACACCCTGGTCGCACGCACGCAATTGCCCGGAGAATCAGTCGCTTCCATGCTGCTGATCCTGGAACTGCAAGGGCATGTGGCGGCGCTTCCCGGCGGCCGCTATGCCCGTAAACACCCGTAACTGATGACACCGACCGCAACTGACATTCGAAGCTGCCTGGCGCCACGCACCGCGGACGTGGTGCGGGCCGCGGCGGATTTCTGACCATGGCAGAGAACCTGGTCATCGTCGAATCGCCCGCCAAGGCGAAGACGATCAAGAAATACCTGGGCCGCGACTTCGAGGTGCTCGCCTCCTATGGCCACGTGCGCGACCTTGTTCCCAAGGAAGGCGCGGTCGATCCGGATCATGGCTATGCCATGAAATACCGGCCGCTGGAGAAGAACGAGCGGCACGTGGAGGCCATCGCCCGCGCGCTGCGCAAGTGCAGTTCCCTGTACCTGGCGACCGACCCCGACCGCGAGGGCGAGGCCATTGCCTGGCACCTGAAGGAGATCCTGCAGGAGCGTGGCGAGCTGAAAGGCAAGGACGTGCGCCGGGTGGTGTTCTACGAGATCACCCGCAACGCCATCCGCGCCGCAGTGCAGGAGCCGCGCGGCCTGTCGCTGGACCTGGTCAACGCGCAGCAGGCGCGGCGTGCGCTCGACTACCTGGTGGGATTCAACCTCTCGCCGCTGCTGTGGAAGAAGGTACGCCCTGGCCTGTCGGCCGGCCGGGTGCAAAGCCCGGCGCTGCGCATGATCTGCGAGCGCGAGGAGGAGATCTCCGCCTTCATCGCCCGGGAATACTGGACGCTGGAGGGCGAAGGCACGCACAGCGGCCAGGGCTTCCCGCTGAAGCTGCTGGAATACCGTGGCCAGAAGGTGGAGCAGTTCAGCTTCACCAACGGCGCCCAGGCACACGAGGTGGAAGACACCCTGCTGACCGCCGCCGGCGCGCAGCGCGCCGCGCAGCCAGGCCCCGACAGCGCAACCGCGCTGGCGCGAGCGGGCACGCTGCGCGTGCTGGCCATCGACCGCAAGCAGCGCCGCCGCAACCCCGCGCCGCCGTTCACCACTTCCACCCTGCAGCAGGAGGCCGCGCGCAAGCTGGGCTTCAATGCGCGCCGCACCATGCGCCTGGCGCAGCAGCTGTACGAGGGCCTGGACATCGGCGAGGGCAGCGTCGGCCTCATCACCTACATGCGCACCGACTCGGTGTCGCTCGCCGCCGAGGCGGTGACCGAGATCCGCGCGGTCGCCGCGCGCCTGTATGGCGCGGGCGAAGTCGCGGAGGAACCGCGCGTCTACCGCACCAAGTCCAAGAACGCCCAGGAGGCCCACGAGGCCATCCGCCCCACCTCGGCCGCCATCACACCGGCGGATGTGGAGGGCAGGATCGAGGACGACCTGTTCCGCCTGTATTCGCTGATCTGGAAGCGGGCCGTCGCCTGCCAGATGAGTCACGCGGTGTTCGATACCGTCGCCGTCGACATGCTGGCCGGCCCCGACGGTCCGCAGCGGCACCTGCTGCGCGCCAACGGCTCCACCCTGGTGAAGCCGGGCTACATGTCGGTCTACCAGGAAGGCACCGACGACGCCAAGGCGGATGACGCCGACCACATACTGCCGCCCATGGACGAGGGCGACAGCGTCAGCCTGACAGCGCTCGCCGCCGCTCAGCACTTCACCGAGCCGCCGCCGCGCTACAGCGAGGCCTCGCTGGTCAAGGCGCTGGAGGAACACGGCATCGGCCGGCCGTCGACCTACGCCACCATCATCTCGACCCTGCAGGATCGCCAATACGTGGAGATGGACAGCCGGCGCTTCGTGCCGACCGACATCGGCAAGATCGTCAACCGCTTCCTGACACACCACTTCCACCGCTACGTGGAGTACGGCTTCACCGCCGCCATGGAGGACGAGCTGGATGCGGTGTCGCGCGGCGAGGAGGAATGGACGACACCGCTGGAGAAGTTCTGGAAGCCCTTCATCCGCCAGGTCGACCACATCGAGAAATCTGTCTCGCGCGAGCAGGTGGCGCAGGCACGTGAGCTGGGCAAGGACCCCGCCAGCGGCAAGCCGGTCACGGTGCGCATGGGTCGCTTCGGCCCCTTCGTGCAGATCGGCACCAAGGATGACGAGGAAAAGCCACGCTTTGCCGGACTGCGCCCGGGACAGAAGATGGACCGCATCACTTTCGAGGAGGCGATGGAGCTGTTCAAGCTGCCGCGCACACTCGGGGAGACGCTGCAGGGCGAGACCATCGTCGCCAACGTGGGGCGCTTCGGCCCGTACGTGAAGTACGGCAGCAAGTACGCCTCGCTCAAGGAAGACGACCCCTACACCATCTCGCTCGAACGCGCCCGCGAGGTGATCCGCCTGAAGCAGGAGGCGGACGCCGCGCGCCTGATCCTGGACTTCCCGCAGGACGGCATCCAGGTGTTGAACGGCCGCTACGGACCCTACATCACGGACAAGAAGAAGAACGCACGCATTCCGAAGGATCGCGATCCGAAGACCCTGACCCTGGAGGAGTGCCGCGCCCTGCTGGCCGCAGCACCGGAGCGAGGCGCGGGCCGCTTCGGGCGATTCCGCAAGAAGGCGCCGGCTCAGGCGGCAGCGGCGCCGGCCGGTGCGGCCGCGGGCGCAGCGGAGGCCACCGCCGACGGCGCGTCAAAGCGTCCCGCACGCCGCGGCAGTGGCAACGGCGCAGCCCCGAAGAAGCGGGCACGGACCCGCGCCACGACCACCCGTGCCGCAAACACCAAGTCCCGCGGCACCGGCGCGAAGGCCGGCACGGCCCGCTCGAGCCGCACCAAGTAGCGGCCCTTGCCCTCGCAGCCGGCAAGCCGGGACAGCGCCCGCCCCGGTGACCGTGCTGCAGGGGTTGCGGCGAGGTAGGCGCCCTTGAAGTACCGCCATGCGTATCACGCCGGCAACTTCGCTGACGTGCACAAGCACATCACGCTGCTGGCGCTGCTGGATGCGCTGCAACGCAAGGACAAGGGGTTTCTCTATATAGATACCCACGCCGGCCGTGGCAGCTACGACCTGTCCACGCCGACAGCCGAGGCCGCCGCGGGCGTGGTGCGCTTCCTGCGGTCCACGCACACTGCGCCCGAACTCACCGCCTATGCGCAGGCGCTCGCCCGGTGGCGCAGCGGTCCGGGACGTCGCTACCTGCTACCCGGCTCTCCGCTGCTCGCCGTCGCACGCCTGCGCAGCCAGGACCGCGCGGTGCTGATCGAACTGACCGGCAGCGAAGAGCATGCCCTGCGCGAGGCGGTGGCAGCGCAGTCGCATGGCGCCGCGCCGGCCCACGCCAGGGTGGAACGCGGCAATGGTTACGCGCTTCTCAAGGCACTGCTGCCTCCGCAGGAGCGGCGCGGCCTGACAATGCTGGACCCGCCGTACGAGGAAGCCCAGGACTACGAGCGGGTGACCCAGGCGCTCGCTGACGGGCTGCAACGCTTTCCGACCGGCGTGTTCGCGGCCTGGTACCCGATCAAGGAGCTCGAGCGCGGCGAACGCTGGCTCGCGGCCTGCGCCCGGGCCGTGGCAGCGCCGTTGACCTGCTGCGAGCTGTGGTTGTATCCGCGTGACTCACGCGTGGCGCTCAATGGCTCGGGTGTGTTGCTGGTGAATCCGCCCTGGCAGTTTGCCGAGCGTGCGCGGGTGTGGCTGCCGGAACTGCTGGGGGCATTCGCAGCACACGAGGGCGCCGGCACGAGTGTGCGGGTATTATCGTGAGATCGCCGCTTTTGCTGCCAACAGGAAAATGAGTCAGCCACCTGACAGCTACGGGGTCGTCGGCCACCCGGTCGCGCACAGCCTCTCGCCCTTCATCCACGCGATGTTCGCGCGCGCCACGGCGCAGCAGCTCACCTACCGGGCGTGGGACGTGGCGCCGCCGGAGCTGTTGCAGCGCGTGGCCGAATTCTTCGCCGGCGGCGGGCGCGGACTCAACATCACCCTGCCGCACAAGATCGCCGCGGTCGACCTGGCGCAGCAGCTGACCGAGCGCGCCGCGCACGCCGCCGCGGTCAACACACTGGCCGCCCAGGACGGCGTGATTCTGGGCGACAACACCGACGGCGCCGGGCTGGTGCGCGACCTGTGCCACAACCAGGGGCTCACGCTCGCCGGCAGCCGCATCCTCATCCTGGGGGCCGGCGGGGCGACCCGCGGCATCCTGGCGCCGCTGCTGGAGCTGCAGCCGCAGGGGATCGTGATCGCCAACCGCACCGCGGAGCGCGCCCAGTCGCTGGCCGCGGCCTTCGCCGACCTGGGCACAGTCGGCGGCACCGGCTTCGGGCAGTTCGACGCGCAGCCCTTCGACCTCATCATCAACGCCACCTCGGCCAGCCTGTCGGGGGAGATGCCGCCATTGCCGGCCGCGGCGCTGACACCTGACACGGTGTGTTATGACCTGGCGTACGGCAAGGGCGACACGCCGTTCGTGGTGTGGGCGCGTCAGCGCGGCTGCCGGCGCGCGCTGTCCGGGCTGGGCATGCTGGTGGAGCAGGCGGCGGAGTCCTTCGAGCTGTGGCGCGGCGTGCGGCCCGCCACCGCGGAAGTGCTGGCAGCGCTGCGCGCACGGCAGGGATAGCTGGCGCACGGTCGCAAGTCGCGGTGCCGGTTGTGTCCCCGGGAAAATTGACACGCACCGCAGGGTTTGGTATTACGATCTGACTACCCTGGATTTGATATTGAGCCATGGCGGCCACCAGTCTGAAACTCCCGGACGAGCTGAAACGGCGTATTGCCGCGCTGGCAGACGAGGCGCACACAACGCCTCACGCATTCATGGTGGCGGCGCTGGCCCGCGAAGCCGAACGACAGGAACTGCGCGCCCGCTTCGCCGCCGACGCGGCCGCTTCTGAGGCCCAGGCCCACCGCAGTGGCAGGACAGTCGCTCTCCACGTGGCGTTTGATTACCTCGACGGCTCGCTGGCCGGCCGCAAGCTGCGCCGGCCGCGCACACGCCGATGGCGCGCGTCGAAGTAACCGAGCGGGCGTTCGCTGACCTGGAGCGGCTGTTCGAGTTCAAGGCGCGCATCGATCCGCGGTCTGCCCGGCAGCGCCTTCTTAGTGTCCGGCGCGCACTCGAGCTGCTGGCCGACCATCCCCTGCTTGGCCGCGAAGTGGAGGACGGTCGCCGGGAACTTGTTCTCCTGCGCGGCCGGGATGGCTATGTCGCCAGGTATCGCTGGCTCCCTGCGGATGAAGTAGTCCTGATCCTGGCAATCAGGCATCGGCGGGAGGCGGGTTATCCTGACGAATGAGGGCCGCCGGCAGCCAGCGCGCGGCGGAAGCCGATGCTGGTGCCGCTGTCGCCGGGCGGCCGGCCCGCCTTTAGCGCATGGTCACGAACTCCTCCGCGCTGGTCGGATGAATCGCCACGGTGTCGTCGAAGTCACGCTTGGTGGCGCCCATGCGCACCGCGACCGCGAATCCCTGCAGCATCTCGTCGGCGCCCTCGCCTACCGCGTGCAGGCCCACGATGCGTTGTTCCTCACCCACGGTGACCAGTTTCATCTCGCAGCGCACCTTGGTGTGAGTGAGCGCGTGATACAGCGGCACGAAGCCCGAGCGGTAGACCTTGACGTTGTCGGCGCCAAAGCGCTCGCGCGCCGCCGGTTCGGTCAGGCCTACCGTACCGACCGGCGGGTGACCGAAGATCACGGTCGGGATGTTCTCGTAATCCAGGTGTCGCCCGGGCTGGCCGCCGAAGAGCCGATCGCACAGCCGCCGCCCGGCGGCGATCGCCACCGGTGTCAGCTGCGCGCGCCCGGTGACATCGCCGATGGCATAGACGCCAGCGACATTGGTTTCCTGCAGGGCATCGGTGGCGATGAAGCCGTCGGCCGTGCGCGCAACCCCGATCTTCTCGAGTGCCAGATCCGCCACCAGCGCCTCGCGGCCGATAGCCCAGATCACCGCGTCCAGCGGCTGCAGGCGGCGGCCGTCGCGCAGTGTCAGGACCAGGCCGGGGGACTGGCGCGCCAGTGCGCCTGGTAGTGCCCGGGCATGCGGCCTCACCCCCATCGCCGTCAGGGCGCGCAGGGTCTCCTCGCCCAGCATGGGATCGAAAGAGCGCAGTACCGTGTCGCCGCGCATGAGCAGATCCACCTCGCTGCCGAACCCGGCGAGGATGCCCGCGAGTTCCACCGCGACGTAGCCACTGCCGACGATCGCCACCCGCTGCGGCGGCTGCCGCAGGGCAAAAAACCCGTCGGAAGTCAGTCCCAGGGCCGCCCCGGGGAGCTCCGGCACCATGGGCCGGCCACCGGTCGCGAGGATGATGTGCGCGGCGGACAGGCGGCGCTCCCCGGCGCGCACGGTATGCGCATCCTCGAGGGCCGCACGCGCACTGAGCCACTCGATGCCGCGCTTCGCCAGGTTGGCGGCGTAGATGTCGTTGAGGCGGCGGATATACGTCTCGCGCCGCTCGCACAGCGCGGCCCAGTCGTGGCCCTGGACACTGACACTGAAGCCATAGTCCGGGGCGTCGTGCAGGGCGGCAGCGATGCCGGCCGCATTCCACATGATCTTCTTCGGGATGCACCCGACATTGACGCAGGTGCCGCCCAGCCGGCCGGACGCCTCCACCAGCGCCACGCGCGCGCCATACTGCGCGGCCCGCTGCGCGGCGGCCAGTCCGCCACTGCCGCCGCCGATCACCACCAGGTCGAACTGCTCGCTCATCGGTTGCCTTCGGTTGTGGTTGGCTGCGGCTACAATAGCCGCATGGAAAACCCCCTGCTTGGCAACCCACCCCTGCCGCAGTTCCCCGAAATCCGCCCCGAACACGTCGAACCGGCGGTGCGCGAGGTGCTGGCCGCCAACCGTGCCCGGATCGACGAACTCACCCGCCTGCCCGACCCCACTTTCGCCACCCTGGTGGAACCCCTGGAGGAGTTGCATCACCGCACCGCGCGCACCTGGTCGCCGGTGAGTCACCTGAACGCGGTCGCGAACAGCGGCGAGCTGCGCATAAGCTACCACGCCTGCCTGCCCCTGCTGTCCGCCTATCAGACGGACCTGGCGCAGAGCGAACCGCTGTACACCGCGTACAGCAACATCGCGCGCCAGGAAGGCGCGCGGCTGGCCCCCGCACAGCGCACCGTGCTGGAGCATGCCGTGCGCGACTTCCGTCTCGCCGGGGTGGCGCTGCCCGCCGAACGCAAACAGCGCTTCAAGCAGGTGATGCTGGAACTGACGCAACTGCAGGCGAAGTTCGAGGAGAATGTGCTCGATGCCGCCAACCAGTGGAGCCATCGCGTCAGCGATCCGGCGCAGCTGCTGGGCCTGAACGAGATCCTGGTGGAGCAGGCGCGCGCGCGCGCAGCGCAGCGCGGGTTGACGGGCTGGGTGCTGACACTCGACCAGCCCACCTACGTTGCCGTCATGACGGACGCCGCACATGAACCGTTGCGGCGGGTGTTCTACGAAGCCTGGAATACCCGCGCCAGCGACCGGGGCCCCGACGCGGGCCGCTGGGACAACGCGCAGGTGATGCAGGACATACTGGCGCACCGCCACGAGGCGGCGCGGCTGCTGGACTTCGACAATTTCGCGCAGTACGCGCTCGCTTCGCGCATTGCGCACAGCGTCGAAGAAGTGCTGGAGTTCCTGCAGCAGCTCGCCACCGTGGCGCGCTCCGCGGCGCAGGCGGAGTTCGCCGAGCTGACCGCCTTCGCGGGCCGGCCGCTGGCGGCGTGGGACGTGGGCTTCTACGCGGAAGCGTTGCAGCGCGAGCGCTTCCAGGTGTCGCAGGAGGAGCTGCGGCCCTACTTCCCGTTGCCGCGCGTGCTCGCAGGCCTGTTTGAGGTCGCCGGCAGGCTGTTTGGCATCCGCGTGCAGGAGCGCAGCGCGCCGGTGTGGCACGCGGACGTGCGCTTCTTCGACATCACCGACAGCGGCGGCGCGCGCGTGGGCGGCTTCTACCTGGACGCCTACGCCCGTACCGGCAAGCGCAGCGGCGCGTGGATGGACGAATGCGTCGGACGCAAGCGGCTGCACAGCGGCGCGGCCCTGCCCATTGCCTACCTGGTATGCAACTTCCTGCCCGCCGCGGACGGACGGCCGGCGCTCCTGACACACGACGACGTGGTCACGCTGTTCCACGAATTCGGCCACGGGCTGCATCACCTGCTGACGCGCGTGGACTATCCGAGCATCGCCGGTATCAACGGCGTGGCCTGGGACGCGGTGGAGCTGCCCAGCCAGTTCCTGGAGAACTACGCCTGGAACGCCGAGGTGCTGCAAGGGATAAGTGGCCACTGGGAAAGCGGCGCACCCCTGCCGCAGGAGCTGCAGCGGCGCCTGATCGCCACGCGCAGCTTCCACGCGGGCCTGGCCATGGTGCGGCAGCTGGAGTTCGCGCTGTTCGACTTCCGCATCCATGCACAGTACGACCCGGCGCGCGGAGCCCGCATCCTCCCCATCCTGCAGGAGGTGCGCGAGCAGGTCAGCGTGATCCCGGTCCCGCCGTGGAACCGCTTCCCCAACAGCTTCGGTCATGTGTTTGCCGGCGGCTACGCGGCCGGCTACTACAGTTACAAGTGGGCCGAGGTGCTGGCGGCCGATGCCTTCAGCGCCTTCGAGGAATGCGGCGTCTTCGACCCAGCGACGGCGCGGCGCTTCCTGGATTCCATACTCAGCCGCGGCGGCAGCCGGGATGCGCTGGAGGCCTTCGTGGAGTTCCGCGGCCGCCCGCCGCAGGTCGCGGCCCTGCTGCGCCAGCACGGCATGACGGCGCCCAAGGCCGCGGCATGAGGATCGCGACCTGGAACGTCAACTCCCTGCGGGTGCGCCTGCCGCAGGTGCTTGCCTGGCTCGCCGCCTCGCCGGTCGACGTGCTGGCCATGCAGGAGACCAAGGTCACCGACCCCGACTTCCCGCGCGAGGCCTTCGAGGCCATCGGCTACCACGTGTTGCACAGCGGCCAGAAGACCTACAACGGCGTCGCGCTCCTGTCGCGCGAGCCGGCCACCGGCGCCGTCACCGAAATCCCCGGGTTCGAGGATCCTTCGCGGCGCGTGCTCGCGGCCACCACCGCGGGAGTACGTGTCGTCAACCTGTATGTCCCCAACGGGCAGGCGGTCGGCTCGGAGAAGTACGACTACAAGCTGCGCTGGCTGGCCGCCCTCACCGGGTGGCTCGCGGCGGAACTGCACGCCGACTCACCGCTGGTGGTGCTGGGGGACTTCAACATCGCCCCGGCCGACGAGGACGTGCACGACCCGGCCGCCTGGGAGGGTTCGGTGCATGTCAGCGAGCCGGAGCGGCGCGCCCTGCGCGGCCTGCTGGCGCTGGGGCTTACTGACGTATTTCGACGCTTTCCACAACCCGCCGGCTCCTTCAGCTGGTGGGATTACCGCACCGGCGCCTTCCGCCGCAACAACGGGCTGCGGATCGACCTGCTCCTCACCACTGCCGCCCTGGCGCAGCGCTGCAGCGCCTGCACCATCGACCGCGAGCCCCGCAAGGCCGAGCGGCCTTCCGATCACACCCCGGTCATCGCCGACTTCGGGTAGCCGCCGCCCGCGGTGCGCCTCCCGATGCCCCCCGTCTCTTCCTCTTCTCTGAGCTTCATGCCCCGGGTTCGCTCCTGCGAACCCGGTTGAGTCCGGGGCGCAGCCCCTGAAGAGTGATGCGCGTCACGGTTCAGGGCCGGCCGCCCTGCCTAAACTGGCCGACAAACCATGAGCAACGCGCGGCGCAGCGACTTTGACGTCACCAACAGCGTCCAGGTGAGTTCTCCCGCCGCTGTCCTCGCGGCTATCCAGGCCCTGTTCCGCCCCACCTGGCCCGCCCTTGCGCTGCAACCCCTCGAGCGCGCCTTCGGGCACTTCGAACGCCTGTTCGCGGGTCAGGTTTCCGGGTTCCACGGTGTCGATACCACTTACCACGACCGCCAGCACACCCTGGACATCACGCTGGCGATGGCGCGGCTGCTGGTCGCCTACGAGCGCCAGCCCGACCCACGCGGCCCTCTGGGGGGAACGCGCGCGCTGGTGGGTGTCGTCACCGGTCTGTTCCACGACGTAGGCTACCTGCGCCGCGCCGACGACAGTGATGTCAGCAACGGCGCCGAATTCACCCGCAGCCACGTTTCGCGCGGCGCGCGCTTCCTGGGCGAGTACCTGCCTGCACTGGGCCTGTCTGACTGGGTGCCGGTGGCGACGCAGATCGTCCACTTCACCGGCTACGAGGTGCCCTTCACCCAGATCGAAGCGCGTGTGGCCGACCGTCGCGACATCCTTGCGGGGCACCTGCTGGGCACGGCCGACATGATTGCGCAGATGGCCGACCGCTGTTACCTGGAGAAATGCCGCGACCGTCTGTACGCGGAGTTCGTATTGGGCGGAGTGGCCCTGCCCCTGAACCAGGGTTACCGCCAGGTGAAATACGCTTCCGGCCTGGACCTGCTGCGCCAGACACCGGAATTCATCGACGACGTGCGCAACAAGCGGCTCGACCGCGAGTTTCACGGGGTCTATCGCTACCTGGAAGTCCTGTACGGCGGCCGCAATCCCTACATGGAGGCGATTGACCGCAACCTCGACTACCTGCGCCAGATCCTGCGCAGCGAGAGCTGGCAGCTCCTGCGCCGCCGGCCCCCGGTATTCGCCGCGGTGCCCGACCCCATGAGCACCATGCGCGGACTGATGATCGGACACATCCGCAAAGTCTGGTCCACCTACTGAACACCGCCGCGTCGGCTGTTGCGCCGCGCAATCCACCGCGATCCTCGCCCTGCCCTGGGCTGTAAAGAATTCCGGCACCGCTGTCGCTTCATGGCTGCGCCCGCGCGGGGTGAATTCCTTACACCGGTACCCTTAGCCGCGGCGCGGCGGGTAATATCAATTGACCGTGAGTGCCGCCACCTTCCGCAGCCGCTATGCCAGCGCAATCTTCCTGGTTGCGGTACTCGCCTGCGCCGCGGTGGCGGCGCTGCTGTACGTGCAGCAGCAGTCCGGCACACGCTCGCTGGGCGCGCTGGCGGAGCGGGCTGTGCGCCAGCGCGCCGAACCGGAGCTGGACGCGCGCGCCCGCGGCATCGCCACGCATGCGGCGGATGCCATTGCCGGCGCACTGCGGGCCTCGGACCCGGCCGGCGTGGCGCGGCGGCTGCAGCCCTTCATGGACGATCCGACGGTGGCGTCCATCACCGTCACCGACACCCACCAGCACGTCAGTTTCCGCTGGCAGCGCGAACCGCCGGCGGCGGGTGCGGGCTCACTCAGCACCGCGCAGGCGAGTGCCCCGGTGCGCACCCTGGCGGAGAACATTCCCGGGGCTGTCACTCCGCAGACCCTCGCGCAACTGGAAGTGACAGTTACGCAGGCGGCGCCGGCTTCCGCGGTCAGCCTGACGCGGCGCATGCATGATGCCGGCAGGGTCCCCTCCCCGGTCTGGTTCGCTGTGCTGGCCGTAGCGCTGGCCGGCGGGCTCACCGGCGCCGCGCTGACGTGGCGGGCACTGGGACGTGTGCGCGCGCCGATGGAAACCCTGGCGCGCAGCGCCGAGCGCATCGGCCAGGGCGACTATGCGCGCCCGGTGGAGGTGCAGCCTCGTGGTCCGCTGGTGGAGCTGCAGCAGGCGCTGGAGCGCATGCGGGCGCGGCTGCGCCAGTCGACCGTCAACAAGGAGTACCTCAACAGCATCCTCAACAGCATGGCGGATGCGGTGTTTGTCACCTCCCCGGAGGGCGTGGTCAAGATGGCCAACACCGCCGCCTGCCGCCTGCTGGGCTTCGGCGAGGAGGAACTGCTCGGGCGCAGCATCCTCGCGATACTGGAGGAGCGCGAGCGGGCCGGCTTCGACCTGCTGCAGGCCGCCCAGGAGACCCGCGAGACGGTGGTCCGCACCCGCACCGGCCAGACCATCCCGGTGTCGCTGACCGGCTCGCGCATCGACAGCGATGATCCGCAGTTCCAGGGCAACATATTCGTCGCGCGCAACATCACCGACCGCAAGCGCGCCGAGCGGCGCATCCGCTACCTGGCGCGCTACGACACGCTGACCAAGATCCCCAACCGCATGCAGTTCCACCACGTGCTGCAGCAGACCATTGCCCACAGTCTGCGCAGCGGCCAGGTACTGGCGGTGCTGTACCTGGACCTGGATCATTTCAAGGAGGTCAACGACACCTTCGGACACGGCGCCGGCGACCGGGTGCTGGAAGTGCTGGCGGAGCGGCTCACCCGCTCGCTGCCGCCGGAGACGGTGGTGGGCCGCCTGGCCGGCGACGAGTTCGCGCTGTTCGTCGAGGGGCTGCCGGCCGAAGCCGACAACCGCGGCCCGATTGCGCAGGTGGCGCGCGGCCTGTTGACGGAGGTGGCGCGGCCATTCCAGCTGAACCAGCAGGAGGTCTTCCTGACCGCCAGCATCGGCATCGCCTTCTGCCCGCGCGATGCCGAAAACGTCATCGACCTGGTGCGCAACGCCGACGCGGCGATGTACTACTCCAAGCAGAACGGCGGCAACACCTTCGCTTTCTACTCCCCGGAGATGAACGCCGCGGCGGTGGAGCGATTGATGCTCAAGAGCAAGCTGCGCCGCGCGCTGGAGCGCGACGAGCTGCAGATCCGCTATCAGCCCAAGGTCGACCTGCGCAGCGGTGCGGTCATCGGCGCGGAAGCGCTGCTGCGCTGGCGCCTGCCCGGACACGGCGATATCCCGCCGTCGCAGTTCATTCCGCTGGCCGAGGAAACCAACCTGATCCTCGACATCGGCGAGTGGGTGCTCAACCGCGTCTGCCTGGACTACGCACACATGCGCGACGCCGGGCAGGAGCCGGGGCGCATCTCGCTGAACCTGTCGCTGAAGCAGCTGCGCCAGGCGAGCTTCATCCTGCGCTGCCGCTCGGTGTTCCGCCGCCACCATGTCTCGCCCACTTCCTTTGAGCTGGAAATCACCGAGACCACGCTGATGGACGATCCGAAGCGCACGCTGCGCCTGCTGGACGAGCTGTACGCCATGGGCCTGCACCTGTCCATCGACGACTTCGGCACCGGCTACTCCTCGCTGTCCGCGCTGCAACAGTTCCCGATCGGCACGCTGAAGATCGACCAGTCCTTCGTACGCGATGCGACCGACGACGCCAGCGACGCCACCATCGTGCGCACCGTCATCGAGATGGGGCGCAGCCTGGGGATGGAAGTGATCGCCGAGGGCGTGGAGTCGGAGCGCCAGCTGCAGTTCCTGCGCGATAACGGCTGCCACTACGGCCAGGGCCGGTTGTTTGGCGAGCCGTGCACGGCAGCCGAACTGCAGGAACTGCTGGCGCGCCAGGCCGGCGGCACGGTGCCCTACGCCCACCTGCTGCCGCGCACTGCGGCCGCCGCGCCGCGCTCGGCCTAGAGCCCAGAGCCGCGATTACCCGAACTGACCGGTGTGCGAGCGGAGCCAGTCTGAGTGAAGTGGCGCCGCGGCAGGCTGGTGTTGTTGGCGTTGTGCGGCAGCTGGCTTGGCATGGCGTGGTATCAGACCCACAAGCTGCTGCCGGCAGGCATGCGCGTCGCCTCCGCGGCGTGCCTGTTGCCGCAGACGGCGGTGCGGTTCGTGGCCGACATCACCGCGGCGGATGCCTGGGGACATCCGCTCGCCAGCCAGGGCATCCTCGACGAGGAACTGGCCGCGATCCGCGGCGCGCGGCGTTTCATTGTGCTCGACTTCCATCGCTTCGGCGGCGCAGCCGCCGCCACCGAGGCGCCCACGCGCTCGCCGTCCCGGGAGCTGACGCAGGCGCTGCTGGCGCAGCGCCACGCGCAGCCGCAACTGCAGGTGCTGTTGCTGATCGATCCGGCCAACGAGGCGTGGGGCACGCGGGCGGACCCGCTGCTCACGGCCCTGCGCCAGGCGGGTGTCGCGGTCGTGGCCGCGGACCTGGACGAGCTGCGCGATTCAAACCCGGCGTGGAGCAGCCTGTGGCGCCTGACCCTGCGCTGGTGGCTCGGTCCCGCCACCGCGCCGGGAATCGCGGCGCGGCGGCTGAACTTCAAGGCGAGCGACCGCAGGCTGCTGCTGGCCGATGACGGCAACGGCGCGCTGCTCGCCGTGATCGGATCCGCCAACCCATATGACCCGGAAAGCGCCTGGTCCAACATCGCGATCCGGTTCACCGGTCCGCCGCTGCGCACCCTGCTGGCGAGCGAACTGGCGCTGGCGCGCCAGTGGGGCTGGCGCGGTGAGACGGCCGCCTACGTCGGCGCGGCCGCCTATTCAGCGCGCTGCGTCGCCGCCACGCCGGACTCCACTGCACATGGGAGTACGACTGACAGCGCTGGCGTGGCGGCGCAGATCCTGACCGAGGGCGCCGCGCGCAGCGCCTTGCTGCAGCAGCTGATGCAGGCGCAGCAGGGGGACAGCATCGACATCGCCGCCTCGCGCCTGGCCGAACGCGCCGTCGTGGAGGAACTGCTCGCCGCCGCGCACCGCGGCGCCGCGGTGCGCGCAATCCTGGATCCCAACGACGCCGCCGGTACCGGCACCGCCGGCATTCCCAACCAGCCGGTGGCCAGCGAGCTGGCGGCGCGCGGCAACGGCGCGTTGCACGTTCGCTGGTACCGCACCCACGGCGGGCGCTTCCAGGGCTCCATGGTGGCGATCCGCACGGCGCGCGGACTGTGGCTGCTGCAGGGTTCCGCGGCCCTCACACGCCGCGGCCTGGATGATTACAACCTGGAGGCGGATGTTGCAATCGCGGCGGCGCGCGACAGCCCGCTGGACCAGCAGACACGCACCTACTTCGACAGCCTGTGGAACAACGACGCGCTGCTGGGCGTCGAGTACACCGCCGACTTCGCGGTGTACGCCGATCCGAGCCAGGTGCACTACTGGCTCTACCGCGCCATGGAGGAAACCGGGCTGTCCTCCTTCTGAGCCTGCGCCGCCGCCGCGGCCTGCCGCACCAGGGCGGCGAGCGCCTGGTTGGCCGCGTCCTCGAAGGCCGCGACCACGTCGCGCATGCGGTTGGCGGCAGCCTGCGCGCTGCCCTGCGCGACGAAGGCAGCCAGCGTGTCGCGATTCGCGCGGCGCCCGAGCGTGCAGTCCAGAACGACCTCGACCCGCGGCGCCTCGCCGCCGGAAGTGTAGTCCGCCTCGAAGCGCCGTAGGCTGATCTGCAGCAGGTAACGGGCCGGGAACGCACTGCCGGACCCCTCCACCGCCTGCCACTGCCCCGAGGCGCGCAGCGCCTGCAGCGCCAGTGCTTCCACCACGTCGGGTGTGGGCGCGGCCCAGCGGCTGTCGGCGTAGACATCCATGCGGCGGTCGGGCTGCACCAGAGTGATGTGAGGGGAATCCAGTCCCGGGGCCGGCAGGGGCCGCAGCAGCAGCAGGCTGGCGCCCCCGGTCGCGGCGGCGGCCGGCGCGCCCGCCGGCACGGCGGCCGGCGCCAGGCGCAGGTAATAGGTCTGCTCGGGCCGCTGGTTGCTGTGGAACAGGCCGCCGCAGCCCGCGGGCAGCACGGCAACGAACACCGTCAGCAATGCAGCGCGTGCGCGCAGCGCTTTCATCGGGGGATCTCCACGCCGCGTTGCGGTGGCTGGTAGAGGAGCTGCGCGGGATTGTCGCGCAGGCTGTTGCTCAGGGCGCGGATGTCGGTGGCCGCGGCACGCCCCTCGCGCACGAAGCGCTCGATCTCCGGCAGGCCGTCGCGCGCGAAGCGGCGCACGTCGCCGCGGTTCTCGCGCAGCAGGCCGTCGAGCTCGGCCGAGGCGCTGTCCAGGTGCAGCGCGATGTCCCGCAGCCGGCCGGTGGCCGCCTGCACCTGCGGCGCCGCGGCGTCCAGGGTGACGCGCGCGCTGCGTGCCGCCTGCGCCAGGTCGGCGCTGGCGCCGCGCAGCTCGTTCACCAGTGCGCCCAGGTCATGCAGGGTCTGCGGCAGCGAGCGGGTAGCGCGATCGATGTTGGCCAGCGTCGCGCTGACCGCGGCCAGGTTGTCATCGGCCAGCAGCCGGTTGGCGCGCTCCATCACGCGGCCGGCGCCGTCCAGCACCTCCGGCAGTCCGCTCAGGAAGGCGTCGAAGCGCGACGGCCGCGAGCGGATGACCGGGTACTTCAGGCCCTTCACGACGGTGCGGCCGCTCGCGCCGCGCTGCTCCAGCAGGTCGATGTACAGCAGGCCGGTGACCCCCTGCAGGTTCAGCTGCGCCACCGTGCTGTCGGAGATCGGCGTGGTGGAGTCGATGTCGGCGATCACCTCGACGCGGCCGGCGTCACGCGGATCGATGCGCAGGTCGTAGACCCGGCCCACCGCGACCCCCAGGTAGCGTACCGAGGCGCCCTTGTCCAGGCCGCTGACACTGCCGTTGAAGTAGATCTCGTAGCGGTCGTAGTCGCGGCGCTCGCGGCTGTCGGAATACCAGTAGACGAACAGCGCGCCCAGCAGCGTCACCAGCAGCACGAAGGCGCCGACCGCCGCGTAGTTGGTTTCACGCTCCACCAGGCGCTCCCGTCGGTGCGTGCGCGGCCGTGCCCAGGCGCGCCCGCGCCCGCTCGCCGTGGAAGTACGCCTGGATCCACGGGTCGTGGTGGCGCACGATGCCCTCCAGGGTGTCCGATTCCATGCGGCGGTTGACGATCACGCCGACACGATTGCAGGTGCGGAAGATACTGTCCAGATCGTGGGTGATCATCACGATGGTAAGGCGCAGCTGCCGCTGCAGAAACAGCACCAGATCATCGAGGGCCGCGGCACTCAGGGGGTCCAGGCCGGAGGTCGGCTCGTCGAGGAACAGCAGGCTCGGGTCGAGCGCCAGCGCCCGCGCCAGCGCGGCGCGCTTCACCATGCCGCCGGAGAGCTGAGAAGGGAGTTTGGCCGCGGCATCGGGGGGCAGCCCCACCAGGCGCACTTTCAGCATTCCCAGTTCGGTAAGGTCCGCCGGCGGCAGCCGCAGGTGTTCGATCATCGGCAGCTGCACGTTCTGCAGTACGGTGAGCCCGGAGTAGAGCGCCCCCTGCTGGAAGCTGACACCATAGCGCGCCTTGACGGCGAACAGCTGCGCCTCACTCAGGCGCGTGATGTCCTGTCCGTACAGGCGCACGCTGCCGCCCTGCGGGCGCTGCAGCCCCAGCACGCAGCGCAGCAGCACCGACTTGCCGGACCCGGAGGCGCCGACGATGCCGAACACCTCGTCCTCCCGCACCTCCATGTCCAGCCCGTCGTGGACCAGCTGCGCACCAAAGCGCGTCACCAGGCCCTGCACCTGCACCACCGGCGTATGTGGCACCGCGGCGTTCAAATGTCCATCTTCATGAACAGCACCGCGAACAGCGCGTCCACCAGGATGACGAAGAAGATGGCCTGCACGACCGCCACCGTGACCAGCCGCCCCAGTTCGCGCGCCGAGCCGCGCACCTGCAGGCCGCGGTAACAGCCCGCGAGCGCGATCAGCAGCGCGAATACCGGCGCCTTGGCCACGCCGACCCAGAAGGTGGTGCCGGAGATGGCGGCATCGACGCGCCCGAGGTACTGGCTGAGCGGCATGTCCAGCAGCACCCGGCACAACAGGCCCCCGCCGGCGATGCCGACCAGGTCGGCGATGACGGTGAGCAGCGGCAGCGCGATCGCCAGCCCCAGCACCCTGGGCACCACCAGGACCTCGACGGGATCCACCCCGGTGGCCGTGAGCGCGTCAACCTCCTCGTTGATCCGCATCGAACCCAGCTCCGCCGCGAACGCGCTGCCGGAGCGGCCGGCGATGATGATCGCCGTCAGCAGCACCCCCAGCTCGCGCAGGACCCCGACCGTCACCAGGTCCGCGACATAGATGTCGGCCCCCAGGCCGCGCAGCTCTTCGGCCCCCATGTAGGCGAGGATGACGCTGATCAGGAAGGCGATCAGCGACACGATGCCGATGGCGGTGACACCCGTGTCGTGGATGTGGCGGCTGATGGAGATCGGGCGCAGGTGGCGCGGCCGTGCGAGCCCGCGCGCCAGCGTAGTCATGACCCGGCCGAAGAAGTCGACACCCTCCACCAGGTCGGCCCAGGCGTGCATCGTGCGGCGGCCAACGGCCGCCAGCAGGCCAGCGCCCGGGCCGGCCACCGCCACCGGGCTTGCGGGGGGCGCTGCAACCGCTTGCTCCAGGGTGCTACGCACCAGTTTCAGCGGTGCCGGCGGCTCGCCGCGGAAGTCCGTGGCGATCCCGGCATTGGCCGCGGCGCGCAGGAAACGCTCGAGCGCCCAGGCCCCCGACAGGTCCTGTATCGCGGCCCCGCGGGCATCGACCGTGAGTCGCCGCACGCCGGCAAGGTTCACCGCCCCCAGGTCCGCGGCGCACGATTCAAAGCTGCGGATGCTCCACTCGCCGTCCAGCGTGAGCAGCAAGCCGTCGGTATTGCGCTCGGCGTGAACGCTCATACGGCGTCGCGGCCTGGCGCCAGCCATCCGGATACCGGTCGATTCAGAAATTCTTCCACCGCAATGCCGTCGCCACCAACAGGCTGGGTGCGCCTGACTTTGAATGCCCTCAGGTGTCGTCGCGGTAGCGGCGCACGCGTGCTGCCGCATACACCAGCGCCGCGGCCGCCAGCACGCCCAGCCACAGGTCCACAAGTCCGAACGCGGCTCCCCAGTTCAGGGCGTGGAGCAGGTAGGTATGCTCGTCGATGACGATCTGGTGTCCCCCGCGGGTGGCCAGTGCGTCCCAGATACCCGAGCTGCGGTACTTCGCGACGCTGGCGACCCAGCCGGTGTGAAAGACCAGCAGATCGGCGACCCACAGCAGCAGCGGCCCCAGGAATGCCCACAGCACCGGCGAGCGCTTCACCGCGACCGACAGCAGCATGGCGGCCGCCACCAGCGGTGCATACCACAGCACCGCCAGCAGCATGACCAGGAACATCAGCAGTTCCCCGCGCAGCCAGGCCACCGTGTCCCAGCCCACGAGGTCTGGCAACCCGCCGCCCAGGTGACTGCGCAGCCACCAGGCGGCAAAAGCGATCAGGTGGCTCGCGGTCGCCAGTACGAACGCGGCCAGGGGCGCGGCCACCATTGCAGTGAGGAACTTCGACAGCACTGTCTGGCCGTCGGAGACCGGCAGTGATTTCCAGAAGAGGATGCTGCGGTCCTTGCGCTCGGCGTACAGGCAGTCGAGTGCATAAAAGGACACCACCACTGCCGTGAACAGCCAGATGACCGCGGCGAAGGCGTCCTGCGACACGTTCAGCACCATTGCGTGGATGCCCGGCCCGATCTGCGCCAGGTGCCCCGCATCCACGTCGATGGTGGCGCGGGTGGAGACCAGCGCGGCGGCGACCGCCAGGAACCCGGCCACGATCAGCGGCACCCGCCACAGCGCCGGGTGCTCCCACAACTCGCGCCGCACCAGGGTCAGCAACGTGGTGCGCGCGCTGACGGCCGGCGGGCTGGCCACGGCGGTGGCTTCGGTATTCATGACTGCAAGGTCCCCTGCATCCTGGCAACGAACAGGTCGGCAATCGACGGTGTGCGCACCTCGCCCAGGGTGCGCAGTTCGGCTTCGCTGCGGCCGTCAAAGAACATCGCCACCCGGCCGAACACCTCGCGCTCGTAGAAGGGTTGCAGTGCGCGGGCGCGCGCCGACTGCTCGGCGCTGACCGTGAGCTGGCGGTACCGCCCGGCAATCACTTCGACCGAGGCATCGAGCACCAGGCGCCCGCGTTCGATGAACAGCACGTCGGTGAAGAGATTCTCGACCTCCTCCACCTGGTGGGTGGTCAGCAGGATGGTGCGCTCCCGGTCGAAGTAGTCGTTCAGCAGCGTGTCGTAGAACTTGCGCCGGTACAGCAGGTCCAGTCCCAGGGTCGGTTCATCCAGCACCAGCAACCGTGCGTCGATCGCCATGATCAGCGCCAGGTGCAGTTGCGTGACCATGCCCTTGGACAGTTCGCGCACGCGGCTGCCCTGCGCGATGTCGGTGCGGGCCAGGAAGTCAGCGGCGCGCGCGCGGTCGAAGCGCGGATGCACACCGGCGCAGTAGTCGAGTGCCTGCCGCACACGCAGCCAGCGGGGCAGCACGGCCACGTCGGCCATGAAATTGACCTGGCGCATCAGCTCGTCGCGCTGCGAGCGCGGATCGAAGCCCAGTACGCGCAGTTCGCCCTCGAAGGGTGTCAGGCCCAGGATGGCCTTCAGGGCACTGGTCTTGCCAGCGCCGTTGGGGCCGATCAGGCCGACGATACGGCCGGCGCCTACAGTGAAGCTGACCGCGTCCAGCGCCCGATGGCGGCCGTAGCTCTTGCTCAGTCCGCGCGCTTCAATTACCGCTGTCATTTTTCCTCACCCATGGCAGGTGTTGAGGGTGCCGGTCCGCTGCGCGGTGGCGTCGCCGCGGCGCGCTCCAGGTCGGCCGCGGTCAGGCCCAGCCGCGCAATGGTGGCGGAGATCTTCGGCCACTCATCCGTCAGGAAACGCTGGCGCTCGTCCTTCATCAGGGCGGTACGCGCCCCGGTGCTGACAAACATGCCGCGGCCGCGGCGCTTCTCGACCAGCTGCTCGTCCACGAGTTGCTGATAGCCCTTCAGAACGGTCAGCGGGTTGAGACGGAAGTCGGCGGCGACATTGCGCACCGAGGGCAGCGGATCGCCCTCCTTGAGAGCCCCCTCCAGGATCATGGCGACCACCCGGTCCCGCAGTTGCCGGTAGATCGGCAGGCTGTCGTCCCACTGGGTGTCCATGCGGATGCGTGCGACCTGTTGCGGAAGGGTAGCGGACTAATCTACCAAAACGGCCGGCTCTGGCTGACCGAACCAGCTCGGTTCGGTTTGCAGGGTCCGCTTGTGCATCTGCGCCGGCGTACCGGGGGCAGCGGACGTCGACTGCACGAAGCTCAGGCTCACAAGCAGGGTGACCAGGGTTGCGGCGGCGGCGCAGGCCACGTCGCGGGAAAGGCTGGGGTTGAGCGTATTCATGACTTCTCCTGGGGTCGTATCGGGGGGATCCCGGCTCAGGCGCGGTCCGCCTGCTGGACGCTGTGCGCGACCTGGGCCCTGGCCTGGAAATCCGGGGCCATGGCCGTGGACTCAACGAAGCTCAGGCTGGCGATCAGGGTGATGAGAGCGGCAGCGGCGGCGCAGGCCAGTTCGCGGTACAGGGGGGCGGTTGCGGTGCTCATGGTCGGTCTCCTTGTCGAATCGGTTAAGGTCTCTTTCGGGGTGAGCCAGAGGGGTGTTATTCCTTCTCGCTCTCCATGGTGTTGTACTTTACTAGATCACTAGTTGAGTGTCAAACTATTTCACTAAAACCCGACCAATTGGATGGCAGAGGCGCCTGTGGGGTTTAAAAGGGGGGCCGGCAGCCTCACCCCGGCGCACGTAATATTCGGCGGTGGGCCCGGAGGCGCCGCAGGAAGCGCGGATTGCGCCAGGAGCTCGCCGGACCTTTTGTTTACATCCCCCTCAGCGAAAGAAAACTGACTCCATGAAACCCGCAGTGAATGTTGCGATTACCGGCGCGGCCGGCCAGATCGGTTACGCCCTCGCCTTCCGTGTCGCCGCCGGCGCCCTGCTGGGGCCGGACACCCGCGTCAACCTGCGTCTGCTGGAGATCACACCCGCGCTGCCCGCGCTGCAGGGCGTGGTGATGGAACTGAACGACTGCGCATTCCCGACACTCGACAAGGTGCTGGCGACCGACGATTCCAAAGTCGCCTTCCGCGACTGCCAGGTTGCGCTCCTGGTAGGTGCGCGCCCGCGCGGTCCGGGCATGGAGCGCAAGGACCTGTTGCTCGCCAACGCACAGATTTTCTCGGCGCAGGGCAAGGCGCTGGACGCGGTCGCGGACCGCAAGGTACGGGTGCTGGTGGTGGGCAACCCCGCCAACACCAACGCACTGATTGCGCGCGCCAACGCGCCGGGACTCGACCCGCGCAACTTCACCGCCATGACGCGGCTGGATCACAACCGCGCGCTGTCGCAGCTGGCGGAAAAAACCGCCAGCCATGTGACCGACATCCGTCGCGTCACCATCTGGGGCAACCACTCCGCCACGCAGTATCCCGACCTGTCGCACGCGACAGTATCGGGCAAGCCGGCCAGCCAGCTGGTGGACCGGCAGTGGATCGAATCCACCTTCATTCCGGTGGTGCAGCAGCGCGGCGCGGCCATCATCAAGGCACGCGGCGCCTCCTCGGCCGCCTCGGCCGCCTCCGCCGCGATCGATCACGTGCATACCTGGCTGCACGGCACCGCCGCGGGCGACTGGACCAGCATGGCCGTCCCCTCCGACGGCAGTTACGGCATCGCCGACGGGGTGATCTATTCCTACCCGGTCACCGTCGAGAACGGCCAGTACCGCATCGTGCAGGGGCTCGCTGTAGATGACTTCAGCCGCAAGCGCATGGACGCCACGCACGCGGAGCTGCGCGAGGAACGCGCGGGCGTTAAGGATCTGCTGACATAGCGCAAATGAGCGGACACGAGCGAAAAAGGGTCTTTCCGGGGGCGTCAAAAACCGGGATGTTTTTGCCGCAGGCCCCATGGATGGGTTCACGCCGGCCCCGGAAAGACCCTTTTTTGATCGGGGCCGCGGGGGGCGAATGATGATCGGTGCTGCGGTTTCCCTGCTGTTGGTACTGGCGGCGGCGTTTGCGCTGACGCGCATCGGCGGGGTGTTGACGCTGCTGTTCGTCGCCGCGGTGCTGTTCCTGACCTACCGGCGGCTGTCGCTGCTCGCCTTCACGATCACCTTCTCGGTGCTGCTGGCCGCCTACACCCTGCTGGGCGCCAGCAGCGCGCCTGCCGGTGTCTGGAAGGGCTTCCTGTGGCTGCTGCTCGCCGGCTTGTGGCTGCTGAACCTGCGCACCCTGCGCCGGGCGCTGGTGACGCGTCCGTTCATGAAGGCGTACCTGAAGCTGCTGCCGTCCATGTCGCAGACCGAGCGCGAGGCGCTGGAAGCCGGCACGGTCTGGTGGGACGGCGAGCTGTTCACCGGCGCGCCGCGCTGGCAGAAGCTGCTGGCGACGCAACCACCGCGGCTGTCGGCGGCGGAGCAGGAGTTCCTCGACGGGCCGTGCGAGGAACTGTGCCGCATGATCGACGACTGGCACATCACCCACGAACTCGGTGACCTGCCGCCGCAGGTGTGGGAGTACCTCAAGACGCGCGGCTTCTTCGCCATGATCATCCCGCGCCGTTACGGTGGCCTGGAGTTCTCCGCCTACGCACACTCGTGCGTTCTCGCCAAGCTCGCCAGCCGCAGCGCCACCGTGTCATCCACGGTCGCCGTACCCAACTCGCTCGGGCCGGCGGAGCTGCTCAACCACTACGGCACGGAAGAACAGAAGAACCACTACCTGCCGCGCCTGGCGCGTGGCGAGGAAGTGCCATGCTTCGCGCTCACCGGACCGCGCGCCGGTTCGGACGCCGGCTCCATTCCCGACACCGGTATCGTGTGCCGCGGCCCGTGGCTGGGACGCGAGGTCCTGGGCCTGCGCCTGAACTTCTCCAAGCGCTACATCACGCTGGCGCCGGTGGCGACGGTCATCGGCCTGGCCTTCCGCATGTTCGATCCCGAGCGGCTGCTTGGCGGCAACATCGACATTGGCATCACCTGCGCCCTGATCCCGCGCGACACCCCCGGCATCAGCATCGGGCGACGGCACTTTCCGCTCAACGCCCCGTTCCAGAACGGGCCGATCCAGGGGCACGATGTTTTCGTTCCATTGGACTTCATCATCGGCGGGGTCGAGCGCGCCGGCTCGGGCTGGCGCATGCTGGTGGAACAGTTGTCCGTCGGACGCTGCATCTCGCTGCCCTCCAACGCCACCGGCGGCGCCAAGGCGGGCGTGTGGGCCACCGGCGCCTACGCGCGCATCCGCTCCCAGTTCAACACGCCGATCAGCCGCTTCGAGGGCGTCGAGGCGGTCATTGCGCGCATGGTCGGCCTGACCTACACCATGGACGCGGCGCGCTCGGTCACGGCCGGCGCCATCGACGGCGGCGAGAAACCCTCGGTGCCCGCGGCCATGTTGAAGTACCACGTGACGGAGATGGGGCGCCAGGTGGCCAACGACGCCATGGACGTGCATGGCGGCAAGGGCATCTGCCTGGGACCCAACAACTACCTGGGACGCGCCTACGAAGTGGTGCCGGTGGCGATCACCGTCGAGGGCGCCAACCTGCTGACGCGCAACCTGATGATTTTCGGCCAGGGCGCCATCCGCTGCCACCCCTTCGTGCTGCGCGAGATGAACTCGGCGCGCGACCCGGACCGCAAGGCGGGCGTGGCGGCCTTCGATGCCGCCCTGTTCGGCCACATCGGCTTCACGCTGTCCAACGCCGTGCGCTCGCTGCTCATGGCGCTGACGCACGCGCGCTTCACCCGCGTCCCGGTGCGCGGCCCGACGGCGCGCTACTACCAGCACATCACGCGCTTCTCCGCCTCCTTCGCCTTCGCGGTGGACGTGGCCATGCTGACCCTGGGCGGTTATCTCAAGAAGAAGGAGAGCCTGTCGGCGCGCCTGGGCGACGTGCTGTCCTACATGTACCTGGCCTCCATGGTGCTGAAGCACCACGAGGACCAGGGCCGCAAGGATGAGGACCTGCCGGTCGTGGAGTGGGCCTGCCGCAACCTGCTGTACCAGGCGCAGGAGCAGCTGCACGGCTTCCTGCGCAATTTTCCCAACCGGCCGCTTGCCGGGGTGATGCGCGCATTGATCTTTCCGCGCGGCCGCGTCTATTCCGCCCCGCACGACCGCCTGGGCAGGACAGTTGCGGCGCTGGTGAGCAATCCTACGGATGCCCGCGAACGGTTGTGCCAGGGCATCTACTGGGCACCCGATCCGGGCAACCCGCTCGGGTTGCTGCAGCAGGCGATGCTGCTGGCGGTGCAGATGGAGCCGCTTGAACGGCGCATCCGTGTCGAGGGCGTCAAGACCGGCCGCGTCACGGCCCTCGACCTGCCCGGCCGCATCGCGCAGGCCCTCGCCGCCGGCATCATCACCCCCGCCGAAGCACAGGCACTGCGCAGTTATGATGACAAGGTCATGGCGCTGATCCGCGTGGATGACTTTGACACTGCCGAGCTCGGCACCCACTCGGCGGCACCCCCGGCCGGGCCGTTGCCGGCCCTGCAGCCGGACGCGGACTTCGCGCGCCGGGCATGAACGACCTGGCGGCGCCCGCCCGGCAGCCGATGCCCCGCGCGGCAGCGGCGGGCAAAGTGCACACGCCGGCCGCGCAACCCTGCTGTGACAACTGCGGCGCGCCCGTGCCGGGAAAGTATTGCAGCGCCTGCGGCCAGCGCCTGGAGTCGCCGGTGCAATCGCTGCGGCATTTCCTCACCCTCGCGTTCGAGGACGTGACGCACGCCGACTCGCGCCTGTGGCGCACCCTGCAGGCATTGTTGCTCAGACCCGGACACCTGACACGCGAGTTCCTGCGCGGCCGGCGGGTAGCCTACCTGCCGCCGGTGCGGCTGTACCTGGTGTTGTCGGTGGTGTTCTTCCTCTGGGCGGGTGCGACGCAGCACGCGCAGGTCATGAGCCTCGGGGTGCCCGCGGCCAGTGAGTCGCCGCAGCAGCGTCCGCAGCCGATCTGCACCTTCCAGGGCATGCAGCAGGGCCGCTTGCTGGAGCTTCTGCTGCACGCCTGCCAGCGCGCCACGCGCGACAGAGGCCAATCGCTGCAGGAGGCCTTCATGCACAACGTGCCGCGGGCCATGTTCCTGTTCCTGCCATTGCTCGCCGCGGCGATGCTGTTGCTGTACTGGCGGCCGCGGCGCTACTACGTCGAGCACCTGTTGTGGCTGGTCCATAACCACGCCTTCGCGTTTCTGCTGGCGCCGATCGTGTGGCTGCTCACCTGGCTGGTGCCGGGCGTTGCCGGTGGGCTGGCCGCGGCCGCCTGGCTGTATGTGGCGTGGTACGCCTGGCGCTCGATGCGGGTGGTCTACGGCCAGAAACCCGGCCGCACGCTGCTGAAGCTGACGGCAGTCGGGTTCTTTTACTTCCTCGCCGGTGTAATCATGGTAGTGATCACCAGCGTGTACAGCTTCCTGACGGTGTAACCCAAGGAGACTCCAATGCGTACCCTGTTAGCTGCCTGCCTTGCCCTGCTGCTGTGCGGCGCCGCCGTCGGCGCCGAGGAGCGCACACCCTCGCCCCCGGGGGCGCAGACCTACATCATCAGTCCCCACGACGGCGCGCGGGTGCACAATCCGTTCAAGGTGCAGTTCGGCCTCAGTGGAATGGGTGTGGCTCCCGCGGGGGTCAGGTTCGAGAACACCGGCCACCACCACCTGCTCATAGACACCGGGGTGCCCGCCGATCTGGGCGCGCCGCTGCCCACCAGCGACAGCGTCCGCCACTTCGGCAAGGGCCAGACGGAGACCATGCTCACCCTGCCGCCGGGCCGGCACACGCTGCAGCTGATCGTCGGCGACCAGAACCACGTGCCGCTGGATCCGCCGGTGATCTCGAAGAAGATCACCGTCAAGGTCGTCAGGTAAAGCGCATCCGTGACCCGCGCGGTCCTGCACGTCGACATGGACGCGTTCTACGCGTCGGTGGAACAGCGTGACGATCCGCGCCTCGCCGGCCGGCCGCTGGTGGTCGGCGGCGCCAGCGGCCGCGGCGTGGTTGCCGCGGCGAGCTACGAGGTGCGCCGCTTCGGCGTGCGCTCGGCCATGCCGATGAGTACGGCGCTGCGGCTGTGTCCGCAGGCGATTGTGGTCGCGCCGCGCATGCAACGTTACCGCGAGGTGTCGCGCCAGGTGTTCGGGGTGTTTCACGCAATCACCCCGTTGGTGCAGGGCCTGTCACTGGACGAGGCCTACCTGGACGTCAGCGCCAGCCAGGAGCCTCCCGGTGGTGCCGCCGCGAT
This sequence comes from Pseudomonadota bacterium, assembly GCA_018241445.1. Taxonomy (GTDB): domain Bacteria; phylum Pseudomonadota; class Gammaproteobacteria; order Steroidobacterales; family Steroidobacteraceae; genus 13-2-20CM-66-19. Next base: position 181,001 of record JAFEDT010000008.1, read on the forward strand.
CGCCCGCCACATCAAGACACGCATCCGCGAGCTGACCGGACTGTCGGCCTCCGTGGGTGTCGCGCCCAACAAGCTGGTGGCCAAGATCGCTTCCGACCTGGAGAAGCCCGACGGCCTCACGGTGGTGGAGCCGGCGCGGGTGCTGGAGGTGCTCGGGCCGCTTTCGGTGCGCCGCCTGCCGGGACTCGGGCGCAAGACCGGCGCGCGGGTCGAGGCGGCGGGCATTGCGACCCTGGGAGAGCTGCGCTGCGCGACCGATGCCGTGTTGTGGCCGCTGTTCGGCCGCTACAGCGCCCTGGTGCGCGCGCGCGCAGCGGGCATCGACGATCGCCCGGTCTCGCCCGACCTGCCGGACAAGTCCCTGAGCGCCGAGGACACCTTTGCCCGCGACCAGGGAGACCCGCGCACCCTGCAACAGGAACTGTCGCGGTTGGCGGGACTGGCGGTGCAGCGGCTGCGGGGGCGCGGGCTTGCGGCCGGGTGCGTCGGCGTCAAGATCCGCCGCGGCGACTTCACCACCTTCACGCGCCAGCGCGCCATAGCGCCGCCCAGCGACGAGGCACGCACGGTGAGCGCGGTCGCCGCCGAACTGCTGGAGCAGTGGTTGCGCGACAACCGCGGGGTGAAGCTGCGCCTGCTGGGCGTGGTGCTCACCGAGCTGGCGCCGGCCGCGCAGCTGGCGCTGTTCGGGCACGACAGCGCCCGCGTAGCAAGCACCGTGCAGCAGGCCCAGGCGCGATTCGGAGAACGGGCGCTGCGGCGCGGCAGCACCATCGAGTAGCATCGCAGGCATGTACCTCAAGTTTTTCGGCCTGAACGAGAAACCGTTCGCGATCACGCCCGATCCGCGCTATCTCTACCTGAGCGAACGGCATGCCGAGGCGCTGGCGCACCTGCTGTACGGCATCAACGAGGCCGGCGGTTTCGTGCAGCTCACCGGCGAGGTCGGCACCGGCAAGACCACCATCGTGCGCTCGCTGCTGGCGCAGACACCGCGCAACGCCGAGATCGCGTTGATCCTGAACCCGCGCATGACTGCGCCGGAGTTCCTGCTGACCATATGCGAAGAGCTGGGCATCGGCGTCCCGGACACCGCCGTCGGCAGCCTCAAGGACCTGGTCGACATCCTCAGCCACTACCTGCTGCGCGCCCACGCCGCCGGCCGGCGCGTGGTGCTGGTGGTGGACGAGGCGCAGAACCTGGCCCCGGAGGTGCTGGAGCAGGTGCGGCTGCTGACCAACCTGGAAACCAACACCCAGAAGCTGCTGCAGATCATCCTTATCGGGCAGCCGGAACTGCGCGAGCTGCTCTCCGGCCACGAACTGCGCCAGCTGGCGCAGCGCATCACCGGCCGCTATCACCTGAACCCGCTGTCGCGGGAGGAGACGCAGGCCTACGTACGGCACCGGCTGCGTGTCGCCGGCGCCACCTCCGACATCATCAATCCCTACGCCCTCGCCGAGATCTACCGCCTGTCGCAGGGCGTGCCGCGCGTCATCAATGTCATCTGCGACCGGGCGCTGCTGGGCGCCTACTCCATGGACCGGCACCGCGTTACCGCCCCCCTGGTCCGCCATGCCGCCGGCGAGGTGTTCGGCCGGCGACTGTCCCCGCCATGGCTGCCGTGGGCATTGACCGCCGCGGTCGCGGCACTGCTGGTTGGGGCTACCGTGGCGCTGTGGAACCTCCGCACCCTGCACGTACGCGCCGCGACCGCGCCGGCGCGGATCACCGCTGCGCGCTCCGCCGTGCCAACCGCGCCGCCCGCCTCGCCCGCCGCCACGGCTTCGCTCAGTGACCTGATCGCCCGCCACCCGGCGCAGACGGATACCGACAGCGCCTTCGGCGCGCTGTTCGCGCTGTGGGGAGCGAAGTACCAGCGCGGCAGCACCGACCCCTGCACCCAGGCGCAGGCACAGGGGCTGGAGTGCGCCACCGAACGCGGCTCCTTCGGGCAACTGCGCCTCTACAACCGTCCGGCGATCCTGCAGCTCACTGACCCCGCCGGCTCCAGCTACCAGGTGGTGCTGACCGGGCTCGATGACGAAACCGCGCGGCTTTCCCTGGGTGGCACGCAGTTGGTGAAGCTGACCGACCTGTCGCGTTACTGGCTGGGTGACTTCATCGTCCTGTGGCGCCCGGCCGCGACACCGGTGCGCGCCCTGTCGCCCGGCATGCGCGGCGGCGAGGTGCGCTGGCTGCGCCAGAGCCTGCAGCAATTGCACGGCGGACACGGCGCCGGCAATGCCAGCGACGTCTTCGATTCGGAGCTGGGCACGCAGGTGCGCGACTTCCAGCGCCAGCACCAGCTCACCGTCGACGGCATCGCCGGCGTGCAGACACAGCTCGCGCTCGCCGGCGCCGTGGCCGCGCCCGGCACGCCCCTGCTGTCGGCCAACAACACCAACCCTGGCGGGTGACCGATGTCGTTCATCCTCGACGCCCTGAAGAAGTCCGAATCCGACCGGCAGCGGCACAGCGGCCCGGCGCTGTTTGAAGTGCGCGTAGCGCCGCCACGCACCGGCCTGCCACCGTGGGCCATTGCGGTCGTTGCGCTGCTGGTGGTGAACCTGGGCGTCGTGATGTGGATGCTGCTGCGACACCGACCGGCGGCGGCGGTACCTTCAGCCGCACCCGGCATTGCCGCGGCGCCCGCTGCGCAGACTGCTGCGGCATCTGCCGCGGCGCCGGCTGCACAGACTCCTGCGGCCTCACCAACCCTCGCGCCTGCCAGCACGGCCCCAGCCAGTGCGACGGCCGGCAGTGCGGCCCCGGGCCCGTCGCTATCCTTCGCGGCGCCTGCCCTGGCGGGCGCCGCCGCCAGCTCCGGCCCGCCGCCGGCGCTACCGGTTCCGCCAGCCGATTCCTCCGCCGACGGCGAGGATCCGCAGGACTATGCGCCCGCGACCGAGCAGCCGGGAGGAACAGGCGGCGTGCACGTGCGGCGCGCTACCGCCGAGGGGGTGCCGCTGTATCACGATGCGCCCGTCACGGCGAGCCTGCCGCCACTGCACCTGGACCTGCACGTCTATGCCGCGCGCCCCGCGGACCGGTTCGTCATGATCAATATGCACAAGCTGCGCCAGGGCGAGATGCTGCCGGACGGGGTGCGGGTAGATGACATAACACCTGACGGCGCCGTCCTGTCATACAACGGCTCGAGGTTCCTGCTGCCGCGCGAATGACCCGCTTCACAGATATTCCGCCCGGTTGACGACAGGCGGCGAGCCTTAAGTCATCTTGTGGCGGCTGTGTCCGCCGTGGCCCCGACTGTCCGCCGCCCCGAGGACCCTGGCGCCCGCGCGGCCGCCGGGGCAGCAGGGACTGCCTGTCATCGGCAGGCACGCACCATGCGGGAAATGCAGGAGGGCCGCGTTTGAGCGCCCGCCCGCCCCCGTCCCGGCTGCTGGTCGTGGACAACGACACGCGCTACGGTGAATGGCTGCGCCATCACCTGGACGTGCTGTGCCCGCAGGCCAGCGTGAGCCTGCTCAACCTGTCCGAATTCGAGCGCTGGTGCGGCACCTTCTCCGGGCGCGACTGCGACCTGCTGGTGCTCGGCGCACCCTTCGGCGCCGGCCCGGAGGATCCGCAGGCCCACGGCCTGGCGCTGCTGCGCAAGCTGCGCGATCAGCCCGCCGCGCCCGCCATCATCGTGCTGGCGGAGGACGGCAACGAACTCACCGCGGTGCGCGCATTGCGGCTGGGGGCGGCGGACTATCTGCCCAAGCGGCTGCTGACCCCAGAGCGCCTCAACACCGCCGTGACGGTCGCACTGCGGCGGGTGGAAAAGCGCGTGGCGCGCCGCCTGGCAAGCCTGGCGTTGCATTCACGGGCCGCGGCCGCTACCGCGGCCGCCGACACAACCGCCGGTGGATCCGCTGTGGCTGCTGCCGCGCCCGCGACAACAGCAACAGCGGGTGAGGAAATTTACGCCGCCGCCGACGCGCCCGGCGGCAACTCCGTCGCAGCCCCCGTGGAGGAGGTGTTCGCGGCGCACGATGCGGCTGATGACCCGGTGGCCCCTGGCGAGACGGAGCTGCAGCCGGCCAGCGTGGCCGCACTGCTCGCGGCGGCAAACGCCGAGGTCATCCCCGGCTACACCCTGCGTCTGAAGATCGGCGAGTCCGAAAAGGCCGCGGTGTACCTCGCCCACAGCGCGGCACGCGGCTGTGGCGTGGCGCTGAAGGTCAGCAAGTCCCGTCGCGACGAAGCGCAGGAGCGCATGCTGCTGGAGCGCGAATACACGGCCGTCATGGCGGTCAGCAGCCCGCTGGTGGTGCAGATCTACGACTACGGCACGCATGGCGGCCATGAATTCCTCGCCATGGAGTACCTGCAGCGCGGCGACCTGAAGGCGCGCATCCTGCGCGGTGTGTCGCTGGCGCAGGCGCTGCACTATGTCGCGGCGATTGCCGCGGCGCTGCAGGTGGTGCACAAGGCGCATCTGGTGCATCGCGACCTCAAGCCGCCCAATGTCATGCTGCGCGAGGACGACTCCGTGGCGCTGATCGACTTCGGCCTGGCGCGGCCGCTCGATGGCGGCACGCTCAGCACCCGCACCGGCGTGCTGCTGGGTTCCCCGTACTACATGAGCCCGGAACAGGCGCTCGGGGAGACCCTGGACGCGCGTTCCGACTTCTACAGCCTCGGCATCATCTGTTACGAGATGCTCGCCGGCCAGAAACCCTACACGGGCGCCACGGCCATGGAGGTACTGCAGCAGCACGTCAGCAGCCCGCTGCCGGAGCTGCCAGCGACGCTGCAGACCTTTCAGCCCTTCCTGCGGCGACTGCTGGCGAAGTCGCGCGACGAGCGCTTCGCCGACGCCGCCGCGGTCATCGCCGCCGTGGAGGAGCTGCAGCGCTCCACCGCGATACCGGTGCGCGCGCAGACTGCCTGACCCCAGACCCGCACCGCAACGCCCAGACACGCACGCCGAAGCTCTCAGGAACCCTGCAGGTAGTCGACCACCACCTGTGTCATTGCCGCCAGACCCACCGCCAGGCCACTTTCGTCCACGTAGAAGTAGTCGGAGTGGTTGGTGGGCGCCGCATCGGCATCCTGGCCCTTGGGCGTGACTCCCACGAAGAAGAAGAATCCCGGAACCTTGCGGGCGAAGAACGAGAAGTCCTCCGAGGCCGTCACCAGCGGCACCTCGCGCACCTGCGCCGCGCCGGCCGCCAGCCGCAGCGACGGCAGTGCCTGCGCGGTGAGCTTCGGATCGTTGTACGTCACCGGGTAGTGCGGATCCTCGAACTCGACTGTGGCCGTGGCGCCGTTGGCCTCGCCCGTATGGCTGGCGATGCGCCTGATGGCGGTGAGTACCTGCTCGCGCTGCGCATCGCTGTAGGTGCGCACCGTGCCCTGCATCTCGACCTGCGACGGGATGATGTTGCTGCGGTTGCCGCCGCGGATGGCGCCGACGCTGACCACCGCGGGATTTTCGGTGAGATTGACGTTGCGGCTGACCACGGTCTGCAGGGCGGTGATGATCTGCGCCGCGGTGACGATCGGGTCGACGCTGTGCCAGGGCTGTGAGCCGTGTGACTGTCGGCCCTGCACCCGCAGGGTGAAGGTATCGGCGGCGGCCAGCAGCGGACCAGCGCGATAGCCGATCTCCCCCACGTTCATACCCGACCAGACATGCATGCCAAACACCGCCTGCGGGCGGTAGCGCTCGAACAGTCCTTCCTTCAGCATGAGCTGGGCGCCGCCTTCCTCGCCCGCCGGCGCACCTTCCTCCGCCGGCTGGAAGATGAAAAGCACCTGGCCCGGCAGGCGCTCACGCATGCGGGTGAGTTCTTCCGCCAGGCCCATGAGCATCGCGGTATGGGTGTCGTGGCCGCAGGCGTGCATCACCCCGACGGTCTCGCCGCGGTAGCTGGTGGTCACGTGCGAACGGAAGGGCACGTCGGTCTTCTCCGTGACCGGCAGGGCGTCCATGTCGGCACGCACAGCGACGGTCTTGCCGGGCAGGCCGCCCTGCAGCAACGCCACCACGCCGGTGTGCGCCACGCCCGTCTCCACTTTCAGCCCCAGCTTGCGCAGATGGGCGGCCACCAGCGCAGCGGTGCGGGTTTCGCGGTTCCCCAACTCCGGGTGCTGATGGATGTCGCGCCGCCAGGCGATGACGCTCGGCAGTTCGGCTGACACCAGCTGCTGCAGCTGTTCGTGTTCGATCGGCGCCGCGGCCGCGGCCGTCGCCCACACCGCCGCCAACAGCACGCACAGACCGGCCGGCATGCACTTCATGGGTTGTCCCTCGATCCTTCAGTCCCGCCATCTTGACACCATCGCGTCAGGAAGGTGCAATGCCGCCAGATAGCACGGTGGACGAGGGATCGTGGCATGCATCTGGTGGATACCACCCTCTTCTTCTCTCCCACCAGCGGCGGGGTGAAGCGCTACCTGACGGCCAAGCACGCCTGGCTCACTTCGCACACCCCCTGGAAGCACAGCATTGTCGTCCCCGGGGAGCAGGCGCACTTCGAGCCGGGCGGGGTCTGCACACTGCCGGGCCGCCCGGTGCCCGGAACCTTCAACTACCGCCTGCCGCTCAACCCGCGCCGCTGGGTCAACACCCTGGCGGCACTGGAACCGACGTTGCTGGAAGTGGGCGACGCCTTCCATCCGGCCTGGTGCGCCTGGCGGGTGGCGCGCCGCCGCGGCATACCGGTCGCGGCCTTCTACCATTCCAACCTGCCGCAGCTCGCCGGCCGGCGCTGGTGCGGGACGCTCACCGAACCCATCCTGCGCCGCTATGTCCGCCTGCTCTATGAACGCCTGGACGTGGTGTTCGCGCCCAGCCGGCTGATGTGCAACTACCTGGGCGAGATCGGCGTACGCCATACCCGCCTGCAGCCGCTGGGGGTCGACGCCGAGGTGTTCAGCCCGCAGCGGCGCAACAGCGGCGTGCGCGCACAGCTCGCTCTGCCGCAGGACGCGCGCCTGCTGGTGTATGCCGGGCGCTTCGCGCGCGAGAAAAACCTGCCGGTGCTGCTGCAGGCCTTCGCGCAGCTCGGTGCGCCGTACCACCTGTTGCTGATTGGCGGCGAGCGCGCCGGCCGGCCGGCCGCCAACGTCACCATGCTGCCGTACCGGCGCGACAGCGCCGAGCTGGCGGGCTGGCTCGCCTCCGCCGACGCGCTGGTGCACGCCGGCACCCGCGAAACCTTCGGCCTGGTGATCCTGGAAGCCATGGCCTGCGGGCTGCCGGTGGTCGCGGCGCGCGCCGGCGCTTTCCCGGAGTTCATCGACGAGACGGTGGGATTACTGGCGCCGCCCAACAGTGCGGCCGGCATGGCCGAGGCAATCGCCGCGCTCTACCAGCGCGACCTCGCGGCCGTGGGTGCCGCGGCGCGCGCGCGGGTGCTGCGCCAGTTCACCTGGTCGCGTGCCTTTCACGCCCAGATAGGAAATTACGCTGCGCTGCTGGGCTCACGCCCACTGCCGGCAACGCCGGCCGAGGTCGCCGAGGCCGGCTCGCCTGGTTCCTGAAGGCTTGGCGGGCGCGGCTCTTCAGCGCGCGCCGCGCCCCCGCAGCGCCGTCAGCAGGGCGAGGCCCGCGGAACTGCGCGCCAGTCCCAGCACCATCCGCCAGAACAGCCGCTTGCTCCACGGCGCCGCGCGCGGCGGCACCGCGGCCGCCAGGGCCGCACCCACGTCACGATGCACGTGCAGCGCGGCGACCGGCAGTGTTGTATCCAGCTCGCGGCTGTGCAGGCGCGCCTCGCCCGGACGCGGCTGTTCGATACGCAGGTCCGTGAGGCACGGCGGCAGGGAGCGCGCCGCCTCGCCCTGCAGGAATACCTGCAGCGCCTCGCCCGAGCCGCGCGCGCAGCCGTGCAGCACCGCACCGGCGGGTGCCGGCGTCGCCTGGCATTGCACTGCGCCGGCAAACAGCACGGCCGCTGCGGTGGGCGGGACACTCACTTAGGGCGCGACGATCGCTTCGACCTGCACGTCGAAGTTCACGGAGTTGGCGATATAACACGCCTCGTGCGCGCGATGATGCAGCGCCATGAGCTGCTCGCGGCTGGGCTGCTGCGCGCCCGGGCAGCGCACCCGCGGGCGCAGCGTCACGCGCACCATGGCAATACGTCCGGCGGCGTTCCTGCCCATGACCCCCACGGCAGCGTCCAGGTAGTCATCGACCACCAGGCCCTCGCGCGCCGCGAAATCCAGGAAGAACAGCATGTGGCAACTGGACAGCGAGGCCACCAGCGCCTCCTCGGGGTCGACCGCCTTCTCCACCGACAGCGGCACGGCCACGACCGCGGGGGAGGAGGACGCTGGCACCGTAAGTCCACCGTCGAATGTCCAGCTGTGTCCGCGGCTGTAGCGGCGGTCGGTGAAGGGCGCGCTGCCGCGCTCCCAGTGGATGCTTGCCTGGTATTCGTGTGCCATGGGCCGATTGTACGATCATCCCTCCAGTTCCCACAGGGTCGCCGGCGCATCGTGCCGCAGCCACAGGCCCAGCCCGAGCTCACGGAACTGCCGGCGCAGCCGCCGACGGTACCAGGCGGCGCTGCGCAGCCGGACCTGCGCGTCGGTGCGCTCCGGGTCGCAGTTGTCCCGGAAGTCCGCGCGCGTCAGCGCGCTGAAATACAACAACCCCCGGCACAGCCGGCCGAAGTTGCCGAGGGCGCGCTCGGCCGCGGCGTCCTCGAGGTACTGCAGCACGTCATAGCAGACCAGCAGGTCGTAGCGGGTGCGCGAGCGGAACTGCTCGATGCGCGCGTGACGCCAGCCGTAGCGGCGGCACAGGTACTCGCTGACCTCGATGCCGGTGTACTGCGCACGCGGCAGCATGCGCCGCAGCGCGCCGGCGAGCAGACCGGTGCCGCTGCCGGCTTCCAGGATGGTGCGCACCGGCAGCCCGGCGTGGTCCGCCGCCGCCGCGATCAGTCGCGCACGGATGCGCATTTCCGCGCGGCCCACCACCGCCGTGCGCAGGTCGTGGTAATAGCGCTGGTAGTATTCGCGGTCGAAGCTGACACGAGGCCCGGGCACGGGTCATGCTAGCGCGCTGAACCGGCGCTGAACAGCGCCTGCCTGCGCCTGCGTGTTGGTGTGTATACCGACATGGCGGCGCCTGCGTTAGGGACAGCAGCAATCGCGAACTGCGCTACCCGGAGCAACCTTGAGGCCGCAACCATGAGACAGGCAGCAATGAAGGTCATCAATCGGGGCGGGACGATGGCCGCCGTAGCAACTGCAGCACTGCTGTGCGGTTGCGTGGTGGCGCCGGCCCCGGGCTACGGGGAAGTGGTCGCCTACAGCGCACCGCCGCCCCTGCGTTACGAGGTCGTCGGGGTCGCCCCGGCACCCGGCTACTTCTGGATCGGCGGCGGCTGGTACTGGGAGCGTGGCGTCTACGCCTGGCACCCGGGCCGCTGGGCCGCACCCCGCCCGGGCTATCGCTGGGCCCCGCAGGCCTGGCGGCCGGTCGGCAACACCTGGCGCATGGCGCCCGGCCACTGGGTGCGCGGCTACCGCTGACTGCCGGGCACCGCCGCCCCAGCCGGTCGCCGTGGTGACTCGTCCCCGTTGCGCGGGCCGGCGGCGTTGCGCGGCGGGCGGCAGACGCTGCACACTGCCGGCCGGTAATCGATCCGACTGAGGGGGCGCATATGCCACGTCACACCGGGGTACTTGTCGGAATGCTGATGGCGGGGGCGGTGCACGCCGGTGCCGACCCTGCCGGCACCACGGCGGCGGCGCCGGGGAAATTCACGCTGCACAGCAGCGACTTCCAGCCAGGCGGCACCCTGGCGCAGGCGCAGGTGTTCAACGGCTTTGGCTGCAGCGGCGGCAACGTGTCGCCGGCCCTGAGCTGGGATCACGCGCCTGCCGGCACCCGCAGCTTCGCCCTGCTCATGCACGATCCGGACGCCCCGACCGGCAGCGGCTGGTGGCACTGGGTCGTCTACAACATCCCGGCCACGACCACTTCCCTGCCCGCAGGGGCCGGGGACCCCGGCAAGCACCTGCTGCCCGCCGGCGCGGTGCAGGGCCGCACCGACTTCGGCAGTGTTGGCTACGGTGGACCGTGCCCGCCGCCCGGCAAGCCGCACCACTACTACCTGCGCCTGTACGCCCTGAAGGTCGGGAAACTGGAAGTGCCCGCGGACGCGACTGCGGCCCTGGTCGGCTTCAACGTGCACGCGCAGGCGCTGGGGCACGCGGAACTGCTGGGTCTGTATGGCCGTTGAGCCAGCCGCCCCGCGGCCGCGCCGTCCGGCGGTGTGGCCCTGGCTGGTAATGCCGCTGGTGGTCCTGGCGGTGTTTTACGGCCTGCACCGGGTGCACCGCCAGCCGCAGATTCCGCCGGCCCCGCCCGCAGCGCAACCGCAGGAGCCCTGAGTCGGCGAGGTCCCGCGGCAGTGGATCGGCGAAAATCGCTTCCTGCGATTTTCGCCAATGAATTAGCATACGCGCCCCCTATGCCAGCCCGGAGAAACAAGCCCAGCAGCGCGCCCACGCGCACCCCGGCGAAGCGCGTTCCGCGGGTCGGCTTCGTGAGCCTGGGTTGCCCGAAGGCCCTCGTGGATTCCGAGCGGATCATCACGCAGTTGCGGGCGCAGGGATACGAGGTCGCCCCCACCTACCAGGCCGCCGATGTCGTGGTGGTCAACACCTGCGGCTTCATCGACAGCGCGGTGGACGAATCGCTGGATGCGATCGGCGAGGCGATGGAAGAGAACGGCCGCGTGATCGTCACGGGTTGCCTGGGGAAGCGGCCGCAGCGGATCCGTGAGCGTCACCCGCGCGTGCTGAAGATCACCGGCCCGGCTGCCTACGAGGAAGTCGTCAGCGCGGTGCACGAGCACCTGCCACCGCGCCACGACCCGCGCTTCGACCTGCTGCCGGCGCAGGGCATCCGCCTGACACCGCGGCATTACGCTTACCTGAAGATCTCCGAGGGCTGCAACAACAAGTGCAGCTTCTGCATCATCCCGGCACTGCGCGGCCGCCTGGACAGCCGCCCCATTGGCGAGGTGCTGCGCGAAGCGGAACGCCTCGCGGCCGCGGGCGTGAAGGAGTTGCTGGTGATCTCGCAGGACACCAGCGCCTATGGCGCCGACCTGCGCTATGCCGCCGGCGAATGGCGCGGCGGGCGTCTGGAGACCCGCTTCATCGACCTGGCGCGCGGGCTCGGGGAGCTCGGCGTCTGGGTACGCCTGCACTATGTGTATCCATATCCACATGTCGACGCGGTGATCCCGCTGATGGCGCAGGGGCGAGTGCTGCCCTACCTGGACATTCCGTTCCAGCACGGCAGCCCGTCGGTGTTGCGCCGTATGCGCCGTCCGGCGCACGCGGAAGACACGCTGGCGCGGATCGCCGCGTGGCGCCGCGACTGCCCGGAGCTGACCCTGCGCAGTACCTTCATCGTCGGTTTCCCCGGGGAGACCGACGCGGAGTTCGCAGAGCTGCTGCAGTGGCTGGATGCGGCGCAGCTCGACCGGGTCGGCTGCTTCAAGTATTCGCCGGTGGAGGGCGCCGCCGCCAACACCGTTGCCCAACACGTCGCCCCCGAGGTGCAGGAAGAGCGCTACGCGCGCTTCATGGAGCGTGCCGCACAGATCAGCGCGCAACGTCTTGCGGCCCGCATGGGCCAGCGCATCCGGGTGCTGGTGGACGAAGTGGCGGACGGGGGCGCAATTGCGCGCAGTGCCGCCGAGGCGCCACAGATCGACGGGGTGGTAAGGATTCCGCAGGCTGGCGCGCTGCGGGCGGGTGACTGGGCCGAGGTAACCATCACCGGGTCAGATGCCTATGACCTGACCGGCCACTTATCAGGCGCTGCGCGCCCCTTGCCAGGCGCTGCGCGCCCCTTGCCAGGCGCTGCCCGCCACTCCTCAGCCGGTTCGCTTCGCGAACCGGCTACATCTGGCCAGGAGAAAGACTAAGAAGGCGCGGTGCGCGGGACTCACCCGGGTTCGCCCTCAAAGGCGAACCCGGGTCATCGAGCTTAAGCTCGCTCAGGATCCCATTCCCAGCGCCTTCATGATCTCGGCGCCCTTGTCCTTCACGGCCTGGGCCTTGCTGACCGCCGTGGTGAAGTCACCCGAGGTGGCAGCGGCGGTGGCGTCGTTCAAGCCGGTCTTCAGCTCATCCAGGCCGGACTTCGCGGAAGCCAGGCCTTCCTTGGTGACGCCCTTGGGCAGGTGACGCGACTTGGACAGCATGCCCACGCGGCTGGTGATGGCCTCGACCATCTTCGGCAGGTCGGTGCTCATGCCGCCCCACGCATCCTTGGCCTTGGCCATGGCAGCCTCGGCGTCAGCCTTCTTGGCCTCGGCGGCATCCTTCAGGCTGTTGATGGCGGAGGTGAGCTGCGGTGCCTGGGCGAGCACGCCCTTGTAGTCACCCTTGGCGAAGGCGTCCTTCAGGCCAGCGAGCTGGGTCTGCACGGTCTGGTACTGATCGGGAACGTACTTCTGCGCGGCGTCCTGCACCGCGGCCAGGGCGGTCTCGGCACCGGAGATGGCCTGTTCGGCAGGCGCCTTCTGGTTGGCGCAGCCGGCAATCGCAAAGGCGGCCAGCATCGCCAGCAGCCAGACGGATAACTTCTTCATCGTGCTTGATCCTCTTGTAGTTTCGGGGGTTTGAGTCGAAAAACCTACGGAATGCGCAGCTTCTGGCCGGGAGAGATCTTGTTCGGATCCTTCAGGATGTCGCGATTGGCATCGAAGATCTGGGTATACAGCGAAGGATCGCCGTAGTACTTCTGCGCGATCTTCGACAGCGTGTCCCCTGACTGCACCACGTGCGTTTGGGTGTAGGGGTTGTTGCCGGCCGCAGGTGCCGCGGGGGTCTTGTCATCCGCCATAGTGTCCTCCGGATGGATGGTCGCCGTTCCAGGGCATCGGACTTGAAAGCCTACCACGAAGCGCCGGCCGACGCGGGGGGAGGGTCCCCTGGGGCGCGGGCAGAGCGGGCCCATCACAGGACAGTGCGGCCCTGCACGGCATCATCCACGCTGGCGTAATCCAGGGCGCCCGGACCGGACAGGCAGGGCAGGTCGGCCCGCGCCAGGGCGTCCCGGGCGCGGTCCTTCAGCCGCGCCAGGCGCAGTGCGGCGCCGTGGGCCTGCAGCCAGTCGCCGAACTCCCGCAGCGTCTCGATCGCCGTCGCGTCCAGATCCGGAGATTCCTCCAGGCTCAGGACCACCTGTTTCGATCCGGGGTTGTTCATCACATGCTGGCGCGCCTGCATCATCGCCGGCTCGGCATTGCCGAAGAACAGCGGTTGCTCGGGCCGCAGCACGGTGATCCCGGGCACGAGGCGCGCGCTCGGGTAACGGCTGACACTGACATAGTCATGCTCGCCCGCCCTGCCCAACACCGACACGGCCGGGGTCGCCAGCGAACGGATGAGCAGCGCCAGGCTGAGGGCGATCGCCGCGAGCAGGCCATTGAGGACCCCGAGCACCATGACCGACAGCACCGCCGCGCAGGAGGTCAGGCGGTCGCGGCGCCAGCGGAAATACTCCTGGAAGGCCGACAGGCGCAGCGAGCGGCTGACGGCGTGGATCACGATGGCGCCCAGCACCGGCTCGGGGATGCGCTCGATCCACGGCAGCAGCAGCAGCACCATGACCAGGATCACCAGCGCGGCCGTCAACCCCGCCAGGCGCGAGGTGGCCCCGGCAGCCTCGTTGGCGGAGGTGCCGGAGTAACCGGCGCCCACCGGCGCCGCCTGGATGAGCCCGCCGACCATGTTGGCGACGCCCAGGGCCAGCAGATCGCGGTTCGGCTGCACCGGCTGGTCGTGCTTCAGCGCGAAGGTGCGGATGGAGCCGTAGGACTCCGCGTACAGGATGAACATCAGCGCCAGCGAGAACTCGCACATTTGCAGCCACTGCCCCTGTGCCGGCCGGGTGAAGTGCGGCGCGGCGAGAGTCAGGTCGATCATGCCGGTCAGCTTCACGCCATGCGCCGCGAGAGTGCCGGACAGCAGGATGCTGGCCACGATGACCACCAGCGCCCCCGGAAGGCGCGGCGCGCGCTCGAGCACGAACAGGCCGGCGAGCGCGGCCAGCCCGCAGGCGAGGCTCGCGACATGCCAGGTGCCTGCGCCGCGCAACAGCTCCAGCAGCAGTGGAAAGAAGCCGCTGGCGTGAGGATGCATCTGCACCAGGTTCGGCCACTGCTTGACGGCGATCACCAGCGCCAGCCCGAAGGCATAACCGCGCAGCACCGGGCGGGCGATCAGGTTGGATATCGCGCCGAGCCGCAGCGCCGCCGCCAGCGTGAAGGCGACGCCGGCGCCCGCCACCAGGATGGATGCGAAAGCCACCCTTTGCGTCACATCGCCCGCGCCGAGGGCCGCCGTGGCCGAGGCGAGCACTGCAGCCGAGGAGGAGGTCGCGGTCACAATTGCGAAGCGGCTGCGGCCGATCAGGCCGTAACACAGCAGCCCGGCGAACAACGCCAGCACGCCGGCCTGCGGCGGCAGGTTGGCGACGCCGGAGTAGGCGACCGCCTCGGGCAGCAGCAGGCCCGCGATGGACAGGCCGGCAAGCAGGTCCGCTGACTTCAATGCCAACCGTCCCCGAACAGTGCTTCGGCATTGCGGCGATAGATCTGCTCCACCACGTCCCGCGGCAGCCTCAGTCCGCGGAATCCCCCGGTGAAATCCGCGGAGTGCATCGCATCGTCAGTCACAAGGAAGCGCCAGTCCTCGACCCAGTGCCGATGGATGTCCGCGACGGCGCCGGGGTTGTCGTCCTGCGGCCCGTAGGCTTCGTCGCTGCCGTAAAGCACACGGTCACGATAGCGCATCAGGAAGCGGCGCACCCTGGCGCGGTCCCGGGTCGCCTGGTATTCCAGGTGCACCAGGCGCGCGGCCAGGTCTACGCGCGCCGTCGGGAAGCGCTCCAGAAACTGCGCGACCCGATCAACGTCCCACTCGAGGGAGGCCAGGTGCACCGCGTCCACCCTCAGGTCCGGGTGTGCTGCGAGCACGCGATCGCGCGCGGCAAGGATCGCCGCATGCGAGGGCATCTGCGGGTGGCGGTACATGTAGTACTGCGGGTGCTCGCTGAAGTATTCCCGATCCGAGCGCACCGTCATCCTGCTCATGGGCAGCCAGCAGTTCAGCGGCTCGGCCTGATGGGCCACGAGGACCAGGTAATGCTGCGCGATATAGTCCATCACCGGGCTGAGGCGCGGATTGTCGAGCATGACGTAGTGCCCTGCGGCATCGCGCAGCGCCATGCCGATGTTCTTCCAGACCTTGATGCCGACCGCGCCCGCGGCATCTGCCTGCGCGATCTGGCGGATCGCCTGCGCGCTCCAGTCCGGGGACTGGAATCCCCGGACCAGGAAGCTGCCGACCCAGGCGACCCTTCCGGGGTAGCGCGCCTTCAGCGACAGTGCATCCTGCTGCTGCTGCGACAGCGGCGGGAAATCAGGGTAATCGACGTTGATCTCGACGATGCGGAAGTTGTCCGCAAGCGCCTGCTTCATGAACTGGTCGGCACGCCCGTGGATGTGCACATGGGCATCGATCTTGGAGACGCGCGCGAAGTCGTCCGCACGGTAGTACTGCGCCGCGGCGGCAGGGGGGGCGGCCTGCGGCGCGGCGCCTGCGCTGCCGATGGCGAGGCCACAGGCCGCCAGGATCATGGCCGCCGGCGCCACACCGCGGCGGCGCATCGCGGGCTTCATACCAGCTGCACCTGCACTCCGCGGGCGCGCAACTGCTCCACGGCCGGCGCGGGCGCGGCGTTGTCGGTGATCAGGAGATTCACCTGGCCGGTGCGGGCAATGAGCGCAATGTTGCGGCGCGCGAACTTGGAGGCATCGGCCACCACCACGACCTCGCGCGAAATCGCGATCATGCGTGCGTTGAGCTCGGCCTCCGCCAGGTGCGGGGTCATGACGCCCAATTGCGGATCGATGCCGTCGGCCCCCAGGTACAGGCGGTTGGCCTGCAGCGTAGCGAGTGCGGCCTGCGCCATCGGGCCGGTGAGTGAGTTGGATTCGCGGCGCAGGATGCCGCCGGGCACGATCAGCCGCACCGCGGGCACATCGACCAGGAGCGCGGCGACGTTGAGCGCGTTGGTGACGACGTTGAGGGCCGACAGCGGCAAAGAGCGGATGCAGCGTGCGATCTCCGCGGTGGTGGTGCCCGAGTCGATGATGATGGTTTCGCCGTCACGGATCAGGCTGGCAGCGGCCTGGGCGATGCGTACCTTCTCGGCGTGATGCTGCAGCTGCTTGACGCTCAGGGACTGGTCGGCGTCGGACACCGCCAGCGCCCCGCCGTGGGTGCGTGTCAGCGCGCCGGCAGCCTCGAGGGCCGACAGGTCGGCACGGATCGTGACCTGGGAAGTCCCGAAGCGGGCCGCGAGCGCGGGCACAGTCACCCGGCCGTGCTCGCGCAGCAGCTCGCAGATGCGCCGCCGGCGCTCCTCGATGAGCAGGTCGGGTTCGCGCGCGCCTGCCATCAGACCGGCAAGGCCTCGAGCACCAGGAAGCGCTGGAAGGTGAACGGCATCGGTGCCGCGGACGAAGTGACGTGGCCGAAGTCACGGCCGTTGAAATAGTCGCGCAGCCGGTAGCGCACACCGCTCTTCAGGCCGCGCAAGGCGATCGGTCCGTGCCAGTGCCGGGCATAGAAAGCATAGTAGAGCCGCCCTGATTTCTCGACCACGTGCCCCTCGGGTTTGTCGAATCCGATGTCGTAGAGCTCACCGCGATAGTTGCCTTGCGGCAGCATGCGCTCGTTATATAACCCGATCCACTTGCGCCACAGCGCCTCGCGTTGCGGCGTCAGCAGAAACGAGTCCCTGGGCTTCGGGTCCCTGGGCCAGGTGAATTTGGTGGAAACCACCGCGCCGATGCCGACGGTGGAAGCAAAGTCATCACCGCCGTCACTCAGCTCCACGTGATCGCCGGCGAAGGGCGCGGCGCCGCCCATCAGCGCCTTGAGCGTCTTGCCCTTCAGACGCACCTGCCAGGACGACTCCGGATCGGAGGCCGGCACCTGGTTGACAGATGAGAAGTCGAAGAACGAGAAGCCCGTCCCGCAGGGACACAGCTCCATGACGGCCTGCGGGTCGATGCGCATCGCTACGCGATACAGCGCCTGGAAGAAGTCCTGCAGCCCCTCGAGCGACTCCTCAGGACGGGCGTGGCGATGCGCCGGGTTGTAGCAGGGGGCGACGCCGTTGAGATGCTGGCCGTCGATCTTCAGTCCCGCATAACCCCAGGTGCCCAGGATGCGACGCACCAGCTCCTCGTGATAAGCGACAGTCTTCGCATAAGCGGGGCACAGGTAAAAACTGTTCCACCACGAGATGAGCTGCGGCGCACCGTCGGCATCCAGCAGCAGCATGTCGGTGTGATCGTGCAGCAGGTCCGAGCCGGGCGCGGCCGCGAGCGGCGCAACCCACAGGCGCGGCTTGAGCGACCCGGCGCGGATGTGGTCCGTGAGCGCGCGCATGTCGGCATCGCCGCGCGGATACTTGTCGGGCGCGGGCCGCCAGTCGCCGACGTTGGTCTGCCAGCCGTCATCGACCACCGCCCAGCGCAGGCCGAGGTCGCGCACCTTCGGCAGGGTGCCCTCGATCAGCGCTACGGTGCAGCTGCGCTCGTAACCCCAGGAACACCAGATGGGCTCGTACGCGGCCTGCGGCGGCGGCGCCGGACACAGGCCCTGTTCCGCCATGACGCGGCGGTAGGCATCGAGCGCGGCGAAATAGTCGCCGGTATGCACCGCCATGAAGGTTTGCGGTGTGCTGAAGCTCTCGCCTGGGGCAAGTTTCCCGGTGACTTTCCCGGCGATCGCCATGCGCACGCCGCGGCCAGTGCGCCGCACCGGCAGTGACAACAGGCGCGGATGGGTTTCGAGGTGACCCAGGGCAACGCCGCAATCGCGCTGCCACACGTCCACCACCGGGATGCCGCCGCCATAGTCTGATGCCGTCATGCCCAGGTAGTTGTCCTGGTCGAAGCCCACGTGAACCGGCTGCACCCAGTCGCGGCGGTCGGCGTGCGTGCTGCCGCAGTAGGACCAGAAGCGCGTCTCCTCGCGCGCTGTCGGCTCAGCCGTCGTGTCGCCCTGCGCCGGCGCGTCCGAACCTGGCAGCTCCAGGTCGGCGCTGCGCCAGGCGCGCAGGGCGACGGGGGAGTCGGAGACGTTCCGGTACTCCACCTGGAAGAACACGAGTCCGGGATGGCGCTCGTAGAGCTCCGCCCGCAGCGTCTTGCGCAAGCGCGCGGCGGCGCCCGCAGTCGGCTGATCCTGGGAAACACCGACTCCCGAGATCGTCAGCCGCTCGCCCCTGCCACGCGGACCTTCGAGTGGCTCGTGTTGATCGCGGTCGACGCTGAACAAGGTGATGCGCGCGCCGCCTTCGAGTTCGAGCCACTCGCTCGCCATCCAGGGTGTCAGCGGATACGCGGTGCCGCCGCGCCAGTGCGCCAGGCGTGAGCGCAGCTGCTGATCGAACCGCAGCTGCAGTACCGCGTCGGCCAGTTCGTGGGGCGCAGCCGTCCCCGGGGCTGGATCGGGATTTCCGCCCTCAGTCGCGGCCAGCGCAAGACCGCCGAGTGCGCCGGGCGCCATACCGGCGCCGGCCGCCAGCTGCAGGAACTGCCGCCGGGTCGTGCTAGGGGAGCTCATCCAGCCGTCTCTTGACAGACATGAAAGATTTCGAAATAGTGAATAAAAGAAAAGGAAAAATCAAACGGCTATTTTTTCTTTCGTTTACTTTCGAATCAATATGGGAGTGCATTTGAGCGAATCGTCAGCCGCCCCTCACGGCAACCCCGGTGCAGGCCCGTCCGCGCCACCAACGGGTACCGCGATGACCCGCCGCGCCGGACTGATGTTCGCACTGATCACCACCGCATTCTGGGGTGTGTGGGGAGCGTTCGCAGGCTTCCCCGCCGAACACGGCTTTCCCGAGACGCTCATCTACGTGGTCTGGGCGCTCACCATGATTCCGCCCGCACTGTACGCGCTGTCGCGCATCGACTGGAAGCTGCCGCGCGATGGCCGTTCGCTGCTGCTGGGCGCGCTGATCGGGCTCACCGGCGCCGGTGGGCAGATGCTGCTGTTCCACGCGGTTCACACCGGGCCGACCTACCTGATCTTTCCGCTGATCGCGTTGTCGCCGGTAGTGACCATCGCCCTGTCGCTGCTGTGGCTCAACGAGCGCACCACACGAGTCGGCGCGCTGGGGATCGTGCTCGCCCTGCTCTCGCTGCCGCTGTTCGACTACGAGCCCCGCGCCGGGCTCTTCGGCCACGGCGTCGCCTGGTTTGCGTATTCGCTCGTCATTCTCGCCGCCTGGGGCGTCCAGGCGTTCTTCATCAAGCTCGCCAACCGCACGATGAGCGCGGAGGCGATCTTCGTCTGCATGGCGCTCGTGGCACTGGCCCTGATCCCCGTGGCGCTGTGGATGACAGACTTCTCCCGGCCCATCAACTATGGCTGGCAAGGGCCGTACGTGGCGGCGCTGACACAGATCCTGAACGCGATCGGCGCACTGACGCTGGTCTACGCCTTCCGCTTCGGCAAGGCGATCGTGGTTTCCCCGCTCGCCAACGCCGGCGCCCCTCTCATCACCGCGCTGATCTCACTGGCACTGTTGGGGTTGGTGCCGCATCCGCTGAAGATTGCGGGCATTGTGCTCGCCTTCCTGGCGGCGGCGCTGCTGGCCGCCGAGCCGGAGGAGAGCGCGTGAGAGCGATGCTGGACCTGGCACGCCGTCACCGCGCCGGTGAGCCGCTGGGCATCACCTCCGTGTGCAGCGCGCATCCGCTGGCACTGCGTGCCGCGCTGTCGCACGCGCGCGCCACCGGCGGCCACGCACTCATCGAGGCCACCTCCAACCAGGTGAACCAGCAGGGCGGCTACACCGGGATGCGCCCGGCGCAGTTCCGCGACCTGGTGCTGGGACTTGCGGATGACAGTGGCCTGCCGCGCCAGCGCCTGCTGCTGGGCGGGGACCATCTCGGGCCCAACGCGTGGCAATCGCTGCCCGCGGCACAGGCACTGCGGCACGCGGCCGTCATGGTGGACGAGTATGTGCAGGCGGGCTTCCGCAAAATCCACCTGGACTGCTCGATGTCCTGCGCCGACGATCCGCCGGTGCTGCCGGACCGGACGGTGGCAGCGCGTACCGCGACGCTGTGCGCGCACGCCGAGGCCGCGTGGCAGGAGGCGGGCGGCGAGCCGCCTGTGTACGTGGTCGGCACCGAGGTCCCCGTGCCGGGCGGCGCGCAGGAGGACCTGCACGAGCTTGCAGTGACTCAGCCGCAGGCGGCGCTGGCCACGGTCGCTGCCCATCGTGAAGCTTTCGCGGCCGCCGGCCTGCAGGCGGCCTGGGAGCGGGTTGTTGGCCTGGTGGTGCAG
The DNA here is from genome assembly GCA_018241445.1 of Pseudomonadota bacterium. GTDB lineage: Bacteria > Pseudomonadota > Gammaproteobacteria > Steroidobacterales > Steroidobacteraceae > 13-2-20CM-66-19. The sequence goes on from JAFEDT010000008.1 coordinate 201,383, forward strand.
CCCGGGGTCGAGTTCGACCACGACCGTGTCATCGACTACCAGCCCGCCAGGGCGCGGGACCTGAGCGAGTGCATCGGCGGGATGCCGCACCTGGTATTCGAGGCCCACTCCACGGACTACCAGTCACCACCGGCACTGCGCGCCCTGGTGCGCGACCACTTCGCAATCCTGAAAGTGGGCCCGGCCGTCACCTTCGCACTGCGCGAGGCCGTCTGGGCGCTCGACTGCATCGACCGCGAGTGGCACGGCGAGTCGCGCGCGGCCAACGTGCGCGCGGCACTGCTGGCCGCGATGCGGGCCGACCCTTCCCACTGGCGCAGGTACTACCACGCCAGCGGGCATGCGCTCGATCTGCAGTTGCAGTTCAGCCTGAGCGATCGCATCCGCTATTACTGGCCGGATGCCGCGGTGGTCGGGGCGCTGGCGCGGCTCACGGCTGCCTTCGAGCGCGCCACGGTCCCGCTTGCCCTGTTGTCGCAGTATCTGCCAGGGGCCTGCGCCGCCGTCCGCGCCGGTGAGATCCCGGCCCGCCTCCCCGAACTCACTGTGCATCACATCCACCAGGTTCTCATGCCGTATTCACGGGCGTGCAGCCCGCAGACCAACCACAGGGATCCGCATCATGAAGATCTTCCTTAGCACCGGTTCGACCGTGGGTACCTGCGCGCTGCTGCTGATGCTGCAGGCGGGCATGCCCGCCACGGGACACGCAGCCGACGCCGCGGCCGCGGCCGGCACAGCCACGAGCTCAGGCAGTCAGGACGTACTGCAGGAAGTGGTCGTGACCGGCCTGCGCGCGAACCTGGAGAAGTCGCTCGACACCAAGAAGAACGCCGCGGTGGTGCTGGACTCGATCGACTCGACCGAACTGGGACGTTTTCCGGACGCCGACGTGGCCGACTCCCTGGAGCACCTGCCCGGCATCACGATCAAGCGCACCACCGGCGGTGAAGGCGCCTCGATCAGCGTGCGCGGCCTGGGCAAGAGCTACAACATCGTGACGCTCAGCAACCGCATTCTCGCCAGCGACGACGACAGCCGCGACCTGGCCTTCGACGTGTTGCCGGCCGAGCTGATCACCGGCGCCGAGGTGCTCAAGTCTCCCCAGGCCTCCGCCGTGGAGGGCAGCATCGGCGGCACGGTCAACCTGCGCACCGCCAGTGCCTTCGACAAGCCGGGCCTGCACATCGGCGCACATGCGGAAGGTGACTGGAACCAGATGTCGCGCCTGCACGGCAGCAAGTTCGCGGCCTTCATGACCGATACCAACGATACGGGAACGCTTGGGCTGGTGCTGGGGGCGGTGCACTCATCGCAGAACGTCCGTACCGACTCGCTCAACGCCTACAACCAGAACATCTATGGTCCGGTGTACTACAACCCCAACGGCCCCGTGTTCTATCCGCAGCCGGACCCCACCACCGGAGCGGTGCCCCCCGGGTCGATCCCGCTTACGGCGACACCCTGCTGCATCACCTTCGGTTCTATCTTCGATGACAAGAAGCGCGACGCGCTCATGGGCAAGCTGGAGTGGCGGCCCAACGACGCTTTCCGTGTGGCCGCCGACGTGCTCTATACCCACTTGAACGACCCGCAGCAGGGTTACAACGAGTCCTACTATTTCGCCGCCAATCCCGACGGCACGCCGTGGGAGAACAACGCCGTGGTGCACAACGGGGTGATCACGGCGGTGAGCGTCGACCAGTTCCAGCCGGAGATGGTGAACAACACCGTGAACCGCAAGGTGGATACCTGGATGTACGGACTCAACGGGCAGTGGCAGCCGAACGATCGATTGACTCTGGCCATCGACCTCTATCGCTCCACCGCCAGCCGGCCCGAGGGCGGTCAGGACAGCTTCGTGACCGCCGGCCTGGTCGACAGCTCCCCGGTGGCGCGCGATATCCTGAACCTTACCGACCTGCCGCATTCCCTGCCGGGCCTGAACGTTGCGGTGCCACCTGCGCAGCTGGGTCTCGCCGCCTGTCCGCCCGGGACCGTAAGTGCCACCAATGCCGGCTACTGCTCCTACACCGCGCTCATGAACTCCGGTTTCCTGAACGACAACAAGTATTGGTCCACGCACTACGACGGCTTCAACGGCTATTCGGTGCACGACCGCATCACCGGCTTCAGCCTGGATGGCAGCTGGCGGGCGCAGCTCGGCGCCTTCGACAAACTGCTGTTTGGCGTCGGCGGCACCCGCCGCGAGAAGGATCGCCAGGACATCAGCAACGACTGGACCAACGGCTCCAGCCAATACGGCACACTCTACCTGACGGCCGGCTGCCCGCTGCAGTGCGCGCCCTACTCCTTCGGCTCGCAGGGCTTCAACGTCGTTTCCATGACGAGCCCGCCGAACTTCATGCACGGCGCGGGTGGCTCCTACCCCACGACGCTGCCGGTCCTGAACGTGGCGCAGCTGATCAATTTCATGAGGAGCCTGGATGGCAAGCCCAATCCGCTCGCCTGCACCTCGCTGCCGTGCCCGACGGTGTTCGACTATGCGCTGACCCAGCCGCAGGTCAATCCGTACAACTCCTACGCGGTGACGGAGAAGAGCATCTCCGGCTACCTGGAAGGATTGTTCTCCGGCGAGCGCTGGTCGGGCAACCTGGGCCTGCGCCTGTTGCACACGACCACCACGGCGCAGACCGCGGCGGCGGTGCCGGTGGATCTGTGGACGCTCAATCCCAACAGCACCACGGTCAGCTACACGGTGGACTACGGCACCTCGCAGCCCATCGGCGCCAACGGCAGCTACACCATGGCGCTGCCTTCGCTGAACTTCGCGTACTGGGTGGTGCCCGACTCCCTGCAGGCGCACTTCAGTGCGGCGCAGACCATGGCGCGGCCTGACCTGAGTTACCTTGCGCCCACCTCCAGCAACAACGCGCTCAACGGCGACCCGCAGCTGTACTACGGCGGCACGGCTGGACTGAAGCCGGTGCGGGCCAACCAGGCGGACCTGTCGCTGGAGTGGTACTACGCTCCCCACTCGGCCTTCACTGCCGCGGTGTTTGCCAAGAAGATCCTGAACGACATCTACTCCGGTACCCAGACCAGCGTGGACCTGGGCACGATCAAGTACGACGGCGGCAAGCCCGGCACAGTGCCGGGCGTGCCGTTCCTCTGGACCGTGTATGCGCCCGCCAATGGCGCCAGGAGCACCTACTCCGGCGTGGAGCTGACCTGGCAGCACATCATGGACAACGGCTTCGGCACCCGCATGCAGTTCACCGCCACCCGCACGCGCAGCTACGACCAGAATGGCGCCTTCGTCGGCGCGATCAACCAGGCGCCGCCGACCACCTTCACCATCGGCCTGCTCTATGACAAGGGTCCGATCGCCGCGGACGTGAACTGGGATCACCAGTCCGGCTACACGGCCTCCTGTTCGCAGTGCACGGAGGTTCCCGGCTGGCCCGCGATCTCCGATCCCTTCGACTGGGTGACGGCGAGCCTGCACTACCGCTTCGGCGGCGGATTCGAGGTGTACCTGGAAGGCCAGAACCTGACCGACTCCATCGCCCGTACGTACCTCAACGGCGACCCGCTGCTGCCGTGGGCGCCCGGCCAGAGCGTCGGTCAGAGCAGCAGCGGCGTCGGCTACGGCTACAGTGCCTACGGCCGCAGTTACATCCTGGGCATCTCCTGGCATCGCTGAACGGACCGCCGCCCGTGAGCGACCCGACCGGGGTGCTGGGTATGGAGGCGACGCAGCTGCGCGCTGCCGGCGCGCTGTGGACCGCGCGCGAGATCGCCCAGCAGCCGCAGGTCTGGCGGCAGATTGCGCAGCAAATGGCCGGTGAACGCGCCCTGGACGAATTCGTCGCGCCTCTGCTCGCCGATCCACGGTTGCGCATTGTGCTCACCGGCGCCGGAAGCTCGGCCTACATCGGCCAGTGCCTGGCCCCGGCGCTGTCGCGCAGCGGCCGCGCCGCCACGGCGGTTGCCACCACAGACCTGGTATCGGGACCAACCACTGTGGTGCGGGCGGGTCCCACGCTGGTGGTGCACTTTGCGCGCTCAGGCAACAGCCCCGAAAGCGTGGCGGCACTGCAGCTGTGCGAGCAGCTGCTCGCCGATTGCCACCATCTCGTCATCACCTGCAACCCGCAGGGAGAGCTGCAGCGGCGCCTGCCGACGGTCCGGCACGGCCGCTCCGTGGTACTGCCGGACGCCTGCAATGACCGCAGCTTCGCCATGACCTCGAGTTTCACCGGGATGTTGCTGGCAGCGGCCCTTGCGCTGCGTGTCATCCCGGCCGGTGCCGCCCACATTGACGCACTTGCACACGCGGGGCAGCAGCTGCTTGCAGAGCAGCTGCCGTTGATGGCAGCTCTGGCAGGCAAGCCCTTCGACCGGGTCATCTACCTGGGCAGCAATGAGCTGAAGGCGCTCGCGCTGGAATCCGCACTGAAGATGCTGGAGCTCACCGACGGACGAGTGGTGAGCATAGGGGAGTCGCCGCTTGGACTGCGACACGGGCCCAAGACCATCATCAACCGCGCTACGCTGGTGGTAGCCTTTCTCAGTAACGATGCCTATGCCCGCCGCTACGACCTCGACCTGCTCCACGAGCTGCACCGCGATGCGGTGGCCGGGCGCGTGGTCGCACTGGCGGCCGGCGGCGGGATGCCCGCGGACGCTGCCACTGTGACGCTCGCGGATTGCGCCACATTCACGGATCTCGAACTGTGTCTGCCCTACGTGGTATTCGCGCAGGCGCTGGCTGCACTGCGCTCCATGTCGCTGGGACTCCATCCTGATTGCCCGAATGCGGCCGGCACCGTCAACCGTGTGGTCCAGGGCGTGTCCATCCATCCCTTTCCCGCCGGCACGTGAGCACCTTCCTCGGCGTCGACGGCGGCGGTACCAAGACGCGGTTCCTGCTGATCGACGACGCCGGCAGGATCCTCGCCGCGCATACCGCGGGACCGGCGTACTACCTGCAGACCGGTCTGGATCCCTTGCGGGACATGCTGACGCGCGGTCTGCGCGCGACCCTTGAGCAAGGCGGCGTGCCCGAGCCAGACCTCACCTGTGCGTTCGTGGGACTGCCGGCCTATGGTGAGGACCGGGCGGTGCAGCCCGCGCTGGATGCCGCGCCGGCTTCCGCCCTGCCCACCGGGCACTACCGCTGCGGCAACGACATGGTGTGTGGCTGGGCCGGGGCGCTGGCTGGCGAGGACGGCATCAATATCGTGGCCGGCACCGGATCGATCGCTTACGGTGAATTCCAGGGGCGCAACGCTCGCGCCGGCGGTTGGGGTGAACTGTTCAGCGATGAGGCGTCCGCATATTGGCTGGCGCGCGAGGGCCTGGCGCTCTTTTCGCGGATGAGCGACGGGCGCGCCGCGCGCGGCCCCCTGCACCAGTTGGTCCGGGCGCACTTCGGCCTGCAGGAGGATCTGGACCTGTGCGCCGCGGTGTACGGACCGCCGGCGCTGTCGCGCAGCCAGCTGGCCGCCTTGTCACGTCTCGTCGCCGAAGCCGCGGAAGCCGGCGATACGGCAGCTGCCGCACTGTTCTCCCGTGCGATCAGCGAGATGATGGAGTTGATCGATGCAGTACGGCGGCAACTGCAGGTGCCGGATGACCTGCGCCTGCCGGTGTCGTGTTCCGGCGGGATGTTCGAGCTGGCGCAGCGGGTGCTCGCGCCGCTGGGCGCTGCGCTGTCCGATCCGGCGCGAAAATACGCATTCCGGCCGGCCGCGCTGCCGCCGCATGCAGGGGCCGCCCTGTATGCGGCGCGGATCGCCGGGCAGCCGCTGGCGCCGTCGAGCCGCGAGAGACTTGCAGCCGGGTTACGGCGCATGGAGGCAGGCGATGCCCAACCTTGATGACCGTCAGACCTATTGAGTGGCAGTTCCCGCCAGGAATCGTCGCATCAGGAATGCGATGGTCCCGACTTCCTCGTCGAGCGCGAAGTGTCCGGCGTTCAACAGGTGGATCTCGGCCGCCGGAACTTCGCGCGCAATGGCCAGGGCGCCGGCAACCGTGAACAGGGGATCGTACTTGCCCCAGACGACCAGGGTTGGCGGCTGGTGTTCCCGCAGGTAGGCCTGCCAGCGGGGGTAGGCCTCGACGTTGGTGCGGTAGTCGTACTGCAGATCGAGCTGGATCCGATCCATGCCCGGCCGTGACAGGAACGCGTATTCATCGTTCCAGGTATCCGGATCGATCCGCTCAGCGCGGCGGCTGCCGGCAAGGTGCCGCTGGCGTGCGACATCCACCGACAGCAGCGCCTGGCGCAGTGGTTCTTCATGGGAGGCCCGATCATTCCAGAAGGCCTGGCGGGCGGCCCAGGCTCCCGAGAGACCCTCGAGGTGTGTGACTGCGTTCTGAATGACGAGTGCGGTGACGCGGGCAGGTTGCGCAACCGCCATTCGCAGGCCGATCGGGCCACCGTAGTCCTGCAGGTAAAGGGCGTAGCGGCTGATGCCCAGCTGCTCCAGCAGCTGCACGACGCACTCGGTGAGATGATCAAACGTGTACGCGAACCTCGCCGGCGGCGGCGCGTCGCTGTGACCGAAGCCCGGATAATCCGGCGCGATCAGGCGGTAGCGATCCGCCAGCAGCGGCATCAGGGTCGCAAACATCCGCGACGAACTGGGAAATCCATGCAGCAGCACGACCGCAGGCGCACCCTTCGGGCCGGCCTCCCGATAGAACATCCGCAGGCCGCTCACCTCGATGGTCCGGTATTCGGTCGGGTGAACCGCCGCGACGCAGGGTGTATTCATGCCATGAAGCCGGATGGTTGCGAGGCCCGCGCCCACCGCCATAGCGGCCGGCGCGCCAGGCGGGCACCGGGCTATTCGACCGTGACGCTCTTGGCCAGGTTGCGCGGCTGATCGACGTCCGTGCCGCGCAGGATGGCGGCGTGATAGGCCAGCAGCTGCAGCGGGATGGTGTACACCGCCGGCGCCTGGAAGTAGGTGACGTGGCGCGGCATCTCGATGACCGTGACGCCGTCGCTGGACTGGATGCCTGCTTCCGGATCGGCGAACACGAACAGCTCGCCGCCGCGCGCGCGCACTTCCATCAGGTTGGACTTCAGCTTCTCCAGCAGGTCGTTGTTGGGGGCGACCGCCACCACCGGCATGTCGGCGTCCACCAGTGCCAGTGGCCCGTGCTTCAGCTCGCCGGCCGGGTAGCCTTCGGCGTGGATGTAGGAAATCTCCTTGAGCTTCAGCGCGCCCTCCAGCGCGATCGGGTACAGGGCGCCGCGCCCCAGGAACAGCGCGTGGTGCTTGTCGGCGAAGCGTTCCGCCAGGCGGTGGATGACCGGATCCAGTTCCAGGGTCTTCTCCATCATCCCCGGCAGTTCCACCAGCCGCGTCACCAGTCCGCGCTCGCGTTCGGCATCCGCGCCGCGATGGCGTGCGAGTGCCACCACCAGCATGCCGAGCGCGGTCAACTGGGTGGTGAACGCCTTGGTGGACGCCACGCCGATTTCAGGCCCCGCGCGGGTGAGCATCACCAGCTCCGACTCGCGCACCAGCGAACTCTCCGGCACGTTGCAGATGGCGAGCGAGGACAGGTAGCCGGACTGGCGCGCCAGGCGCAGTGCGGCCAGCGTGTCGGCGGTCTCGCCCGACTGGGAGATGGTGACGAACAGCGAGTGCGGCGGTACCAGCGGGTTGCGATAGCGGTACTCGCTGGCGATGTCCACGGTGCACGGCAGCTTGCACACCTGCTCGATGAAATAACGCGCCACCGAGGCGGCGTGATAGCTGGTTCCGCAGGCGACGATCTGCACGTGCTGCGTCTGGCGGAACACCTCGGTGGCTGCCGGGCCGAAGGCCGCCTCCAGCAGCCGGCCGTTGGCAACGCGTTCGGAGAGCGTGTCGGCGATCGCGCGCGGCTGCTCGTGGATCTCCTTGAGCATGTAATGCTGGTACTGGCCACGCTCGGCGGCATCCGCCGACAGCTCGCTCTCGCGCACCGGCCGCTCGACACTGTTGCCGTCGCGGTCCAGCACCTTGAGGCTCTCGCGGCGCACCTCGGCGACGTCGCCTTCCTCCAGGAACACGAAGCGCCGGGTCACCGGCAGCAGCGCCGCCACGTCGGAGGCGACGAAATTCTCCTTCACGCCCAGGCCGACCACGACCGGGCAGCCCTGGCGCGCCAGGATCAGCCGGTCCGGCTCGTGCTCGCTGACCACCACCAGCGCGTAGGCGCCCTCGAGTTCCGCCACCGTGGCGCGCACCGCCTTGAACAGGTCTTTCACCGTCTGCAGGTGATAGTGGATGCGGTGCGCGATGACCTCGGTGTCGGTCTCGGAAGTGAAGGTGTAGCCGCGCTGTTGCAGGTCCGCCCGCAGCTCGTCGTGATTTTCGATGATGCCGTTGTGAACGATGGCCAGCCCGTCGCGCGAGATATGCGGATGCGCGTTGCGCTCGCTCGGTGCGCCGTGCGTGGCCCAGCGGGTGTGCGCCACGCCGATCTTGCCGCTGGTCGGGTTGTGGGCCAGGGCCTCGTCCAGCATGCGCACCTTGCCGACGGTGCGCAGCCGTGTCAGGTGTTCCGAGCCGTTGAGCACCGCGAGGCCGGCCGAGTCATAGCCGCGGTACTCCAGCCTGCGCAGCCCTTCCATGAGCACCGGCACGATATTGCGGTCAGCGACCGCGGCGACGATTCCGCACATTGGCTTTCCTGCCTTCGAAGTGGTCCGTACCCCCGGCACCCCGGGGGTGTTTCAGGGGCGGTATTGTCGCAAGTTTGCCCGGATCATGCGGAATGCATTGATTCCATTGACTAAAACCTGATGCGTGTCACGAAATCCCACCCCTGTGGCGAGCGGCGGACCGATCCCTGCCGGGGCCCTGCCGGGCGGTGGCTCCGGCCCTTACCGCCCGGGCTTCACCGGCCGCCGCCAGTTCTCGACCGTGACCTGGCGCGCCCGCGCCACGGTCAGCTTGCCGGCGGGCACCTCCGCGGTGACGGTGGAGCCGGCGGCGATGGTGGCTCCCGCGCCCACGGTGATCGGCGCCACCAGCACGCTGTTGCTGCCGGTGTGCACGTCGTCGGCGATGCGGGTGCGGTGTTTGTTGGCGCCGTCGTAGTTGGCAATGATGGTGCCGGCGCCGATGTTGACGCGCCCGCCCACGTCGGCATCGCCGACGTAGGCGAGATGGTTGGCCTTGGAGCCGTCGGCCATGCTGGAATTCTTGACCTCGACGAAGTTGCCGATGTGCACCGCGCGGCCGAGCGTGGCGGTGGGCCGGAAACGCGCGAACGGCCCGATCTGGCAGTCCGCCCCGATGCGCGCCTGCTCGATCACGCAGTGGGCGTGCACCTGGGTGCCGGCGTCGATCTCGCTGTCGCGCACCACGCAACCCGGGCCGATGCGCACCCGGTCGCCCAGGCGCACATGGCCTTCGAACACCGTGTTGACATCGATGAGCACGTCGCTGCCGCAGACCAGGCTGCCGCGCACATCGACCCGCGCGGGATCCACGAGCGTCACCCCCGCGAGCATCAGCTCCCGCGCCACCCGCGAGCGCCACAGCGCCTCGAGCTGCGCCAGCTGCGCCTTGTCATTGGCGCCCAGCGCTTCGCCGGCATCCGCCAGCAGCAGCGGCGTCACGGCCAGCCGGTCGCGCACCGCCAGCGCGATCGTGTCCGTCAGGTAGTACTCGCCCTGCGCGTTGTCGGGCTTCAGTTCCGTAAGCCAGCGGCGCAGCGCGCCCGCGGGTGCGGCCAGCACGCCGGTGTTGCATTCGCGGATGGCGCGCTCGCGTGCGCTGGCATCCTTCTGCTCCACGATGCGGCGCACGCGTCCGCGCGCATCGCGCACGATGCGCCCGTAGCCGTCGGGGTCGGGCATCGACATGGTCAGCAGGCTCATGCTGCGCGGGCCGCACAGCGCCACCAGCTCGCGCAGGGTGGCCGCGCGGATCAGCGGCACGTCGCCGTACAGCACCAGCACCCGGTGGCCGTCCGGGACCTGCGGCATGGCCACCTGCAGCGCATGGCCGGTGCCCAGGCGCTGCGCCTGCAAGGTCCACGACACCCTCTCCTGCGCCAGGGCTGCGCGCACCTGCTCGCCGCCGTGGCCGTAGACGACCTGGATCGCCGCCGGCGACAGCGCCGCGGCCGTGTCGATCACGTGCTGCAACAGGGCCTTGCCCGCGACCTGCTGCAGCACCTTCGGCAGTGCCGACTTCATGCGCTTGCCCTCGCCGGCGGCGAGGATCACGACCGACAGCGGGGCGGAGTGGCGCGCGGGCGCGGCCGGGGCGCGCGTCCGGGTCCTGGCCTTGTTCACTTTGGCTTTCACGTCAGGGTTGATTTTCCTGCTGCTACCGGCTTACGGAATAGGACGTCCGCTCGCGGGCGCCCTGGCTGCCCTCGATCTGCGCCAGCCTGGCGCGCAGCAGCGGCCCCATGATGAACTGCGGGTTGGAGTGGATCTCGTGCTCCGCCGACTCGCGCTGGCGGATCAGCGCCTGGGCACGGCCGAAGGCTTCCTCCAGCGACAGGCTCACCGGCAGCGCGTCCTTGAGAAAGGCCTGGCCGAACCAGGTGAGGTCGCGGTCGTCCTGGCAACCGAACGAGGTGTGCGTCGCGTCCGAGGCGGTGATGACCGCGGTGCTGTCATCCTGCAGCGCGTCGATGAACACTCCGGCATAACACGCCGATATGATGATCACGCGCCAGCGGATGCCGGCGTCGTCCAGCATCTGGCGCAGGTCGGCGGGCTCCAGCTGCCCGAGTGGCAGCGTGCCGTTGGCCACCTCGAGCCCGTCCGGCGACCCATGTGATGTCAGGAACAGCACCAGCACATCCTGCTGCGCATCCATGCGCGCACCGAGTTGCTTCAGGGTGGCATCCAGGGCGGTGACGCTGGCCAGCGGGAAGCTGTCGCGGTCGTGCACGTCATTGACCAGCAGCACGCTGCGATCTTCGGCGTCGTAGCGCGTCCCGAAGGCCTGGGCGGCGAACAGCGCTTCGCGCCGGAACACCGCCGGGTCGCCATCGCCCGCAAACCCCACGAAGAACACGCCGGGCCTGCCCGGCACGGTCGGATGTACCCTCTCCATCGCCGCCGCCAGCCTGGCCGGCTGATCGTAGAACAAGGCCTCGACCGCGGCCGGATCATCACTGTCCCGCCCGTCGGCCTGGGTGTCAGCAACCCACAGCCTGGTATCGAGGTTCAGGGTGGCGAGCAGCCAGGCGCCCGTCAGCAGCAGCACGCAGCCCAGCAACACGCTGCGCCAGCGCGCTACGGCGAAGGCCGCGCCAAGTACCCGTCGCAGCAGTAATGTCAGGTAGACGAGTGCCACCACCGTGAAGGCGACCGGGTGGCGCTGCACCAGCGGCAGGTCGCCCGCCAGCCACAGCGCGCCAAGCGCCCACGGTGCCACGGCCAGCGCGGGAACCAGCAGCGCACGTGTGTCGGCGTCGCGGCTCTGCGCGCGCGCGACCAATGCGCAGGCAATCAGGCCCAACAGCAGGTAACAGGCCCAGCCGAACAGGCCATCGAGTGCCAGCGGCGCACCGCTGCTGTCGTGCAGGCGATCCAGCAACGCCCAGACCGCGAGGTTGACGGCCAGCAGGGCCGCCACCTGGTCGAAGCTGACGCCGAAGCGCGGCGGCCACAGCCGCCGCAGCGCGAGCAGCGCCACACCGCCGCGCAGGTTGCCGGCGAGGGCCGCAAGAAAGGCGCGCGGAGCTGCCCGTGCCGCCACCGCCGTTACAGGAGTCGCTTCCTGTGACGGTTCCAGTCCCCTAACCCCGCAGTTTGCGCAGCCGCTCGAGCATCTTCAGCTGCGCTGCGGCGCGAGCCAGTTCCGCCAGCGCCTCGGCCTGGCTGATGAGGCCGCTGCGATCCTTGAGGGCTTCCTCGGCGCGCTGCTTGGCCGCCAGTGCCGCCGCCTCGTCGATGTCTTTGGCGCGCAGGGCGGTGTCGGCCAGCACCGTGACCTTGTGAGGCTGAACCTCCATCGCCCCGCCGCCGACAAAGAAGTGCTGCTCCTCGCCCTCGACTGTATGCACCCGCACCTCGCCGGCCTTCAGCAAAGTCAAAAGCGGCGCGTGGCGCGGATAGATGCCGAGGTCTCCCTGGGAAGCGGGCGCGAACACCATCGCCGCCGGGCCGGAGTAGATCTCCCCCTCGGCGCTCACGATATCGACATGCAGGCTCGGTGCATCTGCCATGGTGGTGTTCCGCTACCTACCTTACTGCAGCGTCTTCGCCTTGGCGACCGCTTCGTCGATGGAGCCGACCATGTAGAAGGCCTGCTCCGGCAGCGAGTCGAACTCGCCGGCCAGGATGCCCTTGAAGCCGCGAATGGTGTCCTTCAGGGGTACGATCTTGCCGTCCTGTCCCGTGAACACCTTGGCGACGTTGAAAGGCTGCGACAGGAAGTTGCGCACCTTGCGCGCCCGGTACACGATCTGCTTGTCCTCTTCCGACAGCTCGTCCATGCCCAGGATGGCGATGATGTCCTGCAGCTCCTTGTAGCGCTGCAGGACCGCCTGCACGCCGCGCGCGGTGTTGTAATGCTCCTCGCCCACCACCAGTGGGTCGAGCTGGCGGCTGGTGGAGTCGAGCGGATCGACCGCCGGGTAGATGCCCAGCGATGCCACCTGGCGCGACAGCACCACGGTGGCGTCCAGGTGCGCGAAGGTGGTTGCCGGCGAGGGGTCGGTCAGATCGTCGGCGGGCACGTACACCGCCTGGATGGAGGTGATCGAACCCTTCTTGGTGGAGGTGATGCGCTCCTGCAGCACGCCCATTTCCTCCGCCAGCGTCGGCTGGTAGCCCACCGCCGAGGGCATGCGCCCGAGCAGCGCCGACACTTCGGTGCCGGCCAGGGTATAGCGATAGATGTTGTCGACGAAGAACAGTACGTCGCGGCCCTTGCCGGCGGAGTCCGGCCGCACCTCGTCCCGGAAGTACTCGGCCATGGTCAGGCCGGTGAGCGCCACGCGCAGGCGGTTGCCCGGCGGCTCGTTCATCTGGCCGTACACCATCGCCACCTTGGAGTTGGACAGGTTGTCCTTGTCGATGACGCCCGACTCGATCATCTCGTGATAGAAGTCGTTGCCCTCGCGGGTGCGCTCACCGACCCCGGCGAACACCGACAGGCCGCTGTACTGCTTGGCGATGTTGTTGATCAGCTCCAGCATGTTGACGGTCTTGCCCACGCCGGCGCCCCCGAACAGGCCGACCTTGCCGCCCTTGGCAAACGGCACCAGCAGGTCGATGACCTTGATGCCGGTGACCAGCAGGTCCTGGCCGCCTGCCTGCTCATCGAACGGCGGCGGCGCGCGGTGGATCGGCAGGTGTTCGCTGGCCTTGACCGGTCCCTGGTTGTCCTGCGGCGTCCCCAGCACGTCCATGATCCGTCCCAGGGTGCCCGCGCCCACCGGCACCGAGATTGGCGCGCCGGTGGCGTTCACCGCCAGCCCGCGGCGCAGGCCCTCGGAGGAGCCCATGGCGATCGTGCGCACCACGCCGTCACCCAGCTGCTGCTGCACTTCCAGGGTCAGGTCGACGTCCTTGAGCTTCAGCGCCTCGTAGACCCTGGGGATCGACTCGCGCGGAAACTCGACGTCGATGACCGCGCCGATGATCTGGGTGATGTGTCCCTCGCCGGGCGTACTCATAATCTCTCCACCTGGCCCTCGGCCAGAAAAATCCTAGACTGCCGCCGCACCACCAACAATCTCCGATAGCTCTTTGGTGATCGCGGCCTGGCGGGCCTTGTTGTAGATCAGCTGCAATTCGTTGATGAGCTTGCCGGCGTTGTCGGAGGCCGCCTTCATGGCCACCATGCGCGCCGCCATCTCGGAAGCGACGTTCTCCACCGCGCCGCGGTAGACCTGCGACTCGATGTAGCGCATCAACAGGCCATCGAGGATCGCCGCCGCTTCCGGCTCGTAGATGTAATCCCAGTGTTCCTGCAGGTCGTCGGTGTCCAGCGCCTGCACCGGCAGCAACTGCTCCACCGCCGGCTTCTGCGTCATGGTGTTGACGAACTGCGCATTCACCAGGTACAGGCGATCGAGCCTGCCCTCGCGGTAGGCGTCCAGCATCACCTTGACCGTGCCGATCAGGTCCTTGACGTGCGGGCGGTCACCCAGCCCGGACACGTTGGCGAGGATCGGCAATCCCAGGCGGCGGAAGAAGTTCAGGCCCTTGCTGCCGATCAGGCACAGGCTGATCTGCGCGCCCTTGCCCTGCCACTCGCGCAGCAGCAGCAATGTCTGCTTGAAGACATTGGCATTGAGCGCCCCGGCCAGGCCGCGATCGGTGGAGATCACGATGACGCCGACTGACTTCGCCTCGCGCTCCTGCAGGAACGGGTGGCAGTAGTCGGGGTTGGCCTCGGTCAGGTGGCCGATGACATTGAGCATCTTCTGCGCGTACGGCCGCGCCAGTTTCATGCGCTCCTGGGCACGGCGCATCTTGCTGGTGGCCACCATCTGCATGGCCTTGGTGATCTTCTGAGTGCTCTTGACACTCGCGATCTTGGTACGGATTTCCTTGGTGCCGGGCATACGCTAGCTTCAGTTCGAAGTGAGTCTTCTACTACCTGTCGTTGTCGAAGTGGGCTCTCAATACGTCCCGGTGGCCACGAAGTCCTCGATGCACTTCTTCAGCGCCGCCTCGTTTTCCCTGGTGAGCTTCGGGTTGGCGTTGATGGCATCGAGCGTCTGCTGGTAACTGGTGTGGGCGAAGGCCTGCAGCGCCGACTCGAAGGCCACCACCTTCTTCAGCTCCACCTTGTCCATGTAGCCGTTGTTGACGGCGTAGATGGTCAGGGCCATCTGCGCCACCGACATCGGCGCGTACTGCTTCTGCTTCATCACCTCGGTGACGCGCTGGCCACGCTCCAGCTGCCGGCGGGTGGCCTCGTCCAGGTCGGAGGCGAACTGCGAGAACGCCGCCAGCTCGCGGTACTGGGCCAGCGCCAGGCGGATGCCGCCGCCGAGCTTCTTGATGATGTCGGTCTGCGCCGCGCCGCCGACGCGCGACACCGAGATGCCGGCGTTCATGGCGGGACGGATGCCGGCGTTGAACAGGTCGGTCTCCAGGAAGATCTGCCCGTCGGTGATCGAGATAACGTTGGTGGGCACGAAGGCCGTGACGTCGCCGGCCTGGGTCTCGATGATCGGCAGCCCGGTGAGCGAGCCGGTCCTGCCCTTCACGGCGCCCTTGCTGACCATCTCCACGTACTGCTCGTTGACGCGGGCGCTGCGCTCCAGCAGGCGCGAGTGCAGGTAGAACACGTCGCCGGGGAATGCTTCACGGCCCGGCGGGCGGCGCAGCAGCAGCGAGATCTGGCGATAGGCGACCGCCTGCTTGGACAGGTCGTCATAGATGATCAGGGCGTCCTCGCCGTGGTCCATGAAGTACTCGCCCATGGTCACGCCCGAGTAGGCGGCGATGTACTGCAGGGCGGCCGGCGTCGAGGCGGAAGCAGCCACCACGATGGTGTGGGCCAGCGCGCCGTGTTCCTCCAGCTTGCGCACCACGTTGGCGATGGTCGACTGCTTCTGGCCGATCGCGACGTAGATGCACTTAATGCCGGAGGTCTTCTGGTTGATGATGGTGTCGACGGCCAGTGCGGTCTTGCCGGTCTGGCGGTCGCCGATGATGAGCTCGCGCTGGCCGCGGCCGATCGGCACCATGGAGTCGACCGCCTTGTATCCGGTCTGCACCGGCTGGCTGACGGACTTGCGGTAGATGACGCCCGGGGCGACACGCTCGATGGGCGCGGTGCGGGTGGCCTTGACCGGGCCCTTGCCGTCCAGCGGCACGCCCAGCGCGTCCACCACGCGGCCCAGCAGCTCCGGGCCCACGGGGACTTCCAGGATGCGGCCGGTGGTCTTGACCGAGTCGCCTTCCTTGAGGTGCTTGTACTCGCCCAGCACCACGGCGCCGACCGAATCCTGCTCCAGGTTGAGCGCCAGGCCGAAGGTGTTGCCGGGGAACTCCAGCATCTCGCCGTAGCGCGCGTCCGCCAGTCCGTGGATGCGGGTGATGCCGTCGGTCACGGAGACGATGGAGCCGACGTTGCGCGCCTCGGTGACCGATTTGAAGTTCTCGATCCGCTGCTTGATCAGGTCACTGATCTCGGTTGCCTTGATGGCCATAACATCTTCCTCTTGATCTTCTCTTACCGGGCCCCGTGAAATTGAGCGTCTTGCCTGACGGCAGGCAACTTGCTGCAAACGTGGAAGCTCAATTTCATGGGTGGTCTTTAGGCAGTCAGTTCATAAGCGATGCGCGCCAGGCGTGTGCGCAGCGAGCCGTCGATCACCAGGTCGCCGCTGCGCAGCACCGCGCCGCCGATCAGTTCCGCATCGACCGTGCAGTGCAGGCGCACCTTGCGCTTGAGGCGCTGCTGCAGCGCCGCGGCCAGTTTGTCCTGCTGGGCCGCATCCAGCGGCACCGCCGAGGTGACCGTGACGTCCGCCACGCCCTGGTCGGCGTCCTTGAGCGTATCGAACTGTTCGGCGATCTCCGGCAGAAAAGGCAGGCGGCGGTTGTCCGCCAGGGTGCGCATGAAGTTGCCGCCGGCCTCGCCCAGGCCATCGCCAGCGATACCGCCTATGAACTGCGCCAGCTGCGGCGGCGTCACGTGCGGGTTGCCCAGCAGCGCTCTGACGCGTGCATCTTCTACCACCGCGGCGGCGTTGTGCAGGGCGCCGGACCAGGCGTCCAGCTTGCCCTGCTCGCGGGCTTCCTCGAAGGCGGCGCGCGCGTAGGGACGGGCGATGGTGAGCTTGTCCGCCATGGCTGCGCGTCAGACCTGCGCCGCCAGCTGCTCGAGCAGGTCAGCGTGCTTGCGGGGGTCGATCTCGCGCCCCAGAAGTTTGCCGGCGGCGCCGACCGCGATCCCCGCCACCTCACGCCGCAGGTCCTCGCGGGCACGCGTCGTGTCGAGCTGGATCTGCTGCTGCGCGGCGGCGACGATGCGTGCTCCTTCCGCGCTGGCCGTGCCCCTGGCTTCCTCCACCAGGTCGTTGGCCCGATGCTGGGCCTGGTCGATGATCTGGCCAGCGCGCTCGCGCGCCTCGCGCACGATGGCGTCCGCCTTGCCACGCGCCTCCGTCAGGGCCTGCTCGCCCCGGTCGGCGGCCGCCAGGCCCTGCGCAATCTTGCGCGAACGCTCGTCCATTGCACTGAGGATCGGCGGCCAGATCCACTTCATCGTGCCCCAGATGAGCAAGGCGAAAACTATCATCTGCACGACCAGCGTGAGATTGATGTTCACGGTCCTGTCTCCTGCCTCAAAACACCACGCCGCGAGCGGCGCGCTGTCAGTGCGCCGCGCTCTGCAGCGCGCTCACGAACGGGTTGGCGAAAGTAAAGAACAGCGCAAAGCCGATGCCGATCATCGCCACCGCGTCCAGCAGGCCCGCGACCAGGAACATCTGCACGCGCAGCGTCGGCAGCAGCTCCGGCTGACGTGCCGAACCTTCGATGAAGCGGCCGCCAAGGATGCCGAAGCCGATGGCGGTACCGAGCGCGCCCATGCCGAAGATGATGCCGACGGCCAGCACGGTCATGGCCTGAACGTGTGCAATGCTTTCCATTCCAGATCTCCTCGAAACTAAAAACAAACCAGACAGTAAAAATTCATCCGCCGCCGCGATCGGATCCGTCAGTGATGCTCGTTGGCCATCGCCAGGTACACGATCGTCAGCACCATGAATATGAAGGCCTGCAGCGTGATAACAAGCAGGTGAAATATCGCCCAGCCCAACGCCAGCACGGCCTGCAGCACCAGGAAAAACCAGCCGCTGAAGTGCGCCAGCCCCGAAATACCCTGCAGCGTGAGTGCGGCCAGCAACAGAAAGACCATCTCGCCCGCATACAGGTTGCCGTAGAGACGCAGCGACAGCGAAACCGGCCGCGCCAGGAAGGTCACCGACTCCAGAACGAAGTTGATCGGTACCAGCAGCGCCTGCACCAGCACGTTCTTGCTGTTGAACGGGTGCAGCGTCAACTCGCCGATGAAGCCGCCGATGCCCTTCATCCTGATGCTGTAGAAAATGATGAGGATGAACACCGTCAGCGACATGGCGAATGTCGCGTTCAGGTCAGTGCTCGGGACAACCTTGAGGTGCTCGAGACCGACGCCGCGCGCTACCAGTGGCAGGAAGTCCACCGGGATCAGGTCCATGAAGTTGAACAGGAAGATCCAGCAGAATATGGTCAGCGCCAGGGGCGCGATCAGGCGGCTGCTGCCGCTGAAGGTGTCGCGCACCTGCTCGTCGACCCAGCTGACGATCACTTCTATGAACGTCTGCACACGATTCGGCACACCGGTGGAGGCCTTGCGCGCCACCAGGTAGAAAAGCAGGAAGAACACCACCGCCAGCAGCACCGAGAAGAACACGGTGTCGTAGTTGATGACGGAGAAATCGACGATGCCCTTCGCCGCCTTGTTGGCGAGGAAGGTCTGGTGGTGCAGGATGTATTCGGTAGCGCCGCCGCTGTGTTCTGCTGCCATGATCTACTGCCCGACCTGCCCACCGGCGCCCCGCGGCGCCACCGCTGCGGGCAGCGCCATCACCAGCGCCACCCAGTACACCAGAAACGTGGCGGCGAACGCGGCGAACATCGCCAGCGGCACCACCCTGACCGACTTCAACACCACCACGAACAACGTGGCCACCAGCGCGAGCTTCACGCCCTCGCCGGCGTAGAACCTGCCCAGTGCCCGGTGCGCATCCGCAGCGCCGCCCGCGAACACCACCAGCGCCATCGCCAGGCTGCCGGCGACCGCAATGCCGCCACCCAGCAGGGCGGACAGGGCCGCGTGCCTGCCGCCGAGCATCTGCGCGACCGCCGCGGCGCATGCCGTGGCCAGGACCTGGCCCATCACGACACCGTAGGCCAGCCGCCGCGCCCGGGGCAGTTCAATCGCCAACACCTTTTATGTCCCGCCCGCGGGGCTTCTTCCGGCGCTTCGCGCGCCCGGAGCTGTCCGCAGGACCTGTGGCTTAACTTACTTTGGCCGGTCAGTCACTTAGAACTGGCGGCCGAAAAAGCCGCGGGATTATAGAGAGCGCGGGGGGTGGCGTCCATTACTTCAACGGGGGTCTCGCGCGGCTGTGCGACACGGCTGCGCAGTGCGCCGGGCCCCGGGGACTTCAGTTGATGTGCGCCAGGATCCCGTCCAGCTCGTCCAGGCTGTTGTAGTTCACGACCAGCTTGCCGCGGCCGCCCCGGCCCTGCTGGATGGCCACCCGCGCGCCGAGCTTGTCGGTGAGTTCCCGCTCCAGGCGCTCGACATTGGGGTCCCCCGCGCGATCGGCCCCGGGTTCGGCTGAGGACGTGCCCGGGGACTGCAGGCGCCGCACCAGCGCCTCGGTTTCGCGTACCGACAGTCCCTTGCGCGCTACCAGGGCCGCCACTTCAGTCTGCTGCCGGCGGGAGCCAAGTCCCAGCAGCGCGCGGGCATGCCCCATCTCCAGTTCCCGCCGCTGCAGCAGCTCGCCGACCTCGGGGGACAGTTCCAGCAGGCGCAGCATATTGCTCACCGCGGCGCGCGAGCGCCCCACGGCGTCCGCCGCCTGCTGGTGCGTCAGGCCGAATTCACCGATCAGCCGCTGCAGGGCGCGCGCCTCCTCGAGAGGATTCAGGTTCTCCCGCTGGATGTTCTCGATGAGCGCCATGGCGATGGCAGCCTCGTCGGGAATCTGGCGCACGATCGCCGGGATCTCGGTCAGGCCGGCGAGCTGCGCGGCCCGCCAGCGGCGCTCGCCGGCGATGATCTCGTAGCGGGCGGCGCCGTTGGGCGCCGGCAGCGCTCGCACGACGATCGGCTGCACAACGCCCTGCGCCCGGATCGAACCCGCAAGGTCCTCCAGTGCCTCCTCGCGCATGTCGGCGCGCGGCTGGTAGCGGCCGCGCTGCAACTGCTCCACGGGCAGGCGCGTCAACAGTTCGCCGGCCGGCCTGTCGGGCACGGCCGAGACGATGGCGCCGGCAGGTTCGGCCGCCGGTGCGGCCGCCGGCCGCACCCCCAGCAGGTCGGCCAGCCCCCGTCCCAGGGTGGGCTTGCGGCCCATCGGTTTGCTGTTCATGAGTTGGCCACGTCCCGCGCCGGCAGCGGCGCGGATACGTCTTCGGCCGCGGGCGGTGTGGATGTGGGTGTGCTGGCGGCGCGTGCTTCCTCGCCGCCGGATGTGCCGTTCTCCCCGCGCAGCGGCGTGTACCCCCCTTCCTCGCGCCGGATCATCTCGCCGGCGAGGGCCAGGTACGCCAGCGCGCCGCGTGACTCCTTGTCGTGGAACAGCACCGGCTTGCCGAAGGACGGGGCCTCAGCCAGGCGGATGTTGCGCGGAATCACGGTGCGGAACACCCGGTCGCCGAAGTGCTCCGTCAGTTGCGCGCTGACCTCGGTGGCCAGGTTGTTGCGCGGGTCGAACATGGTGCGCAGCACGCCCTCGACCGCCAGTTGCGGGTTGGCCGCCGCGCGGATCTGCTCGACCGTGTTCAGCAGTGCCGACAGCCCCTCCAGGGCGTAGTACTCGCACTGCATCGGGATCAGGACGCTGTCGGCCGCCACCAGGGCGTTGACCGTGAGCATGTTCAGCGCCGGCGGGCAGTCGATGATGATGATGTCGAACTGCGCCCGCGCCGGCTCCAGCGCCTGGCGCAGCTTGGTCTCGCGCCCGATCGGCAGCGCCAGCAGCCGCACCTCGGCCGCGGTCAGATCCTGGTTGGCGGGCAGCAGGGAAAAGCCCCCCTGCTCGACGCCGACCAGGGCCGCCTCCAGCGTGGATTCCCCGAGCAGGACCTCGCAGGAGCTGGCAGCGATGGCGGACTTGTCGACCCCGGTTCCCATGGTGGCGTTGCCCTGCGGATCCAGGTCGATCAGCAGCACACGCCGGCGGGTGGCAGCCAGGGAGGCGGCCAGGTTGACCGCCGTCGTGGTCTTGCCCACGCCGCCCTTCTGGTTCGCGATGGCAATGACGCGTTTCATGGGCGGACAGTGTACTTCAATGCGGCCGTGGGGCCTGCACTGCGCTCAGGGCGCCGCGGCCTGCGGCGCCCTGGCAAACCTCAGCACGCAGCGCGCCGCGTCCAGCCCGGGCACCCCAAGCTCGCGCGTGGCGATGAGGCGCCAGCCGTCCGGCAGGCGCTGCAGCTCCTCCCGCGGCAGGCGGCCCTTCATCGCGAGCACCCGGGTCTGCGGGCCGGCGAGCGGCGCCACCCGCTGCAGCATCAGCGGGATGGCCGCAAAAGCGCGGCTGACCACGGTGTCGAAGGGCTGCGCCACGGCCAGGCTCTCCACGCGCGCGTGCAGGACGGTCGTATTGGTGAGGCCGAGCAGGGCGGCGGCGTGCGAGACGAAGCGCAGCTTCTTGGCGGTGGAATCGATCAGCGTGAACTGCCGCTGCGGATTGCATACCGCGAGCGGCAGACCCGGAAAGCCGGCGCCGGTACCGACGTCCGCGATGCGCGCGCCGGCGAGGTCGCTGTGGATGGACAGGCTGTCGAGCAGGTGATGGGTCAGCATCTGCCGCGGCGTGTCGATGGCGGTGAGGTTGTAGTGGCGGTTCCAGCTCGCCAGCTCCGCGGCCAGGGCCAGCAGCCGCGCGGCGTCGGCCGCGGTCAGCGCCACACCCATGCGCGCGGCGCCCTCGATCAACTCCCCGGCGCTGTCGTCCGGCTCCTCGCGCGTGGGCATCGTGAGGATCATACTCGCCCACCGTGCGACTGCTGTTGTTGGAAGATGACGCCATGATCGGCGAGGCCCTGCGCGCCGGGCTCAAGCGCGAGGGCTTCACGGTGGACTGGGTGCGCGACGCCGCCGCCGCCGCCAGCGTGCTGCACGCGCAATCCTTTGAACTGCTGCTGCTGGACCTGGGACTGCCCGGCCGCGACGGCCTGGCGCTGCTCGCCGAATTGCGCGCCGCGGGCCTGACCATGCCGGTGCTCATCATCACCGCCCGCGACGCGGTATCCGACCGCGTGCAGGGCCTGGACGCGGGCGCCGACGACTACCTGGTGAAGCCCTTTGACCTGCAGGAGCTGGCGGCGCGCGTGCGGGCCCTGCTGCGCCGCAAGAGCGGGCGCGTGGCGCCGCTCATGGAGTACCTGGACCTCGTGCTCGATCCGGCCGCGCACCGCGTGACCCGCGGCACGGAGGAGATCGCACTCTCGCCGCGCGAGTTCGCGCTGCTGCAGCTGCTGCTCGAGCGGCCGGGCACCATCCTGTCGCGCGCGCAGCTCGAGGAACGCCTGTACGGCTGGGGCGAGGAAGTGGAGAGCAACGCGATCGAGGTCCACATCCACGGGCTGCGGCGCAAGCTCGGCGCCGACTTCATACTCAACGTGCGCGGTGTCGGCTACCGCGTGCGGCCCGCGCCATGAGTTCGCTGCGCGCGCGGCTGCTGGCGTGGCTGCTGGGCGGTGTGCTGCTGATTGGCGCCGCCGGCGGCTGGATCGTCTACCGCAACGCCCTGGCCGAGGCGGACGCCTTCTTCGACTACCACCTGCGCCAGACCGCGCTGATCCTGCGCGACGAACCGGTCAAATCATTGCTGGCGCCGGAGCTGGAGCCGGCGGACGCCTCCTATGATTTCGTGGTGCAGGTCTGGTCGCTGGACGGCGTGCGTGTCTACCTGTCGCGCCCGCACGCGCTGTTGCCGCAGATCACCACGCTCGGCTTCTCTACGGTGGCGACCCCGGAGGGACGCTGGCGGGTGTTCGGCGTCCAGGCGCTGACGCGCGTCATCCAGGTGGCGCAGCTGATGCGGGTGCGCGAACAGCGGGCCGTGCAACTCGCCCTGAGCACGCTGGCGCCCTTCGCGCTGCTGCTGCCGGTGCTGGCGCTGGTGATCTGGTTCGCGGTCGGCCACGCCCTGCAGCCGTTGCAACGGCTGACCTCGCAACTGCAGGCGCGGCGCGTCGATGCGCTGGAATCACTGCCGGCGGCACGCCTGCCGGACGAAGTGCAGCCACTGGTGAGCGCGCTCAACGGCCTGTTGGAACGGCTGCGCGCCGCACTCGGGCGCGAGCGCGCGTTCATGGCCGACGCCGCGCACGAGCTGCGCACCCCGCTCACGGCCGTGCACCTGCAGATGGACGTGCTGGCCCGCGCCGCCAGCGAATCCGAACGGGCCGCGGCGATGCAGACGCTGTCGGCGGGCGTGCAGCGCGCGATCCGGCTGGTGGAGCAGATGCTCGCCTTTGCGCGCCAGGAGCCCCTGGCCCGCAGCCCGCATGCGCCCCTGCGGCTGGATGAGCTGGCGCGCGCCGTGGTGACGGAGCTGGTGCCGCTGGCGGATGCCGGGCGGGTCGAGCTGGGCGTTTCCGCCAGCGAGCCGGTCATCGTGCAGGGCGACACCGACTCGCTGCGCACGCTGCTGCGCAATCTCATCGACAACGCGGTGCGTTACGGCGGTCCTGGAGGCGTGGTGGACGTGGCAGTGGAGCCCGCGCCGCCGGCTGGAAGGGGAGCTGGCGCGGGTGCGGGTGTCAGCACCGCGGCGGGCGACCCCGCGGGCGCGCGCCTGACCGTGAGCGACAGCGGCCCCGGAATCTCCGTGGCGGAACGCCCGCGCGTGTTCGACCGCTTCTATCGACCCGCCGGCACAATGCCGCCCGGCAGCGGCCTGGGACTGGCGATCGTGAAGGCGATCGCCGATGCCCACGGCGCACGCGTGCAGCTCGCTGACGGCCCTGGCGGGCGCGGCCTCGCGGTGACGGTGATTTTTCCCTAGCTTCTTCGACGGCGGCCAGCATGACCCGCGTGTGACGGGGGTGTGTATACCGTTACACACCTCCGCCGAAGGAACATCGTGCGGGTGGCTGTTCGATTCGACTTTGCGCGGATTCTTCAGGGCACCGCCGCATGGGCCGCCAGGCGCCGCAGGAAGCTGGCCTGGGTCAGCATCGCCGCCTCGCGCTGTGCGTCGCGGCCAAAATGATGGCCCGCGTGCTGGGCCACCAGGTACCAGACCTCGCCGCCCGCGGAACGCACACCCCATACGAGCTGCGCGGACTGCGATAGCGGCACGCGCGCATCGTCGGCGCCGGCGATCACCAGCAATGGCTTGCCGATCCGTGCCGCGCTGCTGAGCGGGGAAATGCGGTCGAGGAAGACCCGCATCGACAGGTCGCGCTCGTCGCCGTACTCCGCACGGCGTGCGTCACGACGATAGGGTGAGGTGTCACGCAGGAAGCTGACGAAGTCGCTGATCCCCGCCACGTCGATGCCCCCGCGCAGTCGCTCGCCGTAGTTCACCAGCGTCGCCAGCGCCAGGTAGCCGCCGTAGGAGCGGCCCATGACGGCGACCCGGTTATGGTCGAAGGCCGCCTGGGCGTCGATCCACACCAGCAGTGCTCCCACGTCGCGGACCGCGTCCTCGCGCAACACCCCGTCGTCGAGGGCTAGGAAGCTGCGGCCATAGCCACGGGACCCACGCACGTTGGGTGCCACGATCGCGTAGCCCAGCTCGTTGACCACGAACTGCAGGAACGGATCCCACTGCGGGCGGAACTGCGACTCCGGCCCCCCGTGCAGATACACCAGCACCGGCGCCGGCCCGCTGGTGCGCGGCCGGTACACCCAGGCCGACAATTCCCGCGCGTGGGCGCCGCTGCGGTCCCAGGTGGGGTAACGCACCAGCTCCGGCATCACCAGCTGCGCGGGCGTAAGGCCACCGCTGTCGCCCGCACTCCAACGGGTCACGGCCGGCTGCCCCGCGTCCCAGACGTACAGCGCACAGGGCGACACCGGCGATTGCACTTCGAAGGCGAGGCGTCTGCCCGTCGGGTCAAAGCGCACCGTGCCGATCCTTCCCTGCGGGACGCCAGCCGGCGCGAGTTCCCGTCCTTGCTGGGTATCCAGCACGCCAAGGCGGCTGCGGCCGTCCTCGTTGTACACGCAGGCGACGTAGCGGCCGTCGGCGCTGACGTCGAACGCCTCCACTCCCCAGGCACTGTCGGTGCACAGGCGCCGTTCCTGGTGGGTCTGCGGGTCCTTCCACTTCAGCCGCGGAAACTCCCCGTCCTCGTCGGTCACCACGTAGACGCCACGGCCGTCCGGCGCGAAGCGCGCCGCGTACACGCCCGCGCCGTGGCTGTCGGCATCGAGGGGTGTCAGCTCACCGCTGGCGGCGTCGGCCAGGTACAGCGTGCTGTCGCTGACGGAGACGAACTTCTGCACCAGCAGGCGGCTGTCATCCGGCGACCAGTCGAGCGGCAGCCAGGTGCCAGGTCGGCCGCCCACCAACAGCTGCGGTGCGGCCGCAGTGGTGACGTCGGCAAGATAGATGTCGTAGTCGACCGAATTGCGTTCGGTGCCAAAGAAGGCGACGCGCTTGCCGTCGTGCGCCCACACGGGACTGCCGTGGATGAAGTTCCCCTGCGTGATCTGCCGCACCGGTACCGCGGTGGCGGCGGCCGCACCGGGGCTGTAATAGAGCTGCGCGTTCTCATTACCGCCCTCGTCCATCAGAAAGACAAACCCGTCGCCGCGTCGCGCGGCGCGTGCTTCGCCCACCGGATCGGGGTAGCGGGTCAGTGGTATCGCCGCGGCCAGCGGCGCGGCCAGGCTCTGCAACTGCTGCGTGCCGTCCAGCGGCGCGCGCACGAGCAGGCTGCCGTCCGCGCGCCAGTCGAGGAAGGTCATCGGCACTGCGTGCCCGTACGCGGCCAGGCGCTGCGCAAGCTGCGCATCCGCCGGCGGGATGCCGTCGTACACCAGGCCGCCCTCCTGGCGGCGCGGCTGCACCACCTTCGGGCCGGCCGGCGCGGCGGCGGCCGCGGGTACCGGCAGGGACACGGGTGCAGGTACGGGCACGGGTGCTGGCGCGGGCGGCGCCTGCGCCCCGGACGCACGGATGACAGTGAGTGACAGCGCCGCCAGGGCTGCGGCGGAAAATTTAACGCGATCGATCATGGGGCGAGTGTAATGGCTAGGATATACAGGATGAGCACAGTGAAACCGCAACTCTACCGGCATCCGCACGGCGTTACCGCCGTCGATGCGCAGTACCTGTATCCCGGTCACGCCGCGGCGCACATCATCGTCGACGCGGGACGCGCCGCGTTCGTCGACGTGGGCACCAACCACTCGGTTCCCTATCTGCTGGCCGCATTGGAGGAGCTGGGCATCGCGCGCGAGGCGGTCGACTACCTGCTGCTGACGCACGTGCACCTGGATCACGCCGGTGGCGCCGGTGCGCTGCTGCGCGAGCTGCCCAACGCCGTCGCGGTGCTGCATCCGCGCGGCGCGCCGCACATGATCGACCCCACCAGGCTCATGGCCGGCGCCGCCGTGGTGTACGGCGCGCAGCGCCTGGCGCAGCTCTACGGTGAGCTGCTGCCGATGCCCGCGGAGCGCGTGCGCATCACCGGCGATGGCGAGCGCATCACCCTGGGAGGGCGCACCCTGACGCTGCTGCACACGCCCGGCCATGCCCTGCACCACCAGTGCTTCGTGGACAGCGCCCATCGCGGGGTCTTCTCCGGCGACACCTTCGGCATCTCCTACCGTGCGCTCGACACTGAGCGGGGCGCGTTCATCGTCCCGACCACGACGCCGACGCAGTTCGATCCGCAGCAGGCCATCGATTCGATAGACCGCCTGCTGTCCTGCCAGCCGGAGTCGGTCTACCTCATGCACTTCAGCCGCGTGGGCGACGTCCCGCGCCTGGCGGAGATGCTCAAGCTGCAGATCCGGGAGTTTGTGCGCATCGCGCAGCAACACGCTGCCGAGGCGGATCCGGCCGCCGGCATCGCCGCGGACATGCTGGCCCTGTGGCTGCACCTGGCGCGGGACCACGGCATCACCCTCGGCGACGAGCGAATCCGCGGGATCCTGGCGGGCGACCTGCAGCTCAACTCCCAGGGCCTGGTTGCCTGGCTGCAGCGCGAGCGCGGCGTCTAGCCCGAACGGACGAGCATCCTACCGGCGAGTAGGATTCTGGCGCCGTGGCGCTGGTCGATCCGGCGCCGCAGCCTATAGAATCCGCCGGCACCAGTGTGAGGTTCATCAGAACATGCCGGAACAGCCACTTTCCGCGGGCGCGCGCCTGCGGGCCGCCCTGGCGGCGGAACGACCCCTGCAGGTCGTCGGGGCCATCAACGCCTACGCGGCGCGCATGGCCCAGGCCTGCGGGTTCCGCGCCCTGTACCTGTCCGGCGGCGGCGTCGCCGCCAACTCGCTGGGCATGCCCGACCTCGGCATCTCCACCATGGACGACGTGCTGATCGACATCCGCCGCATCACCGAGGCGAGCAGCCTGCCGCTGCTGGTGGACGCCGACACCGGCTGGGGCGGCGCCTTCAACATCGCGCGTACCGTGCGCAGCTTCTGCAAGGCGGGCGCCGCCGGCCTGCATATCGAGGACCAGGTGGCCGCCAAGCGCTGTGGCCATCGGCCCGGCAAGGAGATCGTGCCGCTGGATGAGATGGTGGACCGCATCAAGGCCGCGGTGGACGCCCGCCCGGAACCCGGCTTCGTCATCATGGCGCGCACCGACGCACTGGCTGTCGAGGGCATCGAGCGCGCCATTGAACGCGCCCGCGCCTGCGTGGCCGCGGGCGCCGACATGATCTTCCCCGAAGCCATGACCGAATTGTCGATGTACCGGCGCTTCCGCGAGGCGGTGAACGTGCCCATACTGGCCAACATCACCGAGTTCGGCCACACGCCGCTGTACAGCCGCGAGGAGCTGGCCTCGGTGGGTGTGGACATCGTGCTGTACTGCTGCTCGGCCTACCGGGCCATGAATGCCGCGGCGCTCAGGACCTACCAGGCCATCCGCCGCGACGGCACGCAGAAGAACGTGCTCGACAGCATGCAGACCCGCGCCGATCTCTATAAATACCTGGACTACCACGCGTACGAGGACAAGCTCGACCGGCTGTTCGCCGAGGGCAGGGAGAAGCAGACTTGAACGAACCTCAAGCCAACCTGCCGGGCGTCAGGCCCAAGAAGTCGGTGGCGCTGTCCGGCGTGGTCGCCGGCAATACCGCTTTGTGCACCGTCGGGCGCACCGGCAATGACCTGCACTACCGCGGCTACGACATCCTGGAAATCGCCACCCGCTGCGAGTTCGAGGAAATCGCCCACCTGCTGATCCACGGCAAGCTGCCCAACCGCGCGGAGCTGACCGCGTACAAGGCGAAGCTGAAATCACTGCGCGGCCTGCCGGTGGCGGTGCGGGCGGCGCTGGAGGCGCTGCCGGCGGCCGCGCACCCCATGGATGTGCTGCGCAGCGGCTGCTCCGTGCTCGGCTGCGCCCTGCCGGAGAAGGACGAGCATGCGGCCCCGGGTGCGCGCGACATCGCCGACCGCCTGGTGGCCTGCTTTGGCTCGATGCTGTGCTACTGGTATCACTACAGCCACAGCGGCCAGCGCATCGTGGTGGAGACCGACGACGACTCCGTGGGCGGCCACTTCCTGCACCTGCTGCACCGCCGCCCGCCACCGCCGTCGTGGGTGCGCGCCATGCACACCTCGCTCAACCTGTACGCCGAGCACGAGTTCAACGCTTCGACCTTCGCGGCGCGCGTCATCGCCGGCACCGGCGCCGACATGTACTCGTGCATCACCGGGGCGATCGGCGCGCTGCGTGGGCCCAAACACGGCGGCGCCAACGAAGTCGCCTTCGAGATCCAGAAGCGTTATGACACCCCCGAGGAGGCCGAGCGTGACATCCGCGCCCGCGTCG
Source organism: Pseudomonadota bacterium (assembly GCA_018241445.1). GTDB lineage: Bacteria > Pseudomonadota > Gammaproteobacteria > Steroidobacterales > Steroidobacteraceae > 13-2-20CM-66-19. The sequence continues at coordinate 230,057 of JAFEDT010000008.1, forward strand.
CCAACAAGGAAGTCATCATCGGCTTCGGCCACCCGGTGTACACCATCGCCGACCCGCGCAACCAGGTGATCAAGGAAGTGGCCCGCGCCCTGTCGCGCGAAGCCGGCGAAACCAACATGTTCGCGATCGCCGAGCGCATCGAGGCGGTGATGCGCGAGGTCAAGAACATGTTCGCCAACCTCGACTGGTTCTCGGCCGTGTCGTACCACATGATGGGCGTGCCGACCGAGATGTTCACGCCACTGTTCGTCATCTCGCGCACCACCGGCTGGTCGGCGCACGTCATCGAGCAGCGCCTCGACGGCAAGATCATCCGTCCCAACGCCAACTACGTCGGCCCCGACAACGTGCCCTTCGTCCCCATCGAGAAGCGAAAGTAAGCCCATTCATGTCCGCCCACGACATCAAGTCCGCCGAACGCCCCGACTTCGACCCGGCGCTGCGCGCCATCGCCGCCTACGCACGTGACTTCAGCATCACCAGCCCGACGGCGTACGAAACCGCGCGCTACGACCTCATGGACACGCTCGCCTGCGGCTTTCAGGCGCTGCAGTACCCGGCCTGCCGCCGGCTGCTGGGCCCGGTGGTACCGGGCGCGGTAATGGGCGGCGGCGCCCGCGTGCCGGGCACCTCCTGGGAGCTCGACCCGGTGCAGGCGGCCTTCAACATCGGCGCCATGGTGCGCTGGCTGGACTTCAACGACACCTGGCTGGCGGCGGAATGGGGCCACCCCTCCGACAACCTCGGCGGCATCCTCGCGGTGGCCGACTACCTGGCGCGGCGCGCGCTCATGTCGGGCGCCGAGCCACCCAGGGTGCGTGCGGTTCTGACCGCGATGATCAAGGCGCACGAGATCCAGGGCGTGCTGGCGCTGGAGAACAGCTTCAATCGCGTCGGGCTCGATCACGTGCTGCTGGTGCGCGTGGCTTCGACGGCCGTGGTCACAGCGATGCTCGGCGGCACGCCGGAGCAGGTGGTCAACGCCGTGTCCAACGCCTGGATCGACGGCGGCGCTCTGCGCACCTACCGGCACGCACCCAACACCGGCTCGCGCAAGAGCTGGGCGGCCGGCGATGCCACCAGCCGCGCAGTGCGGCTGGCGCTCATTGCCCTGACAGGGGAGATGGGTTACCCCTCGGCCCTGTCGGCAAAGACCTGGGGCTTCAGCGACGTGCTGTTCAAGGGCAAGCCGCTGTCCCTGCCGCAGCCCTTCGGCAGCTACGTCATGGAGAACGTGCTGTTCAAGATTTCCTACCCGGCGGAGTTCCATGCCCAGACCGCGGTGGAGGCCGCCATGACACTGCACCCGCAGGTGTCGGGGCGCCTGGCCGACATCGAGCGGGTGGTGATCGAGACCCAGGAGCCCGGGGTGCGCATCATCGACAAGGTCGGGCCGCTGGCCAACCCTGCCGATCGCGACCACTGCATCCAGTACATGACCGCGATCCCGCTGATCTTCGGGCGCCTGACGGCGGCCGACTACGAGGACGCCGTCGCAGCCGATCCGCGCGTCGATGCGCTACGCGCGAAGATGGTGGTGCGCGAGAACCCCACCTTCACCACCGAGTACTACGCCGCCGACAAGCGCTACATCGGCAACGCCGTGCAGGTGTTCTTCCGCGACGGCAGCGCCAGCGAGCGCGTGTCGGTGGACTTCCCGATCGGCCACCGCAAGCGCCGCGCCGAGGGAATCCCGGTGCTGGTGAAGAAGTTCGAGGCCTCGGTGGATGCGCACTTCGAGGCCCGCCAGGCCGGGCGCATCAAGGAACTGTTCCGTTCACCGGCCGCCCTGGACGACATGCCGGTCAACGAACTGGTGGCGGCACTGGTCACCAACGGCAGCAAGCCGGGCGCATGAGGTTCACCACCGGCCCCCGGGCGCCTCAACGGCGCCCGGGGTAGTGGCAGTGCACAGCCGGCAAAGGTCACGCCCTTTGCCGGCGGCAGCGAAGCTACGGTCCGCCGAAATCGCTTCCTGCGATTTCGGCCAATAATTCAGCCGACGCGCACCGGCACGAACAGCCGCGTATCGCCGCGCTGGATCAGCAGGGCGATGTGCCCTTTGGACTTCTCCACCGCGGCCGACAGCTCGGCTGCGGTGTTGACCGTCGCACCGTTGGCCGCGAGCACCACGTCACCGGGACGGATGCCCGCATCGGCCGCCGCCCCCGTGGCACGCTGCACGATCAGACCGCTCCTGATGTTGGCCTGGCGCTGCTCGTCCGCGTTCAGCGGACGCACCGCCAGTCCCAGCTTGCCGCCATTCTGGTCGGTGGAGCCGTTGCGCGCAGTCACGCCCTTCTCGTCCAGCGACCCCAGCGTGACGCTCAGGTTGCGGGAGGCGTGGTTGCGCCAGATCTCCAGGTTGGCGGCGCTGCCGGGTGCGAGGCTCGCGACCTGCACCGGCAGTTCGGATGAATCGTGCAGTACCTGGCCGTTGAGCTTCAGGATCACGTCGCCGGGCTCGACGCCGGCGCGCTCGGCGGGTCCACCCTTCTCCACGCTGGAGACCAGCGCACCCTCCGGACGCGGCAGGCCGAAGGAATCCGCCAGCCCCTGGGTGACGCCCTGGATCACTACCCCGAGCTTGCCGCGGCTGACCTTGCCGGTGGTCTGCAACTGCTGGCTGACCTGCATGGCGACGTCGATCGGGATGGCGAAGGACACGCCCATGTAGCCGCCGCTGCGGCTGTAGATCTGCGAGTTGATGCCGATGACCTCGCCACGCATGTTGAACAGCGGCCCGCCGGAATTGCCGGGGTTGATCGGCACGTCAGTCTGGATGAAGGGCACGTAGCCGGAGTCCGGCAGGGTGCGGCCCTTGGCGCTGACGATGCCGGCGGTGGCGCTGTTCTCGAAGCCGAAGGGCGCGCCGATGGCGAGCACCCACTCACCCACCTTGAGGTTGCGTGAATCGCCGAGCTTGACTGTCGGCAGGTCCTTCGCCTGGATGCGGATCACCGCGATGTCCGAGCGCGTGTCCACTCCGATCACCTTGGCCGTGTACTCGCGCCGGTCGGTCATGCGCACCGTGACCTCGCTGGCCCCGTTGACCACGTGCGCGTTGGTCATGATCACGCCATCGGGGCGGATGATGAATCCCGAGCCCTCGCCGTGCACCGGCGCCGGCTGCGGCATCTGGAAGGGCAAGCCGCGGAAGAAGGGCGCGAACGGGCTATTGGGGCCGAAGGGGTTGTTGTCGTTGCCATCCTCGTCGTCCCCGCCGGGCCCGCTGGTGGCGACCTTGGTGACCACGCTGATGTTGACCACGGCCGGGCCGTAGCGCTGCACCATGGAGCTGAAGTCCGGCAGCATCGCCGCGGAGCTGATGGCGGGAGCGGGCGCAGTGGTCGGTGCGGTTACCGCGGCCGCGGCATGCGCCGCGGGCGCAGCGGCCCGCGTGGCCTTCACCAGGCACAGGGCGCCCAGCGGCGCCGCGACGGCCACCGCCAGCAGCGCGGCAACCACGGGTTTCTTCAGGAAGGTCGGAACGTTCATACGGTGGGCAACTCCAGGCTGTGCAAGCCGCGCACGGGCGCGGGGGACACCGCAAATGCTAGCGCCGCAGCCTTACGACAGACTTAAGGCCCATCGGTTGGGCGGAACCGCAGGGACGCGGTTCCGGCGCGGTAATCCTGAGGCTACGGTTCCCCGAATCGGGTGTAGGGACGCGACTCGGTGCGCAGCGCCGGCATGATGCGGCTGTAGTAGCGCGCGATGACGGCGATGTCTTCAGCCTTCAGGTTGGCGGCAAAGCCCTTCATGATCGGGTTCTTGCGGCCGCCATCGCGGTACTCCTCCAGCGCCCGCACGATGTAGTCCTCGTGCTGGCCGGCGAGCGAGGGGTACATCGGCGCCACGGCGACCCCGTCCAGGCCGTGACAGGAAGTGCACAACTGCGCCGCCTGCGGCAGCGTGCCGTTCGCCTTGCCGGTTGCCACCAGCGGCTTGCCGGCAAAGTAGACCGCGATGTCGGCGATGTCCTGGTCCGACAGCGTGGACGCCTGCGAGTGCATGGTGAACTGCGAGCGGTCGCCCTCGCGGTAACCGTGCAGCGCCGCCGCCAGGTACTCCGGCCGCTGGCCCCCGAGCTTCGGCACGCTGTACATCGGATAGGCGTTCTTGTAGCTCTCCACGCCGTGGCAGCCCAGACATGTGTAAGACAGCGTCTTGCCGCGGTGCGCGTCGCCCACAGGTCCCGCATCCTGGGCGGATGCCGCACCCGCGAAGACACAGGCCACAGCTGCCGCCATCAGCACCCCGGCCCGCCGCGCAGAATGTCCGCCCCGTGCCCTCATCGTGTCTCTCCGCCCGCTCAAAAATGGCCCAGAATCTTACGGACTCGCTGCGGCAAATGCCACACAATCGGCGCCCATGATCGCACTGCTACAGCGCGTGAGCCGCGCCGACGTGCAGGTCGGGGGTGCGACGGTGGGCGCTATCGACCACGGCATCCTGGCGCTGATCGGCGTGCGCCGCGGCGATGGCGAGCGCGATGTGCAACGGCTGCTGGAGCGGCTGCTGGCGTACCGCGTCTTTCCAGACGAGGCCGGGCGGATGAACCGCAGCCTGCGCGACACCGGCGGTGGCCTGCTGCTGGTCCCGCAGTTCACCCTGGCCGCCGATACGCGCTCCGGGACCCGGGCCGGGTTCAGCACTGCCGCGGAGCCTGGGGAGGCGCAGCGGCTGTTCGGGGACCTCTGCGCGCTGGCACGCAGCAGCTATGCCCCTGTTTCCACAGGCGTATTTGGCGCCGACATGCAGGTGAGCCTGGTCAATGACGGACCGGTGACCTTCTGGCTGGAAACCCACGGGGCGTGAATCAGGTCAGAAGACCAGAGAAGGTGCGGGATGGGGCGTCGCATTTGACCTATCATCGGCTGCTCGAAAGCTTTGTGGAGTGGTAAAGCATGGGTTTGGGAATGCGCGAGCTGGTGGTGATTCTGCTCGTGGTGCTGGTCGTTTTTGGCGCCAAGAAGCTGCGTACGGTGGGCTCTGACCTGGGCCACGCGGTCCGCGGTTTCAAGAAGGCGATGAACGAGGGCGAGGAGGAGCAGAGCTCACCGCCGAAGCAGATCCGCGCCGAAGGTGCGGACGCCGACTTCCCGGAGGTCGCGAAGAAGAGCGACGCCAGCAGCGAACGGAGCAGCTGACCTGTTCGAGGGCCGCTTCGGGGAAGTCCTGATCATCTTCGTTCTGGCACTGATCGTGCTGGGACCGGAGAAGTTACCGCGTGTGGTTTCGCAGGTGGGCCGCTGGGTCGGCCGCGCACGCGTCATGGCGCGGCAGTTCCGCGAGCAGCTCGAGGAAGAGGTGCAGCTCGAGGAGGCCCGCAAGTCCGCGCGGTCCGCGGCGAGTCCTGCGCCGCCCCCGCAAGAGCCTGCTACGCAGACACCGTCGCACGCTGAACCGCCGCCCGTTGAGCCGGCGCCCGCCGCGGTACCCGACGCCGCCCCTTCGGTACCGCCGACCTGGTCCTACGCCCATCCCACGGACGACACCGGCGCCGATCCTTCCGCACCCCGCGCACCTTAAGTAGCAGAGCGAGGCGATGAGCGAGGAACCGGAACAGCTCGCCGAGGGCACGCTGATCTCGCACCTGCTGGAGCTGCGCGACCGGCTGCTGCGCGCACTGGTGGCTGTTGGCCTGGCCTTCATGCCCTGCGTCTACTACGCCAACGACCTGTTCTCCTTCGTCTCCCGGCCGCTGCTGGCGAAGCTGCCCCCCGGCAGCAACCTGATCGCCACCGGCGTCATGTCGCCGTTCACGACTCCCTTCAAGCTCTCCTTCTGCGTGGCGCTGCTGATCGCCATGCCCTACGTGATCTACCAGCTATGGTCCTTCGTCGCGCCGGGCCTGTACCGCAACGAGCGGCGCTTCGCGCTGCCGCTGCTGGTGTCGGCGATCGTGCTGTTCTACGTGGGCATCGCCTTCGCCTACTACTTCGTCTTCCCGGTGATGTTCCAGTTCTTCGCCAGCACCACGCCGCACGGCGTGGCGATGATGACCGACATCAACAACTACCTGGACTTCGTGCTGACCATGTTCTTCTGCTTCGGGCTGGCCTTCGAAGTCCCGGTCGCCGTGGTGCTGCTGGTGGTGATGGGTATGGTGCGCCTGGAGAAGCTGCGCGAGCATCGCGGTTACGTGCTGATCGGCATCTTCATCCTGGCCGCGCTGCTGACGCCGCCGGACGCCATCTCGCAGTGCTCACTGGCGATCCCGATGTATCTGCTGTACGAGGGCGGCATTCTCATGGCCGCGTTGCTGACACGCGGCCGGCCGAAGGAACAGCCCACCGCTTAGCAGCGAGGGACGGGCACCGCCTCGACCCGGATCGTCAGGCTATCTCGCGCACCGCACGCACCGCGGCATCGACCTCGCGCTCGTCGTTGACCAGGCTCGGCGCCAGCCGCGCGTAACTGACCTTGTAGGGCGAACTCGACGCGATGACCTTGTGCTGCAGCAGGCGGCTCACCGTCTGCTGCGGTGTCTGGCCGCGCACTTCAAAGCAGATGATGCCCGCCGAGAGGGACGCCGCCATGGGCGTCAGCACACTCACCCCGGGAATGCGCGCCAGGCCCTCCTTGCACTGCGTGTTGAGCGCGGCAATGCGCGCCGCGGCACGCTCACGGCCGATGTGGCCGTGGAACTCGAACGCCTCCGTCATCGCCCACTGGTGCTCGTAGGCCTTGAAGCCGCCGGGCGACACCCAGGCGGCGCGCGTCGGCCCCGGCGGCGTGCCGTCCTCCCAGGCCTGGAACGGCTCGGGCGCGTAGAAGGTCGGGATGGTCGGACGCAGCAGCGGCCAGTTCCTGGCCGGCGCCCACAGCAGCCCGGTCCCGCGGGGCGCGAAGATCCACTTGTGGCCGCTCATCGCGATGAAGTCGCAGCCCAGGCCGGCGGCCGCTTCGGGCTGGTTGCCGAAGCCATGAGCGCCGTCGAGCACCATCAGCACGTGATCATGTTCGTCGCGGTTGCGGTTGGCTTGCGCGATCACGTCCGCCATTGCGCGCACCGGCACTTTCACGCCGCTGCAGGAGTGGACCCAGGTCAGCCCGACGATGCGCGTGTGCGGACGGATTGCGGCGCGCAGGCGCTCCGCCATTTCGTCCGCGGATGCCGCGGCGGGCGCATCGTACAACGCGATGCGGCGCGAACTGGCGCCGCTGCGCTCGGCCGCGAAGCGGATGGCCTCGTGGTGCACGTAGTGGTCGTGGGTCGTGGTCAGGATCTCGTCCCCGGGGCGCAAGCTGAGGCCGTTGTAGACCAGCGCCAGTCCCTGCGTCGTGCTGTCGGTCAGCGCCACCTCGTCCGGCTGGCCGCCCAGGTAGCGCGCGGCCGCTTGTTCAACCTTCGCCGGGTAGGTCTCCGTGCCCGGCTGGTCGCCGAAGCCCATGCCCTGCTCGACGGTCGCGAAGGGGTTGGCGTCGAGTTTGTCGCGCAGGCGCTCGATGGCCGCGCGCACCGGGCGCGGATGGGACACCATGAAGAACTGTGACAGGTGCAGCCAGCGTGGATCGAGCCTGAACTGCTCCTTCACCACCGCCCAGTCGGCGTAGTTCACGACTGCGGCCGGGGCCGCCGCCGCGGAGGCCACTGCCGAATGGGCGGCTTGCTGCGCGATCGCCGTTCGCGCGCCCGCGGTCGCGACCGCCGCCCAACCCACACCCGACACAAAGTCCCGCCGATTGAGTGTCATGTCAGCTCCCCCTGTTATCCGCGCCAGCCGCGCCAGCGAAATGAGACGCATGCTACACCCGGCGCGGACGCGATGCCTGGGGCCGCCACGCCGCCCACGATGCCCGCATTGCCGTGATGCCCGTGCGGCCACGGTGCCCACGCTGCCGCGGCCGCTTGCCGATGGTTGCGCGCCTCCCCGGCGCTGCGTCAGACTCGCCGCGGCTCGCCGCGTGCCGCACTGCAGCGCACGCGAACCTCGGATGCAGCGGCACAAACAACAGGGGAAACCATGAGCGAGGTCCAGGAGTCTTCCGCCGCCCAGGGGCCGACGCTGTTCGGCCAGCCGCGCGGGCTCGCCACACTGTTCCTGACCGAGATGTGGGAACGCTTCACCTACTACGGCATGCGCGCCGTGCTGATCCTGTTCATGGTGGCTGCCGTCTCTCATGGCGGGTTGGGGCTGGACGACCGCACCAGCAGCGCGATCTACGGCATGTACGTCGGCGGAACCTACCTGTTCAGCCTCCTGGGCGGCTGGATCGCCGACCGCCTGGTCGGCTCACAGCGCGCGGTCGCCGCCGGTGCGGTGCTGATCATCGTCGGCAACCTGATGCTGGCGCTCGGCACGACATCGGTGTTCTTCCTCGGCCTGCTGGTCATCACCGTGGGAGTAGGCCTGCTGAAACCCAACGCCAGCGCCATGGTGGCTACCCTGTATCCGGAGGGTGGCGCGCGGCGCGACGCCGGCTTCTCCGTGTTCTACATGGGAATCAATCTCGGCGGTTTCCTGGGACCGCTGGTCGTCGGCCTGGTCGCCGCTGCGATGGGCTGGCGCTGGGGCTTTGCCGCCTCCGCCTTCGGCATGGCGCTGGGACTCGCGCAGTTCCTTTACACGCGCCGCTACCTCGGCGCCGCGGGGCATGCACCCGCCGAAAGTGAGCGCGGCTCGTGGCTGCCGGTCATCGTCTTCCTGGGCGTAATCGCGCTGGCGTGCGTGCTGCTCATGAGCGGCGCGGCCCGGCCCGACCCGGTGCGCCTCACTGCCATGGCGTCCTGGGCGATGCTGGTGCTGGGCGTTGCCTACTTCGTCTACCTGTTGTTCTTCGCTGGCCTGGATCGCATGCAGCGCGGCCGCGTGGTGGTGATGATCGCGCTGGTGGCCGCCTCGGTAGTCTTCTGGGCAGGTTACGAGCAGACCGGCGCCTCCATGAACCTGTTCGCCGAGCGCTACACCGACCGCAACATCCTGGGCTGGAACATGCCGGCAGGGCTGCTGCAGTCAGTGAACTCCTTCTTCATCATCCTGTTCGCTCCCGTATTCGCGGCGCTGTGGCTGGCGCTGGGCCGGCGCGGACGCGATCCCGCCGCCGCCGGCAAGTTCGCGGCGGGCCTGTGGCTGCTGGGCCTGGGCTTCCTGGTGATGTACCTGGCCGCGCGGCGTGTGACCGACGGCCACATCGTGCTGCCCACGTGGCTGATCGTCACCTGGCTGCTGCATACCTTCGGGGAACTGTGCCTGTCGCCCGTGGGCCTTTCGTACATGAGCAAGCTGGCGCCGCCGCGGTTCAGCGGACAGATCATGGGCATCTGGTTCCTGTCCCTGGCGCTGGGCAGCAACCTCGCCGGCCAGCTCTCCGGCCAGTACGACGCCAGCCACCTGGAGTCGCTGCCGGGCCTGTTCCTGCGTATCTTCTGGTACACGGCCATTGCCGGCGCGGTGATGTTGCTGATCACACCATTGGCCAGACGGCTGATGGCGGGAGTGAAATAGCACCATCTGCGCGCGCGGGCGCTCTTGGGGAGAGTCAGGGATGTCGAGATCTTCGCAGGCGGCGCGCGTGCGCCACGGACCCCGGCTGGCGGCCCTGCCGGGGGTTGTGTTGGGAGTAGTGTTGCTGGCCGGATGTGGGCAGCAGCGCGATAGCGGCAGCGCCGCCTCAACGAAGGCGCCTCCCGCGGCCGCCCCGGCCGCTGCAGCAGCCCGGGCAAAGGACGGCGTAGGCGCGGGCGCGGGCGCGGGCGCCGAGACGGCGGACGCCTTCATCGCACGCGTCAACCATGATCTCTCCGACCTGGCCACGGAGGCCCAGGCCGCCGGCTACACCCAGGACACCTACATCACGACCGACACCCAGCTGCTGAACGCGCGCGCCACGGACCGTTACCTCGCCTACCTCAGTCGTGCCGCAAAGGAGGCGCGGCGTTACGACGGCCAGCAGCTGAGCCGGGAGACCGCGCGGGCTTTCATGAAGCTGCGTCTGAATGTCCCGGCCCCGGCTCCCGACGACGCCGCCAGGCGCGCGCGCCTGACTCAGCTGCAGGCGACGCTGGCGGCGAAGTACGGCGAGGGCAAGTTCTGCCCCGACGGCCCGGCTTCCTGCCGCAACCTCGACCAGCTCTCGCAGGTGCTGGCGAGGAGCCGCGACTACGACGAGCTGACACGCGCCTGGAAGGGCTGGCACGACGTCGGCGCCGGCATGCGCAGTGACTACACCGAGTTCGTCGGGCTCGCCAACGAGGGCGCGCGTGAACTGGGCTTCCGCGACCTGGGGGTCATGTGGCGTTCCGGCTACGACATGACGCCCGAGCAGTTCGACGCCACCACGGAGCGGCTGTGGCAGCAGGTCCGGCCGCTGTACGCAGCCCTGCACTGCTACACGCGTGCACGCCTGGCGACGCGCTACGGCGAGCAACGCGTGCCGGCGGGCAAACCGATTCCAGCGCAGCTGCTGGGCAATATGTGGGCGCAGCAGTGGAACAACATCTACGGCGATATCCTCAAGCCCTACCCGGCGGCCAGCATCGAGACCGCGGACGCGCACCTGCAACAGCAGAAATGGGACGCGGCGCGCCTGGCGCGCTCGGCCGAGAGCTTCTACACCTCGCTGGGCTTCCAGAAGCTGCCGCCGACCTTCTGGCAGCGCTCGATGCTGTCACGCCCGCGTGACCGCGAGGTCGAGTGCCACGCCAGCGCCTGGGACATCTCCGGCGCCGGCGACGTGCGCGTCAAGGCCTGCCTGAGGCCGACCGAGGAAGACCTGTACACCATCTACCACGAGCTGGGGCACGTGTATTACTTCCTGAGCTACACGCAGCTGCCCTACCTGTTCCGCGACGGCGCCAACGACGGCTTCCACGAGGCCATCGGCGACACCATCACCCTGTCGATGACCCCGGCTTATCTTGCGCGCATAGGCCTGATCAGTCCCGTCACGCCCAGCCACGAGGCGTTGATCAACCAGCAGATGAAGAAGGCGCTCGACAAGATCGCCTTCCTGCCCTTCGGGCTGCTGATCGATCAGTGGCGCTGGCGGGTGTTCTCCGGGGCAATCACGCCGCAGAACTACAACAGCTCATGGTGGGAGCTGAGCCGGCGCTACCAGGGCATTGCGCCGCCGGTGCCGCGCAGCGAGAGCGACTTCGACCCGGGCGCCAAGTACCACATCCCGGGCAACACGCCCTACGCGCGCTATTTCCTGGCGGTCATCCTGCAGTTCCAGTTCCACAAGGCGCTGTGCGCGGCCGCGGGCTATCACGGCCCACTGTACGAATGCTCCAACTACGGCAGCACCGCGGCGGGACGGCGCTTCATGGACATGCTGCGCCAGGGTGCCTCCGCGCCGTGGCAGGATACCCTCGAGCGGCTCACGGGCACCCGAGACATTGACGCCGGCGCCATCATCGAATACTTCCAGCCCCTCATGCAGTGGCTGCAGGAGCAGAACCGCAACCAGCAGTGCGGCTGGGAGGGCGAGCAGCCTACGGCGTGACGCGGATATCGGTCACGAAGTACTCGGTGTCGCCGAAGCAGGAGTTGGGAATCCAGCGGTGCTGCTCGTAGTGCAGCGCGGCGCGCTTGCCGAGGCTGGCGTTGATCTTCCGCGCCACCGCCTCAGAAGGCACGGTGAAGGCGAACTTCTCCGCTACCGTGCCCGGCATGGTCACCATCGCCATCTCGCCTTCCCAGGTCTTGCACAGCCAGCCGCGCTTCGACAGCTTCTGCACGTAGCCGTCACGCTCGCCGGAAGCGTAGGCCCAGTGCAGGGTGAAGAACGTGAACCCCGCGGCCGCCAACACCAACACCCCGACTATCCACATCAACGCCTTGAGCATGCGGTGAGCCTCGCGCCCGGTGCGCCCTGAATCCCTGGGCGCCAAGCATACCGTGGGCACCACCGCTGCGGGCAGGTAAGATGCGGCATCGACTGCCCGGCCGACACCACGGCCGCAGGGGGAATGAGCATGGCGGAATCGCGGGTCGAACTGACGCTGCGCGGCTTGATCCTGGGGGTGCTGATCACGGTGGTGTTCACCGCCGCCAACGTCTACTTCGGCCTCAAGGCCGGGTTGACCTTCGGCACCTCGATCCCGGCGGCGGTGATATCCATGGCCGCGCTGCGCGCGCTGCGCGGCGCCACCATCCAGGAGAACAACATCGTGCAGACGGTGGCATCGGCTGCCGGCACGCTCTCCTCCATCATCTTCGTGATACCCGGGCTGGTGATGATCGGCTGGTGGAGCGGTTTCCCCTACTGGACCTGCTTCGCCATCTGCGTGGTCGGCGGCGTGCTCGGCGTCATGTACTCCATCCCGCTGCGGCGGGCGCTGGTCACCCAGTCGGACCTGCCCTACCCCGAAGGCGTGGCCTGTGCCGAGGTCCTCAAGGTCGGCAGCGGCGAACAGGGTGTCGGGGTCGAGGAGAGCCGCGCCGGCCTGCGGGCGCTGTTGTGGGGTTCAGTGGTGTCGGGGGTGTTCTGCCTCGTGACCGCGACGCGCGTGTTCGCGAGCGACGTGGTGCGCAGCTTCCGCTTTGGCGGCGGCGTCACCGGCTTTGACTTCTTCCTGTCGTTTGCCCTGTTCGGCGTCGGCCACCTGATCGGACTGTGGTGCGGACTGGCCATGCTGGTGGGTTTGCTGATCGGCTGGGGCTGGGGCGTTCCGCACTATTCGGCGCTGTCGCCGGACATCGGCCACCTCGCCAACACGGCGCTGGCGGGCCTGGCGCACGACACCTGGAACCACAAGGTCCGCTTCGTCGGCGCGGGCGCCATCGGCGTCTCGGCGGTATGGACGCTGGGAACACTGGTGAAACCCGTGTTGACGGGACTGCGTTCGGCCATGGTCGCCTCCAGGGCGCGCGCCGCGGGCAATGCCGCGCTGCTGCCGCGCACCGAGCGCGACATCCCGATCGGCATGGTGGGCCTGGTATCACTGCTGTGCGTGCTGCTGTCGGCGGTGCTGCTGGCGCAGGTGGTCAGCTCCAGCGGCCTGAGCGCCCACCTGTGGTGGCTGGTCGTGAGCGGCGCGCTGTATGTGGCGGTGATGAGCTTCCTGCTGTCGGCGGTGTGCGGCTACATGGCCGGCCTGATCGGCTCATCCAACAGCCCGCTGTCAGGCCTGGGGATCATCGCCGTCATCGGCTACGCGGTGATCGCGCTGTTTGGGCTCAAGGGTGACCCGGGCGCGCAGAACAGCACGGCGCTGGTCGCCTACGCGCTGATCGTGACCGCGGTGGTGTTCGCCAACGCCGCCATCGCCAACAACAACCTGCAGGATCTGAAAACCGGCCAACTGGTGGACGCGACTCCCTGGAAACAGCAGGTGGCGCTGATTGTGGGCGTGGTCGCGGGCGCGGCCATCATCCCGCCCATTCTCGACGTGCTGAACCAGGCGTACGGCTTCGTCGGCGCGCCCGGACCGGCGCGCAGCCAGCCGCTGGCGGCGCCGCAGGCCGGCCTGATCTCGGCCCTGGCGCAAGGCGTGATCCAGCACAACGTCGACTGGAGCCTGCTCGGCATCGGCGGTGTCATCGGTGCGGTGGTCATCGTCGCGGACCTGGCTATCCGGCGCCTCAAACCCGGCGCCTACCTCCCGCCCCTGGCCGTGGGCCTGGGAATCTACCTGCCCACGCAGAGCACCCTGATGGTGGTCGTCGGGGCGGTGGCCGGCTGGCTGTTCGATCGCGCCGCGACGCGCCGGCCGCGGCCCGATGCCGTCAAGCAGCTCGGCGTGCTGCTGGCGTCCGGGATGATCGTGGGTGAGGGTCTGATCGGCGTGCTGATCGCAACCCTGGTGGCCTTCTCCGGCAAGGACTTCCCGCTCGGCCTTACCGGCGATGCGTTCGCGGGCGGACCCGCGGTGTGGCTCGGCGGGCTGGCCTTCGTGCTGGTGATCACGGCGCTGTACCGGCGCGTGGCACGCTCGCTATGAGCAGTTTGCCCGACAGCAGCAGGATGACACCGCACAGGATCACCAGCAGCGCCCACCACTCATGCGCTGTGACCTGCTCGCCGCCGAGGGTCACGCCGAGCAGCATGCCGATGACGGGGTTGACCAGGCTGTAGCTCGCCGCCACCGCCGGGCGGGTGCGCGCCAGCAGCACCATGTAGGCGCTGAAAGCGATCAGCGAGCCGAAGGTGACCAGGTAGATCCAGGCCAGCAGCGCCCGCGGCTCGGGCGGCCAGCGGGCGTGTTCGCCCGCCAGCTGTGACAGCAGCATCAGGAACAGCCCGCCGCACAGCATCTCGCTGGCGAACCCGACCGTCCCCGGGGCAAGCGGGAAGCGGCGCTGGCTCAACACGCTGCCCAGCGCCCAGGCGACATTGCCGGCGGCCACGGCCACGAGGCCGCCCGGTGAGGCGCTGAACCCGGCGCCGCGCACCAGCAGCAGCACGCCCGCAAGTCCGATGAACATCCCGGCGACCTCGAGCCGCGAGGGCCGGATGCCGAAGAACAGGTTCATGAGCGCGATGCTGGCCGGTGTCACGGCGATGAAGGCCACGACCAGGCCCGAGGCCACGGTCTGCTCTGCGTAGGCCGTGCCGCCCATGCCGCCGCCGAGCATCAGCGCGCCGATGATCGCCGCGTTGCGCCACTGCGCCGCTGTCGGCAGGGGGTAGCCGCGCAGGCGGTTCCACACCAGCAGGATGCCCGCCGCCGTGAGGAAACGGGTCCCCATCTGCAGGAAAGGCGGAAAGCTGACCAGCGCGAAGCGGATCGCGAGGTAGGTGGAACCCCACACGATCCAGGTCGCCGCCACGCAGGCGAGCACCAGCGTGGACACCCCGTGCGGCGCGCCGCCGCCGTGTTGCGTGCGCTTCATGCGGCTGCCGGCGGGCATCCCCGCCGCCGGCCACTCACTTGCGGACGATCTCGAAGCCGTTCCTGCCGATGAACCAGGAGCCTACCCAGCCGGTCAGCCACACGATGATCGCTGTCAGCAGCGCTGCCCGGAAGCCGTACACGTGGAACCCCGGCAGCAGCCAGGCGACCAGTTTCACCATCAGCGCGTTCAGCACGAACAGGAACAGGCCCAGTGTCAGGATGGTGATCGGCAGCGTGAGTACGAAGGCGACCGGACGCACCACGGCGTTGACCACTCCCAGCAGCAGCGCTGCGATCAAAAGCGAGGTGGTGCTGTCGACCCTGACGCCGTCCACCCACTGCGTGGCGAGCCACAGACCCGCGGCGGTGATCACCGCGCGCAACAGAAAACCGATCATGCAGCGCCTCCCGTTCCTGCCTGCCGTTCAACGAATACTTTCAGCCGCGCCATCGCCTGTTGCCAGCCGGTGCGCAGCCGCAGGTACTGAGTATCCCACTCGGGCGTGGCGGATACACCCGAGCCGAGCTGGCGCACGATGGTGCCGCCGCTGACCGGGTACAACAGGAAATCGTCCACCATCACCGTGTCGGTGGGCGGCAACTGCGGCGCCGGCAGGTAGATCAGCCGCAGCCGCCGCGGCGGGTCGAACACATCGATATGCGCCTCGAACTCGGTGACCCGGTCGACGCAGGCGCGAAACAGCCCGCCCTCGCGCGCACTGATGTGCGCCTGCGGCGAGCACCAGCCGGCGAGCTGCCGGCTGTGCGTCAGGGCCTCCCAGACTTGCTGCGCCGCCGCCGCGATGTCGACGCGATGCGCGTAGCCGCGCTCCTTGTGAGCCATGCGCGCATTGTGCCATTCTGGCCAATTGAATTTATGGAGGCGTGCATGGCATACGTTCACCTGGTCGTCGCACTGGCGGTGCTGGAGTATTTCGCCTTTGGCTACGCGGTCGGGCGCGCGCGCGTGACCTACAACCTGCCGGCTCCGGCGACCACGGGCAACGCCGACTTCGAGCGCCGCTTCCGCGCGCAGATGAACACCCTGGAGCAGCTGGTCGTGTTCCTGCCCGCGCTGCTTCTGTTCGCGCGCTATGTCAGCGCGCCGTGGGCGGCCGGCCTCGGGCTGGTGTTCCTCATCGGGCGGCTGGTGTACTTCGTTGGCTACGCCAGGAGCGCCGGCGGGCGCCACACCGGCTTCATGATCGGCATCATCCCCACGGCGATCCTGCTGCTGGGCGGCCTGTACGGGGTCGTGCGCGCGGTCCTGCCGGGCTGAGGTCCCCTCAGGCGCGCGCCGCGCGGCGGCGCAGTGCCGCCACGGCTACCGGCAGCAGGGACAGCAACACGATCAGCACCGTCACCGCGCCGAAGTTGCGCCTGACCAGCGGGATGTTGCCGAACAGGTAGCCCCCCCACACGAACAGCGTGACCCACAGCACCCCGCCTGCCAGGTTGTAGGCCAGGAATTTTGCGTAAGGCATGCGCCCTACGCCCGCCACGAAGGGGGCGCAGGTGCGCACGATCGGCATGAAGCGTGACAGCACGATCGCCAGCGCCCCGTAACGCCGGAAAAACTCCTCGGTGCGGCGCAGGTACTCCACCTTCAGCAGCCTGATCCGCCCGCTGAAGGCGGCCGGACCCACCATGCGCCCGATGGAGTAGTTGGCCAGGTTGCCCAGGACCGCCGCCACCGACAGCAGGATCCACAGCACCGGCGCGCTCAGCGTGCCGCTGGTATCGACCGCCGCCAGCGCGCCCACCGCGAACAGCAGCGAGTCGCCCGGCAGGAATGGCGTGACCACCAGGCCGGTCTCGCAGAAGATCACCGCGAACAGCAGCGGGTACATCCACAGGCCGAAGCGCGCCAGGAGATCCACCAGGTGGTGGTCGAGGTGCAGGATCAGGTCCAGCAGGGTGCTCAGCATGGGCGCGAAGGATACGCGAAGCCGGGCCGGTGCCCGCGCCCAGAACCCCGTGCCCAGCGCCAGCCAGTCGCTGCGCGCCCCAGGCACAAGAATGTGCCCCGCCGCCGTAGCTCGCGGGGCTCAGATCAGGGTACGGCGGTGCGCAGGGCCACCAGTGCGCCCGGGGCGGCGGGCTGCGCCGCGGCCCGCAGCCGCTCCTGCAACAGCCGCAGGGCCACGGCGAGCTGCGGATCCGCCGCCGCGGCATCAGGGGCCTGCACGGGTTCCTCCGCCAGTACATCCGGCATCAGCCCGACGCTTTGGATGGAGGCGCCTGACGGCGTGAAGTAGCGGGAGGTCGTGAGCTTGATGGCCCCGCCATGCGCGAGCGGAGTGACAGTCTGGACCGAGCCCTTGCCGTAAGTGCGCTGGCCCACCAGCAGGGCGCGGCCATGATCCTTCAGCGCCGCCGCCACGATCTCGGATGCTGACGCGGAACCCTGGTTCACCAGCACCACCAGGGGGGCGCCCTCGCTCAGGTCCCCGGGCGTCGCCTCCATGGAAAAGCGCGACTCCGGTGTCCGCCCGTCCCCGGTCACGATGACGCCACTGTCCAGGAAGTCGTCAGCCACGGCCACACCGGATTCAAGCACCCCGCCTGGATTATT
This sequence comes from Pseudomonadota bacterium, assembly GCA_018241445.1. GTDB lineage: Bacteria > Pseudomonadota > Gammaproteobacteria > Steroidobacterales > Steroidobacteraceae > 13-2-20CM-66-19. Next base: position 247,420 of record JAFEDT010000008.1, read on the forward strand.
TCTTAAATCGATCAAATAACCCATGATTCTGGAATCATTACTACTTTTTATGCGAATAATTGCGCGACGCAGCTCCTCGGGCGTCGCCTCATTGAAGGTCGTGATTCGCAGGTAGCCGATGCCCGGCGCCAGCGTGCGCGCCTCCACTGAATGAGTGCTGGGAGTGGCGCCAGCGGTGCTCACCCGCACCTGCTCGAGCTGCGAGCGGTCGAGATAGGCGGAATGGGGATCGAGCGCGGCCACCATCCCGCGAAGGGCGGTTTCCATCAGGGCGTGGTCATCGACCTCATCCACGTAGTCCCGCTTGATGCGCTCGTAGACCTCGGCGAACAGCCGTGCCTCCTGCCAGGGCAGGAGCCCGGGAGCGGGAGCGCCCGCCGGCTCGCCCGGACGCTCCGCCAGGACCGAATGGCTCGCGGCGCCGCAGAAGCCGAGCAGCAGGCCGGCAATCAGCGCAATGGGAGTCCGGGAGCGCACGGGGATTCGTACCGGAGGTTCGCGGGCTGCTTCAGTGCGAAGCCGCCGCCACGGGGGGTGCGGGGAAGGGACCGCTGGTATCGCGCACCGTCAGCTCACTCAGCAGGTCGACAAGCGGCATGGGCCGGCCGATCGCAAATCCCTGGCCGTAGTCGACCCCCAGTTCCGCGACCCGCGTGCTGATGGCCTCGGTCTCGATGTACTCCGCGACGGTCACGATTGACATGCTGCGGGCGAGCTGAGCGATGGCGTGCACCATCGACTCCGCGCGCGGATCCTTCAGGACGTCCCGCACAAAGCTGCCGTCGATCTTCAGCATGGTGACCGGCAGCTGCCGCAGGCACGACAGCGACGACAGGCCCACGCCGAAATCATCCAGCGCCACTCCGCAGCCCAGGCGGCGCAGGCTGGTCATGAGTGACTCCGCGCGGGCCAGGCTGGTGACCGTGGCGTTCTCTGTCAGCTCGAAGCAGAAAAGCCGCGGATCCAGGCCGCTGCCCGCGACCCGCTCCAGCAGCATGCCGGAGAAGGCGTCATCCAGCAGCGACTGGCCGGAGAAATTGATCGCGAAACCCAGCGCCTGGCCCTGCAGCACCGCGGCGTGCGGTTTCAGCACCTCGATCGCGTGGTTGACGACCCAGCGATCGATGGCCGGCATCAACTGGTAGCGGGTGGCCGCGGACAGGAAGCTGTCGGGCCCCACGGTATGCCCCTGCTCGTCCGTCATGCGCAGCAGCAACTCGTAGTGCGGGCGGCCGCCATGCACCCCGGCGAAGGGCAGGATGAGCTGCGCATCCAGGTGCAGGCGCCCGCCGTCGATGGCCGCGCGCAGCCGGTCGGCGATGCCGATGTCGGCAAAACGGCGCACGATGCTGACGTCGCTCTGCTGGTAGGTCTCCACGCGATTGCGGCCGCGGTCCTTGGCGGCCCGGCAGGCGGTTTCGGCGGCGGCCAGCGCATGCGCCAGTTCGTCCGCCGCCACGTCCACCAGCGCCACCCCGATGCTCACCGAGAAGCGCAGGCGCGGGTTGTCGGGCTGGAAGGCGAGCTGTTCAGCTCCCTGGCGCACCGACTCGGCAAACGCTTCCGCGTCACAGACCTGGGCGGGCAGCATCAGCACGAAGCGGTCGCCGGAAATGCGCGCACCGAAGGCGCCCGGCGGCAGGCGGCGGCGCAGCAGCTCACCCAGCTGCGCCAGTGCCGCATCGCCCACGTGCATGCCGCATTTCTCGTTGATGGCATGCAGCTGGTCGACGTCGATGTACAGCCCACTCCACGGGCCGCTGGCTGCAGGCGCCGTAACCACGCTGCGCACGCGACGCTCGAAGGCGGCGCGTGAATACAGTCCCGACAGGGAGTCGTAACTGCTCTCGATCACCGCCATCGACTTGCGCGCCATGATCTGCGCGATGTGCGCATCGCGCGAGGTGTAGCTGTCGGTGCCGGCATCGCGCAGCAGGATCAGTACGCCGACGCTGCGGTCGGTGCGCGAGCGCAGCGGGCAACACAGCACGCGGTAGGGGAAGGCCTCGGGTGCCGACGCCGACTGGATCTGGTTGCGTATGAGGGGCTCGCGCTGCTGCTGCGCCAGCGCCGCCAGCTGGCGGTGCGAGCGCATCAGGAACTGAGTGTCCGCGCCGCGATTGGCGCCCGCGCTGCGCAGCAGTGTCAGGTTCTTCTCCGGCACCAGCAGCGCGGCGCTGCCGCTGCGCAGGTGTTCCAGTGTCTGCTGCAGCAGCACCTGCAGGTCCTGTGCGCCGTCGGCGCCGCCGGCCCCCTGGGCGGAGTCGCCCTGCGTCAGCAGCAGGCTCAGGTCGCGGTCCATGCCGCGCAGCGATTCCTTCAATTCGTCGATGGCGGCGCCGGAGGTCAGATCGCGGCGCAGGCACTCCAGCACCGGCGCCAGCAGCGACTGCGCGAAGGCGAAGTCCGGCGGCCGCCGCTCCATACCCTCGGCCGCGCGGCACGGCACGACCACGATCCCGCGCAGGGCGCCGGGCCTGTCCCACAGCACGAACAGGTACACCGCCTGGCCGCCCTCCAGCAGGCGCAGCTGTCCGGGGGTCGAAGGCTCGGCGGCGGCACGCAGCAGCGCGTCCTCGACCGCGTTCACCAGGTCCGGCCCGGTCATGGTGTCGGTCGACCACAACACGTTGCCGTCAGGCCCGAACATCGAGACCGAAGCGGCCCGCGGGAACAGCGACCTGATCAGCCGTACGTAGGGGTCGAACCGGGTCCCCGGTTGCCCCCGCGGTGGCTCGCTGAACAGGACTTCTTGCATCCGCTCGACCCTGGATCGGTAGGTGGCCAGACAGTGTCAGACCTTGGCGCGAAGGGCTGCGGACGGTCCTTGCGCGAGTTGGCGAAACCGGCCCGAGGCACGCTGCCGCGTTCCGTCAAATCGACAAAAGTTGACGAGGGTCACATTGCCTGGGCGAACCCGATGCCCGAAAGGGCCACCGGCGCAGGCGCAGCCGGCAAAACACGCCTTTTGCCGGCGGAGTGAGCCCGATGTCTGAACAATGGCCGCAGGCCATTTTTCCAGTGAGCTAGGGATCGGGCGATTTGAACCAGGGCCGCGGATCGACCGGCTTGCCGCCCTTGCGGATCTCGAAGTACAGCTCCGGGCGGGAACTGCCACCGCTGTCGCCGGCGGCAGCGATGGCATCCCCGGCGGCCACGCGCTCGCCGGCTGCCTTGTAGAGGCGCTCGTTGTGCCCGTAGAGGCTGAGGTAGCCGTCGCCGTGATCCAGGATGGTCAGCAGGCCAAGGCCCGGCAGCCAGTCGGCATAGATGACCCGTCCGGCGCACACCGCGCGCACCGGGCTGCCACGCTCGGTCGCCACCAGCACGCCGTCCCAGCGCACACCGCCCGCGCGGGCATCGCCAAAGCGCGCCAACAGCCGCCCGCTCACCGGCCAGGCGAGCCGGCCGCGCAGGCGGGAGAAGGCATCGTTGCCCTCCACCGGGAAGCGGGCCATGGCAGCCCGCAGCTGCTTCAGCAGCGTTTCCAGGCCCGCCTGCTGGCTGCGCAGACGCTCCAGGTTCTGGGCGCGGCTGCGTGACTGCTCTTCCAGGCTGGCGAGCACCCGCGTGCGCTGCTGGCGTGCCTCCTCCAGGTTCTGCAGCTCGGCGCGCTGGTGTTTCTCCAGCTCGGCGAGCTGCTGGTCCGCCGCCTCCAGCTCGTCCTGCAGCGCCGCGATGCGATGCACGTCGTCCTCGATCAGCCTGATCTGGCCGGCGCGCGCGCGGCCGAAGTAGCTGTAGTAGGCGAACATGCGGCCCGCGCGCTCTGGATCCTGCTGGTTCAGCAGCAGTTTCGCCGGCTCCTGCCGGCCGATCAGGTAGGCGGCGCGCATCTGCCCGGCGAGCGAGGCGCGGCTCTGCGAGAGCTGATTGTCGAGGGTGCGCATCTGCGCCGCCAGCTCGCTGCGGCGAGCGGCACGCTCGGCCCGCTCGCGCCGCAGGTCGACCAGGGATGCGCGCGCCCTGCCGACCGACAGCTCCGCGGTGCGCAGTTGCGCGCTCAGCCGGTCATGCTCGACCCGCTCGGCGCTGACCTCACGGCTGACCCGCTCGATCTCGGATTTCACGGCCTGCAGCTGTTCCTCGGCCTTGCGGGCGTCGGCCTCGGGCCTGCCGGCCTCGGGCCTGCCGGCCCCGGCGCGGGGCAGCACACACAGAAGCGCCAGGACCGCGGCCGCCACCACCTGCGGCCGCAGGATGCCGAAACACAGGGGGGCGCTATAATGCGCGCCCTTTTTAGCCCCCGGTCCGCCCTGCTGCCCCATGGAACATGTCCTCGCATACCTCTCGCATCACCCCTGGCTCACGACCGCGACGGCCGTGATGGTGGCCGTGGTGGTGGTGTTCGAGCTGCGTTCGCGCTCGGACGGCCAGGTCTCCGCCACGCCCCAGGACGTCATCCGCCTCATGAACCAGGGCGCACTGGTGCTCGATCTGCGCCCGCAGGAGCAGTTCGGGCAGGGGCACCTGGCGGGCGCCCGCCAGTTCAGTGGCGAGCAGATCCTCAAAGCCGGCGAATCCCTGAAGAAGCATAAGGAAAAGCCGGTCGTGGTGTACGACGATAGTGGTTCCCTGGGCCTGTCCGCCGCCCGGCAGCTCACCGAGCAGGGGTTCACGCGAGTGTTCGCGCTGCGCGGCGGCCTGGCGGCGTGGCGCGCCGACAACCTGCCCGTCACCCGTGGCTGAGGCGCACCTGTGGAACAGCCGCTGGTCACGATCTACCTGACGGACTGGTGCCCGTACTGCTCGCGCGCATTGCGGCTGCTGCAGCAGAAGGGTGTCAGTGTCCGCGAGATCGACGTGGAAGCAGTTCCCGGCGCCCGCGAAGAGATGGTGGAGCGCAGCGGCCGCAGCAGCGTGCCGCAGATCTTCATCGGCGATGAACATATCGGCGGCTGTGACGAGCTGCACGCGCTGGAGGCGGCCGGCGGTCTCGATTCCAAATTGCACAACGGAGCTTTGAATACATGACGAATGAAATGGCAGGCGCCACCCCGGCGGCACCCGCGGAGAACGAGGCCGTCCTGGCACTGCAGAACGTGTACCTCAAGGACTGCTCCTACGAGGCGCCCAACGGGCCACGCGTGGATGGCAACTGGAATCCGCAGATCAGCCTGGACCTGCAGACCTCCTCCAACGCCCTGGGCACCGACCTGCGCGAGGTCGTGCTGACGGTGACCGTGTCGGCGAAGCTGGGCGAGACCACGATCTTCCTGGTCGAGGTGAAACAGGCCGGCCTGTTCCTGATCCGCAACCTGGGCGAGGCGGACCTGAAGCGCGCCGTCAGCACCATCTGTCCCGGCGTCCTGTTCCCCTATGCCCGCAGCGCGGTGTCGCAACTGGTATCGCAGGGCGGCTTTCCGCAGTTCCTGCTGCCGCCGGTGAACTTCGAGGCCCTGTACGCGGCCAACCAGCAGGGCCAGCCGCAGGTCACGAACTGACCGCACCGTGAGCCACGCCCCGGTTGCAGTACTCGGTGCGGGCTCGTGGGGGACGGCGCTCGCGGTGCAGTTCGCGCGCGGCGGCCGGCCGGTGAGCCTGTGGGGTCGCGACGCGGCGCTGCTGTCGCAGCTCGCCGCGGCGCGCTGCAACGCGCGCTACCTGCCGGAGGTGCCCTTTCCGCCGGCGCTGCGCATCGCCTCCACGCTGCCGCAGGCGCTCGCGGACGCGCGCGACGTGCTGATTGCCGTTCCCAGCCAGGCATTCCGCGCGCTGCTGCAACAACTGGCGCCGCACCTGGCGCCGGCCATGCAGGTCGCCTGGGCCACCAAGGGCTTCGAGCTGGACAGTGGCAAGCTGCCGCACCAGGTGGCGCGCGAGGTGTTGGGAGCGCAGCGCCCCATGGCGGTGCTGTCGGGACCGACCTTCGCGCGCGAGGTGGGTGCCGGACTGCCCACCGCCATGACCATCGCCTCGGCGGATGAGGCCTATGCCGCCACCCTGGCGCGCGAACTGTCCTCGGCCAACTTCCGCGCCTATACCTCCACCGACATCCAGGGCGTGGAGATAGGCGGCGCCGTGAAAAACGCCCTGGCGGTGGGCGCCGGGCTGTCTGACGGCCTGGGATTCGGCGCCAACACGCGCGTGGCGCTGATCACACGGGGCCTCGCCGAGATGACGCGCCTCGGCGTCGCACTTGGCGCGCAACCGCAGACCTTCATCGGGCTGGCGGGCCTGGGCGACCTGGTCCTGACCTGCACCGACGACCAGTCACGCAACCGCCGCTTCGGACTGCTGCTGGCGGCGGGGCACACGCCGCAGGCGGCGCTGGCGCAGATCGGCCAGGCGGTGGAGGGTTATGGCGCGGCGCGCGCTATCCGTACCGTGGCGCAACGCGCCGGCGTGGAGATGCCGCTGTGCGCGATGGTGTACCGCGTGTTGCACGAGGGCCTGCCGGCACGCGAGGCCGTGCGCGCCCTCATGAGCCGCCCGATCCGGTCGGAGACGGAGTAGAGGCGCAATTGCCGGTTTGCGGCTCGTTCAGGGCCGCACCGGGACGCCGCGCGGCGGCGGACCGTTATCCGGGCAGCGCCGGCAGGGCGCCGTCCTGCATCGAGAGCTCCCAGTGCTGGCCGTCGAAGGACTTGACGTCCATGCCGGCGATCGTAGCGCCGTCGAGACAGCGGGCGTTGACACTGACGCCGTCGGGATGCGACCGCGGGATATAGAAGGACTTCACGCCGCAGACGGAGCAGAACAGGTGCTGCGCCATGCCGGTGTTGAACCGGTAGGTGGTGAGCGCCTCGGCACCGCTGTCGAGGGTGAAACGCGACTGCGGCACGATGAGGTGCAGGTAACCGCTCATCGCGCAGATCGAACAGTTGCACTCGCTGACGGCCAGGCGTGCCGGCGCCAGCACGTGGAATCGCACCCGCCGGCAATGGCAGCCGCCGCTGTGACGGACCAACGGCTCGTTCACTCGGCGCCCTCGACAATCCGCAGGTCGCGGACTGCCCCGTCACCCAGGGCTCGCAGCGCCTCCTGGTAGGCGGGGCTGCCGTGCGTGGCCAGCGCCTGGGCGAGGCTGTCGAACTCGATCAGCACCGTGCGCTCGCGCACCCCGTCCTCCCAGGCCATCGCGGCCACCCCGCGCGCGAGGAAGCGGCCGCCCCCGGCGGTGATCGCCGGACCGGCGAGTCGCGCATAGGCGGCGAGCGCATCCGGGTTGCTCACGGAACGGTACACGGAAACCCAGTAGGCCCTTGCCATGTGGCGCGATCCTTGAAAGTTACGGTGGGGTTGCCGATTCTGCCTGAAGTCACGCAGCCTCAGGTTACGCCACCCTCAGCGCTGCGGTTGCGTGAACCCCCGGCAGACGGCTGCCAGCTTGTTTCCATCCGGATCACGTACGTACGCTGCGTAGAAATCGGGATTGTATTGTGGCCGCAGCCCCGGCGCGCCCTCCGACGTTCCGCCCTGCGCCAGCGCCTGGGCGTGGAACTGCTCGACCTCGAGCCAGGACCGGGCCTTCAGGGCGACCATGGTGCCGTTGCCGGCGCTGGCGGGCTGCCCGTTGAACGGCTGGCAGACCCACAGCGCCACCTCGTGCTGCCCACCGCGCTCGTAGGTACCCCATCCCGCCCAACCAGCCCAGTTGGGATCCTGGGAGATGTCGCAACGCGTCAGGCCGAGCGCGCCCAGTGCGGCGTCGTAGAAGCGGCAGGAGCGCTGCAGGTCGCTGGAACCGAAGCAGACGTAGGTGAACATGGCAGGCGCCTTGCTGGTGGGTTGTTGCCGCCGCTGACCGGCGCGCTGTCACATCCTGACAAAGTATGGAACAGCCATGAGCGCCACTCCCAGCACGACGAGCAGTACATTGTTTGACACGAAATACGGGAAGATCATCATGGAGACGCCGCAGACCAGCGGCACGATCATCTTCTGCCGCCTGCCGTACACGAAGAATCCGAGTCCGATGGACCCGAACAGCAATCCCCACAGGAGAGATGACGTGTCCATTGAGGCGGTACAGCGTAACCGACGATGAAGTGGACGGGCGTGCCCCGCGCCAGGCAAAACGGACAGTGGCTCGGATCGGGCCGTCAGACCCCAGGCGGACAGCGATTGCGTATGCTCACTTCTTCTTGCTCGCCCCCCGGAGCACGAAGGTCACCTTCAGGACCACGCGATACTCGACAATCTTTCCGTTCTCGACAACAACACTTTGGTCCTTTATCCAGGCGGAGCTGATGTCGGCAATCGTGTCGGTCGCTTTCGCGACCCCTTGCCTGACTGCATCGTCGAAGCTGGTCCTGCTTCCAGAGATGATCTCGATGACCTTGGCCACTGCCATTGTGTTGCCCTCCTGGAATGACAAGTTGCGGCGCGCCTTGCGCCCGGCGCGCATGGTGTTTATGAATTCGGCACGGCCCTGAGTATGGTCCAGGTGGCTGATGCTGTCACCCGCGGGGCCGCGGCTGCGCCGGTTGACCGAGGGAATTGGCGCTCGCGGAATCTGTGGTCCGAGGGCCGGCGGCGGCGCGCATAGTGCGTCCGCTGGATTGAGACGTCAGGCCGCGCCCGCCAGGCTCTTGCGGGGCGCAACCCACATAGTGATGAGCGCGCTGAATACCGGCTCCCCTTGATCGTCTTTGACAACGACGTCTACCTGAAACTCCCCCAGCCATGTTGCACATTGCAATTGCGTGGACTGAGCCAAGGTGATTCAAAACGGCTCTGCGCTTCTTGATCCGGACCTGGCAATGCTCAGGCCGAAGTTGCTCGAACCGAGGGCGGATGCTGCCGAAGTAAGGGGCTTTAAAGCACAGCAGTTTGGAGAAGGCCCACTTGCCAGCCGGTTTGGAGGCGAACATTCTCCAGACATCAAGCGTGCTACGACTCACCCGGGCTCCGATCGTGAATGACCAGAATGGCTGCAAGTGGCCCAACGGTTGAGAGTGTTGGCCGGCAGTCCGTTGGCCTCGCTCATGAGCGTGGACGCGCGCCGCGTGCGAAACTGAACGCCGGCTGCCAGCCGCGCTCAGTCCGGATGAAGCTCATCCGGGTTGCCCGCACGGCGGAACTCAAGCGCCTAATCATTGGCCGCTTCGGGCACCTCGCCTGTAGCAAGGTAGGTCAGTTCCTCCTCCGAGAAGTGCGCCTGCTCGAGAATCCACTGCGCCCGTTGTAACAGTTCAGCGGGCACCAGCACCGCGAACTCCGTGGCAAGTCCGGGTATGGATTCATTGGAAACGACCTGGCAGGGTAGTTCTTCGGAGGTCAACCTGCCAGCAAGCGCCTGCGCGGAGATCGGGTCCGCGAATGTGGCAACCGCGCTCCAATTGTCGTTTGGCATTGCGCCTCCCCGTCCGGCGTCGCCTCCGATCATTCCTGGACGACTCCCTCACATGTGATCACTGTGCACGCGTGGCCATACAGGCGCAAGACAGGGCGCCAAGGTCTCAAGATAAGCGTACCGTGACTGTTACAAACGCGATTCGAAAGTGGCCTGGCGCCGCGGCCCGTTGGCAGGCTGAAGTAAGTGAAGCGGGGTTGGCGCGCGCCCAGGCCTTGTTCGAATCCGCTCGCCGCGCACAACACAGGGAATGCGCCAAACGAAGAGCCGGCTGCCCGGCGGTGAGTCAATCGCCACTGCGCCGGTAGTGCATGGCGACCGCGCCACTGCGCAGTGGTTTTGCCGAGATCCACTCGAGCCGCCGCGTTCTGGGCAGCCCGCCCGCGTACAGGGTTGGACCATGCCCGGCAATCCTGGGGTGGACGAGTATCTGGTACTCGTCGATCAGGTCCAGGCGGTCCAGCTCGGTCGCGAGCTTGGCGCTACCGAGGAGCACGCCGTCTGGGGTGGCATCCTTGAGCATCCGGACGTTCGTGCTGAGGTCCCCGGAGAGGTAGTGGCTGTTGGTCCATGGGAAGTCCTTTCGCGTCAAGGACACCACGTACTTCCGCTTGGCTTCCAGCTTGACCGCCCACTCGCGCATTGCCGGCGTTGCCTCCGTGTCGCCGCGGGCGACCGCCGGCCAGTAGCTCTCGAACATCTCGTAGGTAATGCGACCCCACAGCATCGCCCCGCTCTGGTCCATGAGGCGCGTGCAGAAGGCGTGCGTCTCGTCGTCGGCGATTCCTTGCTGGTGGTCGATGCAGCCGTCCAGGGTGAGGTTGATACTGAATGTCAAGAGTCCCATGGTATTTTTCGTTCGAGACATGCGACGATCTCAATTCGCGAGGTGCTCATTCTGAGTACGCAACGCCGTTCTTGCGGGTGAATACCCAACGACCGTCAACAAACTGTGCGCGCAGGTCATCGTCCGGGTAGTTGCCTTTGTCACCGGGCGTGCGGTCGCCTACTTTGAGATACAGGACGTCCTCGCTGGTGTTGTTAATGAGACGATGCCATTGCCAGGCGTCGCTGGAATCGCTGGGCTTACATCAGACTCAGCAGCACTACAAGCGAGAAGACGCGAGCGCCATTGGTCTGCGGGATTCTGAAGCGCTCGTACTCGAGCCGCGCACCGACGTTGCCCAAGTGCGCTCCGACGCCGGCTCCCCAGGCGAACTCGGTGCCGTGGTTCGAGAATGAAAATAGAGCGACGCCCCCGCTGTTGCTGCCGCTTAAGCCCCAGCGGGCGAGTCCGGCTTTGCCAAACACATCGATAAACGGCACCGGCAGAGGCAGGAAGCCAAGCAAGAAGCGTGTCACGGGCCCCTCCAACGATTGTTAGACGCCGGTGCTAACGAGAGATCAGTCCTCGAAGGTCGTGCCTCGTTGTTACTTTGCTTGAGGCACATTGAACAGTTGCTCCGCGAGCGCCATCCAACGCCCATTGCGGTGAAGGTACGTCACCGTATACTTTGCGACCGCGGTGTACGCCGCGCCGTCTCTGGTCCCGTGTCGGGTGTCAGTGCCGACCAGCACGGCGGTGTCCCCGTCAATGATCACTGCCTCGTAACTCAACGTTTGAGGGGAATCGTTAGGATTGACCTTGGCGGCAAGGATTGCCTTGATGAAAGCTTCCTTGTCGTATGTCTTGCCAGAGCTGAAGGTCCCTACAAACCTTTCATCAAGAACGCGCCGGAGTATGGCTTCGTCGTGTTTGTCTTCGGCCGCGGCCCACTCGTTTTCGAGATTAAGCAGCTCTTGTCGTGCGTCAGTCGGCGGGGCCGTCTGGGGACTCCTTTGCTCCGTGGCTACGGACGAGGCCGCAATGCAGCAGCCTAGAGTCAGGCCTGCGATTGGATGCTTCAACTCCCGCAACGGCGATTTCATAGCTTGGTCTCTCCTCTGATGTTTCACAACGGCATCGGCTCGCGCGGGTGGGCGACGGTGTAAGAACGCGGTACCGCCATGGCAACCGCGGCGAGGACAAATGCGACAAGAGTTCAGCGTAGCGTCTAACGGTGGAGCTGAGGAGCGCGCGGTCTTTGGGGCGTCAAACGAAGGCACTTGATCCACATCGTCGATACCCCCTCATGCCCCAGAGAACCCACCCGCGCGCCTCCTCCAGCGATTGTTAGCTGCCGACGACTGTCACGCTTCCGCGCATTGCGACAGGAATGGCCGCGATCAGGGCGGGGGCAACGGCAAGCAGATCTTCGAGGCGATTGGACTTGGCCGCGAGCAGAATCACTGCGATTGCAAACTTCGGTAGATGTTGCTGGAACGATAGATTGCGATCAACAGTAACGAAGACATCAAACTGAGTCTGCGCCAATTCCAGAAGCTTGCCGTTGCTGATGCCCGTCCAGCCTTGGTCAGCTACAGTCGCGACCACGTGCCCGATGATGTGCTGCGCCAAGCGCCGATCAACACATTCATCAAGCAGGATCCTCACGCCGCGTCATTTACGGCGAGAGTCGCACCGCGCTCCAAGAACGCGATCACCTGCGCTTTCACGACGGTGGGGAAGCCCTCGAGGAAGTCGTCGATCGAATCGCCGGCCTCCAAATAGTCTAGAAGCGTCTGGACGGGCACTCGCGTTCCGGGGAAAACGGGAGCGCCCCCCATGACGTCCGGGTCGCTGCTGACGACGCGCTTGTCCATTCGCATACCTTACCCCTTGCGCGGGCGCCAGACAAAGTCGGCGGCTAACGGTGGAGTTGAGGGGCCGCACGGGAGCCTGGCCCGCGTGTTGATCGTCTGAAGCTGCCCAGTGGCTGGAGAAGCGGCCGATCAAGCGACGCTGGCGCATGCTCTCCCCGCGCCAGCGGCGCGCACCACAGGTCCCTCACGGCCCCCTTGTCATTTTTCGGCTTAAAGGAGCCAGTGGGAGCACGAGCATCTTTGGTTGATCAAGCCTGCGCTGCTTTGCTGCCGTTGGCAACCTTGCGAGTTGCCTTGCGAGTTGCCATGGGCGAGAGCCTTGGGGCGCGGAAGGACTCGCCATCGAGCACGAGGCAATAGGCGTTGTGACGCAGACGATCGAGTGTAGCGGAGGCCAGTAGTCGGTTTGCCGGGAACGCCTGGTCCCACTCACTGAAGTCGAGATTGCTGGTGACGAGGGTGGCGGTCTGCTCGTAACGCTCGGCGATCAGGTCATGCAGATCCTCATCGGCAGGTGGCCGCAACGGCTTGAGCCCGAAGTCATCGATGATGAGGAGTGAGATGCGCGCCAAGGCGGTGAGCTTGCGTTCATAGCCGCCGGTGGCGCGCGCGGCGTTGAGGCTTGCGGTGAGTTGGGCGCAGGTGGTGAACAGGGTATCGATCCCCTGGCGGATGGCGCAGTGACCGAGGGCCTGGGCGAGATGACTCTTGCCGGTGCCGCGGGGTCCGACGATGAGGACCGGGGCGCGCTCGGTGAGATAGCGGTCGGTGGCCAGCTCGTGCACGAGGGCGCGGTTGAGCTTAGGCAAGCGCTCGAAGTCGAACTGCTCGAGGGTCTTGGTGGCGCGGAAGGTTGCGCGCCGCAGGCGCATCTGGAACTTTTTCTGCTCACGCCGGGCGACCTCGTCCTCGATCAACAGGGACAGGAACTCGGTGTAGGCCAGCTTGGCCTCGATGGCCTAGCGGTTGCGCGCTTTCAGGGAATCGAGCATGCCGGAGAGGCGTAGTTGCTTGAGGTGCGGGGCGAGTTCGGGGATCGGGTTCATGGAGACTCTCCTTCGGGGGGTTGGACGAACAAGCTGCGAGCGGGGCGCGCAAAGCGCGCCTGCTGCAGATAGGGGTTGGTGCTCGCAGCGCAGTTGCTGGCGCTGAGCAGCTCGGGGTGGTGCGCCAGCAGCGTCTTGACGGTGCGGAAGTACGGGGACCCATGATCCAGGGCGCGGCGACAGGCGGCTTCCAGTCGCACTGCATCGAACTGGGTGGCCAAGCGGATGACGCCCTGGGCGGCGCGCAGCCGTTCGACGATGCGATCGGCGAGCAGGGTCCGGATCAGTTGTACGCAGGCCGGCCCGATCTGCTCGGCTTGACTGGCGCACCAGTGCCGGTCGCGCAGGAAGCATGCCTGAGCGTCCGGTGGCAAATGCTGACGCACGGTGCGCCGGGTACCGCGGTGCTGGGCACGCAGGTGCTGTGCGATGAGCTGGTGATCGGCGTGGATCGCGACGCTGGTGTCGGTGGCGCGCAACCACAGCCGCTGGCCGATGAAGCGGAACGGCACGGAGTTCAGGCTGTGCTGGAACTGCACGTGGCCATCGCGATGCACGCCGACCAGACTCCATACGCCCAGGTCCGGTGCGATCGCCGGCAGCGGCCGCATCAGCGGCCATTCCCGTTCAAAGCGCGCCAGCGGCGCCTCGTGCGTGGTGCCATCATCGCGGTAACCGGCCAGCTGCAGTACCCACTGCCGCGCCTGCGCGTTCAGGTCGGGGAGGTCCCGGAATGTGCGGGTGGGCAGGAAGTTGCGCTTCACGTACTTTACGCCCGACTCGACCATGCCCTTCTTCTGCGGGTCCGCGGGCGGGCACGGATCGATCTTGAAGCCGTAGCCTTCGGCGCACTCGGCATAGGCACGCTGCACGACGGGATCGCGACTGCAGGCGCGCGTGATCGCGCACTTGGGGTTGTCGATGATCACGCGAGCCGGCACCGCGGTGAACCACTCAAACGCCCGGCGATGGCAGCCCAGCCAGGTCGGCACCGACTGATCGAACACGAACTCGACGTACTGGTGGCGCGAGAAGCACAGCGTCATCACGAAGCACCAGGTGCGGCGCGCCCTGCCACTGGCCGGATCGAGCAACAGCGGGCCGGCGCCGAAATCCACCTGTGCGGCTTCGGCCGGTGCAAAATCCAGCCGCACGGTTGCCTCGGGCAGGCGGCTGCGGCCCAGGGCGCGCAGGAACCGGTACACCGAAGAATAGCTGCCGCTGTAGCCGTGCTCGCGCTGCAGGGCGCCGTGGATCACCACGCCAGAGACGCCATCGGCGAGCCAGCGTTCGATCGCCTCCCGGTATGGCACCAGCGTGGACACCGTCGCCGGCGAGGCCCGTGCCGGCGCCAGGGAGGCCGCGATCTGGGCGTCCGTGGGCAGTGCCGTGTTGGCATCAAGCCAGCCCTGAGCGCTGGCCAGCGCCCGAAACACCGCTGCCTTGCGACGACCCATCAGCCGGCTGCGCGCGATGTCACGATCCGTGTCGCCTTGCCGGATGCGCACCAGCGCCTGTCGATACTGAAACATCTCGAATCTCCGGCGGCTCACGGCTACCTCCCAGGGACCAAATCCCTGAGCGTAGCCGTGGCTCCTACCTGTTCGAGATGCTCGCGCCTACCCCCGCTGTGGCTCCTTTATGCCGAAAACGGGCTGGCTCCTATCTGCCGAAAACCCGTTGGCTCCAATGTGCCGAAAGATGACACCCCTCCAACGATTGTTAGACGGCGCGCCCCAAGCGATCACGCCAATATCCAGGCCGCCGTCGATGATGCGCCACCGCCATGACCTCGACCACATCGGCACGAAGACGGTAGACAACGCTGTACGGAAATCGGTGGAGAAGATACCGTCGAGATTTGCCGGGATAGGTAGGCCAGCGCTCCGGGCCGTCCGCAATATTCTGCACAGCAGCGTCAAGCTCGTGCCGGAACGCATTCGACAGCGACGCGTTTCGCTCGTAGTACCAGCGGCGAGCGGCCTCAGCTTCGTCCGCGGCCAGCGGATGAAACCGGACGGACCTCTCAGCCACGCGGAGCGCGCGCGAGGCGCTGCTTCACCACGTCCCACGGAATGCTCTGCACGGCGCCAGAATCGAGCTCCGCCGCGCGTCGGGCGATTTCGGAGCGCCAGGCCTCCTCGACCCCGGCCTCGACCGAAGCGTCAAGACTATCGATCAGCGCACCAATGAGGTCCGCACGTTCCTTCTCAGGAAGCGTCAGGGCGCTGTGCATTACGTCGTCTTTCGAAGCTGCCATGGCCAGAGCCTACACCCGCACCGAAACGAAGGGAAACCGCGCCTTCTAACGGTGGAGTTGAGGGGCGCGCGGCAGGTGGGGCATCAAACGAAGGCACTTTGTCCACATTCGTCCACTCCTCCCGGCCTCGGATCGAAGGCGCGGCCGCCTTCCCCTCCAACGTTTGTTAGACCCCCAGCTACGCAACTTCTAGCAGTGCGCCAGGGTTCTTGCTCGCCACAAGCAGCAATGTTCGCGCCGCGCCCGAGGGTGCCCGACGCCCTTGTTCCCAATCCTGGAGAGTGCGTACCGATACGCCAAGCAAAGTTGCAAAGCGCGCCTGGGATAGCCCGGTCTTTTCTCGGATGCCTGAAACGTCGGGCACGTTAATCACACGCCCGTAGTCTCCGCGCTTGAGCTGCTGTAGCCCCTCCAAGATCTCCCGACCAATGTTTCGCCTTGCCTTAGACATCTTCCACTTCCTTGGCGATCTGCCGAAGGACGTGTGCCGGGATATTCTCTGCAACGTTCTTCGGGTACATCGTCAGCATCCAAATGACCCCGTGGGCGCGACGAACGTAATAGATGACTCGGTAGCCACCGCGCTTACCCCGACCAGTGGCGCCCCATCTGAGTTTCCGCACCCCGCCTGAGCCGGGAATCACTGGCCCAGATTCCGGAGCACGCATCAGCGCTTCCTGAAGCGCGGAGTACTCCTCGTCATTCAGGTAGTCGAGTACGAGCTTTGTGAAGAGCCGCGTCTCGATGAAGCTGAACACGGCAACAGTATACGGCACCGCCGTATAGAGTCAAACGGAGCTACGGCGCTCTTCTGGGGGTCTAACGTCTGAGTTGAGGGGCGAGCGGCAAGTGAGGCGTCGAACGAGGGCACTTTATCCACTTTCGCCAACTCCCCTGGGCCTCGGACCGAAGCCGCTGCCGCCGACACCTCCAACGATTGTTAGACTTCGGCCCACATCACAGTAGTTTGCGCAGATCGTCCCGCGTCAGCTTGCAGTCGCGCAATATGCGGCCGAGTAAACCTGTGCCGAGGGTTTCGCCGGCATGAACTGGAACAACGGTTGCGCGTCCATCAGCATGGCGGACAAAGTGATGGCTGCCCCGAACCCTTATCGTCTCAAAACCACCACGTCGGAGTGCCGAAAGGAGATCCTTGCCGCTGAGGGCGGGAAAGGAGGTCTCGCGTTAACCGTAACGCGCTGCACTCCCACGAAGTCGAGGTCGTCCTGGACATCCCCCTGAACCTCAAGGCACAGAGCGATCGCTTCCCGAACTCGCTCCATGAGGTCATCAAGAGACTTCGCTTGTGTGTGGCAGCCCGGAAGGGCGGGAACAGACGCCACAAAGTAGCCGTCCGAATCCTTTTCCACTACGACGTCAAATTGACGAGTCATGCGGTTGCCTCCAAGGGCAATCTTACGCCGAGACTCGCGGCAAGCCAAAACGAAGAGAGGGCCGGGGTCTAACGGTGGAGTTGAGGGGCCGCCCGGGAGCCCGGGCCGCGTTCCCGTCGGCGGAAGCTCGCAAGACGCTGGGCACGCGGCCGATCAAGCGGCGCTGGCGCATGCTCTCTCCCCGCGCAAGCGGCGCGCACCACAGGTCCGTCACGGCCCCTCCAACGATTGTTAGCTGTCATGGCGTGGCGCTGAGGTGACCTTCGGGCTTGCCCGCCAGACGCTCGCTTCATCAAGCCCGTGCACGGCCTTGGTAAATCCATCGACGGAACAAGAGGTCGTCCACCCGATCTGCGGGCAGAGGGCGAGCGCTTGCGACCAATACTTCGTGGCGACCGCGGCGCGATTGGTTTCCGAGGCCGACAGTGCGAGCCGCGCGTACGTCAACGCTCTGTCAACGGCTAGTGCGCGTTGCGTGATAAGGTCGCCCGCGGCGTGTTGACGGTCCCAGGCATCGAGGGACTGAAGAAACTCCAGCAGAGCGCTCTCATATGCCGCGGGTGTGCTGTAAACGCGCTGCAGCATCACGTAGTCGGACATGGTTTCGATGCTTGTCCACTGGTAGGCAGTGAGCTTGGCGCTAAAGTGCCTGTGCGAGACGCCGAATCCAACGAGGCCACCAAGGATGAACGCCCCGAGAGAGATCGCAATGGCAGTGCCTTTGCCCATGGCAGCTAACGGTTGAGTTGAGGGGCGAGCGGCAAGTGGGGCGTCGAACGAAGGCACTTTATACACATCCGCCCACCCTTCCGGGCCTCGGATCGAAGCCACGGCCGCCGTCCCCTCCAACGATTGTTAGCGGGCGGCCGCATCCCAATAGGCCCGCAGGATCGCATTGATGCGTGTCTGGTATCCGCCGCCCTGGGATCTGAACCATTCCAGAACGTCAGCATCAATCCGAAGAGAAACGGACATCTTAGGTGGGACGACCTTTAGGCCGCGCCTGACGACGCCGCGTACGATGTGCTTTACCTCCGCCTCGGGGTGTTCTGCGCTGAGTCGGATGCTCTCGTCTTTCAGGGAGCGGAGCCTGCGGAAGTTGGTCCGCGATCTGGTCGAAGAGGATGCTCGTTTCATGTTTCGTCGCTCGTCTGAAAGAGATGGGCCGTATGACGTCGTTGATCTCAGTGTGTGCGATTGAAACTGGAATTCCAGCAAGCAGTCCGAGCGTGATGAATCGTTGCTCGTGATACTTGAGGCGATCGTCCTCGTACGTGAACGTCGGCCCGGCAAAGACCTTCTTCGCGTCGACGAAGTCGATCCCGTGGTCCTTGAGGTTCTGCAGCCGCTTCACCTCGTCCCACTCGTATCGCATCTACGGAGTGTATATACAGTGAGCGCCGAAGGCAACCGCGGCGCCCACTGCCCGCTAACAATTCGCTTGAGCGGCCGCGCAGAAACGCATCCAAAGGCGCAGGCGTCTCACGGTCCGCTCCAAGCCATGGTTAGATTGACGGCCTGAGGCGCCGGGACCGGAGTGCGACCTGTCAATGCCTGATATCGGTTCCACGTGCTTAGGGCGCAGGGCTTGAATTGCTGCCTCAACCGAAGCCGCATACGCGTCCGATCCAAGCGAGCTTGATCGGCGCGTTGCGGCTTCGTTGTAGCATAAATTTCGCGATCTGCCATCCAGGCAAATGGCACCACTATCGCCAGATTGAAGTGTTGACTTCGAATTGGCACTGCGCTCTTGCCGGCCAATCTAAC
>JAFEDT010000009.1 GCA_018241445.1 Pseudomonadota bacterium
TCAGCGCCGCGCCTTCGAGCTCATCGAACAGATCGTCGTGTAGTCAGAAACCCAACGCCGCCGATCCGACTATGTACATGACACGCAAAGAAAAACTGCGCTGCGACTACAGGAACTTCAGGCTAAACGGTGGAAGATCCGAAGATCTGGCAAGCACGCTGCCGCCGAAGCCAACGCATCGTACAGGTACGTGTTCAAGTAGCCATCCGGCCAGGTCGTCGCGGTGCGGTCGCCGTCGGCGTCATATCCACAGCCTTCCCCGAAATTCAGGCGGGTCGGCTTCCGCATCACCCTTTTCGCGGCTTGTTCAGCGTTTACTCACGTTACGGCCTGCACACTCGCCAAGTCCCTTGCAGGACCCTCTACACCGAAGGCTTCAGCCGCTTCGTTACCTCCGCGACTGCTCCGATTGCTACCGGCTGGAGCGACAGTTGCCGGGTGGGATTCCTACCCACTGTGCCTTTGCACGGCGCACCGCATAATGTGGGTTAGGGCGATTACGAAAATCGTGTCCTCTTCCACAAGCTACAGGTCCCGGCAAGCAAGCTCAGCAACAGGACGGCACTCAGAACGCCAATCCAGCGCACATTCATCCCGAGTGGAGGCACCACGGCGCGCACACCCAGCCATACGAAGGTCCCGGTCGCGGTGACCAGAATCGCGTAATCCCACCAGCGACGTCCCGCACCGCGGCCTAAGGACTCGTCCCCGTCCATCGAGGCCATCGTCCGGCCACTGTCCAACCCATAACGCCGGCACTCCCGCTGCACTGCCTCGTTCGTCGACGACAACTCCCGTTCCGAGGCCACCGCCGTACTGATCGCCAGCGCACCCAAGATCATCACGATCGACCCTGCCACGACCAGCGCCTCATGCGCAGGGTCCGCCGTCGCCAACTCACCGAAGACCAAGGCGCCCCACGCCAGCCCCCACAGCTGATTGGTATTGGAGAGCGGAATCCCCCGCCCAATTCCCAGGTATTTTGTTGCAAACTGCTGAAACAAGTCGCCGATCACCCACATAAACCCACCCAAGAACAGCCAGAACACCGCGCTGTGAACATGCAGCAACTGGAACGCCGACGAGTGCCATCCGCCATCGAGCGCCAGCGTCAGGGCCAGCACCGTTCCAAGCTCTCCCACCGTGAACACCGTGACAAACGACAGCGGATTCATCCCGCTCAGGTAGGCCTTCCGGTACGGAACATACATCGTCCCCCACAGCAGGCTCGCGCCGAGAGCCGCAATGAATCCGCTCACGGCACTGTGCCCCGTCGCCGTTCCGCCACCCTGCGTACTGACGCCGAGCATCACGGCCGCAATGACGATGCACACGGCACCCGCAACCACCTTGCCGATGTTCTTCGCGCTCGCTCCCTTCAACTCGCAAAACAACACCCGGCCCCAAATCAGACCAATCAGCGAATTCATGTTCCACAAGGGAAAGGCCACCGCTAGCCCCACTTCGCGGATGGCGAACACGGTCAGTGTGTTCGCCACGGCCCACAGCGCTCCCGCCAACAGCGCCCATACGATCAGGTGCTTGCGCTCCCCCAAGTCGGCAAAGACGTAGCCCGTCCCCTTGAGCAGCGTCGGGAAGGTCCATCGCGCCGTAAACACGCCCGCGACCATGCACAGCGAAATGGCAAAAGGAGAGTACCCTGCCATCACCAGCTTGGTCGGAGCCTCGGCCGCACCTAGCCAGATTCCCGCCGTCAGCCCGCAAATCACCCCCAGACCATGCAGCGATAGCCCTTTCTTTTGCATACTCGCGACCTCGATTGACATGCCGATCTCCATGAGCGAAGCGCCGTGCTGCGACGCGAAGCCGAGTCAAGTGCGGCTAACTCAATGCAGCCAAGAGAGCTATGCCGATCATTAGCACGGAGAAAGGCACCCAGAAGTGACTGTCCCCAGCAATTTTCTTCATCTGTCGAGAAAAGCTCATTCAAAACACCCCCTGACCGTCACGACCACTGCCGATCCGGCTTTGATCCAAGTGCTGGTTACAGCGCCGACGGCAACTTCGACTGCAAGGACTCACGCAAAGCGATACCGATGCGCGTCGCTTCCATCGCATCATCGAGAGTCAGACTCAGCCTCCGCCGCCGCCGTATGGCATCGACGAAGTAGATCGCCTCGGTCAGAAAGGCGGCTTCGAACCGCTCAAAAAAATTGGCGGTGCATGCATTCCGGATACCCGCTGCGTCGGCGATTTCCAGCCGGTTCCGGCGCGGGTTCCGTCCCACGGTCAAACGTCCCGCGGTGCCGGTAATCTCGGTCACGGTCTCGTGCCCATGGGGCATGGTGCGTGACGCATAAAACGTGGCGATGCAGCCATTCTCGAATTCACAGATGGCCACGCCGTTATCGACATCGCGACACGCCTGCAATTCTTGATGTATGGCAATCGTGCCGCTGGCGAAGACCCGCACCGGTTTCGGGTTGCCCAGCAGCCATCGTGCCAGGTCGATGTCGTGCACGCTGCAGTCCAGAAAAATACCGCCGCTGCTGGGCGCAAATTTGACGAAAAAACCATCCGGATCGTACTGGTCGCAGGTCTGCGAATACACCATGAATGGCCGGCCAATGCTGCCGGAGCGGATCTTCTCGTAAGCATCCTGGTAACTGGCATCGAAACGGCGGACGAAACCGATCATCACTTTCAGCTGCGGATGCAGCGCCGCCTCCGCATTCACGCGTCGGCAGTCGTCGAGATCCAGAGACAGCGGCTTTTCGCAAAACACGTGCTTGCCGGAGCGCAGCGCTTCAATGATTTGTCCCGCATGCAAAGAGGTCGGCGTCACCAAAAACACTGCGTCGAGGCCCTCGTGCGCGAGCATGCTCTCGTAATCAGGGTACAGATGGCTGATGCCCAAGGTCTGTCCGGCCCAGGTCAGTTCGTTCTCGAGGGGACTGCACGCAGCCACCAGCGTTGCGCCTGGCACGCGGCGCAACAAGTTCTCGGCATGCCGCCGCCCCAGCCTGCCGAGTCCGGCAATACCAATCCTCAAGTCTTGCCCCGGGCTCATTGGGACAGATCGACGGTGCGATTTTCACGCCATGACGAGGCGGCCGCCTCCGCTAACTCCAGCGCCTTGACGCCGTCACCAATGGTCGTCCGCGGCTCGGCGCCGTTGACCAGCGCATCGAAGAAATGTGCGATCTCGCGTGCGTAGGCGGCGCGGTAGCGTTCCAGGAAGAAACGCTCAGGCTTGTCCTGGCTGACGTTTTGCGCAGTCGACGACACCACTTCGGTCGGCCTGTGATTGCCCGCCTGCAGCAGCCCCATGCTGCCCAGCACCTCGAAACGCTGATCGTAGCCATAGGCGGCGCGGCGGCTGGTGTTGATCTGGCATAGGCGACCGCACCGGGTACGGATGGTCACGGCCGCCGAATCGATGTCGCCGGCTGCCGCGATCGCTGGGTCGCTCAGGCAGCTGCCGGCCGCTGAAATGCTGATGGCTTCATCATCGAGTATCCAGCGAAAAATATCGAAGTCGTGAATCAACATATCTTTGAATATGCCGCCTGAGTTCTTCAGGTAGGAAGCCGGCGGCGCCCCGGGATCGCGGCTGGTCACCACCAGCATCTCGAGGTCGCCAATCTCACCTGCCGCCAGACGGGTCTTCAATGCTTCGTAGGTTGGATCAAAACGACGCTGAAAGCCGACCATGCAGGTCACTCGAGCCTTGGCTACCGCCACCGCGCATGCCCGGGCATGTGCAGGTGTCAGATCGACCGGCTTCTCGCAAAATATGGCTTTACCGGCCGCCACCGCACGCAAAAGCAAATCGGCGTGGGTGTCGGTGCTGGACGCGATCAACACGGCGCCTATGGCCGGGTCGCCCAGCGCAGCATTGACGGCGGCTGCTCGTGCGCCATGCCGTGCCGCCAGTTCCTGCGCAACCTGCGCGTTCACATCGCTCACGTACTTGAGGCGTACTCCCGGTTGCCGGACCAGGTTTCCCGCGTGGATGGCGCCGATCCGGCCTGCGCCAAAGATTGCGACTTCCATCATGTTGATTCTCTTTCGTCGCGCCCCAAGGTCGGCCCTAACCCACATTATGCGCGAAGCGCGTTGAGATCCGGCCCAGAACCATTGCCGGCCGCTGCGTCTGCTCCCGCTACCGAAAAGGCCAGGAGACGCTTGCCGGCGCCAAACACTGCCACCGGTCCGACTGCCATCTCCTGCGGCCGGGATCGGGCCGGGGCAGCGGCCGGCGGCCAGACAGGGGGACTATCCAGCCTGGGCTCGAAAGTCGTCCGGGCGATCTCCAATCAGTTGCGATGTGCGGCGGCGGTGCCCGGGCCGCGTTGCCAGGGATGCTCCAACACCAGAAGCTCGAGCGTCCCGGGCTTCAGGATTGCATCTGGCAGCTCGCCTTTCTGTGCGGGCGGGTCGACATGATCCAGCGCGCCACTTACCAGGAAGATCCGCCCCAGCACGGGGTCCAGGGCCATCGTTTTTGCCCTGGGGGCCGTTGTGAGGGGCTCCAGCGGAACATAACTGTCTGCTCCTTTGGCAGCGATCACGGACAGTGTGCCGTCCTTGTTGGAGCTGTAGATGCGCCTGCGCTTCGCGTCAAACGCAACGGCATCTGAGCCTATTCCGATGGGGAGAGTTGCCACGATACGCCCCCGCGTCGTGACGACGAGCAGTTTGCCGTTCTCGCAGCTCGAAAACAGCCGCCGCGCGACCGTGTCGATCGCGAGTCCGTGCGGTCTTTCACAACCTGGCACGGCCCAGCGTTCCTCGATCTTGAGACTGCGGGCGTTCACCCGCACGATCTCACCGGTGCTCGCGATATTGATGAACAGCGATCCCGCGCCGTCGACGACTGCGAACTCCGGCTTGCCGCCCAGCGACACGGTCGCGAGCGCCTTCTCATCCACCGCATCGATCGCTGTGAACGCCCCGCCGTCGGAGTCCATCACGAATACACGCTTTTCGGCCGCGTCATAAACCATCGCGTCCGCGTCATCGCCGACCGGAATGGTCTTCAGCTTCTTCAGGGTCTTGAGATCGAATACCACGGCTGTGTTCGTGTCCGCGGAACCGGCGTAACCGCGCCCCAGCGACGGCACGACGACGACGCCGTGGCTGCCAGCGATCCCTGCCACACGCCCGACCACCCTGCTCTCCTGCGGATCAACTATCGCGATCTCATTCCCGTGCGAGACATACACTCGCCTGGAGCCGGGCTCGTAGACCAGATAGTCCCATTTGTCCGGCGCACCCAGGGGAACTCTCTTGCTGATCACAGCCGTCGCCGCGGTCGCGCCTTTGCCCGGTGCGGCGGTCGCCGGCGCAGTGGTCGCGAACAGCGGAAGCATGCTGCCCACTCCCTGGGCGGTATCGGCCGCGTGCCCCAGGTACTCGGTAATACCAAACGCTTCCTCGGTCGATCTAAGGAGCGAGTAGTGGTTGTAAGGGGTAGGGTCGACAACCCGACGCGGTCCGTGGTTGGTCACCACGATCGTGGGAATCCATCCACCACCGGGGTTGTTGTGGTCGGCGCCACCCGATCCGCAACAGCCTGCCGGGTGCGGGTGAGCGGCCGACTCAACTCCACCCTCATCGAAGGTGATGACAATCGCAAAGTTGTCGGGACTACGCCAGGCCGGCGACGCCATGAGCTTGCCGACCACCTCACCCACGGTGCGATCCGCGTTGCGCAGCAGGCCTGCTACGTTCGTTTGCACGCATTCCGGGGGAACGATTCCGCGGTGCAGCCCATGCATGTCATTGCACTGGTTTGGAACGATGTGGGCGTAGTTGGGCAGCGAGTTGCCGGTGATGTCGCGCTCCAGGACATCGAAACTGACGATCTTTTTCGACAGTTCGGGGTCCGACTGCACGGTGGCGAACGAGAGGAAGCCATTATGCTTGGCGGCATACAGCCTCTCGGGTTTCCCGGCGACCGGCTGGTCGGCCACCGGCCACACGTAGGCCAGCGAGCCCGGCTGCGGAATGTCCTGGAAGTATCCCTTCCAGGTCAGGCCCTTGGCGCCGAGCTGATCCGGCAGGCTGCGCGCGCTGATGGTGTGATCCACATAACCCGGCACGGCGGCGGAATCGCACCCCGAGCGCTGCATCGCCGGATTGCAGTAGAAGGCATCGTCGTCGCGGATCCCGAAAGTGTCGCCGCCGAGCATGGCGATGTAGTTGGGCTGGCTGGGGTGGCGTTCGCCGTAGAAATTGGAGGCGTACCCGTATTCCCGCGCCAGCCGGTTGATGTTGGGGGCCAGCTTGTTGCCGATGATCTGGTCGGCGGTGCGATTCTCTTCGACGATCACGAAGATGTGCTTGTACGGGGGCACCGCGCCTTGCGCGTGTGCCACCCCGTACAGGCCCGCGACCAGCAGCAGCGCAGCCCGAGTGACCATCATACCTCCCGCTTCAAAAGGAAACGCTCAGCCCCGCCTCGAATGTCTGCTCGTAATACTCCCGTTGTATCGGCCGGTTGGTGCTGCCTTCGTAGAATCGCAGCGGCGAGTTGCTGAGGTTCTTCATGTTGAAATACACCGAGGCGGCACGCGTCACGAAGTAGCGGCTGGTGAAGTCCAGCGTGGTGCGCCAGTCCTCGTAGACATCGGTGGCCGCGCTGCCGCCGGCGCCAAACAGGCTCTTGGCGATGTATTGCAGTGAGAGCTGCGCGCTCACCTTCTTGTTGTCGTAGTAGAGACCCAGGTTTCCGGTGTAGCGGGACGTACCTGGCAGGATATTGTTCTCCCCCGGGCGGATGTGTGCCCCGGAATCGACGAGCGTTCCGTTCAGCGTGACACCCAGGTCATCCAGAGGATCGGGCAGGAACGTGAACTTCTGCTGGTAACTGACTTCCAGTCCGCGCGCCCAGGCTGACGGGATGTTCTCGAAGGTGAAGAACTTCGCTTCTCCCGGGATTCCGGGATATGGCCCGGTCACTTCCCGCGTGACTATGAAGTCGGTAAAAGTCTTGGCGAAGGCGCCGAAGGAGAGGATGCCCGCGTCTGGCAGGTAGTATTCAAGCGACAGATCGTAATTGCGGCCAGTGGTTGGCCGCAGATCGGGGTTGCCGGCGGTCACCGTGCCGCCGGTAAAGTCCACTTGCGTCGATGAAGAAGACTGCAGAAAGCCCGGCCGGGAAATGCCGGTGGAGTAGGTCAGGCGTCCCACCAGATCTTTGGTCGGCTCGTAGCGCAGCTGCAGTGTCGGGAATGCGTTGGTGTAGTTGCGGCTGCGGGTGGTCGGGGTGAAGGTCTGCGCGTTGGTATCCACCGTGTAAGCGCCGTACTGTGCCTCGGTCTTCTCGACCCGCACTCCGGTCAGCACGGATAGCTCCCGAGAAATTGCGCCGGTGTACTGGGCGTAGCCGGCATAGATGGTCTCCTTGTCATTGAAATAGGCGCTGGCGTTGTCGGCCGCATCGGAGGTAATCTGCGCCGGTGAGCGGCCAATCAGCGGGTTGGAGAAGACTACGCCCGAACCCTGATAGCCGATGTCGTAACGGTTGTAGAAGTTGGTATACGGACCACCGCCCAGGACCGAGGTCAGCGGGACGGCGGGCAGAATATCGTAGTGGATGTTCTTGTGATCCGCGGTCTTGTTGCGGAATCCGGCCTTGACGCCCAGCTTGATCTGATCTGTGTCGCTGAGTAGATGAACCGGCAGGCTGAAGTCGGCCTTGTAGGAGGGCTGCTGATCAACATCAGCCCGGACCTGGTCACGGTAGCCGGAGAAGGTGTACAGGGTCGGATCTGCCGGGTTGACCCCGTTCAGATACCTGAAGGTGGGGTAATTGGGACTCGAGATGTTGTCGTACGCCAGCACCAGGTTCTTCGAGCCGGAGAAGAACCCGTCGCGGCCGTACTGGCCGGCATAGATGGCGCGCGAATAGGCGGCCTCGTACTCCAGCAGCGCGCCGCCAAAATTGTTATGTCCGCCGAAGGCGACAATCGTGTTCTTATGGGTTTCCTTCTGGTTTGTCAGTTCATTCGTAAGCGTGGCCGCCGGGGCAATGAAGCCGTTGGGATTGCTCGGGTCCGGTGAGGCAACCTGCCCGGGGTGGGCGGGATCGGCCGGCCAGCCGTCGCCCATGTTGTCGAAGATCAGCTTCATGCGGTTCGTGTATTCGGTGTAGCCGGCCACGCTGTAGCGGACGTAGTAGCCGCCGCGGTCGTTGGGGTTGTACTCGAGAGCCGCCCCCAGGCCGAAGCGCTTGCGATGGTTGCTGTAGTGCCGCAGCTGGTAGTCGGCGATCGCCTTGTTGGGGTAGGCCGGATCATCCAGGTAGTCCGCCTCCAGGTCGTCGAAACGGCGCCGATCGTCGCTCTCCGATGCCGTCAGCACGAACGACAGCGGGCCGCTGTCGGATAGTCTCCCGCCCTCGCCCACGCGTCCGCTTACGGTGAATTCAGCGCGGAAGGGTGCGAAGTTCGGGTACGCGTTCTCATAGCCTCCGCCAACCGTCCCCTCGATGAAGAGCGCGCGATTCAGCTTGGCCGCCGACCGGGGTGTGAGTTCTATGCTGCCACCCAGTCCTTCGGCGTCGCGATCCGGCAGACCGGTCTTGGTGACGACGATGCGGTCGATCGCACCGAGAGGGATGGTATCGAATTCGACCGCCCGTCCGCTGCCGCTGAAGTAGGTGCCATAGGGGTTGGTGTTCAGCAGCGTCACGCCGCCGAAAGTGGCGCCGTTGAAGTTGCCGTCCATGCCGCGGATGCTGACGAACCGGCCTTCACCGGTGTCGCCGGCCATCGTCAGGCCCGGAATGCGGCCCAGGGCTTCGGCGGCATCGAAGTCCGGATACTTCGCCAGGTCTTCGGCCGACTGCACGTTGATGAGATTTGCGGCATTCCTCTGCTCGTTGCGCGCGGTCACGGCGAGGCGGGCGGCGGTGACGATCACCGCCTGCAGCTCGGCCTCGTCCTCCTCCTTGTTCTTCTTATTCTCTTTCTCTTTGTGCGCGGCGGACTCCCGGGTGTCCGCCACGGACTGCGCTTGCGCAGTGGTGAGCGGCATCCAGAGCAACAGCGCCGCAGCACTGGGAACCAGCAACAGTTTTTTAGCAAGCTCTTTGTTCATGGCGTTAGTACCCCCAATACGACATGTCGACTAACGAAGCGTGGCTAATTCTCTCACCGCATATGAAATGCGTCAACCATCTAGAGTGCGATATGGAATTTTTGTTCTGCATTGCATCGCGGCACCACCTGGGGGATCGCGACTTGCGCCTCGCGGCCGCCCGCCCGCAAAGCGCGGCGGGCTGCGTTCCGCCTGCCTCACGGGACTACAACGGAGCGGGGCCGATGCGGGGATTCGATACGGGGTGGCGCGCCGTGGCTCAAGCGCTCAGCGCCGCGACGATGATCATGCCGATCACCACCTGCTGCCAGTACGAGGAAACGTGCATGATCACCAGGCCATTGGTCAGTACCCCGATGAGCAGCGCGCCCACAACGGTGCCACCGACACCACCCCGGCCACCCGACAGGCTGGCGCCTCCGATCACCACCGAGGCGATCACCCTGAGCTCGTAGCTCACCCCCGCCGTCGCCTCGGCAGCGCCCAGTCTGGCGGACTGCAGGAAGCCGGCGAGCCCGGACAGTACGCCGACCATGAGGTAGACGCTGGTGACAATCATGGGCACGTTGACGCCGTTGAGACGCGCGGCTTCCGGATTTCCGACCACGGCATAGACGTGGCGGCCGTAGCGGGTGTAGCGCTGCACGACGTAGCCGACCGCCACCACCAGCGCGAACAGGATCACAGGGACGGGAACGTACGCGATCGTTCCAGCGCCCCACCACAAGTATGCCGGATCGAAGTTCGAGATCGGGGCGCCGTCGTGCAGGATCAGCGTGGCGCCCCGCCAGATCGTCATGCCGCCCAGGGTGATAATGAACGGCGGATTCCCCAGCAGGGTGGTGGCCCGCCCCTGCAGTTGTCGGCGCCGACATGCGGCACGCTGGCGCTGGTGTTCTCCACGCGCCGATCGACCGTCACGATCGGAATCCCCGCCTTGAGAACACTCTCGACTGCCGGGGTCAACGCGTGCACGTCCGTCGGCGCGAGAATGATGCCGGCAGCGCCGCTGGCGACGGCCGCCACCAGCAGTAACGCCGTCAGAACCGTGCGAATCAGATGCGCGGGCTGCGCCAGCGGCCCTGGTCTGCGCAGCTGGCGATGCAATGGTCGTTGGCTTTGCTCATGGTTCTCCAGCCTCCCGTGGGCGCAGCAGCCACTCGTGCGCGGGGTCGTTGCGGAAGACCCAGTTGCGGCGCGGTCCGGCCATCACGTTGAGGTAGTACAGATCGTAACCGTGCGCGGCGCCCACCGGGTGATAGCCACGCGGCACCAGCACGACATCGCCGTCGTTTATGCACAGGGTCTCGTCGATATCCCGGTCATCCGTGTAGACGCGCTGGAACGCGAAGCCCTGCGCGGGATTGATCCGGTGGTAGTAGGTTTCCTCCAGGGCGGTCTCGTGTCCCGGAGCCATCGTGTCGTGTTTGTGCGGCGGATAGCTCGACCAATGGCCGCCGGGGGTGATCACCTCGACCACCAGCAGACTGTCGGCGCTTTGCTCTTCTGGAAGGATATTGCGGATATAACGGGTGTTGGTGCCCTTGCCCCGCACGGCCGTGGACATGTCGCCCACGCCGATCGCCCGCGGCGCGCGCCCCGACTCTCCGGGGGCGGAGCAGATCGCCAACTCCACATCCGTGGCAGCGGATACCTCGAATCGCGTACCGGCCGGCGCATACACCGCCCCGGGGCCCGTGTCCTGGAACACGCTGGACCGCCCGCCAACCTGACTGAAACGATGACCGTCGACGAGCACGTCGGCGACTCCCGTCAATACGACCAGGCAGCTTTCGCGCGCCGTGTCGCCGCCTCGGACCACCTGCCCGGCGCGCAGTCGATGCACCCGAAAACCGACGCGCTGCCAGCCTGCGCTCGCCGGAGTGATGTCCAGCACACAGCCTGTGGCATCGGGCGCGTGCGGATGTACCAGCAGGTCCGTCATGACTGCGCCGTCCTCAAGCCAGCCGCCGCTGCCTCGCGTCGCAATGTCGCCAGGCCAAGCTTGCCGTAGTCGCCAGGGCCGGCGATGGCGGGATCCTGTTCGGCCTCCACGACGATCCAGCCGCTGTAGCCGATCTGGCTGAGCGCCTGCATCACGGCCGCGAAGTCCAGGTCGCCATCCCCCGGCACGGTGAACATCCCCGCAAGCACCCCGGTGAGGAAGCTGCCCCCCTCCTGCGTGAGTCTCTGGAATACCTTGCCACGGACATCCTTGCAGTGGACATGTGCCACCCGCTGCGGATGGGCGCGGATCAGCGACACGGCGTCCACTCCCCCCAATGCGGCATGCCCGGTATCGACCGTCAGTCCCACCGAGGGGCCCGTGGCCCGCAGAAACTGCTCGAGATCCGGGCCGGATTCGACCACGGTGCCCAGATGGTGGTGATACGCAAAGCGCAGGCCTGCCGCTACCACGTAGTCCGCGACCTGCGTGAGCTTGGCGCCAAACTGCGCCCAGTCGACAGGCCCCAATCGAGGGGTCCGTGACAGCGGACAGGTCCGACGCCCATGAATTGCATTGCTGGTTTCAGCGTGAATGAAGACGCCGCAGCCCAGCGCCTTCAGCAAGGCGAGATGAGTCTGCATGGCCGCCAGCTCCTCATCGACCGAGCGGGTCAACAGGCTGGCACTGTACCAGCCTCCCACCAGCGCCAGTCTGAAGCGGGCGAGCAGTACGGTCAGTTCCACTGGATCGCGAGGGAATCTGCCGCCGAGCTCTATGCCCTCGAAGCCGATATCGCGGGCCTCGGCCAGCACGTCCTCGAGCCGGGTGCCGGCCCCGAGCTCGGGCATGTCGTCGTTGATCCAGGCGATCGGGCTGACGCCAAAGCGGATACTCATGATCTTCAGTCTTCCCTGGAACGCCTGCCGAGTCGATCGATATAGGCGGCCCGGGCGGCAGTCACCGCGGAACGGCTGGAAACCTCCGGTATTGCGACGTCCCACCAGGCACCGCCTGCCGCGGTCACCGCCGCAGGATCCGTCTCGATGACGATGACGTAGGTGCGGTCCGACGCCCTGGCACGACCCAGGGCCTGCTCCAGCTGCGCAATGCCGGCCACTCGTTCCGCGATCGCGCCGAGGCTCGCGGCATGCGCCGCGAAGTCGATGGGCGGCGCGGTGCCGCCGTACGAATCCGCCCACAGCGTATTGAAGGCGGCGCCTCCGCTCGCGCGCTGCAGGCGGTTGATGCACCCGAAGCCGTGATTGTCGAGCACTGTCACGATCAGCTTCTTCCCCAGCATGACCGACGTCGCCAGCTCTGAATTCAACATCAGGTAGCTGCCATCTCCGACCAGCACATAGACTTCGCGCTGCGGTTCCGCCATTTTCACGCCCAGCCCGCCGGCGATTTCGTAGCCCATGCACGAATAACCGTACTCGACGTGGTAGTCACCGGCCTTGCGGCAGCGCCACAGTTTGTGCAGCTCGCCGGGCAGACCGCCGGCCGCGCACACCACCACCGCGTCCTGGGCTGAGCTGCGCCACACGGCCCCGATGACCTGCGCGTCCGAGGGCAGCGGCTGCGCGGTGGGTACCACCGCCTTCTCCCAGGCTGCGCTCCAGCCAGTGCGGGCCGCGGCCATGCCTGTGGCCCCTGCGGGTGCGCGCCATCCCGGCAGACGCTCCCGCAGGCACTCAAGTACCGCCGCGGCGTCCCCAACGACGGCAAGCGCTCCATGCTTGGCGGCATCGTAGGGTGCAACGTTGACTTGCACGAGCCGGCGATCGGGGGCACTGAACAGGGCTCGCGAGCCGGTGGTGAAATCCTGCAGACGGGTGCCGATTCCCACCACCAGATCGGCCGCGGCGGCGGCGGCATTGGCGGCGCTCGATCCCGTCACGCCGATGCCTCCGAGGTTGCAGGGGTGATCCCAGCGCAATGCGCCCTTGCCGGCCTGGGTCTCGGCGACCGGGATGTCGGTACTGCCGGCGAACGCGGCGAGCGTCTCCTCGGCCTGGCTGTAGAGCACGCCGCCGCCGCAGACAATCAACGGCGAGCGCGCGGACCGCAACAGCCGCACCAACTCCTCCACGTCCCGGGGATCGGGAGGCTGTGCGCGGACTGTCCAGACACGCCTGCGGAAGAAGCTCTCCGGGAAGTCGTGCGCCTGCGCCTGCACGTCCTGACAGAAAGCCAGCGTCACCGGTCCGCAGGACGCCGGATCCAACAGCGTTGCCATCGCGCGCGGCAGGGCATCGAGCAGCTGTTCCGGTCGCGTGATCCGGTCGAAATAACGCGACACCGGCCGGAAGCAGTCGTTGGCCGATACCGTGCCGTCGGCAAAGTCTTCCACCTGCTGCAACACGGGATCGGGTGTCCGCGTGGCAAATACATCCCCCGGCAGGAACAGCACCGGCAAGCGGTTGACATGCGCCAGCGCCGCCGCGGTGACCATGTTGGTGGCGCCGGGCCCGATGGAACTGGTGCAGATCATGGCGTGTCGACGCCGGGTCTGCTTGGCGAGGGCGATGGCCGCGTGCGCCATGCCCTGTTCATTGTGTGCCCGATACGTGGGTAGCTCGTCCCGCGCTGCATGCAGCGCCTCGCCGAGGCCGGCGACGTTGCCGTGACCGAAGATCGCCCAGGCGCCCGTGAAATAACGCGTCTCACCGGAGGGCCCCGCGACATACTGATTGGCGAGATAGCGGACGGCAGCCTGGGCTGCGGTGCAGCGCAGCGTGCTCACGGCGCCGCCCTAGCGACGCCGCGCGCGTCCCGCCAGGCCTGCACGAGCGTCGTCAGCCTCTCGGCCATACCGGTCACTGCCCCCTCATCGTCGATCGACCCGGCAAACCACTCGCGCGCCACCGGCTCGAAGATGGTACGCCCGACGGCGAAGCCCTTTACGACCCTGAAGGGGGCAGCGGCCGCGAAAGAGTCGACCAGCACTTGCTGCGGCGCCGAAAGACCCAGCAGCACGACGCCCCGGCACAGCGGATCGCCCGCCTTGATTGCGCTTTCGATGTTGGCCCAGGTCGCGGAAGATGCGCTTGGTTCCAGCTTCCACCAGTCCGGAAGCACTCCCACCTGGTAGATTCGCCCGATGGCCCGAGCCACTGTGTGCTCATCGACCGGCATCCCGGAAGGCAGGATGACTTCGATGAGCAGCTCATGTCCTGTTTTACGACAGGCATCGAACAGGCGCAGCAGCTGCCGCTCCTGTCGGGCGCGCAGATCAGCCTCGTCGTCGGGATGGTAGTGCACCAGGCACTTGACTACCTGATTCAAAGGCCAGGTGGCCAGTTCGGTGGCAACATCAGGGGAACTGTCGAACTCCAGCGGGCGCGACTTCTGGATCTCGATCGGGCGGCCCACCCAATAGCGATGATCGGCTGCCCGGGCGAGCGCTTCGAATCCGTAACGCCCGTCCAGCAGCACGCCGAAGCGGGTGTCACCCTGCGCAACCCGGTCGAGGGCGCGCAGTCCCAGCACCTTGAATCTCGAGATCCGCTCCATGTCCGCGTCGGACTGCCCGGCGAGATCCGCGAACTGGCTGCGATGGTCGAGAGCCAGTACGGTCAGCTCCTCATAAACACCGGCGCGCGTGGTGGCCCAATGCAGATGCTCGAGTTGCGAATCCTCACGCAGGCGGAACTTGCGCTCACGGGCCGCGAGAAACGCCTGCAGTTCCGGCCAGGTCGGCATGGCGGGAGCGCAGCCGTGGCGTGAGACCACGATGGCACCACAGGCATTGCCGAGACGGCAGCACTCCTCGAGCGGCTCGTCCCGCAGCCAGCCGCGCAGAAAACCGCCCATGAAGGCGTCGCCCGCGCCCAGTACGTTGTAGACCTCCACCGCGAAACCCGCGGCGGCGACCCCCTGCTCGAGGTTGTCGGGAATCGGCCCCGGAAACGCCACACAGCCCAGTGCGCCGCGCTTGCAGACGACGGTGGCACGGGTGCGCGCGCGTATGCTGCGCAGGGCTGCAACGAGGTCGGTGACGCCCCCGAGGATGCGGATCTCCTCCTCTGTGCCAACGATCAGATCGCAGCCAGGCAACACCGTCTGCAGTCGCTGTGTGACCCCCTGGTCCGCGATGAAGCGGTTTTCGCCGCAATCGCGGGCCGTCAGCCCCCACAGCACCGGCCGGTAATCGATGTCGAATACGACCCTGCCGCCCGCCTGCCGGACCCTTTGAGCCGCGCCTACACTGGCCGCAAAGACACCGGGCGTCGACAGATGAGTACCATTTATGAGGACGGCGCGCGCGGCAGCGAGCCAACTGCCGTGCAGGTCCTGCTCGCACAGGGCCATATCAGCGCAATTCTCGCGATAGAAGATCAGCGGGAAGGTTTCCCGGTCGCGGATACCCAGCAGGACCAGCGCGGTCAGCCGCTGTGAGTCGGTGAGGACACCGCGGACGTCGACCCCCTCCCGCACCAGTTGCTCGCGGATGAAGCGGCCCATGTGATCGGCGCCCACGCGCGTCAGCAGGCCGGTCTTGAGGCCGAGCCGGGCGCCCGCCACCGCGGTATTGGTCGGGCTGCCACCCACGTATTTCGAGAATGAGCCCACCTCTTCCAGGCGCCCGCCGATCTGCTCGCCATACAGATCGACGCTCGATCGCCCGACAGTGATCAATTCCAGGCTAGGATCTGCTTCCGGCACGATGTCACGCATTGTCGCGAACCTGGAAGAGATAGTAATATTTGTTCTATCTATGCGACAAGCGATAAATTCATTTCAAAGATCCCCGCCGGCGCGAACCATGCGCCCCTGCGGACTGGATGAAGGCGAAGCCGATCGCCAGCGCCTGGGCAAGACACAGCGAGGCCGCCAACGAACGAAAGGACCGCACTTCCATCTCCCGCACCAGCAGCAGCCGCGTGCTCAGCCGGGCGATCGGGCTGACGGGGCTGTCACTGATGGCCAGAATCGGGGTGCCGGCCGCCGCCGCGGCTTCCACCAGCTGTACCGTCTCCGGCGCATACGGGCGATAGCTCACGGCCAGCAGCGCGTCCGTCGTGCGGATGTTCTTCACCTGATGCGCACTCAGACCGGCGACACCGTCGACAAAGCTGGTTCGCTTGCCGGCCTGCTGCAGGGAATAGGCAAGATAGGAAGCTACTGGAAACGCACGCCGGAAACCCGCCACGAATACCGTGTCGGCGGCCTTGAGCAGCTCGATTGCGCGCTCCAGGTCGCCCTCGCCGACGGTCTGGGCCAGACTCTGCAGCGCGAGAGCGCTGCCGTCGACGAACTCCTGCAACAGGGCGGCCACGCCATGGGAGCGGCTGCCCTGCAGCTGCGCACCGAACCTGCGGACCCGCTCGCCGTAACCCAGCGCGGCGTTGCTCGAGACCAGGCTGTCGCGGAACAGCCGCTGCATGTCACTCGCGCCCGAGAAGCCGAAGGTCTTGGAGAAGCGCACGATTGCGGAAGGCTGCGCTCCCGACCTTGCGGAAATCACGGCGAGTGTCTGCAGAGCAAAGTCATCCGGGTGGTCCAGAGCGTGCCGCGCGATCAACTGCAGGCGCTTGCTCAGCGAGTCATAGCGCTCCACGATGGCCTGGCGCAGCTCCGCGGCCGTTTTGGGAACGGGCACCGAAGTCTTCATGCGGGCTACTGTAATGGTTCAGTTTCAAATCTGGAAGAAATATTCCAGACTTCGGGAACTGGTTAGGCCGCCTGCGGGTGGCGCATAAGGATCGGAGCGAATGTTCAATATTGCACTGTTCGGAGCGGGCCGGATCGGCCGGATCCATGCCAGGAATGCCACGTCGACGCCCGGCCTGAAGCTGAAATACATCGTCGATCCCGACCGCCAGGCCGCCGGACGGCTGGCAGGCGAATGCGGCGCGGCCGCAGTGGATTCCGACACGGCGTTTGGCGACGCCTCAGTCGCGGGCGTCATCATCGGCAGCGCGACCCACGTCCATCTCGATCAGGCGCTGCAGGCCGTCGCGGCCGGCAAGACAACATTCTGCGAAAAGCCGCTCGATCTGAGCCTCGAGCGGGTGCGGGCCGCGGCCGCGCAGCTTGGGAATGCCCCGCTGCTGATGGGTTTCAATCGCCGCTTCGATCCGCACTTTCAGGCGTTGAAGGAACGCCTCGATGCCGGGGTCATCGGCAACCTCGAGACCCTCAACATCACCAGCCATGACCCCGCGCCGCCACCCATCGAGTACGTGCGCGTCTCGGGCGGCCTCTTCAAGGACATGGCCATCCATGACTTTGACATGGCGCGCTGGCTCCTGGGTGAGGAGCCCGAGGAGGTCTATGTCAGCGCCAGCTGTCTGATCGATCCTGCCATTGCCGATGCCGGTGACGTCGACACGGCCAAGACGATTCTGCGCACCCGTAACGGGAGATTGTGCGTCATCAGCAACAGCCGCCGCTCCGGCTACGGTTACGACCAGCGGATCGAGGCCTATGGCGCCGCGGGATCGCTGCGCGCGGACAACGTGTTGGAGAGCACGGTTCACACCTGGGGCCCGCACGGCAGTGCGAGCGACACATTCCAGAACTTCTTCCTCGACCGCTACGCGGAGGCTTACCGGCGGGAGATGCGGCATTTTGCCGCCATCCTGCGGGGAGAAGCGTCGCCGTCCGTCGGCTACCGGGACGGTGTGGCGGCGCTGGTGCTTGCGGAGGCAGCCGGACTCTCCGCAAGATCGAACAAGCCTGTCAGCGTGCGCTCGCTTTGACTCGGGCAGCCCGGAGCCATGCATGAACGCGATACAAATCCGTCGCGCCTCCTTCACCGAGCGGCGGGGATTCGGCCTGTGGGTGGCACCGCTTGGGAGGCAGGGGAGAAAGTAGCCGTCGGCGCGTGCACACACGATGTGCGCCGAACCTTCAAGCTGAAATCGGCGCGCCGCCGCTCACGGCGCGCAGCTCGATCCACAGGGCGCGGGCGCGCCCGCACAGCCCGCCGTTGCTGTCGAAGAGCGCGGTGCCCGCCCAGCGCTTGCGCCCCTCGCCGCCCAGGGGCCAGCCGACCACCGTGCAGCGCTCGCCGATGCGCACACGCCGCGGTGCATCCACGGTGAACTGCGCCAGCAGCATCGCCTGGTCGTGCTCCGCCACGGCGTAGTAACCGGGGCAGTCCAGCGCCGCGGACATGAACTCCGCGCGCACGCGGCCGTCGCCGGCATCCAGGGTTTCATCGGGCACCCAGGGAGAGGCGACCACGCCGGCCGCGGTCGATCCGGACTGCGCCAGCGGGCCGGCGAAGATCCGCAGCCCATCACCCTGCCGACGCTGCGTACCACAGACGAAGCAGCCGGGATAACGGTGATAGCGCAGTCCGGCGTAGCGGTCCGCGGCCTCGACAGCCTGCCCGTAGGTGGGTGCGGGCGGGATGTCGAGGTCCAGCCGCTCGAGGATGGCGCGCGCCTCGCCGACCGCCGCCTCACCGTGCATCACCCGCAGTGTCCCGTCGGGCGAAGTGACGGTCGCAAATGCAACTTCCAGCGGTGGCGGCGCCAGCAGCCGCACCGTGGCAGTGCCGGCAACGAGCTGCGCGACGCGCCCGGCGAAGTAGCCACCGTTGGCGGAAGCCGGCGGACCGCAGAAGCGCGCGGGAATCGTCAGGGTATGCATCAGCCCCGCAACCTCTTGAGCCATGCTGCCGGATCTTCGCCACGCTCGAGCACCTCAACTAATGCCGAGCCCACAATGACACCGTCGACGTGACCGCGCAGCCGCGCCACCTGTTCGCGGGCGCGGATGCCGAAGCCCGCGCATACCGGCACAGGCGACAGCGCCCGCACCCGCTCCAGGTACCCGATGACCTGGTCGGGCACGGCGACCAACTTGCCCGTGGTTCCCGTCATGGTGACGGCATACACAAAGCCGCGGCTGCCGGCGCACAGGGCCACCAGGCGCTGCTGCTGCGTCACCGGCGTCACCATCTGCACCAGCGCCAGTCCTTCTGTCTCGCAGGCCTGCCGCAGGTCGCTGCTCTCATCCAGCGGCAGGTCAGGCACGATGAAACCCGACACACCGGCGGCGGCGGCATCGCGCGCCAGCTTCTGCACTCCGTAGGAGAGCAGCGGGTTCAGGTAGCTCATCAGCACCAGCGGCGCGCCGACCGGACCCACCGCGGCGAGTTCCGCGAGGATCCATTTCACGCTGACGCCCTGTTGCAGGGCGGCAAGGCTGGCGCGCTGGATGGTCACGCCGTCGGCCATCGGATCGGTGAAGGGCACGCCGATCTCCACCACGTCGGCTGCGCCGGCGATGGCGCGCAGGCTGGCGGCAAAGCCGGCGCGTGTCGGGAAGCCGGCGGTGAGATAGGCCACCAGCGCCGGTTCGCCACTTGCCGCTGCGGCGCGGATCGCGCCGCTCAATGCCTCGCGCGGTGCGCCCGGCGCAGCGCGACTCACGCGCCCTCCCGTGCGCCATCGGCCAGCAGGGTCTCCTGCAATGTCGGCATGTCCTTGTCACCACGGCCTGACAGGCACACCAGCACCGTCCCGCCCGGATGCGAGCGGGCCCAGCGCTGCGCACCGACCAGGGCGTGCGCGCTCTCCAGGGCCGGCAGGATGCCCTCGCACTCGCTCAGTTCCCGCACGGCGGACAGTGCCTCGGTATCGGTCGCCGACTCGTAGCGCACCCGCCCCACACGCGCGAGCAACGCGTGCTCGGGGCCGACCCCCGGATAGTCCAGGCCGGCTGACACGGAATGGGTTTCCTGGACCTGGCCGTCATTGTCCTGCAGCAGCAACGAGTAGGCCCCGTGCAGCACACCGGGGCGGCCGCCGACGATGGTGGCCGCGTTGTCGCCGAGCGCCGTGCCACGGCCGCCCGCCTCGACTCCGATGATTTCCACCGACGGGTCGGGAACGAAGGCATGGAAAGCGCCGATGGCGTTGGATCCACCGCCGACGCAGGCAATCAGCACATCCGGCAGTGCGCCGTGGGCGGCGAGCATCTGCGCGCGCGCCTCGCGGCCGATGACCGCCTGCAGCTCACGCACCAGGTAAGGATAGGGATGCGGACCGAGCGCCGAACCCAACATGTAATAAGTGCCCAGCGGGTCCGCGACCCAGTCGCGCAGGGCCTCGTCGATGGCGGCGCGCAGCGTGCGGTCGCCACTGGTCACCGGCACCACCTGCGCGCCCAGCAGGCGCATGCGCCCGACGTTGGGCGCCTGGCGCTCCATGTCCACCGCGCCCATGTACACCACGCAGGGCAACCCCAGCCGCGCGCAGGCGGCGGCGCTGGCGACGCCGTGCTGGCCCGCGCCAGTCTCGGCGACCACGCGCCGCGCACCCAGGCGTTGCGCCAGCAGGCCCTGGCCGATGGCGTTGTTGATCTTGTGGGCGCCGGTGTGCGCCAGGTCCTCGCGCTTCAACCACACGCGCGCGCCCCACCGCTGCGACAGCCGCGCCGCGAAGGTCAACGCGGTCGGGCGTCCCACCCAGCTCTGAAGCTGTTGCTTGAAATCCTGCTGGAACTGCGGGGTGTGCAGGTGCTCCTCCACACCGCGCGCCAGCCCCTCCAGCGCCGGGATCAGCGTTTCGGGAACGTAGCGGCCGCCGTAAGGCCCAAAGCGTCCACGTGCGTCGGGGAAGCGCCCCGCGATCAGGTCGGCGAGCAGCTGTCGGGATTCGTCGGGGGCCGCGTTCATTTTCATCATCCTCAAGGCGCCGCACGCGCGGCCTGGGCAAAACTCACGATGGCGGCGGGGTCCTTCAGCCCCGGCCGCAACTCGACGCCACTGGAAACATCGACGCCCCAGGGTCGCACGGCGGCGATGGCGGTGGCGACATTGCCGGCGTGCAGGCCGCCTGCGAGCACCAGCTGCGTGCCCCGCGCCACGGCCTGCGCCGCGTCCCAGTCGCAGGGCTTCCCCACGCCGCTGCGTGGCCCCTCAAACAACAGCCGCGGCGGCAGGCTGCCGGGCAGTGGCGACCCCGAGCGTAACACCGGCAGCAGCGCCAGGGTCGCGGGCAGGCGTAGCCGCGACAGATCCTGCGCATCGCTCTGCAACAGGTCAGGCGCGAAGTCCTGCAGAATCTCGTCAATTTCCTGCTGCAGCGGCTGGCGTGTCACCGCCACGCAGG
The DNA here is from genome assembly GCA_018241445.1 of Pseudomonadota bacterium. Lineage (GTDB taxonomy): Bacteria > Pseudomonadota > Gammaproteobacteria > Steroidobacterales > Steroidobacteraceae > 13-2-20CM-66-19. Next base: position 21,091 of record JAFEDT010000009.1, read on the forward strand.
CGAGCCCGGCACGCCGCGCCGGCCGCGCCAGCGCCGCCGCCCGCACGGGCGTCACCTGGCGCGGCGAAGCCGCGAATACGAAACCGACCGCCGCCACGCCCGCCGCGACGGCGGCGTCGACGGCTGCTGCATCCGACAGGCCGCAGATCTTGATCCACATGCTCAGCATCTCTCCCGCGCCGCGCTGCGCCCGGCCGCGAGCAGCGCCCGCGCCAGCGGCACCGGGTCACCCCCCTGCATGAGCGCGCTGCCCACCAGCGCGAGCTGGTAGCCGGCCTGTGCCACACGCCGCGCATCATCGGCGCCGAGCACGCCGCTCTCCGCCACGCGCGGCACGCCCTGCGGCAGCAGCGGCGCCAGTTCGATCAGCCGTCGCGGCACGATCGCAAGCGTCGAGAGGTCGCGGCAGTTGACGCCGGCCAGCAGCCGCGCACGCGGCCCGGGTATCGCGAGCAGCTCGTGCAGCAGTTCGATGTCGGCTGCGTCGAAAGCCTCCAGCAGGACGAACAGGCCCTGTTGTGCCGCGCAGGCCAGCAGCGCCTCGATCTCCGGGCGCGGCAACAGCCGCAGGATGACCAGGACGCCGCCGGCCCCGGCAATGCGTGCTTCCAGGACCTGGCAGGGATCGACCAGGAAATCCTTGCGCATCGCGGGCACGGCGCGCGCCGCAAGTACCGGCGCCGCTGCCGCGAGATGGTCCAGCGATCCATCGAAGCGCGTGGGCTCCGTCAGGATGGAGACCGCGGCGGCACCCGCGGCCGCATAGCCCGCCACGCGCTGTGCAGGATCCTCGCGCGGGCCGCTCAAACGGCCGGCCGCGGGCGAGCGCAGCTTCATCTCGGCGATCAGGTCGAAGCCCGACGGGTCCAGGCGCAGCGCCGGCGCGGCCGGTGCGGCCTGCGCCAATGCCGTGAGCTCCTCGATGGAGTGCCGCGCCAGGGTGGCGTATGCACGTGCGCGGCTGCCCGCCGCCATCTGCGTGAGAAAATCACTCATGCCGGGGACTGCGGTGAGTTGCCGTCCGGCACGCTGTCGGCGGTGTGCGCGGCGGCCACCGGCCGCCAGGCGATCAGCGACCGCAGCAGTCGCAGTGCCGCGCCGCTGTCCAGCGCCGCAGCCGCGCGTTGCATGCCGGCGCGCGGTCCGTCCGCCAGGCCCGCCACTTCCAGCGCCAGGGATGCGCCGAGCAGCAGGCAGTCACGGTGCGGCCCGCGATCCTCGCCACGCAGCACCGCGAGCAGGGCGCGGGCATTGTGGCCGGCGTCGCCGCCGGCCAGGTCGGCGGCCGCGCAACGCGTCAGTCCGTAGTCCTCGGGCGCACGCTGCGACTGGCTGACACGGCCGGGACGCACGTCAAACAGTGTGAAGGGTCCGATCGGCGTCGGCTCGTCCCAGCCCAGCGCGCCGTGCACGACGAAGGTGCGCTCGACGCCCAGGCCGCTGAAAGTTTCGGCCATCAGGCGCGCGGCCGGCAGGCTGAAGGCGCCCACCAGGTGCAGCGGCGGCTGCGCCGGGTTGACCAGCGGGCCCAGCAGGTTGAACACCGTGCGAACGCCGAGCGCGGCACGGATCGGTGCGATGGCGCGCATGGACGGGTGATAGCAGGGCGAGAACAGGTAGGTGAACCCGGTGGCCTCCAGGCAGTGCATGGCGGCCGTGGCATCGGCGGGCAGCTGCACGCCGAGCGCCTCGAGCACATCGGCGCTGCCGCTGCGGCTGGAGACCGAGCGGTTGCCGTGCTTCACCACCGGGACGCCGCAGGCCGCCGTCAGCAGCGCGGTGCCGGTGGATATGTTGAAACTGCCGGACACATCTCCGCCGGTGCCGACAATGTCGATCGCACGCTGGCCCGGCGGCAGCACGGGCCGCAGCGCCCGCTGTCTCATCGACAGCGCGATGCCGCGCGCCTCCGCGGCCACCACGCCCTTGGCGGCCAGTGCCGCCAGCAGCGCACCCGCCATCGCCGCGGCGGTATGCGGATCGGCGAGGTGCGCCAGCAGCGCCCGCGCCTGCGCCTCGTCCAGATCCTGCCGCTCCAGCAGGCGCTGCAGCAGATCCCGGGCGCTACTCACGCCGGCCCCGCGGGGACCACCGCCGCGCTCACGGCGAGGAAGTTTGCGAGCAACTTCGGCCCCTCGGGTGTCAGGATGCTTTCGGGATGGAACTGCACCCCTTCGACGCTGAGGTGTCGATGCCGCACACCCATGATCTCCTGTTCGGCGGTGCGGGCGCTGATCTCGAGGTCCGCGGGCATCGACTGCGGTGCGGCGATCAGCGAGTGATAGCGGCCCACCTCGCAGGGCTGCGGCAGGCCCGCGAACACGCCGCGGCCGTCGTGGCTGACCGCCGAAGTCTTGCCGTGCATCAGGCGGGCGGCCCGCACCACCTCGCCGCCGTACACCTCGACGATCGACTGGTGGCCCAGGCACACGCCCAACACAGGAATCCGGCCCGCGAAGGCGCGGATCATGTCCATGGAGACGCCGGCGTCGCGCGGCGTCCCCGGACCGGGGGAAATGCACAGGTGCGTCGGCTGCAGTTCCCTCGCGCGAGCTACCGTCAGCGCGTCGTTGCGGTACACCTGCACCTGCGCGCCCAGGACCAGGAAGGCCTGCACCAGGTTGTAGGTGAAGGAATCGTAGTTGTCGATCAGCAGCAACCGCGGGGTCACAGGCCCTCCTGCGCCAGTTCCAGGGCGCGGACCATGGCGCCGCTCTTGGCCAGCACCTCCTCGTATTCGGTCTGCGGCACGCTGTCGGCCACGATACCGGCGCCGGCCTGGTAGCTGTACTCGTCGCCGTTGAACACCAGCGTGCGGATGGTGATCGCGTGGTCCATGTCGCCGCGCGCGCCGAAGTAACCGACCGTGCCGCCGTACAGGCCGCGGTTGACCGGTTCCAGCTCGTCGATGATCTGCATGGCACGCACCTTCGGCGCACCCACCAGGGTGCCGGCCGGAAAGGCGGCGGCGAAAAGATCGAAGGCGTCACGGCCTTCGGCCAGCCGGCCCTGCACGCCGCTGACCATGTGCATGACATGACTGTAGCGCTCGATGGCGCGATACGGCGCCACCTGCACGCTACCGGCCGCGGCGACGCGGCCCAGGTCGTTGCGCGCCAGGTCCACCAGCATCACGTGCTCGGCGTTCTCCTTGGGATCGGCCAGCAGTTCGCTGGAGCGCGCCGCATCGAGCGCCGGGTCCGCCGCACGCGCCCGGGTGCCGGCAATGGGGCGCAGCTGCGCCTGCCGGCCGTTGAGGCGCACCAGCGCCTCGGGCGAGGAACCCACCACCGCGACGTCACCGAGCGTGCAGTAGTACATGTAGGGCGAGGGATTGATCAGCCGCAACGCCCGGTAGGCCTGGAAGGGATCGAGAGTGTGCCGGCCGCTGAAACGGCTGGCCAGCACCAGCTGGTAGACGTCACCGGCGGCGATGTACTCCTGCGTGCGCCGCACGCCGTCCAGGTACTGCTGCTGTGCCCAGGAGGCCTGCGGCGCCGAGTAGCCTCCGGCGGGGCCCGGACGCGGCAGCGCACCACGCAGGGCCTGCACCACCTCGCGGCGCAGCGAGGCGCGTTCGGCCTCGCTGCCGGCGTGCAGCAGGGCGATGCCGCGCGTCAGGTGATCGAAGACCAGCAGCGACTCCGGGGCCACGTAGTGCAGCACCGGCACGCCACTGGCGCGCCCGGCCGGCAATGGCAGCCGCTCGAACCAGCGCACCACGTCGAAGGCGGCATAACCCACGAGCCCGCCGGCGAGCGGGACGCCGGCAAGGTCGGGGCGGGGTTGCGGCGCCTGGCGCAGCGCCGCGCGCAGCGCGGCCAGCAGAGCGGCGGCATCGGCCGGTACGGGCTGGCGCTGCGTACCCGCCTGCAGCCCATGACCATCGAGCCGCACCTCCAGCGCCGCGCCAAAGCCGATGAAAGAGTAACGCGCCAGGCGCTCGCCGCCCTCGACACTTTCCAGCAGGAAGCGCGGGCGGAAGGCCGCCAGCTTCATGAATGCCGACACGGGGGTGTCGAGATCGCCTGCAATGTCGAACAGGTTCTGCAAGTGGTTTCAGTTCCAGGGTTTCACGGCAATAAAAAACCCATCCCGGGGTGTTCCGGAGATGGGTTCTGGTGCGATCGCTTCTACAGGTACGCGATGATCAGGCAGCCGTGGACCCACTCCTCGTTGAAGTGCGCCACCACCAGGTGCGTGCGGTGATCGACCGGCTGATCATGCGGGCAGTATCGCCGTGCGCGCGCGCGCGCGTCAAGCGACAGCGGCCCAGGCCATGCTGTCCTGCGCCGGGCCGCAGGGCCAGCCTGCCTGCAGGGCTACTTGAGATTCGGCGTCTCGTTCGCGTCGCGTACGCTGGAGGTGAACACCTGGCCGGTCGCGACGATCTTCGCCTGCTTGAAGGCTCCCCCATGCCTGCCGTCGCGCAGCGGATTGAACTGCAGCTCGATGCGGTCCCCCGGCTTGAACGAGCTGTGGGTCCAGCCGATGCGTGTCAGGTTGCCGGGACTGGTGAGCTCCAGCGACCAGACCTGCGCCGCCTCGCCAGGTTTCACCGCCGCCTGTACCAGCAGCGTGACGTGCGGATTGGTCCAGCGGAACTCCGTCACGGTTGCCGGGCAGGAGATGGTCTTGTTGAAGTCGAACATCGCGAACGAGTGATGGGCCGCCGCCGGCAGCGCAACGGCCAGCGCACAACCGAGCATCACGACAGGGACGATCGGGTTCTTCACTGTTTTGGGTTCCATATTGGGGTGTCACCAGTTTCACCTGGCGGGTGGCAGCCAATTGCCGCCCTCGGTCTCGGGCACCGGCACGAACACGGCATTGCCGGCGGCGTCGGTGCCAGCGGAGTAGTTGCCCTGCAGACACACGCCCTCGACGATGTCGTACTTGCGCGCGCGCTGCCGCAACAGGAACCGCGAGGTCTTCCAGGTTTTCGTCAGCACATGCGGCGCGGTGATTTCCAGGTCATCCTGCAGTATGTCGGGCCCAGCCAGATGAATTCGCTCCACGATGTGCAGGTCGCCGTTGTTTGGCACACCTACGGCCTCGCTGGGCGCGATGTAGGTCTGCGGCAGCACCGCTACTGTGTCGACCACCAGAGTCTGTCCCTGCCAGTGGCCGATGGAGTGGCCGTGGAACGTCGGCTCCGGATCGGGCGGATGCGCGCGTCCGTCAGTGTAGATCCGCCGCAGCCGGTTGCTGTCTGACTCACCCAGGATGGTGACCCGGCCGGGGGTGAACAGGAACTCCATGGCGTTGTGGGTGATCAGCATCCAGCTGGGCATGGACTCGGGCAGGCAATTGACGAACAGGCCCCTGGGCCGGCCGGCGCGCTCTTCGGCCTCAAGGTGCGCAACCTGGGCCGCGGCTTTGGGTGTCCAGGGAATGGGGTCGGATTTCTCGCGCTTCTCCTGGTCACTGACGTTGGGAGTCCACACACCGCTCCAGTCGGGCAGCGTGGCGAGGTTGGCCCAATCCTTCGGCTGCGGCGGCGGATTCATGACGGTCGGCGCAACTGGGGCCGGCGGGGCGGCCAACAGGGCGGGAGCTGCCAGCGCGGCGGCGCAGCCGGCGAGCAGCGCGTGAGGGATCAAACCTGCACGATTGTCGGGTTGCATCGCAAGCGCTCCTCCAGGAACCCGGCGCCCTCTTCAGGTCGGCGTGTTGATAGTAAAGCCGATCCAGCGGCCGCAGGCCACCACCGCGATCCACAGGCACAGGGAAACCGCACCCGCCACTTTTGCGCGCCGCGGGGTGAGTGCCGCAGTCCGCCAGGACTCCATCTCCCTGCCGACAAACAGGTGGAAGATACCCATGTTGATTCCGGCCAGCAGAATCAGGGCCATCTTGACCTGGAAGTAAACATTGTGGCCGTAGGTCGTGGCGTTCGAGGAGAACAACAGCCCGCCGCTGATCACGGCGCAAGCGAACGCGCTCCAGGTGACGGGCAGTACGGCGGCGGTGACCTGGGCGACACCCCGGTCCCGCGAGGCGAGCCCGATCAGCCTGAGATCCACTGTCGCGATCGACCCGACCACAATTGCCAGCGCCAGCACGTGCAGGCATTCGATCCACGGGAACAGGCGCTCACCCTCGCGGATGGCCGTTGCAATGGAGCTGCCCTGCAGGGCTTGCAGAAAGGTATCCAGCATCTCAGACCCCCTGGATATAGGCGATCCAGCGGCCTGCAAACACCACGCCGATCCAGGCCGGCAGCGAGGCGAGCGCGATCAGTCGCCCCAGTCGGCGTCGGCCAGCCGAGAGGTCCCAGAAGGCCGCGTTGCGGCGCAGCGGGATCTGGCACAGCAGCGTGATCCCCGCCGCCAGCACCAGCAGCTCCATCTTGAGCAGGAAGACCGGATTGCGCAGCGAGCGCGCGGGCTCGGCGGCGATGAGCAGCGCCCCTGTGGCCGCCAGGACCGGTAACGGCCACCAGATGAAGGGCAGGAAGCGACGCGCAATCGCGGCGACGGGCTGGTCGTGTCGCCCCAGGCCGAGCAGGCGCAAGTCGATCATCAGCGCGGAAGTCACCACGCAGGCGACCGCCAGGATGTGCACCGTCTGCAGCGCCGGGATGATCCATTCGATGGTTTGAATCGTCTGGCTAACGGGGGTGCCCGCCAGCCAGCGGCAGAACGGCTCCAGCGATAGCCAGGCCACGCTCAGCTCCTATTGACGTTGTTGGTCAGGATACCAGTATGTCTTGTGGCAGGCCTCGCAGGCTTCATCGATCGTGCCGCCCGCATCCATCAGGCCCCGCGCATCCCTGGCATCGATGGCCGCCAGCGCCTGTCGTGCCGCGCCCCTGAGACCCCGCGCGAATTGACTAAAAGCGCCCGGGGTGGCCGCGATGCGTCGTTGAATCTCGTCGTGACCCAGTTCGCCCGGCCCGGGGGTCGCGCCGCCCGGCGGATCCACGGCAACACGACGCCCCGGCAGGCCCAACAGCTCCGCGCCCTCGATCAGCGTGAGCGCGTGCGCGCGGACGGCCTGCCATTCCCCGGCGGTGCGCGGGCGCCGCTCTTCGTTCCCGGCCGCGGTGGCAATGAAAGCCACCGAGTCCCACAGGGCATCCGCCGACGGATCGATGACGCCGTTCATCAGATCCTGGACCGTGGCCGTCTGGCTGTACCGGCCTGGCGCGGCGGCGGGTGCGGGTGTGGCGCCGCGGGAGCACCCGGCAACGCTGAGCAGGGCGCCGCCGCACAGCAGGGCGCCCGACCCAAGGATCAATGGCAGAATGATGCGCGTTCGATTGTGCATTGGCTGGCAGGATACTCAGCGCCGCGAACCGCGCGGCATCACGGCCGGCACAGAGCTGCAGGCATCACAGGCAGCGGCGCTGCGGCCTGACCGGCGCAATATAATAGAGTCACGGCCTTCGAGACGGGAGTGAAACGCAGTGGTGAGTTTCAGGGAGTTGCTGCAGAGCTGGCAGGAGCGTGCCGCCGCCCCGCGCACCGCCGCAAGTTACGCCGTGTACCTGCCGTTGGACGATGCCGCGCGCCTTCACGCCCTGGCGCAGATGTTTCCGGGGCGCACCCCCGAGCAGCTCATCACCGAGCTGCTGGGCACGGCGCTCCAGGAGCTGGCCGCCGCGATCCCCTATGTGGCCGGCACGCGCGTCATCGCCCGCGACGACCAGGGCGACCCGGTCTACGAGGATGCCGGCCTCACGCCGCGCTTCATTGAGCTGTCGCGCCGCTTCCGCGCGCAGCTGCGCACGGTCCCGGCGGCACGGCCGGCACGCGCAAGTCCAGGCAAGGGCAGGCGCCGCGCGCGGCTGCCAAAGGGGAAGCGGTAGTGCCCTCCTTCGATACCGTTTCGGAACTCAACGCGCACGAGGTCGCCAACGCTGTCGACCAGGCCAACCGCGAGCTGTCGCAGCGTTTTGACTTCAAGGACAGCGGCGCGCGCTTCGAGCTGAAGGATTTCACGGTCACGCTGCACGCGCAGGTGGACTTCCAGCTCAAGCAGATGCTGGAGATTCTCAAGCTGCGCCTGGGCAAGCGCGGCATCGACCTCGCCTGCCTGGAAGTGAAGGACCCGCAGACCAACCTGTCGAGCGCTCAGCAGGAAGTGATCCTGCGCCACGGCATCGACGCCGAGGCCGGCCGCAGGATCATGCGTGCGATCAAGGATTCACGACTGAAGGTGCAGGCCAGCATCCAGGGCGACAAGGTGCGCATCACCGGCAAGCAGCGCGACGACCTGCAGGCCGCGATGGCGCTGCTGCGCGGCGCAAAGCTGGAACTGCCGCTGCAGTTCAATAACTTCCGCGATTGAGGGCGGCCAGCCGCTCGCACAGCCGCGCCGTGGCCTCGACCATTGACGGGCCGGGGCGTGTCAGCGCCTGGTCGTCGAACACCAGCAGCCGCCGGTGCCGTACCGCGGCGAGGCCCGGGAAACGCTGCCAGTCCGCGGTCCATGCCGCGCCCCTGGCGCCCGGCGCGACCATGATGATGACGTCCGGATCGCGCGCCAGCACCGCCTCGACATCGACCACGGGCGCCGCCTCCGTCAGGTCGCCGAACACGTTGCGCGCGCCGCAGACCGAGAGCGCGTCGCTCAACAGCTGCCGTCCGCCCACGGTATAGATCGGCCGGTTCCAGATCTGCAGCAGCGCCGACTGCGGGTGAGCCGCACCGCTGGCGCCGCGCCGCAACTGCGCCAGGCGACGCTCGATGGCCGTGGCACCGGCCTGTGCCGTGGCCGTGGTGCCCGCCAGCACGCCCAGCCGCCGCAGTGCCGGTGCGATGTCGTTAAGCCGCCGCAGTTCCTGCTGGTAAACCGTGATCCCCAGTGAGGCGATGCGGGCGCGCTGCGCCGGATTGCCACCGCCGGTCCAGGCGACGATGACGTCGGGACGGAGCGCCAGCAGGCGTTCCATGTCGAGGGCATAGCCGTCACCGATGCGCGGGACACGCCGCGCCGCCGGTGGCTCGACGGAATACTCCACGGTCGCCACCACCTGCGCTCCGGCGCCAGCGGCAAACAGCATCTCGGTGACACCTGGCGCCAGGCCCACGATACGCAGCGGCGGTGCGGGAACCCGCAGTGCGCGGCCGAGGTCGTCCACCACGGTGCGTGTCGCCACGTGAGCGCCGGACGCGGCGGCGCCGGAAGCAGGCGCGCGCCTGACCGGCGCGCCGCCAACAGCCGCAACGCTCGCCGCCTGGGCGAGCGCCGCGCCCGTCAGCAGCCATGGTCGCAACCGCGACATCGCCCGCAGCAGCAGGGAACCCGACGGCATACGTTCGCCTTTGCGACAACAGGTAAGCGCAGTGTGCCAGTCCGGCGCCCTGCGCCGCTATGCAGCCCGGGTGTGCGCCGCGCCCTCCGCCTCCGTGCCCTCCAGCACCCGCGCGACCGCGTGCACCGTGGCGGCGATGCGCACGGCGCTCTGAACCGCCTCGCGTTCCAGGCCGTGCTGGCGCAGTTGCCGCTCGTGCGAGGCGACGCAGCTGCCGCAGCCGTTGATAGCCGAGACCGCAAGCGACAGCAGTTCGAAGTCGGCCCTGGCGATTCCCGGACTGCCCAGCACGTTCATGCGCAGGCGTGCGGGCAGCTTGGCGTACTCCGCATCCTCCACCAGGTGCAGGAAGCGGTAGTAGACGTTGTTCATCGCCATCAGCGCGGCGGCCGCGTGTGCTGCGTTGACGTGCGCGGCGTCCAGGTGCGCCGTCGCCAGCGCCTGCAGCTCGCGGGTGAAGGCGGCATTGCGCGAGGCCGCGGCGGCCGCCAGGGCCACCGCCCAGATCTGCCGCTCCGTGAGCCCCGGCGCGCCGGCCGGGGTCAGCACGGAACCGAGGTTGAGCTGCAGGTCGCGGGCGTAGCCGGGGAGCGCCTCGCGGATGTTCTCCAGCGTTCTCATCAGGCCGCCTTCAGGGTGGCGTCACCCTGCTTCCAGTTGCACGGGCACAGCTCGTCGGTCTGCAGCGCGTCCAGCACCCGCAGCACTTCCTCCGGGCTGCGGCCGACGTTGAGGTCGGTGACGTAGACGAAGCGGATCACCCCCTGCGGGTCGACGATGTAGGTGGCGCGCTGCGCCACGCCGGCCGCCGGATCCAGGATGCCGAGTGCGCCCGACAGCTCACGCTTGATGTCCGAAAGCATCGGGAACGGCAGCTTGGCCAGTTCCGCGCGGTCGCGCCGCCACGCGAGGTGCACGAACTCGCTGTCGGTGCTGACGCCGAGAAGTTGCGCGTCGCGCGCACGGAACTCCTTGTCCAGCTTGCCGAAGGCGGCGATCTCGGTGGGGCACACGAAGGTGAAGTCCTTGGGCCAGAAGAAGAACACGCGCCACTGGCCGGGATAACTGTCCTGGTCGATGGGCTTAAAGGCGTCCTGCATCTCGCTGGACACCACGCCCGTGAGGGAGAATTTCGGGAAAGTCTGACCAATGCTCAACATGATCTGCTCCTTTGGTAAATCTGCCGTCCGCCGCCTGCCACCTGCCTTCTGCGGCCCTTGGGAGTGGCGGCGCGATGGGGGCATCCTGCCGGGCGCGCCTTAATTAATCCAATCGATTGATTTGATAATCGCGATAGATGCCATATATTGACGGCATGGAACTGAAACTCAAGGACCTGCGCTACCTGGTGGCGGTCGCGGACCTGAAGCACTTCGGGCGCGCCGCCGCGCGCTGCTTCGTCAGCCAGCCCACGCTGTCGGCGCAGCTGAAGAAGCTGGAACAGGGCCTGGGCGTGCAGCTGATCGAGCGCACGCCCGGCAGGGTCGCGCTGACGCCCGTCGGCGAACAGATCGTGGCGCGCGCACGGCGCATCCTCGAGGCCGGTGATGAAGTGGTGAGCCTGGCGCACAACCTGCGCGATCCGCTCGCCGGCAAGCTGCGCGTGGCGCTGCTGCCCACCATCGGTCCGTACCTGCTGCCGCTGGTGGCGCCGCAGGTGCGGCGGCAACTGCCGCGGCTGGAACTGCGCCTGTACGAGTACCAGACAGCGCCGCTGCTGGAGAAGCTGCACGGCGGAGAGATCGACGTCGGTATCCTGGCCCTGCCGGTGGACCTGGCGGGCCTGGCGGTGCGCGAACTGTACCGCGAGCCCTTCATGGTGGCGCTGCCGGACAGGCACCCGCTCGCCGCGCGCGACAGCCTGCGGGCCGCGGACCTCAAGGGCGAGCAGCTGCTGTTGCTGGAGGACGGACACTGCCTGCGCGACCAGGCGCTGGAGGTCTGCAGCCGCACCGGGGTACGCGAGCCGCAGGACTTCCGCGCCACCAGCCTGGAAACCCTGCGGCAGATGGTGGCCGCGGGCGCGGGTATCACGCTGTTGCCGGAACTGGCGGGGCGCGGAGCCTATCGCAATGCACGCGGTGTGGCGCTGCGGCCGTTCGCGCGGCCGGCGCCCACCCGGCAGATCGGCGCCCTGTGGCGCCGCAGCAGCGCGCGGCTGGCGGCGATCGAGGCGCTGTGCGGGCTGATCATCAATGAGGTGGGCGGCAAAGCAGCCGCATGAGCAGGGCTCGCGCAGTTCGCGATACCCGTCTTGCGCGCGCGACGACGACGCCTGAATTCCCCGCTTTGGGTAGACTGGCGCACACAGTGTTCGTGCGGCGCAAACGACTGGCGGCGATGATGATCGTGGCATCGCCCCTGACATTTATTGTCGCGGCGCGCGACGCACACGCTCAACGCGCGGGAGAAAATGCGGTGACCGCTGCCGCAGACGTCTTCGGCACGGCTGTCGGCAATGAGAGTACCGGGATTTACGACCCGGGCGACGTGCGCGGCTTTTCGCCGCTGCGGGCGGGCAACGTCCGCATTGAAGGACTCTACTTCGACAAGGTGGGCGACGAGAACGACCGCTTGCAGGCGTCCTCCCGCATCCACGTGGGGATTGCGGCGCAGAGTTATGCGTTCGCGGCGCCCACCGGCATCGTGGACTATGCGCTGAGAATGCCAGGCGCCGCTGCAAACCTGAGCATCTTCACCGAAGGCAGCAGCCTCGGCTATGGCACGCTCCAGCTCGATGGGGCGGCCCCGCTCAACGACAGGCTCGGTATGGGCGGCGGCATCGGCTACGTCCACAATGTTTCCGCCGACGGCACCAGCAATCGCGAAGGCACCATCGCAGTCATTTTCAAATGGCACCCGCTGCCCAACCTGGAGATTTCCCCCTTCTGGTCGCGCAAGGACACATTTGAGCAGAAAAACGGCGAAGCCTACCAGCCGGTGACGAACTTCCTGCCGGACCCCATGCCGCAGCGTCACTTCTTCGGCCCCCGCTGGGCCACCAGCACCGACTTCAGCATCAATTATGGCTCGCTGTTGCGCTATGCTCTTGCATCCTGGGTCATGCGGCTGGGGGTTTTCCGTTCGGAATTGGCGCAGCCCACGAGCAACCTTCCTTACCTCAACCTTGCTACCCGCGATCACGGCGAGCTCGCGGTCGATTCCAGCCCGCCTTCCCATCTGGGTTCGACCAGCGGGGAATTGCGCCTCGAAAAAAACTTGACGCGGGGTCCTTGGGCCAATCGGCTGGTCCTCTCGCTGCGTGAACGCAACTGGACTGGCCGCTACGGCAACGCCATCACCGTGGATGTGGGTCCCCAAACGATCAACCAGTGGATCAATTCGCCCAGGCCCAGCCTGGAATTTCCCGCGTTGATTCACGATCACGTGGATGAGCGCTGGGCCGGCCTCGAGTACCAGGTGGCCAGAAGCAACCGGTTGCAGGTCAGCCTGGCCGCGCAGAAGGTGCATTACTACAAGCGCACGGCCATCCCCGCGCAGAGCCCGGTTTCGTTTGCGACGTCTCCAGGGCTGGTGGCCGGCGCTGTCACGGGGAATGTAACGGACCAGTTGGCGATTTTTGCCAGTTATACCGAGGGCCTGGAGGACAATGGCAACGCCCCGAGCAACGCCGCGAACAGCAATGAGGCGCTGCCGGCGACGTCCTCACGGCAGACCGACGGGGGGGTGCGCTGGTCGATTCGACCCGGGGTAAATCTGGTCGCCACTGTTTTCGACCTGAGGAAGGCGTACTTCAACCTCGATCCCGCCAATGCCTATCGGGAGCTGGGAGCGGTGGAAAACAAGGGCCTGGAGTTGTCGCTTTCCGGGAGCCTGACGGACCGGCTCGCAGTAGTCGCGGGCGGGGTGTTCTCGAAACCCGCCGTGCGCGCGGCGGCGCCGGGCCTGGGTGTTTCAGGTGACCGGCCGGTCGGCATCTACTCCCGCAAGCTGGTCCTGGACATCAACTGGAAGCCGCCAGGAACGTCCGGCCTCGCCTTCGACCTGGACACAAACTATTACGGCAGCGTACCGGGCAGCCTGGACAATGCTGTCAGCGTGCCCGCTTACACCACGGTTGATTGGGATACGCGCTACGAGTTCAGGATGGCTGAACGGGCCGCGTCACTGAAGTTCGCCGTAATGAACCTGTTCAATGTGCGCGCCCTCAGGGTGCTGGATTCAAATACTTATGGCTTCTATTCCGGCAGTGGTCGCAGGATCGAGCTGAGACTCATCGTCGATGTCGGTTGACGCGCGGCATGGCGCGCCGCGCCAGCGCGATCGCCACCAGGACGACCATGCCGCCGGCGAGCTGCGCCGGAGTGAGGCTCTCGTCCAGGATCAGCCAGGCGTACAGCGCCGCCGCCAGCACCTGCACGTACAGCCCGACCGCGCCGAAGGCGGGCGGCAGGTGCGCCAGCGCCCAGGCAATCAACCCCTGGCCGAGCGCCTGCGACAGCAGTGCGCAGCCGATCAGCAGCCACCAGCCGCCGGCGGTGTCGGGCAGGAATTTCTGCAGCAGCGCCAGCGGCAACAGCAACACGGTGAACACCGCGGTGGTGGCAAACATCACCACGCCGGCGCCATGACGGCTGCGCAGCCGCACCACCACCAGGATATAGGCGGCATAGAAACACGCCGTGCCCAGGCCCAGCAGGTCTCCGAGCAGCGCATGCGCGCCCCCGCCGAGCTTGGGCAACAGGATCATGAACATGCCGCCGGAGGCGAGCACGAGCGCCAGCAGAAAGGCCGGGCGCGGACGCTCGCCCCACAACATCCAGGCCAGCAGCGTCACGAACACGGGGGCGCAGTTGGCTTCCAGCGTGGAGGTGGCAATGGAAGTCAGCAGCAGCGAGGTGTGCCACAGCGCGAGATCGCCGGCGAAGAAGACCCCGCCCCAGAAGAACAGCGGTTCGAAACCGCAGCGCCGCCGCGCCGCCAACGGTGCAGCGGGCGCGCCCTGCCCGGACGCTATCGCGGCGGCCGCCGCGCGGCGCCGTGCGCGCAGTTCCAGCAGCGCCCACAGCGCCAGCACGGGCAAGGCCAGCAGGCCACGCCAGAAGGCGGTGGCCGTCGGGCCCGTCTGCGAAAGGCGCACGAAGATCCCGGAGCTGCCGATGGCCAGTGCGCCGGCAAACAGCGCCAGCAGGGCGGGGCCCTCAGCGGAGGCGGAATTGCTGGACATGAGTTGCGGGTGACCTGCGGGCGAGCGCGCGATGATAGACGGTCCTGACCGGAGCGTCTGGCATAATCGCCCCATGAATCACCGCTGGCTGAGAGTCGTGTTGCTGTTGCCGGGCATGTTGGCGGCCACCGCGCACGCGACCGCGCCCGCCGCTGCGCCCACGCCCGCCGCTGCGAGTAGCTCCGCACTGCAGGCGCCGGCGAGCGCGCTGCAGGTGCAGGATGCCTGGGTGCGCGCCGTGCCCGGGACCGGCACCGCCGCGCTGTACCTGCGGGTGCGCAACGACGGCCCGACGCCGATCACCCTCGTCGCCGTCAGCACGGGCGCCGCCCGCAGCGCCATGATCCACCAGAGCCAGATGGTGGCGGGACGCTCCACCATGCGCATGCTCGACAAGCTGGTGGTGGCGCCGGGACAGACCGTCAGCTTCGCACCCGGCGGCCTGCACATCATGCTCGAGGACCTGACGCGGCCGCTGCGGACCGGTGACATGGTGCACGCGGTGCTGCAGCTTTCCGGCGGTGCGCAGGTGCCCCTCGAGGCGCGCGTGCGGCCGCTGACCGACGGCTGAGCGCGCATCCGGCTGGGGCGGGCGGCACAGTGACTTTCCCGGACTCGCCGCTGGACCACGTCACGCCCTACGACCGCTTCGCCTGGAGCGATGCGCAGATCGAGCAGTGGCTTGCCAGCGGCGAGCAGCGCGCCGAGCTCTCGGCCTACTTCGGCGCCACCGAACACCGCCAGCTCGCCACGCTGGCGCGGCGCGCCCGTGACACGGCGGTGCGCGACCCCGGGCTGCGGGTCATCATCGTTCCGGGAATCATGGGCTCGCAGCTTGGCCTGCTGCGCCCGGCGCCGCTGCCGCACGACCTGCTGTGGCTCGATCCGATCGACATCCAGCGCGGGCGGCTGGCGGCGCTGCGCCTGCCCGGCGGCGCACCCATCGTGCCCCTGGGCATCGTCACCTACTCCTACCTGCGCCTGAAGCTGGCGCTGCGTGCGCAGGGCCTGGCGGCGGAATTCCACGACTATGACTGGCGCCTGCCGGTCGGCATGCTGGGCGGCGACCTGGCGCAACGCATCCGTGCGGCGGCGCCGCAGCGGGTCGCGCTGGTGGCGCACAGCATGGGGGGACTGGTCAGCCGCGCCGCACTGGCTCATCCGGGCACCGCGCAGGTCCGCAGCGTGGTGCTGCTCGGCACGCCCAACCACGGTTCCTTCGCCGCAATACAGGCTCTGCGCGGCACCTACGCGGTGGTGCGCAAGATCGCACGCCTGGCGCTGCGATCCAGCGCCGAGGACCTGGCGGCGCAGGTATTCAACACATTTCCCAGTCTCTACGACTTCCTGCCTGACCGTGATGGCGGCGCCGGCATGGACCTGTTCGATGCCGGCAACTGGCCGGTGTCAGGACCGCAGCCGCGGCCGGCGCTGCTGGCCGCGGCCAGCACGGCGCGTGCGCAGCTTGCCCCGGTGGATGAGCGCTTCACCGCGATCGCCGGCATCGGGCAGGTCACCGCCACCGGCGTGGCGCGCCGCGGCGATGACTTCGTCTACACACTGACGCGCGCCGGCGACGGCACCGTGCCCGCGGCCAGCGCCGCTCCCAGGGGGGTGCGCACGCTGTACGTGCGCGCCGCGCACAGCGACCTGACACGCGACTGGCGGGTGGCGCAGGCGGTGGCCGGCGTGTTACGGGGCGAGGCGCGCACCGCGCTGGCGGCGCGCTGGCGCAACCGCAGCCGGGCGCGCGCCCAGGTCAGCGACAACCAACTGCGCGCCAGTCACACCGGCAAGGTGGACTGGGGCGCGTTCACGGCGCAGGAGCGGCGCAGCTTCCTGGAGAATCTCAACGAGCCGCCGCGACTGCTGCTGCGTGTCGCGCGCAGGGGCAGCCGGCGCGGGAACACCACACGCCGCGGCGTGCGGCGCAGTCCTTAGAATCCACGCGAGGAGAAATCGAGTGCACCAGGCCCTGCGGGAAGTCAGCAACTGGATTCCGGATCTTGCCGACCTGGTACGCATCTTCGGTCGGCTCAGCGTGGCGCTCACGCTCGGTGCGGTGGTCGGTCTGCAGCGCGAGTCGGCCGGCAAGGCCGCCGGGGTGCGCACGCACATGCTGGTGGCGCTGGGAACAGCGCTGCTGGTGGTGGCCGCGAGCGATGCCGGCTTCGCCTCCACTGAGCTGTCGCGCGTGGTGCAGGGGCTGATCACCGGCATGGGGTTCCTGGGAGGCGGGGCGATCCTCAAGCTCACCCAGGAACACGAGATCCGCGGACTGACCACCGCGGCAGGAATCTGGCTGACAGCCGCCGCGAGCATCGCCGCCGGGCTGGGGCAGATCGCCGCGGCGGTGATCGGCACGCTCTTCGGCCTGCTGGTGCTGGCAGTGGTGGTAAGGTTGGAGCAGCGGCCGTCCGGCAGCGTGAAACGCGGCTGAGGCGCCGAGGGTCGGCACGGCCCAGCGGGCAAAACCCACGCCTTGCCCGCGGCAACGAAGCTGACCTGCCGAAATCACTTCCTGTGATTTCGGCCAATCAAACCAGACTGGCGTCGGTCTCCACCACGCTGGCGCCACCGGATGAAACGATCCGCGCGAGGGCGTGCGCCTGCGGCAGCACCTGCGCGGCGTAGAAGGCCGCACTGCGCAGGCGCGCGGCGTAGAACTCGCGTTCGGTGCTGTCGCGGTGGCCGGCCGCCAGCGCCGCGGCACGGGCCATGAGCCAGCCGCCCAGCACGTACCCGCACAGCCGCAGGTACGGAACCGACACCGCCTGCGCCGCATCCGGCCGTGCGGCGAGCGCCGTCAGCAGCGACCAGGTCGAGGCCTTCAGCAGCTCCAGCGCCTCGAGCGCGCCCTGGCGTACACCGGCCACCACCGGATCGGCGGCATCGATGGCCTGCAGTTCCCGCTCGACGTCCCCCAGCAGCGCCGACATCGCGGCGCCGCGGTCGCGCGCCAGCTTGCGGCCGATCAGGTCGTTGGACTGGATACCGGTGGTGCCCTCGTAGATCGTGGTGATGCGCACGTCGCGCACGTACTGCGCCGCGCCTGTCTCCTCGATGAAACCCATGCCGCCGTGCACCTGCACCCCCGTGCCGGCGATCTCGTTGCCCAGCTCCGTCGACCAGCCCTTGACGATCGGCGTGAGCAGCTCGGCGCGCGCCTGCGCAGCGGCGCGCTCACGGGCCTCACCATAGCGCGCCAGGTCGAACTGCAGCGCGGTGTACATCGTCAGGACGCGCGCCGCCTCGGTCTGCGACTTCATCATCAACAGCATGCGCCTGACGTCCGGGTGATAGACGATCGGCAACAGCCCGTCCGGCGCCGCCACCGGCGGCCTTCCCTGCACCCGGCTGCGCGCCCAGTCCGCGGCACGCTGGAAGGCGCGCTCGGCGACCGCGTAACCCTCGCTGCCCACCGACAGGCGCGCGCTGTTCATCATGATGAACATGTATTCCAGGCCGCGTCCGGCCTCGCCCACCAGCCAGGCGGCGGCGCCCGCCTTCTCGCCGAAGGCCAGCACGCAGGTCGGGCTGGCGTGAATCCCCAGCTTGTGCTCGATGGACAGGCAGCGCACGTCGTTGCGCGCCCCCAGGGAGCCGTCGGCGTTCACCAGTACCTTGGGCACGATGAACAGCGAGATGCCCCTGACCCCGGCCGGCGCGCCCTCGATGCGTCCCAACACCATGTGGATGGTGTTGGAAGTCAGGTCGTGATCGCCCCAGGTGATGAAGATCTTCTGCCCGTACAGGCGGTAGTGGTCGCCGTCGGGCACGGCGCGCGTGCGTACCTGCCCGAGGTCGGAGCCCGCCTGTGGCTCCGTCAGCACCATGGTGCCGGTCCACTCGCCGCTTACCATGCGCGGCAGGTACACGGCCTGCTGTGACGGCGAGCCGCACAGCTCCAGCGCATGTACCGCGCCGTGTGTCAGCATCGGGCAGAGCTTGAATGCCAGGTTGGCGGAACCCCACAACTCCCCGACCGCGGTAACCAGCACCGCCGGCGCCGGCTGTCCGCCGAATTCCTGCGCCGCGCCCAGGGCCGGCCAGCCGGCGGCGACGAATTCGCGGTAGGCCTCGCGGAAACCCGCGGCGGTGCGCACCCCCTCGGGCGTCCACCTCGCACCCTCGATGTCTCCGGGACGGTTGAGAGGCTCCAGCACCTGCGTCGCGAAGCGCGCGGCCTCCTCCAGCACCGAGCGCGCCAGTTCCGCAGAGTAATCTTCGAGGCCCGTAGCGCCCGCGAGGCGGCCGGCGGACAGCAGTTCCTCCATCACGAAGCGCAACTCGCGCACCGGGGGCTGGTACATGGGCCTTATCCTACGCCGGGAGCCGCCAGCGCCGGCACGATGCTGGCGGCCAGGAAATCCACGAACTGCTGCACCCGCGCGTCGGACTCCAGGGTGGCCGGGTACACCGCATACAGCGGCGCCGCCGCCGGCACCGTCCAGTCAGCCAGCACGGCGCTGAGCCGGCCGGTCGCCAGGCCCTGACGGCACAGGAATTCCGGCAGCAGCCCGATCCCCAGGCCGGCGGCGGTAGCGGCGTGCACCACGGCCGGATCGTCGACGGCCAGCTTGGGGACCAGGGGCACCTCGGCCCGCTGCGAGCCGCGCGAGAGCTGCAACCGGAACTCCGGCAGTTCCGCTGCATCAGGCGTCAGCAGGTCGTGGGCCCGCAGTTCATCCGGGCGGGCCGGCGTGCCGCGCTGCTGCAGGTATGCGGGCGTGGCGCACAGCAGCGCCGGCGGCGCACCGAGCAGCCGACGCACCAGTGCATCGTCCTGCGGCGGGCGGGTGCGGATGGCCACATCCCAGTTGCTGTCGATGAGCCGCTGGGCATCGAGGGCCACTTCCAGGGGTACGTGCGCGAACGCCGCCAGGAAGCGCGGCACCAGCGGCGACAGCAGGATGCGGCCGTAGGTGGGATCGGCCACGACTCGCAGCGGGCGGGCTTGCGGGTTCTGAAGTCCCACAATCGCAGCGCGGGCAGCGTCCGCCTCGTCTGCCGCCCGACGGGCGTGCGGGTAGACCAGACGGCCCGCAACCGTCAGGGAGACCCGCCGGGTCGTGCGCTCCAGCACCCTCACACCCAGGCTCCGCTCCAGGTCCGCCACTGCGCGGCTGATGGCCGCCTTCGGAACTCCCAGTGCCCGGGCAGCCGCTGAGAAGCCTTTCAGATCCACCACTTTAGCCAGCATGGCAAGCTGCGCCGGTACCCAGATAAGGCTCATGTCGGCACCAATATTATGTGGCCCTGAGAGTATTGTTTCATTGTTGGGGCAAATTTCCTATACCTGGATGCCTGGCGCGGCCGGAGGCCTGTCGCGTTTTTGCGAACAGAACGGGAGCGAAATCACGGTAGTCGCGCGCGCGGGCTGCCACCCTCCTCCTATGAAGGGTGAGAGACCTCACCCACACTCCTGAGGGTGGGATGTTCCCCCGCAAGAAAGTTCCAGCCGCACGCAATCCCGCCCTCGCCGCCGTCCCCGATTCCGCTGCGCCGGGGCAGGCTCCCGCCACTGTCGAATCACTGGGCCAGCAGTTGCGCAGCGCCGTCTCGACACGACGCCTGCACTGCCTGACGCTGTGCGACCGCGAGGCCAACGTCCTGTGGCTGAGTGAGGGTGCGCTCGGACCCGACGAACACAGTCTGCTGACCGAGGGCCTGGAGGCCCTGGGCCGTGGCGCGCACGTGCCCTTCCATGAGATCACGACCGAGGATTCGCGGCGGGCAATTTTCCTGCCCGTGCGGGCGCCGCACGGCAAGCTGGTCGGAGTTGCCATGTTCCTCGGCGACGGCAAGGGCGTGGGCGACGACACGATGGAGCGCATGACCGGCGCGGCGGTACGGGTGGTCATGCAGCGACTGGCGGTATTGATGAAGCCGGCCGGCACGGCCGACAACCAACCCAACACCTCCGCAGCGCCTGCGCCTGCGACGCAGCCCGAACTTCCGGGCCCCGCCTCTGCCGGCACGCCGCTGGAGGGCGGCGCACAGGAAGAACCGGTGCTGTCGGCACAGGATACCAACGACATACTGGAATTCGAGCTGTCGGCGATCGAGGTGACCCAGTCCTTCGTGGCGCCGGTGCGTGCCGCGGCAGTGGCAGCGCCCGACATGGTGGCGCTGGAGTTCGTGCCCAGCGACACCAGCGACGCTGATGCAGTCGCGCCGGTTGCCGGGCCCGTAGCGGCGCCGACGGCAGATGCAGCGGCAGAACAGCCGGCGGCAGAACTGCCCGCGGCAGAAAGCGCCGGGGCGACGCCGCCGGGGCTGCCGACAGCGCAGGCGCGGGCGACCGCCTCGCCCGAGGCCCCCGCCGAGGAAATCATTGTCGACGAGGACAGCACGGATGAGGCGCCGCTCCCGCAAGCCGGCACCGACGATATCCCGCTCCTGAGTGCCGCGGAATCCGACATTGCCGATGTCGCGCCGGTGGCGCCGGTGGCGCCCCCAATGCCGGTCGTCACCGCAAGCCCGGTCGCAGCCGCAAGCCCGACCGCCACCACCGCGCCGACAGCCAACATCGCACGGGCAACCAACACCGCGCCGGCGCCTGAGCCGGCGCCGGCGCAGGTCGCGCGTGCCGTGGCCAGCGATTCCAGCCTGGTCATCGAAGTGCTGGAGTACGCCCGGCTGCGCGCCGGCGGCCAGACACGGCGCTACCAGGTCGCCGCCTCACGCAGCGCCCAGGGCGGGCGCCAGCAGGCGGCATCCGATGCACTGATGCTGGAGCGGCTGCTGAGGTTCCTGTCGGCACACCGCACCGCCTGGAACTCGCAGCCCACCAGTTTCAGTGTCAGCCTCTCGATCGCCAGCATCGAGGACGAGCGCTTCCTGCCCAGGATGATCAACACCTTCAACCAGCATGGCATCTCCCCCGACACCATCGGTTTCGAGATCACCGAGGCGCTGTGCGCGCAGCGCCGCGCCCAGGTCGAGCGCTTCATTTCCCAGTGCGACAAGGCGGGCACCTGGGTGGTGATCGACGATTTCTCGTTCGACTCGCAGGTGCTGCCGCTGCTGCGCTCACGCGCACTGCGGCTGGTGAAGATCGACCCGAAGCTGACGGGCAACGCGCTCAAGGACAAGCTGTCGCAGGCGGTGGTGGTGGCGACCGTACAGGCGGCCAAGGTCATGGGCATCCACTGCTCGGCCCGCAAGGTCGATACCCAGGCGGCGCTGCAGTGGCTCAAGGCCATAGGCTGCGACTTCGCCCAGGGCGCGGCGCTGGGCACACCGCAGCCGCTGGAGTCCCTCGCGGCAGCGGCCGACCCGACCGGACTGTCGGCCCGGCTCGGTTAGGACCGGCCGCCGCGCGACGAACCGAGGGCGGCGCGCGCCCAGCCGAGCGCCCCGCCGGGGCGGCGGATACCCTAAGCTTGCACGGGTATCCCATGAAGACGCCAACCCTCGAGCAACTGCGCACCAACCGCGACGCCCTGTTCTGGGGGCTGCACGCCGCCGGCTGGGCGGCCTACGGCATCACGCAGTACTTCGGCGCACTGCTGTACGAGAAGTCCAGCTACGGGCGGGTGATCGCGATCGCGGCCGTCTCCGGCTTCCTGCTGTCGATGCCCATGCGCTACATCTATCGCGGGCTGTGGGGACGGCCGCCGCGCACCATCATCCTGGGGGTGCTGGCCACCTGTTATATCACCGCGCTGGCGCTGCGCATCGTCATCAACCTCTCGTACCGTACCTTCGTCGAGCCGCAGTGGCAGCCGAGCACGCTGTTCGAACTGTTCGGCGGCGCGCTGTCCACCACCTACCTGCTGCTGTGCTGGAGCGTGCTGTACTTCGGCATCCGCTTCTACGAGTCGCAGCGCAAGCAGGAAGAGGCGATGCTCAAGGCCGTGGCGCTGGCCCAGCAGGCGCAACTGAAGATGCTGCGTTACCAGTTGAATCCGCACTTCCTGTTCAACACGCTCAACGCCATCTCCACGCTGATCCTGGACAACCAGAACCGCAAGGCGAACCACGCGGTGGCGCGGCTGTCAGAATTCCTGCGCTACACGCTCGACCAGGATCCGATGAAGAAGGTGACCCTGCGCCAGGAGATCGAAGCCCTGGACCTGTACCTCGGGACCGAGCGGTTGCGCTTCGGTGAGCGGCTGCGCCTGGAATACGCCATCGAAGAAGCGGCGCTGGAGGCCCTGGTGCCCAGCCTGCTGCTGCAGCCGCTGCTGGAAAACTCCCTCAAGTACGCGGTATCGACCCGCGAGCACGGTGGCCTGGTGCGCATCGAGGGACGCACGCGCGAAGGCCTGCTGGAACTGTCCGTCATCGACGACGGCCCGGGCATGCAGGACGCCGCCAGGCCCGGCGAACGCCGTGGGGTGGGCCTGGCCAACACACGCGAACGGCTGGCAGTGCTGTACGGTGACGGCTGCCGCTTCGCGGTGCTGAACTCCCACCCGGGGCTGCGGGTGGAGATGGCGTTGCCACTAGAGACCGCGGCGCCACCTGCCACGGCGGCGGCAACGCAGGGCGCGGTGACGGCCTCAGCCCCGGCGACGGTGGTGCAGCTTCGCGATGCGGCGCGGCCGCTGGCGCTGCGGCCGGGGCCTGGCGCATGACGATCCGCACGATGATTGTCGACGACGAGGAGCTGTCGCGCCGTGGCGTCGAGCTGCGACTGCGCGGGCAGCCGGATTTCGAGATCGTCAGGCAGTGCGCCAGTGGCCGCGAGGCGCTGGAAGCGCTGCGCCTGTACAAGCCGGACCTGGTGTTCCTGGACATACAGATGCCGGGCATGTCGGGCCTGGAAATGCTGGCGCACCTGCCGCAGGAATCGCTGCCGCTGGTGGTATTCGTGACCGCTTATGACCAGTACGCGGTGCAGGCCTTCGAGGCACGCGCCGTCGACTACCTGCTCAAGCCCATCGACGAGGCCCGCTTCGCCGCCGCACTGGCCCGCGCGCGCGAACAACTGCGCGACCGCGCGGCCGGCGAGCAGCGCGATCGACTGCTGCAGATCATTGCCGAAATCAACGGCAGCGGACAGGTGGACCTGGAGGAGTTGCTGAGCCAGGGGCGCAAGGCACTGGCGGACCAGGAACCGCAGGTGCTGCCGATCCGCACCGGGCGCGAGACGGTGCGCGTGCCCATGCAGCAGATCCAATGGATCGACGCCGCCGGGGATTACATGTGCGTGCACGCCGGCGGCGACACCCACATCCTGCGCGGCACCATGAAGGAACTGGAGGAACTGCTGGATCCGAAGCTGTTCCAGCGCGTGCACCGCTCCACCATTGTCAACCTGAACCTGGTGCGCAGCCTGCGCGCGCACATGAACGGCGAATACTTCCTGACGCTCGAGGGGGGGCACGAGCTGAAGCTGTCGCGCACCTACCGCGACAAGGTGGAGTACTTCCTGCGGGGCGCGGCGGGCGCGCCACGATCCTGACATATCACGGTAGTGTGACGCGCGTCACAAAGCACGGCACGCCCGGTGCGATCTGTGAGCCAGCACCCGGCCATGTGCTGCCCGCTTTGCTTGGATATGTCCATGGAAGCCGCGTCCCGTTCCGTACCGGAGCCGCTGCGTGATCTGCCCGCCGAGGCCCCTGACCGGGGTACGGGGGCGACATCCGCGCAGCGCGATCCCGAGCAGACGAGCCTGAACTTTGTCGACCCGGAACTGTTCGCGCCCGTGGCCTCCGGGCCCGGGCCCGCAGCCCCGGCAGCGCCCGGGACACCTGACAGCCCTGCGCCCGCAGCGAGTTCAGCTGCGCGCGCTACACCCGCTGTAACCGCGGCGCCGGAGCTGACCCTGGAAGACCCGGTGGTGGACGAATTGCTGAGCACTCCGCTCGCTCCAGCGCCCGTGGCGACACCATCGCTGGCCGCTGCCGCACCGCTGCAACTCAGCGGCGATTCCCCGCGCCCCGCCACGGACAAGTCCGCCGCCGGCGAGGGCGCCGCGGCAAAGGCGGGGAGCGCTGACAAGGCCGCGCGTTCCAGCCGCGTGCCGATCGCGCGCACCGCAACCCTCAGTGCCACCGCCACCCGGACCATCGCCGCGAAGCTCGCGGCCGCGGGCAAGGGGACGACGGCAACACCGGGGGATCCAGCCGTGCAGCCGGCGGCCGCCGGCGAGCAGGGCGCCGCGAAGTCGGGAGCCGCCCGCCTGGACGCCCCGAGTTTTGCGAACTGGGCCAGCGCCCGCGCCTCGGCCGGGACCGTGGCCAAGCCAGCCACGGCTGTGCCGTCAAGATCCACGCCGACAGTACCGTCGAAGCCCGTCGCAGCCGGCCCGACAAAGCCCGCTACTGTCGCCCCGGTTGTTCCGGTGCTGTCGGCGGCACCGGTTCTGTCCCCTGCGGCAACAGTGGACGTGGCAGGGGCGCCGATTGCCGCCGCCGGCGCGCCGGCGCCGGCTGCGCCCATGGACCGCGACTTCATTGCCCGCAACCAGGTGGTGGAGCGCTACCTCTGCGGACGCCTGCCGCTGCGTGGCGCGGCCGACTTCGAACGCTTCTGCCACGAACACCCGGAGCTGCTGGACGAGATCGGTCTGCCGGCGCGCGTCAACGCGGGACTGCGCCTGCTGGAAGCGAGCGGCAAGCCCGAACCGTGGCAGGAGGAGCCGAGGCCTATCTGGCAGAAGCCCCAGGTGACGCTGGGCCTGGCGGCGGCCGCCGTGCTGCTGGCGGTGGGCCTGAGCGTCGCGATCAGCGCCTCGGTGACCCGTACACACCAGATCGAGAGCCTGAAGAAGCAGGTGGCGGAGCGCGCGCTGGATCCCGCGGTCAGCACGCGCGAAATCCGCCTGCTGCCCAGCCGCACCGGTGCTTCAAACACCCCGGCGATCACCATCGGCGGCAACAGCGCCGGCGCGGAGCTTGCGGTGTTGAAAATCGACGAGTCGCGCTCGCCCTATCACGCCTACCGCGTGACCATTGACCGCATCGACCAGGGGCGCGTAGGTGTGATCTCCAACCTTGGCAAGGATTCCAACGGGCACCTGCGGATCGCGCTGAACAGCTCGGCCCTGGGGCCGGGGAATTACCAGTTCACCATCGAGGGTATGGACTGGCGTGGCGATCCAACGCCGGATTCGTGGGTGACCGTAGGGGTGCAGTAAAGGCGGTGCAGTCTACGACAGGCTGCGCAGCGGCGGCTGGTTGACCACGCTGCGCGTTGCGAGCCAGCCGGCCAGCGCCACCAGTGCGGTGCCGGCAACGACGCCCGCGAGCCATGGCGTCAGGGAGAAGGTGTAACGCAGCTCGAGCCAGTGGGAGGTCAGGAACCACGCGGCCAGAGTCGCCCCGGCGGCGGCCAGCAGCCCGGCCAGCGCACCCAGGCTTGCAAACTCCGCCAGCACTCCCTGCAACACCGTCCGCCGGCTGGCCCCGAGGGTGCGCAGCATGGCGCTTTCATAACGTCGCGCATCCAGGCTGGACTGCACCGCCGCCAGCAGCACGGCGAGCCCGGCGACCAGGGTGAAGGCAAACACGCTCTGCACTGCCAGCGCCGCGCGGTCCAGCAGCGAGCGCACCTGCGCCAGCAGTTGCTCGATGTCGAAGATCGACACACTGGGAAAACGGTGCGCGAGCTGCGCCAGCATCGGCGCCGTACCGGGGGTGATGTAGGCGCTGGTCATCCACGTGCCCGCCGTTCCCTCCAGGACGCCCGGCGGAAACATGATGAAGAAGTTGGGCTGGAAGGTATCCCACTTCACCTTGCGGATGCTGGCCACCCGCACATCCAGGGCTTCGCCGGCGATGTCGAAGCGCAGCCGATCGCCCACCTGCACCCCGAGCGCATCGCGGAACTCGCTCGCCAGCGACACCAGCGGCCGGCCGTAGTCCGCCGCTGTCCACCAGTGGCCGGCGATGATGCGGTTGTCCTGCCCCAGCTGTGCCGACCAGGTCAGGTTCTGCTCGCGGGTGGCGAAGCCCTCCTCCCGCGCGGGACGCGAACCGGAGGACTGGCGCCCGGGATCTGCGGCGGCCGCTGGCTCCTCCACCGCGCGCCCGTTGATGTGGGTCAGCCGCCCGCGGACCATGGGCAACAGGCGGGCAGTGCGCGCTCCATGCTCGCCCAGGAACTCCACGAAAGCATCGCGCTGCGCCGGCGGGATGTTGACGAAAAAGTAGTTGGGCAGGTTGGCAGGCAGGCTGCGCCGCCAGTCGCGCGTCAGGTCAGTGCGCAGCACCGACAGCAACAGCAACACCATGAGGCCCGTGCCGAGGGCGACCAGCTGCAGCACGGTCTCGCCGCGGCGGCGGCCGAGGTTGGCGATGCCGAAGCGCCACGCCACCCCGACGCTCCCGCGCAGGCGGGAGGTGAGGGCGACCAGCAGCGCACCCGCGGCCGCCAGCAGCAGCAGCAGCCCGCTGAGGCCAATGCTGAACCAGCCGAAGGTGCGCGCATCCGGTGTCACCCAGGCGATCAGACCCAGCACTATTGCGATGGCGGGCAGCCAGGTCAGAAGCATCCGCGGCGGCGGCGGCCCGACGTCGCGGCGCAGGACCCGCAGTGCCGGCACGCGCGCCAGCTGCAGCAGCGCCGGCACGGCGAAGCCCGCCAGCAGCGCGAGTGCGGTGACGAAACCCAGCGCCAGCGGCACAAGGCCCGGCGGCGGCAGCGCGGTCAATGCCAGCAGCCCGCGCAGCTGACGCAGCAGTCCTTCCTGCGCAAGATAGCCGAGCGCGGCCCCGAGGCTGCCGGCGAGCAGCGCCAGCACCACCAGCTGCGCCACCGCGACCCCGAGGATGAAGGCGCGCGAACTGCCCAGGGTCTTCAGCAGCGCCACGGTGTCCAGATGCCGGCTTACATAGCGGCGCGCTGCCATCGCCACCGCGATCGCGCACAAGAGCACGCTGACCAGGGCAGCCAGTGAGAGGAAGCGCCCGGAACGGTCCACGGCGTTGCGCAGTTGCGGACTTGCGTCGCTGATGTCACGCAGCCGCTCGGCGCCCTGCTTGTGGTCCTGCAACCAGCGCTTGAAATCGTCGACCGCCGCGCGCTCGCCGGCAAACAGGGCCGCGTAACTGGCGCGGCTGCCCGGCTGGATGAGCTGCGTGGCCGGGAGATCGGCGGCGTTCATGATCAGACTGGGCGCCAGTTCCGCGAAGGTGCCGCCCTGGTCGGGCCGCGACACCAGCACACGCGCGACGCGCAACTGCGCCGCGCCGATCGACAGCCTGGAGCCGAGCTGCGCCCCGAGGGCGGCGAGCAGCCGGGAATCCGGCCAGACCTCCCCCGCCGCGGGGATGCCCGCGGCCGGCACGCCGGCGCCAAAGGCCGTGGCGGCGGTCAGCACCTGGCCGCGCAAGGGGTAGCCGGCGGTCACCGCGGCGATATTCGCAAGCTGGCTCGCCTCGCCGTTGAACACCACCGACAGCAAGTTGACGCTGCGTGTGCTGGCGAGGCCGCGGCGCGCAGCCTCGCGCAGGTAGCTGTCCGGGATCGGCTGCGGTGAACCCAGGCGTATGTCGGCCGCGAGCACCGCGGCTGCCTGCACCGCCACCGCGGCGCCGATGCGGTCGACCAGGAATCCGACTCCGGTGAGCGCGCCGACCGCGACCGTCAGGGCGAGCAGCAGCACCCGCAGCTCTCCGGCGCGCCACTCGCGGGCCAGCAGCCGCAGCGCCAGCGACAGCAGCCTCACAGGACGCGGCCCGCTTCCATCCGCACGTGGCGCGAGCAGCGCGCCGCCAGCGTCGCATCGTGCGTCACCAGCACCAGGGTGGTGTGAGCGCGTGCGTTGAGTTCAAACAGCAGCTCGCCGATGCGCGCACCGGTGACGCCATCGAGATTGCCGGTAGGCTCGTCCGCAAACAGCAGCGCGGGCCGGGTGACGAAGGCGCGAGCCAGCGCCACGCGCTGCTGCTCGCCCCCGGAGAGCTGTCGCGGGTAGTGCCCGTTGCGCGGTGCCAGGCCCACGCTGGCCAGGGCCGCGGCGGCGGCGCTGCGCGCATCGCGCCGGCCCGCCAGTTCCAGCGGCAGCATCACGTTTTCCAGCGCCGTCAGCGCCGGGATCAGGTGGAACGCCTGGAACACGAAGCCGACCTGCCGGGCCCGCAGCAGCGCGCGCCCGTCCTCGTCCAGGCGGGCCAGGTCCTGCCCGGCGAGCACCACCCGGCCGCGTGTCGGGCTGTCCAGTCCGGCCAGCAGCGCCAGCAGGGTGGACTTGCCGGCGCCGGACGGCCCGGTCACTGCCACCGACTCACCCGACAGGATGTCCAGCGATACCTCATCGACAATGGTCAGCAGCCCTTCCGGGCTGCTAACCTGCCTGACGAGGTTTTCGCACTTGAGCACGCTGTCGCGGATTGTCACTGCCGGGTTCCTTGCACTGCTGGTGGCCTGCACCGCGCCACCGGCGGCGGCCGCCACGGGCACGATCCTGGTGTTCGGCGACAGCCTGAGCGCCGCGCACGGAATCCGGCCACAGGAGGGTTGGGTGGCGCTGCTCGCGCAGCGCCTGCAGACCCAAGGGTACGGATACCGGATCGTCAACGCCAGCGTCAGCGGCGAGACCAGCGGCGGCGGACTGGAACGGCTGCCGCGTGCGTTGCAGCTGCACCACCCGCAGATCGTCATCCTGGAACTGGGCGCCAACGACGGCCTGCGCGGCCTGCCGCTCGAGGGTACCCGTGACAACCTGGCGCGCATGCTGCGGATGTGTCAGGACGAGGGCGCGCGCGTGCTGCTGGCGGGCATGCGCATCCCGCCCAACTACGGGCCGCGCTACAGCGGCGAGTTCGCGGCGCTGTACCCGGAGCTGGCGCGGCGGGCGCACGTTGCGCTGGTGCCCTTCCTGCTGGAAGCGGTGGCCCTCGACCCGGCGCTGATGCAGGCCGACGGACTGCACCCCAATGCCCGCGGGCAGGGCCCCATCCTGGAAACGCTGTGGCCGCAGCTGCGGCCGCTGCTGGGCAAGCCACGGAGCGCGTGATGGAACGGATCTGGCTGAAGTCCTATCCCGCGTACGTGCCGGCCGAGATCGACACGGCACAGTTGCAGTCGCTGGCGCAGCTGCTGCAGGAGAGCTGCGCCGCGTACCCCGGGCGCGTCGCCTTCGTGCAGATGGGGACGTCGCTGACCTACCGGCAGCTCGATGAGCAGTCGCGGGCCTTTGCCGCCTGGCTGCAGCAGGCCGGCCTGGTGCGCGGAGATCGCATTGCCCTGATGCTGCCCAACACGCTGCAGTACCCGATCGCGATGTTCGGCGCGCTGCGCGCCGGGCTGGTGGTCGTCAACACCAACCCGCTGTATACGGCCCCGGAGCTGGAGCACCAGCTGACCGACTCCGGCGCCAGCGCGATCGTGATCGTGGAGAACTTCGCGCACGTGCTGCAGGAGGTGTTGCCGCGCACCGCCGTGAAGCGCGTGCTGGTGACGGCAGTGGGCGACATGCTCGGCTTCCCCAGGGGACCGCTGGTCAACTTCGTCGTGCGGCGGGTGCGCCGGCAGGTGCCGCCGTGGCGGATACCGGCGGCAACATTGTTCCGGGCCGCACTGGCCGCGGGGCGCTCGCTCACCTTCAGGCCGGTGGAGCTGACAGCGGCCGACCTGGCGTACCTGCAGTACACCGGCGGCACCACCGGCGTCGCCAAGGGCGCCATGCTGTCGCACGGCAATGTCAGCGCCAACGTGCTGCAGTCACAGGCGTGGCTGGGCAACACCATCGAGGACGGCGTGCCGACGCTGATCACCGCCTTGCCGCTGTATCACATCTTCGCGCTCACCGGGAACTGCCTGCTGTTCCTGCGCAAGGGCTGGAAGAACGTACTGATCATCAACCCGCGCGACATCGCGGCCACCATCGCCGACATGCGGCGCCACCCGTTCGCCTTCATCAGCGGCGTCAACACGCTGTTCAACGCCCTGCTGCATTCGCCGGCCTTCCGCGCACTGGATTTCAAGCCACTGCGCTGCACGCTCGGCGGCGGCATGGCGGTGCAGGAGGCGGTCGCGCGGCGCTGGCTGGAGGTCACCGGCTGCACCCTGACACAGGCCTGGGGCCTGACCGAGACCTCCCCGGCGGCCTGTATCAATCCGCCGGCCGAAGCTTTCAACGGCTCCATCGGGCTGCCAATTTCCTCGACAGAGGTCTCGATCCGCGACGACGCCGGCGCCGAGCTGGCGGTCGGTGAGGCCGGGGAGCTGTGCGTGCGCGGCCCGCAGGTGATGCAGGGCTACTGGCAGCGCCCCGAGGAAACCGCGCAGGTCATGCTGCCGCAGGGCTGGCTGCGCACCGGCGACGTCGGCAGGATGGACGCGCGCGGCTACGTGTACATCGAGGACCGCAAGAAGGACATGATCCTGGTGTCGGGGTTCAACGTGTACCCCAACGAGGTGGAGGCCGCGGTCGCGCACCATCCCGGCATACTGGAGGCCGCCGCCGTGGCGCAGCCCGATGAGCATTCCGGGGAAGTGGTGGCGCTGTTCGTGGTGCGCAAGGATCCGGGGCTGAGCGAGCGTGACGTCATCGAATTCAGCCGCAAGTCACTGGCGGGGTACAAGGTGCCCAGGCACGTGTACTTCCGCAAGGAACTGCTCAAGTCCAACGTCGGCAAGATCCTGCGCAAAGAGCTGCGCGACGAGCTGCGCCGCGCGGTGCCGCCCGGCTGAGCTGCCCGCTACGTGGGTTCTCCCGGCTCGAACAGCCGGCGGTGCTCGAGGATCGCGTAGCGGTCGGTCATCCCCGCAACGTAGTCCGCCACCGCGCGCGCCCGCCCGGCCGGTCCGCGGCCCGCCTCGGCGCGCCGCGCCAGGTCGCGGTGTTCGGGCGGCAGCAGGTCGATGTCGCCGAACAGCGCCCCGAACAGCTCCCGCAGCACCCGGCGCGCCTTGGACGTCATGCGCAGCACCTTGTAGTGACGGTACACGTGCTCGCGCAGGAAGGCCTTGAGCTCCAGGTGCTCGGCGTGACAGGCGGCGCTCATCATCACCAGTGGACCCGGATGCGCGCGCACCTCCTCGATGGAGCGCGGCTGGGCGGCCGCCAGCAGCTCGCCGGTGTTGCGGATCAGGTCCACGACGATGTGGTTGATCATCCGCCGGATCACCTCGTGCACCAGGCGCCGCTCGCTCAGCTGCGGATACTGCGCCACCACCGCGGCATACTGGCGCTCGAACAGGCGTACCCGGCGCAGCTCGGCCACGTCCAGCAAGCCGGCGCGCACGCCGTCGTCGACGTCGTGATTGTTGTAGGCAATCTCGTCCGCCAGGTTGGCGAGCTGCGCTTCCAGTGACGGCTGGCGGCGCTGCAGGAAGCGCTCGCCCAGTTCGCCCAGTTCGCGGGCGTTGCGCAGCGAGCAGTGCTTGAGGATCCCTTCACGGCTCTCGAAGGTGAGATTCAGGCCGGGAAATTCCGGGTAGCGCTCCTCCAGCTCGTCCACCACACGCAATGACTGCAGGTTGTGCTCGAAGCCGCCGTAGTCGCGCATGCACTCGTTGAGCGCATCCTGGCCAGCGTGCCCGAAGGGCGTGTGACCCAGGTCGTGCGCCAGGCTGATGGCCTCGGCGAGCGGCTCGTTGAGGCGCAGCGCGGCCGCAACCGAACGGGCAATCTGCGCCACCTCGATGGAGTGCGTGACGCGGGTGCGGTACAGGTCGCCCTCGTGGTTGACGAATACCTGGGTCTTGTAGGCCAGGCGCCGGAAGGCGTTGGCGTGTATGACGCGGTCGCGGTCTCGCTGGAACTCGCTGCGGAATTCGGCGTGCGCTTCCTGGTAGCGGCGGCCACGCGAGGCGGCGTCGTGCGCGGCATACGGCGCCAGGGATACCGCGCCCGCATCCGCCGCGGTGCTCATGCGCAGTGCGCCTGCAGCGTGCGCTGCAATGCCGAGGGCGGGTAGTCCGCGGTAAGGAACGCCTCGCCGACCGCACGCAGCAGGATCAGGCGCAGCTGCCCGTCCCTGATTTTCTTGTCGATGCGCATGTGTTCCAGGGCCGCGGCGGCGCTGACGTCGGCTGCCCGCGCCGGCAGCCCGGCGCGCGCCACCAGCCGCGCGACGCGCTGCGCATCGGCCGCTGGCAGCAACCCCGCCTCGTGCGACAGGGCCGCCGCCATCACCAGCCCGGCGCCCACGGCCTCGCCGTGCAGCCAGGTGCGGTAGCCGGTCGCCGATTCAATCGCGTGCCCGAAGGTGTGGCCCAGGTTCAGCAGTGCGCGCTCGCCCTGCTCGCGTTCATCCCGCCCGACGATCGCCGCCTTGATTTCGCAGGAGCGACGGATGACGTGGGCCAGGGCCTGCGGCTCACGCGCCAGCAGTGCCTCCATGTTCTGTTCCAGCCAGGCGAACAGCACCGCATCGCCCAGCAGGCCGTGCTTGATCACCTCGGCAAGGCCCGCGCGCAGCTCGCGCGGCGGCAGCGTCGCGAGCGTGTCGGTGTCCGCGACCACCAGGCACGGCTGATGGAAGGCGCCGATCAGGTTCTTGCCGCCGACGTGATTGACGCCGGTCTTGCCGCCCACCGAGGAATCCACCTGCGCCAGCAGGGTCGTGGGCACCTGGACGAAGGCGACGCCGCGCTGGTAGCAGGCGGCGGCAAAGCCGGCCAGATCGCCGATCACGCCCCCGCCGAGCGCCACCACCGCGCAGTCGCGGGCCAGCCGGTTGGCGACCAGGACGTCTATCACGCGGGCGGCATTGGCCAGGGTCTTGTGGATCTCGCCATCGGGCAGCACGACCGGGATGACCCGCCGCCCGCCCTGCGCGCCGGCCAGTGTCCCGGCGAGGGCGGGCAGGTACAGCGGCGCCACGGTCGTGTTGCTGACGATGAGCACCGCGCCTGCCGTGAGCTGCGCGAAGCTCGAGGCGCGCGCCAGCAGCCCCGGACCGATGAGGATCGGGTAGCTGCGTTCCTGGAGCTGGACGTGGAGTGTCTGCACGTGCCGCCGGGAGTATACGTGAGCGCGCCGGCAGGCATGATCGATCGGCCGGGCCGCCGCATGCGTCTGTACGGCCAATGCGGCGGCGGTGGTATACATTCATACTTAATCGCACTTGTTACTACTTCGTACTACTCCCTACCACCAGTGCGCAATCCCGGCCGGGACAGGCCTCCGGCACGCCTCCCCGGGATTTACCCGCGGCACGGGTCGGGTCACAAGGAGCGCAGTCCGGCGAGGATCTCCTCCACCACGCTGGCCACGCGCCGCCCGTCGGTCCGCACCGTCAGGTGGGCGACCTCGGCATACAGGGCCGCGCGCCGCTGCATCAATTCGGTCAGCTTCTGCGCAGGATCACCACTGGCCAGGAGCGGGCGGTGCCGGCCGTGGCGCACACGCTCGGCCTGCTGCGCGACCGAGGTCTGCAGGTAGACCACCCTGCCGCGGGTGGCCAGCAGCTGCCGGTTCTCCGCCAGCAGCACTGCGCCACCGCCGGTGGCCAGGACGATGCCCGACAGACCGGTCAGCGCCCCGATTGCCTCGCGCTCACGCTGGCGGAAGCCTGCCTCCCCCTCCTTCTCGAAAATGAAGGGGATATCGACGCCCGTACGGCGCTCCACCTCGGTATCGCTGTCGTAGAAGGCCAGGCCCAGGGTGCGCGCCAGCTGCCGCCCCACGGCGGTCTTGCCGGATCCCATGGGGCCGACCAGGAATACACTCGAGCGCTCTGCCATCCCGTCAGGATACCCAAAGCCGCTGCGCGGCCGCGGTTCTCCGTGGTGTTTAGCGCCAGCTCCTGCCTTGGTCTTTTCCGAACCACTCCATGCAGCGGGTTCGCCAAAGGCGAACCCGCAGGGACCGGCGCGCCAGCGCCTAATTAGCGGCGACGTTCAGGCCCTCGCGGATGATCTTCGGGGTGATGAAGATCATCAGCTCGTCCTTGTCATCCTTGCGGATGGTGTTCTTGAACAGGTGTCCCAGCACCGGGATATCGCCCAGGTAGGGCACCTTGGTGTCGTCACGACGCTGCTGGGTCTGCAGCACGCCACCCAGCACCACGGTCTGGCCGTCGTTGACCAGCACCTGGGTGTTGATCTCGCGGGTGTTGATCGAGGGCACGTTGACGCCGCCGGAGGCCACGACCACGGTGCCGACGCTGTCGTCGCGCACGTCCAGGTCCAGGATGATGCGGCTGTCGGGCGTGATGTGCGGGGTCACCTTGAGCGACAGCACCGCCTTCTTGAACTGGATGGTGGTGGCGCCGCTGGAGGCCGACTGCTGGTAGGGGATTTCCACACCCTGCTCGATGACCGCCTCCTTCTGGTTGGCGGTGATCACGCGCGGCGTGGAGATGATGTTGGCCTTGGTCTCCGCCTGGGCCGCCGACAGCTCCAGGTCCACCATGAAGTTGGCGCCCAGCAGGCCGAGAGCGAACGAGCCGGCCGGGTTGCTGACCGGCAGGTTGACGTTGTAGCGGTTGGCGGCAGCCGGGATGCCGTAAGTCGCCAGCGGCACCGCCGCCGGCGCGGTGCCGGCCGGCAGCTGCGCATTCTGGTTGATGACCGTGTTGCGGGCATTCTGGCCGGTGATGAAGGTGTTACCCATGGTGTCGACACCGGCCGCGGTACCCGTGGTGCTGTACAGCGACTGGCCGTTGTTCTGCCAGCCGGTGAAGCCGAAGCGCGCGCCCAGGTCGCGCTCGAAGTCGTTGTTGACGATGACGATACGCGCCTCGATCTGCACCTGGCGCACCGGGATGTCGAGCGTGGCCACCAGGCGGCGGATGTCGCCCAGACGGTCGGCCGTGTCCTGCAACAACAGGGTGTTGGTGCGCTCATCGACCGCCACGCTGCCGCGTGCCGACAGCAGCGAGTTGTTCTGCGTCTTGATCAGCGCCGCCATGTCGGCGGCCTTGGCGTAGTTGACCTGCAGGTACTCGGAGCGCAGCGGCGCCAGTTCCTGCACGTCCTTGCGCGCGGCCAGCTCGGCCTTCTCGCGCGCCGCCAGTTCCGCCTGCGGCGCCACGATGATCACGTTGTCCTGCTTGCGCTTGTCCAGGCCCTTGGTGCGCAGCACGATGTCCAGCGCCTGGTCCCACGGCACGTTCTGCAACCGCAGCGTGACGTTGCCGGTGACCGAGTCACTGACCACGATGTTCTGGCCGCTGGCGTCCGCCAGCAGCTGCAGCACCGCGCGGGTCTCGATGTCCTGGAAGTTGAGCGTCAGGCGCTCGCCGGTGTACACCGGCTTGTCCTCCTGGGCGGCCGCGACCTTGCGGCGCGGCGCGATCTCCACCACGTACTGGTCGTCGCTCTGGTAGGCGAGCTGCTCAAAGTCGCCGGTGGCGTTGATGGCGATGCGTGAGCCGCTGCCGACGCGCGTGACGTCGAAACTGCTGACCGGCGTGCCGAAGTCGGTGGCGTCGTAGCGGCGCATCAGGTTGGCGGGCAGGCCGGCGTCGGCGAAGTCCACCACGATCTGGTTGCCCAGCTGGTGCAGGTTGATGCGCGTATGCGGATCGGACAGCCGCACCACGACGCGGCCCGCACCATCGGCGCCGCGGCGGAAGTCGATGGAACGCAGGTCGTGCCCGCCGGCCGTGGCGGCGCTGCGCGTGCTGCCGGAGCTGGCGGCCGCGCCGGCCGGGGCCGCGGCAGCGCTGCCGGGGCTGCCGGCGCTGCCGAGGGTCACCACCACGTTGTTGCCGTCGACGCGGGTGTCATACGGCACCATGTGGTCCAGGTTCATCACCAGCCGGGTGCGGTCCTTGGTCTCGGCGGCCAGGATGGTGTCCAGGCCGGAGGCGTGCACGTCGATGCGTCGCGACGGCAGTGCCAGCGTGGTGCCGGGCAGGTCGAAGGAGATGCGCGCCGGATTGTCGATGGTGAACGACAGCGGCTGCGGGGCGGCGCCCGAGAGGCGCATGGTGACCTGCAGCTGCTGTCCCGGCAGGGGCTGCACGTCGATGGCCTGCAGCGCGAGCTGCTGGGCATACGCCGGTACCCCCGCACACAGTCCGAGGATTCCCGCGGCCACGAGCCAGGCGGTGGCACCGCGCAGGCGATTGATCAGGCTAGACGCATGCATTGGCGAGACTCCCTGCTGGACCATTTATTCGTTCAGACCGAGCGCGGCCGGGCGTTCCATGTACCCGCCGAGACTGTCCGGAACGATTTCAACGAGATTGATCCTGGACGGCGTGATCTGCGTGACCTTGCCTTCGGCCTGCCCCAGGTGATTGCCGACCGACACACGGTGCACCAGGCCATCCTTGGTCTGCACCAGGCCGTACATGTTATTGCCAAGGCGCAGCGTGCCGACCATCTTGAGCGTGTCGAGCGAATACTGTTCCAGGAATTCGCGGTTGCGCTTCTGGTCGGGCCGGATGCCGGCCAGGCCCGCGCCCGAACCGGGGCTGCTGGGCAGGAACGGCGAGCGCAGTTCCGAGGCCGCATAGACGAAGGTCTCGTACGGCTTGATCTCCGGCAGCGGCTCCACCCGTCCGCCCGGCTCCTTCTTGGTGTCCTCGATGAAGCGGCTCAGCTCATCGTCGGCGCTGGAGCAGGCGGTGACAGTGACGCAGGCGGCAACAGCCAGCGCCAGGCACAGCAGGCGCGATCCGCTACGCAGTGACGGTTTGTACATGGATGATTTCCTTGCGTCCTGAGCGCCTCAGCCTGCCGGCCGCGGCCGCTGGACGATGTCCTTCTTCTTGTCCGCCTCACCCGCGGCGATTTCGTCCTCGTCGAGGTAGCGGTAGGTCTTGGCTGTCAGCTCCAGCGACAGCTGGTCGTAGGCATCCTTGTTGTCGGGTTTGATGTCGATGTCGTGCAGCGTCACGATGCGCGGCAGCGCGGCGATGCCGCTGACGAACTCGCCGAACTGGTGGTAGCTGCCGGTGAGCCGGATCTTGATCGGCAGTTCGGCGTAGAAGTCCTTCTTCTGTTCCGGCTGCGGCTGGAACAGCTTCTCCTGCAGACCGGCGGCGAGGCCCGTCTGCGAAATGTCGACCAGCAGGCTCGGCACCTCGGTCTTGCCGGGCAGCTGGCGCAACAGGGCGCCGAAGGAACGGGTGATATCGCCGAGCTGCTGCTTGTAGACGTCCAGGTTCACCGCCTTGGCGTGCTTGGCGCGGAACTCCTGGCGCAGCTTCTGCTCCTCGGCCTGGCGGCGCTGCAACTCGGGGCGCTGACCGCTGTCGCTCCACACGAAGAACCAGATGCCCAGCAGCGACAGGACCAGGAAGGTCGCACCGACCACGCCCGCCAGCACCGGCAGCGGCCAGCGGCCGGGGTCGCGCGGATCCAGTCCACGCAGTTCTTCCAGCAGGTTCATCGGGAAGCCTCCAGGCTCGCCTTGCGGACCGCGCGGTTCTTCGGGCCGGAGCCGTCATCCAGCGGCGCCGCCGATATCTGGTCGGCGGTCAGGGTAAAGCTGGATCCGGGACCGGAGCCCTTGTTGGTCTGCACCACTTCCAGGCCCGGGTTGCGCAGCCACTGCGAGCCGTCGATGTTGCGCATGAAAGAAGAGACACGCGTACTGGACTGCGCCACACCGTCAAACTTCAGCTTGGTGCCGGTCTCCTTGACTGCGGTCAGGTACACGCCCTCGGGCAGGGTGCGCACGATCTCGTCGAACACGTGCACGATCTCCGGCCGCGAACGCTGCAGCTTCTCGATGATCTCCATGCGCGCGATGAACTTCTGCTTGGCGCTCTCGAGGTTGTTGATCTCCTCGATCTGCTTGTCGAGCAGCTTGATCTGCGCGCGCAACTGGTCGTTGCGGTGCTGTTGGGCGTCGATCCATGAGCCGTACAGCAGGTAGACGGCAAAGGCCGCCACACCCGCCGCCGCGGCCGCGGCGCCCAGGGCCACCATGAACTGGAGCTTGCGCTCCTTGCGTTTGCTCTCCCGGTGCGGGAGCAGGTTAATGCGCGGCATCAGTCAAAGCTCCGCAGGGCAAGGCCACAGGCCGTCAGCAGGGCCGTGGCGTCGCGTTGCACCGCCTGCGCCTTGGAGCGCGAGGACAGCTTCATCTGGCCGAGCGGGTCGCCCTTCTCGGCGGCAATACCGACGCGGCTGGCAATAACCTCCGCGACGCCCGGAATGTTGGCGCAGCCGCCGCACACCAGGATCTTCTCCGGCTGTTCGCGGCCCGAGCCGGAAGCCAGGTAGAACTGCAGCGAGCGGCTGACCTGCTGGGTCATGTCGTCGATGAACGGGTCGAGGACTTCCGACTGGTAGTTGCCCGGCAGCCCGCCCTCTTTCTTGGCGCGCCCGGCCTCCTCCATCGCCAGCCCGTAGGTGCGCATGATCTCCTCGGTGAGCTGCTGGCCGCCGAAGGCGAAGTCGCGCGTGTACACGACCTTGAGATTGCGCAGCACGCTGAAGGTGGTGCTGCTGGCGCCGAAGTCCACCACCGCGATGCTGCGGTCGACGCCGCCGTCGGGCATCTGGTGCGTCATCAGCTTGCAGGCATTCTCCAGCGCGAAGGCCTCGACATCGACGATGCGCGCGGTCAGGCCCGCGGCCTTGACCGCGGCCTGGCGCTGCTCGACGTTCTCGCTGCGCGTGGCCACCAGCAGTACGTCGTGGCTGTCGGGATCCTTGTCGTTCGGCCCCAGGACCTCGAAGTCGTAGCTGACCTCGTCCATGGGAAAGGGGATGTACTGGTCGGCCTGCATCTCCACCTGCGCCTCCAGGTCCGCGTTGCGCAGCGAGCGCGGCATCTGGATGACCTTGGTGATCGCGGCGTCGCCGGAGATGGCGACGGCCACCTCTGAGCTGCGCGCCCCGGAGCGCTTCACAGCGCGGCGGATGGCGTCCCCGACCGCCTCGGCGTCCACGATCGCCTTCTCGTTGATGGCGTTCTGCGGCGTCGGCTCGGCGGCATAGGCCTCGACCCGGTACTGCCCCCCGGCCATGGCCAGCTCAATGAGCTTTACCGACGAGGTCGTTATGTCAAGTCCAAGCAGCTGGCGGTTCTTGCGTTGGAAGAGGAACATTTTTATTTCCTTTTCAGGACATTACGCCTGAAAATGACCGCCCCGGTTTAAAGTCTGGGACACTATATATCAGCGCAAAGTTAAATAGAACGTGAGGAGCCTCACGGAACGACGCGATGGCGCCCGAGGAAACGCCGCGGACGCGAGCGTCATCACGGCCGGCGCGCACGGCGCGCGGCGCGGGAGGTGAAAGTGAATTTCTGTCCAAGCGTTCTCCACTGGAGACGCATTGGCTTCCGGCGCACCTGGGTACGGTGCCGCGCGGGGTCGATCGGATCGAAGCTTGCGAGCGCTACCCGTGCCCTGCGAGCGGCAAAAGTGCGTTAACGTTCGAACCGGCAACCCCGCTGTCGTAGGTACGTCGACCCGTAGACCGGAGGCTTTGCGTCCCCACCTTTCGGTGAGTTTGCCCTGCAGTGTCGGAAGCTACTATGCATAGCCCCTCGGGGGAGCGCAAGCAACGGAGTTGGTTTTCTGTGAAATGGAATTGGTTTCGGCTGGCGGCGGTGGCGCTGGGCAGTGTGATCCTGGTCACATTTCTGGGGGCTTACGCACTGGCGTGCAGTTATATCTACCTGCTGCCGTCGCTGCCGTCGATCGAATCGATGCGCAACGTCGAGTTGCAGGTGCCGTTGCGCGTCTACACACGCAACGGCGGGCTGATCGCGCAGATCGGCGAGCAGCGGCGCATCCCGGTCACCTACGAGCAGATCCCGCAGCGGGTCAAACAGGCCTTCCTGGCCGCCGAGGACGAGCGCTTCTTCGCGCATCACGGCATCGACTACTTCGGCGTGGTGCGCGCGGTGCTGATCGACTTCGTATCCGGCGACAAGACACAGGGCGCCAGCACCATCACGATGCAGGCGGCGCGCAACATGTTCCTGACACTGGACAAGACCTATCGCCGCAAGCTGCAGGAGACTTTCGTCACCTACCGCATGGAGAACGAGTTCACCAAGCCGGAGATTTTCGGCCTGTACCTGAACGTCATCTTCTTCGGCCAGCGCGCCTACGGCGTCGCTGCCGCGG
The DNA here is from genome assembly GCA_018241445.1 of Pseudomonadota bacterium. GTDB lineage: Bacteria > Pseudomonadota > Gammaproteobacteria > Steroidobacterales > Steroidobacteraceae > 13-2-20CM-66-19. The sequence goes on from JAFEDT010000009.1 coordinate 61,436, forward strand.
CCGAGACCTTCTTCGGCAAGACCCTCGGACAGCTCGACGTGGCGGAGGCGGCCACCATTGCCGGCATTCCCAAGGCGCCGTCGCGCTTCAACCCGATCGTCGATCCGCAGGCAGCCACCGCGCGGCGCGCCTACGTGCTGCGGCGCATGCGCGAGCTCGGTTACATCGACGCCGCCACCGCCGAGGCCGCCAACCGTGAGCCGATGCAGGCGCGCGCCCACGCGCCGCTGTACGAGGTGGAAGCCCCGTACGTGGCGGAGATGGCGCGGCTGGAGCTGCGCCAGCGCTTCGGGGCCGGCGCCGAGAGTTCCGGTTACAAGGTCTACACCACGCTCGACGGGCGATTGCAGGCGGCCGCCAACACCGCGGTGCGCACCGGGCTGGTGGACTACGATCGCCGCCACGGCTGGCGCGGTCCGGCCGGGCATGTCGATCTGCCGGCCCACGGCGAGCCGGACTACGACGACCTGGTCGACGAATACAGCGCGATCGGCAACCTGCAGCCCGCGGTGGTCGAGTCGGTGAGCGGGCGCGACGCGCGCGCCTGGGTCAAGTCCGTCGGCCAGGTCAGCATGGAGTGGCAGGGCATGTCCTGGGCGCGGCGCCAGGTGCGCGACTCGGTCGGCCCCGCCCCGAGGGACGCGGCGCAGATCCTCGCGCGCGGCGACGTGGTGTACGTGATGGCCGACGGCGCGGGCCACGCGCAGCTGGCCCAGGTGCCGGAGGCACAGTCGGCGCTGGTGGCGCTGGATCCCAACGACGGCAGCATCGTCGCGCTGGTCGGCGGCTTCGACTACTTCGCCAACAAGTACAACCGGGTCACGCAGGCGCGGCGCCTGCCCGGTTCGGGCTTCAAGCCGTTCCTGTATTCCGCGGCGCTGGAGAACGGCTTCACCCCGGCCAGCGTGATCCTGGATGCGCCGATCGTGCTGGAGGGCACCGGCAGCGAGGACTCGTGGCGGCCGGAGAATTTCGAACGCGAGTTCGGCGGCCCGACGCGGCTGCGCGATGCGCTGGTGTATTCGCGCAACCTGGTGTCGATCCGCATCCTCAAGGAACTCGGCATCCCCACGGTGATCAACTACGCGGCACGCTTCGGCTTCGATCCGCGCAGCATGCCGCACGACCTGACACTGGCACTGGGTACCCTGGCGGTGACGCCCCTCGACCTGGCCGCCGGCTACGCCGTGTTCGCCAACGGTGGTTACCGGGTGACGCCCTACTTCATCGATCGCATCGAGGACGCCGCCGGGCAGGTGGTGTGGCGCGCCGCGCCGCGGCGGGCGTGCAGCGACTGCGCCGACAGCGCCCCAGCGGAGGCGGGCGCGGTGGCGGTCGCCGATCGCACCACGGCGGGTGCAGCCGTGCCGGGCGGTGCGGGCGCCGCGCCGGCGCAGCCGCTGCCGGCGCCGCGCGTCATCTCGGCGCAGAACGACTACCTGATGACCGACATGATGGCGGACGTGATCCGCCGCGGCACCGGGCGGCGGGCACTGGTACTCGGGCGCAGCGACATCGCCGGCAAGACCGGAACCACCAACGACGCCAGGGACACCTGGTTCAACGGCTTCACCCCCAACCTGGAGGCCACGGTATGGGTTGGCTTCGACCAGGAGCGCTCGCTGGGCGAGGCCGAGGAAGGCGCGCGCACCGCGCTGCCGATCTGGATCCAGTTCATGCGGGAGGCATTGAAGGGCGTGCCCGAGCAGCGCCGGCCGATGCCCGATGGCATCGTGCAGTTGCGCATATCCGCGGAAACCGGCGCCGTGGTGGGCGCCGAGAACCCGGAGGGCATCCCCGAGATCTTCATGGCCAACCACCTGCCGGTGGCGCATGAGGGTGATGCGAACAGCCAGGGGTCTCCCCAGGCGGGCGGCGAACCTATCTTTTGATGGCGCTGGATCCGGGCATCGTGCCCGGCCCAGCGCGCGTCCGGCAAAAAGCGTGGTTTTTGCCGGACGCTCCGCCACCTTCGGCGGCGGGGCACGTCCCTGTGCCTGGGCGATGGGGCTCATCACGCGTGGCTGCCGCGAGGACCATACTTCGATGAAGCGACAACATCCCACCCGTAGTGACAACCTGCGCCGCGCCCTGGCGCAGGAAGCCGCGCGTATCATGGCCGAGCAGGGAATCGGCGACTTCCTCACCGCCAAGCGCAAGGCCGCCGAGCGCTTCGGCGTGGGCGACGGCGGCGCGCTGCTGCCCAAGAACAGTGAAATCGAGGCTGCGCTGGCCGCGTACCAGCGCCTGTTCGGCGGCGCCACCCACCTGTCCTCGCTGCAGGCGCAGCGGCGCGCGGCGCTCAATGCCATGCGCTATCTGCAGGAGTTCTCACCAAGGCTGGTGGGCGCGGTGCTGTCGGGCACTGCCACCGAACATTCCGGCATCCAGCTGCACCTGTTCGCAGAGCGGGCCGAATCGGTGACGCTGAAGCTGATCGACGCGGGTATCGTGCACGAAGTCGCCGAGAAGCGCGTGCGCCTCAATCCCGAGCGGGTGCGCCCCTTCCCGGAAGTGCGCTTCGAAATGGACGATCAGCCCATCGAAGCCACGGTGTTCCCGACGGACGGCATCCGCCAGGCGCCGGTCAGCCCCGTGGACGGCCGGCCGATGCGCCGTGCCAACACGTTCGAGGTGGAGACCCTGGTGCAGGAGGACGGCTGAACCGCCAGGATCGACGGGGCGCGCCTCAGCCGCGCTGTTCCACGCCCACGTAGTCGCGACGTACCGGTCCGGTGTACAGCTGGCGCGGCCGGCCGATGCGCATTGCCGGGTCGGAGATCATCTCCTGCCAGTGCGCCACCCAGCCGACGCTGCGCGCAATCGCGAACATGACGGTGAACATCGAGCGTGGAATGCCGATGGCGCTGTAGATCACGCCTGAATAGAAGTCGACGTTGGGGTAGAGCTTGCGCGCCACGAAGTACTCGTCCTTGAGGGCGATCTCTTCCAGGCGCAGCGCCAGCTCGAACAGCGGGTTGTCGGTGCGACCCAGGCGCTCGAGCACTTTGTGGCACATGGCGCGGATGATTTTGGCGCGCGGGTCGAAGTTCTTGTAGACGCGGTGACCGAAGCCCATCAGACGGAAGTGGCTGGACTTGTCCTTGGCCATTGCCAGGTACTTCGGGATGTTGTCGACCGTACCGATCTGCTCCAGCATCGCCAGCACGGCCTCGTTGGCGCCGCCGTGCGCCGGTCCCCACAGCGCCGACACGCCTGCGGAGATGGCCGCGTAGGGATTGGCGCCGGTACTGCCCGCCAGGCGCACGGTGGAAGTGCTGGCGTTCTGCTCATGATCGGCGTGCAGGATGAACAGCAGGTCGAGCGCCTGCGAGGCGACCGGATCGACCGGGTAGGCCTCGCACGGCACCGCGAACATCATGTGCAGCAGGTTGCCGGCGTAGTCCAGGTCGTTGCGCGGATAGATGAATGGCTGGCCCAGGGAGTGCTTGTGGGCAGCGGCGGCGATGGTGGGGATCTTGGCGATGATGCGATGGGAAAAGATCTCGCGGTGCCGCGGGTTATGGATGTCGGTGGTGTCGTGATAGAACGCCGACATCGAGCCGACCACAGCCGACACCATCGCCATGGGATGGGCGTTGTGATGAAAGCCGTTGAAGAAGCGCAGCAGCGACTCGTTGATCATCGTGTGATAACGGATGCTGGCGCTGAACTGCTGCAGCTGGCGGGCGCTGGGCAGCTCTCCCAGCAGCAGCAGGTAGGCCACCTCCATGAAGGTGCTGCGCTCGGCCAGCTGCTCGATCGGGTAGCCGCGATACAGCAGCACCCCGGCATCGCCGTCAATGTAGGTGATGCGGCTCTCGGTGGCCGCAGTGCCGCCGAAACCGGGATCGTAGGTGAAGACCCCCAGGTCGTGGTGCAGTTCGCCGATGTCCAGCGCCGCGGGGCCGATGGTGCCATTGCGCACCGGCAGCAGCGCGCTGCGGCCGCTGGCGCGATCGGTGAGTTCGAAGCTGGTGCCGTTGGTCTTCCCGCTCATGTCCGCAAGCTGCCCGTGGTTGTAAGCGCGTTGATCGCCCCGCGCCCGTGCGGCGCGCAGCCCGGGGAGCCTTACATGCCGGGTGCGCCGAAATCAAGGCGCAAGGTTACTCACGGGTAGAAATGCCGCGAGCTGTGTACGGCCGCGGCCCTTTCACCGGTGTGCGCCAGGGCGCCTGCAGGGGGTGATGCTTTAGGGCTAAAGTACTACGCGGGCGGTGGCCGGCGCAATCAGCGGGAAAAAGTCAGCGGGCGCCGCCGGCGGCCGCGTACTTCTTGCGGAACTTGTCCACACGGCCGGCCGTATCGACGATCTTCTGCTTGCCGGTATAGAACGGGTGGCAGCTCGAGCAGACCTCGATCTGCAGATCGTGGCCCAGGGTCGAACCGGTCTTGAAGGTATTGCCGCAGGTGCAGGTGACAGAGATCTCTTTGTATTCCGGATGGATTGCGGCTTTCATGACACGCTTTCGCTTCTGATGGCGGCCCGACTTGCGGGCCTTGGGAAGACCTGCCCCCCATAGTGGGGCCGGGCGTCCATGGTTAAAGGGCGCGGGAGTTTAGCGGCACAGCCGTCTGCCCTCAAGCTTCGGCGCTGCCGCGGATGTTCCCTTATCCACAGAAGCTGTGGACAACTCTGTGGACGGGGTCATCCGCAAGCGCATGAACTCTCGGTCATATTGCATTCCTGTTACCTTGGTCAAAAAATGACCAGGTAGTTTTCCATTGTTTCATCAATCAGTTACAGGGATCTCATTCAGCAGCTTGGGCGGTTTAGCACGTAATTGGCTCATTCTCCGATAGGGGGAGCCGGCCCTGTGAATAAAGCTCCGCGGCAGACAAGGGCGTTCCACCCGCAGGGAGTCCGGGGGTTCGTTGCCCCGGGCTCAAAAGCTCCGTATTGAGCCCATCGCCCGGCCGGGCGGCCCGGCGGACGGTGCCGTTGCCGCCGCCAAGGGCGGCTTTTCGGGCAGGAATTCCAGCAGCAGGTCATTCAGGAAGGCCAGTCCCAGCGGGGTCGGCCGATAGCCCCCGGGGGTCTCCAGCAACATGTCCCGCCGGACGGCAACCTCGATGGGGCGCGCAACCTGCACCCAGGGCAGGCCGGTGCGGGCGCTGAAGTCCTCGCGGCTGAACCCGCCGCTCAGGCGCAGCGCATTCAGCATGAATTCGAAAGGCAGCTCCGCAACATCCAGGGTGCGGCGTGCGAGCTCGGCGTCGGCAGCGGCCAGGTAGCGCCGCGGTTCGCGCGTCTGGGTCGTGCGCACGATCCGCCCCTGCCGTGGGAACGTCAGCTTGCCGTGCGCCCCCGCGCCCACGCCCAGGTAATCGCCGAAGGTCCAGTAATTGGCGTTGTGGCGCGACTGGCGCCCGGCGCGCGCCCAGGCGGAGACCTCGTAGCGCTCAAAGCCCGCTGTCGCCATCTTCCCAGCGCAGTCGGCCAGCATCGCCGCCACCGTGTCCTCGTCAGCGATTCCCGCGGGAGGGCGGGCGGCAAACAGCGTGCCGGGCTCCAGCGTCAGCTGGTAGTGAGACAGGTGCGCCGGCGCGAGCGCGAGCGCTTCCTCAACGTCCCGCAGCGCGCCCGCCACATCCTGGCCGGGCAGCGCGTACATGAGATCCAGGTTGAAGTTGCCGAGACCTGCTGCGTGCAGCTCGCCTGCCGCAATGCGGGTCTCCTGCGGCGAGTGGATACGACCCAGCGCCGCCAGCGCCGCTGTCGAGAAACTCTGGGCCCCGAGCGACACGCGCGTGACCCCTGCGTCACGGTAGGCGCGGAAGGCGCCACGCTCGATCGCGCCCGGGTTGGCCTCCAGTGTCACCTCCGCATCTGCCGCCAGCGCATAGCTGCTGCGCACCTGCTGCAGCAGCCGTGCGATTGCGGGCGGCGAGAACAGGCTGGGCGTGCCGCCGCCCAGGAAGATGCTGACCAGCTCGCGCCCCTGCACCTGCGGCGCCTGGGCTGCGAGGTCGCGCTCCAGGCGCGCCAGATAAGCCTCCTCGGGCAGGCGGCCGTCGAGCGTGTAGGAGTTGAAATCGCAGTAGGGACACTTGCGCACGCACCAGGGGAAGTGCACATACAGAGCCAGCGGCGGGGTGGTCAGGAGCATGGAGTCGGCGGCAGGCATGGTTCACCGCATACTATAAGACGAAGGAAGCCGGACCCCGCCAACCTCGCAGGCGCCACGATGCTGCTGTTCGAGACCACCCTGCTGTTGTTGCTGATCGCTCTCGCACTGCTGCAGGTGGCCCGCTACCTGTCCATCCCCTATCCCACGCTGCTGGCCGCCGCCGGGATTGGTGTCGCGGCCCTGCCGTGGCATCTGCGCATCGAGATCGAGCCGCGGCTGGCCATGGCGCTGTTCATCGCGCCGGCAATACTGGACGCGGCCTTCGACTTTCCGCCGCGGGCACTGCGGCGCTACTGGCTGTCGCTCATCGCCCTGGCAGGGGTCGCCGTAGTCTTGACCACCGCGGCCGTGGCGTGGCTGGCGGTCGAATGGGGCGCCCTGCCGCTGGCGGCCGCGATCGCCCTCGGGGCCATCGTCTCCCCACCCGATGCCGCCGCGGCGACCGCCATGCTCAACCGCTTCCCGCTGCCGCGCGCGTGGGTCACCGTATTGAAGGGCGAGAGTCTGCTCAACGATGCCATCGCGCTCCTGATCTACGGCGCCGCCGTGGGTGCGATCGCCTCGCAGCTCCCGCCGGGACGCCTGGCGCTCGAGCTGTCGCTGGCAGCACCCGGCGGGCTGCTGCTCGGTTACGCGCTGGCCAGGATCGGTGTTGCCGTCAGCGGCTACCTGATGGGAACGCTGGGCAACGTCGTGTTCAGCTTTGTCGCGATCTGGGTGGCCTGGATCCTGGCGGACCGCCTGCACCTCTCGGCAATCCTCGCCGTGGTCGCCTATGGCATGACCGCCGCCCACTACGCGCCCTACCGCACGCCGGCGCGCGACCGCGTGCGGATCTACGCCGTGTGGGAAGTGGTGGTGTTCGTGCTCAACGTGCTGGCGTTCCTGCTGGTTGGCTTCGAGGCGCGGCACATCGTCACCAGCCTCGGCGGTGAGGAACTGTGGCACGCCGCGCGCTTCGCCGGCGGAGTGGTGGCGACGGTGGTGGTGGTGCGCATCGCCTGGGTAGCGCTCTACTACCGCCTGCTGCGCTCCTACTACACGGCCCGCGGCCGCCCCGGTCCGGGCTTCGCGCAGACGGCGGTCGTGTCCTGGTGCGGGATGCGCGGACTGGTCACGCTCGCCACCGCGCTGGCCCTGCCGCAGGGGTTCCCCGGCCGCGACCTGATCGTGCTCGCAGCGCTGGCGGTGGTCCTGGGTACCCTGGTGCTGCAGGGCCTGACCCTGGGCCCCCTGATCCGCGCGCTGCACATCCCGGCCGACAATTCCGCCCAGGGCGAGTTGCGCGCGACGCTGGTGTCACTGCTGGACGCCGTCATCGCAGACCTGCGTGATGCGCCAGGCGAGGATGCGCAGGCACTGTTGCGCGTGTACCAGGAGAAGCGCGAGCGCGCCGGTAGCGGCGGCAACGTGCACGAGGCCCCGGGGCTGCCGTTGCGCCGCCGCGCGTTGGCCGTGCAGCGCGAGAAGCTGCACCGCCTGCGCATGCAGGGCCAGGTCGACGATGACATCTACCACGAAATCGAAGCCGCGCTGGACCGGGTGGAGCTGGGCATCGCGCCGAACGAGCGCGCGGAGCTGCTGGAGGGTTGAGTGGGACGCCGACAGTCCCTGGCCGCATGAACAGCGTTCCGATCATGCTGACCGCGCTGCGGGCCCTGCTGGCGCCGACGATGGTGGCACTCGCCCTGTGGGCGCCCAGGGCAGGCGCCTTTGCCGCCTGCCTGATCACGGCGTTTCTCTCGGATGTCTTCGACGGCATCCTGGCGCGCCGGCTCGGGGTTGCGACCCCGGCGTTGCGGCGCCTGGACAGCCTCGCCGACTCACTGTTTTATGGCTCGGCCACCTACGCCATATGGCACCTGAATCCCGAGGCGCTCAGAAGCCGCTGGCCGGCGCTCGCGCTGCTGGCGGCACTGGAACTGAGCCGCTATGCATTCGACCTGGTTAAATTCGGCCGGGAGACCAGCTACCACATGTGGTCGTCGAAGGCCTGGGGCATTGCGCTGTTCATCGCCTTTTTCACGCTGCTGGTGGCGCATACCGACGGCGTGCTGGTCGATGTTGCGATCTACGCCGGGATTGCTGCAGACCTGGAAGGACTGGCCATCTCGGTCACGCTGCGCGAGTGGCGCACCGATGTTCCGAGCCTGGTGCACGCGCACCGGCTGCGCGCGCGGCGCACCTGATAACATCAGGGTCATCCATGGGACAGGTGATCATCCGGCCGGTACTGCGCAGCGACCGCGGCCAGTGGCAGCCGCTGTGGGATGGCTACAACGACTTCTACGGCCGCAGCGGTGCCACAGCGCTGGCGGCAGAGATCACCGAGGCGACCTGGGAGCGGTTCTTCGACGCGGCCGAACCAGTGCGCGCACTGGTGGCCGAGCAGTCAGGGCACCTCGTGGGGCTCGCGCACTACCTGTTCCATCGCAGCACCACCCGGCTCGCCGATATCTGCTATCTGCAGGATCTGTTCACAGCCGCCCCCGCTCGGGGCCGGGGCGTGGCGCGTCGCCTGGTCGAGGCGGTGTACGCGGCGGCATGCCGGCGGGGATGCTCGCGCGTCTACTGGCAGACGCAGGCGGGCAATGCCGCCGCCCGTCGTCTGTATGACCAGGTCGCCGCCCACCTGGGATTCATCGTGTACTCGCACGAACTGGTCTAACATCGAGTCCGCAGAGAGGAAAAAGGCAATGCCGATACCAACGAAATGCCGGATCGCCGCAATGTTCTTCGCGGCCGTGCTGGGTGCCCCGCAGCTCGCCGGCGCGGGACCGTTTGCCGACGACATGGCGCGGTGTCTCGTCAACTCGACTTCTGCGGCCGATCGGACGGTGCTGGTGAAGTGGATCTTCGGTGTGATCACGCTGCATCCAGACCTGGCGGCCATGTCCAATGTCACCCCCAGGCAGCGCGATGACATATCGAGCGCCGCCGGAACGCTGTTCCAGAAGCTGTTGCTTGACTCCTGCCGCTCACAGACCCAGCAGGCCTTACAGAACGAAGGCCTGCAAACGATCCAGTATGCATTCCAGGTGCTGGGTCAGGCCGCAACGCGCGGGCTGTTTACCGATCCGCAGGTGATGCAGGGTGCAAAGGATCTTGGCAAGTATGTGAGCGAAGAAAAGCTCAAAGCCCTGATCAACGCCCCGGCACAGACACCAGCACAGCCACCCCCGCAGACCCCGCCGCAAAAATGACCTGCCGATCCTATTCGATGTTCTGCACCTGCTCGCGCATCTGTTCGATGACCACCTTCATGTCGACCGCGCTGCGGGTCATCTCCAGGTCCTGCGACTTGGACGACAGGGTGTTGGCTTCGCGGTTCAGTTCCTGCATCAGGAAGTCCAGGCGCCGACCGGCTGGCTCGCCTGCGCCCATCACGCGTCGGATTTCGGCGATGTGACCGCCGAGCCGCTCGAGCTCCTCGTCCACATCCAGCCGCTGCAGCAGCAGCGCCAGTTCCTGCTCCAGCCGCTCCTGGTCGACATTGGCGGCGAGCTCGGCAACCCGCTCCTGCAGGCGGGTGCGCACGCGCGACTGCACCTGTGGCAGGCGGCCGCGCACGGCCGCGACCAGTTCCTCCAGCGCCGTGCAGCGCTGCTCCAGCAGCTCACGCAGCCGCGCACCCTCGCGCGCGCGCATCGCCGCGAGGTCGGTGAGCGTCGCGTCGAACACCGCGCTCGCCTGCGCCAGCAGCTGCTCGCCGCTGACACTCTCCTCGCGCAGCACCCCCGGCCAGCGCAGCGCGTCCAGTGCGTTGACGGTGGCGGGCGTGGCCAGCGCCCGCGACACCTCGTGGCTGGCGGCCAGCAGGCGGCGCAGCGCCTCGTGATCGACCTCCAGCGCGGCGGCGCTGCCCTGGGGGCGGCGGAAGGTGAAGGTGCAGTCGACCTTGCCGCGGCGCAGCTGGCGGGCCATGCGGGCCCGCAGCTCGGGCTCGCCGGCGCGCAGCTCATCGGGCAGTCGCAGGCCCGCTTCCAGGAAACGATGATTGACGCTGCGCAGCTCGCACACCAGCGTGCCCCAGGGGCCACTGGCTTCGCGGCGCGCAAAGCCGGTCATGCTGGCAATCATGGGGATTAAGGGTGATTGAACCGAATGTGGCGAGAGTTGCCGCGGGGCTACGCGCGCCGGCCGTCCAGGTGATATAAAGCGCCGCAAAGTCTAACAGATGGATCGACGCTTGCGCTTCGAATACGCCGACATCAGCCTGCTGGGCGGGCGCGAGGAGAACCAGGACCGGGTCGCGGTCGCCGCCGCCGCCGGCGACCAGTCGGCGCTGCTGGTGGTGGTAGACGGCATGGGAGGTCACGCCGACGGTGCGCGCGCCGCGCAACTGGCGCTGACCACCATCGTCGACGCCTTTACGCACAACACCCAGCCGCTGCTCGATCCGGTGGGTTTTCTGCACCTGACCCTCGGGCGCGCGCACGAGGAAGTGGTGCGGCTCGGCATGCCATTGCCGCTGGAGCAGCGGCCGCGCGCCACCTGCGCGGTGTGCCTGGTGCAGCAGCAGGCGAGCTGGTGGGCGCACGTCGGCGACAGCCGCCTGTATCACGTGCGCCAGGGGGCGCTGCTGGGCCGCAGCCGCGACCACAGCCACGTGGAGCTGCTGCTGCGCGAGGGCCTGATCAACGCCGAGCAGGCGCAGAACCATCCGATGCGCAACTACGTCGAGTGCTGCCTGGGCGGCGATCCGATACTGCCCGACATGTCGATCACCACCCGCCGGCCGCTGTCGGCGCAGGACGTGCTGCTGGTGTGCAGCGACGGGCTGTGGGGCACGCTCAAGGACGAGGAAATCGCCACCGGTATCGGCGCCGCCGGATCGCTGCGCGAGAAGCTGCAGGCGCTGGGCGAGCGCGCCGTACGCCGCGCCGGCAAGGGCAGCGACAACACCTCGGCCGCCGCGCTGCGCTGGTTGGGGGACTAGTCCATTGGCCAAATCGCCTGCGGCGAGTTTGGCGGACATAGGCTTCGTTTCCGCCGGCCAAAGGCGTGGCTTTGGCCGGCTGCGGCGGGAGAACCTCGTTGGATTCGCAACTGTCAGGAGACCCTAGTCAATGGCCAGACCCTCGGGGCGCGCGCCGGATGAGCTGCGGGCGGTCAGCTTCACGCGCCACTTCACCCGTCACGCGGAGGGCTCGGTGCTGGTGCGCTGTGGCGACACGCACGTGCTGTGCACGGCGAGTGTCGAGGACGGCGTACCCGGCTTCCTGCGCGGCAAGGGCCAGGGCTGGATCACCGCCGAGTACGGCATGCTGCCGCGCGCCACGCACACGCGCAGCGCCCGCGAGGCGGCCCGTGGCAGGCAGACCGGACGCACGCAGGAAATCCAGCGCCTGATCGGCCGCTCGCTGCGCGCAATTGCCGACCTGCGCGCACTGGGGGAGCGCACCGTGACGGTGGACTGCGACGTGCTGCAGGCCGATGGCGGCACCCGCACCGCCGCCATCACCGGCGGATACGTGGCGCTGGCGGAAGCCTGCGCTGCGCTGGTGCAGCGGCGCGCCATCAGCGCCTCGCCCCTGCACGGCCAGGTGGCCGCGGTGTCGGTCGGCATCTGCGGCGGGATCCCGGTGCTGGACCTGGACTATGGCGAGGATTCCCAGGCCGAGACCGACATGAACGTGGTGATGAACAACGGCGGCGCCTTCGTGGAAGTGCAGGGCACCGCCGAGGGGCACGCCTTCCGCCGGCACGAGCTCGACGCCCTGCTCGACCTGGCGAGCCGCGGCACGACACAGCTGTTCGCACTGCAGGCGCAGGCGCTCGCGGCGACGTGATCCGCGCGGTCCTTGCCAGCAGCAACGCAGGCAAGCTGCGTGAACTCGGCGCGCTGCTGGCCCCGTGCGCCATCGAACTGGCGACGCAGCAGCAGCTCGGCATTGCGCCGGCCGAGGAGACCGGCGACACCTTCCTCGCCAACGCCCTGCTCAAGGCGCGCCACGCCGCCGCCGCCGCGCGGCGGCCCGCGCTGGCGGACGACTCTGGCCTGGCGGTGGACGCGCTCGACGGGCGGCCGGGCGTGCGGTCAGCCCGCTACGCAGGCGCAGGCGCCACCGACCAGCAGAACCTGGACAAGCTGCTTGAGGAGCTGGCTGGCGTCGCCACTGCGCGGCGCACAGCGCGCTATCACTGCGTGATCGTGTGGGTTCGCGATGCGGCCGACCCGCAGCCCCTCATCGCCCACGGAACCTGGGAAGGCCGTATCGCCCCGGCACCCGCGGGCAGCGGCGGCTTCGGTTATGACCCGGTGTTCATTCCGGCCGGCATGACGTGCACAGCGGCGCAGCTTGATCCGCAGGAGAAAAACCGCGTCAGCCACCGCGCCCAGGCCCTGCGGGCGCTGCTCGCGATGCTGCGGGCTGCCGGCTATATTGCCGCCCCATGAAAGGCGGCAGGCTGTTCGTGATCGCCGCGCCGTCGGGCGCGGGCAAGACCTCGCTGGTCGAGGCGCTGCTGGCGCGCGAACCCGGCCTGCGCCTGTCGATCTCCCATACAACGCGCGCGCGCCGGCCGACCGAACAGGACGGCCGCGAGTACCACTTCGTATCGGAGGCGCAGTTCCAGGAACTGGTGGCGCAGGACGACTTCCTGGAGCACGCGCGGGTGTTCGGCAATCTCTACGGCACCTCGCGCAGTTTCGTGGCGCGCGAACTGGCCGCCGGCCACGGCGTGGTGCTGGAGATCGACTGGCAGGGGGCGCAGCAGGTGCGGCGCGCCATGCCGGATTGCGTCAGCATCTTCATCCTGCCGCCCTCGCGGCGCGCGCTGGCCGAACGCCTGGCCGCCCGCGGCACCGACAGTCCGGAAGTCATCGCGCGCCGCCTGCAGCAGGCCGCCGCCGACATGACGCACGCGCGCGAGTTCGACTACGTGGTGGTCAACGATGACTTCCGCCAGGCGGTCGCGGAACTGGCGAGCATCGTCGCGGGTCACGGCGAGGCGCTGCTCGCCTCGCGCGCCGCCCTCGAGCCGCTGCTGCGGGAATTGCTTTAGCCCACGGTGGGTGGCACGACTGGGGCGGCCGCAGCGCACTCAACATCTACCGGGACTGTTGAGAGGCGCTTTTCGCTCGGTATACTTCCTGCGTTTCTGTCAGCGCGGACAGGGTCTCCAAGGACGTGCGGGAGAGGGATGAACAAACGTCCTGTCTTTCCGGTCATGGCATTACTTGCCTTAACAGCGTCCGCACGCCTGGCGGCCGAAGACGCCGTGCTGCCGAAGGATCTGGTACTGCCCGCCAATGTTTCGGCCGCCATATATCTGCCGAAACACCTGCGTGAGTTTCGCAGCGCCTACCGTTCCGCCGGCGGGTTTCAAACCACTGATTCCGTGCAACTCGGCAGCACTTTCGAGGATTCGACGCTGGCCGCGGCCCAGCATTTCTTCAGATCGGGTTTCATGTATGAAGTAACCGGCGGTACACCGCCTTATGGCCTGTTGATCGCTGTGCATCCGACTGTGAAGGCCGAAGACAAGCAATTGGTGGCAACTGCTCGTTATCAGGTCTATGACGCAGCCGGCAATTCGGTCCTGAAAGGCGATTCGGTGGTGCGTTGGGCTCCGGGATTTGGCACGCATACTGCCGACGTTCTCGGCAACCTCTTGGAGCAGGTGATCACCCGGGTCTTGACTGATGTGGTTGTCCTGTTGCGCCCGACCGCCGAGAAGTATCCGACTCGACAGGCCACTCAACCGGGCGCGGCCTTGCTGGTCGACAAGGATCACCCGGTAACGAGCGGCACAGGCTTTTTCCTCAACAGTTCGGGACAGGTACTCACCGCGGCGCATGTGGCACACGAATGTGCCGTGCTCGAGGTGCGCCATGCAGGCAATTCCGTCCCCGCCGCGGTAACCACCAGCACCGCGCTGCTGGATCTCGCCGTGCTGGACACCAAGGTGAATGACGCGCGCACCCTGCCGCTACGCCAGGGTGGTCACGCAGTTCTCGGTGAAAGCGTGGTCAATATTGGGTTCCCGCTGCAATCACTGATGACCGACGCACCCACCGTCACGCGCGGCACACTCAGCTCCCGCGCCGGCCTGAATGGCTCTTTGGGTCAATTCCAGTTCTCGGCGCCCATTCAACCAGGTGCCAGCGGCGGCCCGGTCATAGGCGCCCGGGGGGATGTTGTCGGCGTGGCAGTAGGCACCCTGAACGCGGCGGAACTGCTCAAAATGGGGATATTGCCCCAGAACGTCAATTTCGCTTTGGAAGCGGACTACGTCGAGAAGTACCTGCGAAGCAAGTCCATCGTGTTTGCAGAAGGGCCAGCCGATGGGCACTCCCAGGGCGATGCTCCGCTGGACGACACCTTGCCCGCGGTGGTGGGCATAAAATGCTACCAATAGGCCGATCCATCATGACACGAGCGCGCCTCGCAGTCCCCGCCCGCAACACGCTGGCGGTGGTCAGCGTGTTTTCCTGTGCGGCGATTGCCGCAGTCACGGCAGCAGGCGCCGATCCAACGCCTGCAGGCCAATCCGAGGCTCAGGTCGATGTCGTTTTACCGGTCGTCTACTTCCAGGCGGACGCGGCCGGGAATGATCTTTTCGACGCCTTGCACTCAAGTCCTTTGCTGGCGCACCTTTCCAAGGAAGCCGTGGGATCACCGGTGCAGTTGCGCATTTTTCACTCTGTACATCCGGCGCACGTGGATGCCAAGAACTTCTTCAGCGGCCTTTTATCCATTGGTACCCTCGGCTTGTCGCCAGTGGTGATGAGCGGCGAACACACCATGCACTACCAGCTCTACGTGAACGGCCAGAGAATATCGCGGCATGAATACAGCGCGAATCTGTCGCGCCGGGAATATCTGAACTCCAAACAAGCCGATGCCACGCACGGCCTGGGGCCGGACGGACAGGTGTGGGCGAAGTCCACTGTCGATCTGTTCTTGCGGGATCTTGCGCACGACGGCTCCGTGCGCGCCCTGAATGATGAATATCGCCTGTATTTCGGCGGGGCCGGGGCCGCGGCAACCGGAGCGCATTAGGCCGGACTGCACCCTTGGTGGGTGCGACTGGCCAGGTGGGCGGCCCTTTATTATACTGGACGACCCAGTGCGCCCCCTTCGGGCGCTAAGCAAAAGACCTTCCGACCATGGCCCGGATCACCGTAGAAGACTGCCTGCCCAACGTCGAGAACCTGTTCCAGCTGGTGCTGCTGGCCGCGCAGCGTGCGCGCCGGCTGGCCAACGGCGCCGAGGCCACCTTGCCGCTGGAAAACGACAAGCCGACTGTGCTGGCGCTGCGCGAGATCGCGGCCGGCAACATCACCCCGGAGATGCTGCGCGAGCCCGAGCCGGTACCCGAGCCGCCACCGGCCCCCGAGGCGGACCTGCACGCCAGCTTCCGCGCCCCGCAGTTCGGTCTGGGAGACTAGGCCCGCGTCGCAAGCCCCGGGGCACCGCAGGCCGTGGACTACGCGTCTTCGCTGTTGGGGCTGCTGCCTGGCGCAAGACGCACCCCCGGGCTGAAGGACCTGCTGGCCCGGGTCGCCGACTACCTGCCCGCCGGGGAGGTGGAACGGATCCGCGAAGCGGCGGAATTCGGCACCTCGGCCCACCACGGACAGAAGCGCCTCTCGGGCGAACCCTACATCGCCCACCCGGTCGCCGCGGCGGCCATCCTCGCTGACCTGCGCCTGGACGCCGACACCATCATCGCGGCGATCCTGCACGATGTCATCGAGGACACCCCGACGCCCAAGGGCCAGCTGGCCGCACGCTTCGGCGCCGACGTCGCCGAGATCGTCGACGGCGTCACCAAGCTGGACCAGATCAAGTTCAAGAACCGCGAGGAAGCCCAGGCGGAGTCCTTCCGCAAGATGCTGCTGGCGATGGTGCGCGACCTGCGCGTCATCCTGGTCAAGCTGGCCGACCGCACCCACAACATGCGCACCATCGGTGCGATGGCGGTGACGCGCCGCCGCGCCATCGCGCGCGAGACCCTGGACATCTACGCGCCGATCGCCGAGCGCCTCGGGCTGTACAGCATCAAGCTGGAGCTGGAGGACCTGGGATTCAAGGCGCTGTATCCGCACCGCTACCAGGTGCTGGAACACGCGCTGCGCCGCGCGCGCGGCAACCAGAAGGAGTTCCTGAAGAAGATCGAGCAGCAGTTGAATGCCGCCCTGATGAAGGCGGCGATCCCGGCGCGGGTGCTGACGCGCGAGAAGCACCTGTTCAGCATCTATCGCAAGATGCGCCGCAAGCGCGCGCTGCTCTCCGAGATCGTCGATGTCTACGGCATCCGCATCGTGGTGGATACCCCTGACACCTGCTACCGCGCGCTCGGCGCGGTGCACTCGGTGTTCAAGCCGATGCCCGGGCGCTTCAAGGACTATATCGCCATCCCGCGGGTCAACGGCTACCAGTCGCTGCACACGACCCTGTTCGGTCCCAACGGCGTACCGATCGAGGCGCAGATCCGCACCGCCGACATGGACCGGGTGGCGGAGGCCGGCATCGCGGCCCACTGGAAATACAAGGCGGGCGGGCACGCCGACGTCACCCAGCAGGAGCGCACGCGTGAGTGGCTGTCGAACCTGGTGTCGCTGCAGGAAGCCGGCTCGTCCGAGGAGTTCCTGGAGAGCGTCAAGGTCGACCTGTTCCCCGACAAGGTCTACGTGTTCACACCCAAGGGCCAGATCCTGCGCCTGCCGAGCGGTTCGACCGTGGTGGACTTCGCCTACGCGGTGCACACCGACATCGGCAACCGCTGCGTCGCCGCCAAGGTCGACCGGCGCCTGACACCCCTGCGCACCGTACTGCGCAACGGCCAGACGGTGGAGATCATCACCGCCAAGGGGGCATCCCCCAACCCGACCTGGGTCAACTTCGTCGCCACCGCCAAGGCGCGCAGCGCCATCCGTCACTACCTCAAGGGACTGCGGCGCAGCGAGGCGATCGCGCTGGGTTCGCGGCTGCTGACCCAGGCGCTGGCCGAATCCAGCCTGATGCTGGAGGACGTCCCGCCCGCCACCGTGCGTGCGGTGCTGGGCGAGCTGGGCCTGGGAGACCTCGACGAACTGTACGAGAAGATCGGGCTGGGCGAGCGCCTGGCGCCGCTGGTGGCGCGACGCCTGCAGCCGGGCGCCACGGGACCTGCGAGCGGTGCGGCGCTGGCGCCGCTGGCGATCGCCGGCACGGAAGGGTTGCTGGTCAGCTACGCGCGCTGCTGCTTCCCCATCCCCTACGATCCGATCTTCGCCTTCCTGTCGGTGGGGCGCGGCGTGGTGATCCACCGCGACAACTGCGTCAACGTCGAGGACTACCGCAAGCACCCGGAGAACTGGCTGCCGGTCAGCTGGCAGGTGACGCCCGAGCGGCTGTTCTCCTCGGAGATCCGGGTGTACGTGCACAACCGCACCGGGGTGCTGGCGGCGGCGGCGGCGGCCATCGCCAGCACCGAAACCAACATCGATCACGTCTCCATCGACGAGCAGGACGGTGACACGGCGGTGCTGACCTTCCAGCTGCGGGTGCACGATCGGCGCCACCTGGCGCGCATCGTGCGCGTCATCCGCCGCATGCCCGACGTGACGCGGGTCAGCCGCAGTCTCGCCGCCCATCCGCGCGGCGAGCCCTTCGAGGAGGACGGCGCTGCCTATGGTGACAGCGAGGGTGAAGGCGGCGGATGATTACGGTTCTTTCCCCAGTTCACGAGGACCGCAGCCGATGAGCCGCCAGATCATCCACACCGACCGCGCACCCAAAGCCATCGGCACCTACTCCCAGGCGGTGCGCGCCGGCGACACCGTGTATCTCTCCGGGCAGATTCCGCTGGATCCGGCCTCCATGCAGATGGTCGGCGGGGACTTCGAGGCACAGACCCGGCGCGTGTTCGAGAATCTCAAGGCCGTGGCCGAGGCCGCCGGCGCCTCGCTCGACCATGCCGTCAAGGTCACCGTGTTCCTCACCGACCTCGCCAACTTCGCCAAGGTGAACGAGGTCATGGCGCAGTACTGCCACGAACCCTACCCGGCGCGCGCCGCAGTTGGCGTCGCGCAACTGCCGCGCGGCGCGGCGGTCGAGATCGAGTGCATCCTGCACCTGGGGTGAAGCACCGCGGGCCGCGCACCCCGGACCGTGCCAGCGGCGCGGCTGGCGGGACTACTTCCGCTCAGGCACGCAACGCAACCGCGGATCGCGCGGCACTGCCGGTCACGGCGCTGCGCGGGGTCGGCGCCGCGCTCGCCGGCCGGCTGGCGCGGCTCAACGTCGCATCCATCGGCGACCTGCTGTTCCTGCTGCCACTGCGCTATGAAGACCGTACCCACACCACGGCGCTCGGCGCGCTGCTGCCCGGGACGCGCGCCGCGGTCGAGGGCGAGATTTCGCTCAGTGAAGTGGCCTTTCGCGGGCGCCGCCAGCTGCTGTGCCGTATTTCCGACGGCTCGGGCTTCCTCACGCTGCGCTTCTTTCATTTCTCCGCCAGCCAGCAGCAATCCCTCGGCCGTGGCACCTGGCTGCGCTGCTACGGCGAGGTGCGCCGCAGCCGCCTGGGACTGGAGATGGTGCACCCGGAGTACCGCCGCATCGCTGCCGGCGGCAGCGCCACGACTGCGCACGGGCCCGCAACGGACACTGCCTCACCCGCGGCCGACGCCCCGGAAGCCCTGACGCCGATCTACCCGCTGACGGAGGGCGTACCGCAGGGCCGGCTGCGGGCGCTGGTGCAGCAGGCCCTGCAGGAGCTCGCCCGCTCGGGCCTGCCCGACCTGCTGCCCGCTGCGGCGCTGCCCGCGCAAGCCCCGCCGCTGATGCAGGCCCTGCGCTACCTGCACCAGCCGCCGCGCGAGGCAGACCTCACCGAACTGGCAGCCGGCCGGCATCCCGCGCAGCGCCGCCTCGCCTTCGAGGAGCTGCTGGCGCACCAGATCACACTGAGGCTGCGCAAACGCGCACTCAAGAGCGATCCGGCCTGGGCGCTCACGGACGGCGCGCGGATGCAGACGCGGTTTCTGGCTTCGCTGCCCTTCAGCCTGACACGCGCGCAGGCGCGTGCGCTCGGGGAGGTCGACCGCGACCTGGCCGCGGCGGTGCCGATGGTAAGACTCATCCAGGGAGACGTGGGCTGCGGCAAAACCGTCATCGCCGCCGCAGCCGCCGCGCGCGCCGCCGGCAGCGGCTTGCAGGCCGTGCTCATGGCCCCGACCGAACTGCTGGCCGAACAGCACTGGCGCAATTTCCGCGACTGGCTGCAGCCGCTGGGTGAAACGGTCGCCTTGCTGTCGGGATCGCTGCCGGCCCGCACCCGCCGCAGCGCGATGGAGGCGCTGGCAGCCGGTGAAGTGCGCGTCGCCGTCGGCACTCACGCGCTGTTCCAGGAGGGGATCGAATTCCAGCGCCTCGCCCTGGTCATCGTGGACGAACAGCACCGCTTCGGCGTGCAGCAGCGCCTGCAGCTCACGCGCAAGGGCCAGCAGGCCGGCCGCCTGCCGCACCAGCTGATCATGACCGCGACGCCGATCCCGCGCACGCTCGCCATGACCGCCTACGCCGACCTGGACGTGTCGGTCATCGACGAGCTGCCCCCCGGGCGCACGCCGGTGCAGACCGTGGTCGCTCCCGAGTCGCGCCGCGCCGAGGTGGTGCAGCGCATCGTGCAGGCCTGCCGCGACGGCCGGCAGGCCTACTGGGTGTGCCCGCTGATCGACGAGTCGGACGAGGTGCTCGCGGCCGCGGCGCAGGACACGGCCAGCGCACTGGCCGCGGCGCTGCCGGGACTGACCGTCGGCCTGGTGCACGGGCGCATGCCGGCGGCGGCGAAAGAACAGGCGATGCTCGGCTTCAAGGGCGGGCGCATCCAGGTCCTGGTCGCCACCACGGTGATCGAGGTGGGCGTGGACGTGCCCAACGCCACGCTGATGGTGATCGAGAACGCCGAGCGCATGGGATTGGCGCAACTGCACCAGCTGCGCGGCCGTGTGGGCCGCGGTGCGGCGGTGAGCACCTGCGTGCTGCTGTACCGCGCACCGCTGTCGCCGCTGGCGCGCGAGCGGCTGCGGGTCATCCGCGAGAGCAGCGACGGCTTCGAGATCGCGCGGCGCGACCTGGCGCTGCGCGGGCCCGGCGAGCTGTTGGGCACGCGCCAGACCGGGCTGGCGCAGCTGCGGGTCGCGGACCTGGTGCGCGACGCCGACCTGCTGCCGGGAGTGCAGCACACCGCGGAGGTGCTGCTCGCGCGCGCCCCGGATACTATTGCGGCGCTCGCGGCGCGCTGGATCGGTGCCGGCGAACAGTACGGACGCATAGGCTGAAGCAAAGCCCCGCATGAACGCAGTCACCGCAACACCCGGCACCCCGGCGGCACCCGAGGCGCCCTTCTCCTGGCGCCTGCAGCGGCGCCTCGGCGAATACCTGCGCCTCATGCGCTTCGACCGCCCGGTCGGCACCTGGCTGCTGCTGTGGCCGGCGCTGTGGGCACTGTGGGTCGCCGGTGGCGGCCGGCCGGAACCGCGCGTGCTGGTGGTGTTCGTCCTGGGCGTGGTGGTGATGCGCGCGGCCGGCTGCGTCATCAACGACTTCGCCGACCGCGACATCGACCCGCATGTGCGCCGCACCCGCGACCGCCCGTTGGCGGCGCGGCACGTGTCGCCCACGGAAGCGCTGGTGCTGTTCGTGCTGCTGCTGGCGATCGCGCTGCTGCTGGTGACGCGCCTGAACGCACTGGCCGTGAAACTGGCTTTCATTGGCGCGCTGCTGACGGTGTCCTATCCGTTCCTCAAGCGCTTCTTTCCGCTGCCGCAGCTGTACCTGGGGCTG
Source organism: Pseudomonadota bacterium (assembly GCA_018241445.1). Taxonomy (GTDB): domain Bacteria; phylum Pseudomonadota; class Gammaproteobacteria; order Steroidobacterales; family Steroidobacteraceae; genus 13-2-20CM-66-19. Next base: position 82,350 of record JAFEDT010000009.1, read on the forward strand.
TGTTTCGGCGGCTGGTCGGTGCCGATGGCCTTCGCGGCCCAGAGAAATGCGTTGCCGCGCGTCGCGTGGGTGATCTACTTCGCCGCGGTCATCTGGGCCACGCTGTACGACACGATCTACGCCATGGTCGACCGCGAGGACGACCTGAAGATCGGCGTCAAGTCCAGCGCCATCCTGTTCGCCGACATGGATCGCCTGCTGATCGGCGTCATGCAGGGCATGATGCTGTACGCGCTGATGCTGGCCGGGCGCAGCATGGGCTTCGGCCGCTGGTACTACGGCGGCCTGTTTGCCGCGGGCCTGCTGTTCCTGTGGCAGCAGTGGCTGATCCGCAAACGCGAGCCGGCCGGCTGCCTGCGCGCCTTCCTCAATAACCAGTACGTGGGGGTGGCGATCTTCGCCGGCATCCTGCTGCAGTACGTGTACGCCTGAGGGTGTACATCGGTGGCGCTCGGCGCGTCACCTACCCCGTTAGGGAGAGCGCACGCCACGCAGGCCGGGTGAGGTCCGACCTGCTCACCGGAGTAGCCCGGCGCTCACGGATTCGGGATGGTCACCCGTACCGCCCTTGCCCACACTTGCACCGCATCGGGAGGCCTGACAGAGCCCATGCGCCAGGTTCCCGCTCGCGGGAGAGGACCATGAAACACACCACCATCAATGAGCGCGCACGCAGCTGGGTCGTTGACTACAGCGCGGCGCGGGCGCAGGCGATCGCCTGGCTGGGGGACCGCTACCTGCTGGCCAGGCCGATCAACGCTCCGCCGCGCCCCTCGGGGAGCTCCAGCCCGCCGACACGGACCGCGGCCTGATGCGCGCCGCGCTGACCGCTTCGCTGCGCGAGCTCGGGCCCTACGCCACGATCGGGCTGCTGGTTCCCGGCGGCAGTGTGATCGCACTTTCGATGTGGGCGGCACGGCATGGCGGTCCGGCCTCGGTGCGGCGGGTGCTGCTGGTCGCGGCAGCCGCGGGCGCCGCACTACTCACCCAGGGCACCGCGCTGTGACGATAGCCGCTGTGTGCCGGGTGACCGTACCGAAGGCCGCGGACCTCGGACGAGCCGCTCCCGCCCGGGGTCCGCGTCAGCTCATTGCCTAGGGGTTGACCGCACCCGTCTTTTTCCACGTGCTGCGCACCAGGCTGCCCACGCGGTCCTGGCAGCCATCGGATGCCTTCATTAATGTCAGCACGGAATCGGCGTACTTCCATGTATAGGATCCCGTCCGCTCCGCAGGCCTGGTGCAGGCCCAGGGTCCGGCCGTATCGGTGAGCTCGAGGCGATTCTTCCTGACTGCATAGGATCCAGTGACCATCAGGTCGTGACCCTGGTGCACCTGGAACTGCCCGTTGGCATCGAAAGTCATGGTCACCTTCTCCCCGGCGCTGTAGGTACCCTGCGGAAATCCGCCGGCAAACGCGGTCCCTGCCATGCCCAGCAGCGCGATTGCCAGTAAAGGTGGATGAATGGGGGATTTCATTTGCTGACTCCTCATCGTGTGGTGAATGAACTCGCGCCCGCCCGTCAATGCGGCGGGGTGGGCGCTTCGGGCGGAAGGACGACGAAGCTGCCGCTCCAGGAACTGTCGTAAGCCAGGCTCTGCACGTAGTGGCTGAACGAGGCCGGGTAGCGCGACTCGCCGGGCCGGATCTCGATAGTGATGACGCCGCCGGCCCCCGCGCGCAGTGCCCCGGCGTGCACCGCCGCCGCGCAGATCGAGGAGTTGTCGGTATAGGGTCCGCTGCCCGTCACGGCGCCGGCCGCCAGCTTGCCCGGGGGGCAGCGGTAGCGGAAACGCTCACCGTTCGCACCGCGAAGGTTGAGGTCGAGTGGGCTCGTGCGCCAGTCGAGTTCGTGAATCAACCCCGCCGCCGCCGCCGGCGCCCTCTCGATGATGACGACGGCTGCAATACCCGCCGTGGCCAGCCCCAGCACCACCCAGACCCATGCCGCGCCATTCATGGCGGCGACGCTGCGCTGCCTGCGGCCCGGTGTCGCTGCCGTCGTGCTGGCAGTTTTCTGGCAAACTTCCTGCCAAACGCACTTGATACACAAGTCCATGTCCGCGTTGGAATACCCGCTCTACCGGTTTGGCGACTTCGAGCTCGACCCGCTCGAGCGTCGGTTGCTGCGGGCCGGCCAGCCGGTCGCACTGACTCCCAAAGTCTTCGAGACTCTGGTGCTGCTGGTGACCCAGGCGGGCCACGCGGTCAGCAAGGACGAGTTGATGAAGGCCCTGTGGCCGCGTGGCTACGTGGAGGAGTCGAACCTCACCAAGCATGTCTGGCTGATCCGCCGCGCGCTCGGCGACGGCGAGGATGACTCGCGGTTCATCGAGACCGTCCCCAAGCTCGGCTACCGCTTCGTCGCGCCGGTAACCGTCAGCCCAAGAGCCCCGGCGCCAGTGGGGGTCGCGGATGGGAGCCGACGATGGCGTTGGGGCGCCGCCGGCGCGGCTGCCGCCCTCCTGTTGATGGCTGCGGGCGGCGCTGCCTGGTGGCTGCGCCGCGCCTCCCCGGCGCCGGAGCTCCACCACTCGGGACACACCATCGCATTTGTCGGATTCACCAATCTTTCGCGTAACCCGAAGGACGCCTGGCTGGGCCCGGCGCTGACGGAGATGCTCGGCGCCGAAGTGAGCATCGCCGACAACGTGCAGGTTGTGCCGGACGAATCGGTGCGCGATGCGAGCGCGGACCTGGCAGCGCCGGTCGCCGGTGGCTACGCACCCGCGACGCTTGCGAGACTGCGGCACAGGCTCGATGCCGATTACGTCGTCAGCGGCGGCTACCTGGTCGGAGGGTCCGCGGCGAACGCGCCGCTGCGGCTCGACATCGCGATGCAGGACACCCACACGGGCAGGCGCCTGGCGGAAGTGACACGCGAAGCCGGGATCGACGGCCTCATCGCCGTCACGGCCGCAGCCGGCGCGACGCTGCGCGAGAAGCTCGGCGTGACGCCTGCGGCGGGCGCCCTCAGCCTGGTCGCCAACCAGCAGCCGCCGAACGTAGAGGTTGCGCGCCGTATGGGGTTCGCCCTGGACGCCCTGAAGCATTACGACGCCGCCCGCGCCCGCGACGAGGTGCTCGGCGCGATCGCCGCGGCGCCAGGCTACGCGCCGGCCTATACGCTCCTCGCCCAGGCATGGACCGCCCTGGGCTATCGCGACAAGGCGCTCGCGGCCGCGGAGCAGGCCGCCGCCCACGCGGGCAGCCTGCCGCCGGAGGAGCGATTGCTGACGGTAGCGGTCCTCGAGACAGCGCGCACGCAGTGGGCCGCGGCGGCGGATGCCTGGCGGGAGCTGGCGCGGTTGAAGCCGGGGGACGTCGAGTACCGGGTGCGGCTGATCGATACCCAGATCGCCCTGGGCGCGACCAGCGATGCCGCGGCGACGCTGCGGGACCTGGCACACATCCCCGGTGCGGCGGACGATCCGCGGGTGGAGCTCGCCGCCGCCCGGCTCGCCGCCGCGCGCAAGGACGCGCAGGGCAATGCCCGGCATGCCGGGCGCGCCCTCGAGCTGGCCGGGCGGCGCGATGAGGCGGCGATGGTTGCCCTCACCCAGCTCCAGCTTGCGGGTGCGCGCATGTACCTGCACCAGAACCAGGCGGCGCGGGGCGAGCTCGCCTCGGCGATCGCGACGTTTCACGCGCTCGGCAATCCGCGCGGCGAGGCCACCGCGCGCGGCACCCTGGGCGGCGTGCTCGCCAATCTCGACCTGCTGCCCCAGGCGCGCGAGGAATACCAGCGTGCCCTTACGCTCTACATGGGCATCGGCGACGCCGCCGGCATCGGCGCGGTCTATCGTGACCTGTGCATCATGCTGTGGAACGCGGGCGACCGCGACGGCGCGCAAGCCGCGGCGAAGCGCGTGCTCGAGCAGGGGCGCGAGACCTCGGACCGCGGGCTGGAGGGCTGGGGCCGCCTCGCACTGGCGAACATCGCCGCGGATGAAGGCGCAAGCGACGATGTGGTGGCGCAGTACCGGGCCGTGATCGCGCTCAGCGAGCAGGCCGGGGGCGACACCTGGACGCTGGCGACGCTCGCCGACACGGAACGGCTGCGCGGGGAACTGACCGCGGCGAGGACCGACTGCGAGCGTGCGTACGCGGGCGCCGAACGCCTCAGCGATCCCCAGTTCGCCATTTACAGCGGCTTCAACTGCGCACTGATCATGGTCGACCAGGGCCGTGAGAGTGAGGCACGTGCGGCGCTGGAGCGGGTCATCCGGCGCGTCGGCACCGGGGGCGACAATACTTATAAGAACAATTCGCTTACGACCCTGGCACAGCTCGACATGGACGCAGGGCACTGGCAGGTGGCCGCGGACAAGCTGCACGCAGCCGCGCAGGGGTTCGCGGCAGCCGAGGAATCAACCGGGGAAGCGGATGCCCAGGCACTGCTCGCCCTGTGCGAGCAGGCACTCGGCGACGCCCCGGCGCGCGAGACCGCCGCCAACCGCGCCCGGACACTGCGACGCTCCATCACTTCACGCCAGGAGGTCTACGTCGTGGACATCGCGCTGGCGAGGCTCGATGGCCGCGCGTCCCCGGAGGACGCCGCACGGCGATTGCTCGCCACCGCCGTCGACGCGCAGCGCCGCCATTGGCTCGCCTGGGCGCTGGAGGCACGGCTCGCGGCGTGGCAGCTGCTCGCGATGCGACACTCACCGGGAGCGGATACTCTGCGCGCGGACATCGCACAGGTTGCAGGACAGTACGGCTTCGGGCGGGTGCTGCAGCTGCTCGGGCGGCACCGCGGCCCGCCCAACACCTGACTCGTGCGCAGGGGTGCCGCGGACCGCTACTATCGGCATGGACCCGACGATGAACAAACACCGCAACCAGCCTCTGCACACCCGGTTCGCCTTCGCACTTCAGGGGCTGGGCTATGCCCTGCGCACCCAGCGAAGCCTGCAGACGGAGGTCGTGGCGCTGCTCGGGGTCGTGGCGGTCCTGCTGGCCACGCGGCCGGAGCCGCTGTGGTGGGCCCTGCTGCTGCTGTCCTCGTCGGCCGTGCTGGCCGCCGAGCTGCTGAACACCGCGGTGGAGCAACTCGCCGATGAGCTGCACCCCGGCCGCAGCCCCGGAATCGGGATCGTCAAGGACTGCGCCGCGGCGGCGGTGCTGCTGACGGTGCTGGGCGCCATCGCAGTCGGCATCGCCTTCCTGGTCCATCTGCTGGTGCATTGAGCACCGCTGCCGACGGAGGCGGTTTGATCCCGACGCAACCCGGCGCCCACGAGGCAACAGAGTGAGCGTCCTGCACGCCGAAGTCCGCGGCCGTGGCGGGCGCGACCTGGTGCTGCTGCACGGCTGGGGCAGCAACCTGCGGGTGTTCGACAGCTTCACGCGGGCCCTCGGCCCTGGCTGGCGCACCATTGCCGTGGACCTGCCCGGCCACGGCAGGAGCAACTGGGATCCACGCGCCGCCGTACCGGCCGCGCAGACCTGGCGTGTGCACGAGACCCTGGCTGCGATCACGGAGCGTTATTGCCTGCTGGGCTGGTCGCTGGGCGGGCAGTTCGCACTCGACCTCGCCACCGCCATGCCCGGCGCGATCGAAGCGCTGGTGCTGGTTTCGAGCACGGCGAAATTCCTGCGGGCACGCGATTGGCCCTACGGCACGCCGCTGCAGCTGATGCGCCGCCTGCAGGCCTGGCTGGACGTCGACACCGGGCGCACCGTCGATGACTTCCTCGCACTGCAGACCCGCGGTACCGCCCCGCGTACCGCGCTGCAGGTGCAGGCGCTGCTGCGTGGCGCCCTCGAGACCCACGGCAACCCCGCGCGCGAGGCGCTGCGCAGCGGGCTTGCGCGTCTCGCGGAGAGCGACCTGCGCGAGGGGCTGTCGCAGCTGCAGGCGCCGGCGCTGGTCATCGCCGGGCGCGAGGACCGCATCGTCCATCCCTACGCCAGCCGCGCGTTGGCCGCGGCCCTGCCGCGTGCCCGCTATGCCCTGCTGGCCGGCGCCTCGCATGCACCCTTTTTGTCGCACACCGCAAGCTGCGCACGCCTGGTGCGCCAGTTCCTGACATGAGCACCGATCCGGCCGAGGTCTTCGGGCTGGCGCGCGCGCGCGTGCGTGCCTCGTTTGATCGCGCCAGCAGCACCTGCGGGGCGGCGGCGCCCTTGCAGGCGCGCGCCGGCGCGGAGTTGCTCGAGCGGCTCGCTCCTTTCGGCTTCGCGCCCCGCCGGGTGCTGGACCTGGGCGCCGGCACCGGGCGCCTGACACGCGAGTTGAAGCGCCGCTACCCGCGCGCGCAGGTCGTGGCGCTCGACCTTGCGGGCGCCATGCTGCACCAGGCACGCCGCCACCTGCGCCCATGGCGCCGTTTCGCGCGCGTCTGCGCCGATGCGCATCGCCTGCCGCTGGCCACGGGCAGCATCGACCTGGTGTTCAGCAACCTGATGCTGCAGTGGTGCGAGCCGCTGGACGCGGCCTGCGCCGAGGTGCGACGGGTGCTGGCGCCGGAAGGCTTCTTCGCCTTCAGCACTCTCGGTCCCGACACGCTCGCCGAGCTGCGCGTTGCCTGGTCGCAGGCCGACGCCTACAACCACGTCAACCACTTCCCTCACATCCAGGAAGTCGGCAACGCGCTGCTGCAGGCCGGGCTCAGCGAGCCGGTGCTCGACGGCGAGCGCACGGTGACCCACTACGGCCAGGTGGTCGGGCTGATGCGGGATTTGAAAGCTAACGGTGCCCATAACGTCACCGCCGGGCGACCCCGCGGGCTGACTGGACGCACACGTCTGCAAAGGGTGCAGGCCGCCTACGAACAGTGGCGCACCGCCGAGGGGCTGCCGGCCACCTGGGAGATCATCTATGGAGCGGCGTGGGGCGCCGCCGGCGCGCGAGGGCGGGCGGCGCTGACCGGAGGGGAGGCGCGGATCACCGTCGGCTCGATCGGCCGGGCGCCACGGCGATGAACTGCCCGTATCTCTGCATATCGCCGCAGAAGATGGCAAGATCGAGATCATTGTCGGCGTTATCGCTGCAAACTTGCGAGGCGGTCGCATAGCCCGGGCATGGGCACGGCGCTACCATGGGACTCGTCATGGAAATGCGGTCCCAGCACATCGAAATCAGCCCGAATTGCTCGCTGAGCGTGCGCGGCGCGTGGGTCTTTTTCGGCAGCGCGTGCCTGGCGCCCCTCACCCTCGCCTTCGCCCTGGCGTTCAAGGGGTTCTGGCCGGTCCTGCCGTTCGCGGGGCTGGAAGTGCTGCTGCTGGGGTGGGCGCTGGCGAGCTCGATGGAGCGCCGTTTCGAGCACGAAAGCATCACGGTCACGGAGGCGGACGTGCGGATCGAGTCGCACCGACGCGGCCACCAGGTGCAGTTCGTGTTTCCGCGGCACTGGGCGCAGGTTAAACTGCGCCGGCCCGCCGCACGCCTGCACCCCAGTCGGCTCACCATCGAGTCGCAAGGTCGCCAGTGCGAGCTGGGACGCTTCCTCACGGAGGAGGAGCGACAGGGTCTGGCGCTGCGTTTGCAGCGTCTCGTCGGCCGCATCGACCAATCGCCGTCCTTGCCCTGAGGGCCAGCGGCAGTCGGAGAGCGGGTGGGTCTTTTTCTGTTAAGGCACGTTGAATGAAGTTTCGCGCACAGCTCGCCTCTATCGCCCTCGCGGCTCTTGGCGCCGCCGGCACACTCACCGCACGGGCTGACTCCGGCTGGAGCCAGCTCAACATGACCCAGGGGGTCACCGACATCAGCCGCAGGATCTACGACCTGCACATGGCCATCTTCTGGGTGTGCGTGGCGATCGGCGTGCTGGTGTTCGGCGTCATGATCTGGTCGCTGATCAAATACCGCAAATCCCGGGGCGCCGTGGCGGACACGACGCTGCTGCACAGCACCCGGGTGGAAGTCATCTGGACCGTGGTCCCGGTCCTGATCCTGGTGCTGATGGCCGTTCCCGCGGCCCGCACCCTGGTGGCGATCGAGGACACCAGCAAGACCGGCCTGACCATCAAGGTCACCGGTTTCCAGTGGGGCTGGCGCTACGACTACCTGGACGACGGCGTCGGCTTCTACTCGCACCTGGACCGCAAGAGCGATGCGGCGCGCGAGCTGACCTCCGGCATCGATCCCAACACCGTCGACCATTACCTGCTCAGCGTCGACCACCCGCTGGTGGTGCCGGTGGACACCAAGGTGCGCCTGCTGATCACCGGCGCTGACGTCATCCACTCCTGGTGGGTGCCGGCCTTCGGCGTCAAGAAGGACGCCATCCCGGGCTTCATCAACGAGGCCTGGTTCAAGGTCGACACCGACAAGCCGGGCCTGTACCGCGGCCAGTGCGCAGAGCTGTGCGGCCGCGACCACGGCTTCATGCCGATCGTGGTCGACGTGCGCACAAAGGCCGACTACGCCGCCTGGCTGAAGCAGGAGCAGGCGGCACAGAAGCCGGCCACCCCGCCCGCCGCTGCCGCGAACACTGCCGCCCCCGCGACCTGATTGCCGCACCTGACAGGCGCATCCGTACCCTGACCGCGAACGCACAGTCCACACGCAGAGAGCCAAGCCCGATGAGCACCGCCGCACACGCCGACAGCCACGACGATCACGACCACAAGCCGCACGGCTGGCGCCGCTGGGTGTACGCGACCAACCACAAGGACATCGGCACGATGTACCTGGTCTTCTCCGGCTGCATGTTCTTTGTCGGCGGCATGTTCGCCGAAGGGATCCGCGCCGAGCTGTTCAAACCCGGCATGCAGCTGTTCGATCCCCAGTTCTTCAACTCTCTCACCACCATGCACGGCCTGGTCATGATCTTCGGGGTCATCATGCCGTCGTTCGTGGGGCTGGCGAACTGGATGATTCCGATGCAGGTGGGTGCGCCGGACATGGCGCTGCCGCGCCTGAACAACTTCAGCTTCTGGATCCTGCCGTTCGCCTTCACGCTGCTGCTGTCCTCGTTTTTCGTGCCGGGCGGCGCGCCGGCGGGCGGCTGGACCATGTATCCGCCGCTGACCCTGCAGACCGGCGCCTCGTTCCCGATGCTGATCTTCTCCATCCACCTGATGGGCGCGTCCTCGATCCTGGGCGCCATCAACGTCATCGTGACCATCATGAACATGCGCGCGCCGGGCATGACACTCCTGAAGATGCCGATGTTCGTGTGGAGCTGGCTGATCACCGCGTACCTGCTGATCGCGGTGATGCCGGTGCTGGCCGGCGCGGTCACCATGCAGCTGACCGACCACTACTTCGGCACCACCTTCTTCACCGCCGCCGGCGGCGGCGACCCGGTGATGTTCCAGCATATCTTCTGGTTCTTCGGGCATCCCGAGGTCTACATCATGATCCTGCCGGCCTTCGGCATCGTCTCGGAGATCATCCCGACTTTCTCGCGCAAGCCGCTGTTCGGCTATGAGGCGATGGTGTACGCGATCGCCTCGATCGCCTTCCTGTCGTTCATCGTGTGGGCTCACCACATGTTCACGGTGGGGATGCCGCTGGCGGCGCAGCTGTTCTTCATGCTGTCCACCATGCTGATCGCGGTGCCCACCGGCGTGAAGATATTCAACTGGGCGGCGACCATGTGGCATGGCTCGCTGTCCTTCGAGCCGCCGATGCTGTTCGCGCTGGCGTTCGTGTTTCTGTTCAGTATCGGCGGCTTCTCCGGGCTGATGCTGGCGATGGTGCCCGCCGACTACCAGTACCAGGACACCTACTTCGTGGTGGCGCACTTCCACTACGTACTGGTCACGGGCGCGCTGTTCGGCATCATGGCGGCGATCTATTACTGGCTGCCCAAGTGGACCGGTCACATGTACGACCTCAAGCTCGGCACCTGGCACTTCTGGCTGTCGACGATCTTCGTCAACGTGCTGTTCTTCCCGCAGCACTTCCTCGGCCTCGCCGGCATGCCGCGGCGCATCCCCGACTACGCGGTGCAGTTCACCGACTGGAACATGGTGTCCTCCATCGGCGCCTTCGGCTTCGGGCTGTCACAGTTCCTGTTCCTGTACCTCATAATCAAGTGCGTGCGCGGCGGCGTGCGCGCCGACAGCCGGGTGTGGGAAGGGGCCCACGGCCTGGAGTGGGAACTGACCTCGCCGCCGCCGTTCCACTCGTGGAGCACCCCGCCGTCGGCCGCGGTCATCGCCCACGGCGCGGAGCACTGAGCGATGCCGGACACCAGCGGCAGCGCGGCGCCGGCGAGCGGCGCCGACAGCGAGCGCCGCCGGCGCATTCGCCGCAGTGCCCTGCTGTTCGCAGCTGTAGCGGCCGCCTTTTACTTCGGCTTCATCGCGCTGGCCGTGGTGCGCAGCCTCAAATGACCAACCTGCGGCGCGCCAACATCAGCATGACGTGGAAGCTGTTGGGCGTAGCCGCCGGCGCCTTCGGCTTCGGCTTCGCGCTGGTGCCGCTGTATAACGTGCTGTGTTCGGTCACCGGCTACGGCGACCAGGCGAAGCTGCTGCAGCGCGCGGCGGCCGTGACGGCGCACCCTGACCTTACGCGCACGGTCACGGTGGAGTTCCTGGCCGACGTGGCCAGCGCCGGGTCCTGGGACTTCCGCCCGGTCAAACGCCGCGTGCAGGTGCACCCCGGGGAGCTGTTCACCGCCGAGTTCTACGCCCACAACCTGACCGGCCGCGACACGCTCGCCCAGGCCGTGCCCAATATCTCGCCCTCGGAAGTCGCCGGCTACTTCCACAAGACCGAGTGCTTCTGCTTCACGCCGCAGCACTTCCGGGTCAACGAGGGCCGCGAAATGCCGGTGCGCTTCTTCATCGACCCGGCGCTGCCCAGGCACATCGAGCTGGTGACGCTGGCCTACACCTTCTATGACCAATCCACGCGCGTTACCCGCCGTTAGCACGCGCTTCCACCTACCGAAAGCCCATCGATCATGAGCAACGCAAGCACCGCCAGCAGTCAGTACTATGTCCCGCACGGCAGTCCCTGGCCCATCCGCGGCTCGCTGGCGCTGTTTGTGATGATGGCCGGCGCGGTCGCCTGGTTCAACGAGTGGGCCGGCGGCTGGGCGTTCCTGCCGGGGATCGTGCTGCTGGCGTACCTGTTCTTCGGCTGGTTCTCCACGGTAATCGACGAGAACCAGCACGGCATCTACAACCTGCAGGTCGACCGCTCGTTCCGCATGGGGATGATGTGGTTCATCTTCTCCGAGGTGATGTTCTTCGCGGCCTTCTTCGGCGCGTTGTTCTACGCCCGGGTGCTGGTGGTGCCGTGGCTGGGCGGGCAGGGCACGAAGGTCTTCACCAACCTGGAGTTATGGCCCGGATACGAGGGCATGTGGCCGACCAACGGCCCCGGCCACGTCGGCGGACATGCCGACTCGACCTTCAGCACCATCGCGGCCTTCGGCATCCCGGCGCTCAACACCGCGATCCTGCTGACCAGCGGGCTCACGGTCACCATCGCACACCACGCGCTGCGCGCCGGTCAGCGCGGCAAGCTGACACTGTTCCTGGCGCTGACCTTCCTGCTGGGCTTCACCTTCGTCGGCTTCCAGGCGCACGAGTACGGCGAGGCCTACCGGCAGCTGGGCCTGAAGCTGTCGACCGGCATCTACGGCTCCACCTTCTTCATGCTGACGGGCTTCCATGGCCTGCACGTGACCATCGGCGCCATCATGCTGCTGGTGATCTGGCTGCGGGTGGTGCGCGGGCACTTCACCCCCGAGCGGCACTTCGCCTTCGAGGCGGTGGCCTGGTACTGGCACTTCGTCGACGTGGTGTGGCTGGGGCTGTTTATCTTCGTGTACTGGTTGTAGGGGATCACCAGCCGCCGCGCGCCTCGTGCCCAAGTGCGCGTGGTTCAGTGGATCGGGGAGCCGCCCTGCAGGCCGTGCGGGGAAATCCAGCCCACCGCCCACGCCAGCAACAACAGCAGGAACAGTGCGATCGAGATGCTGATGCGGATTGTCAGGTCGCGCGCCAGCTTGCGCGAGTCATCCTTGCCGCCGCGGGAGAGATGAAACAGCCCGGAGCCCAGGCTGATCACGATCGCCAGCAGCGCCCCGAGAGCCAGGAGAGGCATCAGGCTTTGCATGGCGCGCAGTGTAGCGCAGGTTTGCTGGTTGCCGGGCGCGCGGATGACTGCGGCAGGGGATGGGCATAGTGGGTAAACGCGGCTGGCCAGCGGGAGCGGTGTTGAGCCTGCTGGCACTGGCCTTCTTCCTGCTATGCCTGCGCGCTGCCTCCTGGCAGTGGCACAAGGGCGTGTTGCGCCAGCAGGAATGGGAGCGGTTCGCGCGTGGCAGCGATCGGGTGGTGGAGCTGGGCGCCGATGCGGCGCGGCTGCCCCTGTACCAGCGGGTCCGCGTGACCGGCCGGCTCGATGGAGGCCACCAGTTCCTGCTCGACAACATTTCGCTGCGCGGCCGCCCCGGTTACGAAGTGCTCACCCCGCTGCTGCGCAGCGGCGCGCCGGCATTGCTGGTCGATCGCGGCTGGGTAGCCTTCACCGGGTCCCGCAAGCGACTGCCGGACGTCAGCCTGGCGCCGGGTGCCGAGGTGACGCTCACGGGTCGTGTCGCCACTTTACCGGTGGCGGGCCTGGCGATGGGCCGGGCAGCGCCCACTGGCACCGCCTGGCCGCTCGTCACCAGCTTCCCCACGATGGCGGAGCTCACCGCCGCGGCGGCGATGCCGCTGGCCCCGCGTATCCTGCTGCTGGATCCCGGCACGCCGCCGGGCTACGAGCGTGACTGGCGGCCGCCGGGCTTCACGCCGCTGCGGCACTACTCCTACGCCATACAGTGGTGGGCATTCGCCGCACTGACGTTGATACTGTGGAGCGTGATGAGCTGGCGCCGCCGCAAGACCTCGCGATGAACACCGACCCGACAACCGCCGACCCACGCGCGCGCGCTGCGCTGCGTGCGCGCAACCTGCGCACCCTGGCATTGCTGGCGGCGTTGTTCTTCCTGCCACTGGCTGTGTCGTTCTACACCTACTACCAGACCGATTGGCGCCCGGCGCGCCACGTGAATCACGGCGTGCTGATACAACCTGCGCGCCCGCTGCCCGCCACCGCGGCCGTGCCGCTGTCCGGCAAGTGGTCGCTGGTATACATCAGCGACGGCGACTGCTCGGCGCAGTGCCGCAACGTGCTGTACGTGATGCGCCAGACCCGCCTGGCACTCAACACCGACATGACACGGGTGCAGCGGATCTTCCTGGCAACGGGCGACTGCTGCGACCGCGCCTGGCTGGACGGCGAACACACCGGCCTGCTGGTGATCGATGCCACCACGGCGCCTGCGGCGGCGCTGCTGGCGCAGTTCCCGGCGGACAACCGCGACAACACGCTGTTCATCGTCGATCCGCTGGGAAACCTGATCATGCGTTACGATGCGCGCCGGGATCCGAGCGGGCTGCTCATCGACCTGAAGAAGCTGCTGAAGCTGTCGCACATCGGCTGACGGGGACTGTAAATCGCATGCAAGGCAGTTCTGTCGCGCTGTGGATGCGCCGCCTGGCGCTGGCGGCCCTGGTGCTGTGCTTCTGTGTCGTGGTACTCGGCGCCTACGTGCGCCTGACTGCAGCGGGCCTCGGCTGTCCCGACTGGCCCGGCTGCTACGGACACCTGACTCCCAGCGGCGCACTGCACAGCCCGCAGTCCCGGGAAATCTACGCGCAGCGGCCGCTGGAAGTCGGCAAGGCCTGGCGCGAGATGATCCACCGCTATGCGGCCAGCACCCTGGGCCTGCTGATCGTGCTGATTACGGCGCTGGCGATCAGCGCGCGCCGGCAGCATCTGGTCAGCGTGCCTTACGCGCTGGCGCTGTTTGCCACCGTCATCGTGCAGGGCCTGCTGGGCATGCTCACGGTCACCTGGCAGCTGAAACCGCTGATCGTCACCCTGCACCTGCTGTTCGGCATGACCACGCTGGGCCTGCTCGCGTGGCTCGCGATGTCACTGCCGACCAACTCCTGGGGGAACGCGGCGCGTCGCGGCTTCGCGCACGCGGTGGACGGCGGGGCGGCGCCGCTGACTGGTGCACGACAACTGACGCTGCTGGCACTGGCGGCGCTGGCCCTGCAGATCGCGCTTGGCGGCTGGACCAGCAGCAACTACGCCGCGGTGGCCTGTCCGGACTTCCCCACCTGCCAGAATGCCCTGTGGCCGGCCGCGGATTTCCGCCACGCCTTCGTGCTGTGGCACGGGCTCAACATAAATTACGAGGGCGGGGTGCTGGACAATCCGGCCCGCGTCGCGATTCACTTCAGTCATCGCATCGGCGCGCTGCTGACGACACTGGCGCTTGCTGCTGCTGTGATGTTCGTACTGCGGCGGCGCGGACTGTCCGGTTCGCGCCGCTGGGCGTGGCTGGTGCTCGCCGCACTCGGCCTGCAGCTCGCCATCGGCATCTCCATGGTGCTGAAGACCTTTCCGCTGTGGCTTGCGACCCTGCACACCGCCGGCGCGGCGCTGCTGCTGCTGGCCACCCTGGCGCTGCTGCGCTCCCTGACCGGGCGCTGACGGGGCTTGCCTAGCGCCGCTTTGCGCGGCGCTGCTTTGCGACCTTGCGCCACAGTGGATTGGGCTGCGGCTGCTGCACCCTGAACAGCGTGTTCTCATCGCGGTGGCGGAACAGGGTTTTGCGGCCAGGGATCTTGAGCATGGTGTCGAGCACGTAACTCCAGCTGCCGTTGCGGTTGAAGGTCACCTCGATACGGTAGGAATCGGTGCGAAACGCGTGCTCCAGGAACGCGCTGGAGCAGATGCCGTAGCCCGGGGTACCGCGCCGCGCGCGCAGCACCAGCCGCCGATCGCCGGGGCGCGCCCGGCCGGCGGCGATAGCCACCTGGCCGCGCGGGATCGACAGCGTCTGCATGATCAGGCCGGTGTCCGGCTCCCACAGCCAGTAGCCCGTCTGGTCGTGAAAGGTCGCGTCCTCGTCAGAGGCGAGGATGTGGGTGTGATAACGCAGCCCATAGAGGAGTTGCGGCCCGTTGGACTGGGCGTCGATGGGCAGCATCTCGGTGCGCTCGCTGTAATCGCGGTGCTCCGGCCCGTCCGCCTTGGGGTTGATGTCGCGGCCGGTGGTGCGGCTCTCCCAGGCTCCCGCCAGGCGCCGCAGCGGACCCAGGTGCTTCAGGGTGTCGGGACGGGCATCCTGCTCGGTGTAGATATCCCGGGGAAATTTCATGAAAGACTCCTCGCGTCACATACGGACATTCTGCCGCGTCACGGGCCTTGCGGGACAGTCCCGCAGGTGGTGATCTGCTAGGCTGCGCATCCCGACGGTTCCCCATGCACTACCACCTTGGCCACGACAACTGACGCTGCACCGGGTACGCCTCAGTGGCGCCGGTACCTGGAGCTGACCAAGCCGCGTGTCGTGGCCCTGATCGTCTTCACGGCAATCGTGGGCGCGTTGCTGGCCAGCCCCGGGCTGCCGCCGGTCAGCGCCCTGCTGTGGGGCAACCTGGGCATCGCGCTGGCCGCGGCCTGCGCCGCCACCATCAACCATGTACTCGACCGGCGCATCGACGAACAGATGACCCGCACGCGCGCCCGACCCCTGCCCACCGGGGCAATCACCGAGAGACAGGCGCTGGCATTCGCGGCGACACTGGGCGTCACCTCGATGGTGATCCTGGCGTTCCTGGTCAACCGCCTGACCGCGGTGCTGACCTTCCTGTCGCTGATCGGCTATGCGGTGGTGTACACCGTGTGGCTCAAGCGTGCCACATCGCAGAACATCGTCATCGGCGGGGCGGCGGGCGCGGCACCGCCGGTGCTCGGCTGGACCGCGGTAACCGGCAGCGTCGACCCCAACGCCCTGCTGCTGTTCCTGATCATATTCGTGTGGACGCCGCCGCATTTCTGGGCGCTGGCGATCGCGCGGCGCGAAGACTACTCGCGCGCCGGCATCCCCATGCTGCCGGTGACCCACGGCGTCGAGCACACGCGACTGCAGGTGCTGCTGTACACCGTGCTGCTGGTGGTCGTGACCCTGCTGCCGTACCTGACGCGCATGAGCGGGCTGCTGTACCTGGCGGCGGCGCTGGTCCTCAATGCCCGGTTCCTGTACTTCGCCCTGGCGCTGAAGATCACCACGCACGCCAACATGCCGATGCGCGTGTTCCGCTTCTCCGTCAACTACCTGATGTGGCTGTTCGCGGCACTGCTGCTGGATCACTACCTGCCGGCGCTGCGCGGCGGCGCGTGAGCCCGGCGGGCACAAGGGATCCGTGAACCGGCGCAGGCAATCTGCGCAGCAGCGGCGCCGCTGCTCATCCGCATGCTTCCGCCGGCCAGGCATGGGGTCTACACTGGCTGCGCCACTTCAATCCGTGGAGACCGGACATGCGCGCCCGCAAGCGGAATCTGCATCGTAGCCTGCTGGTCCTGCTTGCACTCGGCGCCACCGCCACTGCGCTGGCTGCCTCCGCGGCACTGGACGCCATCTCCTCGCAGCAGGCCGCCAGCGGGCTGCGCGCCGCGCTGTCCAAGGGCATCGATGTTGCCGTCGGCCAGCTTGGCCAGAAAAACGGTTTTCTCGGTGACCCGAAGGTCGCCATTCCGCTGCCGCCGGCACTCGAGAAGGCGGACCAGATGCTGCGCATGGTGGGCATGGGCGGCAAGGCCGACGAGCTCAAGGCGACCATGAATCACGCCGCCGAGGACGCGGTAGCGCAGGCGAAACCCGTGTTCAAGTCAGCACTGCAGCGCATGACAGTGTCGGATGCCAAGGGCATCCTGACCGGCGGCGACGGCGCCGGGACTGCGTACTTCCGCCGCGCCACGAGCGCGCAGCTCGCCGGCAAGTTCAAGCCCATTGTCGCCGCACAGACCGAAAAGCTCGGACTGGCAAGGCAGTACGACGAATACGCCGGCAAGGCGGCGCAGCTCGGGCTGCTGTCCGCGCAGGACGCAAGCCTCAACGACTATGTCACGGCCAAGGCCCTCGATGGCCTGTTCAGCCGCATCGCCGACGAGGAACACCAGATCCGCGCGCACCCAATGGAGCAGGCGAGCTCACTGATCAAGGCCGTGTTCGGCGCGCTGTAGATGTGGAGGTATCGATGCTCAGCCTGATGGCGATGGTGCTGGCGACAGCCGTTCTCCCCCCTGATCTGCGGGCCGCAGTAACAGCCTACGATCGCGCGCAGGTCCGCGGTGACCGCGCCGCCCTGGAACGACTGCTGGCCGACGACTACCTGCTGGTGAACAGCCACGGCAAGCTGGAATCGAAGGAGCAGCTGATCGCCGATTACACCGCACCCGGTTTCAGCCTGCAGCCGTTTACGGTCGAGCAGCCGGTGCAGCGCTACTGGGAGAACGGCGCGGTTACCGGCGGCGTGGCCACCCTCAGCGGTACCGATGGGGGCAAGTCGTACCGCGTACGCCTGCGCTTTACGGACGTGTGGGCGAAGCGCAAGGGCGTGTGGCAGGTGATCTATACCCAGGCGGCGAGGGCGGAGTGAGGCAACAAGTGATATTTGTCCCCTAAATTGAGTTAGGCGCCAGCACTAGCACTACCGTAGTTACGTCATCACAAGGTCACAGGGGGTCTCATGTCGAAGCGCATTTCGAGAATCGCACCGTGGCAAGCTGGCAAGCAGTTCGCCATCGTCTATTTCATCCTCAGCTTGTTCTTTGTGATTCCCATGATGCTCATCGCCTCGTTTGCTCCAATGCCGCCCGGGCCGGCCCACAAGTTCAGTGCCGGAATGTTGGTAGCTTTTCCCTTCTTGTACGCGCTTGCCGGCTTGATTTTCGTCCCGCTCGGCTGCTGGATCTACAACCTTGCCGCGAAATTTACCGGCGGTGTGCAGGTCTCCGTTGTCGATGACGCTGACGCCTAACAATCGTTGGAGGGGGCCGTGACGGGCCTGCGGTGCGCGCCGCTGGCGCGGGGGAGAATGCATGCGCCAGCGTCGCTTGATCGGCCGCTTGCTCGGCAACTGATGGCCTTGATCCGACCTGTACGCGGCCCAGGATCTCGCGCGGCCCCTCAACTCCACCGTTGGGCGTCGGCATGCTGAGACTTCAGTCCTTTGAAGGTAGCCAGTTATCCGAGCTGATGAGCTGGTTTCCAGACCAGCACTCTTGTCAGAGGTGGGGCGGGCCGGAATTTAGGTTTCCGTTCACTGAAGCCACGTTCCGAGAGGACGCGAAGCTCAATAGCCTGCCAACGTATGCGCTCGTTCAGGAGCGCGCACTGATTGGGTTTGGTCAGTACTATCTGCGTCTTGGGCGCTGCCATCTGGGGCGTTTAGCGATTGCTCCAGCCTTGCGCGGGCGCGGCCTCGGCGCCAGCCTGGTGCAAGAGCTCTGCCTGAAGGGGAAAGCCCAGCTTGGAGTCGACTCCTTTTCCCTGTTCGTTCTTCCCAGCAATGAGAGAGCATTCCGGCTCTATCAGCGTCTCGGTTTTTCGGCAGTTCCATACCCCGAGCCTTTGCCCGGGCCCGAGGGGATTCTATATATGGTTGCTGCGCGCCTTGAACTTGGAGGTCAGCGTGCCGCCGCCCAACAAGTCGCTCCACCGGTCGCATGACGCGACGGTCCCTGTGGGCGGTCGCCCAACTCCGACGCCAGGCCGCATAGGAAACCGCTCATGATTCCCCCACCATTGCCCGTCGCCGTGATTGCCACCGACGCGCCCGTGAAGGCCAGGCGCTCGAACTATCCGGAGCCCTTCGCTTCGCGCATGTCAGGCCGTGAGAAGCGGCCGCTCGGCGATCTGTTCGGCCTCACCAACTTCGGCGTGAACCTGACTCGCCTTGCCCCTGGTGCAGTCTCCGCACTCCGCCATGCTCACACGAAGCAGGATGAGTTCGTCTATATCCTTCAAGGCCGTCCGACGCTGCACACCGATGAGGGAAATACGTTACTCGCGCCCGGCATGTGCGCCGGCTTCAGGGCCGGCACGGGTATCGGGCATCGTCTCATCAACAACACCAGTGAGGGAGTCGTGTATCTTGAGGTTGGCGACCGCACGCCCGGCGATGCAGGTACGTACCCCGACGATGACCTGTGTGCACGGCTGGTCGAAGGCCACTGGGTATTCACGCACAAGAACGGCCAGGCGTACTGAGGGTAAGGCTTCTGCCACTTGACGATTGTCCACCCGAAAGACTGGAGGGAACAATGAATCTCGATAAGCGATATCTGATATGGGCGCTGGGTTTCGCTGCGGTCGGCCTGGCGTTGGGGATCTACATGGCTGCGTCGCACAATCACGCAGAGCTGGTCGCCCACGCTCATATTCTGTTGATCGGCTTCGTGCTGTCGTTTGTTTACGGGATCATTCACAGATTGTGGCTGGAGAAGCCCAGTCGGGCTGTTGCCAATATCCAGTTTGTGCTGCACCAGGCGGCGGCCATAACCGTCTCCGTGGGGTTATTTCTGTTGTACGGCGGCTTTGTACCGGAGTCGAAGCTCGATCCGGTTTTGACATGTCCTGTGGTGTCAAGCGAAGGCACACTCTTTTCTCGCGCAAGCACGAAGGAGCTGAGTCGGGAGAAAGAAGCGTGACACCGAAGCGGGAACGCGACGCGCGAGAGATGGCTGCGACGATGGATCATTCTGACATCCGCGGATTGGCTACCGCATTTCATCTCTTCCTCGCGGGGCTGCCTCGCTCTAGGAACTGGGATCATCACCAGGATGCCCGTATAAAACTCGTCGAGGATTCCCCTCATCGGCCTCGCGCATCGCGTTGCCGTTTCGGTGTGGAGCCTTCGGATGAGTGGCGGTCGGTGGGTCACCTCCGTGATCGACTGGGACTTGAGGGGAGCGGCTCAGGCAGGGATCTTCACGTGCCGGGCGATATCCCAGATGAAGCCGGCGAGCTCACGAGCGACCGCCACGCAGCATTTGTTTTGAGTCATTTTCCGCCCTGCGTTGAGTTTGCGAAACCGGTACGTGAGACGCAGCTGCGCTCGCCAGGCGATATCGCGAATAGCTTTGGGTTGACCTTCCTGGCGCACTTCGATTGGACGGCTCACGCGGGGATTGAAGCGGTAGGTCCAGGCCGCTTCGACCAGGATGCGCCTGGCGTGTTTGTTGCCCGCTTTGGTGATGGGACCCTGGCGGCGAGTGTTGCCGGAGGAGAACTCGGAGGGGATCAATCCCAGGTACTTCATCAAGGCTTTCGGGTGAGCAAAGCGGGACAGATCGCCGAGCTCAGCGATGAAGGTGACGGCCGCTACGAAGTCGATGCCGCGCAGACACATCAGGGCCTTGACCACGCCCTTCATGCGCCACTGTTCACATTGCTCGCGCAGCGCCTGGGTGAGGCGCTCGACTCGCTCGTGGGCGTCTTTGACACACTGACGATATTCATCGAAGGCGATCTGTTGGGCCGGGTGGTCAAACTCGATGGCGGCCAGGTGTCGTTCGTGGGCAGCCGTCCAGGAGCTTTTGCCCTGATAAGCACGACCATGGCGCAGCAGCATGGCTTTGAGCTGCAGCCGCGCCCGCAGACGCGCACTGCCGGCGTCCTCTCGAGCGCGAGAGAGATCGCGGATGGCTTCATCGCGCTCATCCGGCATCGCCACTCTCACGAGGTTACCGGCGCGCGACTCCCGTGCCAGAAGCACTGCATCGAGCCGATCGGTCTTGATGAGCTTCTCGGCCCCCTGGCGCGTGATGTGCGCGGGGGAGATGACTTCGCAGCGCCAACCGTGTGCATTGAGATGCCGCGCCCAGCCATAGCCACAGGGACCGGCCTCGTACACCACCAGAGTGCTACTGCGCTTGGCGCACCGCGTGAGCGCCTTGCACAGCGTTGCCAGCTCAGGCGGCGCGGTGCCGACAAAGCGCGGGGCGCAGCGCCCCGCTTCAGCTATCGCAATGGCGATGGAATCCTTGTGAACGTCCAATCCGACGTACGAAGTGATAGTCTCTTTCATGGGTCTGTCTCCCGCTGCTTAGGCACTTTGAACCCCTTGGGCTCTGTGCATGTGGCTCGGCGTCCGCAACGACGCAACCCACGATATGGGAGACAGACCTCTTCCCCCAACTTGCAAGTCCGTCCCGACCCAAACCGTGGGCCAGGACATGATGTCTAGGTACCGCGGCGGTCTCAGTGCTGTTGGCGATGGTGCTCATGCTTTACATGGTCATCCGGTTCGGTCGCGATGCAAGAGCCGCGTAACACGGGTGAGGAAACTGCGCTGCACCAGGTGCGTGGCGGCCGGAGGTCGCGCCGTCGCTTACCCCCGGCTTGCCGCTCGCCCCTCAAATCAACTGTCATGCGTCATGAACGTCCTCGCCCTGGCCGGCAGTCTGCGGGCCGCTTCCATAAATGCAGCCTTTTGCAGAGCCGCGTCGCGCCTGGCTCCCGCCGGACTGAACATCACCCTCTACAGGGATCTCGGCGCGCTGCCGCTGTTCAATCCAGACCTCGAGTCCGCACCGCCCCCCGCAGTCACGCGCTTCAGACGACATTCCAGGCCAACGCAGGAGGCGCTATGCACTACCAGCCCATCAATCTGGCGGAGAAGTTTGGTCGGTTCACCGAGCAATGGCAGCCCAGGGTTGCAGGGTGGTGCCTGGCCATCGTTCTTGCTGTACTCTTCGGAGTCCAATGGAGTTGACAAATGCGTGTTGTCACCCTTGTTTTGCTGGTGTTCTGGCTCGCCATGGCCTGGCGCCAGTATCAAAGAGGCGATCTTCTGCTCGCCGGCGTCTTCCTGGTGGTTGGGGTGGTGCTGACGGTCGTCAGGTATCGCGCCGCAATGAATCGCGCGGCTGCCGCCAGCCAGTCCCAGCCGGTTGACCCAATCAAGTAGTCGCTCCGTGCCGCCTGACATACGCCTGCGGCTCCGGGCGGTCGATTCGCCGGACCGGCTGGATGCGATGCAGGCGGAGTAACGCCCATGCTTCAACTTCGACCCAGCTGCGAGTGTTGCGACCGCGACCTCTCGCCGCAGTCCACCGATGCGTTCATCTGCTCGTTCGAATGCACCTTCTGTCGAACCTGCGCGCAACAGCTTCTGCAGGGGATATGCCCGAACTGCGGCGGCGAGTTGCTTGCCCGGCCGCGCCGTCCAGCCGACAGGCTGCTGCGCTACCCGGGCTCGACAGAACGCGTTGTTAAGTCCGGCGGTTGTGCGACGGCCGGGTAGAATCCGCCCAATGCACGCAGAGCAGGGCAAGGTCTACTGGTTCCCCGCCAAGCGCTACGGCTGGGGTTGGGGCCCGCCGAGAACATGGCAGGGCTGGGTGGTCATGCTGCTGTGGATGCTCGCCGTTGCGGCCGGGCTGTACATCTTGCGGCACAGCATTCAGCCCTTCTCCAGCCTGCTCTTCGTCCTGATCATGGGCGGGGTGCTGGCGCTGGTGTGTTACCTCACCGGCGAGCCGCCGCGGTGGCGCTGGGGCGGCCGGACGGACGACTGACCGTGGAGCGACAGCCCGCGGCGAACCCGGCGACTGCTGACTCGGCGGCGCATGCGGTGCGCCTCATGCCCCGGATGCTGCTGCTGTACACCGCGGCAAGCCTGCTGCACTTCTGGCACAACGCGCAGCACCTGGCGCAGTACCCGAACCTGCCCGCCACGTGGACACCCGCTGAGGTCTGGCTGGCGTGGTGCGCTGTCACGGGCGTCGGCGCGCTCGGCTACCTGCTCTACCGCGCTGGCCGCCGCATCGCCGGGCTGACGATTCTCGCCATCTATGGTGTGGCGGGCCTCGGCGGGCTGCTCCACTACACCCGCGCGCCGATGGCGCTGCATGGCGCGGGCATGAATCTCACCATCTGGACGGAAGTGGCCGCGGCCGCGGCATTCCTCGGTTGCCTCGCCGCAATTGCGATCAGCGGTACTCAGGGCGCGCGTTCGAACAGCATCTCCCAGGAATAGGCGACCTTCTCGCGCTGCATCAGCACGCCGGTAGAGCGGTAGTGACTGGGGTCGATCTGTCCCAGGTGCTCCGCACCGTGATAGCCGGATGACTGGCAACCGTACACGGACATGATGGAAGAGCCAATGACCACGAAGCGGCCCTCCAGCGTGCCGAAGGTGGCGTTCTCGAACTTCCACTTCATGCTGGCGCCATCACTGCCCGGCGGCTCGATGAGGTAGGCGTGCACGAACTCGGCCGGCGGGGTTGCCAGCACCTTGAGCTTGCCGGACAGCAGCCAGCACGAGGGCTTGTGCGCGATCTCGGTGCGGTTCACGGCCTGCAGAACCTCACCGTCGGCGCGCCGGAAAGTCCCGGTGGCGGTCCACACGGCCGGCTCGAAGAGGAAGGTGTGCCTCATGAGTCAATTATGGCGCGTGGGAGCGATTCAGGGTACGTTGCGCCGAAACGACAGCCATTGAGGCCTCCTATGCTGACCGAACGGCTCTGGCCGGGGAATTCCCTGCGCAATTTCCACTATCTCATCGCCTGTCCGCAGACGGGCGAAGCCCTCGCGGTGGACCCGCTGGACTGGCAGCTGTGCCTGGACGCGGCACGCAAGCGCGGCTGGCAGATCACGCAGATCCTCTCCACCCATGAGCACGAGGACCACACCGGCGGCAACGCGGGGCTTAAGTCTGCCACCGGCGCGCAGGTGATGTCGCACGCCGGCGCGGCCGCGCGTATCGGCGGCGTCGACCGTGGACTGTCGAAGGGCGACGTGATCCGGGTCGGACGCACTGTCGAGCTCGAATGCCTGGACACGCCCGGGCACACGATGACGCACGTGTGCCTGCTGTCGCACACCGAGCAGCCGGCGCTGTTCTGCGGCGACACCCTGTTCAACGCCGGCGCGGGCAACTGCCACAACGGCGGCGATCCCGCCGTGCTGTACGACACCTTCGCCAGCCAGCTCGCACGGCTGCCGGACAGCACGCGTGTCTATCCCGGCCACGAGTACCTGGCGCGCAACCTGGAGTTCACGCTGGATCGCGAGCCCACCAACCCCGACGCGGCAACGTACCTGGCGCGCGCGCGGGAAAACAATGCCAACAGCGCTCCAGTGACCACCCTGGCCGAGGAGCGGCGCATCAACACCTTCTTCCGCCTGCAGAACCCGGCGGTGATCGCACGGCTGCGCCAGGCCTTTCCCGACATCGGCGAGCACCCCGACCCGCGCACGGTATTCATCCGCCTGCGGGAACTGCGCAACCGCTGGTAGTGCCGATGCAGTCGCCCTTCTACCAACGCACTTTCCAGCTCGCGGTCGCCGCGGTGCTCGGCTTGTGCCTGTTCCAGATTCTCAATCCCCTGCGCGGCATGCTGGGCTGGGCGATGGTGCTGGCCTTCATCCTGCATCCACTGCACGAGCGGCTGACCCGCCGGCTGCGCGGCCGCGAATCACTGTCGGCGGGCCTGCTCACCGGGCTGACGCCGTTCGTCGTGCTGGCGCCGCTGTCGATGCTGGGAGTGATCTTTGCCGGGCAGGTGGCGCGCCTGGTGGAATACGCGCGCCGCAACAGCGACCAGCTCCCCTCTTACCCGGAGCTGTTGGACCGCCTCTCGCGGTACCGGCTGACCAGCAGCGCGGTGGGCTGGCTGCGCGAGCACGCCACCCTCAGCGCGGCGCAGGTGCAGGACTGGGTCACCAGCAGCCTCCAGGGCATGCTCAAGTCCGCCGCTGCGATGGGAGGCGATGTGGCGCTGGGCGTGGTCGGCACGCTGGCGGGCTTCTTCATCGTGCTGTTCATGCTGTACTTCTTCCTCAAGGACGGCCGCGAGATCCTCGACAGCCTGACCCCCCTGCTGCCTCTGGAAAGCGAGCGCCGCACGCGCCTGCTGCAGTACCTCGCCGACGTGACCCGCGCAGTGGTGTTCGGCTCGGTAGGTACGGCGGTCTTCCAGGGTGTGCTGACCGGGATCGGATTCGCACTGGTCGGCCTGCCCGCCGCGGTGGTATTCGCAGTGCTCGCGACCATCAGTGCGCTGCTGCCGGCCGGCACGGCGCTGGTGACGGTGCCGGCGGTGCTGTACCTGTTCTTCACCGGACGGTGGGGTGCCGCGATCTTCCTGGGAATCTGGGCGGCGGCAGTGGGTGTGGCGGACAACTTCGTGCGTCCCTTCCTGACCCGGCGGCACGCGGAAGTCTCCACGCTCGCCATCTTCATCGGCGCCATCGGCGGCGTGGCGGCGTTCGGCATCCTGGGGCTGGTGATCGGCCCCGTGCTGTTGAGCTTCGTTGTGGCGCTGGTGCGCTTCGCCGACGAGGACAGCCGCAGAAGCACCTGAGCGCTCCGGATCCCGCGCGCCCTCGTGGCCGCGCGGCAGGGCGCCGTTCCATGGAACCCGCTGCCGCAGCCTGACCCGCCGCTGCGCGGCTTGCGCCTAGTGGGGGGCAGCTGCCCCCGCGGGCACCGTGGCCGCCGCCGGCAGCTCGCCGCGCAGGCGTTCGCTGACCGCCTGGGCCTGCGCCAGCACGCGCAGCACGTTGCCCCCGGCCAGTTTGCCCAGGTCCGCATCGCTCCAGCCGCGGTGCGCCAGCTCTTCCAGCAGCGGCCGGAACCCGGCTACCCCGTCCATGCCGGCCGGCGCCTCGGGGATACCGTCGAAGTCGGAGCCGAGACCAACATGGTCCGCACCGGCGACGTCGTGGATGTGCTGAATGTGCGCCGCCACGTCCGCGAGCGTGACCGGTGGCTTCGGATGCGCCTTCTCCCATTCGGCAAGCGCCTGGGCGGCTCGCTCGGGCTGTCCGATGTACAGGCCGCCGAAGGGCGGGCTGTTCAGGCGTGCGTGCTCGGCGGCTTCCTCGGCCTCCCAGCGACGGCGCGCTTCCGAGACGTAGCCGGGATAGAAATTGACCATGACCACGCCGCCATTGCGCGCCACCAGGCGCAGCACGTCGTCCGGAACGTTACGCGGGTGATCGGTGAGGGCCCGCGCGGAGGAGTGTGAATAGATCACCGGCGCGCGCGTTACCCGCAGCGCCGCACGCATGGTCTCCTGCGACACATGCGACAGGTCGACCAGCATGCCGAGGCGGTTCATCTCGCGCACCACGGTCTCGCCGAAGGGCGTCAGGCCGTGATGGCGGGGTGCGTCGGTGGCGGAGTCGGCCCAGTCGTTGTCGGCCGAGTGCGTGAGCGTCATGTAGCGGGCGCCGGCGTCGTAATAGCCGCGCAGCACGGCCAGCGAGTCGTTGATCTGGTGGCCGCCCTCCACCCCAATCAGGCAGGCGATGCGGTGCTCCCGGTGCAGGCGCGCGACATCAGTCGCGGTGTAGGCCATGCCGAGCTCGGGATAACGTGCGCACATCGACTTCACCAGGTCGATCTGCTCCAGCGTCACCTGTACCACCTGCGGCCCGGTGATCGCCGAATCGACCCACACGGACCAGAACTGGCCGCCAACGCCGCCGGCCCGCAGGCGCGGCAGGTCGGTCATGAGCGGCGCGCCGCCGTCGGCTGGCAGCGGCAGCCCCGCGGTCGGCTTCGCCAGGTCGATGCGCGACAGGTCGCCGCCGAAACGGACACGGATCTCCCACGGCAGGTCGTTGTGCCCGTCGATGAGCGGTGTCTGCGCGAGCACGCGCTGTACGCGTTGCGCGTCGCTGTCGGCGGCCCGCACCGCCAACGGCAGTGACAGGACGAGGAGGAACGCGGCGCCGCAGGCGCGGGAAAAACGGTTGTTCATGCGAAATCCCCAGGTGTCAGGTTCGGTCGTCGTCGTCGGCGTGGGCGTCGATGATCTCGTTCATGTGGGCGTCGTGCGCACTGGAACACACGGCGACCACGACCGCTTCCTCGCAACCCGCCGCGGCCACGAAGGCGTGGCCCATGCCGCTGTCGATGTATACCGACTGGCCAGGCTCGAGCACCGCGGTGTCGTAGTACTCCGTATGCACCTCGACGCGGCCTTCCAGCACATAAATCCATTCTTCGCCCGAATGGCGCACCAGCTGACCGAACTCGTCGACCGAGCGCGCGCGGATGCGCGTGACGATCGGGATGAAGCGTTTGTGCCGCAGGTCGGTGCACAGGTAGAAGTAATCGTAGTTGCGTGTGTTGACGCGCAACGCGTTCTGCAGGGTGCCGATGCTGCGCCGCGCGGTGACCGCCGCGGCCTGCCCGTTGGCCGAGCGGTCCGCGAACAGCTCTGACATGGGCAGACCCAGGCGCTCGCTCAGCTGCAGCAGCTTGTCGTAGGTGAGGGTCAGCAGGTCGTGTTCCACCTTCGACAGCGTCGACAGTGGGATGCCGGTGCGCTCGCTCATCTCCCGCAGCGTCCAGCCCTTGCCGGCGCGCAAGGCGCGCATCAGCCGGCCCAGTGTCGGACCGCGGCGGGTCCGCGGCAGCGCAGTGCGTGTCGCAGTCGCGTCGCGCCCGTGCGGCGCGGCCGGCCGCGATGCCGCACGGCCAGGCCGTGCACGGGTCTGCTTTGGTATGAGGGTTCTCCCGGCGCCGCTGTGCGCCGCGTTGCCGAGAATAGTATCAAGACAGCGTGGCGGTGCGCCGCCGCACCTTGACATTTGTCCGCCGCGGCCCGCTAATCCGCGCTCGCAAAACAGGCTGGTGAGGGCGGAAGTCTCCGCCGCACTGCAGCCGCGGAGAAACTCGCGATGTCCCCCGGCTCCCTGAGTCTCGAAGTCACCACGCACGATCTGCCGCTGAAGGCGCCGTTCCGCATCTCCGGCCATACCTGGCACAACACACCGGTGGTCGTGGCGACCGTGCGGCGCGGCGGCGCCCTGGGCCGCGGCGAAGCCGCCGGGGTCTACTACACCGGCGATACCGCGGCCGCCGCGGCCGAGACGCTGCGGCGGCTGGCTGCGCACCTGCCGCCGGGACTGGATCGCGAATCGCTGCAACAGCTGCTGCCGCCCGGCGGCGCACGCAACGCGCTCGACTGCGCGCTGTGGGAGCTGGAATCCCGCGAGAGCGGCCGCCCGGTGTGGGAGCTGACGGGGCTGGCGGCGCCGCGCAAGCTGCTCACCACGCTGACCCTGCCCGCCCAGACGCCGCAGGAGATGGCCGCCGGCGCCCGCGGTTACGCGGCCGCGCGCGCGCTGAAGGTCAAACTGACGGGCGACGTCGATGAGGACATCGGGCGCGTGCGCGCCATCCATGCTGCGCGACCCGAGGTGTGGCTGGGCGTCGATGCGAACCAGGGTTATGAGCCACAGAGCCTGCAGCGGCTGCTGCCGGTGCTGGTGGAGTGCCGGGTGAAGCTGCTGGAGCAACCCTTCCGCCGCGGCCAGGAAGCGCAGCTCGACGGGCTGAAGCTGCCGCTGCCGGTGGCGGCCGACGAGAGCTGCCTGGACCTGCGTGAGCTCGAATCCCTCCCCGGGCGTTTCGACGTAGTCAACATCAAGCTCGACAAGTGCGGCGGGCTCACGGAAGGACTGCGGATCGCCCGGCGCGCCCAGGTCCTCGGGCTCAAGGTGATGGTGGGCAACATGATCGGCACCAGCGTGTCGGTGGGCCCGGCCTTCGTCCTCGGCCAGTTGTGCGACATCGTCGACCTCGACGGTCCGATATTCATCGCGCACGATCCTCCGCCGACAGTCAGCTACGAGCATGGCTACCTCAGCTGCCCGCCGGCAGTGTGGGGCGGAGGTCGGGCCGCGGCCGCCTGATCCTGCACAGCCCCCGGGTCAGCAGCGGAACCACGAAGACCAGGATGATGGCGTAGGACAACAGCCGGTAGCCGCGCGCGATGAGCGCGATCAGCCCGAAACGGCTGGCGACGAAGATCGCGATGACCAGCAGCGCCGCGGACGTCAGGAAGCGCGCCAGGCGCGGCAGATCGTGGCCGCGCGCCCGCAGGGCTGCGGCGAGTCGCTGGTTCACGGCATGCACCGCGCCGGTGCCGCTCTCCAGCAGTGCCGCGAAGATCATGAGCTGGAACAACAGGTGGAATACGGGCACGCCGAGCCTGGCGAGCATGTATTCCGAGGGCAGCGCCACGGCGCCGATGGCGGGGTACCAGGCCATCATGCACACGAAGAACAGCAGCGCCGGCAGCATGCCGAGCAGTCCCGCCAATGCGCCGGCGATGACGGCATCGCGCGGGCCGGTCAGGTGGCGCAGCACCGGCAGGATGGCGACGGCGGCGATCACGTTGTAGCCGGCGTAGGTCAGGCCACCGGCGACCCAGCCCACCGGGTGCTGCGGCGCCGCGAAGGCAGCGGCAACCTGCGGGCCGGTGCGCCACAGCGACAGCGCGGCGAACAGCGCGTAGACGCCGTACAAAAAGTACGTCACCCACTTGAAGAGACGCTCGACTGAAGTATTGCCGAACGCAGCGATGAGCGCGATGCCGCTCACCAGCAGCAGGGTGCCGACGATGGTGGGCCAGCCAAACAGCGCGTGCCCGATCTCCCCGGCGGCGGCGCCGAACACCGACAGCATTATCAGCACCAGGGCGGCGTACACCAGGTCGAACAGCCCGTTGGCCGGCCCCAGCAGCGCGCGAAAGAACGCGCCGTAGTCGCAGGCGCGCATGAGCTGCGCGAACAGGAAGGTCACGATGCAGATCGCGCTCCAGCACAGCATGCCAAGCAGCATGCCCAGCACGCCGCCCAGCGGGCCGCTGGGGGCGAAGAACTCGGCGAGCTCGCGGCCGGTGGCGTAACCACCGCCGATGACGAAGGCCTTGAAGGCAAACCCCGGCAGCAGGAAGCGGTTGAAGCGCGAGGGCGTCATGCTCACGGCGCAATCAGCCCGCGGCAGTGCGGCCGTGCCGTGATTTTCAAGGGTGCCAGGTCCAGTCGCGGCTGGAATTGCGGCAGCCGCCCCCGGGCGCGCCCGTCCACGCTCGCCCGTGCACCACGCGCCCGCTCCACTGGCGCGTCGCCACACCATCCTTGAGTGCGAGCGTGCCGTTCACCCAGACATTCCGCACGCCGGTGGCGAGCTGGTGCGGCTTGTCGTAGGTGGCGTGGTCCTGCACGGTGCGCGGATCGAACAGCACCACGTCGGCGAAGTAGCCGGCACGCAGGCGGCCGCGGTCGCGCAGCGACAGGTTGTCGGCCGGCAGCGCACTGAGCTTGCGCACCGCCTCCTGCAGAGTGATCGTCCGCTCGTCACGCACGTAGTGGGCGAGCAGGCGCGCGAAGTTGCCGTAGGCGCGCGGATGTTCGGATGACAACAGGAACACCCCTTGCGGCGCCGGCGCGTCGGCGTCGGAGCCGAAGCTCACCCACGGCAGGGCGACCTGGCGCCTGATGTTGTCTTCGCTCATCAGGAAGTAGGCCACACCGATCCGGGTCCCATCCTCCACCACCAGGTCCATGGCGGTGTCCTCCGGGGACTGACGGCGCAGGCGGGCAATCTCGGCCAGCGTCCTGCCGGTGTAGCGCTTCAACGCCGGGTTCTTGAACTGCAGCATCAGCATCCGCTGCGGGCCCGCCGCGTTGTACAGGTTTTCCCACGCGGTGGCGGGCTGTTTCATCTCGGCGGCGACCCGGGCGCGGATGGCGGGATCCTTGAGCCGCGCGATCCACTTGTCGAGGCCGCCCTCCTGGACCCAGCTGGGCATCGAGGCGTCCAGCCCGGTGGCGCCGGCCGTGTACAGGTACATGTTCGCCGTGATCCGCGTGCCGGCGGCACGGGCGGCATCCACGGTGCGCACCACTTCGTCGAGCTTGCCCCAGTTGGACCGGCCGGCTGCCTTGAGGTGATAGATCTCGGCCGGCGCCCCGGATTCACGCGCAATCTGAATGGTCTCGTTGACCGCCTCGATCAGCCGGTCGCCCTCGCTGCGCATGTGCGCGCTGTAGATGCCGCCGCAGCGCGCCGACTCTTGCGCCAGCGCCACCAGCTCCGTCGTCTTTGCATAGACCGCGGGGTTGTAGATGAGCGCCGTCGTCACCCCGAGCGCGCCTTCCTCCATGGCCTGGTGTACCAGCTGGCGCATGCGCGCGAGCTGCGCGGCGTCAGGCTGGACGTCGTCCTCTCCCAGCACGTACTGGCGGATGGTGCCGGCGCCCACGAAAGAGGCGATGTTGGGTGCGATGCCGCGATGCTCGAGCCCGGTGAGATATTCGCCCAGCGTGTTCCAGTCGACGTCGTAGTGGACGTCAGCCTGGGCCTGCCGGAGTTCGGCCTTCATGCGCTCATTGAGAGGCCCCATCGAAATCTCGCCCATGACCTCGAGCGTCACCCCCTGGCGCAGGTCGCTCAGGGCGCGGCCGTCGACAATCAGGGATTCCTCGGGGTGCGCCAGCATGTTGACG
Organism: Pseudomonadota bacterium; assembly: GCA_018241445.1. Taxonomy (GTDB): domain Bacteria; phylum Pseudomonadota; class Gammaproteobacteria; order Steroidobacterales; family Steroidobacteraceae; genus 13-2-20CM-66-19. The sequence continues at coordinate 113,429 of JAFEDT010000009.1, forward strand.
AAGCCGGGCGCCAGCGCACGGCCGTGGGCATCGATCTCGGTGCGAGCGTGCCCGTCGGCGTGGGGCCCGACGTAGCTGATCCGGTCACCGTCCATGGCCAGCTCGCCGGCAAAGGGCTCACCCCCCGAACCGTCAACAATGAGGGCATTGCGGATGATGGTGTCGTGCTGCGCGGGCGCAGCCGGCTCACAGAACGCGGCGAGCGGCGCTAGGAGCAGCGCCCCGATGGCGCCAGCGATGCAGGGCCGGAGGCGGCGCGGGGTGTACTTCATGGATCGAGAAGCTCCTGGAGAATGACAGCCGGCACCGAAGGCGCCGTGAGGCCGCCCCGGGTACCCGCGGTCTTTCAGTAACGGGTCATGAACGACATCAGGTGATGGCTCCAGGCCACCTGCAGCAGCAGCAGCGCCGAGAGCGCCAGCAGCAGCGACCACAGCCGCGCCGTCCACGGCCGCTCCGCGGTCCAGGTGGCGTACGTGCTCCACAGCATCAGCGCCGTGCCGCCAACGTAGACAATCACGGACAGCAGGTACATCAGCCACAGCACCGGATCCAGGCCCGAGGAAAAGACGTTGAGCGAGGTAATCCCTGCCACGACGAGCCCGGTCCAGGCCGCCGACATCAGCGCCAGTGCGGTTGCGGCAATGCGCCCGTAACGGCGTGCCCTCGCCGCCCGCGGCGGCAGTGCCGCCGGCACCCGCAGCCGGCGCCGCACCAGCACCGCAATCGGCCACAGCAGCGCCGTCAGCAGGCAGGCGGCCAGCGCGACGATCGCGGCAGGGCGCTGCCACGCGGGCGACAGCGACCAGGGGAAGGGCTCGAAGACCATGAAGGGCGAGACCTCATCCACGCTCAGGCGCGCCACCTTACCGTCGACGACCTGCGCCGCGAGGCGCCAGTTGCTGTTGACGTCCCGCCACACGAATGGCGCCACTTCACGGTACTTGCGCAGCTGGGTGTTGCGGTCGTGGATCAGCGAAAAGGTGAGCAGCCCGTCCTTGTCGACCTGCACCCGGTCCGGCGCGATCAGCGCCAGGATGCGCAGGAAGGAGCGGTCCGGGCGGCGCGAATCGTCGTAGTAGCCGGCGATCAGCCGCGCGTGCTGCGCGGCTACCTGCGGCGTGACGGTTGAGGCCGCCGGCTGCGGCCCCGGAAAGTAGCGCGCGACGAAGTAGTCGAACAGGGCCTGGCGCGCGACATGCGAGCCGCCCTCGCGGCCGGCGCTGTTGAAGGACACAAACAGGCCCACGTGATCGTCCGGGAACAGGTGCAGGTAGCTGTGCATGTACTCCGTGTCGCCGCCGTGGCTGATGACGCGGTGGCCGTTGTAGTTCTGCTCGTAGAAGCCGAGCATCATGCGATTCAGCGGCGCAATCATGTTGGTGGGCGTGTCGTGCATCATCTGCGCCATGGCCTGCGGCAGGATGCGCCGGCCGTGGTACTCGCCGTCCTGCAGGTGGGCGATCATGAAGCGCGCCATGTCCTCGCCGCTCGCGGCCAGGCTGCCCGCGGGTGCGGCGTTGACCAGCTCGTACGCCTGCGCCGGCCCGGAAGCCACCTGGTAGCCCCTGGACATGTCGGCCGCGAACTGCTGCGGCAGTGGCTGCTGGAAGGTGGAATGCTGCATGTCCAGCGGCCTGAGGATGTGCTCATCGATGTAGTCGGCGAATTTCTCGCCCGAGACGCGCTGCACGATGTAGCCGGCGAGCGCGGTAGCGTAGTTGGAATACGCCGGCGTGGAGCCCGCCCGGTAGATGCGCGTCGGGATGAAGTTGGCCACGTAGTCGCGCAGCGGCAGGAGCGACTTCGGGTCGGTGGCGATCAGGTCCTTCACCTGCTCCTCGAAGCCGGCGGTGTGGGTCATGATGTTCCGCAGGGTGATCGGCCCGTCGGCGCGCTGCGGCAGCCTGAAGTCCAGGTAGGTGGCGACGTCCTTGTCCAGGTCCAGCTTGCCCTCGCCCACCAGCTGCATGACCGCGGTCCAGGTGAACAGCTTCGACACCGAGCCGGGCCGGAACATGGTGGTGGCGGGATCCACGGGCTTGCGGGCGGCAACGTCCGCGTAACCGTAGCCCTTGGCGAAGAGGATCTCGCCATCCTTCACCACTGCGATGACGCCCCCGGCGATATCCCCGGTCTGCAGCGCCAGCGGCATGAAACCGTCGATGAATGCCTCGAGGTCGGCACGGTCCATCACGTGCCCTGCGTTGCCGCCGGAGGTGGCCGGCGCTGGGGCAGCCGGCGCGCCCGCCGCTGCGGCACCCGGGGCGGTGCTCGATGAAGCGGCGCTCACCGGAGCGGCGACGCAGGCCAGCGAGACGATTGTTAGCAGGGACAGGAACGGGGCGCGGGCGGATGTGCTTCCCATGGGCCTTCTCTCGTTGACAGTTCCGTTTCCGCAACTATACTGCATTTAAGCAACTTTTCTACCCGTTACGAAAAGAATGGCGGTCGCGGCGCCCCCGGTCACCTCAAGATGAATGCCAGCCTGCAGCGTATCCAGACCCCGTTCGTCGTCTTCCTGGGCGACGGCGTCGATGAAATCTTCGCGAAAACGGCTCTCGGCCTGGTGCAGTGGCGAGGCGCGGACTGCGTCGGCCAGATCCGGCTGCCGGGCTGCAGGGTGGACACCGGGGTTCCCGACCTCGACGTGCACGCCGCGCGCGCCGCCGGCGCCCGCTCGCTGATCGTCGGCTCCGCCACGGTCGGCGGACGCCTTCCGGAAAACTGGGTCGCAACAGTCTGCGCCGCCGCGGCCGCGGGGCTGGACATCGTCGCGGGACTGCATGTGCGCCTCGAGGACCTGCCGGGCGTGGCGGATGCTGCGCGGCGCGGCGGGTCACGCCTGCTGAACATCCGTGTGCCGCCCACTGGCCTTCCGGTTGGCAGCGGCCGCAAGCGCAGCGGGCGGCGCCTGCTGACGCTCGGCACCGACTGCGCCTGCGGCAAGAAATACACCGCGCTGGCGCTGGACCGCGACTTGAGGAAGCGCGGCGTGGACAGCAGCTTCCGCGCCACCGGCCAGACCGGGATCATGATCGCCGGCGAGGGCATGCCGCTCGATGCCGTGGTGGCGGACTTCCTGACCGGCGCCGCCGAGGTGCTCTCACCGGATGCCGACCCCGATCATTGGGATGTCATCGAGGGCCAGGGCGCGCTGTTTCATCCGGGCTACCTGCAGGTCACGATCGGCCTGCTGATCGGGTCGCAGCCCGATGCCTTCATCGTCTGCCACGATCCGCGGCGCACCGTCATCGAAGGGTGGGAGAACTTCCCGCTGCCGACGCCGTCCGCGGTCATCGAGCGGGCAATCGCGCTCGGCAGGCTGACCAACCCGCAGATCCGCTGTGTCGGCATCGCCCTCAACACTTCGAAGGTCGATCCCGCCGAGCGGGCGCGCCTGCTCGCCAGCTACGCGCGCGAGACCGGCCTGCCCTGCGTCGATCCGATCGTCACCGGCACCGATGCGATCGTGAACCGGCTGCTGGAAGAGTTTCCGCAATCGCAGCGCGAGCGCCCGCAGCACAGGAGGGCCCATGAGTGAACCAGACCGCCGGGTGACGCTGAACCGTCGCGACGTGTTGCTGCTGACCGGGGCCGCCCTGGGCGCATCCGCACTGACCGACCCCGCGGCTGCAACCGGGGCGAACCGCACGAGCGGCGCAACCGGCGGCACAGCGGTCCGCGGCGCCGGCTGGGCCGCGCTCGATGCCGAATGCGCGGGTTTCATGGCCGGCAAATTCTCCCCCGGCCTGTCGATCTGCGTCATGCGCAACGGCCGGCCGCTGTATTCCAAGGGGTTCGGCAGCGCGGACCTGCAGAGCCGCGCGCCCATGACAGCGGACTCGGTGCTGCGGATCGGCTCCATCACCAAGCAGTTCACGGCCGCGGCCATCCTGCTGCTGCAGCAGGACGGCAGGCTGTCGATCGATGACCGGCTGTCGCGCTTTCTGCCGCTGTTCCCGCACTCCGGCGACTTCACGCTGCGGCAGATGCTCACGCACACCTCGGGACTGGGCAACTACACCGACACCAGTACGCCGGAGGTCTTCCTGCAGCAGGCGCGCATCGATTACCCCGATCCGCAGCTGATCGCCGCCATGGCCGCGACCAGCCCGCTCATGAAGTCGACGCCGGGCACGGCGTGGAGCTACAGCAACACCGCTTACGTGCTGCTGGGGATCGTGGTGGAAATCGCGGCGCAGGAAGCCTACGGCGCTTACTACCAGCGACGGCTGTTCGGGCCGGCCGGCATGCACGCCACCGCGGTCGATGATGCCGCCGAAGTCGTGCCGGACCGCGCCGCGGGTTATACGCCGGATGCGAAGTCGGCCAGTGGGTTCGCCAACGCCTCGTTCATCTCCATGACCTATCCCGGCGGCGCCGGCTCGATCCGCTCCACTCCCCAGGACCTGTGCCGCTGGCACGGGGCGCTGCTCGGGGGCCGCATCCTGCAGGCGGCGAGCCTCATGGACATGACTACCGCGGTGCACCTGCAGGACGGATCGCTTCCCAGGGACCCGGACATGGCGCGCGTACTGGGCGAGGACAAGCCGATCGAGTACGGCTTCGGAGTGATGATGGGTGCGTTCGAGGGCCAGCGCTACGTGGAGCACGGCGGCGGCATCAACGGCTTCCTGTCGGAGCTACGCAGCTTCCCCGAGCGCGGCGTTTCCGTGTCGCTGATCATGAACTGCGACAGCATGGGCAAACCGGAGGCGATCAAGCACCTCTACCAGGTGCGCGACGTCGCGGCGCGCGCCGCGCTGGCGCAGGCCTGAAATCCTCCAGCGCCCGCTCTTGCGGGGCCGCCGCATCCGGGTGCAGCGCGTGCTCGATCACGTGCTCGGGAGTCGAACACACGCACAGGATCTTGAGCGGCACGCTGCCCACCGACACGTAGGCGTGCCCCATGGTGCTGTCGAAATACACCGAGCCGCCCGCCTCCAGCACCAGGGGCGAGTAGAACTCGGTGTGAAGTTCGAGCCTGCCCTCCAGCACGTAGGTGAATTCCTCGCCTTCGTGGCTGAGCAGCCCGTTGCTCTCGGCGAGCGAGCGCGAGGTGATGATGCCGGTCATCGGGGTCATCTTCTTGCCGGCCAGTTCCGTGCAGAGGTAGGCGTAGGCCTGGCGGCCGACGTCGACGGGCCGGCCGGCGCCCGGCAGGGTGAAGGTGCGCCGCGCCAGCGGCGGCGCGGCCGCTGCGGCCTGCGGGCCGGAGAACAGCTCCGCGATGTCGATGTCCAGCCCGCGGCACAGCTGCAGCAGCTTCGAATAAGTCAGGGAGAGCTGGTCATTCTCCACGCGTGACAGCGTGGACTTTGCAATGCCCGTGGCCTGGCTGACCTCGGCGATCGACAGCCGCCGCTGGAAGCGCAGCCGGCGCAGGGCAGCGCCCAGGTTGGGGGCGTCGTCGGCGCGCGCGGGGGCCGCGGCAGCGGCGCCGGCCCGCGAAACGGGCGCTGCGCGCGGCGCGATAGGCGTCCTGGACTTCATGAAGTGAACGGTAGCACGACTGCCGCGTGCGATGCGGTTGCGGGTTGACAGTTCCGCATACGCAACTATACTCCTGATTGGGAATTGAAGGCAGCCGATAGAAAAATCGGTCGCGAAAACGCTCCAGTCGAGAGGGGACCTGCGCATGCGCCACCGTCGTATTTCCACGAGGCCCTTGCTGGCCGGATCGCTGTTGCTGGCGGCGCCCGTCTTCGCGGACGTGGCCGCCGACACCGGCAGCGCCGGCGGCGCTCATACCAACAGCAACGACACGCTGCAGACGGTCATCGTGACCGCGACCAAGCGCGCGGAGCGCATCAAGGAGGTGCCCATGAGCATCACGGCGCTCACGGGCGCCGACCTGCAGCGTTCCCAGGCAACCCAGTTCACCGATTTTGCCGCGCAGGTCCCCGGCCTGTCGCTGCAGGCGCTCAACCCGGCGCAGACGCGCCTGGTGCTGCGCGGCCTGAACGTGGGCGGCAGCGGCGCCACCGTGGCGACGGTAGTGGACGACATGCCGTTCTCCATGTCGGGATCCCAGTCCAACGGCCAGTTCTTCGGCGCCGACATCGATACCTTCGACCTCAACCGCGTCGAAGTGCTCAAGGGCCCGCAGGGCACCCTCTACGGCGCCACCGCCGAGGGCGGCATCATCAAGTACGTGACCAACGCCCCCGATCCTTCCGGGTTCGCGGCCGCCGGTGTGATCGGCGGCTCCACGGTCGACGGCGGGCAGACCGAGGGCGTGATCAAGGGGATGGTCAACCTGCCCTTCTGGGACAACAAGGCGGCGCTGCGCCTCACGGGCATGAGACAGGGCATCCCCGGATACATCGACAACTCCGCCTCCGGCATCCGGGATGTCAACCGCGGTCCGAAATACAGCGTGCGCGGCTCGCTGCTGCTGCACCCGGTCGATGACTTCAGCGCGCGCCTCACGGTCTTCGACCAGCAGGTCAGGCTGCGCGACACCAACCAGGTGGACGTGGTCGGCGCGGCCGCGGACCCGGCCAATCCCCCGGCCAACCAGTTCCAGCGCCTCGACGGCTACCGCACGCGGGCGGCAGTGCCCGAGGCGCAGAGCGTGCACCTGCGCTATTACGCACTGAACCTGCAGTACGACATGCCGCTTGCGACGCTCACCAACCTCACCAGCTACGGCACCATCAACAACTTCCAGGTGGTCAACCTGACCGATAGCAACCTGGCGCCGGGCGTGACCTACGGCCTGGCCCTGGGCGGGGTCTACGGCATGCCAATCGGCGTGGCCGAGGTGCAGACGCAGTACGTCCACAAGCTCAACGAGGAGCTGCGGCTGTCCTCGCGTCCCGGCAACAAGCTGCTGGGCTACGACCTCGACTGGCTGGCCGGGGTCTTCTTCACCCGCGAAGCGACGGTGCTGGACCAGCCGATCGACGCCTACGGCCTCCCCGGCCTGAACGTGCTGCAACCGCCGCTGGGCGGCGGCAACATTCCGGCCGACTACAAGGAGAAGGCGGGCTTCTTCGATGCCACCGTGCATTTCAGCCGCGCCTTCGATGTCAGCGCGGGACTGCGCTACTCGCACACCGACCAGGATTCCCAGGTGCAGCTGCAGTGCTGCGTGCTGTTCGGGCCGTCGATGAATTTCCCGTACCTGTACACCAGCGAGCACAGCACCACCTGGCAGGTGGCGCCGCGCTGGCACCTCGACGACAACAACATGCTGTACGCGCGCTACTCGACCGGCTACCGGCCGGGCGGCCCGAACCTGCCCTTACCGTCGCTGCCGAATCCGCCCGGCTTCAAGCCGGACTCCACGCGCAACTACGAACTGGGCCTGAAGTCCGACCTGCTCAATCACCGGCTGTCGTTCGATATCGCCCTGTACAAGATCGACTGGACCGCCGTGCAGATCATCAGCTACGTGAGCACGCCTGCGGGCCCGGTCGGCATCAACGGCAACGCCGGCAAGGCGCGCAATATCGGCGTGGAGTGGGACCTGGCGTGGCTGCCGCTGCCGGGCCTGAAGCTCGAGGCGCTGGGTTCGTGGATGAACGCCAAGAGCACCACCGATGCGCCCGGCCTCGGCGCGATGAACGGCGACAAGCTGCCGTACGTGCCGGACTTCAGCGTCACCGTGAATGCCGACTACAGCTGGTACGCCTTCCGTGATTACTCGATGTTCGTGGGCAGCTCCTGGAACTACACCGGCACGCGCTACACCGACTTCTCGGTGTCGCCCGCGCTGTCGGGACACGTCAAGCTGCCGGGCTACGATGCGCTCAAGCTGCACGTCGGGCTGGACAACGGCCGCTACAGCGCCGAGCTGTACGGCGCGAACCTGACGAATTCCCTGGGGCTGCTCACCTACGCCAACATGGGCGGCGCCAACCAGGCGGGCCTGGCGACCTTCATCACGCCGCGCACCATCGGGATCGAGCTGGGCGCGAAGTTCTGAAGTCCTGACGAGGCCCGTGGCGCGGGTCGCGGGGCCTGCGCCGGGCCCGGACGGGTCGCCGTGCCGGCAGCGGTTCCCGTAGAATCGCGCCGGCCATGGACGTCTCCCCCATCCTCGATCCCCTGAACGACGCGCAGCGCGCCGCGGTGACCGCGCCGCAGGGTCCGGTGCTGGTGCTGGCCGGCGCCGGCAGCGGCAAGACCCGCGTGCTCACCCACCGCATCGCGTGGGCGATCCAGGCGCTCGGCGCCTCGCCGCACTCCATCCTCGCGGTGACCTTCACCAACAAGGCCGCGGGGGAGATGCGCGGGCGGGTGGAGCAACTGCTCAACCTGCCGGCCAGCGCGCTGTGGATCGGCACCTTTCACGGCATCGCGCACCGCCTGCTGCGCCTGCACTGGCGCGAGGCGGGACTGGCCCAGGGATTCCAGATCCTGGATTCCGACGACCAGCAGCGCATCGTCAAAAAGCTGCTGAAGGCGCAGGAGCTGGACGAGACCCGCTGGGTACCCAGGGAAGTGCAGTGGTTCATCAACAACAACAAGGACGAGGGCCGGCGTCCGCAGCACCTGAAGGACGGCGGCGATCCGACCCGCGCGCAGCTGATCCGCCTGTACAGCGCCTACGAGGAGCACTGCGCCCGCACCGGCGTGGTCGACTTCGCCGAGCTGCTGCTGCGCGCCCACGAGCTGTGGCGCGACAACGCGCCACTGCTGGCGCACTACCGCCGGCGGTTCCAGCACGTGCTCGTGGACGAGTTCCAGGACACCAATTCAATCCAGTACGCATGGCTGAAGCTGATTGCCCCCGGCAGCAGCGGCGCGCAGCCGGGCGGCGAGCCCTTCGTGGTTGGCGATGACGACCAGTCGATATACCGCTGGCGCGGCGCGCGGGTGGAGAACCTGCAGCTGTTCCGCCGCGACTACCCGCAGGCGGCGCTGTACCGCCTGGAACAGAATTACCGCTCCACCGGCACCATCCTCGAGGCCGCCAACGGCCTGATCTCCCACAACAACGGCCGCCTGGGCAAGAAGCTGTGGACCGCGGGCAGCCGCGGCGAGCCGCTGCACCTGTACACCGCCTTCAACGAGCGCGACGAGGCGGAGTTCGTCACCCATCGCATCCGCGACTACGTGGCGCGCGGCGGGCAGCGGCGCGAGATCGCCATCCTGTACCGCTCCAACGCCCAGTCACGCGTGTTCGAGGAAGCCTTCCTGTCGGCACGCGTGCCCTACCGGGTGTATGGCGGCCTACGGTTCTTCGAGCGCGCGGAGATCAAGGACGCGCTCGCCTACCTGCGGCTGATCGCCAACCGCCACGACGACGCCTCCTTCGAGCGCGTGGTCAACCTGCCGACGCGCGGCGTGGGCGCGCGCAGCCTGGAGCTGCTGCGCGAGCAGGCGCGCGCCGCCGGGAGCTCGATGTGGACCGCGGCCGCGGCGCTGCTGGCCGCCGGCACCCTCGGCGCACGCGCGGGCGGGGCGGTGCACGGCTTCATGACGCTGATCGAAAAGCTGGCGGGAGAAGCCGCGCCGCTGGCGCTGCACGAGCAGGTCGACCTGGCGCTGCGCACTTCCGGCCTGGTGGAGCACTACAAGCGCGAGAAGGCCGAGCGCGGCGAGGCGCGTGCCGAGAACCTGGACGAACTGGTCAGCGCCGCGCGCGGCTTCACCCCCGAGGGCGAGGACCTGCCGCCGCTGGAAGCCTTCCTGGCGCACGCGGCGCTGGAGGCCGGCGAGGGCCAGGCGGACGCCTGGGAGGACTGCGTGCAGATGATGACGCTGCACACCGCCAAGGGCCTGGAGTTCCCGGTGGTGTTCCTGTGCGGCATGGAAGAGGGATTGTTCCCGCACCAGCGCTCACTCAATGACCTCGACGGCCTGGAGGAGGAACGCCGCCTGTGTTATGTCGGCATGACGCGCGCCATGCGCCAGCTGTACCTGACCTGCGCGGAACAGCGGCGGCTGCACGGCGTCGACAGCTACGGCCAGGCCTCGCGCTTCATCCGCGAGATTCCCGAGGAACTGCTGCAGGAAGTGCGGCCGCGCGTGCAGGTGTCACGGCCGGCGGCGGTGGGGCGCTTCCGCGCCAGCGAGCCCGAGAGCAGCGGCGGGGTGCGCCTGGGGGCGCGGGTGCGTCACGGCAAGTTCGGCGACGGGGTGGTGCTCAACGTCGAGGGTAACGGCGCGCAGGCGCGCGTGCAGGTGAGCTTCGAGCGCCAGGGCACCAAATGGCTCATGATGCAGTATGCGAACCTGCAACCGTTATGAGTTCATTGGCCAAAAGCCGCCTGCGGCGCTTTTGGCGGACCCGCGCCCGGATTCCGCGGGCCGTGCCATGACATGAAAATCCTGATTCTCGGGGCCGGCCAGGTCGGGCGCACCGCCGCCCAGCACCTGTCGCGCGAGGAATCCAACGAAGTCACGGTGGTCGACACCAACGAGGACATGCTGCGCGACCTGCAGGACCGCCTGGACGTGCGCACCGTGGCCGGCAACGCCGCGCATCCCTCGGTGCTGGAGGCCGCCGGGGCCGCCGAGGCGGAAATCCTGGTGGCGCTGACCTCCAGCGACGAGGTCAACATCGTCGCCTGCGAGGTGGCCTTCACGCTGTTCCGCACGCCCACCAAGATCGCCCGCATCCGCGCCGCCGAGTACACCAGCCGCGGCGCGCTGTTCGGTTCCGAAGGCCTGTCGGTGGACGTGGTCATCAGCCCCGAGCAGCTGGTGACGGAATACGTGGAGCGCCTGGTGCGCCATCCCGGCACGCTGCAGGTGCTGGAGTTCGCCGACGGCCGGGTACTGCTGGTCGGCGTGCGCGCACTGCGCGGCGGCCTGCTCGCCGGGCACAGCCTGCGCGACCTGGCGCGCCAGCTGCCACAGATGCAGCTGCGCGTGGTGGCCATCTACCGCGAGGGCCGCAGCATCCTGCCCGAGGGCGACACCATCGTCGCCGTGGACGACGAGGTGTTCTTCCTGGCGGCGCGTGAGGACATGCGCCGCGTGATGGCGCAACTGCGCCACGGCGACAAGCCGGCGCGGCGCATCGTCATCGCCGGCGGCGGCAACATCGGCCTGCGCCTGGCGCGCACCCTGGAGAAGAGCAACCAGGTGAAGCTGATCGAGCGCGACGCGCGGCGCGCGCGCCGGGTCTCGGAGCTGCTGGAGCAGGCGATCGTGCTGCACGGCGACGCCTCCGACGAGGAACTGCTGGTCGAGGAGAACATCGACAGCATCGACGTGTTCGCGGCGCTCACCAACTCCGAGGAAGCCAACATCCTGTCGGCGATGCTCGCCAAGCGCCTGGGGGCGCGCAAGGCCATGGCGCTGATCAACAAGCCCTCCTACACCGAGCTGGTGGAGCAAAGCACCATCGACATCGCCATCTCGCCGCAGACGATCACCATCGGTTCGCTGCTGGCGCACGTGCGCCGTGGCGACGTGGTGCGGGTGCACGCCATCAAGGGCGGTGTGGCCGAGGCCATCGAGGCAATCGTGCACGGCGACGAGCGCAGCTCGCGCGTCGTGGGGCGCATGGTGGACCAGATCCCGCTGCCCGAGGGAGCCTCGATCGGCGCCATCGTGCGCGGCGACGAAGTGCTGATCGCACACCACGACACGGTGATCCACACCGACGACCACGTGATCCTGTTCCTGGCCGACCGCCGCCACCTGGAAGCGGTGGAGCGGCTGTTCCAGAGCTGAAGCGCCGCAAGCCGTGCCGGCCGTCATCCACGTCCTGGGCCTGCTGCTGTCGGGCTTCGCGCTTGCCTACCTGCTGCCGATCGGCTGTTCGGTGCTGCTGGGCGACGGGCTGTGGCGGCAGTTCCTGATCGCCGGCGCCGTCTGCCTCGGCGGCGGACTGGCGCTCGCAGTAGTTACCCTGCCGTTCCGGCGTGAACTCAAACCCCGCGACGGCTTCCTGCTGGTGACCCTGGGCTGGCTGCTGGTGTCGGCCGCGGCGGCGGTGCCGCTGCTGCTGGCGCTGCCGCAGCTGAGCGTGACACGCGCCTTCTTCGAGGCCATGTCCGGACTGACCACCACCGGCTCCACGGTGCTCGAGGGCCTGGACGCGCTGCCGCCGTCGCTGAACTTCTGGCGCCACACCCTGGAATGGATCGGCGGACTGGGCATCATCGTCATGGCACTGGCGGTGCTGCCGCTGCTGGGCATCGGCGGCATGCAGCTCTACAAGGGGCAGGCACCGGGCTCGGTCAAGGACGAGCGCCTGGCGCCGCGCATCGCCGAGACCGCGCGCGCGCTGTGGATCGTGTACGCGCTGCTGACCGCCGCGGGCATCGCGGCGCTGCGCCTGTGCGGCATGTCGTGGTTCGACGCCGTCTGCCACGCCTTCTCCGCCGTCGGCCTGGGCGGCTTCTCCACCCACGATCGCAGCATCGCCTGGTTCCACTCTGCGGCCATCGAGTTCGTGCTGATGGTGCTGATGGTGATCGCCTCGCTCAACTTCGCGCGCCACTTCATAGCCCTGCGGCGGCTGTCGCTGGAGACCTACCGGCTCGACCCGGAGTGCAAGGCGATCTTCGTGGTGCTGGCGCTGAGCATCGCGGGCATCGCCGGCCTCCTGACCCTGCACGGTGTCTACCCCGACTACATGGAGTCGCTGCGCCACGCGGCCTTCAATGTGATCTCGCAGGCCAGCACCAGCGGACTGACCACGCAGGACTACCAGTCCTGGCCGGTGTTCGCCCCCTACTGGATGCTGTTCCTGTCGTGCATCCTGTGCAGCACCGGATCCACCGGCGGTGGCATCAAGATGTTCCGGGCATTGCTGCTGGCCAGGCAGACCGGGCGCGAACTGAAGCTGCTGATCCACCCGGCGGCGCTGGCGCCGGTGCGCATCGGCGGGCGGGTGATTCCAGAGCGCGTGGGCCAGGCGGTGCTGGCCTTCATCTTCCTGTATTTCATGACGGTGGTGTTGCTTACGTTTGGCATGCTGCTGACCGGGATGGAATTCGACCCGGCCTTCACCCTGGTGCTGGCCTCCATCAACAACACCGCCCACGGCTTCGGCGCCCCCGGCGCGGTGCACAATCTGCACGCGCTCAACGTCGCGCAGGTATGGGTCTGCACCGCCGCCATGTTGCTCGGCCGGCTGGAGATCTTCAGCGTGATCGTGTTGCTGCTGCCGACCTACTGGCGCAAATGATCCATTGGCGAAAATCGCAGGAAGCGATTTTCGCAGACCGTACTCCGATTGCCGCCGGCCAAAGGCGGGGCTTTGGCCGGCTGGGCCTCAACCGCGGATGTAGCTCTCCAGCTGCTCGATCTGCTGCTGCTGCTCGGCGATGGTCGCCTTCACCAGGTCGCCGATCGAGATCACGCCAACGACGCGGCCCGCCTCCAGCACCGGCAGATGGCGAATGCGCCGCTCCGTGACCAGCCGCATGCAGACCCCGACGGTGTCGGCGGGCGCCACGGTGACCACGGGCGTAGTCATGATGTCGCGCACCGGCGTGTCGCGCGAGGAGCGCCCCAGCAGCACCACCTTGCGCGCGTAGTCACGCTCGGAAACGATGCCGGCCAGCTGCCCATCCTGCATCACCAGCAGCGCGCCCACGTGGTGTTCGGCCATGGTGCGGACCGCCTCCAGTACCGCCGCCTCCGGCGTCACCGAGAAAACCCTGCTGCCCTTGCGGGCCAGCAACTGCTGCACCGTCGTCATCGCTACCTCCTGGGCGCATTAACGCCAGCACCCACCGCCGTTGGCGCAAACGCAGCCGGCAAAGGCCGCGCCCTTTGCCGGCGGAAGCAGAGGCGCTGTCCGCCGGATTGCCGCAGGCCAATCCGGCCACTCGAACTAGCGCGGCGCCACCTCGACCGTCAGGGCCACGTCCGCGTTCACGTCCAGCGTGCCGGCTTCCACCGGCGTCTTGTACTCCGCCATGGGAGCCGCGGCGGCGCGCGCCATGAACACCGGCCCGGGTCCGCCACCGCGCGCACTGTTGTCCGCGACATCGAGCACGCGCACCACCTTCAGCCCGAGTGCGCCAGCGAGCAGGTCGGCGGAGGCGCGCGCGCGCGCGGCCGCCTCGCGCAGCGCCTGGCCGCGCACCGCTTCCGGGTCGCGCAGCATGAACTGGATACCCTGCACCTGGTTGGCGCCCGCCCGGGTGGCGGCGTCGATCACCGGGCCGGCGCGGTCCAGGTCATCGAGCGTCACCCGCACCACGTTGCTGGCGCTGTAGCCGAGCAGCGTTGGCGGGGTGCCGCTGGGGTGGTACTGGTAGTCGGGATTGAGGGAGTAATTGACGGTGCGCAGTTGCGCGCCCGCCCCGGCAACCTGGCGCACGGCGGCGAGCACCGCCTCCACCTGGTGTGCGTTTTGCGCCGCGGCGTCCTGGGAGCGCGGCGCGCGCGAACTGACGCCCACGTCGATCTGTACCCGGTCGGGCTTCGCGGTCACCTGGGCCGATCCGCCGACGTGCAGCTGCGCAGGGGGCACCTCGGCAAGCACCGGCGTTGCCGCGACGCAGGCCAGCAGCAGGGGCAGGTGGATTCTCACGGGGCTCCTCCGCAGCGTTAAGTCCGTGGCATATTCTAACCGCGCCGCGTGCTGCAGTTCATACTCCGGCCTGTGGCGCCAGCACCCCGCCCGGGCGGCGTATATCTTGCAGGCATGTCCCAGCCACAGATCCAGGTCGCACCGGACCACTTCGAGGTTGCCGCCAGCGACACGCTGCTCGTGGCGCGGCTGTGCTCGGGCATCGCGGTGTGCATCCACGACACCCTGGAGGAGGCCGGCGCGCTGCTGCACCTGCGGCTGGTGGTGCGCGGTGCGCAGCGCACCGATATGACCGACATCACCCTGGCCAGCGAGCTGCTGCTGCTGGAGCGCTGCCTGGCCGCGCTGCGCGAGACCGCCCCCGGGGCACGCCACCTTCAGGCGCGCCTGGTCGCACACCACACCGAGGGCGTCGCAGCCCAATCCGGCTGCGGGGCCATGCTGGATCTCCTGCACCCGTGCCTGGAGGAGGCCGGCGTGCAGATGCTGGCCCCGGACGTGGCGCCGGGGCAGCCACGGCAGGTACGCTTCCGCCCCGCCATGGGCTGGGTTCACACACGCGAGTGAGGCCGCGCGCACGCGGCCGCGCCGTCACAGTGCCGCCGGCGGTGCGCGCGGCGCTGGCGCGGGTGATGGGCGAGGACGTGTCGCAGGTGCGGATCATCGAGCACTCGCGCTTCGCCCGCCTGCATGGACGCGCCGTGGCCACTACGCGGCCGGGCCGCATCTACCTGCGGGGAGCGGCGGCGGAGTTCTTCGGGGATCCGTGGCTGATGCTGCACGAGTACTGGCACGTGCTGCGCCAGTGGCGCGGCGGGCGGCTCACCCTCGCCCGCTACCTGGCCGAGTGTGCGCGCCGCGGCTACTGGAACAACCGCTTCGAGGTCGAGGCGCGGCAGTTCGCCGACCGCTACAGCGGCCAGTTGCACGCGCTGCTGCACTCAACCCAGCAGGCTCTCGCGGCGGTACAGCCGGCCCGCGATCCCCACCAGGGCGGCGGCCACGACGGCGGTCGCGAGCGCTGACAGCGCGATCCAGCCCGCCGGCAGCGGCTCCTCGCGCAACAGGCTGCCGATCAGGAAGTGCTGGCTGAGCGAGGGCACCGCCATCAGCGGCAGGCTGGGCTTGAGGCCGCGGGCGGCGGCAAACACCAGCGGCAGCGTCGGCAACAGCAGCACCAGTCCGATCCAGGTCTGCGCCTCGCGGTAGCTGCGCGTGCCAGCCGCCACGATGGTCATCAGCGCCGCCCCCGCGGGCACCAGCGGCAGGCAGTACAACACAATGCGCAGCGCCACCCACGGCCCGAGGTTGACGCTCATGCCGAAGCGCTCCAGGCCGGTAAAGCGCAGCACCACCGCGAAGGCGCACACGCAGATCGAGAGCGACAGCAACATGTAGGCGCAGGTCGCCAGCAGCTTGCCGTACATCAGCCAGGCGCGCGGCAGCGGCAGGGTCAGCAGCGGTTCCAGCGTGCCGCGCTCGCGCTCGCCCGCGGTGGCGTCTATCGCCAGGTACATGCCGCCGGTCAGCATGGCCAGCAGCAGCAGGTAACTCAGTGCGCCGAGCAGCAGGGCCGAGCGGCCGGCCGGGGTCGCCACGTCGACGTCCTGCACCACCAGCGGTGACAGCAGCAGGGGTTCCATGCCACGGGCCGACAGCCGCAGCCGCGCCAGCTGCTGCGAGTACTCACGCAGCAGCGCGCGCACCGTGGCGGCGGCACGCTGCGCCTGCGGATCGGAAGTGTCGGCGTACAGCACCAGCGCCGCCGGCACGCCCTGCGCCAGGTGCGCACCGAAGGAGCCGGGCACCTCCAGCACCAGTGTCTCGCGTTGCGCGCGCACCGCCGCGCGCGCCGCGGCCTCGTCGTAATCCGCGGGCCGCGCATCCACGCCGTATTGCTTGAGGAATGCGAGCAGATTGGGGGCACGCTGCGGGTGCACGACGGCGGCCACGATGCGGCGCTCGCTGCCGCTCTCCTGGCTGCGCAGCGTGGTGCCAATGGCGAGGGCGAACAGCAGCGGACCCAGCAGCGGGCCCACGACCAGCGCCGAGAACACCGTGCGCCGCTCGCGCAGGTTCTCGCGGAACTCCTTGAGGAATACCGACAGGACCGGGTGCATCATCATGTCCCGGCGGGCGGCTCGGCGGCGACGCTGCCGGCCGGGCCGTCCGCAGCGGCGCCCGCGCCCACCAGCTCGACGAAGGCTTCCTCGAGTTCGGCCGCGCCGGTGCGCGCGCGGATCTCCTGCGGCGAGCCGCTGGCCCGCACCGCCCCGTCGGCAATGACCACCACCTGGTCGCACAGCGCGGCGACTTCCTGCATCACGTGACTGGACAGCAGCACGCAGTGGCCGGCGTCGCGCAGTGCGCGCAGCAGGTTGCGCAGTGCGCGCACCGCCATCACGTCCAGGCCGTTGGTCGGCTCATCCAGCAGCAGGTTGCGCGGCCCGTGCACCAGCGCCCGGGCCAGCGCCGTCCTGACGCGCTCGCCCTGGGAGAAGCCGCGCGCCCGCCGGTCGGCGAAGTCCTCCATCTCCAGCATGCCGACCAGCTCCGCGGCGCGGCGGCGCGCGTCCGCTTCCGCCAGTCCGTGCAGGGCGGCAAAGTAGAGGATGTTTTCCCGTGCCGTCAGGTTGGGATAGATACCCGCCCCGTGCACCAGCACGCCGATCTGGCGCGCGGCCGCGAGTGGGCTGTGCAACACGCTGTGGCCGTCGATCAGGGCATCGCCGCTGTCCGGGCGCAACACCGTGCACAGCATGCGCAGGGTGGTGGATTTGCCCGCGCCGTTGGCGCCCAGCAGCCCGGTGATGCATCCGTCGCTGGCGCGCAACGTGACGTCACTGACGGCGACCCGGGTACCGAAGGCCTTGCGCAGCCGCTGTGCTTCGATCACGGCGCCGGACCGTTCGCTGTCAGGAAGAACGGCAGCGGCCGCGCCGCCGCGGTGCAGCGGGTGTCCAGGCCCTGCAGGCCCTGCGCCACGAACTGCGCGATGACGCTGTCCATGCACGGCGCCGCGATGAGGCCGTGGCCGAAGCCCGGCAGCACCACTTCCATGCGGCGGGTGAAGCCGCGGGCGGCCTGAGCAGTCCACGCAGGCGGCGTCACCGGGTCGTCGCTGCCGGAGAGCAGCAGCGCCGGCACGTCGCTGTGCAGCGCGGTGTGCAGGTCGGAGTCGAGCACCCCGCGCGGCCAGGAACGGCACAGCTGCCGCAGGCCGTCGATCTGCTGCGTGCCCAGGAAGCTGGCGCGCAGCGACGCCGAGGGCGGCCCCGGCGGATAGAAGGGCACGTCCTCCGTGCAGGCGACGCTGTTGTGCATGCCGGTCGCGATCTGCTCGCCGAAATCGCGGTCCAATACCAGGAACTGGCCCGCCAGTGGCGCGAAGTCCCCGTGCGCCGCGGAATTCAGCAACAGCGGCAGCAATGCCGCGGATTCCGGGGTGTAACTCAGGAGGCGCAGCACTGCCGCCAGGTGCATGGAGCCGAAGGCGAAGCGTCGCAGGTGCCCACTGGCAGGGTCCGCGGCGCTGACCGGGACGGTACGGTGCGCGAGCCGCGCCCGCACGGCACGGTAGTCGCCCTGCGGATCGGGAAACTGCCTGTGACAGGCGTTGTCGGCGACGCAGCGCGCCAGGATGGCGGCCAGCGCGGCCTCGGCGGTCAGCGGCGTGTCGGCGCCGACGGCGATCGGCGGAGGGATGACCCCGTCCAGGATCACACTGCGCACCCGGTCGGGATGGCGGCGCAGGTACTGCTGCGCGACGCGGGTTCCGTAGGAGACGCCGTAGAGGTTGATCTGCGCCAGCCCCAGCGCCGCACGCACCCGCTCCAGGTCCTGCACCGCGTAATGCGTGGTGTAGAACGCGGGCGAGGCGTCGCGGGTCAGCTTGCGCAGGCAGGCACGGGTGTCCGCCTCGATCTGCGCCGGAGTGGGATGCTGCAGGCCCGCGTCCGTATCGGGACACAGCAGCGGATGGGAGCGCCCCGTGCCGCGCTGGTCCACCAGGATGATGTCGCGATCGCGCTGCACCCGGGCGAAGGCCGGCGCGACCAGGGTATAGAAGTCCGTGGCCGCCTGCCCCGGTCCGCCGGCCAGGATGAACAGCGGATCGGGATGCGCGTTCCGGTTCACGGCCGGGACTCGCGCGACGTAAAGGCCGATCTGCCTGCCGCGGGGACTGGCGGGATCTTCCGGCACGGTCAGGCGGCCGCACTGCGCCTCGATCCGGGTCAGGCCCAGCGGGTGTTCCAGCGTGCAGGGCGCCAGGGTCAGTGCGGTCACCGCTCCCGGAAGCGGGGCAGGCGCGGCCCGCAGCGTGGAGCCTGCCAGCAGGGCGGCAGCGGCGGCGATGACGGAGCGAAGCATGCCGCTACAATACCCAAGACCGCACCGCCGCTTCAGCCAAGCCCATCCCATGACGAGCACCAGAACCGAATCGCCCGCCGCCCAGCGCTACGACGTCATCGTCGTGGGCGGGGGTCATGCCGGAACCGAGGCGGCGCTGGCGGCGGCGCGCATAGGGGCGCATACCCTGCTGCTCACCCAGAGCATCGAGACACTGGGGCAGATGAGTTGCAACCCCGCGATCGGCGGCATCGGCAAGGGCCACCTCGTGCGGGAGATCGACGCCCTCGGGGGTGCGATGGCCTGGGCCATCGACCGCGCCGGCATCCAGTTCCGCACCCTCAACGCGAGCAAGGGCCCGGCCGTCCGCGCCACCCGCGCCCAGGCCGATCGGCAGCTCTACCGCCAGGCCATCCGCCACCGGCTGGAGAACCAGCCGGGGCTGCAGCTGTTCCAGCAGGAGGTGGCCGACCTCATCGTCGAAGGTAGCCAGGTGCGCGGGTGTGTTACCGCCGCCGGCGTGCGCTTCGAGGCGGCCGCGGTGGTCCTTACGGTCGGCACCTTTCTCGGCGGGCGGATCCATGTCGGGCTGGACCAGTACGCGGGTGGGCGCGCAGGCGACCCGCCGTCCAACCGCCTGGCGGTGCGCCTGCGGGAGCTGCCGCTGCGCGTGGCGCGCCTGAAGACCGGGACCCCGCCGCGCCTGGACGGGCGGACCCTGGACTGGGCTGCGATGCGGCGCCAGCCGGGCGACCAGCCGGTTCCGGTTTTTTCATTCCTTGGGCGCGCCAGTGAACACCCCAGGCAGATAGATTGTTTCATTACAGGGACGAACGAACGCACGCATGAGATCATCCGCGCGGCGACCGATCGCTCCCCCATGTTTACCGGGGCAATCGAAGGCGTGGGTCCGCGCTACTGCCCCTCGGTGGAGGACAAGGTGGTGCGCTTCGCGGAGCGCAGCTCGCACCAGGTCTTCGTCGAGCCCGAGGGACTTTCGACACACGAGGTGTACCCGAACGGCATTTCCACCAGCCTGCCCTACGACGTGCAGTGCGCGCTGGTGCGCAGCATCCGCGGTTTCGAGCAGGCGCATCTCACCCGCCCCGGCTACGCCATCGAGTACGACTACTTCGATCCGCGGGACCTGGCCCCCTCGCTGGAAACCCGCGCCGTGCCGGGCCTGTTCTTCGCCGGCCAGATCAACGGCACGACCGGCTACGAGGAAGCGGCCGCGCAGGGGTTGATCGCCGGCGCCAACGCCGCCCTGCGGGTGCGCGGGCGCGAGGCCTGGGTACTCAAGCGCAGCGAGGCCTACATCGGCGTGCTCATCGACGACCTGACGACGCGGGGCACCAGCGAGCCCTACCGCATGTTCACCAGCCGTGCCGAGCACCGCCTGCTGCTGCGCGAGGACAACGCCGACCTGCGGCTGACCCCGGCCGGACGTGAGCTCGGCCTGGTGGACGATGCGCGCATGCGCTTCTTCGAGGCGCGGCGCGAAGCGCTCGACGCGGAGCTGCAGCGGCTGTCTGCCAGGCGGATCCGGCCCGCGGCGCTGCCGCCGGGCTGGGCGGAGCGGGTGCTGGGCGCGGCCCTGACCCAGGACGCGAGTGCTTTCGACCTGTTGCGCCGGCCCGGGGTGGACTACGAGTCGATACTGGAACTTGCCGGGCAGCCCGAGCCGTGGGCTGACGAGCGGCTGGCGCCGCTGGTGCGCACGCAGGTCGAGGTGCAGGCGCGTTACAGCGGCTACATCGAACGCCAGCAGGATGAGATCGAACGCACCCGGCGCAACGAGGACACACCCCTGCCCGCGGACCTGGATTACGCCGGACTGGCGGGACTCTCCACCGAAGTGCGCCAGAAGCTGATCGCGGCGCGCCCTGCCACGCTGGGGCAGGCGGGTCGTGTGCCGGGGGTGACGCCGGCGGCGGTGTCCATCCTGCTGGTGCACCTGAAGAAGCGCGACCACACGGCGCGCCTGCGCGCAGCATCCGACGCAAGAGCAGTGCCCGGAGCATGAGCGGCTTCATCGCAACGTTGCACGCGGCCTGGGAGCGCGCGGACTCGCTGGTGTGCGTGGGGCTGGACCCGGAGCCCGAGCGCCTGCCGCCGCACCTGGGCAGCGGACCCGGCGCGATCTTCGAGTTCAACCGGCAGATCGTGGACGCAACGCGCGATCTGGTGTGCGCCTACAAGCCGCAGTTCGCGCATTACGCCGCCGCCGGCGCCGAGGCGCAGCTGCTTTCGAGCATCGAGTACATCCACGCCACCTGCCCCGGCGTGCCGGTGATCCTGGACAGCAAGCGCGGCGACGTCGGCAACACCGCGGAGCGCTACGCGACCGAAGCCTTCGTGCGCTACGGCGCCGACGCGGTCACGGTCAATCCCTACCTGGGCGCGGACTCGCTGGAGCCCTTCCTGCGGCACGCCGACCGCGGCGTGATCATCCTGTGCCGGACCTCCAACCCCGGCGCGCGCGACCTGCAGGACCTCAGGATCGGCGACCGCACGCTGTACCAGACCGTGGCGCACCTCACGGCGACGCGCTGGAACAGCCGCGGCAACTGCCTGCTGGTGGTCGGCGCCACCTACCCGCGCGAACTGGCGGAAGTGCGCGCCCTCGTCGGCGACATGCCGCTGCTGGTGCCCGGCGTGGGCGCCCAGGGAGGCGACGTGGCGGCGGCCGTGAGCCACGGCCAGACTGCCGCGGGCACGGGTCTCATCATCAGTTCCTCGCGCGGCATCCTCTACGCATCAAAAGGCGAAGACTTCGCCGCCGCGGCGCGCGCGGCAACACAGAAACTGCGAAGCGAGATCAACGCCAGCCGGGCGCGTGCGGGGCGCGGCACCAGGTCCGCGTGAGCAGGCCCCTTTTGAGGACGTCGTCGCGGTGGTGGGGCACCCTGTGCCTGCTGTGCCTGCTGTGTTCGCTGGGCCTGCTGGCGGCCTGCGCCAGGTCACCGGGCGGCAGCGGCGCGGCAACCGGGTCGGACGCGGCGGGCGGGAAGACCCTGCTGCGCGGCGGCGGGCCGGACCCTGATTCGCTCGATCCGCAGAAGCTGCGGGGCTTCGAGGCACAGACCATCCTGCGGGACCTGTGCGAGGGACTCACGATCCTGGACCACGCCGGCGGCGCGGCGCCCGGCGGCGCCACGAGCTGGGCCGTCAGTAGCGACGGACTGACCTGGACCTTCCACCTGCGGCGCGAGGCGCGCTGGTCCACGGGCGACCCGGTGGTGGCCGCCGACTACGTTGCCGGCCTTACGCGCCTGGTCGATCCGGCCACCGCCTCGGCCAACGCGCAGTACATCGGCGTCATCGCCAACGCCAGCGACATCGTCGCCGGCCGCAAGCCACCGGCCTCGCTGGGGGTCGTGGCCCCGGATGAGCATACCGTGGTGATATCGCTCGCCTCCCCCGCGCCCTACCTCCCCGCACTCCTGACGCGCCCCTGCACCTGCCCGGTGCATCGCGCCACGCTGGCGCAGCATCCCGGCGACTACGCGCGCGCCGGCGTCATGCCGGCCAACGGCGCTTTCGTGCTCGCCGACTGGCTGCAGGGCTCCTACGTGCTGCTGCGGCGCAATCACTACTACTGGAACGATGCCGCGACGCGGCTGGCGGCGGTGAAGTACCTGATCATCCCCGACGAGAATGCCGAGCTGACCCGCTATCGCAGCGGTGAGCTGCATATCACCGTCGTCGTGCCGCGCGGCCAGTTCGACTGGATCCGCTCGCACCTGCCGGGCGAGCTGCATATCTCACCGCAGCTGACCACCTACTACTATGGCTTCAACCTGCGCCGCGCACCCTTCGCCGGTCACCCCGGCCTGCGCCGCGCGCTGTCGATGGTGATCGACCGCGACCGCCTGGCGCGGCTGGTGCTGCGCGTCGGGGAGCTGCCGGCCTGGGGCTGGGTGCCGCCGCAGGTGGCGCAGTACACCCCGCAGTCCTTCGACTACCGCAGCATGCCGCTCAGCGCACGCATCGCCGAAGCGCGCCGCCTGTACGCGCAGGCCGGATACTCCGAGGCGCACCCGCTCAGTTTCGAGCTGCGCTACAACGCGGGCGAGGTGCACACCAAGGTGGCGGTGGCGGTGGCCTCGATGTGGAAGCAGGCTCTCGGCGCGCAGGTGCGCCTGACGCAGGTGGAGTTCAAGACGCTGCTGTCCGACATCGACCGCGGCGACGTACAGATGTTCCGCTCCAGCTGGGTTGGCGACTACAACGACGCCAACGCCTTCGCCGAGTACTTCAAGAGCGACTACGGCGTGAACCTGGTGCATTACAACAACCCGCACTACGACGCGCTGGTGCATGAGGCGGCGCAGCAGCGCGACACCTCGCGGCGCCGTGCGCTGCTGGAGGAGGCGGAGCGGGTGCTGCTGGCCGACACTCCCGCGATCCCGCTGTATTTCTATGTCAACAAGCACCTGGTGAAGCCGCAGGTGCTGGGCTGGTACGACAACGTGATGAACGTGGTGTACAGCAAGGACCTGGGGTTGCGGTGACAGGAGCGTCAGCCAGTCTAGTGATGCCCCCGGGAACGCACTGCCTGGTCCCACTGCGGTCCGACGAGTGACACCGTCAGCTTGCCTTCCGTGGAAGAATGGCGCGAGGTGGTCCGGTCATCGCCGGCGATAAAAAAGCCCGTGCCCACGAACACCATCGTCGATTGCGAAATCGTCCTCTGATCCTGCTCTGCCAGATGTCCGGGGTCGGCATAGATGAGCAGGTAGCGTTCCGCCGCATTCGAGGAATTCTCAAAGACCACGAGCGACATCTCGGTTGCCCGACGCCTGGCGCTCTCCGCGCCGATGGTCCGGAGGGTCTTGAACTCTCCGTCAAGCATGTCGATGCGTGGCAGCAGATAAGTGCCGTTGCCGAAAGGCGCCTCCATCCTGATCGCATACGGGGCTTCGAAGTCAGGGAGCCTGAGCAGGAACGCGGGTAACTCCAGTCCGGTATCGAGCTTAAGGCATCCGGCTTGCGACCTGAGATCCAGCTGTCCCTTCTGCTTCAGGAAGAGCTCCGTAACGTCGATGGATTTCAACTCCGCACGTGCATTCGCGCACGCTGGGGTCGGCGGCGCGGGCGCGGCCGCGGCAAATGGCGTTGCGCCGGTCAGCGCCAGCGAGGCCGCCAACAACACCGTGGCAGCCGGTTGCGTCAGTGACGTCCTCACGCGGGCCTCACTTCAGCTGATTGGCGAGCCCATCAGCTACCGCCTTCTGCGCGACACGCAGCCATCTGGCGACGTCCGCCGGTGCCGCACGCATCGCGGCTCGATCCGCAAACACGGCCTGCGCGTCCGGCTCGATAGTAATCGCCTTCTTGGCAGCAGCCGGCATGAAATTGTTGTAGTAGATCTGGTCGGCAAAGATCACCTTCTGTGTCTTCGCGTCCAGCAAGCGCGCCTCGAGGTGTACCGCCGGCCTGTAGGCGGACTGGGCACCAGCTGCTTCATAACCGAAGTAGCTGACGTAGAGGTCCAGCACAGCATCTGCGCCCGGCGCGGCCGGCAAGGTCGTCAGGAAACTGGCCGTCTGGTTTGCAGCGCGCGCACCCTGGAGCATCTGCACTTCAAAGCCGGCCGCTTTGAGCGAGCTCTCGATGTCCGCAGGCAACTGGGCTTTGTATGCGAGGCCACCGCTGGCAAGTTCGTTTACGGCTTCGTTGGAGGCGTTGGAAGCCCGCGCGGCTTCTACCACCGCGCCGATCAACCCAAAACTGTTACCTACCGCGTTCACGATCGTTACCATGGGTTTGTCGGGCATCCCGATCGGTGCGACCGCTATGACATGCAGGCTCGTGTTGGATGCCTTGTCCAGCTCCTGGGTCGGAAAGCTCGCACACGCCGAGAGCATGACGGCGAGCACGGCGGCGCTGCCGAACAGCGAAGGCCGGCGTGTTGACCTGAACATGTTGTTGTACCTTCATGTTGGATGCTGTGCGCGGCCCTGCGCCACGACACCGCGTCACGTGTTGTTGTTCCCCCGAAACACGATTTGACACATGGCCGCAACCGGATGTCAACCGCGTCGAGGTTGCCGAAGGTCTGCGGGCCTTCGGAAGTCGAACTATTTTCCGATGCAGAAACTCCCGAAGATCCTCCCCAGCAGGTCATCCGGCGTGAACTCGCCGGTGATCTCCCCCAGCGCCTGTTGCGCGGCGCGCAGCTCCTCCGCCACCAGCTCCCCGGCGCGCCGCTCGCGCAGTTGACGCTCGGCCTCACCGACATGCGTGCGGGCACGCGCCAGTGCAGTAAGGTGCCGCGCGCGGGCGCTGATCGTGCCGCCCTCGCCGCCCCCCTGGTAGCCCATCACCTGTTTGAGGTGGCGGCGCAGGGCATCGAGCCCCGTCC
The DNA here is from genome assembly GCA_018241445.1 of Pseudomonadota bacterium. Lineage (GTDB taxonomy): Bacteria > Pseudomonadota > Gammaproteobacteria > Steroidobacterales > Steroidobacteraceae > 13-2-20CM-66-19. Next base: position 138,607 of record JAFEDT010000009.1, read on the forward strand.
CTTCCAGCGCCGACAGCAGCAAGCGCGGCGGCCCGCTGACCGTGTCACCCATCGGCAGGCCGGCGGCCAGGTCGCACTTGTTGAAGACCAGCGTGACCGGAACGTCGGGCGGCAGGCGCTCGCGCTCCCCCTGAAAGGCCGCGGCGTCCGGGTCAGCGACGGCGTCCACCACGAACAGCACCCGGTCGGCCCGGTGCATCTCCGCCTGCGCACGCCGGATGCCCTCGGCCTCCACCGCATCGGCCTCGCCGCGCAGACCGGCGGTATCGATCACGTGCAGCGGCATGCCGTCGATGTTGATGCGCTCGCGCAGCAGGTCGCGCGTGGTGCCGGGGATGGGCGTGACAATGGCCGCTTCGTATCCGGCCAGGCGGTTGAGCAGGCTGGACTTGCCGGCGTTGGGCCGGCCGGCGATCACCACCGTCATGCCCTCGTGCAGCAGACGCCCCTGCTGCGCGCTCTGCTGCACTGCCTCGAAGTGCTCGCGTACCAGCTGGAAGCGGTCCATCAACGCACGATCGGCGAGGAAGTCGATCTCCTCCTCCGGGAAGTCTATGGCCGCCTCGACGTGGGTGCGCACATCGATGACGGCCTCGGTGAGCCCGCGCACCATCACCGAGAACTCCCCCTGCATGGAGCGCATGGCCGCGCGCGCCGCCTGCTGCGAGCCCGCGTCGATCAGGTCGGCGATCGCCTCGGCCTGTGCCAGGTCCAGCTTGTCGTTGAGGAAGGCGCGCTCGGTGAACTCGCCCGGTCGTGCCCGCCGGGCCCCCAGCTCCAGGGCGCGCGCGATCAGCGCCTCCAGCACCAGCGGACCACCGTGGGCCTGCAACTCCAGCACGTGCTCGCCCGTGTAGGAATGCGGCGAGGGGAAGAACAATGCGATGCCGGCGTCGATGGGCTGGCGCTGCCCGTCCAGGAAGGGGGCGAAGGTGGCGTGGCGCGCCAGGGGCAGCTCTCCGAGCAGGGTGGCCGCATATTCGGGGACCTTCGGCCCGGACAGCCGCACGATGCCCACTCCACCCCGTCCGGGTGGGGTTGCTGCGGCCACGATGGTGTCCGTACGGGTCATGCGGCGGCGGCTCCCTCAGGAAGCCAAGGCTACCACTGTCCAGGCGCTGCGCGCCGGGTTCACCCGGGTTCGCAGGAACGAACCCGGGTCATATAGCCAAGACAGAAACGAGAAGCGGCGAACCCGCTAGTTTTTTCTGGCCACCGCCGCTTCGATGCGGCGGTTGATGTTCCACTGCTGCGCGATCGACAGGATAGTGTTGGTGACCCAGTACAACACCAGGCCGGCGGGGAAGAAGGCGAAGGTCACCGACATCACCAGCGGCATGAACATGAACACCTTGGCCTGCACCGGGTCGGGCGGGGCGGGATTGAGCTTGTACTGCACGAACATCGCCGCCGCCATGATCGCCGGCAGGATGAACAGCGGGTCACGCGAAGACAGGTCGTGGATCCAGAAAGCGAACGGCGCCTGACGCATCTCCACGCTCTCCAGCAGCACCCAGTAGAACGCCAGGAACACCGGGATCTGGATGATCATCGGCAGGCAGCCGGCGACCGGGTTGATCTTCTCGCGCTTGTACATGTCCATCATGGCGCGGCCGAGCTTCTCGCGGTCGTCGGCGTAGGTCTCCTGCAGGTTCTTGATGCGCGGCTGCAGGGTCTTCATCTTCGCCATCGAGCGCCCACTGGCCTCCGACAGCGGATAGAACAGCAGCTTCAGCAGGAAGGTGACCAGGATGATCGCCACGCCCCAGTTGCCCGTCGCCGCGTGCACCCACGACAGCGCCGTGAACAGCGGCATTGCCAGGATCCACAGGGGACCGTAGTCGGCCACCCGCCCCAGCTCCGGTGAGGCCGCCCGCAGCTGCTTCTGCAGCTTCGGCCCCACGAACAGACTCTCACCGAACTCCCCGCTGGCACCGGTGGCGATGCTGTGCGCGGGACCTAAGTCCGACAGCAGGTACTGGTTGCCATCGACTTGCAGCGCGAACTGATGGGCGGTGCCCTTCGGCGGCACGATCGCCGTCACGAAGTAGTGCTGCAGGGCCGCGATCCAGCCGTCGGTCACCTGCACCGACAGGTTGGCGTTGTCGCTGCTTGCGGGATTCAGCTTGCGGTACTTGGTGCCGTCGTGGAGCGCAGGTCCATGGAAGGCGGAGCTGGTGACGTTGAACATCGAGCCCTTGGTCCGCGGGTCGTTGCGCAGGATCTGCGCGTAGGGGCGCACCTGCCAGGCAGCGCCGCTGCCGTTGTGGACCTGGTACTGCAGATCGATGCGGTACTGGCCGCGGCGCAGGATGAAGGTCTTGGTGACCTCGATCCCGTCCTCGCTCCAGGTGAGCGGCACGCGCAGTTCCGCGGCGCTGCCCAGGGAATACTCACTGCTGGCGGCCTGATACAGCGCCGAATGCGTCGGCGCCGGCACACCGACGGCAGTCGCGGCGAGGCCCGACTGCAGCAGGTAGAGCGTCTGCGCATCGTCGTCGTTCTCCAGGCGTACCGGGGTGGCCTCGCCCTTGACCTTGGGATAGGCGAGCAGGTCGGCGCGGGTCACCGTGCCACCGCGAGTGCTGATATCCAGGTCCAGTACATCGGTACGCACGTGGATCACGGGAGCCGGGGCACTGACTTGCGGCGTCCCTAATGCAGGTGCGGCGGAGACAGTGCCGGCGGCCGGTGCCCCAGGGGCCGCGGAGTGCGTGGTGGGCTCCGGCGCGGTCGCCGCTGCCGGTACCCGCTCACCCAGGCTGTTCCCGATGCCGGTGCCCGGATGCGCCTGTCCCCTGGTGGCCGATTCGACCGCTGCCGCGGGCGCGGATGCGAAGTCGTGGGTCCAGGTCTGATAGTTGATGAACAGCAGCACGCCCAGCGTGCCCCACAGGTAGTAGCGCAGGTTGGCGCCGGTGCTGGTGGTCATGAGTGCTCGTGACAGTCGGAACGGTGCCGGGCCGCGGGAACGGGATCGTAGCCGCCCGGATGAAAGGGGTGGCAGCAGGCCAGGCGGCGCAGCGCCAGAGCGCCGCCGCGCAGCAGCCCGAATCGCAGCAGCGCCTCGTGTGCGTACTGCGAACAGCTCGGGTAGAACCGGCAGCGCGGCCCGAGCAGCGGGCTGATCGCGAGCTGGTAGCCGCGGATCAGGGCGGCGGCGAGGTGGCGCATTCGTCAGTAATCCGTTTCCACAGCGTGAGCAGGCTGGCGTGCAACTGCGGGGCGCGCGCATCCCGCGCGAGGGGCCGCGCACTCACGACCACGTCTACGGCCGGAAGTTCATGGCGGTGCAGGCGGAAGGACTCACGGATGATGCGCCGGATGCGGTTGCGCCGCACGCCATTGCCGGCGACCCGGACCGCCACCGCGAGGCCCAGGCGCGGGTACCCGGCCGGGTTGGCAACCACGGTCATGCCGAAATAGCCATCGCCGAGGCGCCGGCCGCGCCCGTAAGCCCGGTCGAATTCGCCCTTGGCCCGCAGGCGTAGCCGCGCCGGCAGGGAGAACTGCCCTGACATGGGGTCATCGCTTCGATTGGGCCGCTTCAGAGCGCTGGGAAGTGCCTGCGGCCAGTCGATCAGGGCGTCAGCTTGCGCCGGCCCTTGGCACGGCGTCGCGCCAGCACCTTGCGCCCATTCTTGGTGGCCATGCGGGCACGGAACCCGTGGGTGCGCGCGCGGCGCACTTTGCTCGGCTGATAAGTCCGCTTGGTGGCCATGAGGGGCTCCGTGAAAACCCGGTCCGCAGGGTCAAAAAAGGGCGGCAAGGCTAAGCCGTTGAGCCTCAAGGTGTCAACTTCCCAGGCGCTGCGCGCCACATCCCAGGCGCTGCGCGCCACATCTCTCCGGGTTCGCCGGAAGCGAACCCGGTACATGAGGCCGAAGCCGGGGGAGCAGAACCGAAGGTCAGGCGTTCCGAGAATCTTCAGCCGGCCGCATGATGGGTATAGACTGCGCGGCCTTTTCCTTAGGGTTCCTGACCGGTACCGCGGAGGCAACGCGTGGAAGCGTCGCTCTGGAGTCGCTGCATGGGCGCCCTGGAGGCAGAACTGCCACAGCAGCAGTTCAACACCTGGGTGCGCCCGCTGCAGGCCCTCGAGGGGAATGGGGTCCTGAAGCTGCTGGCGCCCAACCGTTTCGTGGTTGACTGGGTCAATACGCATCTGCTGCCGCGCATCGGCGAGTTGCTGCGCGACGGCGGCAGTGGCCGTGCACCTATCGTTACAGTGGAAGTCGGCACCCGGGCCCCCGCGGCGCCGGCGCCAGCCGCAGCGACACACACCTCCCATGCCCAGCCCCACGGCCAGCACCATGCCGGGGGCGCGGCGCGCGCGCCGACGCGTACCGAGGGTCTGATCGTCGGCGCCCGCCTCAACCCGGACTTCACCTTCGCGACGTTCGTGGAGGGCAAGAGCAACCAGCTTGCCAGGGCGGCAGCCCTGCAGGTGGCGGAGAACCCCGGCAAGGCCTACAACCCGCTGTTCCTGTACGGTGGTGTCGGCCTGGGCAAGACTCACCTGATGCACTCCATCGCTCACCTGATCAAGCAGAACAATCCCGATGCTCGCATTGCCTACGTGTACTCCGAGCGCTTCGTCGGCGACATGGTGCGCGCCCTGCAGCACAACTCGATGAACGAGTTCAAGGCGGCTTACCGCTCGCTGAACGCCCTGCTGATCGACGACATCCAGTTCTTCGCCGGCAAGGAACGCTCGCAGGAGGAGTTCTTCCACACCTTCAACGAACTGCTCGAGGGCCAGCACCAGGTGATCCTGACTTGCGACCGCTACCCGAAGGAGGTCGAGGGCCTGGAGGAACGCCTCAAGTCGCGCTTTGGCTGGGGTCTGACGGTGGCCATCGAACCTCCGGAACTGGAAACCTGTGCGGCGATCCTGATGACCAAGGCGCACAGCGCCGGCGTCGCGCTGCCCGAGGAAGTGGCGTTCTTCATCGCCAAGCGCATCCGCTCCAACGTGCGCGAGCTGGAGGGTGCATTGCGCCGCGTGATCGCCAACTCGCGTTTCACCGGCCATCCGATCACGCTCGAATTCACCAAGGAAGCGCTGAAGGACCTGCTGTCGCTGCAAGCACGGCTGGTTACCATCGAGAACATCCAGAAAACCGTGGCGGACTACTACAAAGTGCGCATGGCGGACATGTTGTCCAAGCGCCGCAGCCGCTCGGTGGCCCGCCCGCGCCAGGTGGCCATGGCCCTGGCGAAAGAGTTGACCAACCATAGCTTGCCGGAGATCGGGGATGCCTTCGGCGGCCGCGACCACACCACGGTCCTGCACGCCTGCAAGCGCATCCGCGAGCTGCGCGACACCGAGCAGCGCATGAAGGAAGATTATTCGAACCTGTTGAGAACCCTGGCGGGATGATGTGCGCAGGCCTGTGGATTATCTGTGGGCCGCAATGGGGATAGAGTTGTCCACAGGGCCCGCACAGGGGATGCGGAGGTTGCCGGTGGTTCCGTGCCGGTTCCGCAGGCAGCGCAAGCGACTGACGCGAACGGAGAAACTTTTCTTATCCCCACGACACACAGGCTCTATAGTCTTAACAATCAGATCTTCTACCCAAAGAGATTTCCGGATAGAGAGTTGCATCCCATGAAGCTGACCGCCGCACGCGAAGATATCCTGGTGCCGTTGCAGAGTGTCATCGGCGTCGTCGAACGCCGGCAGACGATGCCGGTATTGGCCAACGTGTTGCTGCAGGCGCGTGACAGCAAGCTCAGCGTCACGGGCACGGACCTGGAAGTGGAGCTGGTTGCAGCGCACGGCGTCACCGTGCAACAGGCCGGGGAAATCACGGTGCCGGGACGCAAGCTGCTCGATATTTTCCGTTCCCTGCCGGAGAAGACCAGCGTCACGCTGAGTACTGAGGGCGAACGTGTTTCGATCCGCGCCGGCCGCAGCCGCTTCACGCTCTCGAGCCTGCCCGCGGGAGATTTTCCGCTGGTGGAAGACATCAACGCGCAGCAGACACTGCGCCTCGCCCAGGGCGAGTTCCGGCGACTGATCGACAAGACCCACTTCTCGATGGCGCAGCAGGACGTGCGTTACTACCTCAACGGGCTGATGCTGGAGACCGACGGCAAAGCGCTGCGCGCCGTGGCGACGGACGGGCATCGCCTCGCACTGTGCGAGATGGCCCTGGCGGGTAAGGGCCAGGGAACCCAGCAGGTCATCGTTCCGCGTAAAGGTGTGCTGGAGCTGCAGCGGATCCTGGGTACCGATGGAGAAATAGAGCTGTCAGTCGGAACAAATCACGTTCGCGCTCAGATCGGCGACATTCGATTCACTTCGAAGCTGATCGATGGTCGTTTCCCGGAGTACGGGCGGGTAATCCCCGGGAGTCCACCGCGAACTGTAGAGGCCGATCGCGAGACCCTGCGGCAGGCGCTACAGCGAACCGCGATCCTTTCGAACGAGAAATACCGCGGAATCCGGCTGACCGCCCGCCCGGACCTGCTCACCCTGCAAGCGCACAATCCCGAACAGGAAGAGGCTGAAGACCAGGTCGAAGTCACCTACAAGGGCGACGAAGTCGAGATCGGCTTCAACGTGAATTACCTGCTGGATGCGCTGGGCGCCGTGGAAGGTGACAAGGTGGCGATCGGCCTGACGGATTCCAACAGCAGTTGTTTGATCCATGCTCCGGGCGTCACCAGCGCGCGCTACGTTGTCATGCCCATGCGCTTGTAGAGCCCTGCATCTCAGCGCCTGTTTCGCGGTCCCGCGCGGGTTGCCGCGGCCAGGTCGGTCCCCGGGCGAGAGAGTCGTTCGAATCCAATCGGTAAAGTGCTTGCTTCAGCGTGGTTCAGGGGCAATCAGTGCCCAAGGGATTGATTTTTAAACGTTTATCTTGCTGTTGTAGTGCGGCGCGCGACCGAAACACTGAAACAGTTGCTTGAGTGCCCCCGAGCCGACGCCTCACTGCTGCACTCTGTCGGTGCCGCCGGGATGCCGAACACGGCCCGGCCGACCTTCATCAAGTGCCCGCCTCCCATTCAGGCTTATGCGCCAGACTCGGCGAGCCATTGCAACTTGGGTAAGCCCGCCCGCTTGGCGGTACCCGACAACCTGGGGCCTGTTCGAATTCTTTCGGTTGTAAGCGGCCACCATGGGCGCTGTTGGTTAGTTCCACGTGGAACATGGATCAACCGGAATGGTTGGTCCGGCCGTTGCGGCTACAACGCCGACTTCGCCCGCAGGTCCGCTTCATGGGATGCATCTGCACGTTTCCCCATCGCCTCGGCCAGCACAGCCGTTGTTCCACGTGGAACGCCCGCCGTCGCGCCGGAGACCCGATCTTCCATGCCAGGAAATCGTCCGCGAGTGCAGATTGCAATCCGGTCGATCCGACACGCGCCACGATTGATGTTTCACGTGGAACCCCAATCCGAGGCAACAATTGCGCCGCCAGGCCGCCAAGCCGCTAGCCCGCCACGTCGCCAGAGTTGAGCAGCAATGCGTGGAGCACCCGGTCGCGCGGACAGTAGATCAGGCGGTTTGCCCGGGACTCTCTGCAACGGAGAACCCTACAGGCCGTGGCCCATCGGGGCCGCAAGTCCGGGTGGACACCAGCGACCCCGAAGGCAGTCACCGGCAATCCTGCGCCGGACAGGCATCTCCGCGCCAACGCGATGGCAGACATCGCCACCATGCCCGCCGGACCCAGGCGGCCTAGCCAGGCAAACCGAGTTCCGCTCTGCCTGCCAGGCCACTGAAGAAACGGGCGGGCGCGCGCGCAGGTACCATCGCCACAGTTGAGAAGCCAGGGCGGGACAGGTGCCAACCCCGCCAGAGGCTGTGACTGAACATCAGCGGGAGCGATACCATGCCTGCCACGGTTGCGGCATGGAGAGCGGTGTGGGCCCATGAGCCTTGCGGATATCACCATTACTCAGCTTAGGTGCATCGCCAGCGCCGAACTCCGGGTGGGCCCCTCGCTTACGTTGATCTGGGGCGATAACGGCTCGGGCAAGACCTCGCTGCTAGAGGGCATTTATCTGTTAGGCAGAGGTAGATCGTTCCGTTCCAGCAACAATAAGACCCTAATCGCGGCAGGACAGGATCATTTGAGAGTCAGTGGGCTCATCGAAGCCAATTCACTCTCCCAGTCACTCGTAGTGCGAGTGTCACTGGCGGACGGTGTGCAGGCCAGGGTGGGTGGAGGGCCCGCCGACTCCCTGAGCGAGCTCGCGCGAATATTCCCGGTGCAAGTCATCGAACCGGGTATTCATCGATTGATAGAGGAAGGTGGACACCGCCGGCGACGATGGATTGACTGGGCGACGTTTCACGTGGAACCTCGCTTCCTGGATACCTGGAGCCGCTACGGCCGCGCGCTGCGCCAGCGCAATGCTGCGTTGAGAGAGTCCCCACAGGAAGCTGCGAGCTGGGACGCACAGCTCACCAGCCTGGGCGAGTCCCTCTCTCTCGCCAGGGAGGCCTTTCTCGAGCGCCTCCAACCCTATTGGAAGGAGACTGTCAGGACCCTGGCCGAACTTCCAGTCGAGCTACGCTTCCGGCGCGGCTGGCCGCAGGGGGAGAGCTTGGCGGCCGCGCTGGAGACCAATCGGTCGCGGGACCGGCTTCGCGGACAGACCCACGCGGGTCCGCACCGCGGCGACGTGGCGGTGCTGGTGGACGGCAGGCCAGCTCGCGAGATTCTGTCCCGCGGGCAGCAGAAGCTGGTGGCGATCGCCATGACCGTGGCGCAACTGCGCCTGCTCAGAGAGGTTTCCGGCCTCGCTCCGACCCTGCTGCTGGACGATCCGGGAGCCGAACTGGATGCCGGGCGGCTGCAGTGCTTCATCGCCTACGTCAAGGAGCTGCGATGTCAGCTCATCGCCACCTCGTTGACGGCGGAATCGCGGCTGTTCGGCACACCTGAGCGCACGTTCCGCGTGGTACAGGGCAGGGTGCAACCGCTATAATGATCTGTCACGTTACCGGGCCATGGCATGTCTTCAGACGACGTCTACGATTCCAGTAAAATCAAGGTCTTAAAGGGTCTCGACGCGGTGCGCAAGCGCCCCGGGATGTACATCGGGGACACCGATGACGGCACCGGCCTGCACCACATGGTCTTCGAGGCGGTGGACAACTCCATCGACGAGGCCCTGGCCGGTTATTGCGACCGGATCGTAGTCACCATTCATGCCGACGAATCCGTGACCGTGGCCGACAACGGCCGTGGCATCCCGGTCGACATCCACCCCGAGGAGGGCCGTTCCGCAGCCGAGGTCATCATGACCGTGCTGCACTCGGGCGGGAAGTTCGACGACAGTTCCTACAAGGTCTCCGGCGGCCTGCATGGTGTGGGCGTGTCGGTGGTCAATGCGCTCTCGGACTACCTGCTGCTGTCGATCTCGCGTGACGGCAAGCTCCACCGCCAGGAGTATCACCTGGGTGAGCCGGTCGCGCCGCTGGCGGTGGTCGGGGAGACGCACGAGCGCGGCACCCTGATCCGCTTCAAGCCCAGCGCGCAGATCTTCACCAACATCAGTTTCAACTACGACGTGCTGGCCAAGCGGCTGCGCGAGCTGTCGTTCCTCAACTCCGGCGTGCGCATCGAACTGATCGACGAGCGCGAAAACAAGTCGGACGTGTTTGCCCACGCCGGCGGCCTGCAGGCCTTCGTCAAGTATCTGAACCGCACGCGCACGCCGATCCACGAGTCGGTGTGTTGGTTTCGCACCCAGGAAGGTCCGATCGCGGTGGAGGTGGCGCTGCAGTGGAACGACTCCTACCAGGAGAGCATGTTCTGCTACACCAACAACATCCCGCAGAAGGACGGCGGCACGCACCTGGCGGGGTTCCGCAGCGCGCTGACGCGCACGCTCAACGACTATGTTGAAAAGGAACTGTCGGCGCGCAAGGACAAGATCCCGATGACCGGCGACGATGCGCGCGAGGGACTGACCGCGATCCTGTCGGTGAAACTGCCGGACCCGAAGTTCTCCTCGCAGACCAAGGACAAGCTGGTGTCCTCGGAAGTGAAGGGCGTGGTGGAGACCGCGGTCGCCGGCAAGTTGCAGGAATTCCTGCTGGAACATCCGCAGGAGGCGCGCGCCATCGTCGCCAAGATGGTGGAGGCGGCGCGCGCGCGCGAAGCGGCGCGCAAGGCGCGCGAGATGACGCGGCGCAAAGGCGCCCTCGATGTTGCCGGCCTGCCAGGCAAGCTGGCGGACTGCCAGGAGAAGGACCCGGCGCTGTCGGAGATCTTCATCGTCGAGGGCGACTCGGCCGGCGGTTCCGCCAAGCAGGGCCGCGACCGGCGCACCCAGGCGATCCTGCCGTTGAAGGGCAAGATCCTGAACGTCGAGCGCGCGCGCTTCGACAAGATGCTGTCATCGGCGGAGGTCGGCACGCTGATCACCGCGCTCGGCTGCGGCATCGGCCGCGACGACTTCGACATCGACAAGCTGCGTTATCACCGCATCTGCCTGATGACCGACGCCGACGTCGACGGCAGTCACATCCGCACGCTGCTGCTGACCTTCTTCTACCGGCAGATGCCGGCGCTGATCGAACGTGGTCACATCTACATCGCGCAGCCGCCGCTGTACAAGGTCAAGCGCGGCAAGCAGGAGGTCTACGTCAAGGACGACGGCGAGCTGAACCGCATGTTGCTGGCCGCGGCACTGGAAGAGGCGAGCCTGCACGTCAATTCCGCAGCACCGCCGCTGTCCGGACCGGGGCTGGAGCAGCTGGCGCGGCAGTACATGGAAGTGCAGGCCATCATCCGCCGCTGGTCGCGGCGCTACGATGACCGCCTGCTGGAACAGCTGATCTACATGCCGGCGGTCACCGGCGCCAGTTTCGACCGGCTGGACTGGCTGCGCGGCTGGGCGCGCGATCTGGACGGACGGCTTGCTGCCAGCAGCGATGACGGCACGCGCAGCTATCGCGTGGAAGCACAGGAAGCCGCCGGCGGACACGCGGCGCGCATCGTCGTGCACCGCACGGAGCACGGCACGCTGAGCCACAAGTACCTGCCACGCGAATTCTTCGACTCCGCGGAGTACCAGCGCATCGCGGAACTGGGACGCACGCTCGCCGGACTGATCGGCGAGGGCGCCTACGTCTCCCGTGGCGAGGCGCGCCACGAGGTCGGCTCCTTCAAGGAGGCGATCGACTGGCTGTTCGACCTGGCGCGCAAGGGACAGACCATCCAGCGCTACAAGGGCCTGGGTGAGATGAATCCCGAGCAGTTGTGGGATACCACCATCAACCCGGAGACGCGTCGGCTGATGCAGGTGAAGATCGAGGACGCGGTAACGGCGGACGACATCTTCACCACCCTGATGGGCGACCAGGTCGAGCCGCGGCGTGAGTTCATCGAGAAGAACGCGCTGTCGGTGACCAACCTGGACGTGTAGGCGCAAGCCCGGCGGATCCGCCGGATGGCCGCGGGCCAATCCGGCCAATGGATCAAGGGAGGTCCTGTCAGCTCCGTAGAGCACCCCTGGCCGACACGCCTGCTACGCACCGTGCAGTTCGGGGTGGCGCGCCTGCGCAGCCGTGACGGATACGTTGAAGCCGTCGCGCGCCCCTTCGACCTGCGTTTCCGCGGCCCGTCCGCGGATGTCATCACGCGCCACATCTACCGCCGCGGCGTGCACGAGCCGGCGCTGACGCGCTATCTCATCGACCGGGTCCGCATCGGCCCGCAGCAGGTGGCGCTGGATGTCGGCGCCAACCTCGGCTGGTACAGCGTGCTGCTGGGGCGGCTCAGCGATCCGGGTGCGCGGGTGTTCGCCTTCGAGCCCGATCCGGGCAGCTTCGAGCTGTTGCAACACAATCTGGCGGCCAACAAACTGGCGGCCAGCCACCTGTCAGGCAACGGCGCGAGCGCGGTATCGGCGTTCAATGTTGCCCTCGGCGAGACAACCGGGACGCTGGCCCTGCACCGCTACAAGGCCAGCAACAACGGCCGGCATACACTGCTGGATGGCGGCTCCAGCGGCGGCACGGTGCCCGTGCCGGTGACCACCCTGCGGGCCTTCTGGGAAGCGCAACAGCTCGGTGAGCGGTCCATCCGGCTGATGAAGGTGGACGTCGAGGGCTTCGAGTATTTCGTGCTGCGAGGCGCAGGCGTGCTGCTGCGGCGCTGCGAGGCGCTGGTGCTGGAGTACTCCCCCGACAGCCTGCCGCTGACCGGCCTCACGCCGCAGGCCCTGCCGCAACTGTTGCGCGAGGCGGGTTTGAGGCCGCACGTTTTCACGGATGCGGGTCCGGTGCCGGCGGACTTCGCGCAGATCGCGGCATCCCCCAGGCAGCTCGATCTGCTGCTGCTGAGGTAGCCCGCGAACGAATCGGGTCTCAGTGACCGCCGGGGTCAGTGACCGCCGGGGTCAGTGACTTTACGGTCGACTCCATCCAGGCCTGCACCTGATCGTTGACCTGCCGTGCCTCGCGTCCGGCCGGGTTCACGGGCGGGCCGATGACGACCCGCACCATCCCCGGCTTTTTCAGCAGCCCCCGCCGCGGCCAGAAGTGGCCGGCGTTATGGGCTACGGGCACGATCAGGCAGCCCGCCTCCTGCGCCAGCAGGGCGCCGCTGACGCCATAACGACGCGTCTCGCCCACCGGCATGCGTGTCCCTTCCGGGAAGATCACCGCCCAGTCGCCCTCGGCCAGCCGGTCCTTGCCCTGCGCGATCACCTGCGACACGGCCGAGTGCCCGGCGCGCCGGTCGATCGCGATGGCGTGCAGCTGCCGCAGGCACAGGCCGACCACGGGCAACCACAACAGCTCCCGCTTGAGTACCCACACCTGGCGGGGGATGACGACCATCATCGCCATGGTTTCCCAGCTGGAGGAGTGCTTCCACAGCGTGACGTGGCAGCCCGCCGGCAGGGGCTCTCCCTCGATGCGGTAGTCGAGACCGCAACTCCACTTCAACACCCACAGCACGCTCGCCGCGTAGGCGCGCGCCAGGGCGAAGCGGCGCGGGAACGGCAGGAACAGGCAGATCAGTGCGAAGGGGATCGCGTACAGGAAGGTCCACAGGAACAGGAATCCCGTGAAGAACACCGAACCGACCCACTGCACCACCCCCGGGCGCACGCTCAACCCGGCAGGCGCGACAGGTCGGCGATGGCCGCGAACAGCGCCTGCAGCCGGGCCAGCAGGGCGAGGCGGTTGCCGCGCAGCCGCGGGTCTTCGGCCATCACCATCACGTCGGTGAAGAAGGTGTCGACGGCCGGCCGCAACTGCGCGAGCTGGCCGAGCGCCGCGGCGTATTCGTGGCGCGCGGTGGCCGCGGACACCGAGTCACGCAGGGCACGCACGGCATCGAACAGGCGGATCTCCGCCGTTTCGCGCAGCAGTCCCACCTCCACTTCAGCGGGCGCAGCAGTGTCCACCTTGCGCAGGATGTTGGCGATGCGCTTGTTGGCGGCTATCAGCGTCGCAGCCTCGGGCAGCCCGAGGAAGGTCTGCAGCGCCCTCAGGCGCCGCTGGAAGTCCTGCGGCGAGGCCGGCCGTGTCGCCAGCACCGCCTCGAACATCTCCACCGTCAGCGCCGGGGTCTCGCCCGCCGCCGCGGCCGGACTCTCCAGGTTGTAGGCGCGCAGGCGCTCGTACAGGAAGTCGTAGATTTCCGCGACGAGCTCTGCGGCCGGGCGCACCACGGCCGCGGACCGCGGTGTGCGGGCGGGTTGCGCGGCCGCGCGGTCCGTCCCGATCGCCGCCGGCATTGCGGCCGTCTTTGCGATATCGGCCTGCACCAGTTCCACCGCTTGCCCGATGGCCTGCGTCAGGTCCAGGTCCGCGCCCAGGTCCTTCTCGATGAGGATGCGCTGCACCCCCAGCGCCGCGCGCCGCAGGCCGAAGGGATCCTTGTTGCCGGTCGGCTTCTCGCCGATGACGAAAATACCCGCCAGGGTATCCAGGCGGTCGGCCACGGCGAGTACCGCTCCCGCCACGGTTGCGGGCAGCGTGTCTGCGGCGCTGCGCGGCAGGTAGTGTTCGCGGATGGCGTCCGCCACGGCGGCCGCTTCGCCGTCGGCGCGGGCGTAGTGGCTGCCCATGATGCCCTGCAGCTCAGGGAACTCCCCGACCATGGCGGTCAGCAGGTCGCACTTGCAGAGTGTTGCTGCGCGCGCCACTTGCGCGTCGAGCCCTTCGCCGGCGGCGGAACCCAGGGCGGCGGCTATCCAGCGCGCCAGGGTCACTACGCGGCGGGTCTTGTCGCCCAGCGAGCCGAGCTTCGCCTGGAAAGTGACCGCGTCCAGGCCGCCGACCCGCGCGGCGAGCGGCACGCGCCGGTCCTGGTCCCAGAAGAACGCCGCATCCGCGAGCCGCGGGCGCACCACGCGCTCGTTGCCGGCGCGCACCTTGTCAGGTTCGCGGCTCTCGATGTTGCTGACGGCGATGAAGCAGGCCTTGAGCCGGCCCTGCCCGTCCTCGACCGCGAAGTAGCGCTGGTGATCCTGCAGGGTGGAGATCAGGACCTCGCGCGGCAGGGCCAGGAATCGTTCCTCGAAGCGCCCCACCAGGGCCACCGGCCACTCCGTCAGTGCGGCCACCTCGTCCAGCAGCGCCTCGCCGATGAGCGCGCGGCCGCCGGCCGCTATGGCGGCCGCGGTGACCTGCTCGCGTATGCGCTCGCGTCGCTGGGCAAAGTCGGCCAGCACGTAACCGCGCAGCAGGGTGCGCTCGTAAGCCGCGGGACTGGTCAGCGTCAGCGGCCGTGGTGCCATGAAGCGGTGCCCGCGCGTGATCTTTCCCGAGGGCGTCTCGAGCAGCGTTGCCGGCACCACCTCGCGACCGAGCAGCATCACGATCCAGTGTACCGGGCGCACGAACTGCGCCTCGCCCGCGCCCCAGCGCATGCGGCGCGGGATGGGCAGCGCGTCGAGTGCCGCCTGCACGATCTGCGGCAGCAGGCTGGCGGCGGTCTCGCCGGGCCGGGTTCCGACAAAGAAGAGGAAACGGCCCTTGCCCTCCTCGAGCTGCTGCAGCGTCTCGAGCGTTGCGCCGCAACTGGCGGCGAATGCCAGCGCGGCGCGGGTCGGCTGGCCCTGTGAGTCGAAGGCGGCTGCAACCGGCGGTCCCTTGCGGCGGATCTGCTGCTGCGGCTGCTGCAGCAGCAGGCGCCTCACCCGCACGGCGAGCCGTCGCGGCGTGGCGAATGCCAACACCGGCCCGTGCGTCAGGGCAGTTTTCTGCAGTCCCGCCGTCACGCCCGCGGCGAGGGCCTGCTGCAGGGACAGCAGCGCCTTCGGCGGCAGCTCCTCGGTGCCGATCTCGACCAGGAAGTCCGAGTGTTTCGCACTCATGTGGACCCTCCCGGGCGAGGCAGGTCGGGCGTCGACCCGCTGACTGGCGCCGGGTCCGCCGCGCCCGTGGCCGTCGCGCTCTTCAACAACGGGAAGCCCAGCGCCTCGCGGCTGTTGTAATAGGCGCGCGCGACCGCGCTCGCCAGCGCGCGCACCCGCAGGATGTAGCGCTGGCGCTCGGTGACGGAGATGGCGCGCCGTGCGTCCAGCAGGTTGAAGGTGTGCGAGGCCTTCAACACCTGTTCGTAGGCGGGCAGCGGCAGGGGCACCGCCAGCAGCGCCTTGCACACGCGCTCGTGGTCCTCGAACGCCCGCAACAGCGTCGGCACGTCGGCGTGTTCGAAGTTGTAGGCCGACTGCTCCACCTCGTTCTGGTGGAACACGTCGCCATAGGTGATGCGGCCCTGCGGTCCCTCGCTCCACAACAGGTCGAAGATGCTCTCCACGCCCTGCAGGTACATGGCAAGGCGCTCCAGTCCGTAGGTGATCTCGCCGGTGACCGGGCGGCAATCCAGGCCGCCCGCCTGCTGGAAGTAGGTGAACTGGGTGACCTCCATGCCATTGAGCCACACCTCCCAGCCCAGGCCCCAGGCCCCGAGCGTGGGCGACTCCCAGTTGTCCTCCACGAAGCGGATGTCATGGACACGCGGGTCGATGCCCACGGCCTGCAGGCTTCCCAGGTACAGATCCAGGATCTGCAGCGGCGAGGGTTTGAACACCACCTGGTACTGGTAGTAATGCTGCGCGCGGAAGGGGTTGTCGCCGTAGCGGCCGTCAGTGGGCCGCCGCGAGGGCTGCACGTAGGCGGCGCGCCACGGTTCCGGCCCCAGGGAGCGCAGGAAAGTGGCCGTGTGGAAGGTGCCGGCGCCGACTTCCATGTCGTAGGGCTGCAGGATCACGCAGCCCTGCGCGGCCCAGTAGCGTTGCAGCGCGAAGATCAGGTCCTGGAAGGTGCGCGGCGTCTCGCCGATTTTCATGGCTTGCGGAAATCCCCAGAAGGCGAAGGCGCGAAGGAAAGCGCGCGAGTATACGGCGAGGCCCGTGCCGCGGGTGCTGGCTGCCCGGCGCAGCAGGGCCGGCGCAGTACCGTCTCATGTGACGCACCAAAATAGTGCGTGCTGAGGCACTTTGCTCTATCATGGTGCACAAAGTCAGCAAGACTCGACCTAACTGCATGATTTCGGGGCAGCCTCCCTCTGGCACGACACCTGCATTATCGAGAACAGCTACGCCATTCCTGGTGCGCCGCAGTGCGCGCCAGGGAGAACCCGCCTGTGGTGCGGGGGCGGCACCGTAACCCTTTTCCGGAGGCGACATGACACCGAAAGACGTACTGAAACTGATCCAGGAGAAACAGGTGAAGTTCGCGGACCTGCGCTTCACCGACACCCGCGGCAAGGAACAGCACGTCACGATACCGGCGCGGGTGGTCGACGAGGACCTGTTCCGCGACGGCAAGATGTTCGACGGCTCGTCCATCGCCGGCTGGAAGGGCATCAACGAGTCGGACATGATCCTGATGCCCGAAGCCAACACCGCGGTGCTCGATCCCTTCTTCGAGGAGACCACGGTCAACATCCGCTGCGATGTGATCGAGCCCGCCACCATGCAGGGCTACGAGCGTGACCCGCGCTCCCTCGGCAAGCGCGCCGAGGCGTACCTCAAGTCCACCGGCATCGCCGACGGCGCGCTGTTCGGTCCGGAGAACGAGTTCTTCATTTTCGACAGCGTGCGCTACTCCAACGAGATGCACGGTTCCTGCTACAAGATCGACTCGGTGCAGGGCGCGTGGAACTCCTCCACCGAATACCAGGACGGCAACAAGGGCCACCGCCCCGGCATCAAGGGCGGCTACTTTCCGGTGCCGCCGGTGGACGCGTTCCAGGACATCCGCTCGGCCATGTGCCTCGCCTGCGAGGAGCTCGGCCTGGTGGTCGAAGTGCATCATCACGAGGTCGCCACCGGCGGCCAGTCGGAAATCGGCATCGGCGCCGGCGGCCTGGTGAAGAAGGCCGACGAGGTGCAGCTGTTGAAGTACGCGGTGCACAACGTCGCGCACGGCTACGGCAAGACCGCGACCTTCATGCCCAAGCCGCTGGTCGGTGACAACGGCAGCGGCATGCACGTGCACCAGTCGCTGCAGAAGGACGGCAAGGCGCTGTTCTCCGGCGACAAGTACGGCGGGCTTTCGGACCTGGCGCTGTATTACATCGGCGGCATCATCAAGCACGCCAAGGCGCTCAACGCCTTCACCAACCCCGGCACCAACAGCTACAAGCGCCTGGTGCCCGGCTTCGAGGCGCCGGTCATGCTGGCGTACTCGGCGCGCAACCGTTCCGCCTCGATCCGCATTCCGTGGGTGTCCAACCCCAAGGCACGCCGCATCGAGGTGCGCTTCCCGGATTCGTGCGCCAACCCGTACTTCGCCTTCGCCGCCATGATGCTGGCGGGCCTCGACGGCATCCAGAACAAGATCCATCCGGGCGACCCGGCCGACAAGGACCTTTACGACCTGGAGCCGGAGGAGGCGAAGCACATCCCGACCGTGTGCCACTCACTCGACATGGCGCTGGAGCACCTGGACAAGGATCGCGAGTTCCTGACCCGCGGCGGGGTGTTCACCAACGACGTACTGGATGCTTACCTGGCCCTCAAGTACCAGGAAGTGACGCGCTTCCGCATGTCGACGCACCCGGTCGAGCTGGAGATGTACTACAGCTGCTGAGTGCGCATGCCACGACGGGCCACGACGACATCCCCACGGGCGGTAGCGGCGCACAGTCCGCGCCGCCCGTTTTTGTCGCGGCTGTGGCTTGGGTCTATGCTAAGGCATGGCGCGCATACTGACGTTTACCTTAATCCTGCTGGCCGCGGTGCCGCTGGCGGTGGCGGCGACCGTCTACAAGTGGACCGACGAGAACGGCGTGGTCCACTACAGCGACCAGCCGCACCCCAACGCGCAGAAGCTGCACATCGAGGGGGCGCAGACCTACAAGGCCGGGACCATCCCGGTGACGTCCGACTCCGGTGTCGCCGCCCCGGCCGCGCCGGGCCCCGCCTACCAGGGCTGCAACATCATTCAGCCGGCGGACGACGAGACGCTCTCCAACATCGACGCGCTCAACATCACGGTGCGGACCGACCCGGTGCTGCGCGCCGGCGACCAGGTGTTCCTGAGCATGGACGGCCAGGCGCTCAACGGCGGTGCGCCCACGGGCACGTCGTTCAGCATTTCGCCGGTGGATCGCGGTACGCACACCCTGCAGGTGCTGGTGCGCGGCAGCGACGGCAGCCTGCTGTGCCAGGGACCGTCGGTGACGGTGCACGTTCACCAGGTGTCGGTGAACAATCCCGCCAATCCCCAGCACCAGGCGCCCCCGCCGCCGCAACCGCGCAGCCGCTAGGCCGCTTCCTGCCGACAGGCGCCGCAGCCCCTGCACCTGAGCGGGGGCGGTCGTGAGCGCCGGGCGCGGCACGCCCTCGGTGCTGACGCACTTCGATCCCGCCGACCTGCTGGACGCGCTGTCCACGGGGCTGCTGATGCTGGATGCACAGTTGTGCCCCGTATACGCCAACGTCGCGGCACAGGACCTGCTCGCCTTCAGCCTCAACAGTGCGCGCGGGCGGCCGTTCACCGAACTGCTGCATGAACCGGCGCCGCTGTTGCTGCTGCTGCGGCGCGCGCTGGACAGCGGCGCGGGGCTGACCCAACGCGAACTCGCCCTGCGTCCAGCCGATGCGCCGCGCGAGGCGCGCACCGTGGACCTGACCATCTCGCCCCTGCCGGGCCTCACCGGCAGGCACCTGCTGCTGGAGCTGGCGGACGCCACGCAGCGCCAGCGCATCTCGCGCGAGAACGACCTGCTGGCGCGGCTGGACGGCAGCCGCCTGATGGTGCGGCAGCTGGCGCACGAGATCAAAAACCCGTTGGGGGGCCTGCGCGGCGCGGCGCAGCTGCTGGAGCGCGAACTGCCGGCACCGGCGCTGCGCGAATACACCCAGGTGATCATCGGCGAGGCGGACCGGCTGGCCGCGCTGGTGGATTCCATGGTCGGCCCCAACAGCGCCCCGGACCGCAGCCCGCACAACATCCACGAGGTCTGCGAGCATGTGTACCGGCTGCTGCGCGCCGAGGCTCACGCCGGCGTCGTGATCCACCGCGACTACGACCCCAGCCTTCCCGACGGCCGCTTCGACCGCAACCAGCTCATCCAGGCATTGCTGAACGTGGCGCGCAACGCGCTGCAGGCGCAGGACGAGCAGGGTCGCATCATCCTGCGCACGCGGGCGCAGATGCACGTCAGCATCGGCTCAACACCGCACCGGCTGGTGGCCTGCGTGCAGGTCGAGGATCACGGGCCGGGCGTGCCGGAGCACCTGCGTTCCTCCATCTTCTATCCCCTGGTCACCGGCCGCGCCAACGGCACCGGCCTGGGCCTGGCGGTTGCGCAGGAACTGGTGACGCGCAACGGCGGCATCATTGAATTCGAGAGTGAAGCGGGGCGCACGGTGTTCACGCTGCTGCTGCCCCTGGGAGAGGATCCATGAACGACAGCGCGCTGCGCGTCTGGCTGGTCGATGACGATGCCTCCATCCGCTGGGTGCTGGAACGCGCGCTGCGCAAGGATGGCGTGACGGTGCGCGCCTTCGAGACGGCCGAACCGGCGCTGGAGGCGCTGCGCCATGAGCGGCCCGACGTACTGATCACCGATATCCGCATGCCCGGCGCCTCGGGGCTTACGCTGCTGCGGCGCGTGCGCGCCGCGCAGCCGGACCTGCCGGTGATCGTCATGACGGCGCACTCCGACCTGGGCAGCACCGTGTCGGCCTACGAGGGAGGCGCCTTCGAGTACCTGCCGAAACCGTTCGACATCGACCATGCCGTGGCCCTGGTGCGCCGCGCCGCCCGCGCCACCGGCGGCGGCGAGGCGGACATTGACCCCGCCCCGCGCATACCACAACTGCTCGGCAGCGCAGCGGCGATGCAGCAGGTGTTCCGCGCCATCGGCCGCCTGGCGCGCTCCAGCGTCACGGTGCTGATCACCGGCGAGTCCGGCACCGGCAAGGAGCTGGTGGCGCGCGCCCTGCACGAGCACAGCCCGCGCGCCGCGCGGCCATTCATCGCACTCAACACCGCCGCGATTCCGGCCGATCTGCTGGAGTCGGAACTGTTCGGCCACGAGCGCGGCGCGTTCACCGGCGCCGACCAGCAGCGCCGCGGGCGCTTCGAACAGGCCGACGGCGGCGCGCTGTTCCTGGACGAGATCGGCGACATGTCGCTGCCACTGCAGACCCGCCTGCTGCGCGTGCTGGCCGAGGGCGAGTTCTACCGCGTGGGCGGACAGACCGCGGTGCGCGTGGACGTGCGGGTGATCGCCGCCACGCACCAGGACCTGCAGGACCGTGTCGCCCGCGGCCAGTTTCGCGAGGACCTGTATCACCGCCTCAACGTCATCCGCATCGAACTGCCGCCGTTGCGCGAGCGCGCCGAGGACGTGCCCGACCTGCTGGCGCACTACCTGCGCGTGGTGGCGCAGGAGCTCGCGGTCGAGCCGAAGGTGCTGGCCGATGAGGCGCTGGCGCGGCTTTGCGCCCACTCCTGGCCGGGCAATGTGCGCGAACTGGTGAACCTGTGCCGGCGCCTGTCGGTGCTGGCGCCCGGGCGCGAGGTGCACCTGAGCGACCTGCCGCCGCAGCTCGGGGCCGCCGCACGGGAGCTGCGCAGCGACTGGGTGGCGGCGCTGGAGAGCTGGGCGGACCGGCAGGCCCGCAGCGGCGGGCCGCCGCTGCTGGATGTGGCGCAGCCGCAGTTCGAGCGCGCTTTACTCAATAGCGCGCTGCGCCACACCCACGGGCACCGCCAGGAAGCGGCGCGCCTGCTGGGCTGGGGCCGTAACACCCTGGCGCGCAAGGCGCGCGAGCTGGGACTCGATTCCACCACGGCCGGCGCGTAGTCGTGCACGCCGGAACCCGGTATTGTCCTGGCCGGCTGGGCTGCAGGTGAGGGTGGGGGCGATGCCGGGTTGGCGCGAACTGTGGCACATGGAGTTTCTGGGCAACGAGCTGGGCTCGTGGGTGCTGGCGGCCGTCGTCTTCCTGGTAACCTTCACCGTGCTGCCGCTGGCGGGCCGCTTCATCAGCGCCCAGCGCCGCCGCTTCGCCAAAGCCCGGCCGCAGAACCCGCACCACGCCTTCGACCTCGCCGGACAGCTGCTCACGCGCACCAACCGGTTCTTCCTGTGGGGCGTGGCCGTATGGCTGGCCTCGCGCGACCTGACCTTCCCCGCGCGGATCGAGCGCCTCCTCACGATCACGCTGGTCACGCTGTTCTGGATGCAGATGGCGCTGTGGGCCATGGCCGCGGTGCGCTTCGCCATCGAGGTGCGCCAGCAGCGCTCCGGCGGCGCCGACACCCTGTTGAAGGGCTCGATGCAGGTCATCGTGTTTGCAACGGGCCTGCTGATCTGGGGCGTGGCGGTGTTGCTGGCACTGCAGAACCTCGGGGTGCAGATCGCGCCGCTGCTGGCGGGCCTGGGCATAGGCGGCATTGCACTGGCGCTCGCGGTCCAGACCGTGCTGGCGGACCTGCTGGCCTCGCTGTCCATCGCCCTCGATCGGCCGTTCGTCATCGGCGACATGCTGGGCGTGGACGACTGCCAGGGCAGCGTCGAGCACATCGGGGTCAAGAGCACACGCCTGCGCAGCGTCACCGGCGAGCAGATCGTGTTCGCCAACGCCGACCTGCTCAAGGCGCGCGTGCGCAACTTCGGCCGCATGGTGGAGCGGCGCTCGCTGTTCCGCATGGCGGTGCACTACGAGACCCCGGTCAGCGCGCTGGCCGCCGTGCCGCGCACCGTGCGCGAGATCATCGAGGCCACACCCAACGCACGCTTCGACCGCTGCCACCTGCTGAGCTTCGGCGATGCGGCGCTGCTGTTTGAAGTGGTGTTCTACGTCAACGTGGCGGACTTCAAGGTGTACGCCGACGCGCAGCAGCGCATCAACCTGCGGATCCTGGAACGCCTCGGCGTGCTGGGAGTGACCTTCGCCGGCGCCGCGCCGACCACCATCCGGGTCAACGCGCCGCCTGCCGCCGCGCCGGCGGCAGCGGCATCAGCCGGCGGTCAGCAGCAGCGCCTGCTGTAACAGCAGGCCGTTCTGTGCGGGCGCCTCAGCCCGACAGGGCGCAGCCCGGGACTTCGTTGCCCGTGCGCAGGGTGCCTACCAGCTCGGTGACGTTGGCCAGGTCGTGGGTGCGCAGGTAGTCGCAGATGCCGTTGTTGATGACCTTGCACACCATCGGGTTGTAGAACAGAGCCGTACCCACCCCCACCGCGGTGGCGCCCGCGATCAGGAACTCCAGCGCATCGGCTGGAGTCGTGATGCCGCCCTGGCCGATGATGGGGATTCCGTGCGGGCCGGCCACTTCGTAGACCTGGCGCACCTTCAGCAGTGCGATCGGCTTGATCGCCGGACCCGACAGCCCGCCCTGGACGTTGCCCAGACCCGCGCGGCGGGTGCGCACGTCGATCGCCATGCCCATCAGGGTATTGATCACCGCCAGCGCGTCGCTGCCCGCCTCGATGCAGCGGCGTGCATTCTCGGCGATGTCGGTCTGGTTGGGCGACAGCTTGGTGATCAGCGGCTTGCGGGTGACCCGCCGGCAGGCCGCCACCACCTGCGCCGACATGTCGGGGTAGTTGCCGAAGGCGACGCCGCCCTCCTTCACGTTGGGACAGGAGATGTTGATCTCGATCGCGTCGATGGGCGAGTCGTCGAAGCGCCGCGTCACCTCGACATACTCCTCGATGGTGGAGCCCGAAACATTGGCGATGAAGCGGGTCTCGGAGAAGTCGAGCTGGGGCAGGATGTGCCGCACCACGTGATCGACCCCGGGATTCTGCAGGCCGATGGCGTTGAGCATGCCGCCGGGCGTCTCGCACACCCGGTGCGCCGGGTTGCCCAGGCGCGCCGCGCCGGTGGTGCCCTTGAGCACCACCGCACCGGCATCGCGGTTGGAAAAGCCCTCCACCCGCGTGTATTCCTCGCCGAAACCCACGCAGCCCGACAGCAGCACGATCGGCGAGCTGAACTGCATGCCGCAGAAGCGCTGGCCCAGCAGCGCGGCGTCCGTCGCGGCGGCGTGCGGCGGCGCCTCTGGCCTGAGGGTCGTCATGGACGCATTATCGCACAGCCCACGCCGACCACTGCCGGGAATCATGTTCAACATCGTCCTGTTCCAGCCGGAGATTCCGCCCAATACCGGCAACATCATCCGCCTGTGCGCCAACACCGGCAGCATCCTGCACCTGGTGCAGCCCCTGGGTTTCGGCCTCGGGGACCGCGAGCTGCGGCGCGCCGGGCTGGACTACACCGACCTGACGCGGGTGCACGTATACCCCGACCTGGCGGCGTGCCAGGCCGCGCTGGGCCAGGCGCGCCTGTTCAGCATCGAGACCAGCGGCAGGCACAGCTACAGCGACTGCCACTTCCAGCCCGGGGATGCCCTGTGCTTCGGACCCGAGACCCGTGGGCTGCCGGCCGAAGTATTGTCCGATATTCCGACCGAGCGGCAGCTCTTCATCCCGATGCGGCCCGGCAACCGCAGCCTGAACCTGTCGAACGCCGTCGCACTGGTGGTGTACGAGGCGTGGCGGCAGAACGGATTCGCTTAGCTCACACCGGTCCGGAGCCGTCGGGGACACACTCGTTGCTTCCTCATACAGCTTGACACCATGCAAGTCAGATGTATCCTGCTCGGCCCTAATTCCGCCGCGTGGGCGGAGAATCGAACTGGAGACGAGCGTGATCAAAGGGCCGCTGGATCAGGCGTGTTGCTGTGAAATGAATTGAGCGCTCCAAAGGCCACTGGCTTGGAGCGCATGCTTCGAGCCGGGCGGCTTGCCCAGGCGTCGCTGACGCCTCTAAGCCCCTGGCGTGCCAGTGCCCCAGGGGCTTTTTGCTGTCTGCATACCGTTATGCGCGCACTCGACATCGATATTGAGGAACGGACCGGGATCGAGAGCGAGCCCGAGGCCGGCAGGTTTGGCCATCCGCCGGTACGAGTATCCCTGCTCGGAGAGCCTGCTGAGGTCGGCAACGTCCTGCTGGCGGCGCGAACACTGCGTGCTTTCGATCGCGGGGCCGCGCACTACCCGATCCACAGACTGATCCGTGCCGCCGCGCGCCGTCCGGTCGAGGAGCTGTTCGACGAACTCGCGCAGGGCATGGGTCTTGCCGCACAGCGGCTCGGCGAAGCCTCATTGTTGCTTGACGGCCCCGGTGTGTTGGTGAGCGCCCGCGGCCGGCGCAAGACGGACTACAGTTCGATCACCATCGCCGTCTGGGCCGACAGCACGACCAGGCTGACGTCTGTGCGCGAGCGGCTGTTCGCCGTCATCGGCGACCGGCGTCTGCAGGAGCGGACTTTCACGATCGACTGGCATTTCAAGTCAGGCCATCTCGGCCTGACCAGTGCGACGTTCGAGGAAATCGCTGATCCGCCCCTGCTCGACGCAGCGTATCCGGCCCTGCGTGAGCCGGTGGAAGACTTCATCGCCCGCTACCTGGCGGCGCGCGAGACCGTGCTGATCCTCCAGGGCCCACCGGGAACCGGCAAGACGCGGTTCGTGCGCGCCGTGCTGGCAGCCATGTCGCAGTGCAAGGGTGACAGCGCCAAAGCCCTCTACACCGCCGATACGCGCGCCCTCGAGAGCGACGAGATCTTCGTGGAGTTCGTCACCGGCAGTCACGACGCATTCGTTATCGAAGACGCCGATCACCTGCTCAAGGCGCGGGCCGACGGCAACCTCGACCTCCATCGTTTCCTCGCCATCGCCGACGGCGTGGTTCGCGCCCAGGGCCGCAAGATCCTGTTCACAACCAACCTGCCCAACGTCGGCGACATCGACGAGGCCCTGCTACGTCCCGGCCGCTGCTTCGCGAACGTACGCCTGGGCCCGCTGGAAAAAGCGGAGATCGAACGCCTGTTGATGCACCTGCAAGGAGCCGATCACGCCCGCGAACGCGCGCTGGCGCTGACCCTGCCGGACGGCAGGCGATCGGCCACCCTGGCGGCGGTGTATCGGGCGATCGACCTCGCCGACGCACACTGAGCGCTCCTGCGGACGGGTCATTCCCGACCCGTCCGCGGTAACGGGTCACGAGCCGGCGCGATGCTTCTGTCGAGCGGACTGCGCACTCCGCCAGCCCCTCTTGACAGCACGTGGGTGTAGATCATCGTGGTCTTGAGGTCCGCGTGCCCGAGCAACTCCTGTACCGTGCGAATGTCGTAACCATCCTCCAGAAGGTGCGTCGCGAAGCAGTGTCGAAGGGTGTGGCAACTCGCCGGGCGATCGAGTCCGGCACGGCGCACGGCTGACTGTATCGCGCGCTGAACACCCTTCTCGTGGAGATGATGCCGCACCCACCCCCCTGAATAGGGGTCACGACAAAGTTGCGTCGCGGGGAACAGGTACTGCCATCCCCATTGGGTGGCAGCACGCGGGAATTTTCGTGCATAGGCATACGGCATAGACACGCCAGGCCGGTCACGGCGCCGCTCGTCCTCGAACCAGCTGCGCAATCGGGCGAGATGACCTCGCAGTGGCGCAACCAGGGTTCCGGGCAGCATGGTGACCCGGTCCTTGCTGCCCTTGCCAGAGCGCACAATGATTTCACCACGGTCCAGCTCCAGATCCTTGACCCGCAGCCGCAGACCCTCGGTGAGCCGCAGGCCGCTGCCGTACAAGAGGCTGGCTATCAGCCACGGAGTGCCCTGCAGCTGTGCAAGCAGACCCGCCGCCTCGGTGCGCGTCAGGACCATCGGAAGGTGCTTCGGCTGCGAGGCGCGGGTGAGATTGTCGAGCCACGGCAGCTCCATCCCCAGAACGTGGCGGTACAAGAAAAGCAGCGCCTGCAACGCCTGATTCTGAGTGGACGCACTCACCTTGCGTACCGTCGCCAGATGGGACAAAAATTGCTCCACGCCGGGAGCACCGAGGTCACGGGGATGGCGACGCTTGTGAAATGCTATGAAGCGACGAATCCACTGCAGGTAGACCTGTTCGGTGCGCAGGGCAAAATGCCGCGTGCGCATTCTTTCGCGCGCCACTGCAATCAGGCCCAACTGCGTCACGCCGTGATCCTCTGACATATAGGCAAGATCAGTGCCCGGACATCATGGAAACAGGCTGTCGTTGGCGAGTCCAGCGCCATATCGGACGCATTTGGGGCATTTCTCCACCCCAATTCGGTCCTCTATATATTGTTAGATTGGCCGGCAAGAGCGCAGTGCCAATTCGAAGTCAACACTTCAATCTGGCGATAGTGGTGCCATTTGCCTGGATGGCAGATCGCGAAATTTATGCTACAACGAAGCCGCAACGCGCCGA